>NZ_BCXI01000009.1 GCF_001895025.1 Rhodococcus zopfii NBRC 100606 = JCM 9919
GAAGCGCGGTCAACGTTGGAATCCTCCCGGTCCGAACGGCGGCTGGTGGGGTGCAGGCGCCCCCGGTGGGTACTGCTGCGGCGCATACCCGGCCTGCTGGTACTGCTGCGACTGCGGGTACTGCTGCGGCGGGTACTGGTGCTGCGGCGGGTACTGCTGCTGCGGCGCATACCCGGGCTGGACGAAACCCGGCGGGGGCGGTCCCTGCTGCGGATATCCGGTCGTCGCGGCATAGCGACCGCTGGTCATGGACAGGAACACCTGCTCGAGGTCGACGTGTTCGACGTGCGTGCCGAAGACCGTCACCTTCTGCTCGGTCGCCAGCGCCGCGATCCGCTCGGGTTCGGCCCCGGCGACCGCGAGCCGGCCGTCGCCCTGAATCTGCGCGTCCGTAATGCCGGCGGCGGCGAGCGCCGCCGCGAGACGGGCCGGGTCCGAGCAGGCGACCAGGACACGTGCGCGGTATGCGTTGCGCAGATCCGCGGTGGTGCCCTGATGCACGAGCGTCCCGTTGCTGACGATCACGAGATGGTCGGCCATCTGCTCGACCTCCCGCAGGATGTGGCTGGAAACCAGCACCGTGCCGCCCGAGCGGGCATACGACAGCAGGAATTCGCGCAGCCACGCCATGCCCTCCGGATCGAGGCCGTTGGCGGGTTCGTCGAGCACCAGGTAGCGAGGTTGCCCGAGCAGTGCGGTTGCCAGCGCCAGCCGCTGGCGCATGCCGAGAGAGAATTCGCCGGTGCGGCGGGTCGCGACCGAACCCAGACCGACCAGGTCGAGCATCGCCCGTGCCTGGGTGAGCGGCACCCGCATCGCCGCGCAGTACACCTCGAGATGGGTGAGCGCCGTGTGCTTCGGGTGGGCGCCCTGCGCGTCGAGGACGGCACCGACGACCTGCCCCGGCTGCTGCAGAGACGCGTGCGGGACGCCGTCGATCAGCGCGAGTCCCGCCGTGGGGCGTACCAGGCCGAGCAGCATCCGCAGCGTCGTCGTCTTGCCGGACCCGTTGGGTCCGAGGAATCCGGTGATCGATCCCGGCGGCACCGCGAACGAGAGGTTCGATACCGCGGGGATGTTCTTGTACGTCTTGGTCAGCCCCTGCACGGAGATTCCCGGCGGCGGGCCGGACACTGGGAACGCGTCCGGTGCCTGCGCGAACTGTGCGGTCAAGAAGTTCCCCCGTCTCTGCCGGTGCACGTGGTCGTCGCGAGCCTACGTGCCCGCATCCTCGGCTGCGGACGCCTGATGCTCGAGGAACGGAAGCACCGCGCCCAGGAACTCGGCGGGCGACTCGAGCTGGGGGCAGTGCCCGGCGTCGGGAATGATCACCACTCGCCGGTCCGGCCCGCTGACGACGCGGCGCGACGCCCGCGCCGGCGTGACCCGGTCGTGCGCACCCCACAGCAGCAGTGTCGGCATCGTCAGCGCGTGCACCATCTGCGGTATCGGGAGCTTCCCGAGTTCGCGCACCGCGACCCGGCCGACCTGCAGCATCGTGTCCACCTGACGCCGGTCGGCGAAGTTGGCGGTGAACGCGGTCAGCGTCGCCGCATCCATCCGCTCCGGCCGGTGCAGCGCCGCACGGGTGTAGAACTCGCCGATCGCCCGTTGCATCACCGGCGCCGGAACCGGCCACGACAGCATCCGCGACACCCGGTCCAGGGGAAGCCGTGCGCTCTCCCTCCAGGCTCGGGGAATTCCGGCGAGGCCCGGCATGTCCGACAGCACCACCCGGTCGGTGCGCCTCGGGTGCGCCGACGCGAATGCGAGCGCGGTGACGGCACCGAGCGAGTTGCCGATCACCGCGACCGGTTCGGTGCTGTCTGCGACGAGATCCGCAACGGTGTCGACATAGTGGTCGATCACCGGGGTCCGCCACTGCCCGGAACTGCGACCGAAACCGGGCAGATCCACGGTGAGCACCCGATATCGCTCGGCGAGCTCCGGTTCGACCTTGCACCATGTGCCGCCGTGATCGGAGTAGCCGTGCAGCAGCACGACGGTCCGCGAGCCGGTTCCCGACTCGCGGACGTACACCGCCGGCGCGGACATGTCAGGAACCGCCGGCCGCCGCGGCGCTCGGCAGGGTCCCTGTGGCGCCCGGCGGGAGCGTGGCGTGCGCCTCCGGCCACTGCGCGGGGGGCGGACCGAATGCGGTCCGGGCGTTGCCGATCGTGCGCTTTCCGAGGGCGCGGTTACCGGCACCACCGATGACCGCGCCGATCCCGGCGGGCACCAGCTTGCCGAGAATCAGTGCGCTGCGCTTGGCGAAGTACTTGCGGATGAACTTCTTGACCAGCGAATTGTTGACCATCCGCAGTTGTGCGCCGGGGATCTTCCCGGTGACCGCCGACGACCAGTTCTTCATCGTCGCGCCGGTCGCCTTGCTCACGACCTCCATGCCGGCCTCGCCGAGCGCCACGGCGAGGACCAGCGCTCGGCGCTGTTCGTGGTCGTGCGGGTGGATGCCGTGCACCGACGCGACGGCGAGCGTCAGCAGCGCCGACGCCTCGAGGAAGAACACCGTCTCGGCGCCGACGGCACCGACCGCGGTGAGGGTTCCGACACCGGGGAACGCCGCGGCCGCGCCGACCGCGGAACCGCTGCCCGTGACACCGGTCAGGAACATCTTCTCGAGCCGTTCGATGATCTGTGCGGGCGACTCGTCGGGATGCGCCTGGCGGACCCGGTCGACGTACTTCGCGACCGCGGGGCCCTGCAGCCGGCTGCCGTTGTCGAGCAGCGTGATGATGAACTTCTCGATTGCCCCGACTCTCTCGCTCATCGCTGTGCCTTTCGTGTCGCGGACTTTCGTGTGTCGCGGCCCTGCGCTTCCCGTCGCGGGTGTGCACGGCCGACTATAGATATTTCCGGTGACAAGCCGGTAGGAATGCCACCGCACCGCGTCTACGCTGGCGATTGTGCCGGGACTCTCCGACGGAGCGCGACGACGGCCGCCGCCGCCGCTGCGCCGGTACGTGCGCTGGTACGACGGCTACCGCCTCACCGACTTCCCTGCGGGTGAGCATCTGGGACTGCCCTCGCAGGACCTGACGATCGTGCTGACGATCGGTGCGCCCCTCGAGCTGGCCCGTGCGGCGGCGCCCGGACAACGGCCCGGCACCTTCGGGGCACTCGCGAGCGGCCTGACGACCGCACCGGTGACGATCGCGCACGACGGCAACCAGCACGGCATCCAGCTGGCGATGACCCCGGCCGGTGCCCGCGTCCTGCTCGGCATACCGGCGGGGGCGCTCGGAGCGTGGGTCGTCGAGCTCGAGGATGTGCTCGGCGCCGGCGCCCGGGAACTGCAGGACCGTGTCGCCGCGACCGACGAATGGCCGGAGCGGTTCGCGGTGCTCGACGACGTGCTCGGCCGCCTCGCACGCCGTGCGGGTCATCCGGGCGGTATCGACACGCGTCTCGCGCGAGCGTGGCAGCAGCTCACCTCCACCGATGGTCCGGGGGTGCGGGCCGTCGCCGACGACATCGGCTGGAGCCGTCGTCATCTCACCGGCCGATTCACCGCCGAATACGGGATCGGCCCGAAGGACGCGGCACGGCTGGCCCGGTTCGACCGCTCCCGCGAACTGCTGCGCACGCCCGGCCGGCGCCGCCTCGCGGACGTCGCGGCGCGCGCCGGCTACTACGACCAGGCGCACCTGGCCCGCGACTGGCGCGACCTCGCCGGGGTGCCGCCGTCGCAGTGGATGGACGACGAGGTGTTCCCAATCGTCCAAGAGGTGTTCCCAATCGTCCAAGACGAGGGCGGTCCTCCGGGCGCAGGCTAGGTGACATGACCACCAACGACATGACCACGACAGCAACCACCACAGCACTGTTTCCGTGTTTCACCTACGACGATGCGCGCGGCGCAATCCGCTTCCTGGTCGAGGCGTTCGGGTTCGTCGAGGCGGCCGTCTACGGCGAGGGCGACCGCGTCGACCACGCCGAACTGGCTTGGCCGTACGGAGGCGCCGTGATGCTCGGTTCGGGCGGTCGCGACGACAGCCCGGTCGAGATGCCGGCCGGCACCGGTTCCGCCTATCTCGTGGTGCCCGACGCCGCGACCGTCGACGCCCTGTACGACCGGGCCGTCGCCCACGGCGCGACGGTCACGCGCGGCATCCGCGACGAGGACTACGGATCGCACGGGTTCACGTGCCGCGACCCGCAGGGCGTCCACTGGAGTTTCGGCACCTACCGGGGTCAGGCCGCCAGCGGCGTGTGAGCGCTCGGGACCTGTTCGGTCGCATGGGGAGGGGGCGGTGGAGTGCCGTCCCCGAACGGCCGGCCACCGAGCGCGTCCCGTCCGTGCGGGGTGAGCCAGCCGGACAGGTCCGGCCCCTTCGGCACGATCCGGGTCGGGTTGATGTCGGTGTGCACGAGGTAGTAGTGCTGCTTGATCTGCACAAAGTCGATCGTGTCGCCGAAACCGGGCGTGGTGAACAGGTCTCGCGCATACCCCCACAGGGCGGGAAACGAGGTGAGCAGCCCGCGGTTGCACTTGAAGTGCCCGTGGTAGACCGCGTCGAACCGGGCCAGGGTCGTGAACAGCCGGACGTCCGCCTCGGTGATGGTGTCACCGACCAGGTAGCGACGCGTGGCGAGCCGCTCCTCGAGCCAATCGAGCCGCGCGAACAGGCTGTCGAACGCCGCGTCGTAGGCGTCCTGTGACCCGGCGAAACCGCACCGGTAGACGCCGTTGTTCACGTCCCGGTACACCAGATCGGCGACCTCGTCGATCTCGGCGCGCAGCGCCTCCGGATACAGGTCGGGGGCACCCGGGCGGTGGAACCGGGTCCACTCGGTGGACAGGTCGAGCGTCATCTGCGCGAAGTCGTTGGTGACGACCCGGTCGCTGCCGACCTCCACGATCGCCGGGACGGTGATGCCGCGCGCGTAGCCGGGATCCCGCGCGAAGTACGCCTCCTGCAGCCGTTCGATGCCGAGCACCGGGTCGACACGTCCGGGATCGAGATCGAACGTCCAACTGCGGCGATCGTGGGTAGGACCGCACAACCCCAGCGACAGCGCGTCCTCGAGTCCCAGCAGCCGGCGCACGATCAGCGCGCGATTCGCCCACGGGCAGGCCCGCGCGGCAACCAGCCGATAACGACCGGACTCGACCGGATATCCGTCGCGGCCGTCCGCGGTGATCCGGGTCGTCAGGTAACGGGTGTCGCGGTCGAATTCGCCGGCCTCGACATAGCTGCCGGATTCCGTGTCACCGGAATCGGACCGTTCGGTCACGGGATCTCCTTCCGTGCGGAGTTGACTACACGCTATCTCGCAGTTGCACCGTCAGGTGGCTTCCGCACTCCTCGTATCCCAGGGTGGCGGCCAGACCGCGCCCGGCGAGATTGTCCCGACGGACCCGCCACTGCGGAACCAGCCCCGCATCCAGCGCGTCGTGCGTCGCCAGGGTCGCGACGGTCGCGGCCAGGCCCAGCCGCCGATGCTCGGGGACGGTCAGCGCCACCACGTCGGCGAGGATCGCGTGGATTTCGCCGTATCCGGCCGCGGAGAGCGGGTGGTGGTCGTCGTCGAGGAGCACGAACACGCGGTCGCCGTCGGCGGGCGTGGCGTCGATCGTGTCGTCCGGCGGGCAGCGGCGCCGCAGTTCGGCGAGGTCGCGGGCGTCGTGCGAGATCAGCGGATCACGTACCCGGCTCGCGTCGACCCAGTCCGCGCAGTAGTGCAGCACGTGGGTCCGGGCACCGTGACCGCCCGTCGCCGTCCGCACCGTCGACGCGTCGAGCGCGGTGTCGGGGATGTGCGCGAGTGCGGCGACGGCGTCGCCGGGTCCGACCACGGCGGTCGTCTCACCCAGACGCAGCACTTGCAGCCGGTCGGCGGTATCGTCCACGCGCGTCACACGCCCACCCGCGGTGAGCGCGTCGTCGTCGAGAGCGAGTTCACGGCACCAGGCGAGCTGCACGATGTCCAGGAGATGTCGTTCCACGCGGCTACCGTAGACCCGCGTAAGCGGAAGGAGAGTGCGTGAACACCAAGCCCGAACCGTGGCCGGCGCTGTGGGCGCTGTGTCTCGGGTTCTTCATGATCATGGTGGACGGCACGATCGTGGCCGTCGCCAATCCGGTGATCATGCGGGAGCTGGATTCCGACATCAACTCCGTCGTGTGGGTGACGAGCGCGTATCTGCTGGCATACGCGGTGCCGCTGCTGGTCACCGGTCGCCTCGGCGACCGCTTCGGCCCCAAGCGCGTCTACCTGGCGGGCCTGGTGCTGTTCACCGCCGCGTCGCTGTGGTGCGGCCTGTCCGGCACCATCGAGGTCCTCATCGTGGCGCGGGTGTTCCAGGGATTGGGAGCGGCGCTGATGTCGCCGCAGACGATGGCGGTCATCACCCGCATCTTCCCGCCGGAACGGCGCGGCGCCGCCATGGGCATGTGGGGTGCGGTGGCCGGTGTCGCGACCCTCGTCGGTCCGCTCGCCGGCGGCGCCCTCGTCGACGGGCTGGGCTGGGAGTGGATCTTCTTCGTCAACGTTCCCGTCGGCATCCTCGCGTTCGTGATGGCGGTGCGGCTGGTGCCGAACCTGGAGACGCAC
The DNA here is from genome assembly GCF_001895025.1 of Rhodococcus zopfii NBRC 100606 = JCM 9919. Taxonomy (GTDB): domain Bacteria; phylum Actinomycetota; class Actinomycetes; order Mycobacteriales; family Mycobacteriaceae; genus Rhodococcus; species Rhodococcus zopfii. Next base: position 6,577 of record NZ_BCXI01000009.1, read on the forward strand.
TCGCACACGTTCGATCTGCTGGGTGTTGCGCTCAGCGGCGCGGGCATGTTCCTGCTGGTGTTCGGCATCCAGGAAGGCAACTCGTACGACTGGTCCGCGAAGGTATGGGGCTTCATCGTGGCCGGCGTGGTGCTGCTCGTGGTGTTCGTCCTGTACCAGGCGCGGATGCGGGGTGAGCCGCTCGTGCCGCTCGACCTCTTCCGCGACCGCAACTTCTCACTCGCGAACGTCGGGATCGTGTCGATCGGTTTCGCGGTCACCGCGATGACGTTGCCGCTGATGTTCTATGCGCAGGCGGTGCGCGGGCTCAGCCCGACCGGTTCGGCGCTGCTGATGGTGCCGATGGCGTTGTTCACCGGCATTCTCGCGCCGTTCGTCGGCCGTCTCGTGGACCGGGTGCATCCGCGCTACATCGCGGGCACCGGATTCGCACTGCTGGCGATCGCGCTGCTGTGGCTGGCGGTGGTGATGACGCCGGATTCGCCGACGTGGTCGCTGCTGCTGCCGTCCGCCCTGATGGGTATCGCGATGACCGGAATCTGGTCGCCGTTGTCGGCGACCGCGACGAACCACCTGGCACCGCGGCAGGCCGGGGCCGGTTCCGGTGTCTACAACACCATCCGGCAGATCGGCGCGGTACTGGGCAGCGCCGCGATCGGCGCTCTGATGACCTCGCGGCTTGCAGCCGAGGGGATGGGCGGGGGCGCTTCCGAGATGAATGCGGCCGTGCTGCCGGAGCAGCTGCACGAACCGTTCTCGACGGCGATGGCCCAATCGATGTGGCTGCCCGCCGCGGTACTCGTCGTCGGGCTCGTCGCGTCGCTGTTCTTCGCCCGGCCGCACAGTCAGTTGAAGAAGCCCGCGGACACCGATCCGGACACTGCGGACGCCACACACGGCTGAGGCGACCGAACCCACCCCGAAATGTGATGCACGCCATATAGTGCGAGTCACGCAGACGATCGGAGGTGGCGATGTCGCCGGCGTTGGTGCAGTTTTCCGGTGGTGCCGAATGGCTGCGCGACGAACGCGTCACCCGGCACGCGGGCGTTTTCCGGTACGAGGGTCTCGAGCCGTGCCTGGCCGAGCTCCTCGACCGCAGCGCGCTGCGGTACTCGCAGCGCGTCGCTGCCGTCGACCGGTCCGGTCACGGCATCACCTACCGCGGACTGTGGGCCGCGGCCGCCCGCGTTGCCGGCGGCCTGCTGGACCAGGGTGTCGGCCCCGCCGACCGTGTCGTCGTGCACTTCCGCAACGGATTCGACTGGCTCCACGCGTTTCTCGGTGTCGTCCTGGCCGGTGGTGTGCCGGTTCTGCCGGATCCGACGTGCAGCGACGCCGAGCTCGAATGGATCGTCGCCGACAGCGGCGCGATCGTTCTGCTCGACGGGGACCTGCCCGACGGGGTCGCGTTCCTCGACGGCGGTGCCTCACCCGACGAGCTGGCACTGCTCTACTACGTGCGCAAATGCGGCGGGGGACTGCACGGCGTCGAACTGAGCAACGAGAACATCCTGTCCACCATCGAAGCGGTCGTCCACGCGATGGATCTCGGCGTCGGCGGGGTGCGCACCGTGATCACCGCGCCGCTGTCCACCGCCGTCGGATGCGGTGTGCAACTGTTGCCCACCCTGTCGGTCGGCGGCACCGTCGTCGCGGCCGGGGCGCGCGGCATCCGGGTGCCGTGGCGGCACCTGCGTGCCTCGTTCCCCACGGCCCGTTGCGTGCGCGGCTGGGGTGTCGCCGAGACCGGCGGGATCGGGCTGGTGCTGCCCACCGAGTTCCGGCAACGGCATCCCCGCAGCATCGGGATTCCGTTCGGCGGAATGGAGGTCGCGCTGCTCGGACCCGACGCCGAACGCGGCGTCGGTGAACTGCTGTGCCGCGGCCCGAGTGTGGCCCGGCGGTACTGGAACGATCCGCAATCCACCGCCGAGACGTTCGGTGACGGCTGGTTCCGCACCGGCGATCAGGTGCAGATCGACGACGACGGGTTCGTCACCCAGCTAGCGGTACGGGTGTCGTGATGTGATGCGGACTCCGGTATACAGCTGATGTGCCGTGGCCCATGCCGGGTCGGCGCATCCGATCCGCCCAGTGGAGGTATACGCACATGTCCGATGTGGTTTTGCTCGAGCGTCGCGGTCGAGTACTGGTCATCACCATCAACCGGCCCGACGCCCGCAACGCCGTCAATGCTGCCGTGAGCCGCGGCCTGGCCGACGCGGTCGACCTGCTCGACGAGGACGACGACCTGTCGGTCGGTGTCCTCACCGGCGCCGGCGGAAACTTCTGCGCGGGCATGGATCTGAAGGCATTCGTTGCCGGCGAGAACGTCGTGGTCCCCGGCAAGGGACTGGGCTTCACCGAGGCGCCGCCGCGCAAGCCTTTGATCTCCGCGGTCGAGGGTTTCGCGCTTGCCGGCGGCACCGAACTGGTGCTCGCGACCGACCTGGTCGTCGCCGCCAAGGACGCCAAGTTCGGCATCCCGGAGGTCAAGCGCGGACTTGTCGCCGCCGGTGGCGGGCTGCTGCGCCTGCCCACGCGCATCCCGTACCAGAAGGCACTCGAACTCGCCCTGACCGGCGACGCGTTCACCGCCGAGGAGGCTCACGGCTTCGGGTTCGTCAACACGCTCACCGAACCGGGCGGCGCGCTCGACGGTGCCCTCGCGCTCGCCGAGCGGATCACCGCCAACGGCCCGCTCGCGGTCGCAGTGACCAAGCAGATCGTCGCGTCCGCCTCGGACTGGTCGTCCGACGAAGCGTTCGCGAAGCAGATGGAGATCGCCGCTCCGGTGTTCGTGTCGGAGGACGCCCGCGAAGGCGCGACGGCGTTCGCGGAGAAGCGCGCCCCGGTCTGGAAGGGACGCTGACAGCTCGCGGTGCCCGCCCGGACTGCGGACGGGCACCGCGCTCGTAGAACGGTTCCGGGAGGAGCAGACCGCATGAGCGCCGAACTGCACGTGCACATCGAGGGCACTCTCGAACCCGAGCTGATCTTCGCGCTCGCCGAGCGCAACGGGGTCACCCTGCCCTACCGCGACCTCGCCGATCTGCGTTCCCGGTACGAATTCACCGATCTCGGATCGTTCCTGGAGCTGTACTACGCGAACATGCAGGTGCTGCGCACGGCGCAGGACTTCGCCGACCTGGCCCGCGGGTACCTGTCGCGCGCGGCCGATGCGGGCGTGACCCGCGCCGAGTTCTTCTTCGACCCGCAGGCGCACACCAGCCGCGGCGTTCCGCTGAGTGAAGTCGTCGACGGGCTCGCCGACGCCGTCGCTGGCAGCGGCCGCGAGTTCGGTGTCGACGCCGCGATGATCGCCTCGATCGTGCGGGACCGTCCGGTGCACGAGGCCGGTGAGGTGTTCGGTGAGCTGCTGCGGCTGCGCGCCCCGATCATCGGTCTCGGCCTCGACTCCGCCGAGGTCGGTTACCCGCCGTCGTTGTTCGAGGACGTGTTCGCCCGTGCCCGCGCCGAAGGTCTGCACGTCGTCGCGCACGCAGGTGAGGAGGGACCCCCGGACTACGTGCATCAGGCCCTGGATCTGCTCGGCGCCGAACGCATCGACCACGGCATCCGGTCCCTGGAGGATCCTGACCTGGTGGCGCGGCTCGTCGACGAACAGGTCCCGCTCACCGTGTGCCCGCTGTCGAATGTGCTTCTGGGCGTGGCGGATTCGATCGAACACCACCCGTTACGTCGCATGCTCGACGCGGGTCTGCTGGTCACCGTCAACTCCGACGACCCCGCCTATTTCGGCGGTTACGTCGACGACAACTTCGCTGCGCTGCACACCGGGCTCGGCCTGACGGACACCGAACACGAGACACTGGTGCGGAATTCGCTCGAAGCGGCGTTCATCTAGTCTCCCGGAGCATGCCCGAGCGCACCCGGAGGGAAGACTTCGCCGAGGAGCTGGTCACGCATATTCCGTACCCGCTCGCGCAACGCGGCCGCGACGGCCATCACCTCTCGCCGGCGTGCCGCTTCCGGGCGTACCACCATCCAGTACTCGAGATCTATCCACACCTGGTCGGCGAGCACCCGAACGAGATCCGGACAGTCGGCGGCGAGGAAACACGGGAGCAGCCCCAAACCTGCTCCCGCGCGGGTGGCTTCGACGTGCACCAGAACGTTGGTCGAATTGAGCCGGCTCGCCATGTGAGGCAGGTGGAACCTCGCTTGGTCGAGGTCGTCGACGGTGAGCATCGACTCGATGAAATACACGAGGGGCCGGCCTGCGAGGTCCTTCCGATCGGCCGGCGTCCCAGCTGCCTCGAGGTAGTCCGCCGAGCCGTACAGGCCCAGCCGGTAGGTTCCGAGCAGTACCGGCTCGACGCGGAAGGTGGTCGGCCTGCCCACCACCACCTCGATGTCGATTCCCGAGTACGTCGATGGAGCACGCCGGGTGACCGTGATGAGATCGACCGACAGCAAAGGGTTTTCGCGCCCGAGTTGGGCTACGACCGGGACGACGATCCGGGCGCTGAAGCCGTCGGTCGCGGCGATTCGCACGGTGCCGTGGAGGGCATCGCTGGATTCGCTGCGCAGACCGACGAGCGTCGACTCGATCTGCTCGGCGGCCCGGAGGGCGGTTTTGCCCAGGTCGGTCGGTTCCCAACCACCGGCCCCACGCGCGAGTAGCGGTCCTCCCAGTGCATGCTCGAGCGCAGCTATCCGTCGGGAGACGGTGGTGTGGTTGATCTCCAGGAGGCCGGCGGCGGTCGTGTAGCGGCCGGTCCGGGCCACGGCGAGCAGGGTGATCAGCGCGTTGGCGTCGAGACCGTCGATGTGCATGAACGCAGATTCTATGGGCGACTTTGGTCATTGCGTGTGCCTTCTTAGTTAGTGAGACTTCCGTGAGTGTGGTGCGCATCACTGAAGCGGTGGTGCGCTCTGACCGACAGGAGTGCACACATGGTCAAGCAGGGCGAAGTCGATGCGAGTCGGACGGGACTGCGCAAGATCGTCGCCGCCTCGATGGCGGGAACGGTCGTCGAATGGTACGAGTTCTTTCTCTACGGGATCGCCGCCACCGTCGTCTTCAACAAGATCTTCTTCCCGGCCGGCGCGAGTCAGTTCGACGCGATCATCGCGGCGTTCGTCACGTACGCGGTCGGATTCGCCGCACGCCCGATCGGTGGGATCGTGTTCGGCCACTTCGGTGACCGGATCGGCCGCAAACACCTGTTGCAGATCTCGATCGTGATGATCGGCGCGGCCACCTTCCTCATGGGCTGCCTGCCCACGTTCGACCAGATCGGCTACTGGGCTCCCGCACTTCTCGTGATGTTGCGTTTCGTCCAGGGGTTCGCCGTCGGTGGCGAGTGGGGCGGTGCGGTACTGCTCGTGGCCGAGCAATGCCCGGACCGCTCCCGCGGGTTCTGGGCGTCGTGGCCGCAGGCCGGGGTGCCCGGCGGCAACCTCGCAGCCACCGTCGTTCTGTTGATCCTGACCAACACCCTGTCCGAAGCGGCCTTCCTCAGCTGGGGGTGGCGGATCGCATTCTTCCTCTCCGCGGTGATCGTGCTCGTGGGCTACTACATCCGGACGCAGGTCGACGAGTCTCCGCTGTTCGTCGAAGCCCAGCAGGAGATCGAGCGGGAGCAGGAGATGTCGTACGGCGTCGTCGAGGTGCTCAAGCGGTACCCGCGCGGGGTGTTCTCGGCGATGGGTCTGCGGTTCGGCGAGAACATCATGTACTACTTGGTCGTCACGTTCTCGATCACCTATCTGAAGACGGTGGTGGAGATGGACACGTCGTCCATTCTGACCTGGCTGCTGATCGCACACGTGACGCACCTGGCGGTGATGCCGGTGTTCGGTGCGTTGGCCGATCGGGTGGGTCGGCGGCCGGTGTACTTCGCCGGTGCCGCACTCAGCGCCACGTGGGGATTCTTCGCCTTCTCCATGTTCGACACCGGCAGCGCCGCGTACGTGGTACTCGCCGTCACGTTGGGACTGGTGTTCCACGCGATGATGTATGCGCCACAGCCTGCGATCATGGCTGAGTCGTTTCCGACGCGTATGCGCTACTCCGGTGTCTCGCTCGCAGCACAGGTGACCTCGATTGCGGCCGGTTCCCTCGCCCCGATCATCGCCACCAAATTGCTCGCGACCTACCACTCCGCGACACCGATCGCGGTGTATCTGGCGATCGCGTGCACGGTGAGCTTCGTGGCGGTGCTGTTCGTTCGGGAAACCCGGGGGATCAGCCTTGCCACCGTCGACGACGTCGACCGCCGCGATCAACTCGTCGCGGTGACACGATGACAAGCGACCGGAGCTCCGCCGTGGAAACCGCGCCGGCGGCAACGCGGCCGCCGAACGTCGAAGGGGCCGTGCGGGCGGTGGTCGCCGGCCTCACCGGGCGCAGCGTCGGACCGATGACCGGTCGGCAGGTGCTGGTCACCGGGGCCGGAGGCGGTATCGGCGCCGCGGTGGCCGAACGCCTGGCCGGTGCAGGTGCGGAGGTGACTGTCGCCGATCTCGACGGCAAGGCCGCGGCCGCAGTGGCCGATCGCATCGGCGGCCGGCCCTGGCAAGTGGACCTGACCGACACCGGCGCGCTGGCCGAGCTGACTTTGGATGTCGATGTCCTGGTCAGCAACGCCGGGGTGCAGCACGTGAGCCCGATCGAGAGCTTCGATCCGGCCCACTTCCGCCGCATCACCACCCTGATGCTCGAAGCGCCGTTCCTGCTCACCCGGGCTGCGCTTTCGGGGATGTACGAGCGTGGCTTCGGGCGGATCGTGCACATTTCGTCGGTGCACGGACTGCGTGCTTCCAAGTACAAGGCGGCGTACGTGGCCGCCAAGCACGGTGTCGAGGGCCTGTCGAAGGTGACCGCGCTCGAAGGTGGCGAACACGGCGTGACGAGCAACTGCGTCAATCCCGGCTACGTCCGTACCGCACTGGTCTCCGCACAGATCGCCGAACAAGCTCGGGCACATGGGATTTCGCAGGAGCAGGTGACCGAAGAGGTGCTCCTGGCGCGCACGGCCATCAAGAGGCTGATCGAGCCGGCCGAGGTCGCGGAACTGGTGGCGTTCCTGGCCTCGGATGCAGCGGCGATGGTGACCGGAGCCGCATACACGATGGACGGAGGGTGGACCGCAGCCTGAAACCGGCGGCCGAGCGTGCCACATCGCGGTGGCGCCTCGGCCGCTGTGCCGTTCTAGAGACCGAACACCCGCTCGAGATAGGGGTTGGCGAACATCCTGTCCGGGTCGACGCGGTCGCGCACGGCCAGGAAGTCGTCGAACCTCGGATAGGCGGGCCGCAGATCGTCCGCGGTCCGCCCGTGTAGCTTGCCCCAATGCGGCCGGCCGTCGACAGCGCGCACGATCTCCTCGACGGTCGCGAAGTAGTCGCGGTGGTCGCGCCGATGGAACTCGTGCACCGCGACGTAGGCGGTGTCGCGACCGTGCGCGGTGGACAGCCACACGTCGTCGGCGGCCGCGAATCGCACCTCGACGGGAAACGCGACCTGCCGGCCGGTGCGTTCGAGTCCGCGGGCGATGTCCGTGAGCACGCCGGGTAGCGCGTCCACCGGGATCGCGTACTCCATCTCCCGGAACCGGACGCGCCGCGGGGAGGCGAACACCGCGTAGCTGCGGTCGGTGAACTCGCGGGGGGACAGGGCCCGTCCGGCCACTTCGTTGATCCGCGGAATCAGGCCCGGCGCCCGCGTCCCGAGATGCTGCAGTGCGCCGAACACACCGTTGGAGAGCAACTCGTCGTCGACGAAACCGCGTACCCGGCCGACGGGTTCGGTCGGTTCGGCACCCTCGATCCGGGTGTTGCGTTTGGTCAGGACCCGGTCGGTGTGCGGGAACCAGTAGAACTCGAAATGGTCCACCCCGAGCCGGTCGTCGTCGAGCACCGCGAGCGTTTCGGTGAGGGTCGCGGGTGCCTCGGCCGCGTGCAACCGGAACGCGGGAATGCAGTCGAGGGTCATGGAGGTGAGGATGCCGATCGAGCCGACGCCGAGTCGGGCCGCCTCGAACAGTTCGGGCTCGGCGGTGGCGGAGCAGTGCACGGTACGGCCGTCCGCGAGCACGACCGTGACCGCGCGCACCTGGGTGGCCAGCCCGCCGAATCCTGCTCCGGTGCCGTGGGTTCCGGTGGAGACGGCACCGGCGATCGACTGGACGTCGATGTCGCCGAGATTGGCCAGCGCCAGGCCGTGCGACCACAGCAGACGGTTGAGATCGTGCAGCCGTGTGCCGGCGCCGACGGTGACGAGAGCGCCGGTCGCGGTCGGCTCGACCCGTTCGATCCCGGCGATGCGGTCGAGGGAGACGAGGACGCCGTCGGTGACCGCCGCACCGGTGAACGAATGGCCGGCGCCGACCGCCTTGACCCGGTCGCCGCGTTCGGCGGCACGGGTGACGAGGGCCGCGACCTCCTCGGCGCCGGCGGGGGTGTCGAATGCGCGGGGTGTCGCGTGTTCGGTGCGTGCCCAGTTGCGCCAGGTTCCCATGACGAGCATCGTCCTCTTGGACGACCGTCCAGGTCAAGGGTTGCAGGGTTGTCGCGTTCGACCCGGGGTCGGCCCCGAGCCTCTACGATCGGGGGATGCTGAACCGGATGCCCGCGGACGAGCGTCGCGCCCAGCTCATCGAATCCGCTCTCGACCTCGCCGAGCGCGGGGGAGTCGGCGCGGTCACGGTGCGGGCGGTCGCGGAGAACGCCGGTGTGTCCCTCGGCGTGGTGCACTACTGCTTCGAGAGCAAGGAAGCGCTTGTCGTCGCGATGGGGGAGACGCTCGTCCGGCAGCTCAGCGAGGCCCTGCACGTCGCGTTCGACCTGCCGCACGACGGTGCGGATCCGCAGGGGGTCCGCGGCCTTCGTCAGCTTCTGTACGCCGGGCTCAATGCGATGTGGCCAACGATCGAGACAACGGCGAACCGTCAGATCCTCACCTACGAGATCACCACCTATTCGCTGCGGCAGCGGGCCTCGGAGTCCGAACGCGGCGGCCGGATCGCCACCGAGCAGTACCGGTTCATGGACGTGGAGGCGTGCCGGTTTCTCACCGACTGCGCCGAACGCACCGGGACGACGTGGACCGAACCGGTCGAGGACATCGCCCGGATGGCGCTGGCGATGATCGACGGTCTCGTGCTGCGCTGGCTCGTCGATCGCAACGGCGACTTCATCGTCGCCGAACTCGACGACGTGGCCGGGATCATCGCTGCCCGCGCGGTGGACCAGCCCTGAGCGGTCGCCCGCTGGGGTGAACGTGGCCGTCGAGAGTCATGGATCTGGACAACCGTCCATTCGGGTGATCGACTTGTTGCTCCACGACTCGACGATTGGACCCGCCGTGACCTCGACCCTCGACCGGCTCGACACCGCGACCGCCGACCTCGATCCGCCCTTCGCCGCCGTCGACCTGGCCACGTTGCGCCGCAATGCCGCCGACCTGGCGCGGCGCTCAGGTGGCACGCCCGTTCGGGTGGCGAGCAAATCGGTCCGCTGCCGCGCGGTCCTCGAGGAGGTGCTGGGTGCAGATCTGACCGGTTCGAACGGCAAGTTCCGGGGCATCATGTCGTACTCACTGCGGGAAGCGCTGTGGCTGGTCGACCTCGGTGCCCGCGACGTTCTCCTCGGCTACCCGACGGTCGACCGTGGCGCCCTCGCCGAGCTGGCCGCACGACCCGATGCCCTCGACGCCATCACCCTGATGGTCGATTCCCCCGCCCAACTCGGCCTCGTCCGCGACGCCTTCGGCACCGGCACCGTGCGCCCGCGGGTCTGCTTCGACGTCGACGCCTCGCTGCGGATCGGCCCGGTGCACCTGGGGGTGCGTCGATCCCCGCTGCGGGCTCCGGACGACGCCGCGCAGCTCGCCCGGTGCGCGACCACCGCCGGATTCACCGTCGTCGGGGTGATGTTCTACGAGGCGCAGATCGCCGGGCTACCCGACTCGTCGCTGCCCGTGCGGCTGGTCAAACGGGCGTCGGCGCAGGAACTCGCGACCCGTCGGGGCCTCGTGGTCGACGCCGTGCGGGCCACGGTCGGGGATCTCGAGATCGTCAACAGCGGTGGGACCGGCTCTCTCGAGGTGAGTTCCGCCGATCCGGTCGTCACCGAGGTGACCGCCGGATCCGGACTGTACGTGCCGACCCTGTTCGATCGCTACCGCGCCTTCACCCCGCATCCCGCGCTGTTCTTCGCGCTGCCGGCGGTGCGCAAACCGACCCCCACGATCACCACCCTGTTCGGTGGTGGCTACATCGCGTCCGGGCCGGCCGGACCCGCGCGGGTGCCGAAGCCGGTGCATCCGGCGGGACTGCGGTTGCTGCGCAACGAGGGTGCGGGGGAAGTGCAGACACCGGTCACCGGGCGCGCCGCGTCGGACATCCCGATCGGCGGGCGCGTGTGGTTCCGGCACGCCAAGGCCGGTGAACTGTGTGAACGGTTCACGCACCTGCACCTGATCGACGAGGACGGCTCACGCCACACCGTCCCGACCTATCGCGGCGAGGGCCACTGCTGGTGACCCCGTCCCCCGTGCGCGCTTTGGTAGCGGGAGCTACCGAAACCACGCACCATAGGGTGAGCGTCATGCCGTTCATCGTCGGGGCCACGGGCCGAATCCACTACCGATCCTGGAACACGGACGCCGCGCACGCCGCCGTCGTCTTCGCGCACGGGATGGGACAGCACAGCGGCCACTACCACCGGTTCGCCGCGGGCCTGGCCGCGGCCGGCATCGCGCTGTGGGGGATCGACCTGGCCGGACACGGTTTGTCGGAGGGGCAGCCGGGGGAGCCGGGCGACGTCGCGGGGCACGCGGCCGATCTCGCCGAGATCGCCGGCCTGGCCGAACGAAGCGGCACGCCGCTGGTGGTCATGGGGCATTCGCTGGGCGCCGCGACAGTGCTGGCGCTGCTGCGCTCCGACGCGGGCCGGTTCCGCGGTGCCGTGCTGTGCGGGACGCCGCGCACCGCGACCCTCCCGGCGACCGCGCAGGTTCTGCAGGCCGCGGGGCTCCCGGTGCTGGCGGTGCACGGTGTCGACGACCGCCTGGCCCCGGTCGAGCCCGTGCGCGACTGGGCCGCGACCGTTCCGGAGCTCGTGCTGCGCGAGTATCCCGACGCGGGGCACGATCTGCTGCACGAGCCGGTGCAGCGCACGGTGACCCGGGACGTCGCGGACTTCGTGCTCGCGGTGACCGCCCCGGGACGCCGGTGAGCGGAGGCACCCCCTCCGGGGGCACCTTCGCTCACCGACGGAGGACGATCAGTTGTAGATCGCGGCGATCTCGGCGCCGTGCGCCTCGTGGATGACGTTGCGCTTGAGCTTGAGCGTCGGGGTCAGCTCACCGGATTCGACGCTGAAGTCGACATCGAGGAGGCGGTACTTCTTGATCGCCTCGGCCTTGGACACCTTCTTGTTGGTCTCGGCGACCGCGGCGTCGATCTCGGCGATCAGATCCGGGTTCTTGAGCAGGTCCGCAACGGCGGTCTCGGCGGGAACGTTGTTGCGTTCCTTCCAGCCGGGCAGGGCCTCCGGGTCGAGGGTGATGAGGGCGCCGATGAACGGCTTGGCGTCGCCGACGACGATGACCTGGCTGATCAGCGGATGCGCCCGCAGCGAGTCCTCGAGGATCGCCGGGGCTACGTTCTTGCCGCCCGCGGTGACGATGAGTTCCTTCTTGCGGCCCGTGATCGCGATGAAGCCGTCGGCGTCGATGGTGCCGATGTCGCCGGTGTGGAACCAGCCGTCGACGATCGAGTCCTTGGTGGCCTGATCGTTCTGCCAGTAGCCCTCGAACACGACCGGGCCCTTGAGCAGGAGCTCACCGTCCTCGGCGATCTTCGCGGCATGGCCGTCGAACGGGCGGCCGACCGTGCCGACCTTCTGGTTGCCCGGCGTGTTCATGATGATGCCGCCGGTGGTCTCGGTGAGGCCGTAGCCTTCGAGGACGTTGATGCCGACGCCGCGGAAGAAATGCCCGAGGCGGGCGCCGAGCGCGGCACCGCCGGACACCGCCTGCGAGGCCTGTCCGCCGAGCGCGGCCCGCAGCTTGCCGTAGACGAGCTTGTCGAACAGGGCGTGCTTGAGCTTGAGGACCAGGCCCGGTCCGCCGTTCTCGAGCGCCTGGCTGTATTCGATGGCGGTGTCCGAGGCCTTCTCGAAGATCCCGCCCTTGCCGCCGTCGTAGGCCTTCTGCTTCGCGGAGTTGTACACCTTCTCGAACACGCGGGGCACGGAGAGGATGAAGTTCGGCTTGAACTCGGCGAACTGGTCGAGCAGCGTGGTCAGGTCCGAGGTGTGCGCGACGGTCACCTTGTTGTCGAACGCCGCGAACGAGATGAGCCGGGCGAACACGTGCGCGAGCGGCAGGAACAGCAGGGTGCGGTTGCCCGGCACCATCGAGTCCGGCAGCTGGATCGCCGCCGCGGCCGACTCGGCGTACAGGTTGCGGTGCTTGAGCTGCACACCCTTCGGGCGGCCCGTGGTGCCGGAGGTGTAGATGAGCGTGGCGGCGGACTCGGCGTTCACCTGCGCGCGGCGTTCCTCGACCTGCTCGTCGGTGACGGCGGTGCCGCGGGCGATCAGTTCCTCGACCGCGCCCTTGCCGCCGTCGCCGGCGGCGATGCGCAGCACCTCGCGGACGGTCGGCGCCCCCTCGGCGACCTCCTTGACGACCTCGGCGAGCTCGTCGTTCTCGACGATGAGCAGCGAGGTGCCGGAATCCTCGAGGATCCACTGGGACTGGTCCGCGGAGGACGTCTCGTAGATCGCGACGGTGGCGCCACCGGCCGTCCAGATGGCGTAGTCGAGCAGGACCCACTCGTAGCGGGTGGACGACAGGATGGCGACCCGGTCGCCGAGCTCGATGCCGGAGGCGATCAGGCCCTTGGCGACGGCGCGGACCTGCGCGGCGAACTCCTTCGCGGTGACCTTGGTCCAGGTGCCGTCTACGAGTCGCTCGAACGGCACGAAATTGGGCGACTCCTTTTCGTGCCGGAAGACGGAATCCGCCATCGATGCGTCCTCGGGAATCGAGAACGACTGTGGCACGGAAATCTCACTCACTGCTGACCCCTCCATCGTTTTGCTTTGGGATGTGCATTGCATCACAGGTCGAGGTGTTTTGCACCTGCCGGGGCTGCCCGTTATGCGCTGTTCAAGGGTGAGTTGTCGAGGATTTCCGGTTTGTGCCATCGCGCGAGTTACCCGCCGGTAGGCAATGGTGCTGGTCACAGCGGTTTCAGCAGCTCGGCGGCTTCTGAATCGGTCAATTGGTGAAAATCGACGTAAGCCGCCCCGACGCTGTCCTGGTCGGTCGGCTGCACCGGGCAGACGACCTCGTCCGCGACCGTCCGTAGCCGCTGCATCGCCTCGGGAGCGGCGACCGGAATCGCCACGACGACCCGCTCGGCACCTGCGGCGCGGGCGGCCAGGCAGGCCGCCGCGGCGGTCGCGCCGGTGGCGAGGCCGTCGTCGACGAGGACGACGGTGCGCCCCGCGATCGGGATTCGGGCGCGGTCGCCGCGCAGCAGGCGCGCCCTCCGTTCGAGTTCGGTGCGTTCGCGGTCCTCGACCCGGGCGAGGGAGTCCGCGCCGATCCGGCCGCGTCGCAGAACCTCCTCGTTGAGGATGCGGGCGCCGCCCTCCGCGATCGCCCCCATCGCGAGTTCGGGGTGCCAGGGCACCCCGAGTTTTCGGACGACGAGCACGTCGAGCGGAGCATCGAGTTCCCGCGCGACCTCCCGCGCCACCGGGATACCGCCACGCGGCAGTGCCAGGACCACCGGCTGTGCGTCGCGCAGGTGCCCGACCGAGCGGGCCAGTCGTCGCCCGGCCTCCTCGCGGCCGGAATAGCGCATGACTCCAGTATGGCCCGGCCGGCGTCCGTGTCGTCCGCGTCCGCGACCTCGGACAGCCGCGCGACCCGTCGCCGCGCGGCTGTCTCCGACGCCTGCGGCCTAGTCGAGGTCGCCCGACAGGTACGCGTGGTACGCGGGCAGGTCGAGCTGTCCGTGCCCGGAGAGCCCGATCACGACGACCTCGGGTTCGGTCAGGCCCTTCGCGTACTCGGCGGCCGCGGCGATCGCGTGCGCCGACTCGGGGGCGGGCACGATGCCCTCCGTGCGCGCGAACTGCACGGCCGCGGCGAACGCGTCGGTCTGGGGAACGGCCTTGCCTTCGACGTAGCCGAGTTCGACGGTGTGGCTGAGCAGCGGGGCCATGCCGTGGTAGCGCAGGCCACCGGCGTGGATCGGGTCGGGGATGAAGTCCTGGCCGAGGGTGTGCATCTTGAGCAGTGGGGTCAGGCCCGCGATGTCACCGTGGTCGTAGCGGTACTCGCCCTGGGTGATGGACGGGCACGCGGCAGGTTCGACGGCGACCACGCGCGTCGCGGCGCGTTCGTGCAGCACCTCCCGGATGAACGGGAACGCCAGACCGGCGAGGTTCGAGCCGCCGCCCGCGCAGCCGAACACGACGTCGGCGTTCTCCTCGCCGGCCGCGCGGAGCTGTGCGACCGCCTCGAGGCCGATCACGGTCTGGTGCAGCACGACGTGGTTGAGCACGCTGCCCAGGGTGTAGCGCGCGGCCGGGTCCTTCACCGCGACCTCGACGGCTTCGGACACGGCGATGCCGAGGGAGCCCGGCGTGTCCGGATAGTCGGCGAGGACCTGGCGGCCGGCGTCGGTCAGCTCGGACGGGCTCGCGTGTACGGTGCCGCCGTACGTCTCGATGAGGAACCGTCGGTACGGCTTGGACTCGTACGACGCGCGCACCTGCCACACCTCGAGGTCGATGCCGAACTTCGCGCACGCGAACGACAGCGCCGAACCCCACTGGCCGGCGCCGGTCTCGGTGGTGAGCCGCTTGACGCCGTCGATCGAGTTGTAGTACGCCTGCGCGACCGCGGAGTTGACCTTGTGGCTGCCCACCGGGCTGACGCCCTCGTACTTGACGTAGATGCGGGCCGGGGTGCCGAGCGCCTTCTCGAACGCGTGTGCCCGGATCAGCGGGGTGGTGCGGTAGTTGCGGTACACATCGCGGATCGGTTCGGGAATCTCGATGTTCGTCTCGGTGGACAGCTCCTGCTCGATCAGGCCCTTTGCGAACAGCGGGGCAAGGTCGTCCGCGGTGATCGGTTCCTTGGTGCCCGGATGCAGGTGCGGCGGCGGAGCGACGGGCAGGTCGCCGACGATGTTGTACCAGTGGGTGGGAATTTTGACGGGCTCCGACACCGGGTCGTCCTTTCGGTTTTGCAGCGAGAACCCGTTCAGTGTGCCCAACACGTGTCGGGGACGTATCGGCGGCGGGACCGCAACCCAATAATATGTAGATCGGTCTATTATGTAGCTGTGACCACCAAGGGAGCGCGGACCAGAACGCGCATGATCGACACGACCCTCGAGCTCATCCAAACTCGCGGCTACCACGGCACCGGCCTCGCGCACGTCACCGCCGGCGCCGCGGCACCCCGCGGCTCGCTCTACTTTCATTTCCCCGGCGGCAAGGACGAACTCGTCGTCGCCGCCCTCGACCGTGTCGGCGCGGAGTTCACCGGCCTGCTCGAGTCGCTGATCGCCGAGGGCAAGGACGCCGGTGATGTCGTCGCCGCCGTCTTCGACGACCTCGCCGCGCGGCTCGAACGTTCCGGTTTCGCGGCCGGCTGCGCGGTCGCGTCCGTCGCGGTCGACGCCGCCGCCGAGAACCCCGTGCTGCAGGAGAGCTGCGCCCGGGTGTACGAATCGTGGCGGGTCGTCGTCGCGCAGATCCTCGTCCGCGACGGGGTTCCGAACGCGGGCGGGCTCGCAGGGGCGATTGTCAGTCTCGTCGAAGGCGCGACCGTCGTCGCCCGGGCGCGCCGCGACACCGCCCCGCTGGACGAGGCGCGGGTCGTCGCGCTCGAGCTCATCCGGGCCACCCGATGAGCGGGGCCCGGAGGAACGACGGGTCGATCGTGGTGTTCGGTGCCACGGGCTTCATCGGCCGCGGCCTGCTGCGCGAACTGCTCACCGATCCGGCGGAGGACAGCCGGGTCGTCGCGGTCGTACGCTCGGCCGAATCCGGGGCCCGGCTGCGGGACCGGCTCGGGAGCGCCGGCGTGCCGCTCGACCGGCTCTCGATTCATCTCTTCGATCCCGGCGCGGGGGAAATCGTCCTCGAACCGGCGGTGCCGGATGTGCGCGACGTCCACAACCTCGCTGCCGCGTTCGCCTTCGGGATGACAGCGGAGACGGCACGCGCGGTGAATGTCGTTCTGGCCGAGAAGATCACCCGCTTTGCTGCGGCGACGCGAGCGCGCCGGCTGGTTCACGTCAGCGGGTACCGGGTCGGTGCGCACCCCACGATGCCGGTGCCGTGGTCGCCGCGTCACCGCCGCCGGATCTATGGGCGGCTCGGCGCCTACGAAGCGTCCAAGATCGAAGCCGACGCCGTGGTACGCGCGCTCGCTGCCCGCCTGGACGTTGCTCTCACCGTCGTCAACCCCGGCACCGTGATCGGTGACTCCCGCACGGGGGAGGCGGACCAGTACCTGGGTCTGGCGGACCTCGTGCTGCAGCTGTCCCGCGGGCAGTTGCGGGCGATTCCCGGAACCCGGAACACCGTGGTGCCCGTCGTCACCGTCGACCACCTCGCGCGGTTCCTGGCGCTGGTCCCGCGGGACCCGCAGGCGGCGGGCCAGGCGTACTGGGTACTCGACGACGCGACGCCCGTGCTGCCCGACCTCGTCGCCCTGGTGGCGGACGAGTTGGGGGTGCCCGCGCCGCGGCGGCGCGTTCCCGTCGTCGCGCTGCGGATCCTGCCGGAGTGGCTGACCGGGGCTCAGAAGGAGACATTGAGTTTCATCAGTGCCGACGCCTATCCGACTGCCTCGGCCACCGCGCTCACACGCAGGCACGGGTTCGACCATCCGCCGGTGCGACCCGCGTTGCAGCGCTGGGCGCGATTCCTCGCCGCGACGGCCCCCGGTGCGGCGACCCGGGAGTGACGGCGGGCGGTCGCGGCACCGATGATGCGAGGTCATCGACGCTCATCCGATAAACTTCATGTCAAATGAGTGATATTGTGCAAGACCCCGACGCCGAAAACGCCACCCCCACGTTCGCCGATCTCGACATCGATGCCCGTGTGCTGCAAGCGCTTTCGGACGTGGGCTACGAGACCCCGTCGCCGATCCAGGCGGCGACCATCCCACCGCTGCTGGAGGGACGGGACGTCGTCGGTCTCGCTCAGACCGGCACCGGCAAGACCGCCGCGTTCGCGGTGCCGATCCTCTCCCGTATCGACACCTCGAAGAAGCGGCCGCAGGCGCTGATCCTTGCCCCCACCCGCGAGCTTGCGCTGCAGGTCGCAGAGGCTTTCGGCAAGTACTCCGCGCACATCCCCGGGCTGCACGTGCTGCCCATCTACGGCGGTCAGGCGTACGGTGTGCAGCTGTCCGGGCTGCGTCGCGGCGCCCAGGTCATCGTCGGCACCCCCGGACGTGTGATCGATCACCTTTCCAAGGGCACCCTCGACATCTCGGAGCTCGAATTCCTCGTGCTCGACGAGGCCGACGAGATGCTCACGATGGGCTTCCAGGAGGACGTCGAGCGGATCCTCGCCGACACCCCCGAAACCAAGCAGGTCGCCCTGTTCTCCGCGACGATGCCCGGCGCGATCCGCCGGTTGTCGAAGCAGTACCTCAACGACCCGGAAGAGATCACGGTCAAGTCGAAGACCACGACCTCCTCCAACATCGCCCAGCGCTGGGTGCTGGTGTCGCACCAGCGGAAGCTCGACGCGCTGACCCGCATCCTCGAGGTCGAATCGTTCGAGGCGATGATCATCTTCGTGCGGACCAAGCAGGCCACCGAGGACCTCGCCGAACGTCTGCGCGCCCGTGGTTTCTCGGCCGCCGCGATCAACGGCGACATCGTGCAGGCCCAGCGCGAGCGCACGATCGGCCAGCTCAAGAGCGGTGCCCTCGACATCCTCGTCGCGACCGACGTCGCCGCGCGCGGTCTCGACGTCGAGCGCATCAGCCACGTCGTGAACTACGACATCCCGCACGACACCGAGTCGTATGTGCACCGGATCGGCCGCACCGGCCGCGCCGGCCGCACCGGCGACGCGCTGCTGTTCGTCGCACCCCGCGAGCGGCATCTGCTCAAGGCCATCGAGCGTGCCACCCGGCAGCCGCTCGCCGAGATGCAGCTGCCCACCGTCGAGGACGTCAACGCGCAGCGGGTCTCCAAGTTCAACGACGGGATCACCGAGGCGCTCGCCTCGGACCACCTGCAGTTGTTCCGCACGTTCGTCGAGGACTACGAGCGCGAGCACGACGTTCCGCTCGCCGACATCGCGGCCGCGCTGGCCGTGCTGTCCCGCGACGGCGATTCGTTCCTCATGGAGTCCGAGCCCGAACCGGTCGCCGCGCCGCGCCGCGAGCGGGAGCCGCGCGAGCGTCCGCCGCGCCGGTTCGACGACGACGGAGCCTCCCGCGTCGGTCGCGACGGCCAGGAACTGACCACCTACCGAATCGCCGTCGGTAAGCGGCACCGGGTGCAGCCGGGCGCGATCGTCGGTGCCATCGCCAACGAGGGCGGGCTGCGTCGCAGCGACTTCGGGCACATCAGCATCCGTGCCGATCACAGCCTCGTCGAGCTGCCCAAGGACCTTTCGCCGCAGACCCTCGAGGCGTTGCGCGCAACCCGGATCTCCGGGGTGCTCATCCAGTTGCAGCCCGACTCGGGCACCCCGTCGGGACGGCCCGGCTCGTACCGGTCCCGTGACGACCACGGCGAGCGTCGTGGCGGCGACCGCCGCGAGTACGGGGGCCACAAGGAGTACGGGGGCCACAAGAAGGACTGGGGCGACCGGGGTGGCCGGAAGGACTTCGGCGACAAGCCGAACCGTGGCTTCAAGGAGCGCGGTGATTTCAAGGACCGCGGTGATTTCAAGGATCGCGGCGACCACAAGGACCGCGGCGGCTTCTCGCAGCGCAGCGACCGGGGTGACCGTGGCGGTCACGGGCACGGCGGTCGCAGCGGCGGCTTCCGCGGTCGCGACTGATCCGTCACGACCGGCCCGGTCACATCCTTCCGTAGCGCGCCAGGACGAAGCAGTAGGCACCATAGGTGACGATGCCGAGTCCGGCCGCGCACAGTAGGACCTGCCCGAACGGGGCGGTGCCCAGCGTCTTGAGGGCACCGTCCAGCCCGGTCGCCTTGGCCGGGTCGGACGTGACGGTCGCGACGACGACCAGGATTCCGGCACCCGCGATCGCCAGTCCCTTCGCGGTGTATCCGACGACACCGAGGACCGTGGCCACGCCCGGTACCGGGCGGTGCAGGTCGTCGAGGAACTTTCGGCTCACACCCTTGTACACGTGGTACGCGCCGATCCCCACGGTCACGAGTCCG
Organism: Rhodococcus zopfii NBRC 100606 = JCM 9919; assembly: GCF_001895025.1. Taxonomy (GTDB): domain Bacteria; phylum Actinomycetota; class Actinomycetes; order Mycobacteriales; family Mycobacteriaceae; genus Rhodococcus; species Rhodococcus zopfii. Next base: position 25,974 of record NZ_BCXI01000009.1, read on the forward strand.
GCGACGACGAGCACCGTCTTGCCTGCGCCGGACTGCATCAGTCGTGCGCTCAACCCGGCGCTCTGTTCACCGCTGGACTTTCCGGTGCCCAGCGCGAACTGCAGGGCGGTGAACGCGAGCGCCGCATAGGCGACCGCGACGCCCGCGGACTTCATCCGGTCCAGCGCCGACGGATCCTCGACGTCGCACCGTTTGCCCATCACCGCTTCGGTCAGCCGCCACACCGCGAGGGCCGCGAGCGTCACCGCCGTCACCCACAGGACGGCGGTGCCCCCGGGTGCCGCGGCCATCGTGGCCAGCGCGCCGGACTGGTCGGCGGCACCGGACTCGCCGAAGGCGAGCCGCACGACGATGTACCCGATCAGTGCGTGGACGACACCGCTGGTCGCCTGGCCCACACGGGCGACCCGTTCGAGGGGCGTGTTCTGTGCGGCGTCGGCTGCTCCGGTTGCCATGGGGCTACCAGGTGCGACCGGCGAGAGCGTCGGCGGTCGCACCGTCGATCGACTCACGGATGATGTCGGCGTGGCCGGCGTGCCGCGCCCACTCCTCGATCTGGTGGATCAGCAGGAACCGCACCGTGAACGGCACGCCCTGATCCAGGTACCGAGCCACGTCGTCCGGCAGGTCGATGACGCGGTCGAGGTCCGGTTCCTCGCGGATCGCCTGCGCGAACCGCACCGCGGCCGCTTCGAGTCTCGTGATCTGGTCGGCGACGGTCTCGTCGTCGGCCACGAGCCAGCCCGACGTCCACGCCGCGACCGGGTCGGCGGCACGGGTGTTGGTTCCGGCGACGCGGTCGGCGGCGGCGACCTCGCCGTCGACGACGTGCGCGAGCAGCGACGCCAGGCTCATCGACGACGCGCTCGGCACCGAGCGCGCCTGTTCGTCGGTGAGCCCGGAGACCGCGTTGCGGAATGCATTGTGCTGGTTGCCGAGGATCTGGAGGAGCAGGTCGGATTCGGTGGGGATGCTCATGCTTCGAGTATCGGCGCCATCGCGGGCGGTCTCGGTCCGGAATCGGCGAACTGGGTGCGATAGAGCTGTTCGTACCTGCCGCCGGCCGCGAGCAGTTCGGTGTGCGTGCCCCGTTCGACGATGCGTCCGGCCTCCACGACCAGGATCTGATCGGCCGCCCGGATCGTCGACAACCGGTGCGCGATGACCACCGAGGTGCGTCCGGCCAGCGCTTCGGTCAACGCCTCCTGCACCGCGGCCTCGGACGTCGAATCCAGGTGCGCGGTCGCCTCGTCGAGAATCACGACGCGGGGCTGCGCGAGCAGCAGTCGCGCGATCGTCAGCCGCTGGCGTTCACCGCCGGAGAGCCGGTATCCGCGCTCGCCGACGACGGTGTCCAGTCCGTCCGGCAGCGACGCGATGAGACCGTCGAGGCGGGCCTTGCGCAGCGCATCCCACAGCTCGCCCTCGCCGGCCTCCGGCCGGGCCAGCAGCAGATTCGCCCGCACCGACTCGTGGAACAGGTGCCCGTCCTGCGTGACCAGGCCGACCGTGCCGCGGATCGACGCGGCCGTCAGCTCCCGCACGTCGACCCCGTTCAGCAGCACGTGCCCGGCATCCACGTCGTAGAGACGGGGAATGAGCTGCGCCACCGTGGATTTACCGGCTCCCGACGAGCCGACCAGCGCGACCATCTGTCCCGGTTCGACGCGGAAATCGAGGTCGTGCAGCACGGTTTCGCCGCCGCGGGTGTCCAGGACCGCGACCTCCTCGAGCGACGCCAACGACACCTTGTCGGCGGAGGGATAGCCGAAGCTCACGTCGCGCAACTCCACCGACACCGGTCCCGGCGGCACGTCGCGCGCCTCGGGAGCCTCGGCGATCAGCGGCTTCAGGTCGAGGACCTCGAAGACCCGCTCGAAGCTGACCATCGCGCTCATGACATCCATCCGGGCGCTGGCCAGGGCGGTGAGCGGCGAGTACAGGCGGGTCAGCAGCATTGCCATCGCGACCACCGATCCGGCGTCGAGTTGCCCGCGCAGCGCGTAGAAGCCGCCGAGACCGTAGACGAGGGCGAGCGCGAGTGCCGAGACGAGGGTCAGTGCGGTGACGAAGACGGATTGCAGCATCGCCGTGCGGACCCCGATGTCGCGGACCCGGCGGGCGCGGACCGCGAACTCGGCGGATTCGCGCTCGGGCCGGCCGAACAGCTTGACGAGTGTGGCACCGGGGGCGGAGAACCGCTCGGTCATCTGGGTGCTCATCACCGAATTGTGGTTGGCGGCTTCCCTGCTCAAGCGTGCGAGCCGAGTTCCCATGTGCCGCGCCGGAATCACGAAGATCGGCAACAGCAACAGTGCGAGAAGCGTGATTTGCCAGGAGATCCCGACCATCACGACGAGGGTGATGGCGAGTGTGACGATGTTTCCGACGACGCCGGAGAGGGTGTCGCTGAAGGCGCGCTGCGCGCCGATGACGTCGTTGTTCAGCCGGCTGACCAGCGCGCCGGTGCGGGTGCGGGTGAAGAACGCGATGGGCATGCGCTGGACGTGGTCGAACACGGTCGTGCGCAGGTCCAGGATCAGGTCCTCGCCGATGCTCGCCGACAACCATCGATTCGCGATCGCAAGTCCGGCCTCGACGATCGCGATACCCGCGATGAGCACCGCCAACCCGACGATGACGGACAGCGCGGCGTGGTCGACAATGGCGTTGACGACCCGGCCCGCGAGCACCGGCGTCGCCACACCGAGTGCCGCGATGACGACGCTGAGCACCAGGTAGAACGAAATGTTGCGGCGATGCGGCCGGGCGAACGCTCCGATCCGGCGCAGGCTTTCGCGTGAGAACGGCCGCCGATCGTTGCTCGCGTGCATCGCGTTGTACATCGCGTTCCACGCAGTGACTTCCATGCTCATCTCGCGGAGCCTCCCTCTCTCGTTGCCCCGACCGTAGAACCTCGAGCGGGCTCGAGGTCAAGGGTAGTCGGCGACACTCCTGCCTCACAGTCTCGCTCGAGTGCCTTACAGCGCTGGTAGTGTCAGCCCGCCGGAGGGGAGCCGGAAGGACGCGAGGCATGTCGTCCGCTGAGTGGGGGGATTTCGAATTGTGACAAGTGCTGTCCCGAGCGAGTCTGCTGTATTCGTCGATGCCTACGTGGAAGCGATGTTGGGCGCGCCGCCGGCAGGCGCCTCGCCGGGCGCCGTGAACCCGGGGGCGCCGAGCGGCGTCGACCTCTTCCAGGTGAATCCGGAAGAACTCGAGAGATTGTCCGGATTGCTCGATTCGACAGTAGAAGCGCTCGAGGAGCTTTCGGAGGGCCTCGGACGCGGAGACGCGGTTCTGCGATTCCCTGGATGTCGCTTCGCGCAGGCCAGTACGGCGGTGGCTCAGGCGCTGAATGCAGCCACAGTTGCCACGGCAGACCGGATCGCGTACATGTCGGGTGTCGCGAGAGGATCGGCAGGGGATTACCGTGTCGCAGACGGTACATTCGCAGCGCAACTTGCTGCCGTGGGCGACCTTCGGTGACCCCCAGCCGGTCTGCGATCGAATTGTGGACGTCGTCGGATCTGACCGTGATGGCCTCGAATCTGGACGGGATTCGCAGGTCGTTCGTCGACTTGGCCGAAACCATGCGTAGCGACGTTCACGCAATGGCTCCGGAATGGTCCGGAATTGCGTTCGACGCGGCGGCGCACCGGGCAGACGTCGAGTGCGACGAGGTTCGACGAATCGCCGGAACGATGCAGGCGATCGTCGATACCTACGACGGGGGTGCCCGTGAACTCGACTCGATGCTGGGGTTTCTGCGAGCAGTGGTGACCGAGGCGGAGGAACTTTTCGTCGTCGGTGAAGACTGGGCACTGACCCGGAAGCCGGCCGTCGACGACGAACTCAGGGCTCGCCAGGATGAGCTCGCAGACTACTTCGCGGAACGGATTCGGAATGCCGTCGCAGGGATCCGGGCGATCGACGGAAATCTCGCGGCTGCGCTGGAGGCGCTCGGTGGTGAACTGTCGTCGAACAGCCCGCAGGGCGTGCCTCCGGAGTTGCGAGAAGCGGCTGTTTCGACGCCGGGACGATTGACCGCTGCCTCGGTCGCGTTCGAGGCGATGTTCGGGCGGCGCCCGGTGGGTGTGGTCGACTGGCGAACCGCGATGGCCCTCGACACCACCAGCTATCTGGACAAGAACCAGGGCGTGCGCGCCGAGGTGGTGGTCGGTCGTATCGAACCGGTCCCGGGACAAGGGCTTGTCAGGATGGGGCTCTATATTCCGGCGGGTGAAGTCGTCAACTTCATTCACAACGATCTTGGTGATGATCGCGACGAGGATTCAGCATTCGATCCGGAACGCACAAGGGCTTCGATGTATGTGGATTACGAGAACGGAGTCGTGATCGCGCGCCAGAACCCGTCCGTAGGGGTGACAGGTGAAGTGGCAGTCGGTGCTCCGGCGGTGAGCGTACAGCAACTTCCTGATGGGTCGGTACGACTTGTGTACGAAGCAAGGAATGCGCTGCCGCCTCTCGGTCTGGAAACGCTGACGACTTTTCATACCGTGAATGGAGACATCGTTCTCGCTCCTGGCCCAGAGGGCGTCGGGGTTGCCGCGCAGATCGGAGACTATCCGTCTTTGGAGATCTATCAGGATTCAGGATCGGGCGGTACACGACAGATCTACATCGACCCGGCCGACAGCGGCTCGAAGTGGGGCCCAGCGGGCAACCTACCGTTCGATCACACACTCGGTGATTACCGCTCGGCCACAAAACGTTTCGATGCTGTGCCGTCCATGGCGCTCCAAGAATCGAACTTCCCATCGGCACGCGGGGGTGGTTCGTGAAGCAGATCACCGCGACTCGGCCGGTGTTGAAACCCCGCGTTGCCACCGACGGGCTGTTCTGGGGCGTGGCAACGGTGATGGTGCCGATCACGCTCGCGTTCGCGAGCGCCTTCGCCATCGCCGTCTTCGAGGCGTTCCGGATGGACGACGCGGATGAACCCGAGCTGCTTGCGGCATTGGTGGTTCTCGCGGCAGTTCTGATGCCGCTCGCCTTGGCGGTGCTGGGGCGGACCGCGTCGCGGATCCGCGCGGGGATCGCGCTGGGGATCGCTGTGGGATTGCTGGTCGCGGTGTACGGCGGTGTGATCTTGGTGGTGCGGTAGTGGTAGCCGACGAGGCCCGGGTTGCGCCCGGACGAGTGTTCGGCCCGGCGAGTCTGCTCGGTGTGGTCGCCGGGCTCGTTGTGCAGATGACCGTGCCGGTCTGGGTTCCACGCGAATTCGGTTGGACCGCGCTGGCATTTCCACTCGTGTTCGGCCTGGGGTGTTGTCTCTTCCCTCGCCGTGTGCGCCATTTCGGCGTGGGGGCGGCGGTATCGACGGTGGCGCTGCCGCTGTCGCTGCTTTTCATCCTGGCGGCCGGCGCGATTCTGCACGCGATGCGGTACTGACCACGATCGACGCGGTCAAGACACCACGGTCGCGACGAATGCCATGCGATCGCCGCGATAGAGCGAGCGGCGGTGCTCGATGGGAATGTCCTCGCGGTCGTAGGACACGCGGCTCAGCAGCAGCATCGGGGTGCGCGGGTCGGCGTCGAGGAGGGCGGCCTCACGGGCGTCGGGCATCGCCGCCTCGATCCGCTCGACGGCACGCGCGAATTCGATGCCGCGCGACCGGATCGCGGCGTACAGCGAGGACGTGTGGTCGAAGCGCTCGTCGAGTCCGGCGAAGCGCTGCGCGGGCAGTCGGGTGCGTTCGAGCCCGACGCGGACGCCGTCGACGAGCAGGACACGTTCGAGCTCGAGAACCGGGGCGCCGGGCTCGAGGGCGAGGTCGGCGGCGAGGACCTCGTCGGCGGACAGATTCCTCCAGCCGACGAGTTCTCGCCCGACGGAGAGTCCCGCGGCGAGCGCGGCCTCGGTGTACGAGCCGATGATGAGCGGCTGCACGACCTTGGGTCTCGCGACGACGGTTCCGCGGCCGCGGCGTTCGATCCGGCCGGCGACGAGCAGCTCGCGGAGCGCGGCCCGCACGGTCTCGCGGGAAACGTCGAACCGGGTCGCCAGCTCGCGTTCCGCCGGCACCGGGTCGCCCTCGGCGAGGGTGTCCAACAAGGATGCCACGTGGGCCCGGACCACCTGGTGCTTCAGGACACGTGGTTGTGCGGCAGTCGCTTTCACGTCTCGAGTATAGCCGATATTGGTCTATACCAATTGTTTTCCCGCCGTTCACCCGAAGACCCCCGTTTGGTCTAGACCATCGGTCACGGTGATGCCCATGCGAATCCTTCTCATCGGTGGCGGCATCCTCGGCACGGCCCACGCGGACGCGGCGATCCGGCGTGGACACGACGTCGTCCACCTCGAACGCGAAAGCGAGGCGCGCGGCGCCACCGTCCGTAACTTCGGTCTCGTCTGGGTGTCGGGGCGCACCGACCTCGAACTCGCCGCGACCCTGCGCTCGCGGGAACTGTGGGCGGACCTCGGCGCCCGGGTTCCCGAGATCGGTTTCCGTGCCAACGGCTCGATCACCCTGCTGCGCACCGAAGCCGAGGTGGCGGTCGCCCGTGAGGTACTCGCCCGGAAGGATGCCGACGACCGGGGATTCGCGTTGCTCGACCCGGACCGAGTCCGGGCGCTCAACCCGGCGTTGCGTGGAGAGTTCCTCGCCGGCCTGCATTGCACCACCGACGCGGCCGTCGAATCGAGGGTCGCGCTCCCCGCGATCCGCCGTCACCTCGCCGCCACCGGCCGCTACCGTTTCCTGCCGCACACCGAGGCCCGCTCGGTGACCCGGACCCCCGGCGGCACGATCCGGGTCCGCGACGACCACGGCACCGTCCACGACGCCGATGTCGTCATCGTGTGCCCCGGTGCGACATTGACCGGCCTGGCTCGCGAACTGGCCGGTGAACTCCCGCTCCGCCGCGTGCGCCTGCAGATGATGCAAACGGCCCCGCTCGGCGAACCGCTGACCACCTCCATCGCGGACGGCGACAGCCTGCGCTACTACCCGGGCTTCGCCGGTGAAGCCCTCGGCCACCTCGTCGCCACCGAGCCGCAGACCCCGACCGCGGCCCGGCACCGCATGCAGCTGCTGTGTGTGCAGCGTCTGCACGGCGGGCTGACCATCGGCGACACCCACGCGTACGACGAGCCCTTCCCGTTCGACGTCGACGAGGATCCCTACGAGCACCTCGTCACGGTCGCGGAGTCGCTGCTGGGGAGGAAGCTGCCGCCGGTCGTCAAGCGCTGGGCCGGGGTGTACAGCCAGTGCCTCGATCCCACCGAACTCGTGCACCGGCACCGCGCCGACGACGGCATCTGGGTGATCGCCGGACCCGGCGGGCGGGGGATGACGCTCGGTCCGGTCCTCGGTGAACAGACCGCCGACCTTCTCGGCCTCTGACCCGGCCTGCCCGAAACCTCTCACCTTCAACGACTTCCGGAGAGCACTCATGACAGACATCACGCTGGCCGTCCTCGACATGGCAGGCACGACCGTCGCCGACGGGGGACTCGTCCTCCGGGCCTTCGACGAGGCGGCCACCAGCGTCGGCGTGCCCGCCGACGGTCCGGAACGCGACGACGCCCGCCGCTACGTCCTCGACACCATGGGCCAGTCCAAGATCGTCGTCTTCCGGGCGCTCTTCGGAGACGAGGACCGTGCCCAGGCGGCCAACGCCGCCTTCGAAAGCGCCTACGAGCGGTTCGCCGCGGACGGCGGCATCGAACCGATCCCGGGCGCCGTCGACGCGATCAGGCGACTGCGTGAGAGCGGAGTGAAGGTCGCCCTGACAACAGGATTCAGCCGTGCCACCCAGGATCGGCTGCTCGGGGTCCTGGGCTGGGAGGACCTCGCCGACCTCGCACTCGTGCCGTCCGACGCCGGACGCGGCCGGCCCTACCCGGACATGATCCTGACGGCGCTGCTGCGCGCGGAAATCGACGACGTCCGGCACGTCGCGGTGCTCGGCGACACCACCAGCGACGTCACCGCGGGCCTGCGCGCCGGTGCGTCCGTCGTCGCAGGCGTGGTGACCGGCGCACACGACGCGGAAAGCCTCCGCGCGGCCGGCGCCACCCACGTGCTCGGCTCGGTCGCGGAACTGCCCGGGCTGCTGTTGCCCTGACCCGACCTCCCAAAACTTCACCGCCACAACATTTCCACGACACGAGGACTTCCATGACCATTCGTCTCGGCCGCCGCGCGCTCGCGGTCACCTCGCTCGCCGCCGGTGTCACGCTCGCCGTCGCGGCATGCGGGGGATCGGACGCCGACTCCGTTACCGCGCAGGGCTTCCCGTCCACTCTCACCCTCGCCGCCATCCCCGCGGAGAACTCCGCGGACCTGCAGGCGAGCTACGATCCGGTGATCGCCCTGCTCGAACGGGAAACCGGTGCAGAGGTCGAATTCGTCCAGGCCTCCGACTACGCCGGTGTGGTCGAGGGCATCATCGCCGGCAACGTCGACCTGGCCTTCTTCGGCCCGTTCGCCTACGTCGTCGCGGGTGTCAACGGCGCCGACATCACACCGCTCGGCGCCGTGGTCCAGGAATCCGGTGGGCAACCTGGCTACCAGTCGTACGGTCTCGCCCGGGCCGACAACGCCGGCATCGATGGCATCGAGGACTTCGCGGGTAAGGACGTGTGCTTCGTCGATCCCGGCTCCACCTCGGGATTCCTCTACCCGTCGGCCGGTCTGATCCAGGCCGGTGTCATCGGGTCGGGCTCGGAGTCGGATCTCACCGCGGGCCTGAACCCGGTCTACGCCGGTGGCCACGACGCGTCGGCGCTCGCGGTCGCGGCCGGCGACTGCGATGCCGGTTTCGCGTTCGACACGATGGTCGACGAAACCATGATCGCCAGCGGCGATCTCGCTGCAGGCGAACTGAAGACGGTCTGGAAATCGGAGATGATCGCCGGGTCGCTCTTCGCCGCGAGCAACACCCTCGGCACCGACGCGGTGAACAAGCTCCGCACGCTCTTCGCCGAGAAGGTCAATGCCGATCATCTGCTCGCCGAGGGTCTGTGCGAGGGCGAGTGCCGCATCACCGACGAGCGCGCCTGGGGTGTCGTCCCGGCCACGGACGCCGACTACGACGGTGTGCGCGAGGTGTGCGACGTGACCGGCTCCGAGAAATGCAAGGGCTGATGACCGACCCCACCGTCTCCCAGCACGTCGCCGGCGACGACGTCGTCCTGTCGGCGAGTCATGTCACCAAGAAGTTCGGCGATACCCGCGCACTCGACGACGTCAGCCTCGACGTCCACCGCAGTGAGTTGCTCGTGTTGCTCGGGCTGTCCGGCTCGGGCAAGTCCACGCTCCTGCGCTGCTTCAACGGACTGCACCGCGTCACCACCGGACGTATCGACGTCGCGGGCACCCGGGTGGACCTGGCTTCGCGGGGTGAACTGCGTGCACTGCGCCGCGACGTCGGCTTCGTGTTTCAGCATTTCAATCTCGTCGGTCGGCTCAGCTGTCTCGAGAACGTCCTGATCGGCAGCCTCGGCCGCTTGCGGATGCCGCGCTACGGCGCGTCGACGTACCCGAAGGCGCTGCGCGCGGAGGCGCTGGTGCATCTCGACCGGGTCGGTCTCGCCGACTTCGCGGAACGCCGCGCCGACACCCTCTCGGGCGGACAGCAGCAGCGCGTCGCGATCGCCCGCACGCTCATGCAGCGGCCGTCCGTCGTCCTCGCCGACGAACCCGTCGCGTCGCTCGACCCCGAGAACGCCGGGATCGTCATGGATCTGCTGTTCCGGGTGTGCATCGAGGAGAAGCTCACCGTCGTGTGCACGCTGCACCAGGTGGATCTCGCGCTGGGCTGGGCGCACCGCGTCGTCGGCCTGCGCGACGGACGCAAGGTCCTCGACCGGCCCGCGGTCGGCCTGGCCAAGGACGAGGTGATGGAGATCTATCGGCGCGTCGATCCCTCGGTGACCGCCGGGTCACCGCTGGAGCCGGCATGAGCACCGGATTGCTGCATCGCCCCGGGCCGCCGCGGGCGCGCACCTCCGACTCCGCCGCCGCGGCACGACGCCGCACGACGCTCGCCTCGCTCGCGGCACTCGGTGCGGTGCTGGTCGCGTTGTCGGCGTGGTACATCGAGTTCGCGCCGGCCGCCCTGCTCGACGGGCTCGGGAACATCGCCGGACTCCTCGAGCGGATGCTCCCACCGCGGTTGGACGAGCCGGGACGCATCTGGGTTCTGGCACTCGAGACGCTGCTCATGGCGGTGCTCGGCACGGTCCTGGCGACCGCCGTCTCGGTTCCGCTCGCCTTCCTCGCGGCCCGCAACACGACGCCGCACCCGGCGGTGCACGCGGTCGCCCGGGGAATCATCACGTTCTGTCGGGCGATGCCGGATCTGCTGTTCGCGGTTCTCCTCGTGCGGGCACTCGGAATCGGTGTCCTGCCAGGTGTTCTCGCGCTCGCGCTGCACTCGATCGGCATGCTCGGGAAGCTGTTCGCGGATGCGATCGAACAGACGGATCCGGGGCCGCGTGAGGCGGTGCGCAGCGCCGGTGCCGGATACGTGCGGGAGATGATCAACGCGGTTGTGCCGCAGGTGATGCCGTCGTGGATCGGGACGTTCGTGTACCGCATCGACATCAACCTCCGGACCTCGGTGGTGCTCGGCTTCGTCGGCGCCGGGGGGATCGGCTTCGCGCTGCAGGATGCCCTGCGCGGCTTGATCTATCCGCGCGCGCTCGGGATCGTGTGCGTGATCCTGGTGATCATCGCGGCAATGGAGGTCGTCTCGATCTTCGTGCGCCGCCTGATGCTCACGTCCGACGGGTCCGATCCGCGTCGCGAACGCACGACACGGATCGTGTTCTCCGGGGCGGTGATCGGATCGACCGTCGCCGCGGTAGAGGTACTCGGCATCGATCCCCTCGAGCTGGTCACGTGGGTCGGCCCGGCGCTGGAGGTGTTCGGCCGGCTCGTGCCGCCGGACTTCTCGGCGGTGGGCGGCAAGCTCGCCGATGCGGTGCTGCAGACGCTGGCGATCGGTGTGGTCGCGACGGCACTCGGTGCGGCACTGTCCATCCCGCTCGGTGTGCTCGCCGCGCGGAACGTCTCGCCGCACCCGGTGCTGTATGCGACGTCGCGGGCGATCGTCCTGGCCGTGCGTGCGGTGCCGGAGCTGATTCTCGCGGTCGTGTTCGTCGCCGCGGTCGGACTCGGGCCGCTCGCCGGCGCACTCGCCCTCGCGCTCGGCTCGATCGGGTTCCTCGGCAAACTGGTGGCCGACGCGATCGAGGAGATCGACGACGGCCCGGTCGAGGCGGTGCGGGCGGTCGGCGCCGGATGGTGGAAGACCCTGTTCGCGGCGGTGCTCCCGCAGGCCGTGCCGTCGATCCTCGGATCGAGCCTCTACCTGCTCGACGTCAACGTGCGGACGTCGACGATCCTCGGCATAGTCGGTGCGGGCGGCATCGGATTCCTGCTGTTCGAGGCCATCCGCACCCTGAACTTCGAGTTCGCCGGCGCGATCGTCATCGTCATCTTCGTCATCGTCTACACGATCGAGAGGGTTTCCGGATGGATCCGGTCATCGGTGATCTGAGCGGCGGCGGTCGCCGCACCCGTGCCGCGGTGTGGACCGGGACCGGAGTGGAACTCCGCGAGGTCGCGTTGCCCGACCTCGACATCGGGGAGCTCCTCGTCCGCGTCGACCTGGCCACGGTCTGCGGCAGCGATCTGCACACCGTCTCGGGACGGCGGCCCGCGCCGTGCCCGTCCGTCCTCGGCCACGAAGCGGTCGGGCGGGTTGTCGGATCCGGGCAGCGCGTCGTCTGGGGCGTCACCGTCGCGTGCGGCCGGTGTGACCGGTGCGAGACCGGCCGAACCGCCAAGTGCCGCAACGTCCGAAAGGTCGGGCATGAACGCTACGACGGTGCGTGGCCGCTGTCGGGTGGGTACGCGCAGCACATCGTGCTCCCGGCGGGAAGCTGCGTCGTGCCGATGCCGGAGATCGTTCCGGACACCGTCGCCGCGCCGGCGGCATGCGCGACCGCCACCGTCATGGCCGCGCTGGAGCAGGCCGGGGACCTCGACGGTCGTCGGGTGCTGATCTGCGGTGCGGGCATGCTGGGGGTGACGGCCACGGCCGCGTGTGCGGTCGCGGGTGCCCGGGTGTGGGTCACCGATCCCGACCCTGTCCGGCTGGGGATCGCCGAACGGTTCGGAGGCAGACCCGACGACGGCGCCGCCGTCGACATTGCGATCGACTTCTCCGGCTCGTCCGTCGCCGTTGCGCGATGCCTCGACCGACTCGATGTCGGGGGAGTGCTGGTGCTGGCCGGGTCGGTGACGCCGGGGCCGGCGGTGCCCCTCGATCCCGAGGCGGTCGTGCGGCGCTGGCTCACCGTCACCGGCGTGCACAACTACGAGCCACGTCATCTCGAGCAGGCGGTCCGGTTCCTCGCCGAGACCGTGGGGATCTATCCGTGGGACGAGGTGGTCGGTGAGCCGGTCGGCCTCGACGGGCTCGCCGAGGCGTTGGTGCCGCCCGCGGCGGGACTGCTCCGGGCGGCCGTCGCGCCCTGACCTGCTGCGTCCCGCCTCGTCAGCGCGCCACGTCGATCACGAGGCGGGCCGGACCGGTCAGCGCGTACACCGAGAACGGCGTGCCGGGATTGTCGATTCCGATGAAGGACTGGGTGACGCCCTCGAACACGCCGGCTCCGTTGACCTCGACGACCGAGCCGCCGGGTGCCGCGAGCACCGGCTGGGGGCCCGAGTACTGGTCGACGCCGCTGTCGAACGGGTAGGCCGAACCGTCGATGAGCACCTGCAGGATCGCACCGCCCGCGACCTCCACCTCGTTTCCGCTGCCGTCCTGGACCGCGCGGTCGACGTAGCCGACCCGCCAGCCGGGGGCGCCGGTGCCGCCGAGTTCGTACACCACGCGGTCGAAGCCGTCGTGGGTGCCGGTTCTGATGTCCGTCACGGTGAGCTTCGACCCGGGCTCTGCCGGCGACGTCTTGTCGGTCGCGTCGACGGGCAGATTCTTCGATGCCGCGGGCTCCGTGGTGGTGGGGATGGTGCCGGCCGACGCGGGCGGTGCGGGGCTCTGCGAGTCCGCGCAGCCTGCGAGGGTCAGGGCCGCGGCAGCGGCAACGGCGACGACGGCGATGCGGCGGTGGTTCATGGGATCGATGTTACGGCTGTGACCCGCGAGAACCGGGGATTGGCGGGTCCGCTGCCTGTGCGTCGTACCGCTCACGATTGGTGAGCACTTCGTCCATGTTCGCTTCCGCCCACGCCTTCACCTGCTTCATCAACGCGCGGAGGGACAGACCCAGATCGGTCGGTTCGTACGTGACGGTGACGGGCACGGTGGGGGTGACGGTGCGCGTGATCAGACCGTCGCGCTCGAGGTTGCGCAGCGTCTGGGTGAGCATCTTCTGGCTGACCCCGGCAAGGTGCCGGGACAGTTCGGAATAGCGCATCGGACGGGGCGCGCCGGAATCGTCCCCGAGTGCCGCAAGAACCAGGGCGACCCATTTGTCCGAGATCCGGTCGAGTAACCGGCGGCTGGGGCACGCGGCCAGGTACGCGTCGTAGTCGATCTTGGCCTGTGCCCGTTTTCGGGCCGCCGTCGCTGTCGCCATCGCCGACTCCTCGTCGCAGCAGAGTGGGTTACGCACTTTCGAGTGCCTACTTCCCAATGGAGAGTAGCCGTACCAAAGTGGTGTTGCCAGACGAATCCCGACTTCCTGCAGGAGAAGGCATGAGCACCACCGAGTTCATCCGCACGGCCACCACATTCCGGGCCGCCGTCGTCCGCACGCCCGGCGGTCCCGACACCGTCGAGATCATCGACGTTCCGCTTGCCGAGCCCGGCGCCGGCGAAGCGCGCATCCGGATCGCCGCGGCCTCCGTCAATCCCGTCGATCTCGCGACCGCGGCCGGATGGTTCCATCAGCAGGGGCTGATCACCCAGCCCGAGCACACCGGCACGGGCTGGGATTTCGCCGGCACGCTCGCGGCCGCCGGTCCCGGCGTCGGCCTGCCGGTCGGCACCCGCGTCGCGGGACTGGTGACCGGTCTCGACCGGGACTTCGGGACCCACGCCGGATCCGTGATCGTTCTCGCACAGGACCTCGCCGTAGTGCCCGACGACCTGGACCTCGTCGAGGCCGCGACGGTGCCGCTCAACGGTCTCACCGCCGCGCAGATCGTCGACCTGCTCGGTGATGCGCCGGCCGGCGGCAGACTACTGGTGACCGGCGCGGCCGGAGCGGTCGGCGGGTACGTCACGTCGCTCGCGCAGGATCGCGGCTGGCGCGTGACCGGCCTTGCCCGCACGTCGGACGAGGAGTTCGTTCGCGGCCTCGGTGCCGACTTCACGACGGTCGCCGAGCCCGGCTGGGACGCGGTCGCCGACTGCGCGACACTGCAGGAACAGGGCCTCGCCCTGGTCCGGGACGGAGGGCGTTTCGTCGGCGTGCGACCGGGGGGTGAACCCGCCGCCGAACGGGGAATCTCGGTCGCCTCGGTGTCGGTGCAGGCCGACGGTGTCCGTCTGGCCGAGCTGCTCGCCCGGACGGCGACCGGCGAACTGCCCGCGAGGGTGCAGGCCGTCGTCCCGCTGGACCGTGTCACCGAGGCGTATCGCGCGACGGCTGAGAGCGGGGTGCGCGGACGCTACGTGCTGGAGCCGTGACCGCAACGGAGGGATTGACGCCCATCGGGAAACGGGCGCACAATTCAACAGACGATGATTTCATCGATCGATGAATTGAGCACCTCATGAACGACTCCGCTCCTGCCGTCGACATCCGCCATCTGAACGTCCGCCGCGGCCCGCACCGTGCGCTCGAGGATGTGAGCGTCTCGATACCCCGGGGTTCGGTCACGGGACTGCTCGGCCCGTCCGGATGCGGCAAGACCACGCTGATGCGATGCATCGTGGGCACCCAGATCGTCGAGTCCGGCACGGTCACCGTGCTGGACCGGCCGGCGGGGGAGGCGAGCCTCCGCCGGCGAGTCGGGTACGTGACCCAGGAGCCCAGCGTCTACCCCGACCTGACCGTCGCCAAGAACGTCACCTACTTCGCCGCTCTCTACGGGCGGTCCGGCGCGGTCGTCGACGAGACGATCGCGGCCGTCGGACTGAGTAGTCATTCCCGGCAACTCGCCGGGAACCTGTCCGGCGGGCAACTCGGCAGGGTGTCGCTGGCATGCGCGCTGGTCGGGGACCCGGAACTGCTCGTGCTCGACGAACCGACGGTCGGGCTCGATCCGGTGCTGCGCGTGGAGCTGTGGGACCACTTCCATTCGCTCGCCGATCGCGGTGTCACCCTGTTGATCTCGAGTCACGTGATGGACGAGGCCGACCGCTGCGCGCGGCTGCTGCTGTTGCGTGAGGGACGGGTGCTCGCGCAACTCACCCCCGGCGGGCTGCGGGAGCAGACCGGCGAGTCGCGGCTCGAGGACGCGTTTCTGCGGCTGATCAGGACGCGGGAAGGAGCGCAGTCGTGAACGCCACCATCTACGCCGCGACGACAACGCGGATCCTGCGGCAGTTGCGGGCCGACCGCCGCACCGTCGCGATGCTCGTGCTCGTCCCGAGCCTGCTCATGGTGCTGCTGTACTTCCTGTACCGGAACATGCCGGCCCCGCCGCAAGGACCGTCGTTGTTCGATCGCATCGCGATCACCATGCTGGGGATCCTGCCGTTCGTGGTGATGTTCCTCGTCACGTCCATCGCGATGCAGCGGGAACGTTCGTCGGGCACCCTCGAACGGCTGCTGACCACACCGCTCGCGAAGTTCGATCTGCTCGCCGGGTACGGCAGCGCGTTCTCCCTCGCCGCCGCGGTGCAGGCCGGACTCGCGTGCCTGATCACGTTCGGATTTCTCGGCCTGACCGCCGCGGGCAGCGTCGCGTGGGTCATCCTCGTCGCCGTGCTCGACGCCGTGCTCGGTGTCTCCCTGGGATTGTTGTGCAGTGCGTTCGCCCGCACCGAATTCCAGGCCGTGCAGTTCATGCCACTGCTCGTCATTCCCCAATTCCTGCTGTGCGGGCTGCTGGTGCCGCGTGACCAGCTGCCCGACTGGCTGCGGTGGATCAGCAACGTGCTGCCGCTCAGCTACGCGGTCGAGGCGCTGCAACAGGTCGCCGCCCATCCGGGGGTGACCGCGGTGATGGTGCGCGATCTGGTCGTCGTCGCGGGATTCGTTGTGGCGGGGCTGTGGTTGGCCGCGGCCACCCTGCGGCGCCGGACGCCGTGACCGTGACACGGCCGGGCCGGCGGCCCGGCAACTCCGGCAGTCGGGACCGCATTCTCGAAGCGGCACGAGAGCTGTTTGCCGACAACGGATTCGGAGAGACAACCATTCGGGCGATCGCGACGCGGGCCGAAGTGGACGCCGCGCTCGTGCACCACTTCTTCGGTACCAAGCACGCGCTGTTCGTCGCGGCGATCGCGCTGCCGGTCGACCCCGACGACGTCCTCGCGCCCGTGCGCGCGGGACCGGTCGACGAGATCGGTCCGCGCCTGGCGGCCGCGCTGCTCGGTGTCTGGGAGTCCCCGCATCGCGACGCGATCGTCGCGGTCTTCCGCACCGTGATCGGCGGGGGCGGCGACGTCGGCCTCATGCGAACATTCCTGTTGGACATCGTCTTCGACGAGATCGTTCCCCGCGTGGATCACCCGGCGGGCACCGGAGCGCTGCGCGTCGAACTGGTGGCGTCGCAGATGGCCGGGCTCATGGTGACGCGATACCTGCTGCGCCTCGAACCGCTCGCGTCGCTGCCCGCCGACCGTCTCGTCGAGATCGTCGGACCGACCCTGCAGCGCTATCTCACGGGCGACGTGGGCTGACGCCCCACGCCTCCAGGCGCCACGAAGGCGCACGGCTCCTCACCCCAGCTTTTCCCGCAGGTAGGCGATGTCCTCGGCCATTCCGCCCTCGGGTGTTTCCAGGATGATCGGGGCGCCGGCCGCGGCCGCGACCTCCGCCAGCAACGCGCGGTCGATCTGCCCGTCCGCGAGGTTCGCGTGCCGATCGCGGGCCGAATCGAACTCGTCGCGCGAATTGTTCAGGTGCACCAGGTCGATACGTCCGGTGACCGCACGCACCCGGTCGACGACGTCGGCCAGATCCTCGCCGGCCGCCCACGCGTGGCAGGTGTCGAGGCAGAACCCTGCGCCGTAGTCGCCGATGGCATCCCACAACCGGCCGATCGCGTCGACGTAGCGGGCCATCGCGAAGTCACCGCCGGCCGTGTTCTCCACGAGGATCGGCACCCCGAAGCCGCCCTTGTCGTCCTGCCGCTCGAACAGCTTCCGCCAGTTCTCCACACCGGCAGCTGGGTTCTCGCCGTCACGGACGTGCCCACCGTGCACGACCAACCCGAACGCGCCGATCGCGGCCGCGGCGGCGGCATGCTCGGCGACCGCCTTGCGCGACGGCATCCGCAGCCGGTTGTTCAGGCTCGCGACATTGACGACGTACGGCGAGTGCACCACCACATCGATGTCGGAGGCGAGGATCTGCTCGGCGCGCGGATGCGGTCCCGGCGTGTCCCACTTCTGCGGGTCGGTCAGGAACACCTGCACCAGATCCGCGCCGAGACGTTCACCCTGGCCGATCGGATCGTCGTCCCGACGGACGTGTGCGCCTATCCGCATGGGCTCCAGCGTAACGCCGGAAGCGACCTACGCCTCGGGTTCGCCGACCGGGATGGACGCGCCGAGATCGTCGGCGTGACCGCACGCGCAGTCTCCGCCGCAGCCGCCACCACCGCAGCCGCCCGCGTACGAGTCGTCGGCGTCGCAGTCGAGGACGCCGCCGAACCGGGCCGCGAACTCGTCGTCGAGCTCGTGGGTGAAATCGTGGATCTCCCCGATCAGGTTCACCAGGTGCTGCGGCGCGAACGGATCGGCGTCGAGGATCGTCGACACCAGCAGGTGCCCCTGCTGGAGGGTGAATCGGAGGCGCGGCCACTCCTCGGACAGCTCCGCGATCAGCCCGGCCGTGTCGTCCCGGCCGCCCACCTCGCTGAGCAGTGACGCCCACACGTGCAGCTCCGGCGAGTCCTCGGCGACCGTGACGTACACCCCGAAGCCGTGGACGGGGATCGCGATGTCGCCGTCCTCGTCGGTCTCGGGTGCGCTGCCGAGCAGTTCCGCCAGAGCGCGGATACTCAGGTCGATCAGCTGCTGCCGTTCCTCGCTCGCGACGGCGAGCAGGCCGTCGAGGCGGATCGGGCCGTCGTGTGTGTCGTGCTCGGTCATCGTGTCCTCCCGGTGGGCGCCGACGCGGGTGGTACGGCCTCGACACACGAGCCTAGGGGATCGCCGCGGCCCCGACCGGGCGAGGGCCGGGTGCCCGTTACCGATCACCGGGACACACCTGCCCGCCGGACCGGCGATCTGTTTGCATACCGAACGGCACGCAGCACCACCGGCACGCGAGAGCACGGAAAGGTCGTCCATGACAACACCCGAGGGCAAGGGAACACTCGAGGGCAAGGTCGCGTTCGTCACCGGCGCCGGACAGGGCGTGGGGCAGGGGGTGGCGTTCGCGCTGGCCCGCGAGGGTGCCTCCATCGCCGTCACCGGCCGCACCGAAGCCAAACTCGTCGACACCGTCGACCGGATCCGGGCAATCGGGGGCACGGCCGAGCCGATCCTGTGCGATATCGCGGACACCGCCCGGATCAGCGCCGCGATCGAGACGACCGTCGAGGTGTTCGGTGGCGTCGACATCCTCGTCAACAACGCGAGCCTCAACCCGCTCGGGCCGCTGCTCGGCCTCACCTCCGAGTTGATGGCGAAGGCCTACGCGTCCGGCCCGATCGCCGCGCTGCACGCGATGCAGGCCGTCTACCCGATCATGAAGGAACGCGGCGGCGGCAACATCGTCAACATGGTCTCCTCCGCCGCGGTGCGGTGGGACACCAGCGGCTACGGCGGATACGCCTCCGTCAAGGAAGCGCTGCGGTCGCTGACCCGCACCGCCGCATCCGAGTGGGGGCCGGACAACATCCGGGTCAACGCCGTCGCCCCGCATGCACTCTCCCCCGGATTGCAGTGGTGGACGGAGAACCGTCCGGAGGAAGCCGCCGAGTTCGTCAAGAGCATTCCGCTGCGTCGTATCGGCGACTGCGAGGACGACATCGGACGCGCGGTCGCGTGGATCGTGAGCGACGGTGCCCGCTATCTCACCGGCGCGACCGTCCCGCTCGACGGCGGTCAGGCCCGCTGGAGCTGACCGCGCCCGGGCACCCGGAGACCAAGATCAGGGTGGTCCCCGATGGTGCCTGCCCGCGGGACCGGCAAAGATGGAGCACATGTCATCCCACAGCGCCGCAGCCGCCCGCGCCATCGACCTCAAGAAGATCTACGGAACAGGTGAGACCGCCGTACACGCGCTCGCCGGTGTGACCGCCGAATTCACGGCGGGGGAATTCACCGCGATCATGGGCCCCTCCGGCTCGGGCAAGTCGACGCTCATGCACTGCCTCGCCGGTCTCGACAGCGCCACCTCGGGGTCGGTGCTCATCGGCGACACCGACCTGACCTCGCTGTCCGACAAGCAGATGACGCAACTGCGCCGCGACCGCATCGGATTCGTGTTCCAGGCGTTCAACCTGGTGCCGACGCTCACCGCGCTCGAGAACATCACGCTGCCGCTCGACATCGCCGGCCGCAAGGTCGATCGCGAATGGCTCGACACCGTCGTGTCCCGGCTCGGCCTCGGAGATCGCCTCGACCACCGCCCCGGCGAACTGTCCGGCGGCCAGCAGCAGCGCGTGGCGTGCGCTCGGGCGCTCGCCGGCAGGCCCGACATCATCTTCGGTGACGAACCGACCGGCAACCTGGACTCGCGGTCGTCGGGGGAGGTCCTGTCGATCCTGCGGGCCTCCGTCGACGAGTTCGGGCAGACCGTCGTCATCGTCACCCACGACCCCACCGCGGCGAGCTACGCGGACCGTGTGGTGTTCCTCGCCGACGGCAGCATCGTCGACGAACTGCGCAATCCGACGGCGGACGCCGTGCTCGACCGGATGAAGCGGTTCGACACGACCACCGTGACCGCGGCGGAGTAGGGGACACGTGACGATGAGTTCGAATCCCATTACCAAGGTTGCCCTGCGCAACATCGCCGCGCACAAGGTGCGGCTGCTGCTCACGGTGCTGTCCGTGGTGCTCGGCACCGCGTTCGTCACCGGCTCGTTCGTGTTCACCGACACCCTGCAGCGCACGTTCGACAGCATCTTCGCCGATGTCGCCAAGGGCGTCGACGTGCGTGTCGGTACCGAACAGTCCGGTGCCAGCGGTGTGCCGGTCGAGGACATCGATGTGGTCGCCGCCGTTCCGGGCGTGAAGGCCGTCGTGCCCGCGTACAGAGGGGGCGTCATCGTCCTCGACTCGGAAGGCGCCGCGATCCAGACCGGTGGAGCCCCCGCGGAGGGTGTCGCCTACCTACCGCCCGACCGCGCGCTCGGCGACCCCCAGACGTACGTCGCCGGTGGCCCGCCGGCCGCCGATGGGGAGATCGCGCTGAACTCGAGCGCCGCCACCCGCGGCGACCTCGCGGTCGGGGACACGACGAAGGTCCTCACCGCCTCCAGCGGCATCCTGCCCGTCACCGTTAGCGGCATCTACGACGTCGAGACCGATACCGGCGGTTACGTCGGTGCGCTCTTCACCGAACAGCAGGCCCGCGATCTGTTCACCGACGGCCGGCACGTGCAGTACCTGGACGTCGCCTCCGACGGCAGCGTGTCGCCCGAAGAGCTGCGCGACGAGGTCGCCGCGGCCCTGCCCGACCTGAAGGTGCAGACCGGCGCGGAGGTCACCGAGGACGTCAAGTCCGACGTCGAGCAGGCGCTGAGCTTCCTCAACTACTTCCTGCTCGCGTTCGGCGCGATCGCGTTGCTCGTCGGCACGTTCATCATCTACAACACCTTCTCGATGATCGTCGCCCAGCGGCTGCGCGAGCTGGCGCTGCTGCGCGCGATCGGCGCCAGCCGCCAGCAGGTCGGGCGTTCGGTCACTCTCGAGGCACTCGTCGTCGGAGTGGTCGGCAGTGCCCTCGGTATCGCCGGCGGCGTGGCCCTGGCATACGGACTGCGCGCCGCGCTCAACGCCGCAGACGTCGGCCTGCCGTCGGGGTCGCTGCAGCTGGCGCCGCGCACGGTGATCATCGCGCTGCTGGTCGGTGTCGTCGTCACCGTCGTCAGCGCGTACGCCCCGGCCCGCCGGGCCACCAAGGTCCCGCCGGTCGCCGCGATGCGCGAGGAATCCACGGCCACCGTCGAGTCGCTGCGGGTGCGCACCGTCATCGGTGCGGTCGCGGCCGTCGCCGGGGTCGCCGGCGTCGTGATCGGTGCGCAGGGCACCGGAGGCGGTGCGGCCGCGACCGTCGGGATCGGCGCACTCGCGCTGATCCTCGCGGTCCTGCTCGCCGCCCCGGCGCTGTCGAAGCCGATCGTCGGTGCGCTCGGTGCGGTGTTCGCCCGCCCGTTCGGCGCGGTCGGCCGCCTCGCACGCACCAACGCCGCGCGGAACCCGCGGCGCACCGCGGCGACGGCGTTCGCGCTGACCCTCGGCCTCATGCTCGTGTCGGTCATCGCCGTGTTCGGTGCGTCGGCCAAGGCCAGCGTGAACACCCTCGTCGACACCGGCGTCAAGTCCGAGTTCATGCTCATGGGCCCGCAGATGATGGGCGTGCCGGCGGGCGCGGAAACCGCTGCCGCCGGTGTTCCCGGGGTCACCGAAGCCGTCGGCGTGTACGGCGTGCAGGCGAAGTTCGGCGACGACAACGAGTTCGGCGCGGCCATGTCCGGACCGGTCGGCAACGTCCTGTCCCTCGACATCACCGCGGGCGCCGAACAGCTCGCGGGCGACGAAATGCTGGTCTCCGTGGACACCGCGGCCAAGCGCGGCGTGCAGGTGGGTTCGACGGTGCCGCTCACCAACCGGGACGGCGACACCGTCGAAACGACGGTCGCAGGCATCTTCGAGGACAACCAGGTCGTGGGGCCGTGGGTTCTGTCCGCGGACATGCTCGACCGGTTCGTCCCGGCCGCCGCGCGTGCCCCCATGGTGGTGCTGCTCAACACCGCCGACGGCAGCGACCCGGAGACCGTCCGCGCCGGTCTCGAGGACGCGACCAAGCAGTTCGTGGTGGTTCAGGTGCTCGACCGTGAGCAGTTCAAGGGCCAGCAGGCGGCGCAGATCGACACGCTGCTCGCCGTCCTCTACGGGTTGCTGGCCCTCGCCGTGGTCATCGCGATCCTCGGTATCGTCAACACGCTGGCGTTGTCGGTGGTGGAGCGTCGACGGGAGATCGGCATGCTGCGCGCGGTCGGTATGCAGCGTGCCCAGGTGCGTCGCACCATCTACCTCGAGTCGCTGCTCATCGCCGTGTTCGGTGCCGTGATCGGGTTGGTGCTCGGCCTGGTGTTCGGGTGGGGCTTCGTCCGCACCCTGGCCGATCAGGGGCTCGGGGAGACCACCGTTCCGTGGGGTCAGGTGCTGGCCATGCTCGTCGGATCCGGCGTCGTCGGTGTCCTGGCGGCCCTGTGGCCGGGAGTCCGCGCCGCGAAGACGCCGCCGCTCGAGGCCATCGCCGACATGTGACGGCCGTTGTGGAAACACGGGTTTCCACAACCGCACGATTCATCCACAGACACCCGGCCCGCGACACCCGTCGCGGGCCGGGTGTCGTTGCCGTCCACTACTGTGCGGAGCCGGGGGTGATAGCGGATGGACATCCGGCAATTGCAGCAATGGGATCCGGACGCGCTCGAGAAGTTCGGCGGCACGCTCACGGGGTTCGCCGGACGGATCGAGAACGTCGGCGTCGACGTCATCGCGGCCGGAAGGATCGGCGGGACGTGGATCGGATCAACCTACGACACCGCGTCCGGGAACATCGCGCGGACCGGCAAACACATTCTCGACCATGCGGATTCGTATCGAAGGGCGGGACGGTGTGCGTCGGACTGCGCTCCGAGGCTGCGGCTGCTGCGCGCCCGGCTCGACGAGACCGCACGCCGGGCCGCGGAACTGGGGTTGACGATCGGACCGGACGGCACGGTCGCTCCCGCCGATTCCGCCGACGCCGACGAGGTCCGCCTCCGCATCGTCGCGATCCTCGAATCCGCCGCAACCCTCGACCGCGAGGCCGCGGCCGCACTCGCCGAGGTCGCGAACGAACTCGATTCCGGCGGAACACCGTTCGGTGGAATCCACACCCAGGGGCCGGCGCTCGTCCCGGTGCCCGGACCGGGTACCGACTCCCGCGAGGTGACGCGCTGGTGGGACATGCTCGGGGAGCAGGCCCGCGAACGACTGCTCACCACCCGCCCGGGCGAGATCGGCGGACTGGACGGAATTCCCGCCGCCGACCGGGACCGCGCGAACCGCGCACTGCTCGAGGACGAACGCGTCCGGCTCGAACGTGTCGCCGAGCGGCTCGCCACCGAGCTCGACAGCAACATCTTCGGGGGCGTGTTCAGCAACGCCGACGCCGGCCTCGAACAGACCCGCAACAAGCTCGCCGCGCTCGACGCCATCGGCGACGTGCTCGCGCGCGACGACCGGCAGCTGCTGAACCTCGATCTGTCCGGGCGCGAGGCCATGGCCGCGGTCGCGGTCGGCGACGTCGACACGGCCGATCACGTCGCGGTGTTCACCCCGGGTGCCGGGTCGACCGTGCAGGGCAATCTCGCCGGCTACGACGAACAGATGGCAGCGGTGCGGACACAAGCCGAACGCGGACTGGAATCGTCCGGCCGCGTGGATCATTCGGTCGCCGCGGTGACGTGGCTGAACTACCAGGCCCCGCAGTGGGGTTGGGGGATGGCCGTGACCGAACGCAGTCCGGTGTCCGATCTCGCAGCGACAGGAGCGGCACCGCACCTCGCCCAATTCCTGTCGGGACTCGATGCGCGCCAGGACAATCCGAACGTGACCGCGATCGGGCATTCCTACGGTGCGCTCGTCACGGGCCTGGCCCTGGCGCAGGGCGCCCCCGCCGATGCCGCCGTCTTCCTGGGTGCGCCCGGCATCGGCACCGGCGACGTCGACGACCTGGGTCTTCCGCCCGGCTCGGCGTTCCTTGTCGAGGCCGACCGTGATCCGGTCGCCGATGCCGGCACGTTCGGCGGCGACCCCAGCTTCCTCGACGGCCTGACCCGGCTGTCGTCGGACGCCGGAATCGACGGCTCCGGTGCGTCGCACAGCGGCTCGACCGGCCACAGCGCCTACCTGAATCCGGGGACGATGAGCTCCTACAACGTCGCGCTGGTCGTCGCGGGTCTCGCCGGACAGGCCGTGCGATGAGGGCCCGGCACCTGATCCCGATGATGGTGGTGCTGCTCGCGGCGACTGCCGGATGCGCGTCCGGTCCCGAGTTCCGCGCCGTCCCGGAACCGGTCGCGACCACCATCGACGGGGCCGTCAACCACTACCTGCGGGTGCAGCGCGAGATCGCCGATGCGTTGTCGGCGGAGTTCCCCGAACTGGTCTTCGGGACCAGCCGCGCGCGACTGAATGCGGGATGCGAGATGCAGGACGGCAGCACGGGCTGGGTTGCGCACCTACCGCTGCTCGTGTCCGACCACAGTGTTCCGGGCGACGTGCAGCGTGCCATCGACGTGTTCGACCGCGCCGCCGCCCGCGCCGGATTCCATCAGCACGTGACGGTGCCGCGGGTGACCCCCCGCTTCGACGAACGGCGCGTCGCGTCGGACGGCTCGGCGGTCACGTTCGGGGCCGGGGTGTCCACGGTGCTCGGACTCGAGGTCGGCTGCTACCCGCGCTGACGGTCGCGTCGGTTACGCTCGGTTGTCCGTCCAGGTCAGTCCGAGCCGGCGAGGGGGATGTCATGCGTGCGGTGCTCGGTGTCGCAGTCGACGACGGTGAGATCAGCGCCGTGCTCGTCGACGCGGACGTTCCGGTGCTCGGCCCGTTCGATTCGCAGCGGTGGGCCGCGTCCGAATCCGACGAGACGGCCGACGCGGCGGCCGGTGCCGTCGCCGCCATGACCGAACGCGCCGAACGTGCGGGGCTGACCATCGGCCGGATCGGGCTGGTGGCCGCTCCCGGCATCGCCGACGCGATCCGTGCTGCCGCGTCCGTGGAGGTGACCTCCGTCGACGTGGACGCGGCCCGGCTCGCGTTCCTCGCCAACGCCCCCGAACTGGCCGAAACCCCGGTGCTGGCACTGCACACCCGCAACGGGACAGCGGAGACCGTCGCGGTCGTGGACGTCGCCGCCGGGACCGTGTCGGCGGCCGTGACTCCGGACGGCGACGACCTCATCGGTTACGCCGAACTGCTACCGGACGCGATGGACGAGGCGATCGCTCGTGCCGGCCGATCGCCGCAGGCCCTGGTGTTCCTCGACCTGCGTCCGGGGGACACCGGTGCCGCCCGCGATCTGGCCACCGTGCTCGGTGTTCCGTTCGTGACCCCGCACGGTGTGCCGTGGCATCGGGCGACGGGCGCGGCACTCGTCGCGGCCCGTCGGGACGCGCCGCTGCCGGTAGCCGGGGGAACCCGCAGCCGCGGACAGGTCGCCGCGCTGGTGGGGCTGCTGGTGGTGTTGCTCGCGATCCTCGGAACCGGTCTCGCGGTCGCGATCGGCGATGCCGGCGAATCGCGGGAGGCCGAACCCACCGTCGTGTTCGACGAGCGGCCCGTCCCGACTTCCGCACCGCCCGCCCCGACGTACACGGGAGGTCCGGCGCCGGCGCCGTGCGCCTCGGGTGCGCCCGACGCACCGCAGATCCGCCCCGCGTCCTGGCCCGCCCGCGCATCGGATCCGGACCCGATTCCCGCGCCGGTTCCCACCCCTGGTCCACAGCCGTGCCCCTAGGCAGCCGATTCGTCGAGCGGCGATCCGCTGCGGAAACTCGCTGCCCTACGAGGTTCACCGGGTAGGGCCGGTCAGCGGCCCAGTCGCGCTCCCGCCGCGCGCATCGCGTCGGCATCCGTAGCGACGATGACATCGGCGAACCGGTCGCGGTAGTCGCCGAGGTCGTCGCCTACCGAACCGACGACGGCGACCACCGGTACCGAACCGGTCCGCGCGAGGATCGCGGAGACGATCTTTCCGGCGCGGCTCTGCCCGTCGAGGCGTCCTTCGCCGACGACGACAAGGTCGGCGGTCGCGAGATTCCGATCGAATTCGACTGCGTCGAGCACGAATTCGGCTCCGGAGCGTAGATCGGCGCAGTACCGGGCCCACATGCCGCCGGAGAAGCCGCCGGCTGCTCCGGTCCCGTCGACGCACCGCGGGTCGCGCGGCAGGGCCGTCGCGGCCGCGTCGAGCCGTTGTGTGAGCAGGTCCACCGTGGCGGGGTCGGCGCCCTTCTGCGGTCCGAACACCCGGGCCGCATCGACGTATCGGGTGGTGACGTCGGTCAGTACCGTGACCGACGCGCCGTGCAGGCCGCCGGCCGAATCGATCGCGGCGATGGCGCCGAGACCGCCGTCGGTGGTCGCCGAACCACCGGCCGCGACGACGATCCGGCGCGCGCCGCGCCGCGCCGCCTCTGCCATCACCAGGCCGGTGCCGTAGGTGTCGGCGGTCACCGGATCACGGAAGCCGTTGTGCGCGGTGGTTATTCCGCTTGCGGTGGCGAGTTCGACGACGGCGGTTCCGTCCGCGGCGAGACCGAATACTCCCGGGCACGGCATTCGCCATGGATTGACGGTCGCGACCTCGATGTGGTCGAGGCGCATCGGCCCGGTCAGCGCTTCGAGAGTGCCCTCGCCGCCGTCGGCGACGGGAAGCCTGATCGTCTCGTGCCCCGCGGATTCGGCGCCCGCCGCGACGGCGTCCGCGACCTCGGCGGCCCGGTAGGTGCCCTTGAAACTGTCCGGGGCGATCAGGATTCGCACGTCGGTGATCCTGTCATGAGCGCAGCACCCATTCGAACGCTGCAGCTTCCGAACGCGCGCCCTGCGTGGCGCGGGCCCGGTTCGGCTCGTCCAGTTCGGCCGCGAGATCCTCGCCGAGCCGGACCAGATCGGCAAACACCTCCGGCGACAGCCACTGCGGGCGGGTCGCGAACAGCAGGTCCTCGGTGGCGGTGTTGCCGCTCGCCCCTGGTGCGAAGGGGCAGCCGCCGAGCCCGGCGAGCGCCCCGTCGACGACGCTCGCGCCGGCCGACACCGCGGCGAGGCTGTTGGCGACGCCCAGCCCCCACGTGTCGTGGCCGTGGTAGACGATCCGGCGTCCGGGGGATTCGGCGCGTACACGCGAGACCAGTTCCGCGACCTGGCCGGGCACGGCCTGCCCGAGGGTGTCGGCGAGCACGATGTCGGCGGCACCGTCGGTGCGCGGATCGCACGCGATCTCCAGGACCCGGTCGGCATCGACGGGGCCGTCGAACGGGCACGTGAACGACGTGGCCAGGCACAACTGGATGCTGCCGCCGGCGGCGTGGGCCAGGTCGACGGCGGCGGGCATCGCGGCGATGCTCGTCTCGGTGTCGCGGCCGATGTTCGCGTTGTTGTGGGCGTCGGACACCGAGAAGCAGTACTGGAAGTGTCGTGCGCCGGCCGCGATCGCCTTCTCCACGTGCCGGGGCGTGGCGACCCACACCCAGCAGCGGTCGAGTTCCTCCTCGGTGAGCGCCGCGATCAGTTCGAGACTGTTGGCCATCGGCGGGACCAGGTCCGGGCGGGCGAGCGATCCGATCTCGAGTTCGGGGACGCCCGCATCCAGCAGGGACCGGACGAGACGCACCTTGCGTTCGGTGGGCAGGAGTTTGCCGGTCAGTTGCAGTCCGTCACGCAGCGTCACATCCCGCAGCGTCACGTCCCGCAGTCGCACGTCCCCGAAGTTCACGCCTTACCTCCGCCTCGTCGTCTCGTGCCTGAACCCCGAGCCTACGGACCGGAGCGGCAGGCGGGGAGCTGCCGGAGGACGGATTTCCGGACACGCCGGACCGGATGTCGCGGCGGTTGTGACAGGTGACACTATCGTGATTTGTCGGATTGGGGCCTTGCGGAAGGTGCGTGGTCATGGGTGCGGTCATCGCGAAGGCGTTGCTGTGGTGTGCCCTGCTTGCAGGTGTCGTCGGGGCCGCGGTCGCGGTCAACGCCCTGCACGTCAACGGTGCGGTCGCGTCGTTGATCGTGGCGTTCGTGGCGGGTCTGGTGCTGTTGCGGCTCAGGCCCGCCGCACAGGATGCCCAGGATTCGGACCCCGCCACGTCCTGAACGTTCGCGCGGTCACGGGCAGCCCTGCGATGCCGGCACGCCGGCGAGTCGATCGGCGATCCAGTCCAGCATCCCGGGTGCGCCCGCAACCGCGGCCGTCAGGTGCTCGCCCCACACCGGCACATAGGTCACGTTCGCCCCGCCGGCACACCATTGCTGTTGCAGGGCAAGAACTCCCGATTCCGGGATGAACTCGTCGCCGAGGAAGACCTGTGACGACCCGTGGTACAGGTACATCGGTGTCTGCGGTGTCTGCCCGCCGAGCCGGTTGTCGTCGAGCACCTGCCGGACGCCCGGATCCTCGAACGGATCGGGCACGGTGGTGAACGCCTCGACGGGAACCATGGCGATGCCCGTGGCGGCCAGCGCGATCGTGCACTGATCCTTCAGCGGTGTTGCGGCGAGCACCGCGGCCAGCGGGTTGGCCAGGACCAGCAGCTGCGGATATTCGCGGGCCAGACCCACCGTCGCGGCAAGGAACAGCCCCGATCCGAGCTGCCCGTTCATCGTGGTCCGCAGCAGCGCCAGGTCGGCGGGCAACCCGCCGGCCGCGGCACCGGTGAACCGCACATCGGGCGCGTACGTCGGTTGCAGTTGGGCAGCCCAGCCCGTCGCGATGGCACCGCCGCTGTAACCGGTCATCGCGAGCGGGGCGTCCGCGAGTTCGGGTGCGATGGCGCGCAACCCCCGCACCGAGTCCAGTACGGCGTGCCCGGCGAGCCGGCCGGCGGCATACGCCATGTGCGGCCCCTGATGATCCGGGACCAGCACCGCCCAGCCACGCGCGAGCAGGACCGGCAGCATCGGCGGAACGTCGATGTCGACGGCGTCGTGCACGACGCGATACGACGGGGTGCAGCGGCTGCCGAGCGAATCGATCGCCATGCTGTAGACGACGACCGGCCGCGGACCACCCGGCCACGGGCTGTCGGGCAGCACGAGCGTCGCCGTGACCGGGATCGGCCGCCCGGCCGAGTCGGTCGAGCGCACCACGAACTGTCGTGCGGTGTGCGGGACGACCGCCGCCGGCAGCGCCCGCATCCGGACCGGACGTTCACGCAGCACCGTGCCCGGCGGATAGGTGTCGAGACCCTCGGGCCGATCGAAGAACGGGTCGTCGAGGATCGGTGTCGGCAGCACGTCGTCGAGCGTCACCTGCGGCGGCGCCGGAAGCGGGAGGGGGAATCCGGACACCGGAGACGCGGACACCGGTCCGGCTCCCAGCAGGACCCACGCTGCGACGAGAATGATTGTCGACAGCGATCCGGTCGACAGCGTCGAGGTCGCTCGAGGTGGACGTCGCATTCGGAACTCCTCGCTGGAGGTGAACCTCGGTGGGATGCCCGCCGACCTCGTCAACGGTACCGCCACGCGGCGCCGGGTCCGGGCAAATCGTCGGTGCGGGCCCGCGCTTTCCGGTACCGGTCGCGAAGCCTGCCCCGGCGGGCACCGGTAGAGTCGTTCGGGCGGTGTCCCGCGCGGGCGACCGTGGCGGTGGGGGGTCCGTGGTTTGTGGCATCCCGCCGAACGTCGAAGAGGAGCACCCGGTCGTGTCGCTGTGGTCCATAGCGTTGTCCGACAACGAACTCGGTGAGCGCCGCTGGCTCGAGCTGATGCCGTGGCTCGAGCGGTACGGTTCCGGGCGCGCTACGGCCCTGTCCGCACTCGCTCCGGGCGACCACTGGTGGGAGAACCAGTCGCCGGCCGAGACGGCCGCCTCGGCCGATGTTCCTGCGATCTGCGCGGCGCTGGCCCACATCTACGTGACCGACCATCCCGAAACGCCGCTCGCCCACGGGCTCGCCGCCCGCATCGACGTGCCGGTCACCGGGCTGGATCTCGGCACCGCCGCGGCCACGGTCGTCGGCCGCCTGCCGGGGGTCGCGACCACGGCCGCGCTGTTCGAGCGCTCCCCGTCCGAGCTGTTCGCGGTGCGCGGCGCCGACCCCGACACCGTGCACGAAATCGTGTGCGCGGCGCTGGTCGTCGCGATCCTGCGCGATCCGGGCGTGCTGCGCGCATCCCCCGGTGCGCAGGCCGGACCGGAGGTGCCCGCACTCGATCTGCTCCTCGCCGACCTCGCGGAGCTGGCCCGATGGCGGGTGCTGCGTGGCCACGGCGACCGTCCGTTGCTGCGCGTCGAGCTCGAGGACGGCGCCCCCGAGGAGATCCAGGAGGTGGCCGCGCGCATCACCGCCCTCACCGCGCGGGACCTGCCGCTGCCCGACCCGGACGATCCGATCACCGAACTCGGCGACTACGTGGCCACCCTGCCCGCACCCGATCGGGAGAACCTGCGGCAGCGGGTCCTCGGCGAGGTCGCCGTGGACCCGTCCGCCCCGTCGACATTCCCGTTCGGCACGGCGGTCGGGGACCTGCTCGCCGCGCTGCGCGTGCACGTGCGTCCCGTCGCCTCGTTCGACCGGATCGAGGCGATGTATCCGGACCTGTCCCGCCCGGTACCGGGTCTCGACGTTCCGCTCCGTCAGGTGCTGAACCGTCTCGACGACCGCTTCGATGTGTCAGGCGGTTGGGTCGCGGTGCCGAACCTGGCCGAGGCGGAGAGACAGACGCGCGCCTTGCTCGCCGAGCTCGAATCCGAGAACGGGGTCGTCGAGCCCGCCGCGGTTACGGCCCTGTGGAATCTGCCCGCCGGTGAACTCACCGCGTGGCTGCGGCACTGCGGACTGCCGGTGTTCGACGGGCGGGTCCTCACTCGCCAGGACAGCCTGGCCGACCGCGCGGCGCAGGTGCTCGAGATCCTGGGCGACCCGATGCCCGCCGCCGCCCTCGTCACCCGCATGGACACCACCCACGACACCGCGACCATCATCGACGAGATCGCGGAGGACGAGCGGTTCGCCGTCACCGCATCGGGAATGTGGTCCCTGGTCCAGTGGGAGACCGACGTTCCGGGGGCTGTCCGGGCTCGCATCGCCCGGATCGTCGACGCCGCCGGCGGGGCCGCCGTCGACGCCCCCGGCGGGGCCGCCGTCGACGCCACCGCACTCGCCGGAGCGCTGGCCGCGCGGTTCCAGATCTCCGAGGCCGCGGCCCGGATCTTCGCGGACAGCGGCGACTTCGAGATCGTCGGCGGCCGCGTCCGGCGGCGGATGCGCACTCACATCCAGATGCGATCGCCGCGCCGCACACGCCGGCTCTACCTGCTCGGCGGCGTCGCCCGGCTGCGTGTCACGGCCACCCGCGACCACCTGCGCGGCGCCGACTTCCCGGTACCGTCCGCCGTCGCGGGGATCGTCGGATGCCCGCCCGGCGGGGAAGTGGTGCTCGGTTCCCGTCTGGGAACGCAGGTGATTCGGTGGTCCGGTGCGACCCCGCAGCTCGGCACGGTGCGCCGATTCCTCGAGGACCTCGGGGTCGACGAGGACAACGAGGTGTTCCTCGAGTTCCATCCCGACGGGCATTTCGATGTCGTGCCGCTGCGCACGGTCGCCGAGAATGCCGAGCCGCTGCGCAAGGCGCTGGCTCTGGTCGGGCATTCGGCACCGGAGATCGTGCCCGAGGAGGGCACGGCGGAGGCGCTCGCCGCCGCGATCGGGCTCGACGACGAGACCCGTCCGCGTCGGGTCCTGAGCGCGTACCGGGCCCGACGCGAGATCGACATCGTGGCGTTGCTCGAGGACGCGTGGGTGCGCGTCCCGAACTGACGGGATCGGGTGGCGCGTGCGAGTGCCGGGTAGCGCGTGCGCCCGGAAACCGGACGTAGCACCATGGACACCATGACCGACGAACCGAACCCCGACATCCCCGCCGGCGAACCGGTCGACGCGGTGGTCCGCGCGCTGCGCGCTGCCGTCTCGTCGGTGGAGGCCGCGGTGGCCCGGATGTCGTCCGGGGCGGTCGGTACCGGTTCGAATCCCGCCGGTTCGAGCGCTGTCGAGCAGGTCCTCGAACTCGCCGATGCCCCCGGCCTCGGCGATGTCGTCGCCCACCACAATGCGCTGACCCGCGCCGTCGCGATCGTCGACCAGGCCGGTGCGCTGCCGACGCGGGAATGGGAAGCCATCGCCGATCTCGGTGCGCCGCTCGCCACGGCCGTGACCCGATTGCGCAACCGCGCGTCGGTGGTTCTCGACTCCGCCGACGCTGCCGAACCCGGCGCCCTCGACCCCGAGCAGCGGCTCGGTGAGACCCTGCAACTGCTCGTCCTCGTCGAGGACTCGCTGTACCTGTGGCACCGTCTGCGCCTCGACAACCTGCGTACCGACGATCCCGGCGCGCTGCCCGGGGCGATCGCCGAGGCCCGCGGACTGCTTGCCGAGCACTTCGGTCACGACGGCGAGTTGCTGCGACGCGCCCGCCGCGCGCTGGCGCGGTCCGCCGAAGGCACTGCCTTCGAACTCGTGCGGCGGTTGTCGTCGACACGCACCGTGAAGGGAATGCTCGAGCTGCGTCAGGACCTCGACGACTTCCGTGGGGCGTGCCGGGCCGATGCCGCCGGGTGGCTCGACGACGAGGATCCCGGGATCGCCGAGGCACTCGACGAGATTTCCAGTCCCGTTCGCATCGTCGGTGGTGCGCTCGGCGTGGCGATCGGTGGCAGCGCCAAGGCGTTCGGTGACCGGGCCGCCGGCGTCGGTGCTTCCGGTGTCGAGCGGATCGGCCGCGGCATCGCCAAGGTCGGCGAGGCCCGGCATCGTCACGACGCCGACGCCGACGCCGACGTCCCCTCCGCCGACATCCCGGGTGCCGCCGCACCGAACGAGACCACTTGACCCGGAGTGCACTCCAGGAGTGACACTCGGGATATGCCTGCCATCGGGATTCCCATTGCCGCCGCCGCGGACCGGCTCGGACTGTCCATCGAGACGTTGCGGTACTACGAGCGGGACGGCCTGCTGCTACGGCCGGTGCCGCGTTCGGGCAGCGGCCATCGCCGCTACCAGGACCACGATCTGAGCTGGATCGAGCTGGTGACTCGGTTGCGCGCCACCGGTATGCCGATCCGCGACGTCCGGAGGTACGCCGATCTCGTGCGTGCCGGGGACGGCAACGAGACCGAGCGGGTCGCGCTGCTGCAGGCCCACCGGCTCGAGGTGTTGCGTCAGCTCGCCGAGGTCACCGCCCATCTGGGCGCGATCGACCACAAGCTCGCCATCTACACCGACCGGCTCGAACGGGCGGCCCGCGCAGCCGGGGCTTGACCTGGAGTGCACTCCAGGCTGTTGGCTGGACGACATGACCATCCACCAGCGCACACTCGGCACCACCGCATCCCTCGACGTCTCGGCTCTCGGCCTCGGCTGCATGGGCATGTCGGAGTTCTACGGAACGACCGACGAGGCCGGTGGAATCGAAACGATCCACCGTGCCCTCGACCTGGGCGTCACGTTTCTCGACACCGCGGACATGTACGGTCCGTTCACCAACGAGCGGCTCGTCGGCCGGGCGATTGCCGGTCGCCGCGGCGAGGTGCAACTCGCCACCAAGTTCGGCAACGAACGCCGCCCCGACGGCACCCGTCTCCGCATCAATGGTCACCCCGACTACGTGCGAGCCGCGTGTGATGCCTCCCTCGAGCGGCTCGGCGTCGACCACATCGACCTCTACTATCAGCATCGCGTCGACAAGACCGTGCCGATCGAGGACACGGTCGGCGCGATGGCCGAACTCGTCGCCGCAGGCAAGGTCCGCCACCTCGGTCTGTCCGAGGCATCGGCGGCGACCATCCGCCGCGCACACACCGTGCACCCGATCACAGCGCTGCAGACTGAATATTCCCTGTTCACCCGCGACATCGAGGACGAGATCCTGCCGACGCTGCGCGAACTCGGCATCGGCCTGGTTCCGTACTCACCGCTCGGCCGGGGGCTGCTCACCGGGACGGTGCCGGCGTCCGGGTTCACTGCCGGCGACAGCCGCGGGTCCGCGTACTTCCCGCGGTCGAGCGGCGAGAACCTGCAGACCAATCTCACGCTCGTCGAGCGGGTCCGCGCGCTCGCCGACGACCGCGGCTGCACACCGGGGCAACTCGCCCTCGCCTGGGTCGTGGCACAGGGCGACGACGTGGTGCCGATCCCCGGGACCAAGCGGGTGCGCTATCTGGAGCAGAACGTGGCCGCACTCGAGGTGCATCTCGGGCCGGACGACGTCGCGGCGCTCGACGCCGCCGTACCGCGCGGCGCCGTCGCCGGTGCCCGTTACGGCGACATGAGCAGCATCGACGCTTGATGCACGGGTGAGCACACAACACCCCTGGGGTGGGTTCATCGTGAGGCCCCGCCGCGGGACCGTGGAGTAGCCGGATCGGAACCGGCGAACCGAAGAATCCACCGTCCCGCCGCGGACCCGCGGCGCCGGCATTACAGGGGTTGTGAATCGATGGACCACGCCGCGTCGACCACCGTCCACGAGCCGTTCCCGCTCTCGGCCGCCCAGCACGGACTGTGGTTCGCGCAGCAACTCGCACCCGATGTGCCGATCTGCATCGCCCAGTATCTCGACATCCGGGGTGCGCTCGATGTCGCGCTCTTCCGCGATGTGGCGATGCGCGCCGCACACGAGTTCCAGTCGGTGTTCCTGCGCATCGTCGAGGTCGACGGCGAACCGCACCAGGTGGTCGACCCGCCGGTGGACGCGGCGATGGGGTTCCTCGACTTCCGTGCCGAACCGGACCCGTTGACCGCTGCGCAGTCGTGGATGCACGCGAACTACACATCCCCGGTCGATTTCGACCGCGACCACCTGTGCGAGTCGACGCTGCTGCGGGTCGGTGATGCGCATTACCTGTGGTACAGCCGCATCCACCACATCGCGCTCGACGGGCACGGCGCCGCGACCATGGTCGGCCGCGTCGCCTCCCTCTACACCGCCGCGGTGGAACACTCTGTGCCGGAACCGAACCGGGCTGCGGACCTGCGTACCCTCGAACGGCTCGACCGCGACTACCGCGCGTCCCACCGGTTCGCTGCCGACCGCGACTACTGGGCGCAGCGCCTGAACACCCGCACGGGCGGTGCCTCCCTCGCCGACCGGGACGCACCGCCGGTCGCGACGAGCCGCACGGTCCGCACCGCCCTGTCCGACCGGGCCGCCGCGTTCCTCGCGGACACCGAGGCCGCCCCGGCCGCCACCCTCGTCGCGGCGTTCGCTCACTACCTGTCGCGACGCACCGGCCGCCGCGAGGTTACCGTCGACATTCCGGTCTCGGCCCGTCCCACCGCGATCCTGCGGCGCTCGGGTGGCATGCTCGCCAACGTCGCTCCGATCCGGGTCGGGATGCGTCCGGGCGACACCGTCGGCGACCTCGTGGACCGGGTCCAGGGCGAACTGCTCGGCGCGCTGCGGCACCAGCGCGGCAACGTCGAGGACATCCTGCGCGACCTCGGCGCCGACGCCGCCGCCCGGGCCGTGTCGGGTCCGATGGTCAACGTGATGCTGTTCGACCGGCACCTGCAGTTCGGCGCGTTGTCCGCCGACTTCCACATCCTCACGACCGGCCCCGTCCCGGACCTCACTGTGAACGTGTACCGCAGTGGGGCAACGGTGTTCGTCGAGTCCGCCGCGAATCCGAATCGTTACGGCGACCACGATCTGCGGGCACACCACGACGCCGTCGTCGCGCTCGTCGAGGCGATGCTCGCCGCCGATTCGGGCACCCGGGCGGCGGACCTCGAGGCCCCGCACCGCACCCTCGTGCCCGGTGCCGCCTCGATGCCCGAGGTCACGCTGCCGCAGCTGCTGGCCGACGCGGTCGCAGCGAACCCGGACGGAATCGCACTCGCGGGGTCCGGCCGCCACGTCACCTACGCCGAACTCGATGCGTCCTCGAACCGGCTCGCTCGTGTCCTGCGCGCCGCCGGGGTGCGACGCGAGTCGATCGTCGCGGTCGCGCTCACCCGATCCGTCGAGTCGGTGACCGCGGTGTGGGCCGTCGCGAAGACCGGTGCCGCATTCGTGCCGGTGGACCCGACCCACCCGGCCGGACGCATCGAGCACATGATCACCGATTCGGAAGTGACTGTCGGCGTGACCGTCTCGTCGACACTGCGCCGGCTGCCCGGTTCGGTGCGCTGGCTCGTGCTCGACGAACCCACGGAGGACGTGTCCGACGCTCCGATCGACGAAGGCGCCCCGGTCCATCCCGGTCAGGCCGCCTACGTGATCTACACGTCGGGATCGACCGGGCTGCCCAAGGGTGTCGTCGTCACGCACCGCGGCCTCGCCGGCCTCGTGGCCGAGCAACGCACCCTGGACATCGACCGGGATGCGAAGGTGCTGCACTGTGCCTCACCGAGTTTCGACGCGTCGGTGTTCGAGATGCTGTGGGCGATCGGATCGGCCGCGACGCTGGTCGTCGTCCCCCCGGCAGTGTACGGCGGCGACGACCTCACCGGCCTGCTGCGTCGCGAGGCCGTCACGCATGCCGTGCTCACCCCGAGCGTGCTCGCCTCGCTCGACCCGGCCGGCCTCGACGCGCTGCGTGTCCTGCTCGTCGCGGGGGAGGCGTGCGCACCGGAACTGGTGGAGCGTTGGGCTCCCGGCCGGACGATGCTCGACGGATACGGGCCCACCGAATCGACCGTGATGTCCAACCTCAGCGGCGCACTCGCCCCGGGAGAACCGGTGACCATCGGCGGACCGGCCCGCGGGTTCACCGAGGTGGTCCTCGACGCCGCGCTGCGTCCCGTCCCGGCCGGTGTCGCCGGCGAACTGTACCTCGGCGGGCCTGCGCTGGCCCGCGGCTACCGGGGACGGCCGGCGCTGACCGCGTCCCGGTTCGTCGCCGACCCCTTCGGCGAACCCGGTGCGCGGCTGTACCGCACCGGTGACGTGGTGCGCTGGCGGGAGACCGCCGAGGGCGCCCCGACCCTCGACTACCTCGGCCGGTCCGACTTCCAGGTCAAGATCCGCGGCATCCGCATCGAACTCGGCGAGATCGATGCCGCCCTCACCCGTCATCGCGGCGTCGACTTCGCCGTCACCGTCGGGCGCCGCGGACCGGGCGGGGACACCGTGCTCGTGTCCTACGTGCTTCCCGCCCCGGCCGAACCGGGCACGGCGACCGATCCCGACGCAGCGGCGCTGCTCGAGCACCTCCGGGATTTCGTGCCGTCCCACATGATTCCGGCGGCGATCGTGATGCTGGACGAACTGCCGCTCACCCCGGTCGGCAAGC
Organism: Rhodococcus zopfii NBRC 100606 = JCM 9919; assembly: GCF_001895025.1. Lineage (GTDB taxonomy): Bacteria > Actinomycetota > Actinomycetes > Mycobacteriales > Mycobacteriaceae > Rhodococcus > Rhodococcus zopfii. The sequence goes on from NZ_BCXI01000009.1 coordinate 63,291, forward strand.
TCGACCGCGCAGCCCTGCCCGCCCCGGACCTCGCCCGTGCCGAATACCGGGCGCCGGTCACCGGCACCGAGCGGGCCGCCGCGGCGGCCTTCGCCGAGGTGCTGGGCCTGGACCGGGTCGGTCTCGACGACAACTTCTTCGACCTCGGCGGCAACTCGCTGAGCGCGACCCGCGTGGTCGCGCGCGTCAACACCGACGCGGGCACGGATCTGGGTGTGCGGGAGTTGTTCGAGGCGCCGACCGTCGCGGCGCTGGCCGCGCGCACCGATGCCGTCGCGGCGCCGGCCGCGCGCACCGATGCGGCCGGTCGGCGCGTGGGGGATCGGCCCGCGCTGGTCGCGGGTCCCCGCCCGGAGTACGTGCCGCTCTCGCTCGCGCAGCAGCGTATGTGGGTCGTCAACCAGGTCGATCCGGCCTCCCCGGCCTACAACGTTCCGATCGTCTTGCGCCTGACCGGTGAGTTGGACCTCGATGCGCTGCGCGCCGCTCTGGCCGACGTGCTGGATCGGCACGAGTCGCTGCGCACCGTCCACCCGTCGTCGACGCTGGGCCCCCATCAGGTCGTGCTCCCCGCCGACAGCATCGGCACCGACGACCTCACACCGGTGCCGGTTTCGGGCGAAAGCGAGTTGCGGGAGCGGCTGCGTGCCGTCGCCTCCGCCGGGTTCGACGTGAGCGTCGACGTGCCGATGCGCACCGCACTGTTCCGGCTGGGCCCGGACGAGCATGTCGTCGCGATCGTGTTGCACCACATCGCGGCCGACGGATTCTCGATGGCACCGCTTGCGCGGGACGTGATGCTCGCCTACACGACCCGCGCCGTTGGGCTTGCGCCGCAGTGGATGCCGATGCCCGCGCACTACGCCGACTACACCCTGTGGCAGCGGGAGGTCGTAGGCGACGACACCGACCCGGCGTCGCTCGCGACCGCTCAGATCGACTTCTGGCGTCGCACCCTCGACGGGCTGCCGGAACTGCTCGAACTGCCCACCGATCGGGATCGGACGGTGTTCCGCTCCGCGCACGGCGCCGCCGTGCCGTTCGAGATCGGCCCGGCCCTGCACCGTGCGGTGATCGACCTGGCCCGCGACCACGACGCCACCGTGTTCATGGTGGTGCACGCTGCCCTCGCTCTTCTGCTCGGGAAGCTCTCGGGCACAGACGATCTCGCGATCGGCACGCCGGTGGCGGGCCGCGGCGCCGCGGCGCTCGACGACATGGTCGGGATGTTCGTCAACACGGTGACCCTCCGTACCCGCATCGCACCGCAGTCCACGTTCGGTGATCTGGTGACCCAGGCGCGTGACGGTGATCTCGACGCATTCGGGCACGCGGACGTCCCGTTCGATCATGTCGTCCGGGCGCTCGATCCGGTGCGATCCTCCGCGCACGCGCCGCTGTTCCAGGTGCTCCTCGAGTTCCGCAACCTCGATGCGACCCGACTCGATCTGCCGGGGCTGGTCGTCGAGACCGTCGACGTCGATCTCGAGGTCGCCAAGTGTGATCTGTACCTGAGCGTCGACGAGACCCGCGATCGCTCCGGCGCCCCTGCCGGCATGATCGCCGAATTCGGTTTCACCACCGACATCTTCGACCGTGACACCGTCGACGGCTTCGTGCGGCGGTTCGTGCGTCTCCTCGGCGCCGTCGTCGCCGAGCCGACTCGGCCGGTCGGCGCCTTCGACCTCCTCGACGACGCCGAACGTGCCGAACTGGTTCCGGTTTCGGGCGGTACGTCGGCTCCCGGCGTCACCCTGCCGGAGTTGTTCGCCGCCGCGGCGGTCGCCGAACCCGAAGCGGTCGCGGTGGTCGCGGGGGAGCGTCGGCTCACCTACCGTGAGCTGGATGATCAGTCGAATCGACTGGCACACAACCTGTCCGATTCCGGCGTCGGCCCGGAGTCGGTGGTCGCGATCGCGATGACCCGCTCGGTGGAGTCGGTGCTCGCCGTATGGGCGGTCGCGAAAACCGGTGCCGCGTTCGTCCCCGTCGACCCCCAGTACCCGGCCGGTCGCATCGAGCACATGCTCGCCGATTCCGGTGCCTCCCTGGGCCTCACCACGCCCGACTCGGCCGGGCATCTCCCGGGCTCCGTCCCCTGGCTCGCCGTGCCTCCGTCCTCCCCGGGTGATGGGAAACAGTCTTCGGCCTATCCGGGCGAAGATTCCCATCGCCCGGGGGTGCGGGTGCCGCTGCGGCCCGAGCATGCCGCGTATGTCATCTACACGTCCGGCTCGACGGGGGTGCCGAAGGGCGTGGAGGTCACGCATGCGGGGCTCGCGAACCTGGTGGCCGAGCAGCGCGCCCGGTTCGGGCTCGGGCCGCACGCGCGGGTGTTGCACGCGGCATCGCCGAGTTTCGACGCGGCGGTGCTGGAAATGTTGTGGGCGTTCGGAACCGGCGGCAGCCTGGTGATCTCCCCGCCCGGGGTGTTCGGCGGCCGCGAGCTCGCCGACCTGCTGGCACGCGAGCAGGTCACGCACGCGGCACTGACGCCCGCCGCGCTCGGCACGGTCGATCCGACCGGACTCGACCACCTGAGCACCGTCGTGGTCGGTGGTGAGACCTGCCCTCCGGAACTCGTCGCGCGGTGGGCCCCTGGCCGGACGATGGTGAACACGTACGGGCCGGCGGAAACAACGATCCAGTCGAATGCGGGACGACCACTCGTGGCGGGAGAACCCGTCACGATCGGCGGTCCGATCCGCGGATTCGGCGAACTCGTGCTCGACGACCGGTTGCGGCCGGTGCCGGTCGGCGTCGTGGGAGAGCTGTATCTGTCCGGGCCGGGGCTGGCCCGCGGATACCGCAATCGCCCCGGACTGTCGGCGGCCCGGTTCGTCGCCGCACCGAACGGGCAGCGCATGTACCGCACCGGCGACCTTGTGCGCTGGCGTCGCCGCGACGACGGGACGCTCGAACTCGACTACGTCGGCCGCTCCGACCAGCAGGTGAAGGTGCGCGGGTTCCGCATCGAGCTCGGTGAGATCGAATCGGCGCTGCTCGGATATCCCGGGGTCGCGCACGCCGTCGCCCACGCCGACGGCGATCGGCTCGCCGGCTATGTCGTCGCGGCCCCGGGCGCCGTCGTCGACACCGATGCGGTGCTCGGCCACGCCCGTACCCGGCTCGCGCCGCACATGGTTCCCGCGACCGTCACCGTCCTCGACCGGGTCCCGGTCACCGCCAACGGCAAACTCGACCGTGCCGCTCTGCCGCGGCCCGAGCACACCCGGGTCGCCTACCGGGCGCCGCGCGACGCCGCCGAGACGATCGTCGCCGACGCCTTCGCCGACGACCTCGGACTCGAGCGGGTCGGGTTGGACGACAATTACTTTGCACTCGGTGGCACGTCCCTGAGCGCGACCGTGCTGATCGCGACGATCTCGGACCGGGTCGACCGGCGGGTGCCCGTGCAGTGGATCTTCACCGACCCCACGCCGGAAGCCCTGGCCCACCGGATCACCAGCGCGCCGGACCGCGAGGCCGACGACGCGCTGGCGCCGCTGCTGCCGCTGCGCCCCGACGGTGCGGGCACTCCGGTGTTCTGCATCCATCCGGCGATCGGCCTGGCCTGGTGTTTCACCGGTCTGGTGCCCTACTTGGGGGACCGCCCGGTGTACGGACTGCAGTCCCCGGCGCTCACCGACCCGCAGGTCCGGTTCGGTTCCCTCGCCGAGCTCGCCGACCGCTACATCGATCAGATCCGGTCCGTGCAGCCGGACGGTCCGTACCATCTCGTCGGGTACTCGGTGGGCGGTCAGATCGCCCACGAGATGTCGGTGCGGCTCGGTCCCGAGTCGGTCGCGACCCTCACGATGCTCGATTCGCATCTGCTGGGCGAGAACGACATCCGCATCGAACCGCCGACCCTCGGGGAACTGCTCGCCGAGTTCGGTGACCTGCCCGTCGACGACACACTCACCGCCGAACAGGCCGCGGACGTGCTGCGTCACACGGGGGGCCTGTTCGACGCGGTGACCCCGGAGCGCGTCGAGGCGCTGCACCGCGTGTTCACTGCGACGGTGGAACTCGCTGTCGCGCACAGGCCATCGATGTCGCTCGACACCGATCTCCTGTACTTCGCGGCCGCGGAATCCGTCGACGACCCGACCGCCGCAGCTGCCTGGACGCGGCACATCGCCGGGCGGATCGACGAGCACGCGGTGCCCGCCACCCACCAGCAGTTGACGGGACCGCAGGCCCTCGACGTTCTCGGCCCCGCCCTTGCGCGGCACCTGCTGGCCGCGGACACCGCGACGGCATGAGGGGTACGCAGACGCACCCCTGGGGTGCCTGGCCCGGCCGGCCTCACCGCAGGATTCTGGTCTCACGACATCCGACGGTCTCGGCCACACAGCTTCTGGGAGAAAACATGTCGATCACCACCCGTCAGCTCGGAGACGAAACACCTTCTGCCGAGGTCCATCCTGACTTCCGTGTGCGAGGACCCCGGTCGGGCGTCGAACTCGGCAGCCTGTTCGACGGCTTCGGTGCCGACGAGCACCCCCGCGCCGGCGAACTCCGGCGCTGGGCGGTCGACTACCTGTGCCGGCCGCACGAGGACCTCGGCCGGACCGGCCCCGTGTGCCCGTTCGCCGGCCCGTCGATCACCCGGCGACTGTTCTGGGCGGCGTTCGTCCCGGGCGCCGATGTCGGGGAGGACCGCATGCGGGCCATCGCCGACGATCTGGCCGAGCTGTTCCCCGAATTGCCCCCCGGATCCGGCGCCGACGCCGCCCTCAAGGCCGTCGTCGTGGTCTTCCCCGATATGACGGACTACGACGTGATCGAGCGGGTGCAGAACGACCGCAAGTCGGATTTCGTCCTGCAGGGTCTGATGCTCGGCCAGTTCTACCCGGGGTGCACGGTCTCCGGTCTGCGCAACAGCGACTTCCGCGCACTCGACGCCCCGCTGCCCATGCTCGCCGTCCGGCACATGGTCGGCTCGGACTTCCCGTTCCTCGCCGACGACCGGGATTGGGTCCTGGCCTACCTCAAGAAGTTCGCCGGTTCGGTGCCGTCGGCGGTGCGGACCGAGATCGCCGAGAAGCTCGCAGCGCCTACCGTGGGGGCATGAGCCCGGTCGATCCTGTTCCCCACTACACACTCCGCCAGCTCGCGGCGTTCGTCGCGGTCGCAGAGTGGGGGTCGATCGCCGGCGCCGCGGACGTACTGAGCATGTCGCAGTCGGCGGTGTCCTCGTCGATCACCGAACTCGAACGTGCCCTCGGTGCCCGGCTGTGTATCCGGCAGCGGGCGCGCGGGGTGCGGCTCACCCCGACCGGTGAGGGCGTGCTCGAGCGGGCCAGGATCCTGCTGCACCAGGCGGGGGAGTTGCAGGCCGACGCCCGCGCCGAGGCCGGTGAGGTGGTCGGCAGGGTCAAGGTCGGGTGCTATCCGTCGCTGGGGCCGACCGTGCTGCCGGCGCTCCTGGACGGATTCATCCGCAGCCATCCGCGGGTGCACCTCGATTTCCACGAGGACGACCAGAACCATCTCACCGCTCAACTCGAGTCCGGGGAACTGGACGTCGCGGTGATGTATGCCCTGGATTTGCGGCCCGGGCTGGGCACGGTGACGATCGGGCAGCGCAACCCGATGGTGCTGCTGCCCGCGGCACATCCCCTGGCGGCGGGCGACGAGCCGATCCGGCTGCAGGACCTCGGGGACGCACCGATGGTGCTACTCGATTCGCCGCCGAGCTCGAGCCACGGGCTGGGGGTGTGCCGGACCGCCGGATTCACCCCGAACGTGGTGTACCGGACCCGCAACTTCGAGACCTCCCGGGCGTTCGTCGGCCGGGGCCTGGGCTGGACGCTGCTGTTGTCGCGGCCGCGACGCGACATCACCTACGAGGGCTTCGAGATCGCTGTCCGCGACGTCACCGACCCTGTTCCCGCGCCGGTCGACGTCGTCGTCGCCTGGAAGGACGGGGCCCTGCTGAGTCGGGCGGCCCGGGAATTTCTCACCTTCGCGGCAGGGTCGATCGTCCCTTCCCACGTGCAGAAATAAGACTACTTCGAGAGAGCCGGGGAATAAGCGGCAATTTTCGCGCTTTTCACGGGGTTGTGGTGGGGGTCATCGTGGTGTCGGCGGTCACGTCTCCGCCCTCCTCGAAAGGTCCCCATCCATGACGGTTATCGACAAGCGCGAGGCGTCCCGCACGGCCGCAACCGCGCGCAAGGCCGCTGTCGGAAGTTTCGTCGGCACCGCGATCGAGTGGTACGACTTCTTCATCTACGGCACCGCCGCGGCACTCGTGCTCGGGCCCCAGTTCTTCCCGGGCACCTCCGACCTGGCCGGCACGCTCGCCGCCTTCGCGACCCTTGCCGTCGGGTTCGTCGCCCGGCCCATCGGCGGTGTCGTCATGGGCCACTTCGGCGACCGCGTCGGCCGCAAATCGATGCTGGTGACGTCGCTGCTGCTGATGGGCTTCGCGACCGTCACGATCGGCCTGCTACCGAACTACGCGGCCATCGGAGTCGCCGCCCCGATCCTGCTCGTCGTCCTCCGTTTCGTCCAGGGACTCGGTGTCGGTGGCGAGTGGGGTGGCGCGGTGCTCGTGGCCACCGAGAACGCTCCCGCCGGCAAGCGCGGCCTGTACGGCGCGGCGCCGCAGATCGGGGTACCCGCCGGTGTCCTGCTCGCCAACCTGGTCTTCCTGCCGCTGTCCATCTTCATGGACGAGGCGACGTTCGACTCGTGGGGCTGGCGCGTTCCGTTCCTGCTCTCGGCCGTGCTCGTCGGTGTCGCGATGTGGATCCGCCTCGGCCTCGAGGAGAGCGACGAGTTCCGGAAGTCGAAGGACGAGAGCGCCGACGCTGCCGCGAAGCTGCCGATCATCGAGGTGCTCACCAAGCACTGGAAGACGGTTCTGCTGGCCGGCGGCACGTTCATCGCCACCAACGGCATCGCCTACGCCTACATGGTCTACGTGCTCAAGTACGGCGAGAAGGAACTCGGTTTCTCCCAGACGACGATGCTGACCCTGCTCATCGCCTCGTGCCCGTTCTGGATGGCCGGCATGGCGTTCAGCGCATGGCGATCCGACCTCGTCGGCCGGCGCACCGTCTACATCCGCAGTTCCGCGGCCCTGGTGATCGCCGCCGCCCTGTTCTTCCCGCTCATGGACACCGCGACCCTGCCCGTCATGTTCCTGGCGATGGCCGGACTCGGGTTCACGCTCGGCTGCTGTGCCGGGCCCCAGTCAGCGCTGTTCTCCGAGCTGTTCCCGCCCGCCGTGCGCTACAGCGGTGCGTCCCTCGGCTACCAGATCGGCGCAATCCTCGGCGGTGGTCTCGCCCCGATGATCGCCACCACGCTGTTCGCGAAGACCGGCACCTCGTGGTCCATCACCGGCTACTTCGTCCTGATCGCGCTGATCAGCCTCGTGAGCATCCTCGTCCTCCGCGTGCCCTCCACCCCCGCACGTCCCGCCCGTCTCGACCAGGAAGGGATCTGACCACATGTCGACCTACTACCAGCCCCGGAAGTACCCCGCGTCGAGCTTCGAATCGATGCAGCCCACCGACGAGGCCCTGCCCGTCGTCATCGTGGGCGGGGGGCCCATCGGTATGGCCGCGGCACTCGGCCTGGCCCAGCGCGGCATCCCGGTCACCATCATCGAGGCCGCCGATCAGGTGTCCTTCGGCAGCCGCGCGATCTGCATCTCTCGCCACAGCCTCGAGGCCGCGGCCCGCCTCGGCTACGGCGCCGAACTCGAGCAGATCGTGCTGCCGTGGGTCGGCGGCCGCAGCTTCTACCGCGACCAGCAGGTCCTGCACTTCCGGATGCCGCTGCGCGACTTCGACGTGCGCCCGCCGATGATCAACGTCTCCCAGTCCGAGTACGAGCAGATCGTCGTCGACACCATCGAGCGGAACCCGCTCATCACCCTGTACTGGTCGGCGAGCATCGCCGGCATTCTGCGCGGCGACGACGAGGTCACCCTCGAGATCGACACCGCCGACGGCAAGCGGCACCTGCGGGCGCGCTGGGTCGTCGCCGCGGACGGCGGCCGCAGCCGGATGCGTGAACTCGCCGGGCTGCGCCTCGAGGGCACCAACTACGAGGGCCGCTACGTCATCGCGGACATCCACTGGGAGTCCGAGCTGCCCGCCGAGCGCATGGTGTGGTTCGACCCGCCGAGCAACCCCGGCTCGACGATCATCATGCACAAGCAGCCGAAGAACATCTGGCGCATCGACTATCAGCTCGACCCGTCCGAGGACGCCGAGATCGAGACCCAGGAGGAGGCGATCCGGGCGCGGATCACGAAGCACCTGGACTGGCTGCAGAACGATCTGCCGTGGACCCTCGAATGGCACGGCTTCTACAGCGCCCGCGCGCTGGCCCTGCGCGACTTCACCCACGACCGCATCCTGTTCGCCGGCGACGCCGCGCACCTGGTGCCGATCTTCGGCGTGCGCGGCCTCAACTCCGGCATGGAGGACGCCGAAACCCTCGCGTGGCAGCTCGCCGCCGTGATCCACGGCAACGCCGAACCTGCACTGCTGCAGGCGTACTCGGTCGAGCGGCACCACGCCTGGGAACAGAATGTCGCGAACGCCGGGAAGTCCACGCTCATCATGTCGCCCGGCAGCCACGGCCACCGCACGACCCGCGACGCGGTGCTCGCGCTCGCGGTGAACCGCCCGGAGTTCGGGCACCTCATCAACCCGCGCCAGTCCAGCGCGACCCACGCCCGGATCTCCCCGCTGACGTGGCCCGTCGCCGAGGGCGTCACCGGTGTGCTGCCGGGCGACCCCGTGGACGACCGGAAGGTGCGTGTCGTCACCGCGGCCAGCGCCGTGGACTCGTCGCTGAACGTGGTGCGCGGAACCGGTTTCGCCGTGCTCGGTGTGGGTCTCGACGCGGATGGCAGCTCGGCCCTGGCTGCCGCCGCGGCCGAACTCGGTGCCGCCCTGTCCCCGGAGAGTGTGCGGGCCGTCCTGGTCGGCGGCGCGGTGGGCGGTGCCCCTGCCGATGTCACCGTGCTCGACGCTCCGGATCTGATCGAGGCCCTCGGCGCGAGGGCCGGCGAGGCGTTCGTGATCCGCCCCGACGGACTGGTGCTGTGCCGTGTGCCGGTGGCCGGGCTGTCCGGTGTCGCGGACGCGCTGCGCACCGGCACCGCCCCCGACGGCCCCGCCGTCCCGGCGCGTCCGGCCGACGCCCTGACCGACGACGAAGAGCGCCGCGAGAACGTGTGGCTGGGCCTGTCCGCCGCGATCGACCAGGCCGACGAATCCGATCGCGAGGGTTTCCTCACCCGTCTCGCCCTGGTCCTCGGTTCGCAGGTCGGGCGCCGTGAGTTCGAGGAAGCCGTCGCCGCCGCGGCCGACACCTCGCCGGTCCGGGTCGCGGAACTCACCCCGCAGGCCTGATCCGGTCCACCGCGGAATGCCGCACCGGCCGCGCCGGTGCGGCATTCGGCCGTCGGGGCGGTCGGCTCAGCGATCGAGGAAGTTCAGCACGTCGGCGGGCAGGCGCTTGCTGCGCATCACGCCCAGGTGCCCCACCCGGCGATACAGCAGCAGCCGCCCGTCGGGAACGCCGCGAGCCGTCTCGCGGAACAGGTCGGCACCGTAGAAGCCGTCGCGGTCTCCTCCCACGACCAGCACGGGGCAGGCGATCTCGCCCAGCCGGTCCGTCAGATCGAAGCCGTCCTCGGCGTCGGCGACCACCAGCATGTCGTCGTATCCGTGCCGGCCCATCGCGGGCTCGAGCAGCCAGCCAGCGATCCACAACAGGCGCCGCGACCAGCCGTGGGCGGCGGTCGCGGCGGCGAGCCCGGCGATCGCGCGGCGGGGACGGCCCGCCCGCACCTGCGCGGCCGCGTCCCGCTGGACCCGCCGGCCGGGGCCGAGCCGATGCGCCGCGATGACCAGGACGAGCCGGCGCACCACGTCCGGATGGTCCGCGGCGAGCTGTAGTGCGATGCTGCCGCCGGTGGAGGTGCCCATCACGTCGACCGGCGCATCGAACCTCTCGCGTATCGCCTCGGCGTAATCGCGAGCCAAATCCGCGATCGTGGTGCCGGCGAGCAGGCCCACCGGTCGATTGACCGACCACACCTCGCGGTGTGCGGCATACGGTTTCATCGCGCCGAGCTGCGCCTTGCGGTCGAATCCCTGCGGGGCTCGGTGATGCGCGCTCAGGCCCGGCAGCAGCACCAGCGGCGCACCCGATCCGAGCCGCAGCCAGGCCATCGCCGGATCCCACGTTCCTTCGGACGCCGTCATCGACCGTGCTCCCGTCGCCGTTGTGCGGTCGCGAACTACCGGGAATCTATCGCGGCGGTCCGGCCACGACCGCGGGTTCAGGAATTCGTCCCGAGGACGTCGAGGACGTCCGCGATCGGTGTCCGGCCGTTGTTGAATTCGATCGTGCGGTGCACCGTCCGCGGGTCTTCGAGCACCGCGGCGGCGACCGCGGCGACGTCGGCCCGGCTCACCCTGCCCCCGGCGGCGGCCGCACCCGTGTCGATCAGCCCCGTCGCCGGATCGGCCGTCAGCGGTCCCGGACCCAGGATCGTCCAATCCAGGTCGGTGGCACGCAGGTGGGTGTCGGCGGCCGCCTTCGCCTGTGCGTACGGAAAGAAGCTGTTGTCCTCGGGAATTCCGTGGGCGGGCCCGGCTCCGAAGTACGACACCATCACGTAGCGCCGCACCCCGGCCTGTTGCGCCGCGGTCATCGATGTGATTGCGGCATCCCGGTCCACCGCGTACGTGCGGTCCGGGTTGCCGCCGCCCGCGCCCGCCGACCACACCACCGCATCGTGGCCGCGCAGCAGATCGGCGAACGCGGCGACGTCGAGGTGCTCGACGTCGGCGACCACCGGGTTGCCACCGGCGGCGCGCACGTCGGCGGCGTGGTCCGGATTCCGGATCAACGCGCTGGTCTCGTGTCCGGCATCGGCCAGCAACCGTTCGAGGTGCAGCGCCACCTTCCCGTGTCCGCCGATCAGTGCGATGCGTGCCATGCCTGTCCTTCCGGGACGTTCGAACCGAGCAGCGTGATCGTCATCAGATTGTGGATGCGCGGGGCCTCCTGCTGCGCCGCGGCGGGACCGAGGAACACCCCGAGATCGGACACCAGGTTGAGCGCCCCGTACATGAGGAACCGCGATTCGACGACGGACAGCTCGGGTCGGACCTCACGCAGGAGGGCCGCCCACTGCTCGATGTTCGAGCGTTGCCGCAGCCGCAGATCCGCGCGTGGCCCGGGCGCCACATTGATCAGCTCCGCGAAATACACGGACATCAGCTCACGCTGTGAGAACGACAGGTCCACGTACACCGCCGTCAGGGCGCGCACCGCGTCGACCGGGTCGGTGGCGGTACGCACTTCCTCGGCGACCGCGGCTTCGAGCCCGTCGATGGCCCGATAGAACGCGGCCGCGAGAATATCCGCCTTCGACGGGTAGTAGCGGTACACCCCGGACGCCGGCAGGCCGACCGCGGCGGCGATCTCCTCGACCCCGATCTCCGCGTATCCCCGGTCGTGGAAGAGCTGGACCGACGCCCGCAACAGATCCTCGCGCATGTTGCCCACCGCGGCGGACTCCGGCACGGCTTCGGGCACGGTCGCGGGCCTGCCGGTCGGCGCGACATCGGATTCGGCGATCGCGGTGCACGCGTCGAGCAGGAGCTGCTCGACGCGGCGCGGGGAGAGCACGAGGCTGTGTGCGGTGATACTGCCGATCACGCTGAGCATCGCGGCGACGGTGACGAAGGCGTCCCCGTCGGACAGTTCGGGGCGGATGCGGATGACGCATTCGCGGATGGCCCGGTTGACCTCCCACGACCTCGTGCGGATGGGCTGCCGGTCCTTCTTGTGCAGGTACCGGCGCTTCCATCGGTAGATGCCCGCCGTGCGGCGGTGGGTGATCGTGGTGCCGATGATCGAGGACAGGTGTGCCCGGAGCTGCTCGTGGGGGTTTCCCGGATGCGCACCCGATGATTGCTCGAGTGCGGCTTCGAGCGCGTCGAGGAGGATCAGGGCCGAGTTGAGGAACAGCGCGTACTTTCCCGGGAAGTGGCGGTAGAGCGCGGATTTGGTGATTCCGACCTCGGCGGCGATGTCCTCGACGCTCACCCCGTGGTAGCCGCGCTCGCTGAAGGCGATCGCGGCCGCGGTTGCGATGCGGTCGCGACGGTCCTTCGGCCGCGACCGGCGCTCGACCGGGGGGGAGGAAGTCTTGATGACCACGCGCACCTGCCTCTGTTCGCTCGGTTTGCCCTGTCGGTGTTGTCCGGTTGCCGCTGCCGTGGGCGTGACGCTCCGTGTGAGCATATGTCAATTCGGCATTTGCGAATCGCTGTCCACATATGCCTGACATCGAGGCTTCATCGGCTTGGTTCTCTCCAGGATTCAACGCTGTGAACTGGAATTATTCGGGGAAGAGTGGTGATCGACTGTCGGACGACTCCTTCGGAATGATTGTTCACAAAATTGAGCGCCCTGCGGCAACGCAGTGATAGCGTCCGTCGCGTCCGTTGGATGCAGGTTCGCGTGCCCGTCCCGATCCATGCCGCCGGTCCGACCGGCGCTCGGCGTTCCCGACCTACTGTCCGCCCATCGTTCAGGAGTCCGACCGGTGCTCGATGTCGCACGCAAAGTCCTGTCCTACGAGATGTCCGTCGCCGAGTTCATCGGTCTCGTCGTTCTCGTTGCCATTCCCTACGGCCTGATCGGGCTGATCTGGACGCTCACGCACACCTCGCACCTCGCCGATATGGAAGGTGTCGATCTGGTGATCTCCTTCCTCGGCTCCGTCGTCTGCTGGCCGGTGCTGACGTTCTCGGACGTGTGCATGACCTAGCGGGTGGTATCAGCGTTCTCCTAACGGACCGATCGGTGCATCGTAGACGACACCGGCCGCCCGGTGAAAAGCCCTGACAGAAACCGCTTGTCCCCAGCTCGCAGACGCTCGGTCCCGTGCCGACCGCGGGGGCGCGCCTGCCCGATCAGATGAGAATCGCTGTTCACTTAGGTCTTGTCCGGCATCGGAGTGTGTGTCACACTTCACCCTGAATTCACGTCTGCTTCCGTACCCGATCGACGGAGCCACCCCTGTGCGAAACCCGAAGGGATGCAGTAGATGACCTACGAATTGCCGGCTCCTCGTGGGCCGGTTCGCGACGTCGCGACCGAGGGCGGATTCCTCATCGGATTCGCCGTGCAGTCGCTCGTCGTTCTCGTCGTCGCCGTGCTGCGGCGCCGGCTGTCGCTGTACGAGACGGTGACTCAGACGCTGTTCATCGGGCGCGTGTGCACGGGGCCGTCGCTGCTGCTGATGATCCCGGTCGGCGTGTTCATCGCGGTGTCGGTCGGCGAGCTCGCCGGCCGGATCGGTGCCGGTGGCTACTCCGGCGCCGTCGTCGCCTTCATCATCGTCGGCCAGGCCTCCGCCCTGGTGTGTGCGCTCATGCTCGCGGGCGTGGCAGGCTCCGCCATCTGCACCGATCTCGGCTCGCGCAAGATCCGTGAGGAGATCGACGCGATGGAGGTCATGGGTCTCGACGTCCTCGAACGTCTCGTCGCCCCCCGCCTCGTCGGTGCCGTCGTCGTCTCGCTCGCGCTGTGCTCGATCGTCACCCTCGGTGGTGTCGGCGCATGCTGGCTCTACCACATCTACGTCCAGCATCTGCCCGCCGGAACATTCATGGCGACCTTCGCCGAGTACGGCCGGCCCGCGGATTTCGTTATGGCGCTGGTCAAGTCGGCCGTGTTCGGCCTGCTCTCCGCGCTGGTCGCGACGTTCAAGGGACTGCACACCAAGGGCGGTCCGCGCGGTGTCGCCGACGCCGTCAACGAAGCCGTCGTCATCGCGTTCGCGCTCGTGTTCATCGTGAACACCGCGCTTTCGGCGCTGTACACGGTCATCGTTCCGGCGGTGGGGGAGTTCCGTTGACCCTGACTGCCCGCGAACCCCTCCATACCGCGACCCGCGCGGTCAACCGTCTCGGCGACAACCTCGCGACGCTCGGCATGCACGTCTCGTTCTACTTCCGCACCATCGGATCGATTCCCTACGCGCTCAGCAAGTTCCGCAAGCATGTGATCGCGCAGATCAGCGAGGTCAGCTTCGGTACCCAGTCCTTGCTGTCCGGTGGCGGCACGATCGGCATCGTGTTCGCGATGTCTCTCGCCGCGGCGATGATGCTCGGCGTCGAAACGCAGCGCGGTCTCGAACTCGTCGGCATGACGACGATGTCGGGAATGCTGTCGGCGGTCGCGAACACCCGAGAGCTCGCACCAGTGGTCGTGGCGATCGCGTTGTCGGCGAAGGTCGGGGTGGGCTTCACCGCGCAGATCGGTGCCATGCGGATCTCGGACGAGATCGACGCGCTCGACTCGATGGCCATCCGGTCGATTCCGTTCCTCGCCGCCACGCGCACGCTCGCCGCGATGGTCTGCGTCATCCCGATCTACATGATCGGCCTGCTCGCGAGCTACCTGTCCACGCGCCTGGTCGTCGTGGTCTTCAACGGGGCGTCGGCCGGTACGTACGACTACTTCTTCCATCTGGTCCTCACTCCTCAGGACCTGCTGTATTCCGGGGTCAAGGCCATGGTCTTCGCGATGGTCGTCAGCCTCGTGCACTGCGCGTACGGGTACTACGCCTCGGGTGGTCCGGCAGGTGTGGGTGCCGCGGCCGGCCGTGCCCTGCGCACCGCGATCCTGTCGATCGGTGTCCTCGACGTGCTGCTCACGTTCGCGCTGTGGGGGCTGGTCCCCGAAGTTCCGGGAATGGGGGTGTGACGTGGATCGACCCACATCACGTGAGAAGACGAAGTACATCCTGTTCGGGGCGGCGAGCGTCTGCGTCGCCCTGGGTGTCGCGGTCGGCATGGTGCTGCGCGGTACCGGAACGTTCGAGGACACGAACGACGTCTTCGTGGAGGTGCCCGCTGCCGTCGGTCTCGTCAACGGTGGGGCACCCGTGCGGTACCACGGTGTCGAGATCGGGCGGATCGCATCCGTCGAGGCAGGCTCGGCCGAGTCGCAGGTGCGCCTGGCGATCGAATCCGACGCGGCGGAGCTCGTACCGTCGTCGGTGCTCGCCCGCGTCGTGCCCCGCACGTTCTTCGGCGACATCTACGTCGAGCTCGTCGACCCGGCCGCCGGCGTCGACCCGGCCGCCGCCGACATCGAGGCGACGGCCGCGTCCGCCGGCAGCACACTCGGGCAGGCCGGCACGATCGCGGTCGACTCGGGTCCGGAAGCCGTCGCGATGTACGACGTGTTCACGAAGATGGCCGGCGTGCTCGACGACATGCGCCCCGACCAGCTCTCCGTCGCGCTGAGCGCACTGAGCAGCGCGCTCGACGGCAACGGCGCGACCATCGGACGCACGATCGACCGCTTCGCCACGGTCAGTGACGAGATGGCCCCCGCCGCCGCCGAATTCCTCGATGCCACACCGCAGTTCGTCGAGGTGATGCGGTCGCTGTCGGCAGCCACCCCGGACATCGTCGGCATGGTCGCGTCCGCCGCCGAGGTCTCCGGTGCGATCGTCGAGAACCGCGATCGGCTGGCCGACGCCTTCGACGCGGCGACGTTGCTCGCCGCATCGGTCGACGGATTCGCCGGTGAGCGCCGGCACGCGATGATCACCGTCACCGATTCGATCGGGACGATCCTCGCGACCACCGCCGCCAACCCGGACGGGCTGTACGGCACCCTTGCGAACGCGGAGCTGTTCGGCAACGCCGGGGCACGGGTCTTCTCGACCGGACGGTTCAACATCACCGCGGTGCCGTCGTTCGCCGACCCGCTGCCGTACACGTCGGCGGACTGCCCGGCCTACGGTTCGCTCACCGGTCTCGAATGCAACAGTCCTGGCAACGGCACCTACAGTGCGCCGACGCGAGTCGTCGGCGGACCGGAGGAGGCCGAGCCGCTGCGGCTGCTCGAAGATGCACTCGATGTCGCCGGCGTGACCGTTCCCGCCTCGCTCCCCGAGGCCGGTGCGGCGCTGAATCCGGCGCTCACGTTCATCCTCGGCCCGCTCGTCCGTGGAAGCGAGGTGCGGATCCCGTGAAACTGAAGCGTTCCCAGATGGTGTCGCTCGTCGGCTACTGCGCCGTCGGTGCGATCTGCGGATCCCTGGTGTTCAACACCCTTGCGGTTCCGGTCCGCGGCTCCACCGACCGCTACGTCCTCGAGTTCACCGACGTCGAGGGCCTCAACGTCGGAAACCCCGTCACGGTGTCCGGTGTGCGGGTCGGCCGGGTCGACTCGGTCGCCGTCGCCGACACGGCCGGTGGCGCTGCGCTCGCGCGGGTGACCGTCGAGATCGAGGGCGATCAGGTGCTCACCGGCGACGTGCAGGCCGCGGTGCGGTACGGCGACATGCTCGGTGCCCGGTACGTGGCGATCACGATGCCCGAACCGTACGTCGACGCCCCCGGCTCGTCCGAGGTGCTGGCACCCGGATCGGTGGTCCCGATCTCGCAGACGACCCCGCCGGTCGACCTGACGGCACTGATGAACGGGTTCCGGCCGCTGTTCGAGTCGCTGCCGCCCGAGGAAGTCAACATTCTCGCCCGCAACATCACCGACACGTTCAACGGGCGCAGCGATGCCGTCGCACAGTTCCTGGACCGGGTCGCGACACTGACCGGCAGCCTCGGTGATCGCGAGGGCATCCTCGGGGAGGTCGTCGACAACATGACCCGGTTGCTCGGCACCCTCGACAACCGCAGCGACGAGCTCAACTCTCTCGTGAACGGTCTTGCTGTACTGGGTGATTCGGTGGTCGGCGACGGAACACGCATCGCCGGGTTCCTCGACACGGGTAGCGCGACGGTCGACGAGGTCGCCGACATCATGGCGCAGTCCGACGGTGCGTTCGCTCGCTCGCTGGCCGGCCTTGCGTCCGTCACCGACACCTGGATCGCGAACACTCCCGAGTTCGAACGCATGCTGGCGAATCTCCCGAACTTCGCGAATCAGATCAACCGCACCGGCCGGTACGGCAGCTTCGTGAGCCTCTACCTGTGCAACTTCACCCTGAAAGCAGGCGACGCAGAAGTGAACATCTTCGGTCCGACCCACTCGCCGGTGTGCCGATGATCCTCTTGACACGACTCATCGATCTCCTCGTCCGCGGCGTCCGATCGCTCGGCGGCCACAACGGGCGGATTCTGCAGAGCTTCGCCTGGATGTTCGTCGTCGTCGTCCTCGGTGCGGGTGTCGCGCTCGTCGCGATCGGGATCGCCCACATCGACGATCTGGTGGCCGTGCTGGAGAATTCCGCGGCCTCCGCGCCGGGGGAGGGAACGCTGCCATGATGTTCCTGGTCAGACTGATCGACGTGTTCGTCGGCGCGCTCGAGTTCCTGTTCGGGTTCGGCCGCCGGCAGAACACCTCGCACATGCCCCTGGTGCTCGGCACGATCGGCATCGTCGTCATCATCGTCGGCCTGGGTGCCGCGATCGGTATCCCACGATTCTGGTACCAGGCCCGAACCGATCCGTACACAGCGGAATTCGCGAACGCCGCCGGTTTGGCGACCGGCGACCCCGTGTACGTCGCAGGTGTCCCGGCCGGGCGGGTCGAGAACATCGTGCTCGCCGGCGACCACGTGGACGTCGAGTTCCGTCTCGACGACAACCGCACCGTCGGCAATACCTCCACCGCATCGGTCCGCCTCGAAACCGTGCTCGGCAAACGCTATCTCGACGTGCGCCCCGGCGGCGTCGACGACGGCGCCGACACCATCCCGCTCGATCGCACGACCGTGCCGTACTCCCTCGACGAGGTCGGTGCCGGTGCGGAGCGGGTGTCGCAGGAGCTCGACCTCGACGCGATGGAACAGATGATGACCACACTGTCGCAGGTGATGCCGTCCGACAGCGGACAGATCGAACGCACCCTCACCGGCATCAGCGCGGCGTCGGCCGCATTCGGCCGCCACAGCGAACAGTTCGACCAGCTGCTCGAGATGTCCCGCCGATTGTCGGTGATGGCGGTCGACCAGCAGGACTCCCTCGTCGAAACCGCCGTGGACGCACGCACTCTCGTCCAGACCATGTCGGTTCGCAAGGAAATGCTGACCGGGCTCGCGAACAACCTGCGCACCGTCATCGCAACCCTGTCGCAGACGTTCACCGAGAACCGCGAGGAAGCCGACCGGCTCGTGGCGAACCTGACCGCCGTGACCGCCACGTTGCAACGGAACTCGGACGACATCGCCGCGCTCATGACGCAGCTCCCGCCGGCACTGCGCACCGTCACCGACGCCACCGGAAACGGCACCTGGGCCGACGTCACCACACCCGCCGCGGTCCTGCCCGACAACCTTCTGTGCGCGATCGGAGTGATGCAGGAATGTCGATGACACAGGAAATGCCGGGGAGCGAACAGCCCACCGCAGCCCGGCCGTCGAACCGGAAGAAGATCGTCTCGCTCGTCGTGGTCGCGCTTCTCCTGATTGTCGCGCCAGTCTGGTACATCTTCGGCCGCACCGACCGGGTCACCACGGTGCACGCCGACTTCGAGTACGTCAACGGCATCTACACCGGGAGCAAGGTCGCCGTCCTCGGCGTCGGTGTCGGCACCGTCACCGACGTCGAACCGCAGGGCACCTCCGTGCGGGTGACGATGACCGTCCCCGAATCGGTGAAGCTCCCCGCCGACGTGTCCGCGTACGTGATGAGCCCCGCGATCATCAGCGAGCGGTACATCGAACTGGGCCCCGCCTACACCGACGGCCCGGAACTGCCCGACCGGTCGACCATTCCGATCGAGCGCACGCATTCGCCGATCGACATCGACGGGATGCTCGGCAGCCTCTCGACACTCGTCGACTTCATGGGACCGGACGGCGGCGACGTCGGCTCGGTGCTCACGAGCGGCGCGCAGACCTGGGGCGGGCAGGGCGAGGCCTTCAACAACGCCATCCGCGACCTCAGTGCCGCCACCGGAGTCATCGGCGGAACCTCCGACGACTTCTCGGTGCTCGTCGAGAACCTGTCCACGCTCATCGAGGCGATGGACGCACGGCAGGTGTCCCTGGACAGCATGGTCGACGACATGTCCACGTTGTCGACGGTGTGGCAGGACGCGGACCTCGACATCACCGTGCCGCTCGAGGAATTGCAGACGGTTTTCGCCGAACTCGACAGCTTCGTCTCCCAGCACCAGGACAGCTTCGGTGCGATCTCGACGAACCTGGAGGGCCTTGGCTCCGCCCTGACCGGCAACCAGGCCGGGCTCGCGGAGTTCATGGACCTCGTGCCGCTCATGATGCAGAACCTCGAGAACACGGTCGGTCCCGACGGGCGCAGCCGCATCCGGCTGAACGTGTCGACGAACCTGACCCAGTTCGCGGTCGCCGGCCCGCTGTGTGCGGAGCATCCGCTGCCGCTGTGCACCGGCGCCGGATTCACCAACCCCATCACGTTCCCGATCAGCGCGTCCGATCCGCTGGGAATCGTCACCGCCATCACCGGAGGGAATCCGTGACCCCGACACCAACCTTTCCCTCCCGGCGGCCAGTCCGCGTCGCCGCGCTGGCGGCCGCGGTCGCAGGCGCGGTCGTCGTGTCCGGCTGCGGGTACGGCATCCAGGATCTTCCCGTCGGGCGGTCCGCCGGTGCCGGTGCGTTCGACGTCGAGGTGCAGCTGGCGAGCGCCGACGGCATCGTCCTCGGCGCCGATGTCCGATACGGCCAGCAGATCGTCGGGCGGGTCGCGTCCCTGAACACCGCGACCACCGGTGCCAGCTTGCGGGTGTCGCTGCAGCGTGAGCTCGAGGTTCCGGACAATGTTCTTGTGTCCGTGGAGATTCCGTCCGCGTTGGGCAGTCCGTATCTGCGGCTCGTCACCCCGGTGGACGCGTCCTCGGAGCGGTTGTCCGACGGTGACGTGATCGATGTGGAGAACACCGATCTCGGCCCGCGTGTCGAGACGATGCTCGCGTCCCTCGGCACCGTCGTCAGCGGCAGCGGAATGGATCAGCTTGCGACCGTCGTCGACGAACTGAACGTCGCGTTCACCGGACGGTCCGATCGGGTGCAGTCGCTCGCCGACACCGCAACCGATCTGATGACGCGGGCGATCGACCAGCAGACCGCGTTCGACGAGGCGATGACGCTGGCCGCCGACGTCACCCGCCGGATGGCAGACGAAGAGCAGACGATGGACACCTATCTCGCGAACACGGCGGGTGCGGTCGAGGTGCTCGTCGCGCAGCGCGACTCCATCTCCGCGCTGCTCGACTCGACGACCCGCCTCGCCGTGAACGTGCAGGCACTGACAGGTGCCGTGCCGCAGGGACCGGCCGGGTTGCTGACCGACGCGGGGACGGTCGCGTCCACCCTCCAGGCGTTCAACGACCGCATGGGCAGCACCCTCGCGGCCATGAACGCGTTCATGGATGCGTTCGGGAAGGCCGTACGCGGCGACTACCTCGTGTTCGACGGTGCCCTCGAGATCCCGGAGAGCATCGACACGGTCCTGACCGGCGGCGTCTTCACGGGGACCCCGGCCGAACCGTCATCGACGTCCCTGCAGGATCTGCTCGGAGGAGGCACCAGATGAAGAAGATCGTCCTCGTCCAGCTCGTCCTGTTCGCGTTGACCGCCCTGATCGTGGTCCCCTACGGCATCTACTACATCGTCGGCCCGCGTGGACTCGGCGACGAGATGCGGCTGTCCGCCTACGTCGACGACGCGCTCGGTGTCTCGGAAGGCACCGTCGTCACCTATCGCGGCGTCCAGGTCGGTGCCGTGTCGGCGGTGTCGGTCGATCCGCAGCGCGGCGGCGCCCGAATCGAACTCGAGCTCGAAGGTGGCACCGAGATCCCCACCGACTCGATCGCGAAGATCACCCAGGGCACGCTCGCCGGCATGCTCAACGTCGACATCTTCCCGCGCGTCGATCACGGGCCGTACCTCGCGAGCGGCGATTCGATCGAGATGCCCGCCGAGGAGCAGCCGATCCAGATCGCCGAAACGCTCGCCAGCACGGCAGCGCTGCTCGACACGGTCGAACCCGGCACCATCGCCACCGTCGGTGCCGAACTCGGCGCGGCGTTCCAGGGTCTGGGCCCCGATCTGGCGCGGCTCATCACCGACGCCGACGACCTGTCCGGCCGTCTCGAAACCCACGCGACGGATCTGACCGAACTGCTCAGCCGCACGGCAGGTTTGACATCCACGATGGCGAACAACTCGGAGCGGTTCGTCGACGGCATTGCCGCGGCTCGCACGATCGCGGACACGCTGTACGCCAACGAGGACCGGATCGGTGAGATGATGACGACCACTCCGGATGCCATGCGTCGCGCGGACGGTGTGCTCGCCGCCAACGAGGACTCCTTCGCGGCGGTCCTCGCCGACCTCGTCGACGTCGCACCGATCATCTCGGACCGTTCGGCCGCGCTGCAGACCGGGCTGGTCGCGCTTCCCCGTGGTCTGGCCGCACTCGAATCCATCGTGCACGGCGACCGCGCGGACTTCGCGCTCATCGCGACGCAGGGGCCGGTGTGTGTGTACGACACGCCGCGCCGTCAGCTCGGCGACGAGTCGCCGGTGACGGTCGACCTCACGCACTACTGCCCGCCCGGTGAGGATCACGGCCAGCGCGGCGCACAGAACGCTCCGCGGCCGAACGATCTCGGTGTGGCGAATCGGACGACGCCCGGCACGCTCATCGGCCCCCCGGTCGTCGCCGATCCGATCCTCATCCCGGCGGGCGAAGAACTCGCGGCCTTCTGGCGGATGCTGCTCCAGGGCATCGGCAGTGAAGGGAACTGACAGGTAGGAACCACGTCCGGTGCCGATCCGGCACCACCGTCCGAACAGAACCTCAGGAGGACCCGATGCCCGCGCATTACCTCGACGAAACTGTGGAAACCGAACCCGTGCTGACCTCCGAGCGCGCCCGAATCAAGATCACCAGTGGCCCCAATCGGTGGAGCCGGAAGAAGCATGCCCTGTCCGACGCCATCGACTTCTGGTCGTTCGCCGGCGCCGCCTCGAATGTGATCATGCAGCTCGGCTGGCCGGAGGTCGCCTACGGCGTGATGGAGAGCCGCGTGCCGTCCGGTTCGCTCGTCCACCACCCGTGGAAGCGTGCGCGTACCACCACGCAGTACCTGGCGGTCGCGATCCTGGGTACGGACGAGGAGCGCATGGCGTTCCGTGAGGCCGTCAACGGTGCGCATCGGCAGGTGCGCTCCGATGAGAACAGTCCCGTGAAGTACAACGCGTTCAACCGCGAGTTGCAGATGTGGGTGGCCGCGTGCCTCTACGTCGGCATCGAGGACAGCTACCAGTTGCTGCACGGCACGCTCGACGAGGAGCAGATCGAGGACTTCTACTCCACAGCATCGAAACTCGGGACGACACTGCAGGTCACCGAGGAGATGTGGCCCGCCACCCGAGCCGACTTCGAACGCTATTGGAACCGCGGCTGCGAGCGTGTCGTGTTCGACGAGACCACCAGGCAGTTCCTGCTGGATCTCGTCGGGCTGAAGATGATCAACTGGCCGATGCGGAAGATGTTCGGAAACCTGCTGCGGTTCCTCACGATCGGGACGCTGCCCCCGTACTTCCGCGAACAGCTCGGCGTCAGCTGGAGCGAGGACGACCGCCGCCGTTTCGAGCACCTGTTCGTCTTCGTCTCGTTCGTCAACCGGTTCATTCCGAAGTTCATCCGGCACGGTGGCAGCCTCGCGCTGATGGTGGACCTTCGTCACCGCCTGAAGTCCGGCAGGAACATCATCTGACACCGGTCATCCGAGTTCATGATGGTCGCGCATTCGACCGACCTCGACCCGGACGGGCTGCTGCGCCGATATCTCGGCGATCGGCGGTTCCTGCTTGCGTTGCCGCGTGCGGTGGGTCTGCAGATGCTGCATCCGGCTCTCGCTGCGGGAATGGAGCATTCACGAACACCGCGTCGGCTGTGGCTGCACAAACGGCACACCGTTCCGATTCTGATCCGGATGGCGTACGACGACACGGACCTGTCGTCGATCATCCGGCGCGGGCACGAGCACATCAAGGGTGTCGACGATCTGGGCCGTCGCTATCACAGCCTGAATCCGGACCTGTTCCAGTTCCAGCACGCCACCTACGTGGAAACGCTCGTCACCATGATCGAGACGTTCGTGCGGCCGTTGACCGACCGCGACCGGGAGGATCTGTACCGCGACTGCGGCGCGTGGTACCGCCGGTACGGGATCAGCGACCGGGGGCTACCGGACACGTGGGCCGGGTTTTCCGGCTGGTTCGACGACACGTGCCGCACGGTGCTGCATCGGACCTCGCGGGGCGACTTCTATCGGGACCAGATATTGCGTCCGCGGGACTGGGTGCCGCGCGGGGTGCCCACCCGCGCCGTGCGGGGACTGATGCATCCCATCGCGCAGGAGATGTGGGGGGTCGAGGTGACCGCCGCCGACCGGCGGGCGTTGCGCCGCTACGTTCTGCGACGCAAGGCGGTCGCCGCACTGTCCCGTCGTCCGTCCGACGCTCCCCGGCTCTGACACGGACTATCGCGCGTAACATTCGGCTGCCATGATGTGCCGATGACATCTGGCTTCCTGGAACTGCGGCACGTCGAATGCGAAGGTCCCGCGGACTATCTGCCGGCGCTCGAAAGGTTCGGACCGGTGCACACGGTCCGGTTGTGGCGAGAGCCGCTTCCGGAGACGGTCGACTATCGGGGGATCGTGGTGATGGGTGGCCCGATGGGAGTGAACGACGGGGCGCTCGTGCCGTGGATCGACGACGAGATCGCTTATCTGCGTTCAGCTCTCGCATCGAATGTTCCGGTGTGGGGTGTGTGTCTGGGTGCGCAGTTGCTGGCGGCCGCGCTGGACGCGAAGGTCTATCCGGGTCAGGTACCGGAGGTCGGGGTGTGCGATGTGGAACTGACCGACGCGTCCGCGGCGGACCCGGTGTGGGGTGAACTGCCGGCGAGTTTCCCGACCCTGCAGTGGCACGGCGACACGTTCGATCTGCCGACGGGAGCAACGCTGCTGGCGTCGTCGCCGGCGTATCCGAACCAGTTGTTCCGGCACGGCCGCAGCTACGGCGTGCAGTTCCACCTCGAGGCCGGTCCCGACGTCGCCGCGCAGTGGCTCGCGATCGACGAATACCGCCGGGCCCTCGAGGACACCCTCGGAGCCGGTGCGGCCGAGGAGATGCTCGCCGAACTCGGGTCCGTGCACACGCAGACATCCGCGCAGGCGCACGCGGTCATGACGCGGTGGGCCGAGTCGATCGCCTGAGCACGACGATTCACCGAGCGGTCAGCGGGCGACCCGCTCCAGCGCGGCGTCGACGAGATATTCGGCGATGGCCATCGACGACGTCGCGCCGGGGGAAGGTGCGTTGCGCAGGTGCACGAGACGTCCGTGTCCGGTGACGACGAAGTCGTCCTCGAGGCTGCCGTCGGCGTTCATCGCCTGGGCTCGAATTCCCCGGGGCCCGCGCACCACGTCGGCGACGGTGAGACCGGGAACGTATTTCGCTGCCTCGGTGACGAACTCACGGGTGCTCACCGCGGTCCTCAGTTCGCGCAGCGCCGCCGGTACGTTGCGGGCCGCGAACCGTGCGAAACCGGGGAAGGCAATCGCATCCCACAGGTCCCGCGCGGAGCCGGATCGCCTGGCGTAGGCCTCCCGGCCGGGGGAGAGGAAGGCGTTGGGACCGAGCATGATCGAACCGTCGATCCGTTTGGTCAGGTGCACGCCGAGGAACGGGTAACGCGGATCCGGCACCGGGTAGATCAGGCCGCGCACCGCCGTCGAGAGCTCGGGTCGCAGCAGGTAGTAGTCACCGAGGAAGGGCACGATCCGCGGGGTCGCCGCGTCGCCTGCGGCGCGGGCGAGCCGGTCCGACTGCAATCCCGCGCAGGTGATCACGAGATCGAACGCCTCGGTGCCGGACCCGGTCCCGACGAGAACCTCGTCGCCGCGGGGGCTCAGGCCGGTGACCTCGATGCCCGTGCGGACGGTGCCGCCCGCCGCGACGACGTCGCCCGCGAGGGCGGTGGTGATCGCGACGTAGTCGACGATCGCGGTGTGCGGGGAGTGCAGTGCAGCGACCCCGCGGGCACGCGGTTCGATCGCTTCGATCTCCTGCGGGCCGATCCTCCGGACGCCGGGCACCCCGTTCTCGGTGGCCCGTGCGGAGATCGCGTCGAGGCGGCCGAGTTCGGAGCCGTCGAGTGCGACGACGAGTTTGCCGCACTCCTCGTACGGCAGGTTCCGCTCGGTCGCGTAGTCGCGCAGCAGGTCCACACCGCGGCGGCACAGTCGTGCCTTGAGGCTGCCGGGGGTGTAGTACAGCCCGGCGTGGACCACGCCGCTGTTGTGCCCGGTCTGGTGCGCGGCGAGGTCGTGTTCCTTCTCGAACAAGGTCACGGTGGCACCGCACTCGGTGAGCCGGCGTGCCGTTGCGGCACCGATGATTCCGCCGCCGACGACCGCGGCTCGTAGCGCACTCATGCGCGCAATGGTAGGTGCCCGTACGGCAATCGGACGCCGGGTGCAGGTACCTCGAGTTCGATATCCCTGCCAGACGCCGACGGGTGCCGCCCCGCGTCCCTCACCGAGACGGAGTGACACGGGGCGGCGGCAGCCGGCAGATCAGCGGTTGCGGTCGGAGCTGTAGCCCCACAGCCAGTCGGTGTACTTGTAGCTCGACGTGTCGCGGATGCGGAACAGCTCGTTGCGGGCCTCGCGGCCGGCGCCGTCGAGGTGCCACAGGTCGCCCCACATGCGGCCGGTCGTCAGGATGCGGTTGCAGCGCGGTGCGCGTTCCGCGTTGACGTCCCGGAGGATCTTCGGCCAGTTCTTCGTGTCGCCCTGCAGATCCGCGGCCGCGTAGTCGGCGAGGCACTTGGCATCCTCGAGCGCCATGACGGCACCGGATGCGAGGTACTGCAGCGGCGGGTGCGCGGCGTCGCCGAGCAGAATCATGCGACCGTCGACCCAGTTGTCGATCGGGTTGCGGTCGAACATCGGCCACCAGCGGTCGGTCCACAGGTACTTCAGGGCCGCCTGCACGCTCTCGTGGCAGTGGTCGTACGCGTGGGCGAGTTCCTCGGGGCTGCCCCACTTCTCCTCGCCGCGCAGGAACGCGGGCGACTGGAAGACGGCGACCTGGTTGAGCATCTCGCCCTGGCGCAGCGGGTACTGGATGAAGTGGCAGCGCGGGCCGATGTAACCCACGACGTCCTCGATCTCCTCCTCCAACGGCACCTCGCTCATCGGGAAGGTGCCGCGGAAGGCAACATATCCGGAGCCGACCGGCTTGTCGTCGGAAAGCTTCGGGCGCAGCCGCGAGTGCAGACCGTCCATGCCGAGCGCGACGTCGCCGACGTGCTCCTCACCGTTCTCGAGGATGACGCGCACGGTGTCACCCTCGGTGACCACGTCCTCCACGCCGGAGTTGACGCGCAGGTCGGCGCCGGCCCTACGGGCCGCCTCGACGAGCACCGAATGCAGGTCGGAGCGGTGCACCACGAAGTACACACCGCCGTAGTGCTGCTGGTAGTCGTGGCCGAGGTCGACCTTCGTGAGGATCTCCGCGGTCACCGCGTCCCGAAACACGAGGTTCTTGGGCAGCACACCCTTGGCGATGACCTCGTCGTACACACCGAGCGACTGCAGGATGCGCGAGCCGTGCGGGCCGATCTGGAGGCCGGCGCCCACCTCGCCGAACTCGGGAGCCCGCTCGAACAGCGTGACCTGGGCACCCTCGAGGGACAAGGCGAGGGCATTGGCGACACCGCCGATGCCGCCACCGGCAATGAGAACTCGTGCGTCCTTCAGATCGGACATGACACTCCTTCGGGTCGTGAGAAGCGGGGGTCGATGATCAAACCGCGATAGTGGGCGACGATCGCACCGCGATCAGTGGGTGACGATCGCACCGCGATCAGTGGGCGACGATCGCACCGCGATCAGTGGGCCAAAATGGGCCCGCGCAGCGGTTCATGTTGGGCGGGGAACTTCTTCCAGATCACGGTCAACAGCAGCGACGAGATCAGGGCGCTGATGCCGAAGAGGACGAAGTTCGAATCGGCACCGAGTCCGGCGGCGAGCAGCCAGCCGCCGATCTGCGGGGCTGCGACGGCGCCGATGCGTCCGACGCCGAGTGCCCAGCCGAGGGCGGTGCCACGGAGATGGTCGGGGTAGTAGGAGGCGACCGCGGCGATGATCAGGGCCTGCGTGCCGTGGGTGCCGACACCGGCGAGCACGAAGATCAGGTAGACCGCGGCGACCGGCGGATCGAGCAGCAACGTCAGCAGGGCGATACCGGCGATGAGCGCGGCGATGATGCTGGTCGGCACCGACCCGAAGCGCACCCCGCCCCAGGCGGTGATGAAGGATCCGGCGACCGCGCCGAGATTCAGCGCCAAGGCGAACGTGAGCGCGTTGCCGAGGTCGGTGCCTTCACCCTGCATGAGCTTGGGCAGCCACGTACCGAGTCCGTACCAGGCCAGCAGCGTCACGATCGTGACCGCGGCGAACATGATGCTGATGGTGCGGAAACGTGCGCCGAGGAGCGCCTTGAATCCGCCCTCGGAGCTGTCGGGATGGGTGTCCAGTACCGAGTGGCTCGGCAGCACCTTCATGGCGAGCGGAACGAGGATCAACAAGGGGATCAGGGCAAACGCGAACATCGGACGCCAACCCCAGTTGGGGATGACGGGGATACCGATCAGTGCCGCGATCGACCCGCCGATCGGGACGCCCGACATCATCATGGTGGCCACGGCAGCGCGCCACTTGTTCGGCACCAGTTCGGCGGCCAGGGCATTCGAGGTGGGTACGAGGCCACCCAGCCCGATGCCGGCGATCAGACGCAGCAGGCCGAAGACGATCGGTCCCGGTGCCATCGCACAGAGGGTGGTGAAGATGGAGAGAACGACCACGCAGCCGATGACTGCCTTTTTTCGTCCGATCGCATCCGACAATCGGCCGGCGAGCACCGCGCCGATCATCATGCCGACGAACGCGAGGCTTCCCAGGGTCCCGGCGGTCGAGGCGCTGATGCCCCACTCGTCCTGCAGACTCGATATGACATTGCCGTAGACGATGAGGTCATATCCGTCGAACACGACGAAGAGCCAGCAGACGATCACCGCGATCACGTGGGCACGGGGCAGGGTGATGCTGCCGCCGACCCGCGTCGGTGAAACCTCGTTGGATGGATGCATCCTTCAACGGTGGGTGCGCACCACCTGTCGATGCAATAAAGTTCTGCTATGCAGAACAAGCCGAGGGGCAAGATCCGGAAGCCGACGTACATGCTCGAGTCGGTCGACAACGCGTTGCGTCTGCTCCAACTGCTTCGCGACGCAGGGGCTCTCCGGCTCAAGGATGCGGCCCAGGAACTCGGCACGGCCCCGTCGACGGCACACCGCCTGCTCGCCATGCTGGTGTACCGAGGGTTCGCGGTGCAGGACGAGAAGAGGATGTATCACCCGGGTCCGGCGCTGGGGGTCGGTCCCGCACAGCACGGATGGACACGCGACTTCACCGACACGTGCCGGCCCCACATGGAAGCGCTCGCGGCGCTCGCCGACGAGACGATCAACCTCGTCATCCGCGTGGGATCACAGGCGCGTTTCCTCTGGACCGCCGAGGCCGCGTCGATCCTGCGTGTGGGCGATCGCCGAGGTCAGGTGCTACCTGCGGAGCTGACCGCCGGCGGGCGCATCCTGCTGGCGGAACTCCCACGTGCGGTGCTCGAGCAGCTGTATCTGCGCCCCGCGGACGAACCCAGCATCAGTCAGGGGCCGACGCCGGCGTACGAGACGGACCGCCGGATGGCCATCGGCGAGTTCGAGGAGTTCCTGCACGAACTCGAGGCCGCGCGCAAGTTGGGATTCGCGGTCAACGTCGAGCAGACGGAGGAGGGCGTCGCCGCGATCGGAGTGGCCATCCGCAACGGGCGCGGCACGGCCATCGGGGCCATCACCGCCGCGGTGCCGGTCACCCGGTACCGGCAACACCTACGCGGAAAGCTCGTCTCACAGATCCAGGCCGCGGTGCGGGGGATCGAGGTGGACATCGCACGTATCGACGGACCGGAGACGCAGTATTCTGCACAGCAGAAATAGATGGCCTGTGGTGATCGAGGCCCCCTACGTTGGAATCAGCGCCGGACAACGAGATGCCCCGTTGCCGAGAGGAGAACTCATGACTGCCACCGAGCCCATCGATCCCGAGCTGCAGAAGCTGTATGCCGACTTCGAGACGGAACACCTCAATCCGTTGTGGACCCAGCTGAGCGATCTGATGCCGACGGTCCCGACGTCCAAGGCCGTGCCGTTCGTGTGGAGGTGGTCGACGCTGTACCCGCTGGCGCAACGCGCCGGGGACCTCGTGCCGGTCGGGCGCGGTGGTGAACGCCGTGCGATCGCGCTGGCGAACCCGGGTCTCGGCGGCGTCCCGTACGTCACCCCGACGTTGTGGGCGGCCATCCAGTACCTCGGCCCGAAGGAGACCGCGCCCGAGCATCGCCACTCGCAGAACGCCTTCCGCTTCGTCGTCGAGGGCGAAGGTGTGTGGACCGTGGTCAACGGCGACCCGGTCGCGATGCGCCGCGGCGACTTCCTGCTCACCCCGGGCTGGAACTTTCACGGCCACCACAACGAGACCGATCAGCCGATGGCGTGGATCGACGGCCTCGATATCCCGTTCGTGCACTACACCGACACCGGATTCTTCGAGTTCGGTTCGGACGGAGTGACCGACGAGAGCACCCCGGACATCTCCCGCTCGGAGCGGCTGTGGGTCCATCCGGGGCTGCGTCCCCTCGTCGGCGTCGACCGCAAGACCAGCTCGCCGATCGCGTGCTACCGCTGGGTGCACACCGACCGCGCCCTGAGCGAGCAGCTCGCCCTCGAGGACGAGGGCTACGCGGCCACCCCGGAGCCCGGCCACGCCGCCATCCGCTACACCAATCCCACCACCGGCGGCGACGTCATGCCGACGATCCGCGCCGAGTTCCACCGCCTGCGGGCGGGGGCGCAGACCCGAGCCCGCCGCGATGTCGGGTCGGTGGTCTTCCAGGTCTTCGAGGGGCAGGGCCGCTTCCACCTCGCCGACCAGACCCATGACGTCACCAAGGGCGACATGATCGTGGTGCCGTCCTGGACCGAATGGTCGCTCGAAACCGACAACGGCATCGACCTGTTCGCCTTCTCCGACGCGCCGATCGTGGAGCGTCTGCATTTCAACCGCACCATCATCTCCGAAGGAGCCTGACCTCATGCGACTTGCCACCCTCCGTCTCGACGGCGGCACCGCCGCTGTCCGCGTCGACAGCGATTCCAGCGCCACCGTGATCGACGGCTACGCCGATCTGTCCGCGCTGCTCGGCGACGCCGACTGGAAGTCCGTGGCCGAGCGGGCTTCGGGCAAGACCGTCGACCTCGCGGACGCCGACTACGCACCGGTCGTCCCCGCACCCGGCAAGATCGTGTGTGTCGGACTGAACTACGCCACTCACATCAAGGAGATGGGCCGCGACCTGCCGGAATACCCGACCCTCTTCTCGAAGTTCAAGGAAGCCCTCACCGGCCCCTACGACGACGTGCTCGTCCCCGCCTACGCCGGATCCCAGCTCGACTGGGAGGCCGAGCTCGCCGTCGTCATCGGCAAGCAGGCCTACCAGGTCTCCGAGCCCGACGCCGCCGAGTACATCGCCGGCTACTCGGTCATCAACGACTACACGATGCGCGACTACCAGTACCGCACCCTGCAGTGGGATCAGGGCAAGACCTTCGAAAAGACCAGCGGTTTCGGCCCGGTCCTCGACACCGACTACCAGCTCGGCACCGCCATCGAGACGCGTCTCGAGGGTGAGGTCATGCAGTCGTCGAACACCAGCGACCTGGTGTTCACGCCGGCCAAGCTCGTCGACTACATCTCGCACATCGTGACCCTGCAGCCGGGCGACGTCATCATCACCGGCACCACCGGCGGTGTCGGCCACGCGCGCAAGCCCGCCCGCTACATTCAGGACGGCGAGGTCTGCGAGGTCACCATCGAGGGCCTCGGCACGGTCAAGAACAAGACCATCATCAAGTAGGAGTTGTCTGCGGTGCGATTCAACGAACTCGAGTTGTCCGAGCGTCTGCTGATCGCGCGGCGCGGCACCTCGTATCTCTCGCAGCGGCTGGCCGAGCTGACCGACGACGAACTCGACGGTCCCACCCTGCTGGACGGGTGGAGCCGCCGGCATCTGGTGGCGCACATCGGCTACAACGCGGCTGCGTTGTGCCGCCTGATGGATTGGGCCGCAACGGGTGTCGAGACCCCGATGTACGCGTCGACCGATCAGCGTGCGCAGGAGATCGCCGAGGGCGCGACCCTCAGCCCGGCGGCGCTGCGGAACCTGTTCGCGCACACCGTCGCCCGGTTGGACGAGAAGTGGCGGAACCTGCCGGATTCGGCGTGGCAGGCGCAGGTCCGGACCGCGCAGGGCCGGTTGGTGCCCGCCGAGGAATCGGCATGGATGCGGACCCGTGAAGTGTGGATCCACGCAGTCGATCTCGGAAACGGCGGTCGCTTCGGTGATTTCCCGGAAGTCGTGCTCGATTCGCTGCTCGACGACATCGTCGGCATGTGGCGCAAGAAGGACCTCGGTGCCGGTCTTGCCCTCGAGGTCGAGGGCCGCGCGCCGGTGATCGTGAAGGATGCCGAGGTGACTCACAAGGTCCAGGGCTCCCTCGCGTCGGTGGTCCGCTGGGCCGCCGGCCGGGGCGCCGTCGGCGTCACCGGGGGAGAGGTGACCCCGCCCCGCTGGCTCTGAGGCCCGTACCCCGGGATGGGACCATCCCCTGGTCAGACCAGGGGATGGTCCCATCACCGTCTCTAGCGGGGGTCCTTTTCGCAGGCGACGCCGTCGCTGTCGCGGTCGAGTTTCGGTGCGTAGCCGGCCTCTCCGCGGTAGAGCGGTGCCACACCGGCATTCCACGCTTCGGTGCAGTTCCTGTAGCCGGTGCTCGGTGCGGGCCGAGGCGACGGCTCGGCCGGTGCCTGCGGCGCCGGGGGTGCGGGCGGTGCCGGCGGTGCGGGAGCGGGGACCGGCGGTGCGGGAGCGGGGACCGGCGGTGCCGGAGGCGCGAACAGGCCCGCGGATCCGCTCGGGAAGATGTCGGCGACGCCCGTCGGCAGCAGATCGGTGAGGCTGAACGCGTTCGCGGTCGTGGGGGCGACCACGGTCAGCGAAACACAGCCGAGCGCAGCAATCGCGAAACGGCGAAACTTCATTCGCGCTGTTCCTTTCGGGGAAAAGGTTCGGTCGGCCGACCGGCCGACCGAACCTCATGATCGCGGCATTCGGAACATTCGTTACGAAGTGCGGGGTCAGGCAGTGAGCGACGGTGCGACGACCGCCGGATCGACCCGCATCACCGAGAATCCCGCGACCGCTCCGGCACCGAATCCGGGTGCGAACACCCGTACGGGCTCGGTGATCACACCGTCGCGGACGGCATCGGAGATGGCGAGCGGGATGCTCGCCGACGACGCGTTGCCGACCTTCTCGATGTTGAAGTACAGCCGGTCGGGTGCCAAGCCGGACGCGGCGGCCAGCTCGAGCACCATCGTCTTGTTGGCCTGATGCGGCACGACCACGTCGATGTTGTCGAGCAGAGTGCCCTGCCCGCCGTCGGGCGCGGGAAGCGCCTTCAATTCGTCGAGCATCTGCCCGAGGTACCGGCCGGCCAGCGACTTCACCTCCGGTCCGTACACCGTGATGGAGTTGTCGAAGTCCGGGTTCGGCCAGATGATCGAGTTGATCTCGCTCGCCGGGCCGCCGGCATACGTCTGCAGGTAGTCGATGTCGGATTCGGCACCCTCGGGCGCGACGCCGACGACGATCGCGGCCGCACCGTCACCGAAGATCATCCGAGACGGCCGGACGTTGCCGACCTTGTCGGAGAACTTCTCGACGCACACCACGAGCACGGGCCGCTCGACCTGCTGCAGGATGCGGGTCGCCTCGGCGAGACCGTACGGCAGGCCCGCGCACGCCGCGACCAGATCGTAGGCCGCGTGCGTCTGACCGATACCCAGTTCGCCGCAGAGCCAGGTCGCGAGCGACGGAATGGGCCGGGAACTGGTGCACGTGCACACGATGACGCCGCCGATGTCCTCGGGTCCTCGCTGCGCGTGGGCGAGAGCGGATTTCGCCGCCTTCAACGCGAGTTCCTCGAAGCTACCGGAGGTATAGCGCCGCTGCTCGATGCCGGTCTTCGCGGCGATCTCGTCCGCCGTCATCGGTGACCAGCTGTACGCCGAATTGCGGATCAGATCCTCGTTCGTACACACCGTGTCGCCGTGCACCGCCGACAACGCCTCGATCCGCGGCCGGACGGTGAAGTCGCGGCGCACGTCGATCGGCGGGAAGGGCCGCGCCGGCGCGACGGGCTCGAGCGAGGCGGCGGCCGGGGCGAGCACGGCGCCGGACGGAGTCGCTGTCAGCGCCCTGGAGATGAAGCGCTGGACGTGACGATCACGCGGATACAGAACCACCACGTAGTCGTCGTCCTTCAGGTCACCGACCGCGACGAGCTCGGCCTGGGTGCGATCCCACGGCTGCTGGTTGTGCAGCACCATCGCCCAGCGGTGCAGGGCTTCGAGTTCTGCCACGTCCTCGGTGACGTCGAGGATCTCGTCGTAGCCGTAGCGACGGAAGTCCGGATCGTAGTCGCCGAGCCGCAACGTCATGTTGGTCGGATCCGCCAGCATCTGCCCGACGGTGGGTTTGACCGTCGGAAGGTCCGCCGCGATGTGCTTGCGCGCGGCGAACACGTCGAAGAGGACGTCGAAGATGCGGTCCTCCGCGGCGGCGTCCCGACCGGACGGCAACGCGCGGAACGCGCCCTCGATGTCCGCGGCCCGGGCTTCGCTGTCGGGCCACGGGGTGAGTACCGGCATATAGACATCGTCGCGGGTGCGCGGCACATCCGCCCATCGCATCGGGCGCTTCTCGAACATGGTGATGACGAATCGATTCGCCCAGTACACGTTCAGTGCCATGTCGCGCATGAGATCGGTCTTCGACCGGTAGGCGCCCTGCGCGCTGCGCGAGATCATCTCCGAGACCGTCGGCGCCTTCGTGTCGAAGTCGCGGCGGATGATCGCATCGAGTTGCTCGAGGTTCGTGATCGTCGAGAAGTCGAGATCGGGAAAGAAATTGCACGGAAAGACGATTCGGCCGTGTCGATTGACTTCGAATTGCTGCATGTGGACGATCTGCCGTTCGGGAGGGAGGTGTCGGAACTGGAGGGGCTCACGTCGACTGTGGAGTCACATGTCGAGGCCGCCGTTGACGCCCCACACCTGGCCGGTGATGTACGAGGAGGCGTCCGCGGCGAGGAAGTGCACGACCCGGGCGATCTCGTCCGGGTGGGCGAGGCGTTTGACCGGGATGCCCTCCTTGATGCGGTCGAGAACCTTGTCCGGGATGGCGTCGACCATTTCGGTGGCGACGAAGCCGGGGGTGACGGTGTTGATGGTCAGTCCGATACCGCCGTCGTCGAGCTTGCCGGCGCGGGCCAGATGGAAGGCCGCCTCCTTGGCGAGGGTCTTGGTGAGGCCGAAGAGGCCGGCCTTGGACGCGGCGTAGTTCGCCTGGCCGATATTGCCGGTCTCGCCGATGACGGACGAGACGTTGACGATCCGGCCGGTGCCGCGGGGGAGCATGTGCTTCATGGCGGCCTGTGCCAGGAAGAACGCACCGGACAGGTTCACGGCGATGACGTCGTTCCAGTCGTCGTCCGTCATCTTCGGGACGGTGCGGTCGATCGTGATGCCGGCGTTGTTGATCAGGATGTCGATGCGGCCGTGGCGGTCGATCACCTCGTCGATGGTGCGGCGGCACGCGGCGGGGTCGGAGACGTCGCCCTGGTGCACGCTCATGCGGGCGCCGTTCCGGGACTCGCGCTCGAGAACGCCGAGGAACTGTGCGGCCTGTTCGGTGTTGCGGCCGAAGCCCGCGGCGACGGTTGCACCCTGGGCGGCGAGGCTGCGGCTGATGGCCGCGCCGATGCCGCGTGTTCCACCGGTGACGAATGCGACGCGTCCGCGGAGTTTGGTGCCGGGTGCCACGGTGACGGCCGACGGCTCGAGGGTGCTGGTCATATCGGTTCTCCTGCTCTGGTCGTCCTCGACGTGTGGTGTCGACGCGCGGTTCGAACCATCGCCGAGACGGTTCGGCTCGCGCATCCCGGCGTCTTCACCGGAACTTGCCCGAGGGGGTTCCGATGGTGCGGCAAAACCGCTGTAGGCCGGAAGGATGGGGATCTCAATCGCGGGTGGTGAATGCTGATGCCAAGATCGTGCAGCATCGTGCGGCGTTTGTCATATCCACACCGCTGCAGGGACTTTGTTCCCTGCCGGAGCGGGGAATCTTCGAAATATATTGCCGGACAGATTATTAGGAGAACCAAGCGGAAGTTCGACACCGTCGATCAGGTCATGCGTCCAGCATGTACCGGCACGGTACGTGCGGGCCGCATGCTCGCTCACGCTTCACGAATCGTTTACCTGCCGAGTGGCTTCGATATACCCGATCTCCAAGGGTGAACTGTCAAGAGATTCGCCAACATTCGCACAGTATGTTTGAAAAGCATTGGTGCAAAATGTATTACGAAGACGAATGGACATCCGCGGCGGTCCTGGCGATGGCCTGGCTGTGAAATGCACTGAGTGCAGCAAATGTTCGGGTACCTCGTCCGGAAGCATCTGTCCTATCCGGCTCCGGGTGTCGCCGCCCGTTCGATGTGAACCTCGTCACAAGACGTGAATCTGGCGTCGAGTGCCACGTCCGCGGGGTCCGCTCGCGACCGATTTGGCGCGAAGTGCCAGGGCTGCAATCCGGGGCGTCGGATGCGGAACTAGTGTGGCGGACATGGGTGACAACCACGTGGTCCGATTCGGCGGCGTCCGGATCGAGGTGCTCGTCGACGGTGCCGGCCCCACCGTCGTCCTGCTGCCGTCCCTGGGACGGGATTCCCGCGATTTCGATCCCGTCGCGCAGGATCTCGCCGCGGCGGGCTTCCGGGTGCTGCGCCCGCAGCCACGCGGGAGCGGGACCAGTCGCGGCCCACTGGCCGGTCTGGACCTCCACGACCTCGCCAGGGACGTCGCCGAGGTACTCGAACACCTCGACGCTGCACCGGCCGTGGTGGCCGGTCATGCCTTCGGTCACTACGTGGCCCGCGTCCTCGCCGCGGACCGGCCCGACCTGGTGCGCGGCGTCGCCGTGCTCGCCGCCGGCGGCCGGCACTTCCCGGCGTCGCTGACCGCCCGCGTCGCCCGCTGCTCGGATCCGACCCTGCCCGACGAAGAACGTCTGGAGGACCTCGCCGCGGTGTTTTTCGCCGACGGCCACGACCCGTCGGAGTGGCTGGGCGGCTGGTGGCCCGACGCGATCGTCGCGCAGCGGGCCGCAATGGCGGCGACGGACAAGGAGTCGTGGTGGACGGTCGCGCCGTCGCCGCTGCTGGACGTGCAGGGCGGTGAGGACGTGTTCCGGCCCGCAGACACCCGCAGCGAGCTCGTCGACGAATTCGGCGCCGACAAGGTCACCACGGCCCTCATCCCGGGTTGTGGGCACGCGCTGATCCCCGAGGCTCCGCACGAGGTCGCGCGGGTGGTCGCCGACTGGATCCACACCCTCGACTGACCCCGGTTCTCCCGAGCGAAGGGTACATTCGCTCGATCTGAGGAGACGAGCGATACATTCGCTCGGATCCGGGGGAGCCGACCGGGCAAACGCATCCGCGCGCGTTCCCGCCCCTGCGCGCCTCCAGTTCTCCCGACCGAAGGGTACATTCGCTCGATCTGAGGAGACGAACGATACATTCGCTCGGAAAAACCGGAGCACCACAACGACACCCGCCGGCCATCGGCACCGACGCCGAAGGGCCCCGCACCTGTTCGTGGTGCGGGGCCCTTCGTATGCTGCCGGGTTACGCGAGCGTCTTCGCGACCCCTCGTTCGACGGCGGCGATGATCTGCGGACGCAGTTCGGCAGCCGGCACGATCCGGTGCACGGATCCGACCTGCTGGGCGCGCTGGATGTTGTGGATCGCCTCGAATTCGGCGGCCACCTCACCGAGCTTCTCCGACCGCACCGTGGTGCGCAGCGTCGCGAGTTCGACACCGAGGCGGGCCTTCTCGCCGTCCTCGGCGGCGGCGAGCTGAGCCTCGAGCTCGACGACGCGGGCGTCACCGGCGGTGCGCTTGTTCACGTCGCGGGTGAACACCACCGCCGCGGCGGGTGCGCCGCCGAGCACCGACGCGAACGAGCCTTCGACCGCGAGCACTTCCATGTTCTCGTTCAGTGCCCCGGAGAACACCACGAACGCGCCGCCGTGGTAGCGGGAGACGACGACGAACACGATCGGGCCGTCGAAGTTGACGATGGCACGGCCGATCTCGGCGCCGTTCTCGAGCTGCAGGTTGCGCAGCGACTCGGGGGAGCCGTCGAAGCCCGACAGGTTCGCCAGCACCACCAGGGGCCGGTTCCCGCTCGCCGCGTTGATTGCGCGGGCCGTCTTCTTCGACGACTTCGGGAACAGCGTGCCCGAAGTCCACTGGTCCGGTCCGTCGGTCGGGAACCAGCCCTTGCGGGCGATCGCGCGGGACTCGATGCCGATCACGGTCACCGCGTGGCCGCCGAGGTGGGCATCGAACACCACGGAGGTGTCGGCGTCGGCCATGTCCGCCCAGCGCTCGAGCACCGCGTGGTCCTGGTCGACGACGGCGCGCATCACCGTGCGGATGTCGAACGGCTTCTTGCGATCCGGGTTCGTCTCCGCGGAGAAGATGTCGCCGACTGTGGTGAAGTCGCTGGACGGATGCACGTGCGGGTACACCCGGACGTCGCGGTCGATCGGGTCGGCCGACTCGGCCTTGCGCGGGAAACGTTCTCCCGGCGCGAGGTACGCGTGCGCGTAGTGGCCGAACAGGATCTCGACGGCAGCCGACACGTTCGGGGCCCAGTACTGCGCCTGACCGTTGGGGCCCATGACACGGTCGTAACCGCCGATGCCGAAGTTGTCCTCGGCCGACACGCCACCGGAGTAGTCGAGGGACTGCTTGCCGGTGAGCACCATCGCGCTGTCCGGGGTCATCACGAGGATGCCCTTGGTGTGCATGAGCATCGTCGCTTCGGCGTTCCAGTACGGCTGGGCGCCGACGTTGATGCCGGTGACGATGACGTTGATCTCGCCGCCGTTCTGCGTGAACGTGATGATGCGGCGCAGCCCGCGCGACACCCAGTCCATGTTCTCGGTGCCCGAGCCCATGGAGATGGTGGCGCCGGACGAGAGCGCGAACCATTCGACCGGGGCACCGAGCTTCTCGGCCAGATCGACCGCGGCGACCAGGCGGGAGCATTCGGCCTCGGCGACCGTGCCCAGCGCCTTGGTGGGGTCACCGAACAGCGCGACACGGGTCATGCCTTCGGGGTACCGGGAGGTCTTGGTGGTGACGACGCCGACGATCAGGCCGGCGGTGTTCCGGCCGTACGGGCGGTCCACCGGCACCAGTTCGCCGGAGGCATCGAAGTCGTATTCGACGAAGGTGCCGTTGCTCTTGGTGAGCAGCGGAACGAGTTCGTACGGGTACACCGTGCCGCGTGCCCGGGAGCGCTGGACCTTCTGGGTGTACTCGTCGAGCGGCTGCAGCGGCTCCTTCGGCGGCTCGGTCACCCGGGCGACGACGCCGGCGCCGGAACGGTACGAGAACCGCAGCGCCACTTCGCGTGCCGGGGATTCCGGGGTGGTACGCAGCCAGCCGATGACGGTGATCTCCTCGAGGCCGGCACCGACGGTGAGCGGCGCCGCCCCCTGCCCGACGCGCTTGAGCTCGTCGAGCGTCAGGTCGACGACCGGCCACACGAACAGCACCACGCGGTTCGAGTCGAGACGGCGATTGCCGCGGGCGGCCTGTGCCCGGCGCATGCCGTCGAGGCAGCTGGCCAGTGCCCGTTCGAAGGCGGGCAGCGCCACGATCGCACCCGTCTCGTCACGCTGCGGTGCGATGTCGCGGACCTCGGCGAGGGCGACGAATCGCTCGTCGGACGGATTCTCGTTGGCGACAAGGTGATACAGGTACGTGTCGGGGTTCGCGGGCAGTCGCGTGCCGACGAAGTTCTTCAGCCGCCACAGATCGAGCCGCTGCCCGGTGAGCGGGTGGATGTCGCGGATGTTGTTCTCCTCCGCGAACCCGCCGGGGAACGGTCGGAACGTGAAGACGTGCTCCTCGGCGATGTCGGTGTGGCACACCGTGACCGTGACGCGGCGAGCTGTGGCGGTCACCGGGCGGGCGAGCAGCTCGGTACGCAGCGCTTCGGCCTGCGCGTCGGCGTCGGCCGGGGCGTCGTTCCACGCCACGTACAGGTCGATCACCAGGTTCTCGGTGCTCGGCAGCGGCTTCGCGGCGGCTTCGACCGAGTCGAGCACCGCCGACAGTTCGGCGAACCGGGCCTCGGCGGAGATGAGGTACAGGCGGGTGCCGCGCAGATCGAAGCTGCCGGTGACGAACTGGCGGCCGTCGGCCGTGTAGGACTGCACGTCCTCGAGGGTGCGGATCTTGTAGGCGCGCCGGGTGATCACCTCGAGCAGCGGGCCCGGCACCGATTCGGGGCGGGTGATCTGCTGCGCGAGCAGGTCGATGAGCGGTTCGGGCGTCGCGACGAGGGACTCGACGCGCTGCGCGTAATCACCGGCCTGCGGGTTGTCGGCGAGGTATGCGAGGCTGCCGCGTACCCCGTCGTACACCTGCTCGCGGGCCTTGCGGATCACCGGTTCCTCGAAGAACCGGAACCGCAGGTTGCGGGCGGTGTCCCCGATGAGCGGGTACCGCACCTGGGTGGCGACGATCAGGCGGTCCAGAACCTCGTTGAGTTCGTGCGACAGGCGCGGAGTCTCGACATTCGCGAGCCACCGGTCGAGCAGCGCGGACACCACCGGCACCGCCGTCTCGATGCGCTGCTGCGCCAGGAACAGCCGGTAGACGGCTTCCTCGAGTTCGCCGGTGCGTTCGAGTGAGTCGACGTCGTAGTGGCGCAGTGCGCGCGACAGGCGGGTGCGGAAGCTGTCCGGCAGGCCGCCGACCTCGACGTCGAGGGACTGCAGGTAGCCGTGGAAGTACTCGCGGGGGCTGTGCACCCGGTCGTCGCCGGACTCCTCGTCCTGGGTGGGCCGGTTGCGCGACAGTTCGCACACGTCCGCGAACGTGGTGAGCAGCGACAGTTCGGCGCGGACCAGATCGCAGTCCTTCACGGCCTCGCTGCGCAGCCGGTCGTACTCGCTGAGCAGCGTCGCGGTGCGCTGGGCGGACACGTCGTAGCCGGTGATCAGTGCCTCGAGGGCGTCGATGCGTGCGAGCGCATCGGCCGCGGCGTCGCCGGTGGTCGCGGGCGCGGGAGCGGGGAACTCGACCCGTTCGACGACGGCGGTGACGGTTTCCTCGGCGATCTGGTCGACGCGCAGCAGCGGGGCGCCTGCGTCGACCTGCGAGTTCACGACCGCGAGGACTTCACGGACCTTGCCGGCGAACGGCGCGCGGACCGCGGTCTCCATCTTCATGGACTCGAGCACCACGAGGGTCTGCCCGGATTCGACCTCGTCACCGACGGCGACGGGTACCGCGACGACGACGGCGGGCGCGGGCGTGCGTACGACACCGGCTTCGTCCTGGCTGATCTGGTGGCTGACACCGTCGACCTCGACGAGGAAGTGGGCGGGTCCGGCGATGGAGACGACGTGGTGGCGCCGCCCCGCGACCGTCACGCGCGATTCGTAGTCGCCGAGACGATCGACGTCGACATCCTGTTCGCCGCTTCCGGTTTCGACACGGTAGCGGTGCGGACCGACCTGTCCGACGAACAGTTCGTAGGCCTGGCCCTGGTAGCTCAGCTCGATCTTGCGGCCGACGGTGTGGCCGGCGCGGGGGCGGCCGCCGCGCGCGGAGGTGAGGAACGCGGAGCGTTCGCGGGCCTCGTCGGCGTCGTACACGTCGATGGCGGTGGCGATCAGCGCGACGTCGGCGACCCGGCTGGGGCCGGTGGCGGTGCCGGCGCCGGTGCGGTCCAGCCAGCCGGTGTCGGCGGTGGCGTCGACGACCTCGGAGCGGTCGAGCAGTTCGAGCAGGAAGGACTTGGTGGTGGTGCCGCCGTCGAGCACGACTGTGGTCTCGCGCAGCGCGGTGCGCAGGCGGGCCAGGGCCTCGTCGCGGTCGCGGCCCCACGCGATGATCTTGGCGACCATCGAGTCGTAGTCGGGCGGGATGACGTCGCCCTGGGCGATGCCGGTGTCGACGCGCAGACCCGAACCGAGCGGGAACTTCAGCAGTTGCACGGTGCCCGGTGCCGGAGCGAACCCGTTGTCGGCGTCTTCGGCGTTGAGGCGGGCCTCGACGGCATGCCCGAACTCCGGCGGGCAGTCGCCGGGCAGTGCCTCGCCGGACGCGACGAGGATCTGCAACTTGACCAGGTCGATGCCGGTGGTGGCCTCGGTGATGGGGTGCTCGACCTGCAGGCGGGTGTTGACCTCG
Source organism: Rhodococcus zopfii NBRC 100606 = JCM 9919 (assembly GCF_001895025.1). GTDB lineage: Bacteria > Actinomycetota > Actinomycetes > Mycobacteriales > Mycobacteriaceae > Rhodococcus > Rhodococcus zopfii. Next base: position 104,859 of record NZ_BCXI01000009.1, read on the forward strand.
AGGAACGTGAAGATCTTCAGGTCGGGCTGGTACAGGTATTCGACGGTGCCGGCGCCGCTGTAACCGGCGGCGCGCACCAGGTTCGCGGACACCTCGCGCAGGTGGTCGGACTGCTCCTTGGTGAGCAGCGGCGACGCGGATTCCTCGATGACCTTCTGGTTCTTGCGCTGGATGGAGCAGTCGCGCACACCCGGCGCCCAGACGTTGCCGTGGTTGTCGGCGATGACCTGCACCTCGACGTGGCGGGCGTCGGTGACGAGACGCTCGATGAACACGACGGGGTCGCCGAAGGACCGCTCGGCCTCGCCCTGGGTGCGTTCGAGGGCGAGTTCGAGCTCGTCCTCCGCGTATACCTTGCGGATGCCGCGGCCGCCGCCGCCGGAGCGGGCCTTGATGATCAGCGGGTAGCCGATGGCCTGGGCGTGCCGGCGGGCGTCGGCACGGTTCTCGACGGGGCCGCCGGACCAGGGGGCGACGGGCACGCCGACCTTCTCGGCGAGGAGCTTGGCTTCGACCTTGTCGCCGAGCAGCCGCATGGCGTCGGCGGACGGGCCGATGAAGGTGATGCCCAGCTTGGTGCACAGTTCCGCGAATGCGGGGTCCTCGGCGACGAATCCCCAGCCGACCCACACGGCGTCGGCCTTCGCCTCGACGAGGGCGCGCTCGAGTTCGGCGTGGTCGAGGTAGGAGGTCGCGGCCGTGGTGGACGGCCGGAGGGTGACGCCTTCGTCGGCCTGGCGGACGAACATCGCCCGCCGCTCGGCCTCGGTGTGCAGCGCGATGGTCTTGATGTCGTAGTTGTGCTCGGAGTTGAGCTCCCGGACTGCGCGGATGAGACGGACTGCCGCCTCACCCCTGTTGACCACTGCGATCCGCTTGAACATACTCGTTGCCACCGTTCTCCAAGGTTGTGCGCGCTTGTAGCGACGCTCGTCGAAACTCCGCCCCGATGAGGAAAACAAGTTAACCGATCAGGACGCCAACGTCACGGGTTGATAACGAAGGCGCGTGCATGTAATCGGTCGACTCCTCATGGTGGGCACAGGCAGGTCATGGGTCCGAAGGCCCGGCTGGTCCCGGTCCGGCGGACGGCTCTGCGGCAGGTCTTCCCGCCACTTTCGGTCATCGTCGTCGATGGCCGCCCCGCACGGGTATTCCTTCCGGTAAACAGCATGGACCAAACATGAGGGTTTGTCACGTTTTGGATATCGGCACCCCAGGGGTCTTGTAACCGAGCTCCTTCTGTGCTGGAAGACGTTGCCGGGGGCGTGAATTGAGGCTCGGCGCGAGGCGCGGGAGGGGTGGGGTGTCGACCGTCACACCGCGTACTCCGCGGTAACACCGGCCGGTAATGTCGCGGTCTGCGTCGTTTACGTGGGTTACCCGTCGGTATCGCGGGGTGCCCCGCGCTGCGCTCGACAAAGCGTGGGGATTTGTCAAGGATGAACTGGGGCAAATCCGGCAGGAATCGGAAATTCTGTGATCCATCTCACCGAATCGGACCGCCGGGTCTCGAAAGTTGCGGCCCGGCGCCGTGGCCTCCCTCCGTCCTCGGGCGGTCGGCCCGCACCGCAGTCCCACGGATTCTGGAACAGTGGAAGGGTCCGGACACCGCGAGGAGGCCCTGAATGATGTCCGACGAGCAGCCGTTCGAACCGCCCACGCTGCGCCGCGAACGCATCGACCACCAGGTGCGCCACTGGTGCGAACACGGCCGCATCGACGGCCGGCATGCCCCGCTGAGCGATGCCGCAGCGCTGTGCCTGGCCGCGGGGCACCTCGACGAAGAAACCCGCGAGATCCTTGCCGCGCGACGCCGAGCAGGCCGGCCCCTGCCCACCCTCGACGGCTTCGGCGACCTGCGCCGCCTCACCGACGAACACGCGCGCATTGCGGCGCGCGCAGCGGAACTGCGCCCCGGCGCGGTCCGGCTCGTGTTCGAGTACCGCGCAATCGAATTGGACAAGCGCCTGCGTGCCGCGCATCGCGCGTTCGCGCACTCCCCGGCGCACTACGCGCAGGGTGTGCGGGCCATGCGCCGCGACCGCCGCGACGGTGTGCACCTCGACCCGGCGCAACGCGACGCGCTGTTCGCCGCGCTGCAGCGCACCCCCGTGCCGCTGTCGGTGCCGGTCACTGCGCAGGCCCGCGGGGCCGTCCTCGGTGTCGCGGTCGAGCGGGTCGCACGCTGGTCCGAGGGCACCCCCGCCGAGGCTGCCGGTCGCCGTGCCGCCGAGGCGCTGACCCGCCGGGTTCCCGAGGACGACGATCGCTTCGCCGACCGCTACGACACGCTGCTGTATCTCGCGGGCAGCCTCTACGACCGCATCGAGACGTCGACGGCATGGAACTCCGAGCAACTCGTCGTGCAGCGCGCGCAACTGGACCTGGCCGACGAGTTGACCCAGATCGCCGTCGACACCGTCGCCCTGCGCGGGCTGCTGGCCGAACTCGCCGATGCGGCACGCACCGCGCCCGCCGCCCGCCCCGGACTCGAGGTGAGAGCGAGGGCGCTGGAAGCGGTGTGGGATCAGCTCGTCGACCGCGTCGCGGCACTCGCGCGCATCGGCGATCTGCTCACCATGGCCGAGGAGCAGATGTGTCACGACCGGGTGGCCGAACGGACCGCGAGCCTGGACGAGCGCATCGACCGACTCATCGGACGATCCGGCACGCGCGAATTGTCCGCAGAGAACACACATTTCGTGGGTGACCAGGTCGACGCCGCAGCAGGGTCGCTCCGTTCGCTGCACCTCGCTCTGCGCGGCGACATTGCGGCCCTCACCTCGCGGGAGCGGCCCCCGGTCTGACCGCCGTGGACGCGCTTCCGCCCGGGTGATAGCTTTCACGCCGTCTTGGTGGGGGGCGAGTGGTAGGAGTTACCGGAGTGACGTCGTGGTGGGAGCGGAAGAGCGGGATTCTGGGACTGGCTGCCGCGGTGACGGCAACGGGGGTGGCATGCGGCGGCGGTACGAACACCGTTGAGATCGTCGAAGACCCGGTCCTCGAAACCGCGTTCGAAACGGTTCTGATCAATGGGGAGCCCCGCACCGTCGGCGACGTCGCGGAGACCGCGAGCATCGGGGGCGGGTGGGACCGCATGTACTACTTCCGTGTGCCGCTGCTGATGAGCGAGGTGAACCGCAGCATCGGCACCGAGAGCACCATCTGGAAGAACCTGCCCACCACGGGTGCCGACGGCGTCATCATCTTCCTGTCCGGAAACACCGTCGTCCGGGCGGTCCTCGACCACGCGCCGAGCCTCGACCTGCACGGCTATGCGACCGCCGATTCGGCCGTCACCGCGAATCCCGAGGGCGCGAACGGCGCGATCAGTGTCGAGGCCAAGGGCAGGTAACCCGCGGCGCCGGCGCGGTCGTCGAGTGTGACCGTTCAGAAGACGCGGAGACCCAGGCGCCGGCGGGCGCGCATGTCGACGAGATAGGTCTTCCACAACAGCGGCCACAGGTGCGGGGTCACCCGGTGGATCCGGCGCACCGCCCTCAGATAACGGTCGAATCGACGCTGGTCGTCAGGGGTCCACGGGTAATGCATGACGTCGCGGAACTCGGGCGGCAGAGCGCCGCGCGTGACCAGCTCGAACGGTGTCCCGAGCACACGGTGGATCGCGCGACCCATCCGGCCGAGACGCACCTCGAGGAACCCGAGATTGCACAGGGCGGTGAGATAGTCGCGGACCTCGTCGTTCATCGAGATCTCCGCGACCCCCGTCCTCCAGAGCTCCTCGTACTCCGCGCGGGTGGTCGGCCAGGCGTCGCGGCGCACATTCAGCGTGGTCCCGAGGGAGCTGCCGTCGACCAGGATCCGGTGGTACTCGTCCTCGTCGAGCGGGCCGTAGAGAAATTCGTGCTGGTCGATGAAGTACTCGAGCAGGCAGAGCGCGACCCACCGCTGCAGGGCGGGGGAGTTCGCGCTGTAGCGCACGGCGGCGTCGGGTTCGGAGGTGACGTGGGCGTGGATCTTCCGGACGGATTCGCGCATGAAGTCGCGGTCGTCGTCGGTGCCGAACACGGCGACGGCCAGGTAGGTGCCGGTGGTGCGGGCACGTTTGACGGGGTGCAGATCCGCCCGGCCGGCGTCGACCTTGCTGTCGACCACACCCTGTCCGACGCCGGGGTGCGCGAGCTGCATGATCACGTTGGCGGCGTTGATCGAGCCGCCGAGCGGCGAGACGAGATCTCCGAGTGTGTCGATGGTACGCATACGCCCCTCCATCTGACTACAGATGTGCTCAGTTGCTGACCACTCTAGTACTGCAGGCGTGCGGAGGGAATCGGCCGGAGTCCGGCGGCTCTTGCCGCCGGGACCGCCGATGTCGTACGAGCGTGGGCCTGTCCGACGACATCGAACGGAAGGTGACTGGCCGTGAAAGCTGCTGTGTTCGAAGGAAACGCACCGACCCTCGTCGTCGAGGACATCCCCCGCCCGGCCCCGCGCCGCGGCGAGGTGCTGGTGAAGGTCTCCGCGTGCGGGGTGTGCCACACCGACCTGCACGTACTGCGGTCGGAGGTCGCGTTCCCGGTGCCCGCGGTCCTCGGGCACGAGGTGTCCGGCACCGTCGCCGAACTCGGTGACGACGTGGAGGGGCTCGCCGTCGGCGACCCGGTCGTGTGCAGCTTCATCATGCCGTGCGGTAGCTGCCGTCACTGCGTGCGCGGCGCGGAGGACCTGTGCGAGAAGTTCTTCGCCTACAACCGTCTCGGCGGCACCCTCTACGACGGCGAGACCCGGCTGTCCCGCGCCGATGGCACGCCCCTGGCGATGTACTCGATGGGCGGGCTCGCCGAATACTGCGTCGTCCCCGCCACCGACGTGTTCCGTGTCCCCGACGGTGTCGGGCTCGGTGAGGTGTCGATCCTCGGGTGCAGTTCGTTCACCGCGTACGGCGCGGTCGCGAACGTCGCGCAGGTCGTCGTCGGCGACCGCGTCGCCGTGATCGCCGCCGGCGGTGTCGGATCCAGCATCGTCCAGTTCGCGAAGGCGGCGGGCGCGACGCAGATCATCGCCGTCGACGTGAGCGACGACAAACTCGCCGCCGTCACCGAACTCGGCGCGACCCATACCGTGAACTCGTCGGTCACCGATCCCGTGGAGGCGATCCGGGAGCTGACCGGGGGCACCGGTGTCCGCGTCGCCTTCGAAGCACTCGGCCGCGCCGACACGTTCGCGACGGCCCTGAACGTCCTCGACGACGGCGGACGCGCCGTCGTGGTGGGGATCGCCCCGGCCGGGTCGACCGGCGAGATCGATCTGGCCCGGCTGGTGCGGCGCAAACTCGAGATCCGAGGCTCCTACGGAGCGCGGGCCCGCACCGACATGCCCGCGCTGCTCGCGATGGTCGCCGCCGGAACCGTCCGGCCCGAGAGCGTCATCACCCGCCGCTACCCGATCGACGACGTCGACGAGGCGTACCGGGCGCTCGGGCGCGGCGAGATCGTGGGCCGCGCGATTGTCGAGTTCCCCTGACCTGCTCCGAAGCCGCCCGGTAGCACCACCGTATAGTTTCCCGCGCAACGAGAAGTTCTTGCGGAGGGAGCGGGCGGTGGCGCGGGTTATCGCGACGATCAACCTGAAGGGCGGCGTCGGGAAGACCACGACGACCGCGGCGCTGGCGGAGTTCATGGCCGCCGATTTCGGGCAGCGCGTGCTGCTGATCGACCTCGATCCGCAGACCAACCTCACCACCATGATGGTCGGCGAGGAACGCTGGCACGAACTCAACGAACTCGGCTGGACCCTCGCGACGTTGTTCGAGAAAGCCGTCAAGCCGTCGCGACCGGACTTCGACCTCGAGAAGGCGCTGCAACGCAATGTCTCCTCGGTGAAATCGGTCAAGGGTGTGGATCTGCTCGCGTCGTCGCTCGACCTGATGGACGTCCAGGAGGGCTTGAGCCACCAGCAGTACGCCGATCCGCTCTCGACGCGGCCCGTCGAGGTGCTCACCGACGCGATCGCACCCATCGCCGACCAGTACGACTACATCCTCGTGGACTGCCCGCCGAACCTCGGCATGCTCACCCTCAACGGCCTGCGGTTCGCCGACGGATACATCATCCCGACGATCCCGGACATCCTGTCCACCTACGGAATTCCGCAACTCCAGACGCGTGTGGAGAAGTTCGCGGATCGGGTCGGCCATCCCATCAAGGAGATCGGACTCGTCATCACGAAGTACCGGAGCGCGTCGAACCTGCACCGCAGCACCATCGAGAGGCTGCAGCGCGATCCGCGCATCGCCAACGTCGTGCCCGCGTGGATTCCCGAGGCCACCCAGATCGCGCAGTCCGCCGAGTTCGTCGCCTACGGCACGCTCAAGCGCAAATACGGCAACAGCGGGCAATACGACGCACTGCGCATGCTTACCGAGGACGTACTCATGAATGCGCAGGTACTGCTGTGACCGACATCGACCGCACCGAAGCCCGGCTGCGCCTGCACATCGGGGAGGCCGGTGCGGCTGTGCTGCGTCTGAACGAAGGCAGCCCGGCCGTCGCGACCGCCCTGACCAAGCTCGTTCAGGTCATCGCCGACGAAGCCGCCCGCACACCGCGTTTCGCGAAGGCCCTGGCCGGTGCGATCGCCGCGGCCGGCGAACCGGCGGCCGCGCCTGCGCCGGCACCCGTCCCGGTGACGCCGGTCGAGAAGAAGCCGGCCGCGCGCCGCGGCAAGCGTTCCCCCGGCCCGTTCGATCCGTTCGCGGTGTACCGCGCCGACGGCGAGGACGGTCTGCGCGCCCGGCTCGCGCCCCTCGAACTCGAACAGCTCAAGGACATCGTCGCCGAACACAACATGGACTACGACCGGCTGGCGATGCGGTGGCGCACGGCGTCGAAACTGCACGATCGCATCGTCGAACGCGTCAAGGCTGCGTGGACAAAAGGCGACGCGTTCCGCTGAGCTGTCACATCCTGCCGCGTTTGCGCCACTCGATCGCGGGGCAGGTGTCCATCACCATCGGGACACCCGCGGCGATGGTCCGGTCGAACGCGTCCTCGTCGACGACGCCGAGCTGGAACCACACGGCCTTCGCGCCGATGTCCACCGCCTGGTCCGCGAACTCGCCTGCGGCCTCCGATCGGCGGAACACATCGACGACGTCGATCGGGAACGGCACGTCCGCGAGCGTCGCGTAGCCCTGCTCACCGAGCACCGTCTGCGCCGACGGGTGGATCGGGACGATACGTTTGCCGCGCGATTGCAACAGCCCCGCGATCTCGTACGCGGTCCGGGTCGGATCGCCGGACAACCCGACGACCGCCCACGTGTCGCATTCGTCGAGCATGAACTCGACGGCATCGGGGTCCTGCCACGAACTGGTCATGGCGGCAAAATACTAGGGAATCGTCGTCCCTGTCCCCGGTACGCACAGCGGCGGCACCGTCGGGACGCACAACGGTTCGACCGGTGGTGGTGCGGCCCGCCCGTCCGTGAACGCGGCGGTCACGTCGGACGAAAGCTGCTCGGCCGAACCGTAGGTCGACGCGGCGACCACGAAATCCGTTCCGAAGGAGGCGGATGCGTGCGCGGAAACGTGATCGTCCGTCCATCCCCATTTGGTGCCGATCACCCCCGGCAGCCGAGCGGTACCGAAGTCCTGTGCGGTTCCGTCCGCCGCTCGTTCATGGGCCGACGCCATGGCCGCGAGCACCGGTGACCCGGGATCCGTGCGAATCTTCGTATCCAGGTAGGTGACCATGTCGTAGGTCGACGTCGTCGCGCTTCCCCAGTATCCGGAGGTGCGCGTGTCGATCAGGCCGAACGCGGCGGTCGTCGTGCCGATCGCGCCGGGGTACTTCGCGTGCAGCCGCTCGGCGATCCCGTCGTCGGAGGAGCGGATCATCTCGACGGCGGCGTCACGATCCGCGGGATCGCCGAGCCGGACGACGTGCTCGGCGAGATAGAGCTTGGCGATCGACATCGCGGTGCGCGATTGGTGTTCGTTCGCCGTTCCGGTACGCACACCGGACAGCGAGGCGAACGAGATCTGCGTGCGGGCGGGGGCACTCACCGTCCCGTCGGGGGCCGGTATCGGTGTCGGCGCTGCCCACGCGGACGGGGGTCCCAGCACAATCGCCATCAGCGCGGCAGCGGCCGCGAATATCTTCGCCGTCCTGCGCATATACCCGAACGCTAGTCCTTCGGCCGTCACGATGGGGCCGTACCGGTAGGTTGCTGCGAAAGGTTCGAAACCCTGAAAGGGAGGGCGCCGCGTGTCCGAGACCGGTACCGAGAAGTCCGTTGTCGTCGATCGCGACGGGACCGTCGCGATCGTGCGGTTGAACCGCCCCGACCGGCTCAACGCCTTCACCACCGAGATGTGCCACCGGCTGCTCGAGGTCTTCGACGAACTCGACGCCGACGACGACGTGCGGGCGATCGTGCTCACCGGAACCGGCCGGGCCTTCTGCGCGGGCGCGGACCTCGGTGCCGGCGGCGACACATTCGTTCTCGACGACGGTCCCCACACCGGCGGCGCACCCGCCGACACGGGCGGCCTGGTCTCCCTGCGGATCTTCCGTTCCACCAAACCGGTCATCGCGGCCATCAACGGTCCCGCCGCCGGCGTCGGTGTCACCATGACCCTGCCCGCCGATATCCGGATCGCTTCGGACACAGCAAAATTCGGCTTCGTGTTTGCGCGTCGCGGGCTGGTGCCGGAAGCCTGCTCCACGTGGTTCCTGCCCCGTGTGGTGGGGATCTCCACCGCCGTCGAATGGACCGTCGGCGGGAAGATGGTGCCCGCGGACGAAGCGCTCGCGCGCGGCCTGGTGCGCGAACTCGTCCCGGCCGACCGGGTCCTCGACCGCGCCCTCGAGGTCGCCCGCGAACTCGTCTCCGGGACCGCGCCGGTCTCGGTGGCCCTGACCCGGCAACTGATGTGGCGGATGCTCGGTGCATCCGGGCCGGAGGTCGCGCACCGGGCCGAGTCCATCGGCATCTACGTCCGCGGCGCCTCCGACGACGTGCGTGAAGGTGTCGAGGCGTTCCTCGAGAAGCGGGAGCCGCAGTTCCCCAACCGCGTTTCGGACGGGCTGCCGGATCTGTTCGACTAGAGGCCGGCCTGATCGACTCCGTACTCGGCCTGCGTTCTGGTGTATCCCTCGAACATCAACTGGTCGATCAGGCCCTGACGCGAAAAGGCGGTGTAGTCGAGATAGTCCTCCGCGGCTTTCGCGGCCTGCTCATTCCAATCGGGTGAAATGTAGTCCACGGCGAAAGTCGCGTCCTCGGTGGAGTAGTCCTCGAACTCCAGCTGCTCGATCAGACCCTGGCGCGAGAATGCGGTGTAGTCGAGATAGTCGCTCGCCGATCGTACGGCGTTCCTCTGCCCCGCAGTCATCCCGGCCTGCGTCCTTGCCGGCGCCGTGGTCGCCGGTTCGACGGTCACGGTACGTGCCTGGGTCACTGTTTCGACAGGCGTCACCAGTGTCTGTGTGGGTGTCGGGCCGGCAGTCGAGGTTGTTGCCGTTGTTGTGGAGGGGACTTTGGTCGAGGTCGTCGGTTTCGTGGTGGCCGGGGTAGTTTCCGTCGCACTGGACTGCGTCGTTTCCGCCTGAGCGCTCGATGCCTCGTCAGAGGACCTGCCGAGAGAGCCGAACGCGCCGGCGACGACGACGAGCACCGCTGCCGCCCCCGCGATCCACGGCCATTTCTTGCGGTTCGTCTGGCCGGACCCCGGGACTGCAGGCAACTCCGGCATGGGTTCGGGCAGTGTCGGGCTCGCCGGGTATGGCTGAACCGCTGACGTCCACTGCTGTCCGTCCCACCACCGCAGTTGCGCGGAGCCTTCGGGGTCGGGATGCCATCCAGCAGGTGTAGTCATGATTGTTCTTTACCTAGCGAATAATCCGCCGTTACCGGATGTGGCGACGATCACACGACTGCTGCGGTGGAGTCGAATTCGTATCCGGTGGTCCGGTTCGGCGATGGCCGTCGCGTGGCCCGTGAGAATCGCTGACTGACCGTCGCAATCGATCAGATCAGGTAGAGCACGAGCGCCGCCGCGATCAGTGCGACGAGCCAGCCGTCGGTCGCCCACCGCAACCAGCGCGGGGCGCCGCGGACCTCCATGAAGGTCCGGATGATCAGGCGGCACTTGACGGCGGCGAGTGCGAGGACCAGCACGGTGATCGGCACGCTGGCACCGACCGTCGTCGTTGAGTGGCCGGGCGCGAGCCACCACGATCCGATGGTGATGGCCGTCAGCGCGAGCCACGTGACGGTGATGGTGCGGGTCGACGTGCCGGCCCGGGTCTTCGTCGCTTCTGTCATGTGATAGCCGACCGGCCCGTTGGTGATCGCGGCGCCGCCGAGCAGGACCAGCAGCAGACAGAACCCGATCTGGATCATGCTGTGGTGCTGTGCGAAGAACTCGACCTTCTGGACGGTCGACACGTCCGGCCGCGGTGGTGGCGTCACCCGCGTCAGCAGGCAGATGATCACGCCGAACACGGCGTAGAAGCCTGGGAAGATCCAGTAGACGAGCCAGACGTCGGGTTTGCCACCCCGCGCCGCCCCGGGCTGAGGGCCGTGTGGAAGGCGGCGCATGGCCCGGGGTCTTCTCCTCGCCGGCGCCGGGGGGTGACACCGATCGTGTCGGACTGTCGGGTCAGAATGTCTCCACGTGCCGGGGTGCAGCCCGGCACGTGGAGACAAGCCGGAGGAAACGTGACCGATACTCACACGACGACACTGCCGCGCGACCACCGGTGGGTCGTCGTCGACGTCGAGACCTCGGGTCTGCGCCCCAACGCCCACCGCGTGCTCAGCGTCGCCGCGCTGGTCCTGGACGCGGACGGCATGGTCGAGCGTGAGTTCTCCACCCTCGTGAACCCGGACTGCGATCCCGGTCCCGTCCACGTCCACAACCTGACCCGCGAACGACTCGCCGGCGCACCGCGATTCGAGGACATCTCCCGCGACCTCGCCGACATACTCGACGGCGGCACCCTCGTCGCCCACAACGCCACGTTCGACTACGGCTTCCTCGACGCCGAATTCCGCCGCGCCGGAACGTCCCTGCCCGTGCAGCACCGGCTGTGCACGATGGCGCTGTCGCGACGCCTCGAACTCGACGTCCCCAACTTCCGGCTCGCCACCCTCGCGCAGCACTGGAAGGTGCAGCAGCTGCAGGAACACGACGCCTACGACGACGCTCGCGTCCTGTCCGAGGTGTTCCGGCACAGCGCCGCGCTGGCGGACAGCCTGCAGCTGCCACTGCCCGTCGTGAACTGCCGCGGACGCAGGGCCGCCTACCCGGATTCGGTGCCGCGTGTGGCGTGTGACTGGCAGAACCCGGGCCGGCTCACCGACGCCGGTCTCGTGCAGGGCATGAAGGTCGTCGTCAGCGGCTCGACCACCACCCCGCGCCTGACGCTCGCATCCCGCATGACCGTCGCCGGCCTCGACGTGATGAACCAGGTCAGCCGCCAGACCAGCGTGCTGGTGTGCAACGACCCGATCGTGCAGACCGGCAAGGTCCGCAAGGCCATGGCGCTGGACATCCCGATCATCGACGAACCGCAACTCGAAGAGCTGCTCGCCCGGGTGCGGCCCGGTGTGCCGAAGGTCGCGACCGTCATCGACGTGGTGCCCCAGCCCGGAATGCCACTGGAGACGCCGATCGTCATCGAGCAGTCCGCCGCACCGGCCGAGATCCCCGCCCGGACCTGGGCACTGGCCGGGCAGAAGCCGAAACTGTGGTCCGGGCGTCGCGTGTTGCTGCTCGGCGGCAATCACCTCGACGGGTGCTGATGCGCTCCCGCATCACCCAGCTCGGCGCCCGGCCCGCGCTCAACTTCACCGCCGCGGTCACCGACGTGCTCGTCCTCGACGGCGGCCACGACGACAAACGCATGCCGCGCGTCACGGCGCGGCAGCTCCCGATCCTCAGCCAGGAGGACGTCGACGCCGCCCTCGACCGGGGTGTCGTGCCCCCGCACATGCGTCTCGAAGCGCAACTGTCCGCGCCCGTGCTGTCCCGCGGCGAGGTCATCGACCTGCCCGCGAAGAACTCGTCGTGGGCGGTGAACGTCGCATGGAAGGCCGAGGCCGTCGGCGACGAGTCGGGTATGGACCCGATCGATGTCGACGTCGTCGCGTTCCTGCTCGGACCGGACGACAAGGTCGACACCGACGACGATTTCGTGTTCTACAACAACCCGCTCGTCGACGACGGGGTTGTCGAGCTGACCGTCGATGGGCCCAGCGAACAGTGCGTGCGTCTCGACCTCGCCGGGCTGCCCGAGGACTGCCACCGCATCGCCATCGCCGCGGCCATCGACGGTGACCGCACGTTCGGTGATCTCGGTGCCGTGTCGGTGAGCGTCGACGGCGACGACACCACCGCCGCGACGTTCGTCCTCGACGCCGGCACCACCGAACGCACCATGGTGCTCACCGAGATCTACCGGCGTGCCGGCAAGTGGCGAGTGCGTGCGGTCGGGCAGGGATACGACGACGACCTGGCCGCACTGGTCCTCCGGTACGGCGTCGACGTCGCTGAGGAGGACTGACCATGACCCTTGTCTCCCCGGAAGAGCTCGCCGAACTCCTCGCGTCCGGAACCTCGGTGCGCGTGCTCGACGTCAGGTGGTCGCTCGCCGAACCAGACGGCCACGCGGCGTTCGAGAGTGGGCACATCCCGGGCGCGGTGTACGTCGACCTGGAAACCGACCTCAGCGACCACACCGTGCCCGGCCGCGGCCGGCACCCGTTGCCGTCCGGCGACGCCCTCGAAGCGTCGCTGCGGCGGTGGGGTGTCGACGACGGCGACACCGTCGTCGTCTACGACGACTGGAACCGTGCCGGTTCCTCCCGCGCATGGTGGATGTTGCGCGCCGCCGGACTCGGGGACGTGCGGATCCTCGACGGAGGACTCGGCGCGTGGCGCGCGCTCGGCAAGCCCGTCGGCACCGAGGTCGAATCACCCCGGCCTGGCTCGATCACCCTTGTGCACAGGAACTTCGACGCAGGCGCGCTCGCAACCCTCACCGCCGCCGACGCCGCGGAACTCGCCCGCGACGGCGTGCTCCTCGACGCCCGCGCGCCCGAACGATTCCGCGGCGAGATCGAACCGATCGACCCGGTCGCCGGGCACATTCCGGGGGCGGTGAACCTGCCGTCCACCGCACTGCTCGGGCCGGACGGCCGGTTCGCGCCCGCCGACGACCTGCGTGCTCTGTTCGCGGCGCGCGGCGTCGACGGCGGGAACGAGGCCGGCGCCTACTGCGGGTCGGGCGTAACCGCCGCGGTGGTCGTCGCCGCCGCCGAGGTCGCGGGCATCGATCTCGCGCTGTTCCCCGGTTCGTGGTCGCAATGGTCGTCGGATCCGGCCAATCCCGTCGAAACCGGCCCCGCCACAGACTGATCGATCTCCGGCCGCCGTCCTGGCCGGGGGAGGGGAGTCTTCACCCGGCTGGGCCAGGGATCGACTTCCGGCTTTCGGTCGCGGGGTGTGCCGGCACCGCCGCCGCCCGAACGGTCCGCATCCGCGAACCGCACCGCGTCCGCGTCGTGTGGTCAGCGCCACGACGTTTCGGGCTCGCTCACCGAGATGCTGCGGGAGAGGCCGTCCGATGTGTAGACGTTGTGTGTTCCGGGATCGACGACGGGGCTTCGCGGAGCGTCGCCGACCCGGTGGGTACGAACCAACTCCATTGTTTCCAGGTTGATTTCGGATGCAGTGCCGCCACTGAAGTTCGTGATGTACAGCGACTGCCGGGCCGGATCGATTGCAGAGTCGCCGCCGCCGTCGAACGCGACGGGGTATGGGCCGGTGTCGGTGGAGGGGTCGATGACGTCGACTTTTCCTCCAGTCCAATCGAATTCACCGCCGATCGGAATCGGGACGTACAGTCGTCCGGTGATCACGGCGAATCCCCGGGAAACCTCCGGGTACTCGTTCCCGATTCGGAATCTCGACGTGACGACCTTGTGGGCCGTATCGATCACGGTGAATTCGTCGGCTCCGACGATGTGTCGCCCCGTGTCACGAGTACGTCCTCCGCCCGTCATCGAGTGAATGCCGACCCCCGGCGTTTGCCACCCGAATCAATCACACTGCGGCGGTGCTGCACAGTCGGTCGAATGATCCACACGGCACGCGCCGTACGGTGATTGCGCCTATCGAGGGGCGTTCGCGGCATCGATCAGTTGCTGCAGCTTGTCGCGGTCGAACTTGTCGCCGAGGAACCCGACCATCCGGCTCAGCGGCATCGACTCGGCCATCTTCAACACGCTCTCGTCGAGGGGCGGGGCCGCGCCACCGCCGGTCAGGGATGCGAAGGCCTCCAACACCAACCCGGCAGCCACCGGGTCGGCGAGGACCTCACCGATCGACGAGTCCAGCGACAGCGGCAGCCGCACCTCGTCGCCGGCCACGTCGACCGTGCACGTGGCGCGGATGTCCCGGCTCGACGCCCCGACCTCGACCGTGTAGGTGCCGCCCTCGACGACCCAGGCGTCGACGCGGGTGTCCCAGTACGCGAGGTCGGAGCGGCGCACCGGGACCCGCACGGTCCGGGACTCGCCGACCGCGAGGTGCACCTTCGCGAAGCCCTTCAACTCGCGCGGCGCCCGCGCCACCGCGGAACCGGGAAGGCCGATGTAGACCTGCACGACCTCGGAGCCGTCCCGGTCGCCCGTATTGGTGACGGTGACCGTCACGGCCAGACCGCCGTCGGTGGTCACGGCGGCGTCGCTGTAGTCGAAGGTGGTGTAGGACAAGCCGAATCCGAACGGGTACGACACCTCCAGCTGCCGCGCGTCGTACCAGCGGTAGCCGACGTGCAGGCCCTCGCCGTAGCGGACGTGGCCGTGCTCGCCGGGGAAATTCCCATACGCGGCGGTGTCCTCGAGCCGCACGGGAACGGTTTCGGCGAGCCGCGCCGACGGATTCACCACCCCGTAGAGCACGTCGGCGAGTCCGCCGCCACCTGCCTGCCCGAGCAGCCAGCCCTCGACGATCGCGGGCACCCGCTCCGCGAAACCCGACAGTCGGACCACACCACCGTTGGACAGCACGACGGCGGTGTTCGGGTTCGCCGCGACCACCGCATCCAGCAGGTCGAGCTGCGAGGCGGGCAGCTCGAGATCGTCGCGGTCGAAGCCTTCCGACTCCAGCTCGGCGGGCACCCCGAGGAACAGCAGCACGGTATCCGCGGCGACCGCCGCGGCGGTCGCCTCGGCGGTCAGCTCCGGCGACGCGGAGCCGTCGGCCCCGTAGCCCGCCGCGAACGGCACCTCGACGGTCGCGAGTGCGCGGATCTCGTCGAGCGCGTTGTCCAGCCGCGTCGGGTTGATCCGGGACGATCCGGCACCCTGGTAGCGCGGCGTGCGGGCGAGTTCGCCGATCACCGCGACCTTCGTGTCCGGAGCGAGGGGGAGGAGGCCATGTTCGTTGCGCAACAGCACAACCGACGCGGCAGCTGCTTCCCGCGCCAGTGCGTGGTGTGCGTCCGCGTCGTATGTCGCGTCCGGTTGCGCGCCCGCGACAGCCCGGCGCACCAGGTCGACGATCCGGCGCGCGGCGGTGTCGAGCACCGACTCGTCGAGGGTGCCCGCGCGCACCGCGGCGACGATCTCGGCGTCGGTGCGGCCACCGGTCGACGGCATCTCCAGGTCCAGCCCCGCTGACAGCGCCGCGACCCGATCTGCGACCGCGCCCCAGTCGCTGACGACGAGACCGTCGAACCCCCACTCGTCGCGCAGCACCTCGGTGAGAAGCCACCGGTTCTCCGACGCGTACACGCCGTTGATGCGGTTGTAGGAGCACATCACCGTCCACGGCCGGGCGTCCTCGACGACCCGCTGGAACCCACGCAGATAGATTTCGCGCATCGGACGAGGGTCGATATCCGCCGACACCCGCATCCGGTCGGTCTCCTGATTGTTCGCCGCGTAGTGCTTGAGCGACGCACCCACACCCTGCGACTGCAGACCGCGCACCAACGCAGCCCCCAGCACGCCGGACAGCAGCGGATCCTCGGACAGATGCTCGAAGTTGCGCCCGCACAACGGGCTTCGTTTGATGTTGATGCCCGGTCCGAGGAGGATCGCGACCTGCTCGGCGCGAGCCTCGGTGCCCAGCGCAACCCCGACCCGCTCCAGCAAAGCCGGATCGAACGTGCCACCCAATGCGACCGCCGGCGGGAAGCATGTCGCGGGCACCGCGTCCCCGAGGCCCAGATGGTCGCCGCCACCGGTCTGCTTCCGGACCCCGTGCGGGCCGTCGGTCAGCATGATCGACGGAATCCCGGCGCGCGCGACGGGCTCGGTGAACCAGAAGTTCAGGCCGCTCGTCAGCGAGGCCTTCTCCTCCAGCGTGAGGTCGGCGACGATCTCGGCGGCGTCCGTCATGCTGCTCCTTCGGGTCGGCTGTTCGGGAGGTTATCCCACTGGGTCAGGAGGTGCGGTGCATGTGCGCATACAGGTCGCGGAGAAGCGAGACTTCCGACAGGTGATGGATCAACTCGCGGTGGATGTGCAGGACCAGATCCGCCATCGTGAGCTCCGGATACGGTTCCTTGTCGCCGACCGGGACCGGTAACCCGTCGTCGCCGAGCTCCCGCACGCCGGTCAGCCACATGTCGAGCTGCGTTTCGAGCTGCTCGAGCGCGGTCGCGGCGTCGCCCGCGTACTCCCACGAGTCGTACGACGCCGGTGGGGAACCGAAGTGCGACGTATTACGGGCCGCGAGCACCCCGACGATGACGTGCCCGAGCCGCCACGCGATCGTGGTGAACGGCGCCGGCGCGGGTTCGGGGAAGGCGAAGTCGATGGTGAAGTCGCCCGAACCGGCCTGGATCTGCGCTGTCGACGTGCCGCGCGGCCGCACGCTCCACGCGTCGGGTACCGGCGACCAGAAGTACTCGTCGTCGGAGAGGCCTTCGAGTCTGGCTCGGAGCTGGTGGTTCCAGTGGAATTCCCACTGCTCGCGCAGCGAGTGGTTCAGGTCGAATGCGTTCATGGATCCACTGTCCTACACCGGCCGCCTCGTCGGCTTCCCGGATGGTCGTCGCATGTTCGGGTCGCGCATCGGTCTTCCGCGAGTGCACCGCGACGACGACGGCGGTATCCGGTGGTGATGTCACCGGCCCGGCGCCGCGGCCGCAGGCGGATCCGGAACGGAGGTTGACGCATTAGACTAACGACGATAGTTTATTTCTTGTGATGCACGCCATACGGCCGGATGTGGACCGAACGGCCCTCCGGTCGGCGGCGTTCGGACCGGAGGAGGCCTCCATGCGTTCACCCCCCGCTGTTCACCCGGACTGCACCCTCGCGCGGACAGCCCTGCGGCTCAAGGATGTTCATCGAATCCCGCGAGAAATGTCACCAGCATCCGCTCGAACAGCGCCGAGTCGGCGTCGGGCGGCGCTGTAGCGACTCGCTCGGTTGGGTTGCCGGACGGCAACTCCACCAGTGCCGGGCGTCCGGTAGCAGCGCACATCGCGGATCCGATCGTCATCCGGTGGGTGGCCTCGAGCAGGAAAAGGTGATCGGATGCCGGAACGCCGTGGTCGCCGAGCAGAGTCGAATACTGCGCATACAGCTTGTGGAGCAGCGGCTCGGGAAACCACGTGACCACCACGGGGACCGCATTCGGATGACGCATCAGGGTGTTGCGGAACTCGAGGCATTCGGCGATCAGCCAGCTGCGCCACTGCCCGGGCGCCGGATCGGGAACACGAGGGGTCTCGAGCACCACCACGCGCGCCACCTCACCGAGGATCTCGGTCTTGTCGGCGAAGTGGTTGTACAGGGACGGAGCGCGGACGCCGAGCGCGGACGCGGTCCGTTCAAGACTGAAGCCGGCCATGCCGTCGCGGTCGATGAGGTCGAGTGCGGCGGTCGCCACGGCGTCCCGCGTGATCGCCGGCTTCCGCCCCATCTCTTCCTCCTCGGTCCGCCGGACATCGTACTCCCGGCCGATCGCTCCACTGAACGCCTTCACCACCACACAAATTCGAACCTTCCCACCTCTCCCGACAAGGAGTGCGCACATGCGCGATACCACGGCCGTCCGAGCGATCCAGGCTTGGGCCGTTCGTCAACCCGACGCCCCGGCACTGACCTGTGACAGTGGGGTACTGACCTGGAACGAGCTCACCACCGCGATGGATCGCGCGGCGCTCCGGCTCGCGGCTGCCGGAGTCCGCCACGGCGACCGCGTCGGTGTGCTCGGATCCCTCTCGACCGACTGGGCGATCGCCGCGCTCGGGGCCATCCGGATGGGTGCGGTCCTGTGCCCCTTGAACGAACGTCAGGCGCAGGCAGAGCTGTCCGAGGTGTACCGGAAGCTGACACCGACGGTCGTCGTGGCCTCGGCCGGGAGTCGTGAGGTCGCCGACCTGGCCTGCAAGGAGACGGAAGAGCCCCCGCAGATTCTCGACGCCGAGACGTTGTGCTCCGCAGGCGTCGACGGCATTGTGTCCGCCCCGGCCGGTGATCCGTCGGACGTCGTGTGCATCATCCCGACCTCCGGCTCCACGGGAGCTCCGAAAGGGGTTGTGTACACCCATGAATCGCTTCTCGGCGCCTTCTTCGAATGGACCCTCCAGGCACCCGAACTCACCGGGGCTCGCATACTCAACGTCAGTTCGATGTCCTTCGCCGCGGGGCTGCTCAACGGCTTCCTCGCGCCGCTCGTCCTCGGCGGCAGCATTGTGATGCTGCCCAAGTGGGATCCGCAGGTCGCGATGTCTCTCATCGCATCCGAACGCATCACCTCGATGGCGGGCACCACGATCTTCTTCGAGCAGATGGCCGCGCTGCCGGGATTCGGCGACACCGACCTGTCGTCGTTGAAGGTCGTGTTCGTCGGAGGAAACCCCGTGACGCGCGGACTCATCGATGCGTGGGCGGCGAAGGGTGTCGGGTTGAGGCAGGCATACGGACTCACCGAGTCCCTGTCGATGGTCACGTTCCCGACCGTCGACCTGTCGATCCGCAAACCGGAGTCGGTGGGATTCGGCGGGATTCTCACCAGGGTCGAGGTCACGGATGCAGACGGGACGGTTTGCCCGGCAGGGACACCCGGTGAGATCCGGATCTCCGGACCGGGAGTCGCGGCGGGTTACTGGCAGGACGACGCCCTTACCGCCCAAACGTTCGGTGATGGGTGGTTGCGCACCGGCGACGTGGGTGTCATGGACGACGAGGGCGCGCTCCGCGTCGTAGGCCGTACGAAGGACGTCATCATCTCGGGCGGCATGAACATCTACGCCGCCGAACTCGAACGGGCCGTCCTCGAACTGCCCGAGGTCCTCGAAGCCGCGGTGATCGGCGTTCCCGACGACGAGTTCGGCGAGACCCCGGCCGTCCTGATCCGCGCTGCCGGCGATCTCACTCGGGCCGAGGTCGTGGACCATTGCCGCGGACGCCTCTCGAACTACAAGACGCCCCGCTATGTCGTCTTCCGCGACGAACCGATGCCACGCACCTCGAGCCTGAAGATCGACAAAAAGGTTCTGCGCTCGGAATATTCCGACATTCCCGCACGGTACGACCGGTTCGGCCGGACCTCGGAGGCACTCGACGGAGGGGCAGCACAGTGAACATCACCCGCGACCTGCAGGACATCCGCGACCGCGCGCTCCGGAAGCTGCTCACCCATCTCGACGATTCGGTGACGGATCAGTGGGCCGAGATCGAACGGTTCGAGCGTGACGACTATCAGGATCCGGCGTTGGCCGAAGCCGAACGCGATCGAATCTTCGGCGAGGTTCCGTTCATCGTCGCGCACAGTTCGGAGATCGAGGGAGCGAACACCTTCGTGACGGTCGAGCTGCCGCGGAACAAGGCGATCGTCATCCGTCAGAAGGACGGCAGCGTCAAGGCTTTCGTCAACGCGTGCCGGCATCGCGGTGCCGAACTGGTGACCCAGGAGTCCGGCAAGTGCCGCATATTCTCGTGCCCCTATCACCGATGGTCGTATGACCCGAGCGGTGAACTCCGGACGGTCACGCTGGACAACACATTCGGAGACTTCGATCGCTCGCGGTTCGGTCTCGTCGAGCTTCCGGTCGAAGAGCGCCACGGTTTCGTGTGGATCGTCGACAACGCGCAGCGCGGAATCGATGTCGCGGAGTGGCTCGGAACGGAGATGGATGCGATCCTGGCGAGTTTCGAGATCGACAGCCTCGTCAGCGTCGATCCGCACACCTACCGACGCCCCACGAACTGGAAGATCCTCCAGGACGGCTTCCTGGACAACTACCACGTCAAGTATGCGCACCCGAACACGGCCGGCAAGATGCTGCACACCAACGCGGTCGCGCTCGAGGACTTCGGACGCCACTTCTGGTTCCTCACCAGCCGCAAGTCCATCGACCGGTTCATCGGCCAGGACATCTCGTGGACGCCGTCGATGATCGAGCACACGATCGAGAGTTGTTTCCTCGCGCCGAACACGATGCTCCTGCGGCACGCGACCCACATCGAGCTGCTGACGTTCCGCCCGGTCGGAGCGAGCCCGGACGAGGCGATCATGCAGATGCGGGTCATGGCGCCGACCGTCGAGGACAGCGGCCTCACCGAGGAACGCTGGGCGAAGCGGTGGAGGAAGAACTGGGAGATCCTCATCGCAATCCTCCACGACGAGGACTTCCCGATCCTCGACGGTTCGCAGCGGGCGCTGACGAGCCTCGACGCGGGCACGATGCTGCTAGGCCGCAACGAACTCGCGAGTCATCTGTTCCGCAGGGAGATCCGGAGGCTCCTCGCCGCGGGCGCGTAGCCTCCACGGGCCGGAGCAGCCGCGCGCCTTGAGGATGGAAACTAAAGCCATTAGGCTAACGGACGAATTCGAAGATACCGAAGTCGGTCCGTTCCGGAAGTGGTGCAGTTGTGAAACTCGATCCGAGAACCCCCGTCCTGGTCGGCGGTGGTCAGGTCAACGAGCGTGACGGGGGAGTCGAGCCCGTCGATCTCATGGTCCGAGCGGCACGCGCGGCGGCCGCCGGGGCCGGGTCGGCGCGACTGCTCGAGCACGTGGACTCCGTGCGGGTGGTCGGGCTGCTGTCGTGGCGCTACCGTGATCCGGGCGCGCTCGTGGGTGAACGGATCGGGGCTAGGGTTCGTCACACCGGGTACTCGGGCAACGGCGGCAGCACGCCGCAGGTGATGGTCAACGGCGCGGCCGAGGACATCGCCGCCGGTCGTGCCGACGTGGTCCTGATCGGTGGCGCAGAGTCGTGGCGTACCCGCACCAAACTGCGTGCGCAGAAGATCCGTCCCGACTGGACGGTCCAGGACGAGTCGGTGCCCGCGGCCGAGATCATGGTGACCGACGTTCCCATGGCCGCGGCGAGCGAGCGCCGGATCGGCCTGGACCGCCCGTCGTACGTCTACCCGCTGTTCGAGCAGGCCCTGCGGATCTCCGCCGGCCGTTCACCCGCCGAGCACAGCGAGTTCATCGGCGGGCTGTGGTCCCGCTTCAGCAAGGTCGCGGCCACCAATCCGCACGCCTGGGTGCAGCGCGAGTACAGCGCAACGGAGATTGCGACGCCGTCACCTGACAATCGCATGATCGCTACGCCCTATCCGAAACTGCTCAACTCCAACAACATGGTCGACCAGGCTGCGGTACTGCTGATGTGCTCGGTCGAGACCGCCATCCGGATGGGTGTTCCCCGCGAGAACTGGGTGTTCCCGCAGTCCGGCACCGAATCCCACGACACGTACGCGGTCGCCGAACGCGGCGCACTGGACGGTTCCCCGGCGATCCGGATTGCGGGACAGCGTGCCCTGTCCCTCGCCCGGATCGGTCTCGACGACCTCGCGTACGTCGACGTGTATTCGTGTTTTCCGTCCGCGGTGCAGGTCGCGGCGAACGAACTCGGCCTTGCCCTGGACGATCCGGGTCGGCCCCTCACCGTGACCGGCGGCCTCACGTTCGGCGGCGGGCCGTGGAACAACTACGTGTCCCATTCGATCGCGACGATGGCGACGTTGTTGCGGGAATCGCCGGGCGCGTACGGGCTGGTCACCGCCAACAGCGGCTATCTGACCAAGCATGCGATGGGCATCTACCGGACGGAGCCGCCCGCCGGGGGGTTCCGGCGGATCGACGTGCAGGACGACGTCGACCGCGAACCGCGCGTGACGGCGCTGCTCTCGTACGACGGGCGTGCGGTGGCCGAGTCGTGGACGGTCGTGCACGACCGGGACGGCAACCCCGACCGCGGATTCCTGGCCGCGCGCACGCCCGGGGGTGAGCGGACGCTCGTGTTCACCACCGAGCCTGATGCGCTCGCCGAACTGGTCGAGTCGGATGTCGCAGGTAGGGCAGTGCGGGTCGCGTCGGACGGGACCTTCGTCCTCGATGGCCGTTGACTGCCCGTTATCTAATGCCTTAAGGTTAATGCGTTCAGCGGAACGGCGCTCGCCGTCCGCGACGTCGAGGAGTTTCCCCATGTCTTCTGAAGAATCAACGTCGGTCGCAGCCTTCCGTGACCTGTACGAGCGCCATGTGAACCATGTGGCGGCCGGACGGATGTCCGACGCGATCGCCGATATCGTCCGCGAGAACATCCCGCAGGTCTTCGAGGGGGTCGACGTGCCCCGGGCGGCCGTCGCCGGTTTCGCGATCAAGGACGTCCGGTCCGACGGCGAGCGCATGGTCGGCGAGACCGTCTACGACCTCGGCGACCGCTCGGTCGGACTGCGCTCCATCTGGGAGTTCCGCGACGGCCGCTGGCTCGCCGCAGAACTCGAGAACTTCCCCGCGGCAACGGACGCTGCGAAATGACCGACGCGCACGCCGCCGCCGAAGCGTGGGGCCCCGCGCCCGACGGACTCGATCGGCCCCACTGGGACGGACTGCTGGAAGGTGAACTGCGCCTGCAGATCTGCGCCGACTGCGGCAGCTGGATCTGGGGCCCGCAGACCGTCTGCGGCAACTGCCACAGCTTCGAACTTCGTTGGGAGGCAGTCGAGCCCACCGGCACCGTGTACAGCTGGCATCGCAGCTGGTATCCGTACATGGACGAGTACGCCTCGCGCCTGCCCTACGTCACCGTGCTCGTCGAACTGCCGCACGCAGGCGGACGCCGCGTGCTCGGGATTCTGGTCGACGACCTCGACGAGGATCCCCGCATCGGTGACGAGGTGATCGGCGCCGTCGAGCACGACGAAGGCGCGACGTGGCCGCTCGTGCGCTGGCGGCGCACGCGTGCCACGAAGGGAGACAAGTGATGAGCACGACCGGAATGCGCGGTGCGGCCGCGGTCGTCGGCGTCGCGGAGCAGCACTACCGGCGCGGCGAGGCCCCGCACGGTGAGAAGCGGATGCTCCTCGAATCCATCCTCGCGGCGTGCGCCGATGCCGGGGTGAATCCCCGCGAGATCGACGGTTTCGTCTCCTATGCGGGCGGAGCCAACGACGGGGCGATCCTCGGCGGCGCACTGCTGATCGACGAACTGCGCTGGTCGAACATGATGTGGGGCGGTGGCGGCGGCAGCGTCGCGGCCGCGATCACCAACGCCGCGGCCGCGATCGCCACCGGTCAGGCCGAGTGCGTCGTCGTGTACCGCGCGATGTCCCAGGCCGATACCGGGCGCCTCGGCTACGCGAAGTACCACTACGGCAGTCACTTCCTCGCCCACGGTGTCGGCTCGCCCGCGCAGATCTGCGCGATGCGCACCCAGCGGATGCTCGAACACGGGGGAGTGCCACGCACCGCGATGCGGGCGCTGGTCCTCGCCGCATACCAGCACGCCCAGAACAACCCGACCGCTCAGGGGTACGGTCGTCCGCTCGACGAGCAGACGTACGAGAACTCGCGCCTGATCGCCGAACCGTTCCATCTGTTCGACTGCTCGCGTGAGAGCGACGGCGCCGTCGCCCTCGTGCTCGTCTCCGCCGAGCGCGCGAAGACCCTGCGCCCGGACCCGGCGTACGTGATCGCCGGCGCGCAGGGCGCACCCGGCGGATTCTCCGAACTGATCGACAACGATCTCGGTGAGCAGTACTCGTCCGCCGGTTTCGGACCGGCCAACAACGGAAAACCCGGTGTGGCACAACGACTCTGGTCGTACGCGGGTCTCGGGCCCGAGGATATCGACGTGGTGCAGGTCTACGAGAACTTCAGCGGACCGGCGGTCGCGGCTCTCATCGACCACGGTCTGTGCCCGTCCGGCGAGGCGGCCGGCACCGTCATGACGGTCGAGAACCTCACCGCCCCCACCGGAAAACTTCCGGTCAACACGAGCGGCGGTAACCTCGCGGACTCCTTCGTCAACGGGCTGAACCTCGCGGTCGAGGCCGTCCGCCAGATCCGTGGCACCTCCACCAACCCGGTGGCCGATGCGAAGACCTCGCTGTTCATCGGCGGCCCCATGGCACCGCTCGTCAGTTCGGTGCTGTTCGGCCACGAAGACACCCTGTGACGCCCATACCCTGCGATCCGAAAGGCACGACATGAACGACGTGGACCGGAACGAGCTGTTCATCGGCGGCCGATGGGTCGCGCCGCAGTCCGGCGCCGGCACCGACGTTCTCGAAGCGGCAACCGGGAAGGTGCTCGGCCGCAGCGCCACGGCGTCGAACGCCGACATCGATGCCGCCGTGGCGGCGGCGCGCAGCGCCCTGAGCGGACCGTGGGGCGCTCTGTCCCCCACCGAACGTGCCGACCTGCTCGATCGGTTCGCCGGTGCGCTCAAGGCCCGCGGCCGGGACACCGCCCGGCTGGTCACCCGCGAGAACGGCATGCCGATCTCACTGTCCAACGCCGTCAACGGTTTCGGCCCCGCGGCCATGGTCTCGTACTACGCCGGGCTGATCCGCAGTTCGACCGGTGACGACGTGCGCCCGAGCACCTTCGGGGGGCGGACCGTCGTCCGCCGGGAGCCCGTCGGTGTCGTCGCCGCGATCACGCCGTGGAACTACCCGCAGCCGCTCGCCGCCATGAAACTTGCACCGGCCCTCGCCGCGGGCTGCACCGTCGTGCTGAAGCCGGCCCCGGAGACCGCCCTCGACGCGTTCGTCTTCGCCGACGCCGCAGCCGACGCGGGATTGCCCGCTGGGGTCATCAATGTCGTGCCTGCCGGGCGCGAAGCAGGTGCCTACCTGGTGGAGCACCCGGGGGTCGACAAGGTCGCGTTCACCGGTTCCACCGCGGCGGGTCGCGCGATCGGCGAGGTGTGCGGACGGCTGCTGCGCCCGGTCACCCTCGAACTCGGCGGCAAATCCGCGTCGATCGTCACCGAGAACGCGGACCTGGATGTCTTCGCCGCCAACCTGCTCGAGGTGTCGCTGGTCAACAACGGTCAGACCTGTCACGCGAGCACCCGCATCCTGGCGCCACGCTCGCGTTACGACGAGGTCGTCGACGCCGTCACCGAGACCGTCCGTGCCCTCACCGTGGGGGATCCGCTGGATCCCGCCACCCAGATCGGGCCGCTCGTCTCGGAGGCGCAGCGCACCCGGGTGCTCGGCTACATCGAGGACGGGCGGGCCGCGGGCTACCGGATCACCACCGGCGGCTCGGCGCCTGCGTCGCAGCCGCTCGGCTGGTTCGTCGAACCGACCGTCTTCGTCGACGTCGACAACTCGGCCCGCATCGCCCAGGAAGAGATCTTCGGTCCCGTCCTGACCGTCATTCCGTTCGCCGACGAGGACGAAGCCGTCGCGATCGCCAACGATTCCGAGTACGGCCTCGGCGGCACCGTGTGGACCACCGACGAACAGCACGGGTTCGACCTTGCCGCGCGGATCCACAGCGGCACAATCGGAGTCAACCACTACGCGCTCGACCTCAACGCGCCGTTCGGCGGGGTCAAGGCGTCGGGACTGGGCCGCGAGCTCGGTCCCGAGGGCCTGGCGCCCTACTACACCGCGAAGTCGGTGTACTTCGGCACCCGCTGACCGGCACCCGGACCGCGGCGCGCACACGATTTGGAGCACACGATGGCACTACCCCTGCACGGTGTCCGAGTTCTGGACCTCACCGACGGGCTCGGAGAATCGGCGGGCCGATTCCTCGCCGATCTCGGCGCCGATGTCGTCCGGATCGAATGTCCGGGAGGCTCGGCGTCACGCACCGCGCCCCCGCTGCGGAACGGCGTGAGCATTCCGTTCGCGCTGCGGAACGCGAACAAGCGGGGAATCGTGCTCGACCTGGACGACGACGCCGGACGGGACCGCCTGCGGGACCTCGCGTCGCACGCGGACATCCTCGTCGAATCCCTCGCCCCGGGCTACCTCGCCGAGCGCGGCGTGGGCGCGGCCGATCTGTGCCGCGTCAACCCGGAACTCGTCGCGGTCTCCGTCAGCGGTTTCGGTCAGGACGGTCCGTACCGCGAGTGGGCCTCGACCGAACAGGTGCTGTATGCCCTGTCCGGGGGGCTCTCGCGCTCCGGTGAGCCGGGGATGGCTCCGCTGCTGCCCCCGACCGGGCCGGCCGACGAGTCGGTCGGCGTGCACACGGCGTGGTCCGCGTTGCTCGCGTACTACGACCGGCTCCACACCGGACGCGGGCAGACCGTCGACATCTCCGCCTTCGAGGTCCTCGTGCACGGGTTCGACCCGGGCTTCGGTGTCCAGGGCTCGGCCGCGGCCGGCCGCTCCGAGGACTTTCCCCGGGGACGTCCCGACGCGGCCAACTTCTATCCGGTGTTCCGGTGCGCCGACGGTCAGGTCCGCATCGCCCTCCTCGCGAAGCGCCAGTGGCGCGCGATGTTCGAATGGCTCGGTGAGCCGGCGGAATTCGCGGATTCGAAGTTCGACACGATCCCGGCCCGGTTCGCCGCGTCCGATCGACTCAACCCGCTCATCGAGGAGTTGTTCAGCACCTACACCCGCGACCGACTGGTCGCGGAGGGGGCACGCCGCGGCATCCCGATCGGCGGTGTCTCGACCGTCTCGGAGGTCCTCGAGACCGAACACTTCGCGGTGTCGGGCACGTTCGTGGACACCGAGATCGCCCCGGGAGTCTCTGCCCGGGTGCCCTCCGGGTATGCGACGATCGCGGGTGCCCGTGCCGGGATCCGGACCCGCGCACCCGGACTCGGTGAGCACACCGACGAGGTGCTCGGTGCTGTACCGGCCGACGCCGCACCGGTCGCCGCGCCCCGACACGAGGTGGGCACCAGACCGTTCGAGGGCCTGCGCGTACTGGACATGGGCGTCGTCGTGTTCGGCGCCGAACTCGGCCGCCAGTTCGCCGACTACGGTGCCGACGTCATCAAGATCGAGAATGCGGCCTTCCCCGACGGACTGCGGCAGTCCAAGCGGGGCAGTGCCCTCGCGGCCTCGGTCGCGTGGGGACACCGCAACCGCCGCAGCCTCGGCGTGAATCTGCGCGATCCCGAAGGCATCCGGATCTTCGAGAAGCTGGTCGCCGAGGCCGACATCGTCCTGGCGAATTTCAAACCCGGGACGCTCGCCTCGATGGGGTTGTCCTACGACCGGCTCACCGCGATCAACCCGCGCATCATCGTCTCGGAGAGCAGCGCCTTCGGAAGCGTCGGACCGTGGAACACGCGGCTGGGGTACGGACCGCTCGTGCGCGCCGCGTGCGGCGTGTCGGCGATGTGGCGGTACTCGGACACCTCCGACGGGCTGTGCGACGGATCGACCGTGTACCCGGACCACATCGCCGGGCAGGTCGCGGCGACCGTGGTCCTTGCCGCCCTCGTCGAGCGGCTCCGCACGGGCACGGGCACCGAGATCGAGGTCGCGCAGGCCGATACCGCGATAGTCCAGCTCGGGACCATCCTGGCCGCGGAGTCCCTCGAACCCGGCTCGATTCACGCCCCGGGCAATTCCGACCCCTACCGCGCGCCGTCGGGTGTGTTCGCGTGTGCCGGTGACGACGAGTGGTGTGTCGTCACGGTTCGTGACGACGCGGACTGGACGCGACTGTGCGCCGTCGTCGGGCGGCCCGAGCTCGCCGATGATCCGCGTTTCGCCACCACCGAGCTGCGGATTCGGCACCGTGCAGAGGCCGATGAGGTGCTCGCGGGCTGGCTGGCGCTCCGTTCGCCGACCGAGGCGATGGAAACCCTGCAGGCGTCCGGCGTGCCGGCGGGTGCAATGGTCCGGCTGCCCGAGTTGCTCACCGACCCGCAGCTCGTCGCGCGGGGTGCGTACACAGAGCTCGAACACGAGATGCTGCCCGCGGCCTTGCCGACGGCCAAGCAGGTGGCGCACTTCTCGACGTTGCCGGACTGGCCGCTGCGGCAGGCGCCGCTCTCCGGGCAGCAGACCCGGGAGATCTGCGAGGAGATTCTCGGTCTGAGCTCGGCCGAGATCGACTCCCTGGTGCGCGAGGGTGTTCTGCAGCCGGCCGCCGGCGATCCGGCGCTGGAGGAGGCGGCTTCCTCCACGGTGTGACCGAGCCGGTCACAGATCTACCCGAATATCCGCTGAACTCGTTGGAACGGAAGGGCCGAGCGATATGAGAATGAAGACGAGATTGTCCTGCCCGTGTGGCGTTGCGATCACCGGCACCGATGAGGACGATCTGGTGGAGAAGACGCAAGCGCACCTGACCGAGTCGCATCCGGGAATGGAGTACTCGCGCGACGAGATCCTGTTCATCGCATATTGACGGTGACGCTGCCGGCCACCCGAACACGGAGCCGAAACAAGGACGGGACCCGATTCGATCGGGTCCCGTCCTCGTTGGTCGGGTGAAGTCAGGCCTTCAGGAGATCGCGGTGGATGATCTCCTTCATGATCTCGTTGGTGCCACCGTAGATGCGCTGGATGCGCGCATCGATGAACGCCTTCGCGACCGGGTATTCCATCATGTAGCCGTAGCCGCCGTGGAACTGGACACCGGCGTCGATGACACGGCCCTGCAGCTCGGTCGCCCACAGCTTGGCTTTCGACGCGTCGACCGCCGTGAGCGTGCCCTTGTTGTACTCGCGGACGCAGCGGTCGATATAGGTGCGTGAAACCTCGACGGCCGTCTGTAGTTCCGCGAGCGTGAAGCCTAGCCCCTGGAACTCGCCGATTCGCCGGCCGAATGCGGTGCGCTCCTTGACGTAGTCGAGCGTCCAGCCCATCACGGCTTCGGCCGACATCTGCGCGGCGATCCCGATACCGAGCCGTTCGAGCGGCAGCGACTGCATGAGATAGCGGAAGCCGCCGCCGAGCTCACCGAGGAGGTTCTCCTTCGGGACGTGCACGTCCGAGAAGAACAGCTCGGCGGTGTCCTGCGCGTGCAGGCCGACCTTGTCGAGCTTGCGGCCGCGGGAGAAGCCCGGCATGCCCTCCTCGACGACGAACAGGCTGAAGTCACGCGAACCGGCGCTGTCGCCCGTCCGTGCGAACACGATGACGAGATCGGCGAGGATACCGCTCGTGATGAACGTCTTGGATCCGTTGAGGATCCAGCCGTCGCCGGCCGCGACCGCAGTGGTGGTGATGCCCCGCAGGTCGCTGCCGGCGGCGGGCTCGCTCATCGCGATGGCACCGATGGTCTCGCCCGTGACGAACCCGGGGAGCCACCGCCGCTTCTGCTCGTCGTTCCCGTGGCGCAGCAGGTAGTTCAGGACGATGTCGTCGTTCGTCGAGAACCCGGATTGCAGTGCCGAGGCGCCGACCCGGGCGATCTCGGATTGGATCACCACCCGGAACCGGTAGTCGGTCGCCCCGACGCCTCCGAAGTCTTCGGGGACGGACAGGCCGAGCAGGCCCTGTGCCCCGGCGGCCAGCCAGGTGTCCCGGTCGATGAGCCGGTCCGCGTCCCATTTCTCGAGGTTCGGCACGACGTGTCTGTCGACGAAGCCCCGGACCGAGTCGCGGAAAAGCAGGTGGTCCTGCTCGAAGAGATCGCTCTCCACGTGATCCTCCTGATGTGCGGCGCCCGAGGGGCGCCGCGTGGTTCTGTGTCAGTTCCCGTGCACGAGCTGCTGGATCGAGCGCCGGAACACCTGGTTGGCGACCTCGTTGCGACCCAGGAGCATGTTGCCGGCGTTCGCGCTGGCCATCGCGCGCTGTGAGTCGCGCAGGATCGGGAAGTCCTCGTTGTGGAGCACCGCGATGAGGATCTCGATGTTCTTGTCCCACCGCCGGTTGTAGCTTTCCTCGGTCATGCCGCTGTTCTCGACCGTCGGGCAGATCAGCCGGATCTCCATGTGGCAGCGGCCCGGATCGGTGCGGTCGGGCCGGAACGTGAGCAGCTGGTAGTGGTCGGGCTGGCGCAGCAGGGTGCTGTTCGGTCCGAGGAAGTGGGTTTCGGTGGTGTGCTCGGCGAGACTGCGATCGCCGGGATCCTCCTCGATCCACCGGTCGATCGTCTTGCGCAGGTTCATGAACCGGCAGTGATGACCGAAGTCCTCGAACGACATCACGTTGGTGTGGATGTGCTTGGCTGCGGTGTTCGGGTGCGCGTACTGGATGTGGTAACCGTCGAGGAACGCGTCCTGCATGAGCTTCCAGTTGACGGGCTCGTCGAACACCTTCGTCCGGGTGGTCACCAGGGTGTCGAGGTTGTGTGACGCGAGGATGGCGTCCATCTCCGGGCCGAGCCAGTCCGCGACGTCGATGGTGGCGTCGGCGTCGTCGATCATCCAGATGAAGCCGTGCCGTTCCTCGGTGGGGAGCTGGATCAGGTTCCGTTCCTCACGGTCGGCCTCGCCGAACGTGTTGTCGCGGGTGATGGTCCGCAGCGTTCCGTCGGTGTCGTATGACCAGCGGTGGTACGGGCACGAGAACAGCCGGCAGCGACCCTTCTCTTCCTTCTCGACCATCGCGCCGCGGTGCCGGCACTGGTTCACCAGGGTCTTGACGCTGCCGTCACGCTGGCGCACCACGATGACGTTGTTGCGGGGGAGTTCGAGCGTGATGAAGTCGCCGGCCTTGGGGATCTCGGAACCGTGGGCGACGATCGACGGCACGGTGCCGAACACTCGGTCGCGTTCGAGCTTCGCGACGTCGGGATCGATGAACTCGCGGGGTTCGAACCAAGTGATGTGCTCGAACTCGTCGGTGGTGTCGTTGCGCAGGTGATCGAGCGCTCGGCGAATCCGCTCCTCGGTGGGAATTCCGACCTCTGTCATGGGTGGCCTCCAGAGTGTTGCGGAGCGGTGCCTTCGCAGGGCCTCGGCTCCGGCTGTGGTTCGGTTCCTCCTAAATCTAACCCATGTAGATTTAAGTGTAAATGTCGGATGGTCGTCGCCATTGCGGGCCTATACCGAAGGTCGTTAGATTTATGGCGGAATATCGGCAGATGAGGAGTGATGACGATGATCTCGTACCAATGGTCTCCCGAGGTGGAGCCCGCCGATCGCGACGAGGTGCTGAATCTGGTGACAACGTCCGCCGAGTACGACGCGGAGGCCGGCTTCTCCTGGATCTCCCCGGCTGACGTCTCCGCGGTCGGGGCCGGGGGCACGCGGATCTCCCATCTCGTGATCAAGGCGCGCAGGGATCTCAGCGCGCGCGAGGACGCGCCCCTGGTGATCGTCGGGTACCTGCACCTGCGGGTCGACGGCGACGGCTTGGGCACCGTGCGGTTCGTCGTCCATCCCGACTACCGCTCGCGGGGCATTGCCACCACCCTGGTCGAGGAGGTCGGCCTGCGCACCGACGCGGAAGAGGGCTGGGAGGGGAGTGGTGCCAAGGCGCTGCGCTGCTGGGCGTACGGCACCCACCCCGCGTCCGAGCGTCTCACCCGTCGTTTCGGGATCGATACCGTAGCGCGGCAGTGGACGCTGTTCCGGCACCTGTCCGGGCCGTTCGCCGGCCCGATCGAACCCGTCGTCCTGCCGGGTGACGTCACCCTCGCGGAGGCGGCGCCGCTCGATGATCCCGAGTCGTCGCGAGCGATCGGCGACGTTCTGCTCGGCGCCGCAATGGGAAACGGGCACCGGGAGCGTCTGGCCGACGAGATTCGCGCCGGATCGGGCAGTGTGATCGTGGCGCGGGACGGATCCGGGCGAAGCATCGGATTCGTCTGGGTGAAACCGGATCTCGCGTCGCATCTGGGCCTGGCTGCGGCGTCGATCCGTGCGCTGGTGACCACGGAGGAGGCGCGCGGGTCCGGAATCGGCACGGCGCTGACGACGCGCGCTCTCGAAGTCCTCGGCGAGGCGGGCGCGCAGCTCGCGCTGATGCGCATCGACCCGAAAGATGCAGGTGCCGTGCGCATGTGCCGGCTGCTGGGATTCGAGCAGGAGGACGAGCACTCGTGCTATCAGGTCGGTGGGTGGGCCACCGAGCCCGGCTTCTGATTCACACCTTTACAAATAACGATCTATGTTCGGTGTTGACCTAACGGCTGTAGGCGGCTACCGTCTGTGTCGTGGCTCACAGGCAGTGTGGGCCGAGGTCAATTCGATCGTTCGACAGTCCCCGCCGCCGGCGCCCGCGCGCGCCCGCCGGGACTCGTACTCGGAGAGGAACACCCATGGGTCGACTCGAGGGCAAGGTCGCGTTCATCACCGGTGCCGCGCGCGGTCAGGGCAGATCGCACGCGGTCCGTCTCGCGGAGGAGGGTGCATCCATCATCGCGATGGACATCTGCGAGCAGATTCCCACGGTGTTCTACCCGATGGCGACGAGCGAGGACCTCGCCGAGACCGAGCGTCTGGTGAAGGAAGCCGGCGGCGCCATCGTCACGTCGATCGGCGACGTCCGCAACATCGAGGACGTCCAGAACGCCTACAACGCGGGCATCGAGCAGTTCGGCAAGGTCGACATCGTCCTCCCCAACGCCGGCATCATGCCCGTCATCGGGCCCGGAGAGCAGCGTCAGGCGTGGCACGACGCGATCGACACCATGCTCACCGGCGTGTGGCACGTTCTCGAGGTGACCGTCCCGGATCTCGTCGAGCGCGGCGAGGGCGGTTCGATCATCATCACCAGCAGCGCGGCCGGCCTCACCAGCATCGGGCTCAACACCCTGCCCGGCCAGGTCGGATACAGTGCCGCCAAGCACGGCGTCGTCGGCCTGATGCGCATCTACGCGAAACAGCTTGCCCCGCATAGCATCCGTGTGAACACGATTCATCCCACCGGGGTGAACACCCCGATGGTCGCGAACCTCGAGTACGCCGAGTTCCTCGGAGCGAACCCGGACGTCGCGGCAGACGAGTCCTACAAGAACCCGATGCCCGTCGAACTCATCGAGGCCGTCGACATCAGCAACGCCATCGTCTACCTGGCCTCCGACGAAGGCCGCTACGTCACCGGCGTGACCTTCCCCGTCGACGCCGGCTACAACATCCGCTGAACCCAAGGAGCTGCACGACATGACCACGACCGAAACCCAGGCCGGGACGTCACCGGCGATCGCCGATCGCGAACAGGTGTTCATCGGCGGCCGCTGGGTCGACTCGACGGGCGACGACTGGATCGACCTGGTCGACTCCTACAGCGAACAGACCGTCGCCCGGGTGCGGGCCGCGACCGCGGAGGACGTCGCCCGTGCCGTCGCGGCTGCGCGCGAGTCCTTCGACAAGGGTGACTGGGCCTCTCGCACCGTCGCCGAGCGCGCCGACGTCCTCGATGCGATCGCGGACGGCCTGGAAGCGCGACTCGACGACCTGACGACGCTCGGTGTCGTCGAGGTCGGTGTCCCGCTCGGAGTCAGCCAGCAGACCCAGCAGATGACCGTCGGCCTGTACCGTGCCGTCGCCGCTGCCGCCCGGACCATCGAACTCGTCGAGGAGCGGCCGCGTGCCGCCGGTGGCGTATCGCGGATCATCAAGGAGCCCACCGGAGTCGTCGCCGCGATCATCCCGTGGAACGGCCCGATCGGGACGATCGCGTTCAAGGTCGCGCCCGCTCTCGTCGCCGGTTGCTCGGTCGTCCTCAAGACCGCCCCCGATGCGCCGATCTCGCCGTCCGTGTTCGCCGACGTCATCGGCGATCTCGTCGAGCGCGGTCTCATCCCCGAGGGTGTCGTGAGCGTGCTGTGCGCCGATCGCGAGGTCTCCGAGTCGCTGGTGACGAACCCCGACGTCGACCACATCACGTTCACGGGCAGCAGTGCCGCGGGTCGTCGCATCATGGCTCTCGCGAGCGAGCGCATCGCCCGGGTGTCCCTGGAACTCGGCGGCAAGTCGGCCGCGATCATCCTCGACGACGCGGACCTCGGACACGTCCTGCAGACGCTGCCCATGGGCGGCTGCATGCAGTCCGGCCAGGCATGCATCGCCCTGACCCGCGTCCTGGTCTCCCGCAAGCGCCACGACGAGGTTCTCGAGGCGCTCAAGGCCGCGTACGGCGCCCTGCCGATCGGCAACCCGTGGGAGCCCACCAACTTCCTCGGCCCCCTCGCGTCGCAGCGTCACCTCGACCGCGTACTCGGCTACATCGACATCGCGAAGGCGGAGGGTGCCACCGTCGCTCTCGGTGGCGGCCGCCCCGAGGGTGTCGACCAGGGCTTCTTCGTCGCGCCGACCCTGCTCGACGGCGTCGCGCCCGACTCCCGTATCGCGCAGGAAGAGGTCTTCGGTCCGGTGATCTCCGTGATCACGTACGAGGACGAGGACGACGCCGTGGCGATCGCCAACAACTCCGACTACGGCCTCTCGGGTGCCGTGTACACCGAGGACCTCGATCGCGGTTTCGAGATCGCCAAGCGCATCCGTACCGGAACCATCAGCGTCAACACCGCGACGATGGACTTCACGCTGCCGTTCGGCGGCTACAAGCAGTCCGGGTTGGGTCGCGAGGGTGGCGTCGAGGGTATCGAGGAGTTCCTCGAAACCAAGACCGTCCACATGCCCTGATAGGCGGGTGAACACCACTGCCCCCGGTCCTCGGACCGGGGGCAGTGGTGTTTCGTGACCAGAATCAGTCGACGGTTTCGTTGCGCATGACGCCGTACAGGAAGCTGCGGACCATCTCCTCGAACAACTGCTTCGAGGTCATCTCGTTCTCCGCGAGCGCCCGGGTGAGCAGCGGCTGCGACTCCGGGTCGACGTTCGGGAAGATCGTCGACTTGGTGCTCGGTTTGCGCATCGCCTCGGTGAGGACGGCGCCGAGGGTGAGTCGTTCCATGCCGTCGAGGATCTGCACGTGCAGCCGCGTCGGCACGTTCGACGCTTCGAGGAAACGCGCGGTTTCCTCGTAGCTGCCGATCAGAAGATCGCGCGGCAGGTACTGGAGCAGGATCGGCGCCGCGTTGCGGTGTTTGAGGATCGATCGGCGCAGATTCGAGCTCAGCGCAACGAAGTACTCGGGCCAGTCGGGCCCGGGCTTGCGGCGGGGGATGGCGATGGCGCCGGCGATGTGCTGCGCGACCGCGGAGAGAATCTCCGACTTGTCGGAGAAATGGTGGTACAGCGACGGTGCCCGGACCCCGAGGTGCTTGGCCAAACGCGGAAGACTGAAGGCGTCGAGCCCCTCGGAGTCGATGATCTCGATGGATGCGGCGACCGCTGTGGCGCGACTGATGAGAGGTTTCGACGGTCGGGCCATGTCTCGCTTCCGGCTCGTGGGGGTGCCGGCGGACGCGCGGCGGGTCGAGGTCGAATGGTATCGGTTGGGGCGGAGCCTACGGTCCGACGGTCGCGACGGTCCCGGCCAGGAAATCGATCAGGCCCAGGCTCAGCACGTCGTTGTCGTCGCCGCCGACCATGTGCCCGGCGCCGCCGACGTCGATGTACCGCGCCCCGGGGATCAGTTCGAGGAGCTCTTCTGCACCCTCGCGGCTGACCACATCCGACTGCGCCCCGCGGATCAGCAACGTCGGGACGGTGACGGCACGTGCCGCCGTGCGGGCCCGGTTCTCGCGGACCTCGACCGTTTCGGGGGCGTGGGAGGCCTCCGCGAGCATGCGCGGGTCCCAGTGCCAGTACCAGCGACCGTCCCGTTCACGCAGGTTCTTGCGCAGTCCGTCCGCTCGCGGCTGCCGGCGACGGTTCGGGTTGTAGGCGACGACCGCCTCGAGCGCGGCGTCGAGACTGTCGAAGCCGTCCAGACCCGCACGCATGAACCCGGTGATCCGGCCGATGCCCTCCGGCTCCGCCTTCGGCGTGATGTCGACGAGCACCAGCGCACGGGCCAGCCCCGGATCGTCACCGATCGCCACGAGGGATGCCATGCCACCGAGTGACGCGCCGACCAGGACGGGCGGGGTGTCGAGTTCCCCGACGATCGCGCGGATGTCGCGGGCGTGTGCGTCGTAGCTGTAGTCGCCGTCGGGTGCCCACTCGCTGTCGCCGTGTCCGCGACCGTCGATCGCGTAGGCGCGCCAGCCGTTCTCGGCGAGCCGTGCGCCGGTCCGCTGCCACGAATGCCGCGTCTGCCCACCGCCGTGGAACAGCAGGACGGTGCCGGCCACGGTGCCGGCAGGTTCCCACCGGTCGGCGGCGAGGGACACGCCGTCGCCGCGGAGGATCGTCGGTGCGGGGCTTGGGGTCATCTGGATCCTAACGTTCGAGAGATCAGTGCCCGGAGGTTCCGCCGTCGACGGCGAGCGTCGAGCCGGTGATGTACCCGGAGGCACGGCTCGCGAGGAAAATCACCGCGGCGTCGATCTCGTGCTGCTGTGCCGTGCGGCCGAGCGAACTGCCGCGCAGGAACTCGTCGAGAATATCCGAGGACATCTCGGAGATCAGATCCGTCTCGACGAAGCCCGGTGCGATCGCGTTGACCCGGATGCCCTTGCGCTTCGCCCACTGGTTCGACAGGTCGCGGGTCAGACCGATGAGCCCGGCCTTGCTCGCCGCGTACGCGGCCTGGGGAAGTACCGACTTGATCAGGCCGAGCATGCTCGAGACGTTGACGATGCTCGATCCCGGTTCCATGACGCGACCGCACGCCTGGGCGGCCCAGTAGCTGCCCATCAGGTTCACGTCGAGAACCGCACGGAATTCGTCGGGGTTCTCGCGCGTCGCGGGCGCCGAACTCGTGACGCCTGCGTTGTTGACGAGGACGTCGAGCCGGCCGAAGTCGCCGACCGCGGCTCGGGCGAGGGCGTCGCACTGCTCGGGGACGGTGACATCGGTCGGTACGACGAGGCACCGGCGTCCGGTCGCCTCGACGGAGCGTGCGACGGCCTCGAGACGGTCGCGCCGGCGGGCCGCGATCACGACGTCGGCGCCCGCTTCGGCCAGCGCGCGGGCGAATCCGGCGCCGAGTCCGCTGCCTGCGCCCGTGACGACCGCGACCGACCCGTCCAGGCGGAAGAGGTCGAGAACGGAATCGGTTTCGGCGGAAGGCGAAGTCGAGGTCATGAGAGCTCCGTGTGCGCGTCGGGGGGGAGTGGGGGGTTGCACCCCATAAAACTAATTACATAAGATTACATGGCAGGTGAAATCTACGGGAGCGAGTGCGCCGATGGCCGGAAATGCCGCCAGCGATCAGAGCAAGATGCAGGTGATCGGAAAGGACGTGGTCTCAGTCGGCGTCGTCGCGGTCCGGTTCGCCGATCCGGACGGCGGTGACGTTCCGGCTTGGGATCCCGGCGCCCACATCGATCTGGTCGTCGACGGGAACACCGAACGCCAGTACTCGCTGTGTGGCGACCCCGCGGATCGGAAGTCGTTGACCGTCGCGGTCCTCCGGGAGGAGAACGGCCGCGGCGGATCCAGGTGGGTCCACGATGCGCTTCAGGTCGGTGACCTCGTCGGAATCGGGGGGCCGCGAAACAATTTCGCCCTCGCGAGCGCGCAGTCGTTCCTGTTCGTTGCGGGCGGGATCGGCATCACTCCGCTGCTTCCGATGGTGCGCGCGGTCGACGCGGCCGGGGCCGACTGGAAGCTGCTGTACGGCGGCCGGAACCGGTCCTCGATGGCGTTCGCGGACGAACTGGCCGACGCCTACCCCGACCGTGTCGAACTGCGCCCGCAGGACGAGTTCGGAATCCTCGACCTGTCCGCCGCGCTCGATGCCGTCGCGGACGGGACGGCCGTCTACTGCTGCGGACCCGAGCCGCTGCTGCAGGCGATCGAGAACGAATGCCGGGGCCGGAGCAATCTGACCCTGCACCTCGAGCGCTTTGCCGCCAAGGAACGACCTGCCGGTGCGGTGGATGCGGCGTTCGAGGTCGAGCTGCGGCGGAGCGGGACGACCGTCGAGGTCGCGGCGGACGAATCGATGCTCGACGCGGTCCTCCGGGCCGGAGGCGACGTGCCGTTCTCGTGCCGGGAGGGCACATGCGGCACCTGTGAAACCGCGGTGCTGGACGGGGTTCCCGACCATCGCGACTCGGTGCTCACCGAAGACGAACAGGCCGCCAACGACTGCATGATGATCTGCGTTTCGCGCAGCTGCAGCGCGAAGCTCGTCCTGGATCTCTGACCGACTGTGTTGCAAATTACAAATTTTGATTGACGTCTCATCGGGTACCGGATACCGTGAACACCACGGTGAAAGGGAAGCGCGCTCCACGACTTCGTCGGAGTCGAATGCTCCTGCCGGTGAACCCGTTTCGATGATTCCCCTGCACCCGGACCGGAGGGTCCACCGCAGGCTCTCCGTAGCACGATGTCGCGAGTGTGCGACAGACGAAAGGTAAGGAACACATGGCTGCCACCGTCGGTTCGGCATTGCACTGGTGGGCGAAGACGAAGGGGAATCAGGATGCGCTCGTCGTCGCGGGCGAATCCCTCACCTACCGTCAGCTCCAGGACTGGTCCAGCCGCATCGCGCGCACACTCGTCGAGCGCGGCATCGAGCGTGGACAGCGCGTCGGCGTACTCGGCCCGAACTCGCTGACCTGGCCGGTCGTCGCGCTCGGCGTCATCAAGGCAGGCGCGGTCCTGGTTCCGCTCAATCCGCGGTTCAAGCCGGCCGAACTTCGCAAGGTCGTCGACGATGCCGGCGCGGTCTTGGTCGTCACGCCCGAAGAGTTCGTCGCGACCGTCGAGGAGGCGCGCGACCTCGGCAGCACCTTCGAGACGCTGACCTTCGCGGACATCGCCGCGCTCCAGGACGGCGAGCAGGACGACTTCCGCGTCGACATCGAGCCCGACGAGCCGACGGCACTGCTGTTCACCAGCGGATCCACCGGCCTGTCCAAGGGCGTGATCTGCACGAACCGGACCCTGCTCAACATCGTCTTCGAAGCGACGCTGACCGAGGAGGGCTTCCGGCCCGGTTCCACGTCGCTGCTCGTGCTGCCGCTGGTCTTCACTCCGGGTCTCGTCTGGGGTCTGATCATGACGACCGTTCTCGGCGGCACCCTGGTCATCGAGAAGGAACTCGATCCGTCTCGCGCGGCCACGCTGCTCGGTGAGCACAAGGTCCAGGCCATTTTCGGCGTGCCGCTCATCTTCGACGCGATCTCACGCGCCCCCGAGTTCGCGGACGCCGACCTGTCCTCGCTGCGCACCGCCATCGTCGGTGGTGCCGCCGTCGCGCCGGCGCTGCTGAAGCGGTGGGCCGACAAGGGCGTCGCGCTGCGCCAGATCTACGGCATGACCGAGGCCGGGGGCGTCGCCACCGCCACCCTCGTCGCCGAGGCGTTCGATCACCCCGACTCGTGCGGGTCGGGCTCGATCTTCACCGAGATCAAGGTCGTCCGCGCAGACGGCACCGAGGCCGATCCCGGTGAGGAAGGCGAAATCCTTCTGCGCGGTCCCGGCGTCACCCCCGGATACTGGAACGACGAGGAATCCACCGCGACCGCGCTGCGCGGCGGCTGGCTGCACAGCGGCGACCTCGGCACGCTCGACGAGGCCGGTCGCGTCAAGTTCGTCGACCGGCTCAAGGACCTCATCATCACCGGTGGCATCAACATCTCGCCCGTCGAGATCGAGCGGGTCATCAGCGAGATCCCCGGCGTCCAGGAGGTCGCGGTGATCGCGGCGTCCGACGACCGGTTCGGCGAGACCCCCGCCGCGATCGTGACCGTCGCCGAAGGCGTCGACGAGGCGACCATCGTCGAGCACTGCGACCGGCTGATGGCCGACTACAAGGTTCCGCGCTACGTCGTGATCCGCGACGAGCCGCTGCCCCGGCTCCCGAGCGGCAAGCTGTCGAAGACCGCGATCCGGTCCGAATACCGGGACGTGTCCGAACGTTTCGAGAAGGTGCGCTGACCTTCACGGGTCCGTGATCCGCGGAAGGAAGCAGTCAGTGTCCCAGGCAGCGACCGACGACATCGTCGTTCTCGAACACCGCGGCGAGATCGCCGTTGTCAGATTGAACCGGCCCGACCGCCTCAACGCGTTCACCAACGAGATGTGTCACAGACTCGTCGCGATCTTCGACGAGACCGACGCGGACGACTCGGTGCGGGCCGTCGTCCTCACCGGTACCGGTCGCGCATTCTGTGCCGGAGCGGACCTCGCGGCGGGCGGCGACACGTTCGTCCTCGGTGACGATCCGGATACCGGTGGGGCACCGCCGGATACGGGCGGACAGGTCGCGCTGCGGATCTACCGGTCGCTCAAGCCTGTGATCGCCGCGATCAACGGACCGGCCGCGGGCGTCGGCGTCACGATGACGCTGCCGGCCGACATCCGGATCGCGTCGGACACGGCGAAGTTCGGGTTCGTGTTCGCCCGGCGTGGACTCGTGCCGGAAGCCTGCTCGACCTGGTTCCTGCCCCGGGTCGTCGGAATCTCGACCGCGGTCGAGTGGACGGTGGGCGGCCGGATGGTGCCGGCGGCGGAAGCGCTCGAGCGGGGACTCGTCCGCGAGCTGGTTCCGGCCGGGCAGGTCCTGGACCGGGCCCTCGAGATCGCCCGCGACCTCGTGACCGGCAAGGCACCGGTATCGGTCGCGCTGACCCGTCAGCTGATGTGGCGGATGCTCGGTGCGCCCGAACCCGAGATCGCGCATCGTGCCGAATCGATCGGTATCCACGTCCGCGGAACGTCGGGCGACGTGCGGGAAGGGGTCGATGCCTTCCTCTCGAAGCGAGAACCCGAGTTTCCGGACACGGTGTCCGACGGACTACCGGACCTCTTCCGGTAGTCGACGAGAACCGAACCCGCCCGCGCGGGTCCCGAACGCCCCGGAGGTTCCATCTCCGGGGCGTTCGCGTGCGTCGTGACCCGGTGTGACACGGCTCGTTTCGCTGACAAGTAACGAATCTTGTATCATCAGAAGACATATCTGCAGGGAACCTAGAAGTTTCAGGAGCAAAGACATGGCGCGACGGCGGGGGAGCGTCCTCAGTGATGACACGGAGGTGGCGCGCGGGCAGATCCTGAAGGCTGCCGAGTCGATGTTCCAGCGGTACGGCGTCTCCAAGACGACGATGGACGACATTGCCAAGGAGGCAGGGGTTTCCAGGCCGACGGTCTACCGCTATTTCGGCGACCGGGACACGCTCATCACGGCCCTGATCGAGGCCAGATCGCGACGCCTGTTCGACAAGGCCCGCGCGTATCTGGGTGAGCGGCGCACGCTCGCGGATCAGATCGTCGACGGCCTGGTCTTTCTCGTCGAACGCGGACGTCACGATCCGATCGTTCGACTGATCGTGAGTCCCGAGCACATGGACCTGGCCACGGCGCTCGTCGGCAGTACCGGACTCGCCGCGAGGCTGACGTACGAAATGTGGGCACCGCTGCTCGACGAGGCACGCGAGCGCGGGGAGATTCGGGAGGGCCTGACCGACGAGGAGATCTGCGAGTGGATCGCCTTGGTCCAGCTCGTCCTCGTCGGGCGTATGGACTTCAGCTCGGAGGACGATCCGGAGAATCGGCGGATGCTCACCAACTTCCTGTTGCCGAGCATCGTGACCGACGCTGCCATCGTGAATCGGCAAGTTCTGAAGTAGGCCCGCGGGTTTCGGCCCGCGACCACCACGGCCGGCCTCTTCCCTGCTCGGGAAGGGGCCGGCCGCCTTTCGTGGGGCACCGACGTTGCATGTTACAAAATTCGATTGACGTCAGCTGTACCGCGGAGGTAATGTGAGTCACACGCGGTAGGGCCACCTCATGCGAGGCGGGAAGACTGCATCCACTCGGGCTCGAATCGGCCGGAGTGTGGAACCCCTTGCTGCACCGGACATCTCCTGAATCCACGTCAGCCCACTGAGCATAGGAGCTCGCATGAAACTCGAAGACAAGGTCGTTCTCATCACCGGTGCGGGTTCCGGGCTGGGACGCGAGGCTTCCCAGCTGTTCGCTTCCGAGGGCGCAAAGATCGCCGTCGTCGACATCGACCCCGAACGCGCCAAGGGCACCGTCGAACTGGTCGAGCAGCAGGGTGGTACGGCCGTTGCGATCACCGCCGACGTGAGCAACGAGCAGCAGGTCATCGACGCGGTCGGGGCGACCGTCGATCGGTTCGGAAAGCTCGACGTGGCCTGGGCCAACGCGGGCGTCGTGTCCCGCGGTGGTGTCCCGTCCGTCGCCGGTGGTGAGCAGGTCGAGTTCCAGGACCTCACCGCGGCGGACTGGGAGCATGTCTGCGGTGTGAACCTGA
This sequence comes from Rhodococcus zopfii NBRC 100606 = JCM 9919, assembly GCF_001895025.1. Taxonomy (GTDB): domain Bacteria; phylum Actinomycetota; class Actinomycetes; order Mycobacteriales; family Mycobacteriaceae; genus Rhodococcus; species Rhodococcus zopfii. The sequence goes on from NZ_BCXI01000009.1 coordinate 147,171, forward strand.
GCGGTGTCATCTACACGGCGAAGGCCGCGGTGCCGGCGCTCCGCGCCAACGGCGGCGGCGTCATTCTCGCGACCTCCTCGGCCGCGTCGTTCGCGGCCTACCACAGCATCGCGCTGTACTCGGCGACGAAGGCCGGCGTCAACGGCTTCGTGCGCGGTCTGAGTCTGGATCTCGGCAAGTACGGCATCCGCGTCAACGCCGTCGCCCCGACCCACGGCATGTCCCCGAACTTCCTGGCGCCCGCGGGAACTCCGGTTGTCGGGAAGTCCTACGAAGAGATCGCCGGTCCCTGGGATCCGGGCATCTCGCCGATCCCGCTCAAGCTCAACCGCCCGCCGTCACTGCTGGACAACGCGCGCGCTGCCCTGTTCCTCATCTCGGACGATGCCGCCTACATCACGGGTCTGACGCTGCCCGCCACCGACGGTGGCACCCTCTCCCGGGTTGCCATGATGTTCCCCGAGGACGAGCTGAAGCCCACGCTCGACAACGCCAACTGATCTCACGCGCAGAGGCTTTCGAAAAGGAGGGGATCGGATCATGTCCGATACTCGACAACAGACCCGTCAACTCGTAGTGGATCGGTCGGCCTGCGCCGGTCACGGACTGTGCTATTCGACGTCCCCGCAGTTGATCGACTGCGACGACCAGGGATATCCCGTTGTCCTGAAAGAGTTTCTGTCCGACGACGATATGGCTGCCGCGGAGGCCGCGGCAGCCGTCTGCCCCGAGCGAGCGCTGACCATCGAATCCCGCTGAGGGATTCCGGCCCGAGGAATACTTGATGACAACCACCGAAAAAGCAGTACCGGAAGATCTCGTCGTCGACTTCGACATCTACGACCAGACTCTCGCGCAGCCCGTCGACAACGTCCAGGCCCGGGTCGCCGAGTTGGCGGCCAAGGGTCCGGTCGTGTACTCCACCGCGCACGGTGGACACTGGATCGTCACGCATTACAAGGAAATCCACGAAGTGTTCCGTGACCCGGAGACCTTCTCGAGCTACCCCAACAACCTTGTCACCGGCCCGGGCGGTATGGGCAAGTTCATCCCGATCGAGCTGGATCCGCCGGAGCACACCGGATATCGCTTGGCGATGCAGCCGCTGTTCAGCCCCAACCGGATGAAGGCGCTCGCGGATCAGATCCGCCTGCACACCAACGAGCTGATCGACGGTTTCGCGGGCAAGGGCGAGGCGGAATTCATCTCGGAGTTCGCGCACGAGCTGCCCACCCGCGTGTTCCTGGCGCTCATGGACTGGCCGCTCGAGGACGCGGCGGTGTTCACGGAGGCCACCGACACCGTCCTGATGGGCAAGCCCGGTCTCAGCGAGGAAGAGAACCAGCAGGCGCAGGTCGCTGCCGGGTTCGAGATGTTCGGCTACTTCCACAAGATGGTGCAGGAGCGCCGGGAGAACCCGGGCGACGACATCACCTCGACACTCATCCACACGGAAGTGGAGCTCGAGGACGGCAAGCGGCTCCTCACAGACGAAGAGCTGTACCGCATGTTCTTCCTGCTCCTGATCGCCGGCCTCCACACGACGCAGGGTGCGCTCGCGTGGTCGATCATCCACCTGTCCAAGAACCCCGAACAGCGCCAGGCGCTGCTCGACGACGACGCCCTGCTTCCGAGCACGGTGGAGGAGATCCTGCGCTTCGAAGCGCCCGTGACCCCCGGCCGGTGCGCGACCCGCGACGTCGAACTCGGTGGTGTGCAGATCAAGAAGGGTGACCAGCTCATCCTGACGCTGTGCTCGGCCAACCGCGACGCCGAGGAGTTCGACAATCCCGGTGAGCTGATCCTCGATCGGCATCCGAACCGGCACTTGTCGTTCGGGGCCGGCCCGCACCGGTGCCTCGGATCCCACCTGGCCCGGATCGAGCTGACCATCGCGCTCGAGGAACTGCACCGCCGGATCCCGGACTACTCGCTGATCGCCGAGGATCCGCCGGTTCTCCACGCCAGCCAGGTCCGCGGCTGCATGCGCCTGCCCATCAGGTTCACGCCCACGGCGTGAGCCACCGTTCGCCTGCCGGTCCGAGGGCAGCCGGGCCGGCGGGCGAACGGCACAACTGAGGTATCGTCGGGGCGGACTGGGCAACCGATCGGCAGCGGAGGCGAGATGGCGCGACGTCAAGGTGTCCTCGACGAGGACCCGGAGGTTGCCCGTTCGCAGATTCTTGCGGCGGCCGACACCGCGATCCAGCGATTCGGTATCGCCAAAACGACCATCGACGACGTCGCGAAGGAGACCGGTGTCTCGCGACCGACGATCTACCGGTATTTCCGCGATCGCGACACCCTGATGGCATCGATGATCGAGATCAGGTCCCGCAGGCTCTTCGAGCAAACCCGCGAGTATCTCGCGGATCGGAGCACGTTCGCCGAACAGGTGGTGGACGGATTGCTGTACCTCGTGGACCGAGGACGTCAGGACCCTGCGATCCGGCTGATCGTCACTCCGGAGCATGCCGGCCGGCAGACTGCGCTCGCCGGAAGTTCCGGGCTCGCATCCCGATTGACATACGAGATGTGGGCTCCGCTCATCGCCGCAGCTCGTGGTCGCGGTGAGATCCGCGAGGGAATCTCCGACGTCGAGATCTGCAACTGGATCACTCTGGTCGAGTTGATTCTCGTGGGGCGCATGGATTTCGGCGAGCCGGACGGACCCGGGAACAAGCGCCTGCTCACCAACCTTCTTCTGCCCGGGATCGTGACCACCCCCGTGGAGGTCATGCGGTAGCGGTACCGTAACCCGTGGTTTCACCGCAAGGGCCCGTGGACGAATTGTCCACGGGCCCTTGTCGTTTCATGTGACTCTGGGTTGCGTGGCTCAGCTCACATGATGTATAACAAAGTACGAAGTTTGTATCTTGTTCCCACGACGTCCGGTCGCCCGCAAGAACTCGCGGAGAATTTCCCGCCCGTAGGCGGAGATCGACGACGTGGAATCCCATCGATCCGAGAGGGTTACCCACCATGACCGTGGATCCGTCGTCGTTGATCGTGGCAGTGGCCTCCGCCGTCAGCACCGCTGTACTCGGCGTGGAAGTGCCGGACGCATTCCAGGAGCCCGCGGCCGCATTCGCCGAGTCGGTCGAGCAGGGCGCGGCCGCACTCGGCGCACAACTCGACGATGCCTTTGCCGTGCTTCCCGAAGGCGTTCAAGCCCCGGCCCAGCAGGCCGTCACCGACACCCACGATCGCCTGACCGCTGCGATCGACTCCTCCGTACCCGAGTCGTCCACCGGCGACGCCGATGTCGATGCACCACCGGTGACGGACGGAGCGCCGGCGATCGCCGGGCCCGCGCCGCGACCGAACCCGTGGGGCATCGGATCCGGTGCCTCGACCGCCGCCCCCGCCGCGGGCGTGCCCGCTGTGCTTCCACCACTGCCGGCGATCGTCCCGGGAACGTCGCTCGCTCCGATCGGAGCGGTCGCCGTGTTCGCGCCGTGGCTGAAGAAGGCCGGAGAGATCTGCGAGGGTGTCACCGCACCGGTGCTCGCCGCGCTGTACTCGGTCGAGAACGGCTTCCGCTACGGTCCCACCGCGCCGGTGTCGCCCGTGGGCGCCCGCGGACCCGGCCAGTTCATGCCCGGGACGTGGGACGCCTACGGCAAGGACGCGGACGGCGACGGCAAGGCCGATGTGCTCGGCGTTGCCGATCCCGTGATGGCTTCCGGTCACCTGCTGTGCGACAACTGGTCTCGCATCGAGGGGTGGAAGCGCGAGGGGCGCGTCACGGGCGACACGCTCGGACTGACGCTCGCGGCGTACAACGCCGGACTCGGTGCCGTCCTCCGCTCGGGGGGAATGCCCGCGGGCCTACCCGACTACGAGAACCAGACCAAGCCGTACGTCGCGAAGATCCTCGCCGCCCGGCCGGTGTTCGAGCGGATCCTCGCGCCGTTCGTGGCGCTCGGCCTGCCCGTCGCGGACGACACCGGCCGGCACGTGATCGACGCGGCGTTCCGCTACCTGGGACTGCCGTACGTGTGGGGCGGCGGCAACATCAACGGGCCGTCCGGCGGCGGTTTCGACTGCTCGGGTCTCACCTCGTTCGCGGTGCACGCCGCGGCCGGAATCGCCCTGCCCCGAACATCGGAGACGCAATGGCAGGTCGGGGTCGAGGTTCCGCTCTCGGAGGCCCGTCCCGGCGATCTCGTCTTCGGGAACTGGCAGGCCCCCGGCCCCGGTCACGTCGGGATCTACATCGGCGGGGGACAGATGGTCCACGCGCCCACCACCGGCGACGTCGTCCGGATCGGCGATGTCTTCCCCGACATGCGGGCGCGCCGCATCCTCTGACCTCGACCCTCCAGAACAAGCAACAGCCAGTACAAGGAGAACTCGACGATGGCCCACGTGGTGACGCAACCATGCTGCAACGATGCGGGGTGCGTGGCGGTCTGCCCGGTCAACTGCATCCACCCGACCCCGGAGGAACGAATCCACGCGCGCACCGAGATGCTGTACATCGACCCTGCGACGTGCATCGACTGCGGTGCCTGCGTCGACGAATGCCCGGTCGACGCGATCGTTCCGCCCGAGGATCTCACGCCCGCCATGCAGCCGTTCGTCGACATGAACGCCGCCTACTACGAGGACAATCCGACGCCGGAACCGGTGGCCGCTTCCGAGCTGCCGAAGGTCGCCCGGGGATCGGGTGTCCTGCGCGTCGCGATCGTGGGAAGCGGGCCGTCGGCGTGCTACCTGGCGGACGCGCTCTGCACCCACCGTGGTCTCGACGTCGAGATCTCGATGATCGAAAGGCTCCCGGTCCCGGGCGGGCTCGTGCGTTACGGCGTTGCGCCCGACCACAGTTCCACGAAGTCCATCGCCGGCACGTTCACACGGATCATGGGGCGCCGGAACGTCGACGTCTATCTCGACGTCGAGGTGGGCCGTCACCTCACGCACGACGATCTTCTGCGTCATCACCACGCTGTGGTGTATGCGAGTGGCGCGACGGGAGATCGTGCACTCGGAGTGCCGGGAGAAGGCTTGGCGGGCAGTATGTCTGCGCGCGAGTTCGTGGCCTGGTACAACGGGCATCCCGAGTACGCGGACCTGCGGCTGGATCTGTCGTGCCAGAGGGCGGTGGTCGTGGGCAACGGCAACGTCGCGCTCGACGTCGCGCGCGTCCTCACGTCGGATGTGTCCAGGCTGATGACGACGGACATCGCCGCGCACGCGCTGGAAGCGCTCGCGGCGAGCCGTATCCGCGAGGTCGTGGTCCTGGGGCGTCGCGGCGCGCGATCGGCCTCGTTCAGCACCCCGGAGCTGCTCGGCCTCGGTGAGATTCCCGGCGTCGATGTCACAGCCTCGGGAATCGATCACGGTAGCGCGGAAATGTCTGCGCTCGAACACATCCGGGCGGACATCCTCACTCGCTACGCCGAGACGGACCCGATGGCGGGGCGGCGTCGTATTCATCTGCAGTTTCTGCGGTCGCCCGTCGAGGTGCTCGGAAACGGGCGTGTCGAGTACTTGAGAACCGCGGTGAATGCACTCGACGAGCACGGCGGGGTCGGAGAGACCGGCGAGTTCGAGGACATCGAGACCGGTCTGGTGCTCCGGTCGATCGGATTCCGGGGTGAGCGCCGGCCCGGAGTGCCGTTCGACGAGGACCGCGCGGTGATCCCCAACCTGGCGGGCGCGGCGATCGACCCGGATTCCGGCGAACGCGTGCCCGGTGTCTACACGGCGGGCTGGCTCAAGCGCGGACCGAGCGGGGTGATCGGGTCCAACAAGACCTGCTCGGCGGAGACTGCCGCATCGATCGTCGGCGACTTCGTCGAGGGCCGCCACGCGACACCGGCCGGCGACCGAAAGGCGTTTGCGGCCCTTGTGTCCGCCCGGCAACCCGACTATCTCGACCTGCAGGGATGGCGTCGCATCGACGCGTTCGAACGGAATGCGGGCCGGTCCGCCGGGAGACCCCGCGTGAAGGTCGTGAGCACGAGCGCGATGTCGTCGGTCGCGCGGGGAGAACCTGCGGTCGCCCGGTGACCGCGAGTCGTCAGCCGACCCGGAGTGTCCGATTCTTCCTGTTCGCCGAATTTTGCTGGCGGTGGTCGCAATCGGCGTTCCGACACGGACTGAGGACGATTGACAAATTTCGTATTTTGCATCACAGTTGTCTGCGATCGGGACATTGGTCACTTCGAGTCCCGCTGCGCGGCATGTGTCTACACACGATGATCCGCTGACAGCTGCTGTCGACGGCGTACGCCGAAGAGGCAGTGGCGGACGGGAGGAAACCGATGGGTGTCGAGGTCTCGGTCGAAGGATTGACAAAATCCTTTGGACGCCAAAGGATTTGGGGTGACGTGTCGCTGACTCTCCCCGCGGGGGAGGTCAGTGCGCTGCTGGGCCCGTCCGGTACGGGCAAGTCGGTGTTCCTGAAGTCGCTGATCGGTCTGCTGCGTCCGGAGCAGGGCTCGATCGTCATCGACGGCACGGACATCCTGCAGTGTTCGAGCAAGGAGCTCTACGAGATCCGGAAGCTGTTCGGGGTGCTGTTCCAGGAC
>NZ_BCXI01000010.1 GCF_001895025.1 Rhodococcus zopfii NBRC 100606 = JCM 9919
CACGTGCTCGGCCTGTGGGCGTGTCGACGGGAAGAAACCGTTGTCGGTGCGGGAATGGTCGTGTCCCTGCGGGGTTGTGCACGACCGCGATCGCAATGCCGCCGTCAACGTCCTCGCCGCCGGACGGGCGGAGAGGTTAAACGCCTGCGGAGAGACGGTAAGCCTGCCCGCCTAGCGGGGAGCACGACTCGATGAAACAGGAACCCACCGAGAGCGCCGCCGGCGCTGGCAGGAATCCCCAGCCTTCAGGCCGGGGAGGACGTCAATCGTCCGCCGGTCCGGGTTGCACGTGCGACGGTGCTTCCCCGTCCGCAACCGCGTCCTTGGTGAGCGCGAACGCCCGGTTGCTGTTGGGTACACCCGCGTAGACGGCGGTGTGCAGGAACACCTCGACCAGTTCGTCCGGGTTCATCCCGGCGCGCAGGGCTGCCCGGATGTGCATGTCGAGTTCGTGCTCGTTGCCCACGGCCGTGAGAATCGCCAGGGTCAGCAGCCGGCGGGTGTGGTGGTCCAGGCCGGGCCGGGCCCAGATGTCGCCCCACGCGGTGCGGGTGATGAAATCCTGGAACGGCGCGGTGATCTCGGTTGCCGCCGCCATCGCCCGGTCGACGTGGGTGTCGCCGAGCACCGACCGCCGCACCCGCATGCCCTGTTCGAAAGCGGCGGTGCGCTGCGCACCGGCGGGGGTCGCGCGGGTGATGTGCTCCCGGACGAGGGCGGTGATCCGGCCGGCCTGCTCGACGTTCGCCAGATGCGCGCCGGGACCGACGATGTGGAATGCGGCGCCGGCGATACCGTCGGCGAGCTGCCGCATCACCTCCGGTGGGGTCGCCGGATCCTGCGCACCCGCGACGACGAGAGTGGGCGCGACGATCCGGTCCAGGTCGGCGCGTCCGTCCCATGTCGCGAGCGCCTCGCAGCAGCCGGCGTAGCCCTCGCCGCTCGTCGCCGACACCATCGCGACGTGGCGGGTGATCAGGGCGCGGTCGCGGCCGGCGAGCTCGGGGGTGAACCAGCGGCCGACGATCGACTCGGCGATCGAGGCCACCCCCTCGGCGCGGACGGTCGCTGCCCGGTCCCGCCACGGTTCGGCCGGAAGGAACGCTGCGGAGGTGCACAGCAGCGTGAGCGTGCGTACCCGTGCCGGATGGCGGGCGGCGAGCCACTGCCCGACGGCGCCGCCGAGTGAGAGGCCCACGACGTGGACGGAGTCGAGACCGAGCGCGTCGAGCACCGCGACGACGTCGCCGCCGAGGTCGTCCATCGCGTACGGCCCGTCGGCGACCGGTGACTTGCCGTGCCCGCGGTGATCGACAGCGACGACGTGTGCGAGAGGCGAGAGCGCGGCGATCTGCGGCTCCCACATCGACAGGTCGGAACCGAGCGACCCGAGCAGCAGCACGGGCGGCGCGGAGGGATCGCCGTGCTGTTCGTAGTGGAGAGCGACGGTCATGCCGGTCCTTTCGTTGTCTCGTGGCGGGCGACCGCGCGGTCGACCAGATCGCCGGCGTGACCGAGATAGCGGGTGGGGTCGAGCAGCTCGCGCACCCGGTCGGCGCCGAGATGCCCGGTGATCGACTGGTCGCGGTCGAGCGGGGTGCCGGCCACCGCCGCGGCGGTGACGATGTCGCGGGCATCGTCGGTGTGTTCGGCCAGCGCCGCGGTGACCTTCTCCGCGAGGATCGCACCGCCCGTCAGCCCGAGGTTGCGGGCCAGGGCGTCGGGATGCACGTGCAACCCGCCGAGGCTCACCGAAAGCTGATGTGCGGCACCGCCGGACAGCCGGATCAGATCGGTGATGGTCTCCCACTCCGCGTGCCAGGCCCCGGCGGCGCGGGCGAACTCGTGGTCCGCGGCGGCGAGTGCGGTCGCGACCAGGCCGGGCACCCGGCGTGCGGCGGCCCGCGCGGTGATCGCCGCGACCGGGTTGCGTTTGTGCGGCATCGCGGAGGACCCGCCGGGTGCGTCCTCGCTGACCTCGCCGAATTCTGTCGTGGCCATGAGCACCACGTCGGTGGCGGCCTTCGAGACCGAGCCGGTGGCGACACCGAGCGCGGAGGCGAGGCGCGTGATCGGCGTGCGCGCGGTGTGCCACGGCACGACCGGCCGGGCGAGACCGAGCAGGTCGGCGAGCGTGTCGGCGAACGCCGGTCCGTCGGGGTATACCGCGGCGAGAGTACCTGCCGCCCCGCCATATTGGGCAGGCAGCATCTCGAGTGCCCGCTCGAGTTCGGTGACGCCGTCGTCGAGCGCGACGAGCCAGGTCGCCGCGAGTGCCCCGAACGTCGTGGGCAATGCCTGCTGGCCCAGAGTGCGGGCGACCATCGGAGTGTCGCGGTGCGCGGATGCGAGCCGTGCCGCGGCATCGGCCGCGGTCCGCAGGTCGGTGACGACGTGCCGGCCCGCCTTGTGGGCCAGCACCATCAGTGCGGTGTCGAGCACGTCCTGGCTGGTGGCACCGACGTGCACGGCGCCGGCCGGGGCGTCGGCACGCTCCCGCAGGATCTTCACCAGCGGGATCACCGGATTGCCCCCGGCAGCGGAGAGCCTGCCGAGTTCGGTGGGGTCCAGCTCGCGGGCGATCTCCCCGGCCGCCGCGGCGACGGCCGCGACGTCGTCCGCCGTGGCGCGGCCGTGGTGCCGGGCGGCGCGGGTGATCGCCACCTCGACGTCGAGCAGGGCCGTCAGCCACGCGCGATCGGACAACATCGGCGCGAGATCCCCGGCCCCGAAGACGGGGTCGAACAAGCTCCCGCGGGTGTGGTCGGATCGTGCCGGCTCGGACAACGCAGCTCCCGTCTAGATCGAGAAGAACGGTGTCTCCGCACCGTTCGGATCGAGGTCCTGAACGTACACCGTCCACTCGTAGCCGTCGTCGGACTTGTCGGCGACGAGCTTGGCGCGTTGCGGCTCGGGCAGGGCCGCGAGCACCGGATCGGTCGCGTGCGCCGCGAGGTCCTCGGGGAAGTACATGCGCGTGTACAGGCGGTCCAGCATGCCGCGCGCGAAGATCCCGACCAGCAGGTGCGGCGCCTGCTCGCCGTCGGATCCGGGCTTGACGGTGTGGACGACGGCGGTGCCGTCGTCGTCGGCGGCGCTCCGGGCGAAGGCCCGGAAACCGTCTGTGCCGTAGCGGCCGTCGGTGTCGGCCTGCCACGTTTCGATCATCGCGTCGGCGACCGGCTCGCGGTGACCGTCCAGGACGGTGATGTGGACGGTGACGCGGCCGGGAGTGTCTGCGGGCACGACGTTCTCGCCGTCGGTGCCCCAGTCGAGGCCGATCTTCCAGTACGGTCCGACAGTCTGGGACGGCGTCGGGCCGAAGGTGGCGGTGCTCTGGTCGCCGGGGGTGACGGCGTAACGAGGAGCGAAGTCACTCATCGTCGTCCTCCTCTTCCTCGAAGGGGGTGGCCTCGCTGCCGCGCAGCACGATGTCGAAGCGGAACCCGAGGGCCCAGTTGTCGACCGTGGTGTCGTAGTCGAAGGCGCTGACCATGCGGTGGCGCGCCTCGGCCGGCACGGAGTTGTAGATCGGGTCCTGGAAGAACAACGGGTCGTCCGGGAAGTACATCTGGGTGACGAGCCGCTGCGTGAACGCCGTACCGAACAGGGAGAAGTGGATGTGCGCGGGCCGCCACGCGTTGTGGTGGTTGCGCCACGGGTAGGCGCCGGGTTTGACGGTGGTGAAACGGTATTCGCCCTGCGCGTCGGTGACGCAACGGCCGACACCGTTGAAGTGCGGGTCGAGGGGGGCGGGCCAGCTGTCGTTCACGTGGCGGTACCTGCCGGCGGCGTTGGCCTGCCACACCTCGACGAGGGTGTGCGGAACGGGCTTGCCGTCGCTGTCGAGGACGCGGCCGTGGACGATGATGCGCTGGCCGGCCGCCTCGCCGCCGTTGGCGAGGGTCAGGTCGGAGTCGCCGTCGTGTACCCGGTCCTCTCCGAAGACTGGACCGGTCAGCTCGCCGAGGCGCTGGGGGATCAGCGTGAGCGGCTGTGCAGGCCGGCGCAGGGCGGTGGTCCGGTAGTCCGGGAAGTCCAGGGGTGGGTGCACGCCCTCGGGGCGGATGAACCGTGGTGGCAGATGGAGCACGGGAACCTCGCGTGTCGAAGTGGGAGGGACGGGGACGATCCGGCGTCAGTTGTCGGGCCAGCCGGTGTACCCCTCGGCGAGGTACTGCTGCCCGTAGCGGGAACCGGTGACTGCGGCGAGCTCGCCGAGGGACCGCTTACGCTCGAATGGGGTTGCATCGGAACGGGTGTGGAGCATGGAGGTCATCCAGTACGAGAAGTTCTGGGCCTTCCAGACCCGCCGCAGCGCGGTCTCGCTGTAGGCGTCGAGCAGCGTGCTCGATCCGGCGGAGAAGAAGGAGTCGAGGGCGTGGAACAGCAGGCCGACGTCCGCCAGTGCGAGGTTCAGGCCCTTCGCGCCGGTCGGCGGGACGGTGTGGCCGGCGTCGCCGGCGAGGAAGAGGTTTCCGTGCCGCAGCGGCTCGCACACGTAGGAGCGGAACGGCAGAACCATCTGCTCGAAGATGCTGCCGCGCTTCAGCTCCAGGCCGTCCGGGCCCTCCACCCGCCGCTGCAGCTCGTCCCAGATGCGCTCCTCGGTCCAGGCCGAGGCGTCCTCGGCCGGGTCGCACTGGAAGTACATGCGCTGCACGGTCTCGCTGCGCTGACTGATCAGCGCGAATCCGTGCTCGGAGCGGGCGTAGATCAGTTCGGGAGCACTCGGGGGTGCTTCGGTGAGGATGCCGAACCAGGCGAACGGATACTCGATGAAGTGGTCGGAGCGCACATCCGCCGGGATCGCCCGGCGGCAGATGCTCTGTGATCCGTCCGCGCCCACGAGGATGCGGCATCGGATCTCGACCTCGGTGCCGTCGGCCTCGGTGAAGCGGATCTTCGGGGTGTCGGTGGTGACGTCGAGGACCTCGGTGTCGCGGACGGAATATCGGACGTCGCCGCTGTCGCGTTCCCGCGCCGCGGCGAGGTCGACGAACACCTCGTTCTGCGGGTACAGCCACACCGACTCGCCGACGAGGTCCTGGAAATCGATGCGGTGGCTCCGGCCGCCGAACCGCAGGTCGATGCCGTCGTGCCGGTGGCCCTCGGACAGGACGCGACCGTTGACCCCGCTGTCGTTGAGCAGCTTCACCGATCCGTGCTCGAGGATGCCCGCACGGTGGGTGGTGCGGATGGTCTCGTGATCGCGCTTCTCGACGACGATGTTGTCGATGCCCGCCTTGGCGAGCAGATGCGAGAGCATCAGCCCGGCGGGGCCGCCGCCGACGATGCCGACCTGCGTGGTGACGGTCGTGCGGGGTGCGCTCATGGATGTTCCTTTTCGGGGCGGGATGCTCAGGGACGAACGCAAGTGTGGTGTGGCTCTCACCCGAAACGAACAGGCCTTCTCATTGAACGAGAAAATCTGAGGTGGTCCGTCCCGGGGGCTCTTCCCCCGCCGCGCGGGCGATGCCCCTGGCGGCGGCCATGAGCACCGCGATGATCGCCTGCCTCTGGGCGACCCCGGTGGGAACCACCACCCCGAGTGCCGCGACAGCCTGCCCGGCCCGATCCACCACGGGCACCGAGATCCCCGTGGTGCCGTCGTCGAGGACGCCGTCGTAGCTCGCGAATCCGCGGCGCCGGATCTCCGCCAGCGCGCGACGGAAATCTCCTGCCGCAGCGGAGAATCGAATATCCACGTCGGTGTGGAGTCGCTGATACTCCTCCTGCACCTCGGCCGGGGAGAACGCGAGCATGACCATGCCCATCGACGTGTCGTGCGCAGACAACCGGCCGGCCACCGAGGCCTGGTTGATCACCGAGCCGGACGACGAGAGCCGCTCGAGGACGAGAACCTCACCGTCCCGCAGCACGGAGAGCTGCGTGTGCTGATGCACGACCGACTGCACGTCCTGCAGGAACGGCAGAGCGGCCTCACGCAGATCCTTCGCCGGTGAGCTGCGCGCGACGAGTTCCCACAGGCGCAGGCCCAACCGCACCCTGCCGTCCGGTTCCCGCGCGAGGATGCCGTGCTGCACCATCTCGCCCACGAGCCGATACATCGTCGCCTGCGGGATACCGGACCGGCGCGACAGGGAGCTGACGGTCAGCGCCGGTTGGGTGTCGTCGAAGGATTCGAGGATGCGGACGACGCGGTCGAGAATCGAGTCACCGGAGGGCGAATTGGCCATGCTCCGATTATCGCCGCCGGCGCGGAGCGCACCGTCGTCGAAACGCGGCGGCAACAATCGATCCCTACCGTCACACCGGTGCCCGGTTCGAGACGGGCCGACGAAGGGAACGGTGGCCCGGTGAGCAGCGGCAGGCGGGGAGTTGGCGGTTCGCGGATCGGTGGCGCGCTCGCCGCCGCCATCGCGAGATCCTGGAACACCGAACCTGCCGCGGCGCCGGTGTTCTCGCCGCTACGGGCGCTCGGCCGACGGCAGCTGTCCCAGGTGGACCTGATCGGGCAGTCGCTGTCGACCGTCGCGCCGGCGACCGGGATGATCTTCATCGCCGCCTGGATCGTCTCGGCGGAACCCGGCTTCGGCGGTCTGGCCGCGATCCTCGGGACCACCGCGGTCGTGGTCGCCGTCGCCTACTGCATCACCCAGTTCACGCGACGCCTCGCCGCCGCAGGCTCGCTGTACAGCTTCGCTTTCCACGGGCTCTCGCGCCGCGCGACCCTGACCGTCGGGGCGGCACTGCTGCTCGCCTATCTCGGCATCTCGATCTCGGTGCTCGCGAACTCCGCCGTCAGCCTTCTCGGGATCGGGACCGCATTGGGGATCGAGCTGCCGGGCACGGGACCGCTGCTGCTCGCGGCCGCGCTGGTCGCCGGGACGGTCGCGGTGATCACCGTGCGCGGGGTGCGATTCGCGACCCGCGCGATCCTCCTCGTCGAGGCCTGCTCGCTCGTGTTGATCGGCATCCTGATGCTCGCCGGACCCGACCTCGACGGCACCGGCGGTGGCCCTGCGGTATCGGGGACGCTGCCGTTCCTGGCGATGACGGTCGTGTTCAGCATGGCCGGTTTCGAGAGCGCCGCGTTCTTCGGAGCGGAGGCGAGGCGGCCGCTGACGACCGTCTCGCGTGCCGTGCTCGTCACCCCGGTGGTGTGCGGGGCCGTGTTCGTCTTCGCGGGCTGGGCCGCGATGTCCGGGCACGCCGACTCGGTCGTCGCGGCCTACTTCGACGGCACCGCGTCCGGGGCGAGCCTCGGGATGGTGATCGCGGTGAAGATCGGGGTGACCTGCTCGTGGCTCGCCTCCACCCTCGGATGCGCGCAGGCCGGATCCCGCCTGCTGCTGGCGATGGGCATCGAGGGAACCGTGCCCAGGTCGCTGTCGCGGATCCACGATCGGCTGCGCACCCCGTACGTCGCCGTCGGCTGGTTCACGCTGGCGAGCGCGATCGGCGCGTGGGTGTATCTGCTGGTGTTCGTGGGGGATTCCACACCGTTCGACGGTTTCGTCGAAGTCGCGATCGTCACCGCCTACACACTGCTCGCGGTGTCGTGCCTTCGGTTCCTGCGACGGATCGGGGAGGACGCTCCGTCGACCACCGCATTGTCGGCCGGCGTTGCCGCCGTCGGCGCGGGCCTGCTCGGATATCTGGTGCTCGACGGCATCACGCACGGACTGTGGGCGATGCCGGTCGCGGTGCTGATCGTCGGCGTGTCCGGCACCGCATGGGCCTGGCTGTTGAGACGACGGCGGCCCGAGTCCCTCACGACGATGGGGTCGTTCGACAGCATCGAGACCACCGACCTGCTACCGGGTTCCGGTGAACTTGTGCTCGGCGACGACGGCCGGCCCCAGGTCGTGACCGCGCAATCCGGTGCGGGGTTCGGGGCATGACCGCACACGTCGACTCCGCGGTGGGATTCGGCGGGCAGCAGCCGAAGGCGGTGCGCAAGGCACTGGTCATGCTCGAAGCGGTCGCGCACCTCGGACCCGGTGCGACCGCGAAGGAAATTGCCCGGTTCGCGGGGGTCGCGCCGACCACCGCCTACCGCATGCTCAATCTGCTCGTCGCGGACGGATTCCTGGTTCGGGTGCCGGACCTGTCGGGATTCGCGCTCGGCCGGCGCACCGCCGAACTGTCCCGCGCCGCGGTCGCGACGGACCCGTCGCCGACCCTGCACGACACGGTCGAGGATCTACGCTCGCACACCCGGTTCGGGTTGCACGTGGCGTCGTTCGCCGGTGGCCGGCTGCGGTTCGTCGACCAGGATCCCGATCACGAGATCGTCGGGATCGCGCTGCTCGCGAAGAACCTCCACGCGAATGCGCTGGGGAAGGTGATGCTCGCGCACAACCCGGCACTCGGGGTCGGGCTCGAGCTGCGCCGCCTGACCGAGCACACCGTCTGCGATCCCGAGCTGCTGCGCGTCGAACTGTCCCGCGCGGAACTGGCGGGCCACGCCTTCGAGAACCAGGAATGCCGGCTGGGGCGGTCCGCGCTGGCCGTGCCGATCCGCAACCACGCGGCCGAGGTGGTCGGCGGTCTGTGCCTGCAGGGGTCGCCGCTGCGCGTCTCGCCGACCGACCCGGAACAACTGCGGTTCCTGCACGAGGGATCGCGCCGGCTCACCGGCTTGTTGTAGCTCCGGCCGGATCTCGAACCGCACACCGACTGCGGCTCGAGATCCGGCCGGGCCCCGGGCGGCCGCGGATCGTCCCGTCAGCGTGCCGGTGTGCGGTGCACCGGCCGTCGCACCGACGCCTCGCCGATTCGGCGGCGCAGCTTCTCGGTCGACGCGCGGTAGGCGCCGGGATCGGCAGGGAGCAGCCACTGGCGGAATCGGACGAGCGGTCCGACGTTCACGCCGATCTCGTCGAGCACTTCGTCGACCTGGCGCAGCGAGAACGGGATGATGTTCGTCCCCCGCGCGTGTTTGCCCTCGGTCCGATCGATCATCCAGCGCAGCCGCTCTCTGGCGAAGGCACTGCGTTCGGCCTCCGGCGGGAGATCCAGGTGCTCTGTCAGATAACTGACGACCCACATCGCGGCGGCTTCGGCGCTGAGAGGACTGAACAAGGAGGAACCGTAGCCGACGAAGAACAGCCGTGGAACGTCGAGAGGCAGGATCTGCCGGTACAACTCGAAGTTTCCGTCCTCGTCGGTGAGGCGCCGTTGCAGGTCTCCGCGGAGGAACGGGACGTGCTGGCGGAATCCGGTGGCGCACACGACCGCGTCGGCCGCGCGGACCGTGCCGTCGGAGAGTTCGACGGTCGGCCTGCCGTCCTTCTCGTGGAGGCCGGCGATGACCTGTCCGCGGTGGACGTCGATGATGCCGTCCCGGACCTTCTCGTAGAAGTTTTCGGTGGCGAGACCGACCGCGTGCCGGACGATGCGTTCGAACGGGCCCGGCGGCACCAGACCGACACGATCGAGGATCAACTGGCGCCTCGTGACGGCGCCGACCGCGTTGAGCAGACCGTCGCGCAGGAAGCGGCCCGGTCCGGTGAGAAACCGCCCGAATCCGCGCTGCTGGTGGTGTTCGAACAGTCCCTCGTTGAGCCGGGTGAGCAGAAGGTACTTGTAGTTGAGCACGCCTGCCAGCCGACGAGGCATCTTCCACGTGACTTCCCTGGCCACCACGGTCGTCGACCGGCCCACCTCGCTCAGGGCTTCGGCGATGTCGCACGCGGACTTGCCGTATCCGACGACCACGATGTCCTTGCCCACCGCGTCCGACAGTTCGTTGAAATCGGATGCCGCGCACACCCGGCCCCCCGCCGCGACGAATTCGTCGAGGCCGGGGTATTCGGGGACGAATGGGTCGCAGAAGATGCCGTTCGCGACGATCAGATGATCGAATTCGGTTTCGGCGGTGGCACCCGTGCCGATCTCGCGGATTCGCAGGGTCCATCTTCCGGCCGTCTCGTCCAGGTCGGCGGATTCCACCGCGTGACCGAGCCGGATCAGGCGTTCCAGATCGAACCGGCGGGCGTAGTCGTGCAGATAGGCCTGGACCTGCTTGCCGGTGGGCCATTCGGGATACTCGTCGGGCATCGGGAAGTCCGAGAACCGGTACGTCCCTTTGTTGTTCTGGGTGGTCACCCCGGGATACCGCCGGGTGCGGCTCCATACCCCGCCGATGTCGGGGGCGGATTCGAACACCGTGACATCGAATCCGAACTCGGTGAGTAGCTTGGCGGTGCACAGCCCGGAGATGCCGGCACCGACTATTGCGATCGTCATGGATTCTCTCCAGTCGCCAGGATTTCCGGCCACGATGCGGCATCAACGCCCGTGCGCCGGGAGGGTGGAAGGCTACGCGGTGAGGCCTTCGCGGAAGAACCCGTCGACGAGCCGGTGGAATCGTTCGGCGTGTTCGATCTGGGTCCAGTGCCCGCAGCGGCCGAATGCATGGAGCTGCGAATTGGGAATGGTGTGGAACATGTGGAGGGAGGCGTCGAGCGGTACCACCCGGTCCTCGCGGCCGTGCAGGATCAGGACTTCGTGCTCGATCGCGGCGAGTTCGCCGTCCGGCACGATCTGGGCGTCCAGCCAGCGTTGCCGCGGCGCCGGGAAGACCTGTTCGAAGGCTTCCTGGGCGCCGGGCCGGATCGTCGCACGGTAGCGTAGTTCGGCGAGCTCGTCGGTCACGAGTGACCGGTCGTACGCCATGATGTCCATGATGCGCTTCATGTTCTCGACCGACGGTGTGTAGCCCCACAGGGCGTCGAGTTCGTCGGTGAACTCGATCTGCACACCGCCTGCGCCCATCAGCACGATCCTGTCGAGCCGGTCGGGATGCCGGGTCGCCAGGTGCAGGGCCAGCCCGCCACCGAACGAATTGCCGACCACGTGCGCCTTCTCGATGCCGAGGTGGTCGAGAAGGCCGATGATCTGGTCGATCCATGTATCGAAGATCGAGAACCGCACCGGGTCGGGCAGCGTGGTGTATCCGAACCCCACCAGATCCGGTGCGATGACACGGAATCCCTTCGACAGCACGGGGATGAGTCCTCGCCAGTTCGCCCAGGCGGAGACACCCGCCCCGGAGCCGTGCAGCAGCAGGACCGGGTCGCCGGTGCCGACGTCGTGGTAGTTGGTGTCGAACGTGCCTGTGCGCAGGCTATGTCCGATCTCGGGATTGGCGACGTTCGTCATGATCGTTTCCGTTCAGTTCTGCAGGACCGGGGGACGGACAGCGGACAGGAGCCCGTCCTGGACGAGGCTCGGGGAAGGGTAGGCGCGTTTGCTGTGCGAGAGACCGGTCGTGACGAGGAGTTCGCACATCTTGTACGCCACGACACCGGGATTGAGCACCGGGACGTCGAGAACCCTCTCGAGGTAGGCGTGGCTCTGGTGCATGGTCGTCGAACCCAGAATGATGACGTCCGCACCGTCCTCGTCGATCGCTGCCCGCGCTTCCCGTTCGAGCGCCTCGAACACGAAATCCTCCTTACCGGCCAGAAGTTCGGCTGCATTCGGCGGTACCCCGATGTCGCGCACCGACGCCAGCTTCGCGGTCAGGCCGTGTTCGCGGGCAGCCTTGAAGTACAGTTCGTGCCATTGCGGCCACATCGTCACCACCGAGAACTTCTTGCCGAGCAGTGCGGCGAGAAGCATCGAGGCCTGGCTGGGGGCTACCACCGGAATGGTCAACCGTGAGCGCAGTGCGGCCAGAGCGGAATCGCTCATCGAGTTGACACACACCGCCGCGTAGCCCTGTTCTTCTGCGCGACAGCCCGCTTCGAGCACGAACGCGTCGGCCAGAGTCGTCTCGTAGGCGCTGTCGAGGGACGTGCCGCCGGCCTGGGCGCAGACGAAGACGTTCTCGAAGCCCGGAAACACGATCGCGGGCGGAATCTGGGCGGCAAAGGCGCCCAACGCCTCCGGCGGTACCGGAACGGGCACGATGTTGAGAACCTTGTTCACAGTTCGAGTTCCTCTCGGGTACGAGTGAGGGTGTCGACGACGGCGTACACGACGGCGCGTGCCGCGGTCATCACGTCGCCGACGGAGGCGACGCCCATGCCGCCGAGGCCTTCGTTCAGTTCGGCGGGGGCGGCGGCCGGCGGCCAGGGATAACCGATACGGGCACAGGGAACGCCGAGTCTGCGGATGAGGGTGCCGTCGGTTTGCCCGCCGAGCAGGGGAGTCGATTCGTACGGGCGGCCCTCGACCTCCTCCCAGCCGCGACGGCAGGACTGGATGATCCAATTCTCCGGGTCGGTGGCGCCACCGGGCAGTGAGCCGTACATGTCCCAGTCGAGTTCGAAGTCGGGATGTGCAGCCCGGATCCGGTCGATCAGCCGGGCGAACTGGTGGCGCACGTCCGCGGGGGTGGTCCGGGGGTTCACGCGCACGTCGAGAAAGATCTCGGTGGTGGCCGACGGGAACGCCGGCTTGTCCGGATTTCCGGATCGGATCGCCGAGATCCAGCCCTCCGGAAGGGTCGATCCCGACGTGTTGCGTGCGGTGTACTCGGGAAGCCACGCTTCGATCTCCTGGACGACGGTGGCAGCCGGGACGATGGACGAACGGAATCCCGGTGTTCCCCGGCTGATTCCCGCGTACCCGAAGGTTCCGCGGACGGACACCTTGAACCAGCACATCCCCGGTTCCTCCGGGTAGACCGCCCACCACGGCTTGAACACCACGGCATGGTCGGGCATCGCCCCGTGTGTGAGCAGGTGGAAGACCCCGCTGCTCATTCCGACGTTGTCGCGAGCGCTCATGGACACCGGCATCCCGCCGCCTGCGAACCCGATCGTCAGGTCGCCCCGAAGGGGAATTCCCGCCTCGACGACCGCGTGCGCGACTTCCGTCAGTCCTGCGACCATGCACTTGGGGTTCGAGGCGCCGAGTCCGATGACGAGATCGCCGTCGACAACGGCCCGGGGAATCATGTCCGGTCGCAGTTCGGGTCCGACCCAGGGGACGTCTGCTTCGGGATCGATGTGCGTGTCGATCGGCGCGTAGAGCAGCAGTCTGCTGCCGCCGCCGCTGCCGCGGTGTTCACCGAGCGCGTTCCCCGTGTGCTCGCTCACCGGCTGGTACCGGGCGTCGATCCCGACCGTCCCGCGCAGGTAGTCGGCCATGAACTCGGACGCCGGCCGTTCCCGCCCGGTCGGGCTGTGGATGTCGATCAGCGCGACGAGCAGGTCGCGGAACCGGTTCGGATCGAGTCGCGCGCACGCGGCCTCGTACATCTCCCGTCGTTCCGCGTCGAACGGTAGGTGTCGTGTCGGGATGTCCGTCGAGGTGGTCATCGGCGCTCCTCGGGGAGGGGGCACCGCTGGGCGATGCCGATCCGGTCCGTCAAATACGAGGCGATGTCGACGAGGCCGCGGTCGCTGTGTGCGGGCCCGATGAGCTGTATCGCCAGGGGTAGATCGTGTTCGCCCCTCCCGGTGGGCATCCCGATCGCGGGGGTCCCGGCGATGCTGGCCAGTTTGTTGAACACCGGATCGCCGGTGCCGGCGTCGAGGCGGGGTGCTTCTCCCGGCGATGCGAGGGTGAGCAGCACATCGAACCCGGCATGCGCCGTGGCGACGAAATGCCGTGCTTCGCGCAGGGCCGCCCGGGCGTTCTGGATGTCACCGGCCGAGGCGTCACGGCCGGCGGCCAGGAACCGCACGAGCTGGTCGCTGATCGTGCCGGTGGGGCGCGAGATCCGGTCGGTGAGGGCGGCCGATGCCTCCGCGGCCATGATCAGCGTGTGTGCCTCGTCGATCGCAGCGAGGTGATCCGGAACGTCGACGTCGGCGACCTCTGCGGCATGGCTGCGCAGATCGACGACGATGCGCTCGAGCATCGCCGCGGCCGCCGGACTGGCCCGGTTCGCCCACGGAGGCCGCAGCACTCCGATGCGGAGTCCCGGCAGGCCGGGCAGGGGCGTGTTCGCGTGGTCGTTGCGGAGTTGCCGATCGAGGTGGCCGAGCAGTGCTGGGTGGCGGGCGAATCCGCCTACTGTATCGAAGGTCAGTGCGACCGGCAGGACGCCGTCGAACGGCCACCGCCCGTAGGTGGGTTTGAGCGTGTACACGCCGCAGAACGCGCCGGGACGCAGCACGGATCCCGCGGTTTGGGTGCCCAGCGCGAGAGGGACCTGGCCGTCGGCGACCGCGGCCGCGGAACCGCTCGACGATCCCCCCGGTGAATGCTCGAGGTGGTGTGGGTTGCGGGTGGCGGTCGGCCGGTACGTCGCGAACTCGGTGGTCGTGGTCTTGCCGAGGATCACCGCGCCGGATTGCCGGAGGCGGGAAATGACGTGTGCGTCCTTCGGCGGCCGATGACCCTGCCACAGCTCCGAGCCGTAGGTGGTCGGCTGATCGGCGGTCTCGATGATGTCCTTGATGCCGACCGGTGTGCCGTGCAGCGTCGAGACCGGTGCGGTGCGGTCCCGCTCGCGTGCCTGGGCCAGGGCCAGGTCGGGATCGAGAAACGCCCAGGCCTTGATCTCCCGGTCGCGGGCATCGATGCGGCGCAGTAGCCTCTCGACGGTCTCGGTGCTCGAACCTGCTGCGGTATAGGTGGTTTCGGTATCGATCACTGCCGACCGGCCTTCTGCGGCTCGTGCCCCCACCGGGACGGTGAGCGATAGGTCTTGACGACCCAGCCATCCTCGACGAGATCCCCGCCGTAGCCGACCTCGATGCCGAAGCCGGACGGGGTCGACAGATAGAACGAGGTGACGCCGTCATTGGTGTGTCGGCCGAAGGTCATCTTGAGGTCGATGCCGGCGGCGTTGATCCGGTCGTAGGCCCTGCCTACGTCGTCGAGAGAGGCCACCTCGATCATCAGGTGATTGAAGTCCCCGCCGTTGAAGTCGAAACACTCGTTCATCAGGGCCAGACTGTGGTGGCGCGGATTGCAGTGGAGGAACGTCGCATCGGCGCCGTCCCACACGATGTAGTCCGAAAGGTCGAATCCCAGAACGCGCGTGTAGAAGTCGACCGCCTCGGGATACTTCCGGCACATCAGCACGACGTGTCCGAGGCCCAGTTCTCCGGTGACGAATCCGCTGATGACACCGCCGGGCCGGAGGGGCTCGTGGTCGATCGTCGGGCCGAAGCAGATCTCGTTCGGGAAACCGTCGGCGTCCAGAAAACGGAACGAGGCCACCGCGTTGCGGGATTCGGGGTCCGCTTCCGGCGCCCATTCGACGTCGATGCCCTCGGCGCGAACACGATCGGCGAGCGTGCGCAGTTCCTCCGGGCTGTCGACCTCCCAGGTGATCGCTCGAATCCTGTCCTCGGCGGCCGGATACAGCGCGATCCGGTACCGGTGGTCGTCGATGCGGATCAGCAGGGGATCGTTCTCGTTCGCACGGGGCTGTGTCTGGAGGCCGAGCAGATCGACGAGGAGATGCTGCCAGGCTGGAAGATCGGCTACGTCGACGCTGAGCGCGCCGAGTCTCGAAATGCTCATGTGATTCGCAATCTGTGCTGGAGTGGTTCGAATACGGCGGGACTCGATCAGCTCGGCAGGAACTGCTCGGAGTGGATCCGGTCGCGGGGCATGCCGAGCACTTGCAGGCGTTCGTGCGCGGCGTCGAGCATTGCGGGCGGGCCGCACAGGTACGCGGACGATCGCGGGTCCGCGACGTCCTCAGGGGTGAGGACACTCACCGGGTTTCCGGTGAGAATCCCGGACCGATCGGTGGGTTCGTCGACGACGACCCGCACGTCGAGTCCGGTGGTGAAGCCGCGGCGCGCCTCGATCTCGTCGAGATGGAACAGATCCGCCATCCGGGCGCACCCGAAGACGAGTCGGATCGGGTGCCGTTCGCGCGCCGTCTGCAGGGTTTCGAGCATCGACAGCATCGGGGCCAGTCCGGTTCCGCCGGCGATCATCAGGACTGGGCCGGGAGAGTCCTCATCGAGTCCGAAAGATCCGAAGGGGCCTTCCATTTCGAGCTCGTCGCCGACAGCCGCCCGATTCCTCAGATAGTCGGACATGGCGCCGTCGGGGAGCAGACGGATCGTGAACGCCAGGCGCCGGTTGTGCCGCTGACCCGATGCCATGGAGTACGAACGCCATTCCGCGGTTCCGGGTATGCGGAACCTGACGTACTGGCCGGGGCGGAATGAGAATCTGGGTGATTTCGGCAGCCGTACGACCAATTCGACGACCGTGTCGGCGAGCCGATCGAGCCCGGCGACCTTGACCGTGGTCGCGACGACGGGATGGTCGTCGAGCATGGCTGCCGGATAGTCGAGGTCGACGTCGGTCTCGGCGAGGGCATGGGACTGGCACAGCAGTCGCATGCCCTCACCGATCTCGTCGGAGCGCAGTGGGTAGACGCGCCCCTCCGCCATCGCCAGTTCTCCGGTCCTGACCCGGCCGACGCATGTTCCGCAGGTGCCGATCCGGCACTGGTTCACCAGTCGTGCCCCCGCGGTCTCCGCTGCCTCGAGGACGGTGGAGCCCGTAGGGACCACGATTTCCTTCGTGACGTCGGCGTAGTTCAGGCGTACGCAGTGGCCGGTACCTGCTGAGGTGCCGGGCCGGATTTCGGTCGGAGAAAGCGACATCGGTCAGTCCTCGTCCTCGTAGGGGGATTCGAAGAAGCCGCGCGGGTGACGGGCGGCCATCTTGCGCCACGCGATGATGGAATAGTCCATGTCGCAGAGGACTTCGTTGTTCCATCCGTCGAAGCGCGTGTAGTGCTCCTCGGTGGCCTCGCGTGCGAACACGTCGCTGTTGTTGAATCCCTCCAGCGCCAGCGGCAACATGAAGTTGTCGTACTTGAAGTTGAATTCGGCGATCTCGTCGTCGGTGCTCGCGCGGGTGACGATGACCTCCCAGTATTCGTGGTGGTGGTCGTCGATGGGCACGTAGAACTCGTACTGGACGTGGTCGGTGATGGGCCAGTGTTCGACCATGAGAACACCGGGTACCCACAGGGACGTGCGGAAGTAGTGCGGCACGGTACCGCGAGCCTTCATGTTGACCTTGGGGTTCGCCAGAACGGGCTCGTACAGATCCGGCCGGTCGTACCGGTTCATGACGCCCTTCGGGCCGTTCTCGATGTCGATCTCCTCGGTCGCCGTGTCCGTCAGGGCGTTGACGCCGAGCGGGAGGGCGCGGTCGAGCGCGACGAGGATCTGGTTGTCCCAGTGCACGAGCAGGTGTCCCGGGTCGAGCCCGTTCTCCGCGGCGAGTCGCCAGTTGCCGACGAGTTTGCGGTGGATGCCTCGGATGACGATGCCGTCGTCGAGAAGGTGAGGAACAGGAGAGTTGTTGGGATCGTTGGCTACTCGCATGGGAAGGTCGGACTCGAGGGGCGGTGGCGTGCCGTAGTCCTGGTCGCCGACGAAGACATAGATGATGCCGTTGACTTCTTCGACAGGATAGGTGCGGATACCGGCCTTGCCGATCAGCGAGTCGTTGGGATTGCCGACGATGGTGGTCAGGCTTCCGTCGTCGAGACCGTAGGTGAATCCGTGATACCAGCACGTAATTGTGCCCTCGGACAAGCACATCGGCTTTGCGGAGAGCTTGACTCCACGGTGGATGCACCGGTCCGAGACGGCGTAGGTCTTGCCGGCGGAGCGACGAAGGGCGATGTCGTGACCGCCGATCGTGATCCCTTTGGCGGTACCGTCTTCGAGTTCGTGCGACATCAGGGCGGGGTACCAGTGGTTGGCGTAGCCCCAGTCCGCTTGGACGTAGGGCGCGTACTGCCGGGTGACTCCGGCGGAGGATCCACTGTATGAGGAAACGGACATGATTCGACCTCCAGGGATGGGTCCGCGCGGCTGGGCGCGGATGTGGTGTGAGGTTCGGGATGTGACCGAGGAAGGGGGACTGCTTCAGGGCGTGTCCCACGTCACTCTACTCAATATTCGTGAAGAGTCAATAGAAATTTGATGGATCTTCAATGTTTGGGGTGGGAGTGCGCCCCCCGGCCTGCGAGCTGCGGGTGAGGCAGTGTTGAGTAGAGGACAGCAGTTGGATGTCACTTCCGTGACCAGTACAGAAAGCGCGCGCAATCGATGAATGCCGCCGAACAACCGGCCACCGGCGAGGCCGCCGAACTCGATGCGGGTCGTCGCTGGCATCTGGCGCAGGACGCCTACGAAGAAGCGATGACCTCGTTCGAGTTCGCGGTTCTTCAGGTGCAGCGCGGCTTCGAACGCTTCGCGGTGCAGGCCGTGCACGTCGCGGGCGACCTCGACCTGGCGTTCAACGAGGTCGTAGCGTTGCACGTCGTCAGGATGCAGGAGCGGCCGAAGGACACCGCCACGATCGCTCAGCTCACCAACCGCGACGATCTACCCAATCTGCAGTACAACCTGCGCAAACTCGTCAGCCTGGGGCTCCTCGAACGGAGCAAGTCGGGCACGTCGTCGGTCTTCGCGATCACGCCCGCGGGGAGGGAGATCACCGACCGGTATGCGGAGTTGCGCCGTCATTCGTTGACCTCCAACCTCGCCGAACTGACGGATGTGACGACGAAACTGCACCACGCGATCCGCTCGATGCAGATTCTTACCGGGCTGTACGAGGCGGCGAGCCGCGATCTGGCGACGATCAACCCGACGGTGCTGTTCACGGACCGAGCGGATTCGGCACCGGAAGTGGACGACGACCCGGAGGTCTCGCCGCCGGCGCGCAGACGTCGATCCTGATTCGCCGTGTCCTCCGGTCGGACCGGGTACCTCCCATCGGTCGGCTCAGTCGGCGAGGAGCGCCTTCTTCTGGACTTTCCCCATCTCGTTGCGGGGTAAGGAGTCGACCACCCGGACTTCACGGGGGCGCTTGTGAACCGACAGCGACGCCGCGACGAAGTCGATGATCGCTGTGGTGTCGGGGTTGTCGCCCACGACGTAGGCCACGATGCGCTGGCCGAGGTCGGCGTCGGGCTCGCCGACCACAGCGGCCTCGCGGACCCCGGGATGGGCGAGAAGCGCGTGCTCGACCTCGCCCGCGCCGATTCGATATCCACCCGACTTGATCATGTCGACCGATTCCCGGCCGACGATCCGGTGGAAGCCGCCCCGGTCGACGACGGCGATGTCACCGGTCCTGAACCAGCCGTCGGGTGTCATCGTTTCGGCGGTCTTGACCGGATTGTTCAGGTAACCGGAGAACAACGTCGGGCCCGCGATCTCGAGCTGGCCGAGCGTCTCGCCGTCGTGCGGGGCGAGTTCGCCGCTCTCGGTACGCAGCCGTGTGCGCACCCCGTCGAGGGGTAGTCCCACCCAGCCGGGCCTGCGCTCGCCGTCGACGCGGGTGCTGATCGTGATGACGGTTTCGCTCATGCCGTACCGCTCGATCGGCGCGGAACCGGTCAGCGCAACCAGATCCTCGAACACGGGTACCGGGAGCGGAGCGCTTCCGGACACGAGCAGGCGTGCTGACGACAGTGCCCGTGCCGCAGCGGGTTCCGCGCACACACGGGACCACACGGTGGGCACGCCGAAATACAGTGTGCCCTGGGCTGCGGCATACCGGTCCGGTGTCGGGCGCACCGTGTGCACCAGCGGCGAGCCGATCCGCAGTGCACCCAGGACACCCAGGACGAGACCGTGCACGTGGAACAGCGGAAGCCCGTGGACCAGACGGTCCCCGGGAGTCCAGTCCCATGCGCGCGCAAGCCCGTCCACGCTCGCGGCGATCGCGCGCCGAGGCAGGACGACCCCCTTGGGGGCTCCCGTGGTGCCCGATGTGTAGACGATCAGTGCGGGAGCATCGGCCGGTGGTTCGGGCCGGACCGTGGCCGATCGTCGGCTCGGATCGATCGGGACGGACGGAATGGGAAGGCCGGGCCGGGGATCGCCCAGCCAGAGCTCCGCTCCCGAATCGGCGAGGATGTGCTGCAGTTCGCGTCCGCCGGAATCGGGTGGAACCGGCACGGCGGCGACACCGGCGAGCAGGCACCCGACGACGGCGACGACGGTCTTCACATCGGCGCGCGCGTCGATGGCGACTCGCTCGGCCCCGGAGATGCGATCGGCGACCGCGGCGGCGGCCCCGACCAGTTCCTCGCGGGTGAGTGTGTCGTCTCCGACGGTGACCAGCGGCGCAGCATCGTCCCGTGCCTCGGACAGCGCAGTCAGCAGGGTTGCGGGCATCGGTTCCAACCTTTCGGGTTGTGCCGTATTGTGGAACACTGTGCTACAGTGTGGTCCGATGAAGCTACAAGCGCGTCCGGATCCCGTCAAGGGACGGCGTTGAGGAGGCAAGGGTGAACAGCGTGCTCACGGCGCTGCGTGTATTCGAGGCTGTCGCCGCGTCCCAACCCGTCGGCGTCAGTGAGCTTGCCCGAGGTCTCGACATCCCGAAGAGCACGGTGCAACGCTGCCTCAGAACTCTGCAGCGGGCCGGTTGGGTGCGCGCAGACCCGGCGGATTCGAGCTGGTCGATCACCGGCAGGGCCTTCACGATCGGCAGTGCCGTCGCGTCGACCGATCATCTGCGCGAGGCGGCTCTCCCGGAGTTGGCGGCGCTCCAGGCCGAGGTGGGTGAGACGATCCACCTCGCGGTTCCCGACGGCGACGAACTGGTGCTCGTCGAACGACTCGACAGTCCGCATCAGCTCCGCGCTTTTCTCGCGCTGGGTACCCGCCTGCCCCTGCACGCGGCGGCCACCGGCAAGGCGTACCTGGCGACTCTTCCGGACCGGGAGATCACGTCCTACCTCGCGACCGGGCCGGTCAAGGTCACCGAGCGGACGCAGACGGATCCCGCCGCCCTGCGGGCAGAGATCGAACTGATCCGCAAGCGTGGTTACGCCACCACCGAACAGGGTTTGCACGAAGGTATTTCGGCGGTCGCAGTGGCGCTCCGCGATCGTTCGGGAACCGCGCGGGCGTGTTTCAGCATCTCGGGCCCGTCGTCCCGGGTCACGCCCGACCTGTTCGAGGCCTACGCAGCGAAGGCGCACGGCACCCGAGATGCCATCGAACGGATGCTGCGGTGAGCGGATCGCCTACCCCCGGGTTCCCTCCGCGCGGCCGAACGGCGCGAGCAGGCCCGAGTACGGCTTGACCGGCGGCGCCGCGAACTCGCCGCGCTTACCGGTCGTGAGGCCCAACGTGACCAGCGACTGCACCGTCAGGGTTGCCGCGGCGACACCGTCGATCACCGGGGCGCCGATGTCGGCGGAAATCTGCGCGCACAGATCCGCCATTCCCGCGCAGCCGAGTACGACGGCGTCGGATCCGTCCGCGCCGAGGGCGTCGAAGCACGCCTCGGTGACGATCTTGCGAGCGTCGGGATCGGTTTCGAGCGCCAGCACGGGGATCTCGCATGCGTGCACACCCCGGCACGCGTCGCGCAGCCCGTAGCGTTCGGCCAGGTCCCGGGCCCGGCCCGTCGTGCGACCCAGGGTGGTGACGACGGAGAAGCCGCGGCCCAGGAAACTCGCGGTGTGCATCGCGGCCTCGGCGATCCCCACGACCGGTCCGGTCGCGATCTCACGGGCCGCGTCCAGACCCGGGTCGCCGAAGCACGCGATCACGTAGCCGTCGGCGCCGTCGTGTTCCCCCCGCGTGATCTCCGCGAGGACACCGGGCACGGCGAGCGCCTCGTCGTAGTGGCTTTCGATCGACGCCGGCCCCATCCGAGGGCTGACCGCCGCGAGGCGTGTGCCCGGAGCTGTGACGGCCCGGGCACACGCCTCGATGGTGGCGGTCATCGACCACGTGGTGTTCGGGTTGATGACCTTGATGAACATGTGTATCAGGCGACTTTCTCTGTGGGGGAGTGGTTTTCGGGTACTCGCGCCGCGAGCCGGGTGCGGGTCGCGAGCAGGTGGTAGACCGCGAACCCGAGTCCGCAACCGATGAACCAGCTGTACTGCGCGGTCGTGTGCATGCCGGGGGCGTCGTTGAACAGCACCGGGATCATCGCGACGACGGCGCCGACGACGGTCGCGATCACCGCGGCGGGGTTGTAGCCCTTCCGGTACCAGTAGGCGCCCTTCTCCGACATCGTGAACAGGTCGT
Source organism: Rhodococcus zopfii NBRC 100606 = JCM 9919 (assembly GCF_001895025.1). Classification (GTDB taxonomy): domain Bacteria; phylum Actinomycetota; class Actinomycetes; order Mycobacteriales; family Mycobacteriaceae; genus Rhodococcus; species Rhodococcus zopfii. Next base: position 21,930 of record NZ_BCXI01000010.1, read on the forward strand.
CGACGATCACCTGCTGCTTGCGGACCAGGTAGTAGTCGGCGATGAGAATGCCGAACAGCGGGCCGATGAACGCCCCGAGCGTCTCGAGCGTGTAGTGGATGACATCCGGGTTGTTGTACAGATTCCACGGGGTGATGAGCACCGAGCCGACGGCGGCGATCATGCCGCCCGCCCGCCAGCTGATCCGCTGCGGGCTGACGTTCGAGAAGTCGAACGCCGGGGAGATGAAGTTCGCGACGATGTTGATGCCGATCGTGGCGATCGCGAAGGTGAGTGCGCCCAGGACGATCGCGAAGGTCGAGTCGATGCGAGCGACCGTCTCGACCGGATCGGTGATCAGCTCGCCGTACACCGGCAGGGTCAGGGACGCGGTGATCACCACAAGGAGGGAGAACACCAGGAAGTTGACCGGCAGGCCGAGGAAGTTGCCCCGCTTGACTGCGGCGAACGAGCGTCCGTAGCGGGAGAAGTCACCGAAGTTGAGCATCGGACCGGAGAAGTACGAGACGACCAGTGCGATCGCGCCGAGCATCACCGGCAGCGCATCCAGGCCCGTGTGGGTCACCGTGCCGAGGTTCAGATCGATCGCGCTCCATCCGGCCTTCGAGATCAGGTACCCGCACAGCAGGAACATCACGACGTACACGGCGGGGCCGCAGAAGTCGATGAACCTGCGGATCGATTCCATGCCGCGCCAGAACACACACGCCTGCAGGACCCAGAGCGTCAGGAAGCTGACCCAGCCGAGCGCGGACAGACCGGCGAAACCGTAGTCCTCCACGACGGCATACGGCGCCAGCGACGGAAACAGCTTGATGAGCACCACATCCAGCGCCGCCGACGCCAGGAACGTCTGGATTCCGTACCAGGCCACCGCGATCAGCCCGCGGATGATCGCCGGGATGTTCGCGCCGAGCACACCGAACACGCTGCGGCAGATCACCGGATAGGGAACACCCGTCACCTGGCTGGGTTTGGCGACGAGGTTGCAGAAGAAGTAGACGATCGTGATGCCGGCCAGCAGCGACACCAGTACCTGCCAGCTCGCCAGCCCCAGGGCGAAAAGGCTTCCGGCCGTGACATACCCGCCGACGCTGTGTACATCGGACATCCAGAAGGCGAAGATGTTGTACGACCCCCACCGCTGATCCTTCAGCGGGGCCAGGTCGTCGTTCGTCAGCCGCGGATCATACGGCGGTGCGGACGGCGAACCGGCGGCGGAGATGGCGGGTGGTGAGATCACATCGGTCATGTGTGCTCCTGGACATCGGCGGGGGAGAAGTGCCGAAACCGTTGTCGGCGACAGGCCTCGGCTGAATTCCCGCGTGAGGGTGTGTGTCCGGAACGCCAGCAACGACGATGACGTCCGATGGGGAAGACGCTATCGGCGTCGTGTTGCCGCTGTATTACCCGAACTGTATATCTTCCCGGTTCAACAGGCCCGTGTCGACCGGCAGCGTCTCGATCGCCGAGTCCAGCCGGCGATTGTGCACCTCGGTCGCGGCGAGCAGTCCCCGCACGTCGCGGGCGAGGAAGCTGTCGAGCATGCGGCCGTGATCTGCGTGGAGAACGGCACGATGGTCGGCGGTCACATGAACCATCGGTTGAACGGGTTCGGTGATGTTCCACGCGGATTCGAGCATGTGCAGCAGCCGGTACATACGAGACGGCGTGGTCAGTGCAGTGTGGAACACCCGGCTCTCCCGATGGTAGGCGACCGGATCGTTCTCGGCGACGGCCTGTTCGAGCCGTTCGTGGCTGGCGCGTGCCGCCGCATGATCCGCGGCGGTGGCGTGCGCGACCGCGGCGGTCAGCGACGCCGTCTCGAGAGTCTCCCGCACCAGGTACATTTCGCGCAGCTCGGCCGCGGTCAACCGTGCGACGGTGTAGCCGCCGTTCTGCCGGTGATCAACCAGTCCCTCGCCGATGAGGGTCTTGAGTGCCTCCCGTATCGGTATCCGGCTCACCCCGAACAGGTCCGCGACCTCGCCGACCGGAATCGCCGTGCCGGGCGGGGCCGCGCCCGACAGGACCACGCGGCGTAGCTCGTCCAGGATCGCCTGCTGAGGGCGGCCGGGACCGTCGACGTCGAACTGCGCAAGCAGAGCAGAGCGTGGGCGTGGTGGCACGGCGGACTCCTCTCGGACGGAACTGGACGCCGTCGTCACCGACGCCGGGCGTGGAGCCGGCAACGCGGGCGACCGTATCCCCCAGATGTTTCGGACACGTGTCGTCGATGGTGGAGGTCCGGCGTAGGGTGGCCGCCATGACCGCTTGGACCACACGGGACATTCCGGATCAGCACGGTCGCACCGTCGTCGTGACGGGCGCCAACAGCGGATTGGGGGAGCAGACGGCACGTGCCCTCGCCGGGGCGGGCGCGGACGTGATCCTCGCGTGCCGCGACGTGAAGAAGGGCGAGGTCGTCGCTGCGGCGATCGGCTCTCGTGCGCAGGTGAAGCGCCTCGACCTGGCTGACCTGGCATCGGTGCGCGAGTTCGCCGCGGGCGTCGAGAAGGTCGATGTCCTGATCAACAACGCCGGGGTCATGGCGGTGCCGCTGCGCCGGACCGCCGACGGCTTCGAGATGCAGATCGGCACCAATCATCTCGGGCATTTCGCGCTGACGAACCTGCTGCTCGACCGCATCACCGAGCGGGTCGTCACCGTCTCCAGCTCGGCCCACAAGATCGGGCAGATCCACCTCGACGATCTCAACTGGGAACACCGCCGCTACCAGCGCTGGCTCGCCTACGGGCAGTCGAAGCTGGCGAATCTGCTGTTCGCGTACGAGCTGCAGCGCCGGCTGACCGCTCAGGTTTCGTCGGTGCTGTCGCTGGCCGCGCACCCCGGATACGCCCGGACGAACCTGCAGTCGCACACCGAGAGCTTCCAGGATCTGGTGATGAAGATCGGCAACCCGTTCCTCGGGCAGTCCGCCGAGATGGGGGCGCTGCCGTCGCTGTACGCGGCGACCTCACCCGACGTCGTGCCCGGCGGATACTACGGACCCGACACGCTGTTCGAGACCCGTGGTCATCCACATCGGGTGCGGTCGAACGCCCGCTCGCACGACGAGACGGTCGCGCGGCAGTTCTGGGAGCTGTCCGAGCAGTTGTGTTCGCTCACCTGAGTTCCGCGGTGGGGGTTTCGGGTGCGCACGCGCCGGGCACGGGCAGCGCGGCGCGTTCGCACAGACCTGTCTGGCCCACCAGATCCAGGGTGCGCAGATAGCGCCGCAACAGGTCGCCCGGCGAAATGTCGCTGTCGACGGCGCGCATCGCGGCGGCCAGGCCGTCGCCGCGCGCGAGCCGGTGGATCGCGACGACCGCGACCGGATCCGGTTCGGGTGAGACCGGAAGCGCCAGCCGCTGTTCGGCACCCGCCAGTTCCGCCCACATTCGCCCGGTCGCGCGCAGCGCCTCGTCGACCGCGGCGGTGGCCGACCCCGACCGTGCCGGTACGCGGCTGCGTGATTCACCGAGCACACTCGACGCGACCGCCGCCAGCTCGGCGTGGTCGAGACCGGCCCATGCGCCGCTGCGGAGACACTCGGCGACGAGAAGATCGTTGGTGCAATAGATCCGGGCCAGGCGGCGCCCGTCGTCGGTGACGTGGGCGTCCCCGCCGTGTGGATCGAGAAGGACGTGGCCGCGTTCGTCGAGCAGCGCCAGCACGCCGTCGAACGTGTCGGTGAGGCGGCCGGTGACGGTCGCGATGCGGCCGCGCATCCCATCGGTGTCGGCGCCGAGTGTGCGACGCCGGTCCGCGAGAGCGAGCAGGCGGTCGCGGTCGCCGCGCCGGTGTACCGGATGGGACCGCACCGCCCGCGCCAGTGCCGTGACCGCGTCCGGGGTCGTCACGCCGCGTGCCGCGACGAGCCGGTCGCGCAGCGCCACGTATTCCGCAAATCCCTCGGCGGCAGCGAGTTCGGTGTCGAGTTCGTGCACTGTCGCGGTGTTGGTCCGGGCCGCGGCGGTGAGGGCGGCGACGGACTTCTCCGCCTGGAACTGCGCGAACGAGCGCCGCAGGAGGTCGCGGGCGGCGGGCGCGCCGAGTCGGCCCACCAGGTTCACAGCCGTGTTGTAGCCGACGCGCAGCGAACTGGTCAGCGGATAGGTGCGGGTGGAGGCGAGACCGGCGACCGTCGCCGGTTGCACCTCGGGAGTCCACAGCACCACGGCGTGCCCCTCGGTGTCGATGCCGCGGCGCCCGGCGCGTCCGGTGAGCTGCGTGTACTCGCCGGGGGTGAGTCGCTCGGGGCCGTCCGCGGTGGGTTTGACGAGGCGTTCGAGCACGACGGTGCGCGCCGGCATGTTCACCCCGACCGCGAGTGTCTCGGTCGCAAAGACGACGCGGACCAGACCGAGCCCGAACAGTTCCTCGACCGCGTGCCGGAACACCGGCACCATTCCCGCGTGATGGGCCGCGAAGCCGCGTTCGAGCCCGTCCAGCCATTCGGCGAAACCCAGTGCATCGAGATCCTCGGGAGGCACTGTCGCCGTGTGCTTTTCGACGACCGCGCGGATTCGGTCGACATCCCCGGCGTCGGTCAGCCGCAGCGACGAGCGCAGACATTCGTCGACGGCGGCGTCACAGCCGGAGCGGCTGAACCGGAACCAGATCGCGGGCAGCAGTGTCTCGGCCTCGAGGCGCGCCACCACCTCCGGGCGGTCGGCGCCGGCGGGGCCCGGGGTCGCGGTGCGGCGACGGCGGCGTCCGCGACCGGGCACCGCGGGTGCGGCCTCGACGAGCTGCCGGTGCGCGATGTACCGGACGAGCTGCTCGTCGACGGTGCCGGTGACGGGGGAGAACAGGTCGAACAGCCGGCCACCGGCGAGGACGTGCTGCCACAGCGGGACCGGCCGATGCTCCTCGACAACGACGGTCGTCGGGCCGCGCACCCGGCCGATCCACTCGCCGAACTCCTCGGCGTTGCTCACCGTCGCAGACAGGCTCACCAGGCGGACGGCCGGTGGGAGGGTGAGGATCGATTCCTCCCACACTGCGCCGCGGTCGCGGTCGGCGAGAAAGTGCACCTCGTCCATCACGACGTGGGTCAGCCCATCGAGCAGCGGGGAGTCGCCGTGCAGCATGCTGCGCAGCACCTCGGTCGTCATCACGACCACGGGTGCGTGCGGATGCAACGAGAGGTCGCCGGTGAGCAGGCCGACGTGGTCGTCGCCGAACCGCGCGGCGAGATCGCTGTACTTCTGGTTGCTCAGCGCCTTGATCGGCGTGGTGTAGAAGCATTTGCCCGCACCGGCGAGTGCGAGGGTCGCGGCGAACTCGCCGACCACGGTCTTGCCGGATCCGGTGGGCGCGCACACCAGCACGTCCCGGCCTTCGTCGAGGGAACGGCAGGCGCGGAGCTGGAAATCGTCGAGGGCGAAACCGAGGGTCGCCGTGAACCTCGCGAGCCGCGATTCGTCCTGCCTGCACACACTCACCACAGTAGGGGCATAGGCGTCAGTCTTCTGCCACCTCGAGCGCGACCTCGATGTTGCCGCGGGTCGCGTTGGAGTACGGGCACACCTGGTGCGCCTTCTCGGTCAGTGCGAGTGCCTGGTCGCGCGGCACGTTCGGGAGGGTCACCTCGAGCGTGACGGTCAGTTCGAAGCCGCCGTCGTCGTTCGGGCCGATGCCGACGCGGGCGCCCACTGCGGAATCGGTGATGTCGGCCTTCTCCTGGCGGGCGATGAGCTGCAGCGCCGAGTGGAAGCACGCGGCGTAGCCGGCGGCGAACAGCTGTTCGGGGTTCGTGCCGTCGCCGGAGCCTCCCATGGCCGGCGGCATGGCGAGCCCGAGGTCGAGTCGGCCGTCGGAAGTGCGCACATTGCCGTTTCGGCCGGCACCGGTGGAAAGAGCCTCGGCGGTGTAGAGGACGTTCATGTTGTGCTCCCTGGTGTCGGTGATGCGGTTGTCGATGGAGTGGTGCGGAGTGCCGCGGTCATGCGGTGGAGTGTGTCGCGCAGCGCGAGCAGCTCCGGAATGTCGAGCCCGGACGCACGGGCGATGCATTCCGGGATGTGCTGCGCGGCCGAGCGCATCTCGGTGCCTGCGTCGGTCAGGTGCACGACGACGCGGCGTTCGTCGGTGCTCTGCCGGCGCCGTTCGATCAGCCCCGCGGTTTCGAGCCGCTTGAGGAGCGGCGAGAGTGTCCCCGTGTCGAGATCGAGCGCGTCGCACAGGTCGTGCACGCCGCGACCGTCGCGTTCCCACAAGGCCAGCATGACCAGATACTGCGGATAGGTGATGCCGAGGCGGTCCAGATGCGGCCGGTAGACGGCGGTGGTGGCCCGCGACGCCGTGTAGAGGGCGAAGCAGACCTGCTGGTCGAGGGCGGATAAGTCGGACACGAGAAACAAAGTAGTACCCCGTTGTGTTGTGCGCAATATAGACGGGCGCAACCGTATGGGTGATACAGATCACGCATGCGCGGGAATTGATCGGGTATTCCGCACGTTAGTTGAGTTCGTACGACTCAAGTTTCTTAGAAAGGCTTCGGAATGCCGTCATTCTTCGGGCCTGGTGGCCCTGGCCGCATCGACATCACCCGTTTCCTCGGTCGCGGCACGCAGGACCTCATGGCCGCTGCCGCCCGTTTCGCCGCCGAACGCGGCGACGCCGACCTCGATGCGCTGCACGTCCTCCGCGTCATGGCGGAGCAGGACCCCGCCCGGACGGTCATGACCCGCTCCGGGGCCGACCCCGCCGCGGTCGTCGCGGCCGTCGACGAACGGCTCCCGGAAGCGGGTGCCGCGGACGGCGCGACCGCGCCGGTGCTCAGCGGCACCGTCCGGACCGCGCTCCTCGAGGCGCACCAGCTGGCACGCGCGCTCGGCTCGACCTACATCGACCCCGAGCACGTGTACTTCGCGCTCGCCGCCGACCGCACCCGCGGGCCGGGCCGGCTGCTCGCGTCGCTGGGCGTGACCCCGCAGTCGCTGCAGGCCGCCCTGCAGCCGGCCACCGCGCCGCCGCAGGCCGAGTCCGCCACCCCGACCCTCGACAAGTTCGGCGTCGACCTGACCTCCCGCGCCCGCGACGGGCACATCGACCCGGTCATCGGCCGGGCCGACGAGATCGAGCAGACCGTCGAGATCCTGTCGCGGCGCACCAAGAACAACCCGGTGCTCGTCGGTGAGGCCGGTGTCGGCAAGACCGCGATCGTCGAAGGCCTCGCCCAGCGCATCGTCGACGGGGACGTGCCGGACACGTTGCGCGACAAGCGCATCGTCCAGCTCGACCTGACCGCGATGGTCGCCGGGACCCGCTACCGCGGTGACTTCGAGGAACGTCTGACCAGCGTGCTCGACGAGATCACCGCGCAGTCCGGTGAATTGATCGTGTTCATCGACGAGATCCACACCGTCGTCGGCGCGGGTGGCGGAGGCAGCGAAGGCGCCATGGACGCCGGCAACATCCTCAAGCCGAAGCTCGCGCGCGGCGAACTGCACGTCGTCGGCGCCACGACCCTCGACGAGTACCGCAAGCACATCGAGAAGGACCCGGCGCTGGAGCGGCGGTTCCAGCCGGTCGCCGTCGGCGAACCCACCCACGCGGACGCCGTCGCGATCCTGCACGGCCTGCGCGACCGGTACGCCGAGTTCCACGGGGTCGTCTACACCGACGACGCGCTCGAAGCCGCGGTGGACCTGTCCGTCCGGTACCTGCCGGACCGGCACCTGCCGGACAAGGCGATCGACCTGATCGACCAGGCCGGTGCCCGGCTGCGGTTGCGCACCCCGCGCGTGGACACCACCGCGCTGCGGGAGCGCCTGACGACCCTCGAAGCCGAGAAGGACGCGGCCGTGAAGGCGGAGCAGTACGAGCGGGCGTCGCGTCTGCGCGACGAGATCGCCGGTGTGCAGGCACGTCTCGACTCCGGGACCGCCGGGCCGGACGATGCCGACATACCGGAAGTGAACTCCGAGCTGATCGCCGAGATCGTCTCGCGGGCAACCGGAATCCCGGCGACCCGCATGACACAGGCCGAGAAGGACCGGCTGCGCGGCCTCGAGGACGAACTGCACAAGCGGGTCGTCGGGCAGGACGACGCGGTGCGCGCGGTCGCGCGGGCCGTGCGCCGCAGCCGCGCCGGGATGGCCGATCCGCACCGGCCCGTCGGCAGCTTCCTGTTCCTCGGACCGACCGGCGTCGGCAAGACCGAACTGGCCAAGGCGCTCGCCGAGGTGCTGTTCGGCGAGGAGAACAAGATGCTCCGCGTCGACATGAGCGAATTCGGGGAACGGCACACCGTCAGCCGCCTCGTCGGTGCCCCTCCCGGGTACGTCGGCTACGGCGAGGCCGGTCAGCTCACCGAGCAGGTGCGGCGCAACCCGTACTCGGTGGTCCTGCTCGACGAGATCGAGAAGGCACACCCCGACGTGTTCAACACGCTGCTGCAGGTGCTCGACGACGGCCGGCTCACCGACGGCCAGGGCCGCACGGTCGACTTCACCAACACCGTGGTGATCATGACCAGCAACCTGGGCTCGGACATCATCTCCAGCCGTGGTGGGGCGCTCGGCTTCACCACCGGTGACGCCGAAGCCGCCGAGAAGCCGCTGCGGGACCGGGTGATGGGCCGGCTGCGCGAATCGATGCGACCGGAATTCCTCAACCGCATCGACGAGATCGTGCTGTTCCGCAAGCTCGACACCGAACAGCTGCACCGCATCACCGACCTGCTGCTCGACGAGTCGCGGGACCGGTTGCAGGCCAAGGGAATCGAGCTCGAGATCGCGGCCGACGCGGTCGACTGGATCGCCGAGCGGGGCCACCAGCCCGAGTTCGGGGCCCGGCCGCTGCGCCGCGCCATCCAGCGCGAGGTCGACGACCGCATTGCCGACCTGCTGCTCGACGACGAACTCATCGAAGGTGGCGTGGTGACGGTCGCGGTCGAGGACGGCGAACTCGTCGTCCGGTAGCCGCCGCACGCGCAATGGTGCCCCTCGCCCGATTCGGGCGAGGGGCACTCACGCATGCTCGGCACCTTTCGATGTCGTGGCCTCAGGCCGGGATCCCGAGCCTGTCGATCGTCGGTCGTGTCGGTTCCGTGCTGTGGCGGAGTGAGAAACCGAATAGGTCGACGAGTCTCGACCCCGCTCGTATTCTGATGTCCCGCCCCATATTCCGTGAGGTTGTCGGGTAGTCAGTGCGAACTGCTTGCAGTGTTCGCGGACGGCGCAGGTTGCACAGATGCGTTTGGCTTCACGTTCGCGGCGCTGCTGCTCTCCTCGGGTTTCGTGGTCCGGGCCGAAGAACAGGGCCGGACCGTAGAACAGGCAGGCAGCGTGATCCCACCATTGCGAGTCCCGGTGGTGGGCAGTTCGATGTTCGAGGGGCATGGTCTCGTTCGAGAGTGAGGCGGTACCGCGGCGTGATGGGGTCAGTGGGGCCTGTCCGGGACGTAGGGGATCGCCGAGGCGCGGTTCTCGTCCGCGGCGAGTGGTCTGCCGATCTGGGGGAAGGCGCGCTGGGCGCAGTCGGCGCGGTCGCAGACACGGCAACCGGCACCGATGGGGACAGCGGTGCCCGGATCGTCGAGGTCGAGGCCGCGGGCGTAGACGAGCTTCTGGGCATGAGAAAGGTCGCACCCGAGACCGACGGCAAACCCGCGAGGTTGTGATCGGAAACCACCGATGGAAGGTTCGTCGGTGGTGCGAGCGATCCACAGATAGCTGCGCCCGTCGGGCATCTGCGCAATCTGTGTGCGGATGCGTCCCGGCGTCGCGAAGGTGTCGTGCACGATCCACAGCGGGCACCTGCCTCCGACGCGCGAGAAGTGGAAGGCCGTGGCGGACTGCCGTTTCGAGATGTTGCCAGCCTTGTCGGTACGAACGAAGAAGAACGGAACTCCCCGCCGACCGGGCCGCTGCAACGTGGACAAACGATGGCAGACCGTTTCAAAGCCGACCTCGAATTTCGCACACAGAAGGTCGATGTCGTAACTCAACGCTTCGGCCGCCTGCAGAAACGGCGTGTACGGCAGGAGCAACGCTCCGGCGAAGTAGTTGGCCAGGCCGATGCGTGCCAGTGGCCGTGACTGCGGCGGAAGATCGGTTGCGGTGTCGACGAGCGCGTCGATGGTGTGATTTTGGGTGAGAAATGCCAACTGGGTGGCAAGCTGAAAGGCGCGCTGCCCGTGGGTGAGCCGGCGAGCAAGGCTGATCGTGCCGGCTGCCGGATCGTAGGTGCGTTTCGGACCGGGAGCGTCAGGTTCGTCGGTGCGGATGCGGACGGTGATGTCGTGTTCGTCGCGGAGCAGACGTGCAAGCTGCAGGTCGAGTCCACCGAGCGTGAGGTTGTGGGACAGAAACATCTGTTCTGCGGCGTCGTCGAGTTCGCGGATGTGGTTGCGCCGGTCGTAGAAGAAGTCGCGCACGTCCTCGTACGGCATCGAGGAGGCAACGCCTGCGACGCCATTCTCGTGGGCCGGGGACAACCGCTCGACTTGCGCTGTAGCCCCGCGCAGCCGGCGGTGCATGCCGACCAGAGTCCTGGCCACGGCGGGAAACCGTGTCACAAGCTCGTCGATCTCGGCAGTAGTGACATCTGCGCTCTCCGGGTTGTCAGCGAACACATCCTGCAGGTCGGCGAGCAGACGAGCGTCTGTGTCGACAGCGAAGAAACCCACGTCGAGGTCGAAAGCTGCGTTGAGGCGGAGCAGGACCGGTACGGTCAACGGGCGTTGGTCGTGTTCGAGCTGGTTGACGTAGCTGGTGGACAGCCCGAGGCACTGCGCCAAGGCCACCTGGGTCAGCCCCTGCTCCTCGCGCAAGCGGCGCAGCCGGCCACCGGCGTACATCTTCTGCATATGCGGAATCTAGCAATTCCGGCTTTCACAGCTTTTGCAAATTCACAGGGTTGGATCCGCAGAAATCCCCATGTGCAAGGCATTTTCCAGCCCACGTGGTGTGCATAACCTGCAAAACAGCCCAGTTGTCTGTTGGAGGTTCGCAGTGAAAACCCACATTGTCCGCACTCATCGCTCCGCCGAAGAGTTCCCCAAGCACGAACACCTCGCATGGAAGATCGCCGAGGTCGCCACCGATGCGGTCGAAGTACCGAACGAGACCGAGGAGATGATCGTCAACCGGATCATCGACAACGCCGCGGTCGCGGCGGCGTCGCTGACACGGCGTCCGGTTTCCAACGCTCGCGCTCAGGCTCTGGCGCACCCCTACCTCCCCGGTTCGACTGTGTTCGGTGTCGGCGGCACCTTCTCGCCCGAGTGGGCGGCGTGGGCCAACGGCGTCGCGGTGCGCGAGCTCGACTTCCACGACACGTTCCTCGCGGCGGAGTACTCGCACCCGGGCGACAACATCCCGTCGATCCTTGCCGTCGCACAGCACACCGGCCGCAGCGGTGCGGACCTGATCCGCGGTCTGGCCACCGGCTACGAGATCCAAGTCGACCTGGTGCGTGCGATCTGCCTGCACGAACACAAGATCGACCACGTCGCCCACCTCGGACCCGCCGCCGCCGCCGGCATCGGTTCCCTGCTCGGCCTCGATACCGACACCGTGTACCAGGCGATCGGCCAGGCACTGCACACCACGACCGCGACCCGTCAGTCGCGCAAGGGCGAGATCTCGAGCTGGAAGGCCTACGCGCCGGCCTTCGCTGGGAAGATGGCCGTCGAGGCCGTCGACCGGGCGCTGCGCGGCGAGGGAGCGCCGTCGCCGATCTGGGAAGGCGAGGACGGTGTCATCGCATGGCTGCTCGGCGGGCCGAATGCCGAATACCATGTGCCGCTGCCCGGTCCGGGTGAAGCCAAACGGTCCATCCTCGACACCTACACCAAGGAGCATTCGGCCGAGTACCAGAGCCAGGCACCGATCGACCTGGCCCGCCGGATGCGCGAGCGCATCGGCGACCTGGACCAGATCGCGTCGATCGTGCTGCACACCAGCCACCACACCCACGTCGTCATCGGCACCGGATCGAACGATCCGCAGAAGTTCGATCCGCAGGCCAGCCGCGAGACGCTCGATCACTCGGTGATGTACATCTTCGCCGTCGCGCTTCAGGACGGCACCTGGCACCACGAGCGCTCCTACGCGCCCGAGCGTGCGCAGCGGTCAGACACAATCGACCTGTGGCGCAAGATCTCCACCGCGGAGGACCCCGAGTGGACCCGCCGCTACCACTCGACCGATCCCGACGAGAAGGCGTTCGGCGCTCGCGCCGAGGTCACGTTGAGGAGCGGTGAGGTGATCGTCGACGAACTCGCAATCGGCGACGCGCATCCGCTGGGCGCGCGGCCGTTCGCCCGCGACCAGTACATCGCCAAGTTCCGCACCCTCGCCGAGGGGGTCGTCGCACCGGCCGAGCAGGACCGTTTCCTCGACGCCGCGCAACGCACCCCCGAGCTGAAGGCCGGCGAGCTGAACCAGCTCACGTTCACCGTGTCCGACGAGGTTCTCGCCCGCGCACCGAAGTCGCCGAAGGGGTTGTTCTGACATGTCCGGTCTCATCTCCGCCACGACCTCCGCGGCCGACAAGCGCAGTGCCTTCCGTGCGTCGCTGATCTCGGAGAAGATCACTCGGCTCCCGGGCGCCATCAATCCGCTGACCGCCAAGCTGATCCAGGAGATCGGTTTCGAGGGCGTCTACGTCTCGGGGGGCGCGTTCTCGGCCGCTCTCGGTCTGCCGGATATCGGTCTGACCACACTCACCGAGGTCGCGGCGCACAGTGCCCAGATCGCGCGTTCCACCGATCTGCCTGTGCTGGTGGACGTGGACACCGGATTCGGTGAGCCGATGTCGGCGGCTCGCACCGTGACGGTCTTCGAGGACGCGGGCATCTCGGGTCTGCACCTCGAGGATCAGGTGAACCCCAAGCGCTGCGGGCATCTCGACGGCAAGGCGATCGTGCCGACCGACGAGATGGTCCGGCGGCTGCGCGCCGCGGTGTCCGCGCGGCGGGATCCGAACTTCGTGATCTGTGCACGCACCGACGCCGCTGGCATCGACGGGATCGACGCCGCGATCGACCGTGCACGTGCGTACGCGGATGCCGGCGCGGACATGATCTTCACCGAGGCGCTGCACACCCACGCCGATTTCGAGAAGTTCCGTGCGGCAGTGGATATTCCGCTGCTGGCGAACATGACCGAGTTTGGCAAGTCGCAGCTGATCCCGGCGCAGGTGCTCGAGGCGATCGGTTACAACGCGGTGATCTATCCGGTCACCACCTTGCGTCTTGCGATGGGCGCCATCGAGAAGGGCCTGCGGGTGATCCACGAGGAGGGCACGCAGGAGACCGTCGTGGACCAGATGCAGACACGGTCACGGCTGTACGAACTGCTCGACTACGAGCGCTACAACGAGTTCGACTCCGGAGTCTTCAACTTCACTCTCTCGAGGAGCCAGTGATGACCGAAACCCCCGCGATGACCGAAGCCGCCGTCCCCACCATCTACAAGGGCCTGGCCGGTGTCGTCGTCGACACCACCGCGATCTCCAAGGTGGTGCCCGAGACCAACTCGCTGACCTACCGCGGCTACGCGGTCCAGGAGCTGGCAGCGAACTGCAGCTTCGAACAGGTCGCCTACCTGCTGTGGAACGGCGAACTGCCCACCGACTCCCAGCTCGGACTGTTCTGTCAGCGCGAGCGCGCGAATCGCCGTGCGGACCGGTCCCTGCTCGCTCTCGTGGCGAAGCTGCCCGAGAACTGCCATCCGATGGATGTGGTGCGCACCGCGATCAGCTTCCTCGGAGCCGAGGATCCGCAGGAATGGGACAACGATCCGAAAGCGAATCGCGAGAAGGCACTTCGCATGATGGCTGTGCTGCCGACGATCGTCGCGGCCGACCATCGGCGCCGTCGCGGCCTGGACCCGATCGCTCCGCACCACTCGCTCGGGTTCGCCGAGAACTTCCTGAACATGTGCTTCGGGAAGGTGCCGGACGCCGAGATCGTGAAAGCGTTCGAGGTGTCGCTGATCCTGTACGCGGAACACAGTTTCAACGCCTCCACGTTCGCCGCTCGTGTCGTCACCTCCACCCTGTCGGACATCTACAGCGCTGTTACCGCCGCGATCGGCACCCTCAAGGGTCCCCTGCACGGCGGTGCGAACGAAGCCGTGATGCACGACATGCTCGAGATCGGCGAACCCGAACTCGCCGAGGAATGGATGCGCGGCAAGCTTTCCCGCAAGGAGAAGGTGATGGGCTTCGGTCACCGGGTGTACAAGAACGGTGACTCCCGGGTGCCGACGATGAAGAAGGCCTTCCTCGACGTCGCCGCACACACCGGTGGTGAGAAGTGGGTGCGGATGTACGACATTCTCGAGACGACCATGGGTGATGCCACCGGCATCGAGCCGAACCTCGACTTCCCCACGGGGCCGGCCTATTACCTGATGGGCTTCGACATCGAGGTGTTCACCCCGATCTTCGTCATGAGTCGGATCACGGGGTGGACCGCGCACATCATCGAACAGTGCCAGTCCAATGCGCTGATTCGTCCACTCAGCGAGTACACAGGCGTCCCGCAGAGGTCCGTCGTGGCCTGACGATCACCGAGCAGCACCCCGGAGTGGCGTCACTCACCGTCTGGCGCCTCGGTTCGGTCCGGACTGTCGAATTCGATTCGGGCCGAGACGAATCGCTCGATCTTTCAGTCCGCCCACGTTGAGCTCGCTGTTGCTGTCCGCGGCCGGGAATGCGCGAGACGCTGATCCTCACAGGCCGCACCTGTGGCCCGGACCGACAGGCCGGTCCGGGCCACAGGTTCATCGCGTGTCCGTCACAGGATTTCGGCGCGCACGGCCTTGGCCGCAGCGACCATGTTCGCCAGTGATTCCTTCACTTCCGCCGGTCCGCGGGTCTTGAGCCCGCAGTCCGGGTTGATCCACAGGCGCTCGGCCGGAACCGCAATCAGAGCCTTGCGCAGCAGCGACGCGATCTCCTCGACGCTCGGAACTCGCGGTGAATGGATGTCGTACACACCCGGGCCGACACCGAGGTCGAACCCGGCGGCGTCCAGATCCGTGAGGATCTCCATGTGTGATCGGGCCGCCTCGATGGAGGTGACATCGGCATCGAGCCGGGCGATCGCGTCGATCACTTCACCGAACTCGGAGTAGCACAGGTGGGTGTGGATCTGAGTGTCGTCGCGGACACCCGATGTCGCGAGCCGGAATGCGCCGATCGACCACTCGAGGTATGCATCCTTGTCCGCGGCTCTCAACGGCAGCAGCTCGCGCAGCGCCGGCTCGTCGACCTGGATGATGTCGACGCCGGCATTCTCGAGGTCGATCGTCTCCTGCCGGATGGCAAGAGCAACCTGGTCGGCGGTGTCGGCCAGCGGTTGGTCGTCGCGCACGAACGACCAGGCGAGGATCGTCACCGGTCCGGTGAGCATGCCCTTGACCGGTTTGGCGCTCTGTGACTGCGCATACGTGATCCAGTCCACGGTCATCGGGCTGTTGCGGGTGACGTCGCCGTACAGGATCGGCGGTCGCACACATCGGGTGCCGTAGGACTGAACCCACCCGTTGTCGGTGGCGAAGAAGCCGTCGAGCTGCTCGGCGAAATACTGCACCATGTCGTTGCGTTCGGGCTCACCGTGCACGAGGACATCGAGACCCAGCTCTTCCTGCAAGGCGATGACGTCGTCGATCTCGGCACGCATCCGGTGCACGTACTCGGCTTGTTCGATACGGCCGGCCCGCAGGTCCGCGCGAGCGATCCGGATCCGGGACGTCTGCGGGTACGAGCCGATCGTCGTGGTCGGCAGGACAGGCAATCCGAGACGCGCCTGTTGGACGCCGCGACGCTCGGCCGCCGGCGTGCTGCGGCCGCGATGGTGGCCGACCACGCCGAGATCTGCCCGGACCTGGGCATTCCGGAGACGCGGGTCGCCCCGTCGCACCGCGGCGGCAGTTCGTGAGGAGGCCAACGCGTCGGCGACGGCGTCACGCCCGTCGCTCAGTGCGGTCGCGAGCGTAACCACTTCGCGTTCCTTCTCCGCACCGAACGCCAGCCAGCAACGCAACGACTTGTCCAGCCGGGTCTCGGCGACGACGGTGTACGGCACGTGCAGCAGGGAGCAGGACGTCGAAACCGCCACTGTTGCTGCCGTATTCCGCAGCCCGATGAGGGTCGTGAGGGACTGCTCCAGGTCGTTCCGCCAGATGTTGCGGCCGTCGACGATGCCGGCAACCACCAGCTTGTCGGCCAGCTCCGGAACATCGGTGAGCGAATCCGCAGAACCACTGGCCAGGTCGACCGCGATTCCGTCGATCGCCGTGAGGGCAAGTCGCGGAAGGGCCGGGCCGAGCTGCCCGAAGTAGGAAGCGACGAGAATCGCCGGGCGATGCCGGACCTCACCGAGCCGCTGGTACACGACGGTCACAGCATCGAGATCTGTGTCGTCGAGGTCGGTGACCAGGGCCGGTTCGTCGATCTGCACCCAAGAGGCTCCGGCGTCGCGCAGCCGGCCGAGCAGAGACACGTACAGCGGGACCAGCTCGTCGACCCGGTCGAGCAGCGGGCCCTGGCCGTCGACGGGCTTGCTCGATTTCAGGAATGTGATCGGGCCGAGCACCACCGGGCGTGCCGGTACTCCCAGCGTGTGGGCTTGGGCGACCTCCGCGAGCAGACGGGTGGCGTCGAGCCGGAACACAGTGTCCGGCCCGATCTCGGGCACCAGATAGTGGTAGTTGGTGTCGAACCACTTGGTCATCTCGAGAGGTGCGACGGACGCGGTACCGCGGGCGGCCGCGAAGTAGCGGTCGAGGTCGTTGGGGATGCCGGCGACTCGCTCGGGCACGGCACCGAGCATGAAAGCGGTGTCGAGCACGTGATCGTAGAGGGAGAACGTGCCGACCGGGATCGAGTCGAGGCCCGCGGAGCGTTGCCTGGACCACGTGTCCGCGCGCAGTTGCGCGGCGACCGCTTCGAGACCCGGTCGCTCCAGGCGGCCGGACCAGTAGGCCTCGATCGCTTTCTTCAGTTCACGGTTGGGGCCGATACGTGCCGAGCCGAGCACGGTGGCCGTGAAAGGTGCTGTCGATACAGACATCAGGGGGTGGTTTCTCCGGTATTCGTCGCTGATGGCCTGCCACCCGACGAGCGCACGAATCACCGATACGAGCCCCTGCTTCGAACCCGGTTCGAAGTATTCGCCGATCAGGTCGCGCACCCATTCCACGAGGTGGCATACCGTCGGACACGGCGTGTCCGACACGATCGGCAGGTCTTCGGACTCGCAGGCGCTCCACGTCCGTGTCCGGACGGGAACCTACTGGCCGTCGCTTCCCGGAACCGGCGAGGTCCCAGTGCTGATGACGGCGGTCGTTCCTGCATACCGCTGCGGGACAGTCCCGGATTCACACCGGGTTCCCTCTCGCACCCGACAGGGTGCTTCGACGCACGTGCGTTGTCTTCGGGGCTCCTCACGACAGGCACGGCGAACCGCTCGCAGCGGCGACTATACAACCCTCCGCAGGAAGAAGCAGGGTCGGATCGGTAACAGGTTCGACGAGGCAGATACCTGCCGCACAGCGAAAAGGAAGCGAGATGAACTCGCTGGACGGTCACACCTCCTATATTCACGGGATGGAGCACATCCCCACCACGCCGCTGCCGGCCCGCACCCGCTTGTTCGGTGCCGTCCTGCGAGTCCTGGCCAGCGAGCCGTCCGGCGGGCCGCAGATGGTCGCGTTGCGGGCGCGTCGGGCCCGGTTGATCGACTCTCCGCCGGGACGGCTCGTCGTCGGTACCGACGCCGCAGGGGTCGCCGTGGCCGACCGGCACATCGACAACGGCATCCGGTTGCGCATCCACACACCGGCCGGCACCGGACCCCGTCCGATCGTGGTGAACTACCACGGCGGCGGCTGGTGCCTCGGATCGCCCGAGCAGTCCCGCTGGATAGCGGGTCGGGTCGCCGCACAGGTCGGGGCGATCGTCGTGTCCCCGACCTATCGGCTCGCCCCCGAACATCCCTACCCGGCGGCCGTCGACGACGCGTGGGCGGCGCTGCAGTGGGTGCGGTCGAACGCCGCCGAACTGGGCGGGGATCCGGACCGGATCGCGGTCATGGGCGACAGCGCAGGCGGGAACCTCGCCGCTGTCGCATCCCTGCACGCCCGCGATGCCGGTGGTCCCGCACTGCGCGCGCAGGTGCTCGTCTATCCGGCGGTGGAGATGTACGAGCGGTGGCCGTCCGAGGCGGCCCACGCGCACGCGCCGCTGCTCACGTCGAAGCAGATGCGGACGTTCGGACGGCTCTACCTCGGCGACGGCTACGGCACCGAGGACTGGCAGGCATCGCCGATCCGCGCCGCCTCGCACGCCTCGCTGCCGCCCGCGCTGATCCTCACCGCTGGGCACGATCCGTTGCGCGACCACGGCTTCCGCTACGCCGACGCGCTGCGGACGGCGGGGGTGGCGACCGAACACCACCACTATCCCGACACGATCCACGGTTTCGCGGCCCTGCCGGGCGTGGCGCCCGCGGCGCACACCGCGGCCCGCGACGTCGTTGAGTTCCTGCGTCGCGCACTGTGATCCGTAATTCCGTGCGGTTGGCTCCGTACGTTGGTCGTGCGCGGTTTCGGTAGCGGCGGCTACCGAAACCGCGCACGGGTCGGGTCCGGTGAGTGTCCTGAGTGCAGGCCCGAACCCCCGGCCGGGTGAACCATATGTGCACGAAGCTGCCGCTGTGCGGTAGTCGACCGGACCGCCCGTGGGAAACCATCCGCCGGCCCGGATCACGACACGGTCGCCGACAGAAAGTGGCTTCCCGTTGTCAGGCGCACGCCGGTTGCCGAGGCGCACACTGAAGGTATTCGAATCATCCGAAGGAGGCCCGGGAGCCTGTGCCGGGTCCTTTCTCCTCAGAAAGAAGCCGGCGGATGCCGTACACCGAAGACGACCCCAACGAAATCGCCGTCCCCGTTCACAGAGGCGCTCACATCGCCGACCCCGGGCCATTGGGTCTGGCGGCCTTTGCCCTCACCACGTTCATCCTGTCCTGCGCCAACGCCGGATTCATCTCGGCGGATGCGGAAGCTGCCGTCCTCGGGGTGGCGTTGTTCTATGGCGGTCTCACCCAGCTCGCCGCCGGAATGTGGGAATTCCTCAAGGGCAACGTCTTCGGGGCGACTGCCTTCAGCTCGTACGGCGCCTTCTGGCTGAGCTTCTGGTACCTGGTCACCTACGCCACCGAGGACATGGGCGCCGACAGGCACATCGGGGTGGGAATCTTTCTGCTGGCCTGGACCATCTTCACCGCCTACATGTGGTTCGCCAGTACCCAGGTCAGCAACGCCCTCTTCGTCACCTTCTCGGTACTCCTCATCGCTTTCATCTTCCTGACTCTCGGAGCGCTCCTGGAGCAAACCGGCCTGACGAGGGTCGGTGGCTACTTCGGACTCGCCGCTGCCGTCGCCGCGTGGTACACCTCCGCTGCCGGGGTACTCAGCACGACGTTCGGGCGCGTAGTCATGCCCACGGGCCCACGTGGATAGGGAGCCGGGTCCGACGGGTGCGAAAGGTTCTGCTACCCTCGTCATCATGCAGCGCGCATATTTCTGGTTTAGTAGGCCGGCCCTGGGTGGGCCGGTCGGCGTAACCGAGCGCTGACTTCTTCCACCTACGAGCCGGACACGGACCGGCTCGCTGGAATTTCATTTTCTCGAGGGTCGGCCTGAGAACAGGAAACCGAACCCCATGAGTACCCAGATCGACAGCATCTCGACTTCCAGTCTCGACGAGCAGCGCACCGTGCGGATCAGCCCCCTCGTGGCGCCGTCCGTCGTGCGCGCCGCGCACGCCCCCGACGAGGTCGCTGCCGCGACCGTGCGTTCGGGTCGCGCCGACACCGTCGGCATCCTCGACGGCTCCGACGACCGCCTGCTCGTCGTCGTCGGACCTTGCTCGGTGCACGACCCGGCTGCCGCGATGGACTACGCGCGCCGCCTCGCTGCGAAGGCCGACGAACTGCGGGACGATCTGCACATCGTCATGCGTGTCTACTTCGAGAAGCCGCGCACCACGCTGGGCTGGAAGGGTCTGCTCAACGACCCGCACCTCGACGGGACGTACGACATCAACACCGGCCTGCGGATCGGCCGCAAGCTGCTGCTGGACGTGTCGAGCCTGGGTCTGCCCGTCGGCTGCGAATTCCTCGATCCGATCCTGCCGCAGTACTACGCGGACCTGGTCACCTACGGCGCGATCGGCGCCCGTACCGCCGCCAGCCAGGTGCACCGCCAGCTGTGCTCGGCGCTGTCCATGCCCGTCGGTATCAAGAACTCCACCGAGGGCGACGTGCAGGTCGCGGTCGACGGCACTCGCGCGGCCGGTGCGAGCCACGTGTTCCCCGGCACCGACCTCGACGGCAACACCGCGCTGATCGAAACGGCCGGCAACCCCGACTGCCACGTCATCCTGCGCGGTGGCAGCGGCGGCCCGAACTACGACGCCGAGACCGTCGCCGACACCCTCGCTCGCCTGCGCAAGGCGGGTCTGCCGGAGCGGGTCGTCGTCGATGCCAGCCACGGCAACAGCAGCAAGAACCACGAGAAGCAGGTCGACGTTGTCGCCGACATCGCCGAGCGGCTCGTGGCGGGGGAGAAGGGCATCGTCGGCCTGATGCTCGAGAGCTTCATCGAGGCGGGTCGTCAGGATCTGACCCTCGGCAAGGCCGACGAGCTCGAGTACGGCAAGTCCATCACCGACGCGTGCATCGACTGGGCGACGACCGCCGACCAGCTCGACCGTCTCGCCGAGGCTGTCCGAGCTCGTCGCGCCTGACCCGCATGCTCGCCCCACCCCACCCGCAACGGACGTTCACGTACACAGCCCGATGGGGTCGGTACGGCCGTCGTGCCCTTCGGCCGCGGAGTATGGTCGCAGCCGAGAAACGGATTCGACGAACAGGCGAGGGACGATGACCGAGACGATGCGCGCAGCACGCTTTCACGCCGATATCAAAACCAATGTGCTGGAAGATGTCCCGATTCCCGCTCCGGGTCCCGGGGAAGTGCTCGTCAAGGTCGAGTTCTGCGGCATCTGCCATTCCGATCTGAGTCTGCTCGACGGTACCTTCCCGGCGATGCTGCCCGTCGTCACGCAGGGGCACGAAGCGTCCGGCGCCATCGCCGCGCTCGGCGCGGGAGTCACCGGATGGCAGGTCGGCGATCGTGTGATCCCGTCCGCCGGGCGCCCGTGCTTCCAGTGCCGCAGTTGCCGGCGCGGCGATCTGACGAACTGCGAGAACATCCAGCTGATGGCGTTCGCCTACGACGGTGCGTGGGCGGAGTACACGGTCGCGCAGGCCGGCGGCCTGACCCGCATCCCCGACAATGTCTCGTTCGAACAGGCGGCGATTCTCGCCGATGCCGTCTCGACTCCCTACGGAGCGGTGGTGCGGACCGGTCAGGTCCGGGTCGGCGAAGCGGTGGGCGTGTGGGGCGTCGGCGGGGTCGGTACCCACATCGTGCAGCTGGCACGGCTCGTCGGCGCCGTCCCGGTGATCGCCCTGGACATCGATCCCGTCGTCCTCGACCGGGCTCTCGAACTCGGCGCCGACTACGCCTTCGACACCCGCGACCCCGAGCTCCCGGCCAAGATCGCGGAGGCGACGAACGGCAAGGGCCTCGACGTCGCGTTCGACTCCGCAGGGCTGAAGGTCACGTTCGATCAGGCGCTGGGCGCGGTGCGCCGGGGCGGACGGGTTGTCGTCGTCGGGCTGAGCGGCCAGGAAGCGTCCCTCGGCCCCACCGCGACCTTCGGGTTGTCGCAGAAGCAGGTCCTCGGGCATCTGGGTTACAAGAACATCGACATCGAGGTCCTCGCCGAGCTCGTCTCGCGTGGCAGGCTCGACCTGTCCCGTTCGATCAGCGAGATCGTGCCGCTCGAGAACGTTGCCGAGGGGATCGAGAAGCTGCACAACCACGTCGGCAACCCGATCCGGATCCTCGTCCGTCCCTGATCTGTCGGTGGCGGGCAGTACCGTCACCCCATGGGATACGAATTTCAGGTGACGGTCGATTCGAACACCCCGCACACGCAGGCCAAATGGTGGGCGGACGCGCTGGGGTGGCGGGTCGAGCCGAGCGACGAGAACTTCATCCGCGGTCTCATCGCCGCCGGCCATGCCAGCGAGGACGACACCGAGATCTTCGAGGGCACCCTGGTGTGGAAGATCGGTGCCGCGATCTCCGATCCGGACACACCGGCCCGGCCGCGCGTGCTGTTCCAGCTCGTGCCGGAGGGCAAGACGGTGAAGAACCGGATGCACTTCGACATTCGGGCCGGCGACGACCGAGATGCGCTCATCGACAAGCTCGTCGCCGCCGGCGCGACCGTCCTGTACCGGGAGAGTCAGGGCCCATACGAGTGGGTCACGATGACCGATCCGGAAGGGAACGAATTCTGCGTGGCCTGACCCGGATGTGGCCCGGCCGGCGGTTCACCGGAAGCTGCGCGGCGTGGACCCGGTCCACCGTTTGAATGCACGCCGGAACGCGCTCGGTTCGGAGAACCCGAGCCGCGCGGACAGGTCGTCCACCGATTCACCGCGGCGCAGGCCGGCGATCGCCGCGTCGCGCAGTACCTCCTCACGCAGCTGACCGAGGGACGTGCCTTCCTGGCGCAGCAGGCGACGCAGGTGCGGAGCGCTCACCGACAGCATGTCGGCGATGTCCTCCGCGCTGGCGGTGCGCCCCTTGATGCCCGACTCGAAGATTCGACGGACCTGAGCGGACGCGGTCGACTCGTAATCACGTTCGGACAACATGAGATTCGGCGATTCGCGGAGGTACTCCTCGAGGGTGCTCTCGGACTGCACGAGCGGCGACCGCAGCGCGGAATTGTCGATCTCGAGGGCCGCGCGGTCGGCGCCGAACGTGACGGGAACCCCGAAGATCGCGTCGTAACTGCGGGCGAGGACCGGGTCCGGCTGCGGGTAGGGCAGCACCACCGACTCCAGACGTACCCGCCCGCCGACCAGCCACGCGGCGAAGCGGTGCAGCAGCATCAGGAGGAAATCGACGGTGACCCGGGTCTTCTCGGTCACCACGTCGGGGAGCGCCACATCCAGAAAAGTCGTTTCCGCACCGGGCGTCAGCGTCAGGGCGGGCAGGGTCCGCATGACGCGGTTGACCTCGATCATGCGGGTCAATGCGTGCGCCAGGTCGGGGCAGTGGATCAGAGTCAGGCACATCACCCGGAAGGATCCGCGCGGAACCGGTCCCTCGCCGAGACCGAACAGTTCGTCGTCCGTGATCTGCCACGTCACCTGGGTGAACCGGCTGACTTGCTCGGGTGTGAGCCGCGCGTGCGGCTGTGCGAGCACCGCCCGGCTGATCCGCGCCGCATCCAGCGCCGGTGCGAGATCGACTCCTTCGGCGGCCGCGAGCTGGACCGCCCGGCTCACGAAATCGGACGGAATCGTGGGTGCCGACACGTCAGCGCGCCTCCCGTAGGGTCTGCAACCGTCGGACACCTTCGGCGAGAACCTCGTCGCGCTTGCAGAACGCAAACCGCACGAGATGATTCCACCGCTCGGGATCATCGGCGAACACACTCACCGGCACCGCCGCGACACCGATCCGCTCGGGCAGGCTGCGACAGAACTCGATGGCGTCGGTCACGCCGATCGGTGTGACGTCCGCGCACACGAAATATGTTCCCGCCGAGTCGAGTACACCGAAACCTGCGTCGGTCAGTGCCCCGGACAGCAGGTCGCGTCGGCGTTGTAGGTCGTCGCGCTGCGCGGCGACCCAGGCTTGCTCGTGGTTCAGCGCATACGCGACCGCCGGCTGGAACGGTGCCCCGGCGACGAACGACATGAACTGTTTGGCGGCGCGCACCCCGTCGATCAGCTTGCGCGGGCCGAGCGCCCAGCCGATCTTCCAGCCGGTCACGTTGAACATCTTCGCCGCGCTCGACACGGTGACGGTGCGTTCGGCCATGCCGGGCAGCGATGCCAGCGGTATGTGGCGGCGACCGTCGAACACCAGGTGCTCGTACACCTCGTCGGACAGCACCAGCAGGTCTCGTTCGCACGCGAGTTCGGCGACCGCGGTCAGCGTCGCCTCGTCGTATACGGTGCCCGTCGGATTGTGGGGGGTGTTGACGACCAGCATGCGGGTGCGGCCGGTGACCGCGGCGCGCAGCGCGTCGACGTCGAGCACGAAACCCGACCCGGAACGTTCCAGGGGGACCGCGCGCCGGGTCGCGCCCGCCAGCGCCACCGATGCGGCGTACGAGTCGTAGTACGGCTCGGTGAGCAGCACCTCGTCACCGGGTTCCACGAGTCCGAGGATCGCGGCGCTGATCGCCTCGGTTGCACCGACGGTGACCAGCACCTCGCTGTCGGGGTCGTATTCGAGTCCGTACCGTGCGGCGCGATCGGCAGTGATCGCGTGGCGCAGCTCCGGCATGCCCGGACCGGGCGGGTACTGGTTGACGCCGTCCGCGATGGCTTGGCGGGCAACCTCGAGCATCGCCGCGGGACCGTCGGTGTCGGGGAAGCCCTGGCCGAGGTTCACCGCGTCGTGCTGCACGGCCAGGGCCGTCATCTCGGCGAAGATCGTGGACGCGAACGGCCGGAGCCGCGTGACCGTGCGGACCGGTCGTGGTGACGTCGCTTCTGCCATTTCGCCAGCGTAGCGGGGGCGCGGTGAGTTCGGTCGGGCAGTGGGTGTCACGTTCGGGAACGCTACCTCGTCCAAGGGAGTGAGCGGCCCGCACGGGGCCGGTGACGAACGGAGACGATCATGGCTCGCATTCCCGTGGTGACCCCCGACCAGGCCGGCCCCGCGACCAAGGTCGCGTACAAGATGGCGGCGCGCATGTTCGGGGAGGTGCCCGAGCCGTTCACGGTGCTCGCCCACCACCCGGGCCTGATGCGCAGCAACGCCGTGCACGAGATGCTCGCGCAGCGTGCGTCGAAGGTGCTGCCGAAGAACGTGCGGGAGATCGCCGTGTATCGCACGGCCTGGAACATCGGATGCTCGTGGTGCGTCGACTTCGGGACGATGCTGCAGCGCCTGGACGGCCTCGACACCGAGCGGCTCGAACACATCGCCGACTACAAGACCTCGGACCTGTACAGCGACGACGAGCGTGCCGCCATCGAATACGCGGACGCGATGACCGGCAATGTCCGTGACGATGTCACCGACGAGCAGGTCGCCGACCTCGAGCGTCGTTTCGGACGGGCCGGACTGGTCGAGCTGACCTATCAGGTCGCGTTGGAGAACATGCGGGCCCGCATGAACTCGGCGCTGGATATTCAGGACCAGGGTTTCAGCACCGACGCGTGCCGCGTCCCGTGGGCCGACGCGGTGTCCGGTCAGGGCAGCACGAGTTCCCCGACCGGCCCCGGATTCCAGGCGACCTCCCAGAAGAACCCGTCGGGGTCGGCGAAGTAGCCCGTGTAGCCGCCCCATTCGCGGTCCGTGCCGCCGGTGACCCTCCCGGCGCCGGCAGTACGGGCCGCGGCGAGCACGTCGTCGACCTCGTCGCGTGTCGCGACGTTGTGCGCGAGGGTCACCGGTGCGATACCACCGCTCGAGATCGGCCCGCCGACCTCGGCTTCGAACGCCGCTCGATCCCACAGGGACAGCACGATGTGCTCGCCGACCCGGAACATCAGCACGTCGCCCGCGATGTCGACGGTCGGTGTCCAGCCGAGCCCGTCGACGTAGAACGCGCGGCTGCGGGCGACGTCGGCTACGGCCAGGGTCACGAAGCTCAGGCGTTGATCCACTTCACTTCCTCTCGGAGTCGGTCGTCCACGGGGACGGGACCTTGACGCGTCGCAGCTTGTCGGGGTTCGCCATGTCGTAGGCCGCCCACACGGACCCGTCGACGACGGTGCACGCCAGGATGCGGCCGGGGAATCCCTGGTGCGTGGCGTCACCGGGGGAGCCGCTGTTGACGAATCCGAGTTGCCCGTTGACCAGTGCCGGCGTGAAGTGGAGCAGGGACTGCTCGCCGTATTTGGCGACGAGACCGAGGAAGAACCGAGCGGCCTTGTCCGGTCCGACGATGACGTTGACGGCGGTGCGGGTGGTGCCGTTCGCGTCGCCGATCATCCGGGCGTCGGGATGTAGTGCCGCGACGACCGCGTCGAGGTTGCCCGTCGCAATCGCCTCCATAAGCCGTTGCACGGCGGCGTTGTGCTCGCCGTCGGTGACCGGCGGGGGCGTGGCGCCCGCGATGCGCCGCGCGCGGGACGCGAGTTGCCGAGCCGTGGCGGTTTCCGTCCCGAGGATGTCGGCGATCTCGCCGAACGGCACGGCGAACGCGTCGTGCAGCACGAACGCGACCCGCTGTGCGGGAGTGAGGGTGTCGAGCACGACCAGCGCGGCGAGGCGGTTGTCCTCGAACTGCACGACCTGCTCGAGCGGATCCGGGGGTGCCGCCCCGGACAGCGGGGTGACGATCGGTTCGGGCAGCCACTGACCGACGTACTGTTCCCGCCGGACCGCCGCGGACCGCAGCCGGTCCAGGCACAAGCGGCCGACCACGGTGGTCAACCATGCCCGCAGGTCGTCGATGCGGTCGGAATCTGCACCGTCCAGGCGTAGCCAGGCATCCTGGACGGCGTCCTCGGCGTCGGCGACGCTCCCGGTGAGTCGGTATGCGACCGACAGCAGGTGGGGCCGGTGTTCCTCGAACGAATCGACGAGCGACGCAGCGCGCATGCGTCCGATGGTACGACGCCCGGTCGCATGGTGGGTGGGGGCGCCGTCCTTGATAGGCAAGCAGTCACTTGCCTATAGTGGGTTCGTGGCCGACGTCTTCCACGCGCTCGACGACCGGACGCGACGCATCATCCTGGACGAACTCGCGGCCGGCGACGGTCGCACGCTGTTCGAGATCTGTTCCGTGCTCGCCATGCGTCACGGTCTCGGCCTCACGCGCCAGGCGATCTCGCAGCATCTCGCGGTGCTCGAGGCCGCCGGGCTGGTCGTCACGGAGCGCCGCGGCCGATCCAAATTCCACTACTTCGACCCCGGTCCGCTCGCCCAGATCACCGAGCGGTGGCCCACCAGCGAAAGGACAGACCGATGAGGATCAACCTGACGAGCGTGTTCGTCGACGACCAGCGAGCCGCCCTCGCCTTCTACACCGACGTGCTCGGTTTCGTGAAGCACCACGACATTCCGATCGGTGACGCCGCGTGGCTCACCGTCGTCTCGCCCGACGCGCCCGACGGACCGCAGTTGCTGCTCGAGCCGGCCGGGCACCCGGCGGTCAAGCCGTATCGGGATGCACTGCGCGAGGACGGAATTCCGTTGGCGCAGTTCGCCGTCGACGACGTGGCAACCGAGCATGCCCGGCTCGCCGCCAAGGGGGTCGAGTTCACGATGCCGCCCACGGACATCGGCACCGCGGTCGTCGCCGTCTTCGACGACACCTGCGGCAACCTCATCCAGATCGTCGCCGAGAAGTAGCCGCGGCCGACACGGTCGAGATGTGACCGCACGCCGCCACCGCCCGCGGTCACAACCCCCGCGCGGTCACAGCCCCTGTGCGATCACCGCCGCGGTGACGCGGTCGTCGATGGAGGACACCGGGTCCTCGCGCCCGACCCACGCGTCGCCGCCGAAGTAGCCGCGGAAGATCGCCTCGGACGTGCGGGTCGCGAGCGCCTGCGTCGTCAACGTCGGATTGGGCCCGCCCAGTGCGTTGGCGAGTGCCGAATTGTCCGCGATGAAAAGCCTTTTCACCCATCTGGCCTCGCCGGTGGCGTCGAGCACCGAATCGTCCTCGCTCGTCCCCATCCGCATGCTGGACTGCGCGTGCAGGATCAACGGCGGCCAGTCGCAGCGGTGCACGGATTTCGCGCCCGCGGCCCGCATCAGTTCGACGGCCTTGCGGGTGCAGTACTCCCGGTTTCGCCGCGTGCGTTCGGACCGCTGCCGGTGCCGGATCGTCACCTTCGGTGCCAGTCCACCCTCGTCCGGCAAGAGCATCGTCGAGCGTGTGACCCGATTGCCGGGCTCGACGTCGTCGTCGGTGATCACCAGCGCCGCCAAGGTCCGGTTCGCGTCGTCGAGCGTGCCCAGCAGATCGCGGCCCACCAGCCGGCCGAGACTGTCGGCCCCGGCGTCGTCGACGACACCGCCCGCCCGGCCGTAACCGTGGATGCCGGAGTCGCTGAACGCCAGCGAATACGCCTGCAACGCCGGGGGCATCCCGACCTGTTCGATACCGCCGTAACCGGGCAGGTCGACGCGCGCATTCGATCCGGCGCCCCGGGTCTGACCGGTGTCCTCCTCGAACACCCCGAACACCGCGTCCATGTGGTGGTCCGTCAGGCCACGACCCACCCAGTCGTTCGGGTTCGGCAACTCCGACGCCAGCCACAGCCGCGGTGATTCGACCGCGCCCGCCGCGAGCACCACGACTTGCGCGCGTTCCTCGTGTTCCTCCCCACCGGTGCTGCGGAACCGCACCCCGCGCGCGGTCGTCTCGCCGCGTACGTCCTCGACGAGGATCTTCGTGACCGTCGCATCGGTCACCAGCGTCGCGGCCCGCCCGTGCGGCGACCACGTCTCCGCGGTGAGCATCATCGGGACGTACGAGTTGTCCGTCGACCGTTTCGCTTTGAGGTTGCGGGGTGCACCCGCCGGCAGGTAGCAGCCCTGATAGCAGTGACCGCACATCGTGCAACCCTGCGCCTCGGGATGCCGCAGCCGGTGCGGGTCGCGGGTGCGCCCGGCGGTACCGCCCGGCTGCAGGACCGCGTTCTGCTGCGCGCGGTGCGAGGCGACGGTCGTGTCGTGTGTCGTCTGGTGCGGCAGTCCGAGCGCCGACGCACCGCGCAGGAAGATCCGTTCCTTCGTGCCCATCGGGGCGGTCTGCACCGGCAGGGTCGCCTCGACCCACTCGTAGTAGCGGCGGAACTCGCCGTATCCGAACGGGAACAGGTGGTCCGTGTCGTACATGTTCCGGTCCGCGCCGTCGTAGCCGGCGAACACGCCGGGTACCGCGCGCGGCGAGTTGCCGAAGTAGTGCAGGGTCGTACCGCCGACCCCCGCGACCTGCCACACGTACGAGTTCTGCGGAAGGTCGCGCAGCCACGGGGTGCGCGACCGGTCGCCGGGTCCCTGCCGGAGGAAACCGGTGACCGGATTGTTCGCGTCGTCCTCGAAATGCGTCCACTCGCTCTCCGGATCCGCGAAGCGCGGCCCGGCCTCGACGACGAGGACGTCCAGTCCGCGAGCGGCCAGTTCCTTCGCGACGACCGGTCCGCCACCGCCGGAACCGATCACGATCACATCCCTCATGATTCAGTCCTCGATCCGGTCGACGTCTCGGTAGTAGCCCTCGAACTCGTCCCATCCGTCGCCGACACCGGCGTAGCGGGTCAATTCCCACCCGGCGGGTCGGCCGATGAGGACGCGGCGGCCGGGGTCGAACGCCGACGCCTCCGAATACGCGGCGAATGCGGCGAGCGTGGGGATCGCGTTGACCACGTAGGTGAGCATGGTTCCGGTGAATTGCGGCTCGGTGTCGAGCAATTCGAAGACCCGGGCCTTCGCGGTGTGACTCAGATTCGCGAACGGTGCCGCGAACGGCCCGGCGAGCGACCGCGCATCGACGGTGACCGCATACATGTTGACCAGGGCGGCGACAGCGGCTGCGCCGGGCAGGTTCCCGGCGGCACGGCCCAGCAGCGGCACCGGCGACGCGTGGTCGAAGGTGTGCTCGAGCGATGCCATCGCACCGTCGGTGGCGCCGCCGACCCGATCGGTGGACATGCCCTGGTGACGCGAGTAGGGGTCGTTGCCGGGGACGACGAACGCGAGGATGCCGCCGATGGTGTCGCGGACCGGCGGGGCACCTGCTGCCGGCCGTGCCGTCGCCTCGGTCGAGAACAGGCAGGTCACCCCCACCAAGGCCGCCGCGGTCCCGGTCATTCCGGCCAGGAACCGCCGTCGGTTCCAGACCGGGCCGTCGATTCCGTCCACGTGTGCTCCTGTCTCGTCGATCGAGGACCGAGCTTAGGGGGTGCGTAGCCGGAACTTCGGATCATGCTGCGCAGAAACGTTGAGCGCGTCGGCTCCGGACTGCACGCTTGCCGGAGTCGCATCGTCACCGAGGGGGTTGCCGTGTAAGAGTGTTCGACGTGTTGCCGCTGATCCTGCGACCGCCGACGTGCAGATCCAGCAAGGCGCCGCCGACGGCTTCAACGTCATGCCGCCGTACCTGCCCGATGGACTCGAGGACTTCACCACCAAGGTCGTGCCGACCCTGCAGGAGCGCGGGTTGCCCCGCACCGACTACACCGCCACGACACTCCGCGGCCACTACGGCCTGGACCGGCCGGTGAGCCGCCACGCCGCCGCCGAACCGGACGCCGCCACTGCATGAACCGGCTTCGCCGCCGGGGCCGTCACCATCGGCGGTCTCGCCCTGGCCGGTGCGGCCTGCATGTTCCGCTTCGTTCCGCGATACTCACCCTGGCTGCGTCGGACGCTCCAACCGGCACCGACGGGTGCCTCGGACGTAGTCACCGACCCGGCTGCCGTCGACATCCCTTCGAGATAGGACATGTATGCGTTTCGGGCTTTTCGTTCCCCAAGGCTGGCGACTGGACCTCGTCGGCATCGATCCCGCCGACCAGTGGCAGGTGATGCGCGACCTCGCCGTCCGCGCCGACAACGGCCCGTGGGAATCGATCTGGGTATACGACCACTTCCACACGGTGCCCGCGCCCACGGACGAGGCGACGCACGAGGCGTGGTCGCTCGTCTCCGCGTTCGCGGCCGTCACCGAGCGCGTGCGCATCGGTCAGATGTGCACCGCGATGAGCTACCGCAATCCCGCCTACCTCGCGAAGGTCGCCGCAACCGCCGACATCATCTCCGGCGGGCGCATCGAGATGGGCATCGGCGGCGGCTGGTACGAACACGAGTGGCGCGCCTATGGGTACGGATTCCCTTCCGCCGGTGAGCGACTCGCCCGCCTCGACGAAGGCGTGCAGATCTTCCGACAGGCGTGGACCACCGGTTCGGCGACCCTGCAGGGCAAGCACTATCAGGTCGACGGTGCGATCGTCCGTCCGCTTCCGTTGCAGGACGGCGGTATTCCGCTGTGGATCGCCGGCGGCGGCGAGAAAGTCACGCTGAAGATCGCCGCGAAGTACGCGCAGTACACCAACTTCGACGGCACACCCGAGGGATTCGCGCACAAGTCGGGTCTGCTGCGCGAGCACTGCGCGGCCGTGGGCACCGACTTCGACGCGATCGTCCGGTCCGCGAACTACAACGTCGCCATCGGCCGCACCGAAGCGGAGGTGCAGGAGCGCCTCGAGAACCTGCGGGCGCGGCTCGAACCGTTCGTCGGCGCCGACGCCGCCGACGCCTCCCTCAACGCGTTCCGCGGGATGCCCGCCGTCGGCACCCCCGAACAGATCGTCGAGAATCTCACGGCCCTGAAGAAGCAGGGCCTCGGCTACGCGATCTTCTACTTCCCGGAAGCGGCGTACGACACGTCGGGCATCGAACTGCTCGAGAAGGAGGTGCTGCCGCACCTGGCCTGACGGTGCCCGGATCGCCGCGCAGCCGTCCGACGGCGGGTCAGGTCGGCCAGCCGGCGACCGGGCCACGTGGATCGTCGGACAGCAGACCGGCGATCCACGTGTCACGCGGAACACCGCGCTGCACGCTGCCGAGCCGCAGCGTCCCCTCGAACCGGAAGCCGATTCGCTGCGCGACCGCCGCCGACGCGCGGTTCCCGGCGAACGCCCGCCACTCGATGCGCCACGCGGCGAGCCCGCCCGGCGCGAACGCGAAATCGCACGCCAGCTCCACCGCGGCCGTGGCCAGACCGCGGCCGCGCCCACCCGGCGCGATCCAGTAGCCGATCTCCGGCGCGGTGCGTTCGTGGTGCAGGAAGCCGACGACTCCGAGTAGCGGGCCGTCGGGGTCGGTGCGGATCGCCCAGGTCGGCGCGGCGTTCGCCCACCCGGCGGGCACCATGTCCCCGACGAAGCGCACCGCGTCGGCGCGGGTGTACGGATCGGGCACCGTCGTCCATGCCACGATCTCCCGGTCCCGGCAGGCGGCGGTGATCGCGTCGACGTCGTGCGGGCCGGGCACGGTCAGATGGACCCGCCCGTCCGACAACGACCTGACGTGCATGTCAACGCAGTTCGCCCGGCAGATCGCCGCGATCGAGCACCAGCCGGTGGTCGTCCGTCGCGCTGACCTTCTCGGACAGACCGACCTTGGTCTTCAACAACTTCCACTCGGCGTCGTCGATCGCCTCGGTCGCATCGCGCAGTACCTTGGCATCCCGGGTACCCCACGCGATCGGCATCGGGCTGACCATCTGCCACGACCCGGTGGTGTTGCGGGTGGTGCGGTCGGACAACACTGCTACACACGGCACCTGCTCGCCGACGCGCTTCTGGTGCCCGGGCACCGCCTGCACATTGCGGGTGACCAGCGCATACCGGCGGTCGGTGGTGCCGGGCTTGGCGATGTCGACCAGCGCCAGCAACGTCAATCCGCGCGGACGGATCTCGGAGACCACGGCGGGCACCAGCGGGCTCTCGTGATACAGATCCTGTACCGATCCGACCTTCCGCGGCGCCCACAACGCAACCCACGCCGACGTGACGGCCGCGACGACGAGGACCGCGCCGACGATGTACGCCCAGGGCTTGCCGAGCGTGAGCAGCCACGCGGCGCCTGCCGCGCAGAGCAGCGCAACCACGATCCCGGAGAGCCGCAGACTTCGCACCTCGGCGAGGGTCTGGTTCACGGACTTGGCGTGGGGCAGGTCGACGGGGAACTCGAATCGGCGCACGTCTCCAGCATATGGGAGGGGTTCCGGTCCCCGGACAGACCGTCAGCCGATCGGCGGCCCGAGCAGGTCGTCGGCGTCGGTGATGCGGTACGCGTAGCCCTGCTCGGCAAGGAACCGCTGCCGGTGCGCGGCGTACTCGGCGTCGAGGGTGTCTCGGGAGACCACCGAGTAGAAGTGCGCCTGACCGCCGTCCTGCTTGGGACGCAGCAGCCGGCCGAGGCGCTGCGCCTCCTCCTGCCGGGACCCGAATGTGCCGGACACCTGCACCGCCACCGACGCCTCCGGCAGGTCGATGGAGAAGTTGGCGACCTTCGACACCACCAGAACCTTCAGTTCACCGTTGCGGAACCGGTCGAACAGCGCCTCGCGTTCCTTCGTCCGCGTCGAGCCCTTGATCACCGGTGCATCGAGGGCTTCACCGAGCTCGTCGAGCTGATCGATGTAGGCGCCGATGATCAGGGTGGGGGCGTCGCCGTGTTTGGCGAGGATCGACTTCACCACCGGGATCTTGGTGCGGGCCGTCGAGCACAGCTTGTATCGTTCCTCCGGCTCGGCGACCGCGTACGCCATCCGTTCCGCGTCGGTGAGCGTGACCCGCACCTCCACGCAGTCGGCCGGGGCGATCCAGCCCTGCGCCTCGATGTCCTTCCACGGCGCGTCGTACCGCTTCGGGCCGATCAGCGAGAACACGTCGCCCTCCCGGCCGTCCTCGCGGACGAGGGTCGCGGTGAGGCCGAGCCGACGCCGTGACTGCAGATCGGCGGTCATGCGGAACACCGGCGCCGGCAGCAGGTGCACCTCGTCGTAGATCATCAGGCCCCAGTCGCGGGAATCGAACAGCTCGAGGTTGCGGTACTCGCCCTTCGACTTGCGGGTGATCACCTGGTAGGTCGCGATGGTGACCGGGCGGATCTCTTTCTTCTCGCCCGAGTACTCACCGATCTCCTCCTCGGTCAGCGAGGTGCGGGCGATCAGCTCGCGCTTCCACTGGCGGCCGGCGACGGTGTTGGTCACCAGGATCAGGGTGGTCGCGCCTGCCTTCGCCATCGCGGCGGCACCGACCATCGTCTTGCCTGCACCGCACGGCAGCACCACCACACCGGAGCCGCCCGCCCAGAACGATTCGGCGGCGAGTTCCTGATAGTCGCGCAGGTGCCATGGGTCGGAGTCGAAATCGAGCGTGATCGGATGTGCCTCGCCGTCGACGTAGCCTGCCAGGTCCTCCGCCGGCCAGCCGATTTTCAGCAGCATCTGCTTGAGCCGGCCACGCTCGCTCGGATGCACCACCACGGTGTCGTCGTCGATGCGCGCGCCGAGCATCGGGGCGATCTTCTTGTTGCGCAGCACCTCCTCGAGCACCGCGCGATCCGTGCTCGCCAACGTCAGGCCGTGCGCGGGATTCTTCGCCAGCTGCAGGCGCCCGTAGCGGGCCATTGTGTCGACGACGTCGACCAGCAGCGGCTGCGGCACCGCGAACCGCGAATAGGTGACGAGTGCATCGACGACCTGCTCGGCGTCGTGCCCCGCGGCGCGGGCGTTCCACAGCGCCAGCGGGGTCACCCGGTAGGTGTGGACGTGTTCGGGGGCGCGTTCGAGTTCGGCGAACGGCGCGATCGCCTGGCGTGCCGCGTCGGCGAGTTCGTGATCGACCTCCAGGAGCAAGGTCTTGTCGGACTGGACGATCAACGGTCCGTCGGCCACGGACGCCTCCTAGCACGGGGAACAGCGGAACTCACCCATTCTCCAGACACCGGGGGCGGCGCGCCACCCGCGCGCCGCCCCGGTGTTCCCGGGCCCGTTGTCCCGCCGACCCGTCAGCTCGTGAGTGAGCGGCGCACCTCCATCACGCATACCAGCGCCTCGGAAATGCCGGAGCGGTAGCCCGCGTCCTTTTCCGACATTGCGGGGGAGGAATCCAATTCGTTCTCGAGCCTGTCCTGGATTTTATCCAGGGCCGACAGCGTCCTTTTCACGTGTGCTTCCTGTTTACGTTGTTCGTGAATTCGGTGGATTTCTGCGGAGATCACACCATCACAGCGGATTCGGCGGCCTGCTCATCAAGTGCGAACAGGCGGGCGCGGGCCAGGGCGGCACGGCGACCGTTCGCGAACGAGGGCGACGATCCGCCGTCGTCCGCGCGGTCCGACATGGCTGTGAACTGCTCGTACAGGCTGTCGAGGAGTTCTCGGGCGGAGATGGTCACGGCAGGTCCCGACGGATCAGTTCGACTTGCGCCTCGTCACGAATTCGTCTGCGTTCGTCTGTTTGCGGCGTTTTTCCGCCCGCCGCTCCTTGATCGACTGTGCCGGTTTCTTGAGTGCTTTACCCTTGTCGGCCATTTTTCTCCTCTCGAAAAAGGGGCTGAACAACCCGACAGGACCCGACCATAGCCCATTTGCAGAAAAAAGCCAGTCGCCGAAAAATCGAACTCGACAGGAATCGGAATCGGCGGGCAGAGGCCGAACCGGCTCGTCGACGTCGTGCGGCCAACGGGACCTATGCTGTGCACCGTGGAAGCCGAGGGCAATACGAGAATCGCTGCCGATGTGATCGTGGTCGGCAGCGGATTCGGCGGTTCGGTCACCGCTCTACGGCTGGCGGAGCAGGGACGTCGCGTTCTGGTACTCGAACAGGGGAGACGCCATTCACGCGCGGACCTGACGGCCGCGCGCCGCGACCCGCGCCGATACCTGTGGCTGCCCGAACTCGGCCTGCGCGGGTTCTTCTGGCAGCGGGTGTTTGCGCACGTCGGCATCATCGGCGGTGCCGGCGTCGGCGGCGGCAGCATCGTCTGGGCCGGTGTGCTCCTCGAACCGGAGCAGGCGTTCTTCACCGATCCGGCGTGGCCGGCATCTGAAAAGAATTGGCGCGCAGAGCTTTCGGATCACTACGTGACCGCCGCTCGCATGCTCGGTCGCACCACGGCCCCGTTCAGCGGCCCGATGGACGAGCACCTGCGTGTCGTTGCGCGGACGCTCGGGGTCGAGGAGACGTACGGGCCCACCCCGATGGCGATCTGGTTCGGGGACGAAGGCGTCACCGTGCCGGATCCGTTCTTCGGTGGCGACGGCCCCGACCGCACCGGATGCCGGCTGTGCGGCGCGTGCCTGATCGGGTGCCCGCACGGCAGCAAGAACACCCTGGACCTGAACTATCTGTGGCTGGCCGAACGCCGCGGCGTCGAAATCCGGCCCGAGCAGCACGTCACGTCGGTGACCGCACTCGACGACGGATACGAGGTGCAGCTGGCCGGCGGTGAACGGCTGCGCGCACCCGAGGTGGTGCTCGCCGCCGGGGTGCTCGGAACCGTGGAACTGCTGTACAGGTCCCACGCGAACGGCGGGCTCCCTCATATCTCCGACCGGCTCGGCGACCGGGTACGCACCAACTCGGAGGCGATCACCGCGGTCCTCGCCGACGACGTCGACACCGATCTGACTCGCGGACCGACCATCTCGAGCGAGTTCTATCCGGACGAACGCACCCACGTCACCCAGAACCGTTACGTCGGCGGATGGCACATGCGGTTCCAGGTCGGGCCGCTGGTCGACGGCGCCGATCCGCGTCGACGCCGCCGGGCGGCCGTGGCGACCCTGCTGCGACATCCCGTGCGCCAGGTGCGAACCGTGTTCGCGCGCAACTTCATCGAACGGCTCAGCGTGTTCACGGTGATGCAGGACGTGGAGAGCGAGATCCGGCTCGACTACGCCCGGTCGCCGATCCGGCCGTGGCGGAAGGTGCTCCGGTCGCGCGGTGTTCCGGGCCGGCAGGCGCCGAGTTATCTGCCGCAGGCCAACGCGGTCGCCCGCGCATTCGCCGAGTCGATCGGCGGTCGCCCGCTCAACCTGCTGCTCGAGAGCATCGGAGGCAAGTCCATCACCGCGCACATCCTCGGCGGCGCGGCGATCGGCTCCGACGCGTCGCACGGCGTCGTCGACACCGACCACGAGGTGTTCGGACATCCCGGCCTGTACGTGGTGGACGGCTCGGCGATTCCCGCGAACGTGGGGGTGAACCCGAGCCTGACGATCGCCGCCATGGCCGAACGCTTCGCCGCGCGGTATGCAGCACGGAAGGAAAGCGGGCAGACGACGTGAACACCGGGGATACCGACGCCCTCCGGAGCTTGCCCGGGTCGATACGCGGGCTGCGCGACCGGTTCCGGTCCCTGCCCTCGGCCACGACCATGCCACCCGGTACTTACCGCGCCGTTTTCGTCGGACCGGCACTGCTCCGCTTCGCGGCCCCGCGCGCGATCGCTCTCGGCGGGATGCCGCGCTGGTACGGCAAGCGCGTCGCAGGGGACGGTACCGCGGCCAACCTGCTCGGCGCCGACGACGGGACGCTCCGCGAGCACCTGCCGATCGCGGTCGCGACCGGGCCGTCCTGGCTCGACGGCCGGCCCGCGGTGGTGGTCTCCTACGGCGCCGACGGCCCGATCCCGTGGCGGTGGGTGCGCGACGAGTTCCGTGCCCTCGACGAGCGGACCCTGCTCGGGCTGACCTTCGCAGGGGGATCGTGGTCGCGGGTGGCGGCGTCGCCGTTCGTCCTCGTCCGCGACGACCCTCGGTCCTGAGCCCGGGCTTCGCCCCCCTTTTTCGAGCGAATGTACCGTTCGTCTCCTTCAATCGACTGAACGTATCGTTCGCTCGGAAAGTGGGGGTGTGCCGCTCGAAAAAGTGGGGATGTGCGCCGCTGCGGGCCGGCGACTCGGGTCAATCGACCAGTGCGACCGAGGTGACCCGGTGCAGTACGAAGCTACGCACCGTGCCGGCCGCGGGATCGAACGCTTCGAGCGCGCCGCCGCTCACCGCGACCGGGTCGACGATGCGACGGGTGGCGACGCCCTGCGCGTCGACGTATCCCAGGGTGACGCTGCGTTTGCTGTGCACCGCAAGTTGCAGCAGCGCCATCGTGGCGGCGCCCCCGGACCGGCTGCCGTCCGCCTGCACGGACTTCGACGCCGACGTGGTCGCGGCGCGGTCACCGGCGCGCAGGGTACGGACCAGCGTGTCGAGTTGCTCGGTGGACGGGGGGACCGGACCGGTGTAGCGGGCGCGGGTGCGCGGCACCGCCAGCCGGGCACCGGGCGGCCGCAGGTCGAGTACCGCGCCCGACGAATCCTCCCCGGCGGGGGAGAAGCCCGCCGCTCTCAGTTGCTGCAACACCTCGGCCAGCGGTGCCTGGGAGATCGCGACGGTCGGTGCCAGCGCCCGTAGCGCCAGCGCGCCGGCGACCGGCGCGGCGAGGACCTCGGCGAGCAGCGCCGGATCGTCGGACCGGACGAACGACGACGCGACGCCGGTGCGCAACCGCCCGTGCCGCCGCGCGACGTCGTCGATGAGATAGGTCAGTGCCTGCGGCACCGGTGTCCGCGAATGCGTTGCGAACAGGGCGTGCAGGTCCCCCGCTCCGGTACCCGCATCGAGGGCCCGCCGAACGCCGGCCTCCCCGATCCGGTACACAGTCGCGGCTCCGGCCGATTCGACGTCGGCGACGAGCGCGATGCGCGCGGCGAGGTCGGGCACCAGCGGTCCGGGCGCGACCACGGTCAGGTCCGCCTGCACGAGGACATAGTCCACCGGTTCCGGCAGCGCGGCGTCCATCTCGGCTTCGGCGTCGCCGCCGTGCAGCAGGGCCTTGCCGGGGGACGCGATCGACCCGTGCGCGACGACGGCGAGCACGGTGGCCTCCCGCAACGTCCCCGCGACCGCGTCGGCTCCGAGCCTTCCCGCCCAGCGAGGTCGCCGCCAGGCGAGTGCCGCGCGCACCTGGGCCGCATCGGGGGCGGAGCCGGGGGTCTCGGCGAGCAACTCGAGCAGAAGCCGCCGGTCGCGGACCGCGGGCGGGGACTGCACCTCGTCGGACAGCGCGGCGATCGGCTTGTCGTTCGGGTCGCGCCGGCCGACGAGCCACGGTCGCCGAGGACAGTCGAGCCAGGCACCGGCGAGTACCGCCCATCGGTGTCCGCTGGGTGCCTTCGACCAGCCATCGGCGGATGTCGTCGGGGCCCAGTAGTCGTCGACATCGGTCGGTGGTGGCGGGTCCGGCAGGCCCCGCGCGATCAGTCCGGCCGCGGCGAGCACCTCGACGAGCAGCGCCGCGTGGGTTTCGTCGATGCCGACGGTCTTCGCGAGCCTGCGGACTTCGCGCACACCGAGCCCCCCGGACTTGAGGGCCGGGGCGGGGGCAGAGCCGAGCGCGTCGATCAGTTCCTCGGCGTGCCGCAGCAACTCCAGCGCGGCGCCCGCGGCGGTCGCGTTGACCTCCGCGACGGTGTGCGTCGCCGGTATCGCGGGTGGCGGCCTGAGCGCGGCCGGATCGAAGGGTGCCTCACCCCGCAGGTGCTGACCCACCCGGTGGGGAAGTTCGACCGTTTCCTCGTCGAGGCGGATCAGCAGCCCGGACGCGATCAGCTGCTGCACCGGCCGGTCGGTAGGTGTGTCCGGGGCGGCGTCCTTGGTCCGGCCGACGGGGGAGGTGCGTGCCAGGGTGTCGAGGATGCCGCGGCGGGCGGCGTCGAGGTCGTCGATCATGGCCGCGAGTCGGGTGTCGTCGGGTAGCTCCGATGCGGT
Organism: Rhodococcus zopfii NBRC 100606 = JCM 9919; assembly: GCF_001895025.1. Classification (GTDB taxonomy): domain Bacteria; phylum Actinomycetota; class Actinomycetes; order Mycobacteriales; family Mycobacteriaceae; genus Rhodococcus; species Rhodococcus zopfii. The sequence continues at coordinate 61,313 of NZ_BCXI01000010.1, forward strand.
GCTGCGGGCGATGCGCCAGGGCACGGTGTCGGTGGCCGCCGGAACCAGGGACAGTTCGTCGGCGGGACCCCACACGAGCAGCAGGCTGCGCAACCGGTCGAGGGTGCGGTCGACGTTCTTCGCGGTGGTGCGGCCCGCGAGCAGGTCCAGCAGCGCGCGGCGCGTCACGGGTGCCCTGGTGGCGCCGAGCCGGGCGAGCGCCTCGATCACACCGAAATCGCCGGTGGTCAGTTCGTCGGCGGCTCGGAACACCGATGCCCGCTGCTGGGCGCGGTTCGCCAGGACGATCATGGTGGCCGGCGGGGGCACCACCAGATCCGGCCGGGCGCGCAGCAGGGCGGCCAGGTCGGAGTCGCGACGTCCGGCCAGCCACCGGGCGAGCGACGGGGGCCGGGCGTCCGGCCCGGACGGGGTGGTGGTGGTCATCGGATTCAGATTAGAGACCTGAGGTGGCCCACCGCGAACTCACCTGCCAAAATGAGCGCATGGCGAACACTTCGAAGAACCAGTACGTTGATCGCGGATGGCCGGAGCTCGTCGACGGCGATCTCGCCGTCACCGAGTTGTCCTCCACGCGTTCGGGTCCGCTCTCTCCGTACGGTGAGGAGACGGACTTCCCGATCCCGGTCGATTCCCTCCCGTACACGCACCCCCGCACCGTCATCAACCGCTGATTCCTCAGGTTTCCGGAACACAGCGAAGGGGCCCGCACCGAATCCGGTGCGGGCCCCTTCGCTGTGTTCCGGTGTCAGTTCGGCAGGATGGCCGTGACCTGATTGACCAGGCCCTGATCGACCGGGATGCCGGCGGCGCGCAGCGCGTCGATGCCCTGTGCGAAGCCCGCCTTGGCGCTCTGCGGCGCCATGAACGGGATGCTCTCCTGCAGGGTCGGCGCCGCCTCGGGGGCGGTCTGCTCCTGCGTCTCGACCGTGTCCGCGAGGGTGCCGGACGTCGGCGCCGAACGCTGCGACGGTGCGCTGCTCAGGCCGAGGCTCGAGGAGCAGGACGGCCATGCGCCCCAGCCCTGGCCTTCGAGGACCCGCTCGGCGACGGCGATCTGCTGGTCACGGCTGGCCTGGCTGGCGGTCGGCGCGTACTGCTGGCCGCCGTAGGCGTTCCAGGTGCTCGGCGAGAACTGCAGGCCGCCGTGGTAGCCGTTGCCGGTGGCGATGCCCCAGTTGCCGCCGGACTCGCACTGTGCGAGGCGGTCCCAGTCGGAGTCGGGGGCCGCATTGGCGGTGCCGCTGAATGCGACGCCGGTGACGCCGAGAACCGCGCTGGTCAGCGCGAACTTCGCGACGGTACGGCCGGTGTTGGTGGGTTTGCGATGGCGTCCGCTCATTGCTCCGGTTTCCTCTCCGCACGCGCCTACGAGGTCAGCTGTCGGGTTCGGGCTGAAGAGGTAGCCCGGCCGCGTTGCTCCCGCTGGGAGCGATTCGGCTTCACCCCAAGGGCCGTTGCGTGGTGCTTCGGCCCGGGTGCCTCCTGGGAACTTCCGCTCCCTGGGAGACCGTGTGGGTCCCCCGTTTCCTGTCCCCTGGATCGTTCGTCGGGGTCCGGTTCCGCGGGACAGGATTTGGCGCGGCGGATCCGGGGTGGCCGGACCAGTCCGACCGGAGTCGACGGTAACGGGTCCGGGGGCCGAGTGTCACCAATTGATAACGCGCGATCCTTTGCGCGCGTGCCGTGACCTCGGGGAGGGCCGATCGGGAACGCGCAGGTAGCGCGCTATCTCGTCCCGTCGAGACCGTTCGAGGCCGGAACGTTATGGCGTCGTGATGTGATGAACGTCACAGATGTTGCTGGAGTGATCCGACGGGCACGATGTCCTTGCCGAGGGGCATCAGCGAGATCGGGATCATCTTCAGGTTCGCGAGGGCGAGCGGGATCCCGATGATCGTGATCGCCATTGCAACCGCGGTCGCAATGTGCCCGATCGCGAGCCACACTCCCGCGACGATCACCCAGATCACGTTGCCGATCAGGGACCCGGCCCCGGCTGTCGGCTTGTCCACCACGGTCTTGCCGAACGGCCACAGCGCGTACACCCCGATGCGGAACGCCGCGATGCCGAACGGGATCGTCACGATCAGCACGCAGCAGATGATGCCGGCGAGGAAGTACCCCAGCGCCAGCCACAGCCCCCCGAAGATCAGCCAGATGAGATTGAGCAGGAACTTCACGACCCACCTCCACGCGCGCGACGGCCCGACCGCAGGGCGAACGTGATGGCCAGCAGGAAGCCCAACGGCCACGCCGCGGTCAGGAGATACAGCACCAGGCCCGGTTTGCCGTCGGTGACCACCGGGGTCAGAAAAATTGCGACAACCGCGACGATACCGACAGCGAAGCACGCGAGCGCGGCTTTGAGCAGGCCGTTGCTCGGCCCCGTAGAAGAATCGGAAGTACCCACGTCGTCCACGGTAGTGCGTCGACGCCGGCACACGACGGTCGCACGGGCTGCCCGAACCCGGATCGGGGTACACTGGCGCCGTCTACGCGTCCCGCACCCGATTGCGGGGCGCGTTGTTTTGCATATCCACAGGTGCCCGGTGGGCACAGCTGTCGAGGAGCGGGTGAGCGCGGTGCCAAGCGGCAAGGTGAAGTGGTACGACGTCGAAAAGGGCTTCGGCTTCCTGTCCCAGGAGGAGGGCGAGGACGTGTATGTCCGGGCGTCCGCGCTTCCGGACGGAGTGGACGCACTCAAGCCGGGCCAGCGCGTGGAGTTCGGCATGGCCGTCGGACGCCGCGGCCCGCAGGCACTGAGCGTGAAACTGCTCGAACAACCGACCCTGCGGCAGAAGGGCGGCCGCCGCGAGAACACCCCGGAGCGCGAACGCCGCAATCCCGAGGATCTGGCGAGCATGATCGAAGACGTGATCACGCTGCTCGACACCGCGGTCCAGCCTGATCTGAGGCGCGGCCGGTACCCGGAACGCAAGGCAGCCCAGCGAATCTCCGAGGTCTTGCGCGCCGTCGCCCGCGAGCTCGACTCCTGACGCTCGACACCGCACTCACGGCGAGGGCCTCCGGTGATGCACCGGAGGCCCTCGCCGTGAGTAGCGGTCAGTACGTCTGGATCGCCCAGACCGCGTGGGCGATCGCGGTGCCCGTCTCGTCCTGCACCGCCGACGGCAACTGGATCTCCACGCCGAGCAGCTGGATCGCCGGGTCGGACGGCACGGTCACCGCGCGCTGCTCGCCGGGCGTGAAGAGGCGGCCGTCCACGAACGTCTCGCCCGTCTTCGGATCGCCGTAGACGACGATCAGGCGCCACGGGGCATCGGAAATCTCCGACGGCAGCGACAACTGCAGCGGGAACCCGGCCGGAACGTCGAGCTTGCCGAGCGGATTCTCGACACACTCCTCCAGGTAGAGGTTGCAGTGCTGGGTCGGCTCGACCGTCACGCTCGTGCCGTGCGCGAACGCGGTGACCGTCGGCAGCTTCGGATCGGCCGAGTCGACGAGCTTCCACACCACGGCGGCGAGACCACCCGCCACGAGTAACACGACCACCGCGATCAGCGAGATGATCTTCTTCGTCCGGGCTTGCAGCGTCATCGACTTCCGTTCCTGCTCGTATGTCCGCCGGCGCGTGGGGTGCGCCGGTCGGCGGTCTCTTGATCGGCGTGCTCGGGGCGTTTACCCCCGAAGCCGGGCAACAGCGTCTTCCCACGGTAGGTCAGGACCGTTTGGATCAGTCCCAGAACCAGCACCACCGTGACGACGCCGAAGCCGATCCAGTACTCGGGCGGCAACAACACACCCAGCGCGCCACCGGTCACCCAGCTCAACTGGAGTACCGTCTCCGAACGTCCGAACCCGGACGCGATCGACTCCTCGGGCAGGTCCTGCTGCAGCGACGCGTCCAGCGACACCTTTGCCAGGGCGCTCGCACACGCCGCCACCAACGCCGCGGCGGCAGCCGCGAAGATGTTGTCCGTGGCGGCCACGATCGCCGCGACGATCACCACCGCCGCGGTACAGCGGACGACGATGAGCGCGGGCCGGCCCAGCGTCAGCCGCGCCCCCGTGGCGTTGCCGGTGAAGTTGCCGATCGCCGCGGCCGCCCCGACCAGGCCGAGCATCGCCGCCTGCACCAGCGGTTCGTGCTCGGTCTTGGACTTCGCGACGAACGCCATGAACAGGGTCAGGAAGCCGGTGAGCACCCGGATCGTGCCGTTGCCCCATAGCCCGGTGACCACCGCCCGGCCCAGCGGCTGACGGCGTCGCGCGCCCGGCGCGGCGATCACCTCGGTCTTCGTGTCGAGCACTTCGGTGCGCGCCTCGGCCCCGCGATACGACAGCGTCGCCGGGACCTCGCCTTCGGTGACCTCCACCCACGCCGGGATCCGCATGCTCAGATACGCGCCGAACGCGGTGATCCCGGCGCACAACCACAGCGCCCCCGACGACCCGAACAGCCACGCCGCGGCGGCGGCGACCGCACCGGCACCCAACGTGCCGCCGACCAGGCCGAACACGGTCAGCCGGGAATTCACCCGCACCAGATCGATCTCCGGTGGCAGCACCCGGGGCGTCACCGCCGATTTCAGCACCGAGAACGATTTGCTCAGCACCATCATCGCCAGGGCCGCCGGATACAGCCCCCAGCTGTCGAAGTTGAACACGAGAACCACCGCGAGAACACACCGCAGCGCGAACGACGCCGCCAGCGCCAGCCGACGACCGTGCTGCAACCGATCCAGCAACGGGCCGATCAACGGGGCGATGATCGCGAACGGTGCGATCGTGATGAGCAGGTACAGCGCGACCTTCGTCTTGTCCTCCCCGGTCGCGGCCGAGAAGAACAAGGTGTTCGCCAGGGCCACCGCGATCGCCGCATCGCTCGCGAAATTCGCCATCGTCGCGTACATCAGGGCCGTCAGCCCGGACTTGTCGGCGCCGTCCGCGGTGGCCGCGCGACGGAACGTCGCGATGCCCTTGTTGGTCAGTTCCCGGCTGCGCAGGGCCGCGACCCGCGTCACCGTCAGCTTCCGCGGCATCCGCGGGGCGCGCGGCGCATCGGACTCCGGGGTCGTGCGCGCGTCGTCGCGGGGTTTGCGGGCCCCGTCGAGGGGGTGCAGCGGCGGCAGCGGAGTGCGTCGGGCAGCGGTGCGCCGCGGGGGCGGATAGTTCCGGTAGCCGGGGTGGTCCGCATCGGGGTCGTGCCGGCCGGGACGCGAGCGGTGCGCAGCCGAGCGGCGGTCGCTGCCGTCGGCGCCGGCACGGCCGCGCGCCGGGTCGGCGGGTCGGCGCTCGTCCGGATCGGTCACGACTTCGATTCTTCCCCACCCGCCGACGGTGCTGCAGACAGGTACCCGCGTGAGAAGCGACGGGCAGTGCTCACGGGACGAAGCGCACCTCGAACATCGTGGGCCAGTACTTGCCGGTGACGAGAAACCGGTCGGTGCCCGGAACCTGCGCGATTCCGTTGAGAACGTCGATGCCCTCGCGCTGATCGTCGGTGAGCGCGCCGCGGAGCGCGCCCGCGTCGATGCGCGCGGTGACCCGCCCCGAGTGCGGGTCGATGCGGACGATCTCGTCGGTCTTCCACACGTTGGCGTAGACAGCGCCGTCGTCGGCGCATTCCAGTTCGTTGAGGTTGTCCACCTCGCGACCGTCGGCGCGCACGGCCGCGGTGCCGAGCACGTCGAAACCTGCCGGGTCCCGGAACGTGAGGGTCGACGACCCGTCGCTCATGACCAGACGGTCCCCGGCCGCGCACAGACCCCAGCCCTCACCGTCGTATTCGACGCGGTCGCGGGGCGCCAGCGTCACGCGGTCGCGGGCGATCGCCACGCCGTCCTTCCAGGTCAACTGCCACACAGTGTCACCGGCCACGGTGATGCCCTCGCCGAACATGCCGTCGGGAACCGGCACCCGAGTCCGCTCGGCGCCGGTGTCGAGCGCCCGCGCCGACAGGTACGACCGGCCGCTCCGGCCGGTGCCCTCGAGCAGTTCGCCGTCGGAGATCTCGAGTCCCTGCGTGAACGCTTCCGTGTCGTGCGGGCGGGCCGCGACGATCTCGACGCGCAGCCGCTCGGCGGGCGGCCCGGGGTCGGCGGCGGGTTGTTCGCTGCAACCGGCGAGGACCCCGCCGGCGAGCGCCGCGGAGGTCGCGGCGAGGACCCCGGCGGCTCGGATCGGGCCGGGGGGTCCGGCTCCCTGTCGCAGTCGCACGGGCCTCATCATCGCAGTTGTCGGCCGCCGTCTCGGCGGCCAAGGGTCGCGTTCCCGTCCCGGTGCGGCAGAATGGGGGCCGTGAGTGCTGTGTCTTCTGCTGATGCCCCCAGCGCGGAACGTTCGGCCGCCGCGGCTGTGCGACCCGTCCTCGCCGATGCGGTCGACGTCGCCCGCGCGGCTCTCGACGAACTCGGCGAAGGCGGGATCGGTGCACACCTGGGTGTGACCGGGGAGAACGACTGCGCGGCCACCCATCGTTTCGTCGCCGACCTACCCGGGTACCGCGGCTGGCAGTGGGCTGTCGTCGTGGCCGCCGCGCCGGAGTCCGATCACGTCACGGTCAGCGAACTGGTGTTGCTGCCAGGACCCGACGCGCTGATCGCGCCCGAGTGGCTGCCGTGGAACGAGCGGATCCGCCCCGGCGACCTCGGCCCCGGCGACCTGCTCGCCCCGACCGCCGACGATCCGCGTCTGGTGCCCGGATACATCGAGTCCGGCGACCCCGAGGTCGATGACACCGCGCTCGAGATCGGTCTCGGCCGCCGGCAGGTCATGAGCCTCGAAGGTCGTCTCGACGCGGCGCAGCGCTGGTTCGAGGGCTACGGACCCGACAGCGAGATGGCGAAGGCCGCCCCCTCCACGTGCCTGCTGTGCGGCTTCTACCTGCCGCTCGCGGGGTCGTTGCACGCGGCGTTCGGGGTGTGCGGGAACGAGTACGCTGCGGACGGGCACGTCGTGCACTCGCAGTACGGCTGCGGCGCCCACTCGGACACCACGCTCCCGACCGGTGCGGGGTCGCCCCGATTCGAGGCGTACGACGACGCCGCGGTGGAGATCGTCCCGATCACCCGTCCGGAACCAAGGGACGACGAGACCGTCGGGTCCGAACAGCCCTCCGGTGCGACAGCCACCGACGGCGCGGCAGCCACCGACGGCGCGGCAGCCACCGACGGCGCGGCAGCCACCGACGATGCCGGCCGGCCGGAACAGACCGACTGACGTGACCCCGCCCGACCCCGCGGACCCGTTCGGCACCGCGGCGCTGCGGGACGGCACGCTGCTCGCGTGGCAAGCCTCGCCGACCCGTCTGCGGGAGGACACCGCCACAGAATCGGACCTCGTCCGGGCCGGCTACCGCGACCGGGTCCTCACCGAACTCGCGCAGAACGCAGCCGACGCCGCGACCCGCGCGGGCACGGCCGGTGCGATGCGGGTGTGGGTCGGCGACGACGGGCTCCACGTCGCCAACACCGGTGCCCCGCTGGACGGTCCCGGTGTGCAGGCACTGACGGCGCTGCGGGCGTCCGCGAAAACCGCGGGGGTCGGACGCTTCGGTGTCGGCTTCACCGCCGTCCTCTCGGTCTCCGACGACATCGAGATCCGGTCCCGGACCGGGTCGGTCCGCTTCTCCGGTGAGCGCACCCGCACGGTGTTGCGCGAGCGCGACCTGACGCCACCACGGTCCGGAGTGCCGGTCCTGCGCCTGGCGTGGCCCACCGCCGCACCGCCGGTGTCCGGCTTCGACACCGAGATCGTGCTTCGGCTGCGCCCCGACGTCGACGCGCGTGCTCTGCTCGGCGGGTTCCGGGACGAGGTCGCGGACCTGTTGCTGGAACTGCCTGCCCTGGGCTCGGTCACCATCGGCGACGCCGAATTCACCTGCGTCCGAACCGATCTCGGGGACGGCATCCACGAGATCGCCGTCGCCGGACGCCGCTGGTGGGAAGGCGAAGGGCCGCATGCGCGTTGGCTGGCTCCGGTCGGTGGCACCGGCGAGATCGCCCCCGTCGGCGACGACGTGCTGCGCGCCCCCACCCGGTCCGACGAGGAACTGTCGCTACCGGTCCTCGTCATCGCCGACGTGCCGATGCAACCGGATCGGCGGCGACTGCTTCCCGGCGCCCGGGTCGATCGGATCGCCGAGGGCTATGCGCGTTTCGCCGCGTCGCTGCCCGCAGACCAGCGGATCGCGTTGGTGCCGGTGCCCGGATTCGCGCGCAGCGAGGCCGACGGACTGCTCCGGGAGGCAGTGCTCGCGGAACTACGCACCCACCCGTGGCTGCCCGCCGCGGCCGGCGGCAACGACCTGGTGCCCGAACGCGCGACGGCACTCGACGGGCTCACCGAGGAGCTGGCCGAAGCCCTCGCCGATGTCGTCCCCGGTCTCGTCGCCCCCGCGCTGTGCAGCCCGCGGTATGCGTCGGTGCTCGGTGCCGTGGACGTGCACCGGATCGGACCGGCCCGCATCGCCGAACTGCTCACCGGCCTCGACCGCGACCCGCACTGGTGGTGCCGGTTGTACGACGCGCTCGAGCCGCTCGTCGTGGATTCGGTGGTCGCGGAGGAACTCGCGTCGATCCCGGTGCCGTTGTCGGACGGGCGCCTCGTCACCGGTCCGCGCACCACCGTGCTCGGGTCCGATCTCGGGGTGGGCGGTCCGCTCGCGTTGCCGTGGGTGCGGCTGGTGCACCCGGACGCCGCCCACCCGTTGCTCGCGCGGCTGGGAGCCGGCACCGTCACCGCCGTCGACCTGCTGTCGGATCCCGCGTTGTTCGCTGCCGTCGAGGATGTCGATCCCGACGACGCCGACGCGGCCGCCGAACTCGCCGACACGGTGCTGCGGCTGGCCGAGCACGTTCCGGCCGGCGCCCTGCCCCGCGAGCTCGGGGCCCTGCTGCTTCCCGACACCGACGGCGAACTGGTTCCCGCCGACGAACTGCTCCTGCCGGGGGCGCCTCTCGCTGCCGTTCTCGTCGACAAATCACCTTTCGGCACAGTGGATTCCGAGACCGCCGACCGTTACGCCGCGGACTCGTTGCGGGCCGTCGGGGTCGGCTGGGGGTTCACCGTGCTGCGGGCCGACCTGCCCACCGGGCCGGACCATGATCTGCCCGACGAGGAGCAGTGGTGGGACACGGTCGACACCGACCCGGACACCCTCGTCGCGGTCCGCGATCTCGACCTCGTCGACGAGACCCGGTGGGCGCAGGCCCTGTCGTTGCTCGCCGCGGACCCCGACACCGCCGCCGCGCTCGCCGACCGCGACGGCTACACCGCGTGGTGGCTGCGCACCTACGCGGTCCTCGACGGGCAGCTGCTGGGCCGGTTGCGCGCCCCCGACGACCTCACCTTCGAAGGCCTGCTCGATCCGTGCCCGCATCCCGACGCCGAGCAACTGCGGGCGTGCCTCGCCGCGTCGGCCGTCGACAGCACCGCACTGGCCGCGCTGCTGCTCGAGCGCCTCGCCGACCCGAATCGCCATCCGACCCCCGCGGTCGTCGCCGCGGCGCACAGTGCCCTCGCCGGGGCGTACGGGGCCGGAGTCCTCGATGTCACCGAACTGGATCTGCCGGACGCGGTGCGCAGCATCGCCGGCACCGTCGTCGACGCGACCGACGGGCTCGTGCCGGACCGCCCGTGGCTCGCCGCGGTGATCCCCGCGGAGCGGATCGTGATCGGCGCCACGGCAACTGCCCGCGCCCTGGCCGAACTGCTCGACCTCCCGCTCGCGTCCGACGCGGTGTCCGCCGAACCGACCGGCCCGGGCCGGGCCACCGAATGGTCGCGGGAACCACAGGCCGTGCTCGCCGCCGCGACTGCCGGGGTGCCCCTGCCGCGAGGACCGCTCACCGTCCACGAGCGGCTCGTCGTGCGCTGTGCGGGTGCGGTGACGGGGGAACACGACGTGGCGTGGTGGGTGGACCGGTCCGGCACCACCCATTGCACTGCCGCCGGGTTCGCCGCCGCCGTCGCGAGCGGCGGTGCAGGGACGTGAACCTCGACGTGGCGGTACTCGACTGGATGCTCGGTATCCGCGAGCCCGCGAGCACGACCGCCGTCACCGTCGTCACGCACACCGGCGGCACCGTCGGGGTCACGATCCTGGCGACCGTCGCAACGCTGCTGTTGCTGCGGGCGTCGCGGCCGCAGGACGCGCTGCTGGTCGGCGGCGCCGTGCTCACCGGCTGGCCCGCCATGAGCCTGCTCAAACTGCTGTTCGGTCGCGACCGGCCGCCGCAGCCGGAGCGGCTGGTGGAGCTGTCGACGCACTCGTTCCCGTCCGGTCACGCGATGATGTCCGCCGTCCTGGCGGTCACCCTCGCTGCCGTCCTCGCCCGCTCCGCGCGTCCGCAGGGCCCGTGGCGCACCGCGCTGTACGCCGGCCTCGCGGGTTACACCCTGGCCGTCGGACTGTCCCGCGTCTACCTCGCGGCGCACTGGCTGACCGACGTCGTCGCCGGCTGGATCCTCGGATCGCTGTGGGCTCTGCTGTGGGTGTGGTTGGTCACGCGGGTGCGGATCCGTCGCTGACCCGACGAGCTGGCGGCCCGGATCGTCAGCTCAGACCGACCTGGGCTCCTCGCCGACCGCGGCGCGCGGCGCGCCGTTGGGCGAGGAACAGTGCAGAACCCAGCAGCCCCACCACGATTCCGGCCACACACACCGGCAGCGTCGCGGCCCAGCGTTCCCCGGCGAGGAGAACGACGATCGTCGCGACGACCCACGCGGCGGTGCCGAGGGCGAGCGCAGGCCGGGGGTCGCCGAGCCGTCGGACCTGCACGGCAACGTCGTGTGCGTCTTTCACAATTTGCAGACTAGTAGTTCCCCGTTGCAATAATCTCCCGGTTCGACTCGAGCAGACCTTCTTCGGAGTGGATATTTCGACATGGCCGTAGGCACCGGATTACTGGACACCTATTTCAAGATCACCGAACGTGGGTCGACGGTGTCCCGGGAAGTTCGCGGCGGTGTCGTCACCTTCGTCGCGATGGCGTACATCGTGGTGCTCAATCCGCTGATCCTGGGCAGCTTCTCGGCCGACGACGCCACCGCCAAGGTCGACGTGCTCGGTAACATCCTGCCGATCAACCAGGTTGCCGCGGTCACGGCGCTGGTCGCCGGTCTGATGAGCATCGTGTTCGGCATCGTCGCCAACTATCCGTTCGCGCTGGCCGCCGGCCTGGGCATCAACAGCCTGCTCGCGGTGTCCATCGCGCCGCAGGTGACGTGGCCCGAGGCGATGGGCCTGGTCGTCATCGACGGCATCATCATCGTGGTCCTGGCGCTGACCGGATTCCGCACCGCGGTGTTCAATGCGATTCCGCCGGAACTGAAATCGGCCATCGCGGCGGGCATCGGTGCGTTCATCGCGTTCATCGGTCTCGTCGACGCCGGCTTCGTCCGCCGCATCCCCGACGCGGCAGGCACCACCGTGCCCGTCGGTCTCGGCATCGACGGTTCGATCGCGTCGTGGCCCACCGCGGTGTTCATCTTCGGGGTGCTGCTGATGGGTGTGCTGGTCGTGCGCAAGGTGCGTGGCGGCCTGCTCATCGGCATCGTGATCACCACGGTGGTCGCGGCGATCGTGCAGGCGATCACCGACGTCGGACCGTCGATGGGCACCAATCCGAAGGGCTGGAACCTGAGCACCCCCGAGGTGCCCGGGCAGATTGCCGGCGTGCCGGATCTGAGTCTGGTCGGGGACGTCGACCTGTTCGGTGCCTTCACCCGGATCGGCGTGATCGCCGCGACGCTGCTCGTGTTCACCCTGGTGCTCGCGAACTTCTTCGATGCGATGGGCACCATGACCGGGCTGGGCAAGGAAGCCGGCCTGGTCGACAAGGACGGCAACCTGCCGAACGTGGGCCGGGCTCTCGTCGTGGAGGGCACCGGCGCCATCGTCGGTGGGGCCGCCTCGTCGTCGTCGAACACCGTGTTCGTCGAGTCCGCGTCGGGCATCGCCGACGGTGCCCGCACCGGCCTGGCGAACGTCGTCACCGGCGTGCTGTTCCTCGCGGCGATGTTCCTGACACCGCTGTACGAGATGGTCCCGATCGAGGCGGCCGCGCCCGCCCTGATCGTCGTCGGCGCCCTGATGATCGGGCAGGTCCGAGACATCGACTTCAGCAAGTTCGAGGTCGCATTGCCCGCGTTCCTGACGATCGTGGTGATGCCGTTCACCTACTCGATCGCCAACGGCATCGGCGTCGGCTTCATCACCTGGGTGGTGCTGCACGCGGCGAGCGGGAAGATCCGCACGCTACATCCGCTGATGTGGGTTGTAGCAGCATTGTTCACTGCCTACTTCGTGGTGGATCCCATCACCAGCGTGCTCACCTAGACATCTGTCGGTAGTTTCCCTCCCATAACGTATTGTGCTCGCCATGACATCGGAAACACGCGCACTGGCGGGCGATCTCGCCCTGGCCGTCGTGCGCTTGACGCGTCATTTGCGGGGGAGACGCACCGATTCGCGAGTGTCCCTGACCCAGCTGTCGGCCATGTCGACGCTGAGCCAGGATGGAGCGATGACCCCCGGCGCACTTGCCGCGCGCGAGAAGGTCCAGCCGCCGTCGATGACACGTGTCATTGCGTCGCTCAACGATCTCGGTCTGGTGGAGCGGACTCCGCATCCGACCGACGGCAGGCAGATCATCGTCGACCTGTCCGAGTCGGGGCGGGATCTGCTGCGCGACGAGGCGCAGGCGCGCGAGGCGTGGCTGACGGAGCGACTGCAGCAGCTCGATCAGGACAGCCTCGACACCTTGCGCGACGCGGTGGGCATCCTCACCGTGATCGTCGCCGAAGACAAGTGACGGCCGGCTCTGCGGGATCCGGTTCGGGGAACACGGTGTAGTTCGGGGTGCCCGGATTCGGGCACCGTGCGGAGTTCCGAGGTCCCGGCATCGGCGGCTGACTCGTTCGCCCCGGCGCCGAACCCCGCCGTGTGACCTGGGAGAATGGACAGCGTGGTTCACGTCATCGACATCGACGATCCCGCCGACCCGCGGCTCGGCGACTTCCGCGACCTCAACTCGTCGGATCGCCGCCCCGACCTCCCGGACGGCAAGGGACTGGTCATCGCGGAGGGTGTGCTCGTCGTGCAGCGCATGCTCGATTCGCGGTTCACCCCGAACGGCCTGCTCGGCGTCGACCGCCGGCTCCGTGAACTCGCCGACGACCTGCGCGACGTGGATGTGCCGTTCTACCGCGCCTCCGCCGAGGTGATGGCCGAGGTCGTCGGGTTCCACCTGAACCGGGGTGTCCTAGCCGCCGCGTCCCGGCCCGATCCACTCGACCTCGGCGACGTGCTCGAGAAGGCGACGACCGTTGCCGTGCTCGAGGGCGTCAACGACCACGAGAACATCGGCTCGATGTTCCGCAATGCCGCCGGCCTCGGCGTCGACGCCGTGCTCTTCGGCAAGGGCTGCGCCGACCCGTTGTACCGCCGCGCGGTGCGCGTGTCGATGGGGCACGTGCTCCGCGTGCCGTTCGCGCACGCGCCGAACTGGCCGGCCGATCTCGACCGGTTGCGTGAGCACGGCTTCCAGTTGATCTCGCTCACCCCGAACCCCGAGGCCGTCACGCTGGCCGAGGCGATGACGGGGGAGAAGGTGGCGTTGCTGCTCGGCGCGGAGGGGCCGGGACTGACCGAGGACGCGATGCGTGCCACCGATGTGCGGGCGCGCATCCCGATGGCGCCGGGCACCGATTCGCTCAATGTTGCGACCGCCGCCGCGATGGCGTTCTACGAGCGGGTGCGGATCCCGAGATGACTCCGTCGTCGGCTCCCTCCGTGACCCCGTGGGCGACGGGCCTGACGCTCGCGGCGTTCGCGCTGGCCGTCACTGTCGTGACCGTCGTCGCGTTCGGTTCGGTGCTGGTCGGCATCAGTCCGGTGCTCGCACTCGTGGTCAACCTCGTCGCCGGCGCCGGGGTCGCCCCGACATTGTGGGTGTGGAGCCGGGTTCCGTTGTGGCGCTGGGTGGTTGCCGGGGTCGCTGCGGGAATTCCGGCCGGGTGGCTGATCCTGCTGGCGGCGTCGCTGTGATATCAGCGCCGGGGCGTCATCGGGTGCGGTGCCACCAGCGGCGCCCTCGTCTTTCCCGGGGCGGCGCGGGATCGGATGTGCCCGGCGGTATCTCGCCGTCGCGGTAGAGCCCGAACCGCCACACCTCGATGCCGGCCGGGGTCAGCCCGCCGGGATCGCCGCCGATGTACCGGAAACCGAGCCACGCATCGTTGGCGGTTTCGACGAGCCGACGCGGATGGAACGGAAGTGCCTGCGGGGGAGGCGGAATGTCGACGGGCCAGCGCACGGGATGGTCACCGGCCCAGTACGGACGTTCCCACACGAAGGGCACCCCGTGGTCCTCGAAGATGTCGACGGTCGTCGCGCTGAACGCGCGCCGCAGTTCCCCGTGGTGCCACTGCGCGAACGCACCCCACGCCCGCGGTGGATCCGACCGGATCAGGTAGGTGTTTTCGGAACCCAGTGTGTGCGTCCAGGTCTCGGGAATCGACGACGGCCGTCGCTGGTGCAGATCCGGACTGCACACCACGGTGACACCCGGATAGCTGCCCACGTGTACCCGGTCCGGCTCGGCGCACGCGACCGCCTCGGCGAGCGGAACCCGTTCCAGCGGAACCGAATTCAGATGCGGATAGAGGCGCCCCACGAGTGCTTGCGCGGAATCGCGCGCCGGGTGTGCGGAGCGTAGCACCGCGGCCGGTTCGGGGGCGTCGACGTACCAGAGGGTCGAGACGGACGCCGCCATCGGGGCCGTCCCTAGGCGCGTCCGTTGCTGCGCACACCGAGGAGCACGTCGTCCCAGGACGGGAGCGCGGGCTTGCCGCGCTTGTCCTTGCCCGGAGTGTGCTGCGGTGCCCGCTTCGGCTGCGGATCGTCCTCGGACTCCGCCTCGACGTCCTCGGCCGGGAGGTCGAACGTGTGGGCGTCGGCCTCGGCGGTGACCGGCTGCTCGGTCCGCTCCGGCTCGACCCGATCCAGTGTGATCGGCTCCGCCACGACCGGAACCCGCTCGCCCACGGTGTCGGTGTCGAGGGTGTCGTCGACGTCCCGCGCCGAGTACACCGGAGTCAGATACCGCAGCGGCCGGGCGCAGTCGGGGTCGACGAGCTCGCTCGCGATGTCGTCGAGCGCGACGATCGTGCCGCCGTGCGCGTCCGGCTGGTAACGCCAGTGAGCGCTGTTGGTGGAACGGCCTGCGTGCCACTGCAACTGCGCGACCCAGTGGCCGTCGTCGTCGCGCCACGCATCCCAGGTCGCGGCGTCGATGTTGTGACCGCGCGCGCGGAAGGCCTGCGAGACGACCTCGAGGAGGGTTTCGACCGCGGGACCGTCCGGCCGGACCGGGTGCCCCTTCTGTGCCATCTCCGCGGCCCGGGACCGCTCGAGCAGGACGGGGTAGGCGAAACGCTCGACCTTCGCCACCGGAATGCCGGCTTCCTCGGCGACCTGCTCGACGGACGCCCCGCCGCGGATCCGCGCCTGGATCTCCCGGGGGCGGAGCTGGCTGGTGGTCTCGATCTGGATCTGGCCGAGACGTGCGAGGTCGCCGCGGGATGCGGCACGCAGGGTGTCGTCGATCGGGATGCGGAACTTGTCGCCGGTTGCGGGATCCGCGAGCACGACGTGGGATCCGTCGGGCTCGAGGCCGACCACTCGAAGCTCTCGCACCTTGACCTCCTCGCGCCGGTTCGCGATTGACCCGCCCGACTGTAACGGACCGGCACGGTCGGTGCGGGCGGGACACGCCGCGCCACGCCGGGCGGGTTGTCGTGCAACCTCGACCCGGACGCGCTATGGTGCTGGGTTCACCCGAAGTCTCGACCATGGGTCGAGGGTTCGGGTGGGGCGGTAAACGGGGGGAGGACCGGACCCACCGGGCCCGGTCCTCCCCCCGTGACGCGAAAGTCAGAGCTGCCCGACGACCCAGTCGATGCTCTTCGTGAGCTGGCTGATGTCCTCGGGATCGATCGCCGGGAACATGCCGATGCGCAGCTGGTTGCGACCCAGCTTGCGGTACGGCTCGGTGTCGACGATGCCGTTGGCACGCAGGATCTTCGCGACCGCCGCCGCGTCGACCGAGTCGGCGAAGTCGACGGTGCCGACGACCTGCGAACGGTAGGCCGGATCGGCGACGAACGGCGTCGCGTACTCGGACGCCTCGGCCCACTCGTACAGGCGCGACGACGAATCCTTGGTGCGCGCGGTCGTCCAGTCCAGACCGCCGTTGCGGTTCATCCACTCGATCTGGTCGGCGAACATCAACAGCGTCGCGAGCGCCGGGGTGTTGTACGTCTGGTCCTTGACCGAGTTCTCGACCGCGATCGGCAGCGACAGGAACTCGGGCGTGAACCGGCCCGACTCCTTGATCTCGGCGACACGCTCGAGCGCGGCCGGGCTCATCAGCGCGACCCAGAGGCCACCGTCGGCGGCGAAGCACTTCTGCGGCGCGAAGTAGTAGGTGTCGACGTCGGTGATGTTCACCGGCAGACCACCGGCACCCGAGGTCGCGTCGATCGCGATGAGGGCCTTCTCGGAACCAGCCGGACGGGAAACCGGCACCGCGACACCGGTCGAGGTCTCGTTGTGCGCCCAGCCGATGAGGTCGACGTCACCGTCGGCGACGATCTCGGGAGCCGAGCCCGGCTCCGCCGACACGACGACCGGGTCGCCGATGAACGGGTTCTTCTTCGCCACCGACGCGAACTTCGACGAGAACTCGCCGTACGTGAAGTGCTGCGAACGCTCGCGGATCAGGCCGAACGCGGCCGCGTCCCAGAACGCGGTCGATCCGCCGTTACCGAGGACGACCTCGTAACCGTCGGGCAGCGAGAACAGGTCGCGCAGACCGCCGCGCACCCGCGCGACGACGTCCTTGACCGGCTTCTGGCGGTGGCTGGTACCGAACACCGAGGCGCCGACGTCGACCAGCGACTGCAGCTGCTCGGGGCGAACCTTGGAGGGGCCACAGCCGAAGCGGCCGTCGGTGGGCTTGAGGTCGGCGGGAATGATCGGTGAAGCGTCAGCCATCGGAATGCGTGTCCTAAGCGTCGAGGGACAGGTGCACAGGTAGTCTAAACCGCCCCCGTCGCGGGGCCCGACCGGCTCGCTTCGACGATCCGCCCGCCGACGGCAGCTCAGCGATGCGAGATCGCGTCCCAGCCCTCGACGCTCTCGGGGGAACGCGCATCGGGACCGGTGTAGATCGCGGACGGACGCACCAGCTTCCCGAGGCGCTTCTGCTCGAGGATGTGCGCGCACCAGCCCGCGGTGCGGCCGCTCGTGAACATCGCGGGCATCATCGCGGCGGGGACCTCGGCGAAGTCCAGGATCACCGCCGCCCAGAATTCCACGTTCGTTTCGATGGCCCGGTCGGGACGACGCTCGCGCAGCTCGGCGAGCGCGGCCTGCTCCAGCGCGGCGGCCACCTCGTAGCGCGGCGCGTTCAGGCGCTTGGCGGTGTTGCGCAGCACCCGGGCCCGCGGATCCTCCGCGCGGTACACGCGGTGGCCGAAGCCCATCAGCTTCTCCTTACGGTCGAGGATGCCCTTGACCAGGGCGCGCGCATCGCCGCTGCGTTCGGTCTCCTCGATCATCGGCAGCACCCGTGCAGGCGCGCCGCCGTGCAGCGGGCCGGACATCGCGCCGACCGCGCCGGACAGGGCTGCGGCGGCGTCGGCGCCGGTGGACGCAATGACCCGGGCGGTGAACGTCGACGCGTTCATGCCGTGCTCGGCCGCGGACACCCAGTACGCGTCGATCGCGGCGGTGTGCGCCGGATCCGGGTCACCCTTCCAGCGGACCATGAAACGCTCGGTGACCGTCTTCGCCTCGTCGATGCGCTTCTGCGGCACCGCCGGCTGGTAGATGCCGCGGGCGGACTGCGCCACGTAGGACAGGGCCATCACCGCGGCGCGGGCGAGGTTGTCGCGGGCGGTCTCGTCGTCGATGTCCAGCAGCGGTTCGAACCCCCAGATCGGGGCGAGCATCGCGAGGCCGGCCTGGACGTCGACGCGGACGTCGCCGGTGTGGATCGGGAGAGGGAACGGCTCGGCCGGATGCAGGCCCTGCCCGAACTTTCCGTCCACCAGCAGCGCCCACACGTCCCCGAACGTGACCCCGCGATCGACGAGGTCCTCGATGTCGACGCCGCGGTACCGCAGCGCGCCGCCGTCCTTGTCCGGTTCGGCGATGTCGCTGGTGAAGGCAACGACGCCTTCGAGGCCGGCGACGAAATCCTCGGGTACTGCCGCGCGCGATGCCATGACGATGGACTCTCCTTGTCTGCGTGCAGCCCGGTCCGGGCCGCACTGCCTGTGAAGGCGAGGCGCCGGAATGTGATCGGCGCCCCACCCGATGTCGTCGAACCAAACTGTAGACCTCACCACTGGACGTCGAACTCCGAGTCTCGGGAGTAGCGTCTTCGCCCGTGCCGTCAGATCCGCAGAACCGAACCCGCCGTCGCGGCGACCTCGCCGCGATGCGCGTGGACTACGCGAATGCCGGTCCCGGAGGGGCCGCGTTCGCCGCCGTCGATCTCGAACCCGAACACCTCGCCGGCGGCTGGTTGCCGCTGCTGCGGCAGTGGCTCGCCGAGGCGGTCGCCGCGGAGGTACCGGAACCGAACGCGATGGTGCTCGGCACGGTCGACGAGGACGGGCGTCCGGTGACCCGCACTGTGCTGTGCAAGGACATCGACGCGGACGGCGTCACCTTCTTCACCAACTACGACTCGAACAAGGGGCGTCAGCTCGCGGCGGTGCCGTACGCGTCGGCGACGTTCGCGTGGCTTCCCGTGCACCGGCAGGTCACCGTGCGCGGGCCGGTCATGCGGGTCTCGGCGGAGGAGACCGCCGAGTACTGGCACACCCGGCCGCGCGGTTCGCGGCTCGGCGCGTGGGCGTCGCGGCAATCGCAGCCGATCGAGTCCCGGGCCGCGCTCGAACACGCCATGGTCGAGGCCGGGGATCGCTTCGGCGTCGACAAGGACATCCCGGTCCCGCCGTTCTGGGGTGGTCTGCGGATCAGTCCCGAATCCGTGGAGTTCTGGCAGGGCCGCGCCGATCGGCTCCACAACCGGGTGCTCACCCGGCTCGTGGACGGGCAGTGGTCCACCGTGCGGCTCCAGCCGTGAGGCGGCTGCTCGCCGACACCACACCGCTGCGCAACCCGGACTACCGACGATTGTGGTGGGCCGGGGTCGTCACCACCATCGGCGCACAACTCAGTGTCGTGGCAGTGCCGCAGCAGATCTACGAGATCACCCGCAGTTCCGCGTACGTCGGCCTGACCGGTGTGTTCGGGCTGGTGCCGCTGGTCGTGTTCGGGTTGTGGGGCGGGGCGCTCGCCGATGTCATGGACCGGCGCCGGCTGCTCACCATCACCACGACCGGCCTCGGCGTCACGTCGCTGCTGCTGTGGGCGCAGGCCGCCGCGGGACTGAACAACGTGTGGGTGCTGCTCGGGTTGTTCGCGCTGCAGCAGGCGTTCTTCGCGGTCAACCAGCCGACGCGGGCCGCGATCATCCCGCGGCTGCTGCCGCCGGGACAGATCGCGGCGGCGACGTCGCTGAACATGACGGTCGTGCAGTTCGGGGCGATCGCCGGACCCCTGCTCGCCGGTGTCCTCATCCCGATGCTCGGGCTGTCGGCGTTGTATCTGATCGACACGATCGCGCTGCTCGCCACGCTGTGGGCGGTGATGCGGCTTCCGTCGATCCCGCCGCTCGGGGAGACCACGAAGGCCGGGCTGCACGCGGTGATCGACGGGTTCCGGTACCTGTCGACGCAGAAGATCTTGCTCGCCTCGTTCGTCGTCGACATCGTCGCGATGGTCTTCGGCATGGCCCGTGCTCTGTTCCCGCAGATCGCGCACGAGTCGTTCGGCGACCCGGTGACCGGCGGATTCGCCCTCGGTTTGCTGTTCGCGGCGATGTCCGTCGGCGCGGTGCTCGGCGGCGTGTTCTCCGGGTGGCTGCCGCGGGTGCGCCGGCAGGGCCTCGCGGTGATGGTGTGCATCGCATTGTGGGGCGTCGCGATGATCGGATTCGGTGTCACCGTGGCGTTCGCCGAACCCGGCGGCAGCGCCGCGCTGCTGTGGATTGCGTTGGCCTTCCTGGCATTCGGCGGGGCCGTCGACATGGTGTCGGCCGCGTTCCGTTCGACGATGCTGCAGACCGTCGCGACCGACGAGATGCGCGGCCGGCTGCAGGGCGTG
This sequence comes from Rhodococcus zopfii NBRC 100606 = JCM 9919, assembly GCF_001895025.1. GTDB lineage: Bacteria > Actinomycetota > Actinomycetes > Mycobacteriales > Mycobacteriaceae > Rhodococcus > Rhodococcus zopfii. The sequence continues at coordinate 81,525 of NZ_BCXI01000010.1, forward strand.
TTCATCGTGGTCGTCGCCGGGGGACCGCGCATCGGCGACGTCGCACACGGCATTGCCGCCGCGTCGGTCGGCACCGCGATCGCGGCGGCGGGCGGTGGCGTGCTCGTCGTGATCGGCACGGTGATCTGTGTGCTCGCGTTCCCCGCGTTCGTACGGTTCCGGGTCGCGAAGGACGGGTTGAGAGAGGTATAGGCCGCCTCGTGTTCCGGCCGCCCCGAGGGCCCACGGGAGCAGGGCACACGGGCGCGGACGCGCCGATTCGGTGGTGAGGACCGCCGCAGCCGTGGAAACTGTGGAGCATGTCCGATCCGAGGGATTTCGGTATCGAGAGAGACGGGTACCGGGCAGCGGTGTCCAGTGCGGGTGGCGCGTTGCGTCTGCTCGAACACGAGGCGCCCGACGGTGCCTACCGGCTCACCGAGAGCTGGCCACCCGGGGAGCGCCCTCCGATGTACAGCGGTGTCGTGCTCGCCCCGTGGCCCGGCCGGGTTCGCGACGGCCACTTCTTCTTCGACGGCATCGAGCACCAGCTCGCCCTGACAGATCCGCAGCACGGTGCCGCGCTGCACGGGTTCGCGTGGATGACCGACTGGGAACTGTTGTCGCACAGCGAGAGCAAGGTCGTGCAGGCGCTCGAGGTCGGGTTGCACAAGGGCTGGCCGTACCAGCTGCGGCTCACCGTCACGTACGAACTGGGACCGGCCGGGCTGACGGTAACCCACACCACGACCAACATCGGCGGCTATCACGCCCCGTTCGGATTGGGGGCGCACCCGTATCTGCGGGCCGGTGACTCCGACCTCGACGACTGCACCCTGCAGATCGCCGCCGGCACCCGGCTGCCCGTCGATCCGGAGCGGTCCCTGCCGAACGCCTACTCGCAGCCGGTCGTCGACAGCGACTACGACTTCACGGCGCCGCGGCCGCTGCGCGGCGTGACCCTCGACACTCCCTTCAGCGCCCTCGACGAGGACGTCGACGGACGGGTACGGCACGACCTGCTCGGCCCGGACGGTCGCGGGGTGCGGATGTGGACCGGCCCGGGCTTCGGGTGGGTGCACGCGTCGATCACCGGCTCGGATCCCGGCTATCCGGGCCGTGGACGTGCCCTCGCGCTCGCGCCGTCGACGTGCCCGCCGGACGCGTTCAATCTCGGCATCGACATCGTCGTGTTGCAGGCCGGTGAAACGTGGACGGGGCAGTGGGGGCTGAGCGCGCTCGTGTGACCGGTCGTCCGGTGACCGGCGACCTCTCGGACGGGACACGCCGGGGGTGCCTCACCGGCGGAGATCCGGTATCGTGATACCGATTTACGTGGAGTGTTGTCGCAGGTGAACGGCATGCATGTCCGTCGGTATGAGCCGATCGCCGGACCCGACGAGGGTTTGCCCCCGCTACGCGTGGGTAACCGTTCCGGGACTTTCGACCGACCCTCCCTGGGCGCCCGCCCCGGCCAGCGGCTAGGTTCTACGTGAATGTTCGGAAGTTTTCTCGTAGGTCTGAGCTTGAGAGGGATCCTTCGTGCCCGCTGAGAATGACACAAACCCCACCCTCAGCTACCCCGGTGGCGAGCACACGATGTCGATCGCCAAGGCGACGGAAGGCAATGACGGTATCGAGCTGGGCAAGCTCCTTGCTGCAACCGGGTACACCACCCTTGACCCCGGTTTCGTCAACACCGCCTCCACGAAGTCGGCGATCACGTACATCGACGGTGAGAAGGGCATCCTGCGTTACCGCGGGTACCCGATCGAGCAGCTCGCGGAACGGTCGACGTTCATCGAGGTCAGCTACCTGCTGATCTACGGTGAGCTCCCGACCGCGGAGCAGCTCGAGGTGTTCACTGACAAGATCCGCCGGCACACGCTGCTGCACGAGGATCTCAAGCGCTTCTTCGACGGTTTCCCGCGCAACGCGCACCCGATGCCGGTCGTCTCCAGCGCCGTCAACGCTTTGTCGGCGTACTACCAGGACGCCCTCGACCCGGACGATCCGGAGCAGGTCGAACTGTCGACGATCCGCCTCATGGCGAAGCTGCCGACGATCGCTGCCTACGCCTACAAGAAGTCCGTCGGCCAGCCGTTCCTGTACCCGGACAACTCGCTGTCGCTGGTCGAGAACTTCCTGCGCATGACGTTCGGGTTCCCGGCCGAGCCGTACGAGATCGATCCCGAGGTCGCGCAGGCGCTCGACATGCTGCTGATCCTGCACGCCGACCACGAGCAGAACTGCTCCACGTCGACGGTGCGCCTGGTCGGTTCGTCCGACGCCAACCTGTTCACGTCGATCTCCGGTGGCATCAACGCCCTGTGGGGCCCGCTGCACGGCGGCGCCAACCAGGCCGTGCTCGAGATGCTCGACACGATCAAGAACTCCGGCGGCGACGTCAACGAGTTCGTCCGCAAGGTCAAGAACAAGGAAGACGGCGTGAAGCTCATGGGCTTCGGTCATCGCGTCTACCGCAACTACGATCCGCGTGCCGCGATCGTGAAGAAGACCGCCGACTCGATCCTCACCAAACTCGGCGCCGGCGACGAACTGCTCGAGATCGCCATGAAGCTCGAGGAAGCCGCGCTCACCGACGAGTACTTCATCGAGCGCAAGCTGTACCCGAACGTCGACTTCTACACCGGTCTCATCTACCGGGCGATGGGCTTCCCGGACCGCATGTTCACCGTGCTGTTCGCGCTCGGCCGCCTGCCCGGCTGGATCGCGCACTGGCGCGAGATGCACTCGGATCCGACCCTGAAGATCGGCCGCCCGCGCCAGATCTACACCGGATACACCGAGCGCGACTACGCCGCCCTCGACGCGCGCTGACCCGCGCCCGAACGCAACCTCGACGAGGAGAACACGCATGAGCAAGCCGGAGATCGAGTTCCAGGACGGTCCCGCACCCACCGAGCTGGTTGTCAAGGACCTGACGGTCGGTGATGGTGCCGAGGCCACGCCCGGCGCGAAGGTCGAGGTGCACTATGTCGGCGTCGAGTTCGACACCGGCGAGGAGTTCGATTCGTCGTGGAACCGCGGTGAGTCCATCACCTTCCCGCTGGCCGGTCTGATCGCCGGGTGGCAGGAAGGCATCCCCGGCATGAAGGTCGGCGGGCGTCGTCAGCTGACGATCCCGCCGGAGCTCGCCTACGGCCCGGCAGGGTCCGGCCACCGGCTGTCCGGCAAGACCCTGGTCTTCATCATCGACCTGCTCGACGTGAAGGTGCCGCCGGCGGTTCCGGTCGTCGAACCGGCCACCGGTCCGGCCCCGGCCGAGCTGGTCGTCGAGGACATCACCGTCGGTGATGGTTCCGAGGCGCAGCCCGGCGCGGTCGTGGACGTGCACTACCACGGTGTCGAATACGACACGAACGACGTGTTCGACTCGTCGTTCGCCCGCGGCGAGTCCGTGAAGTTCCCGCTCGGGCGCCTGATCCCCGGCTGGCAGGAAGGCATCCCCGGCATGAAGGTCGGTGGCCGCCGCAAGCTCACGGTCCCGCCGGAGCTCGCCTACGGTCCCGCCGGATCCGGGCATCCCCTCGGCGGCAAGACCCTGGTGTTCGTCATCGATCTGCTGGGCACCAACTAGATCGATCCCACGACGCCCCGCATCGTTCGCGATGCGGGGCGTCGTGCGTTCTCACCGCTCCCGGACGAGGGTGGCCGTCGCGATATCGTCTCGGCGGTGACCGCTACCGTCGGTGGTGAAGCGCCACAGGCCGTCGTCGCACCGCAGCCCGTCGAGCCGGGTGCCCGGCGACTTCTCGTCGATGCGGACGATCCTGCCGTGGTCGTCGACGATGGCGACGTCGCAGCGGCCGCTGTCGCTCCGGTGCATCGGGTCGGCGGCGGCAGTGCCCGCGACTCCGAGAAGCGACAGCGTGCTCAGGGTCGTGATGGCAAACAACCTGCGGCTCTTCGACATTCGGTCCTCCGGGAACTGGCGGTTGATCTGACACGTCCATCGTGCCCGCGGCCGGTGGCGTCGCGTACCCACCCGAGGTGTGGACCGGGCTCACCCCACCGATCCGGCGATCCGCACCGTCAGCCGCGCCCCGCCGAGCGGCGAACCCTCGAGTCGCGCCGTGCCCCCGTGCAGCGCCGCCTGCTGCGCGACCAGGGTCAGCCCCAACCCGGAACCGGTGCGGGACGCGCCCGCGCCGCGCCGGAACCGTTCGAAGACGACCTCCCGCTCGCCGGGAGGAACGCCCGTGCCGTCGTCGTCGACGGTGAGGACCGTGTCCGGACCGTCCGCGGCGACCGCCAGCCGGATGCGGTGCGCGTCGCCGTGCCGGACCGCGTTGGCGATCGCGTTGTCGACGACGAGCCGCAGGCCGCCGGGCAGCGCCCGTACCGGACGACCGGGTTCCCCGTCGACGTCCACCACCAGCCCCGGGTGGCGGCCGCGGGCATCGGCGGCCGCCGCGTCGCAGATCTCCACCGGATCGGTGTCGACGAAATCGGCGGCGTTCGACAGGTCGCCGCGGGCAAGACGTTCGAGATCGTCGAGGGTCGATTCCACGCGACCCTGGGTACGGATGAGATCGCCGAGGATCTCGGTGCGGTCGCCGACGGCGAGATCGTGTGTCGAGAGCACCTCCAGGTCCGTGCGCATCGCCGTCAACGGCGTCCGCAGTTCGTGGGCGGCGGCGGCTGCGAAATCCCGCGCGGTGGCGAGCGCCGCGTCGGTCGCAGCCTGGGCGTGCGCCACGTCGGCGAGCATCGACCCGGCGGCGGACGCGAGCTCGTCGGCCTCGCGGATACCGGACCTGCGGGGCGCGAGATCCGGGTCGCGCGCGGCGATCCGGCCGGTGAGATCCACCAGGGGCCGCACCGCGCGGCCGCCGAACACCCAGCCGAGCGCGGTGGCGACCGCGATCGCGCACAGCCCGGCGACGGCCAGCTGCCGATGCTGCGTGGTCGTGATGTCCTGGGCCTCGGCATACGGAACGGCGACCGACATGCGGGCTCGTGTCGCTTCGATCGGTGCGGTGACGGCGCGGTAGCGGACGTCGCCGACCGTGACGGTGTGGGCACCCGGGTCGAGCTCGGGAAGCTGCGTCGGGGTGCTGGTGCGTACGCGGCCGTCCTTGTCGGCGCGGATCGTCACGGCGAACGCGCCCGCGTCGCCGAGCGCGGGCAGGAACAACCCGGCGGTCCCGGCGTTGGCGACGAGAACCTGCGCGGCGGTGTCGAGGCGGCGGTCGAGCTGGGCGAGGTTGTTGCGGGCGATCTCGATCGCGACGAGGACCCCGAGCACCCCGACGACGAGGGTGGTGCCCAGTGCCGTCGCCGCCGCAACCCGCGCCCGAAGCGAAAAGCGTTGGCTCATCACGATTCCCGCATCACGAATCCGACCCCGCGCACCGTGTGCACGAGACGCGGTGCGCCACCGGACTCGAGCTTACGACGCAGATATCCGACGAACACGTCCACGACGTTGGTGTCGGAGTCGAAGTCGTAACCCCACACCAGCGCCAGCAGCCGATCGCGGGACAGCACGATCCCCGCGTTGCGTGCCAGCACCTCGAGCAGCTCGAACTCGCGCTTGGTCAGCTCGACCGGAATCCCACGGAGGTGCACGCGACGACCGGCAGGATCGAGCTCGAGATCGCCGACCCGCACGGTCGCCGAGGGCACGCCGCCGGGCCGGCGCCGCAGCATCGCCTTGATCCGGGCAACCAGCTCTGCCAGCACGAACGGTTTGGTGAGGTAGTCGTCGGCGCCGGCCTCGAGCCCGGCGATACGGTCGCCGACGGTACTGCGCGCGCTGAGCACGCAGATCGGGATGTCGTCACCCGCCTCGCGCAGCGCGGTCACCACACCGGTGCCGTCGAGCACCGGCATGTTCATGTCCAGGACCATCGCGTCCGGCCGCTGCTGGCCGACGACCGCGAGGGCGCCGTGACCGTCGGTGGCGGTGAGGACTGCGAAACCGGACAGGCGCAGTCCGCGGCGCAGCGACGCGAGCACGTCTTCGTCGTCGTCGACGACCAGGACGGTGGCGGGGGCGCTCATGCAGGCATTGTGCCCTGGCCGGCGCCGAGCATGGACAACACGAGCGCGACGTAGTTGCCGGCGAGTGCGTCGATGGCCATCCGGCCCGGCTGGTACCAGCGGGAGACGTCGATGCCCAGCGAGAGTATCGCCAGCGCGGCGGTCGGAACGTCACCCACCGTGAACGCACCGGAGTCGACGCCGCGCTGGATCTCGTCGCGGATCACCGCGTCGGTGGCGCGCCGGATCTCGGCGATCTCCCGGTAATGCTCGTCGGTGAGGGCGTGCAATTCGTACTGGGCGACGCGGCACATCGTGTGGTGTTCGGCGTGGATGCGCACGAACCGGTCGACGATCGCGCGGATCCGGTCGACGGGGCCGTCGGCGCCGGCGGCGGCCGCGGTGATCGTGTCGAGCACGAATCGGTGTCCGATGCGGCTCGCCTCGAACAGCACTTCCTCCTTGGAGGGGAAGTGAACGTAGAGCGCGGCGGGGCTCAGGCCCGCGCCGACGGAAATGTCGCGGGTGGTCGTGGCGTGGTAGCCGCGCCGGGCGAACGAGTCCACGGCCGACAGTACGAGCCGGCGGGCGACCTCGGACTTGACGCCGGTCAGGGCGCCGGGTCCGGTGGTGTCCGCGGGTGGGGCGGTGTCAGTGCTGTCGGTCAACGGTCCGTCCTGTCGATCGTGGTGCTCGTTGACATCATGCACCGCCGCCGGTTAACTAAGTGAGCGCTTAGTCGTCCCGAAAGGATAGCCATGCCCGCTCCCGTCCTGTCCCGGCGCGACCTCGACTTCCTGCTGTACGACTGGCTCGACGTCGTGTCGCTGACCGACCGCCCCTACTTCGCCGAGCACTCCCGCGAGACGTTCGACGGCATCCTCGACCTCAGCGCCGACCTCGCCACCAAGCATTTCGCCACGCACAACAAGAAGGCCGACGCGAACGAGCCGCGCATCGGCGAGGACGGGCGCGTCGAGATCATTCCCGAGGTCAGGGAGGCGCTCGACCAGTTCGCGAAGGCCGGCCTGATCTCCGCGAGCTTCGACGAATCGCTCGGCGGCATGCAGCTGCCCGTGTCGGTGCTGCGGGCGGCGATGGCATGGTTCCAGGCCGCGAACGCCGGCACCTCGTCGTACCCGTTCCTCACCGTCGGCAACGCCAACGTCATCGCCACCCACGGCACCGAGGAGCAGGTCTCGACGTTCGTTCCGTCGCTGCTCGAAGGTCGATTCTTCGGCACCATGTGCCTGTCCGAGCCGCAGGCCGGCTCGTCGCTCGCCGACATCACCACCAAGGCGATCCCGCAGGACGACGGCACCTACCGGCTGACCGGCACCAAGATGTGGATCTCCGGCGGCGACCACGAGCTGACCGAGAACATCGTGCACCTGGTGCTCGCGAAAATCCCCGGCGGACCGGCGGGCGTGAAGGGCATCTCGCTGTTCATCGTCCCGAAGTTCCTCGTCGACGCCGACGGCACGCTCGGCGAGCGCAACGACGTCGCACTGGTGGGCCTGAACCACAAGATGGGCAACCGCGGCACCACCAACACCCTCCTCAACTTCGGTGACGGCTCCTTCACCCCGGACGGTCGCGAGGGCGCCGTCGGGTACCTGCTCGGCGAGGCGAACAAGGGCCTGTCGTACATGTTCCTGCTGATGAACGAGGCGCGAATCGGGGTCGGGTTCCTCGCGACCTCCCTCGGCTACGCCGGGTACCTGCAGTCGGTCGAGTACGCGCGCACCCGTACCCAGGGGCGTCCGCTCGCCGACAAGGACCCGTCCTCGCCGCAGGTACCGCTCATCGAGCACGCCGACGTCCGGCGCATGCTGCTCGCGCAGAAGGCGTACGTCGAGGGCGCCCTCGCGCTCGGACTGTACTGCTCCAAGCTTGTCGACGAGGAGCGCAGCGCCGCGGATGCCGACGCCCGCGACCGCGCCGGCCTGCTGCTCGACGTGCTCACCCCGATCGCGAAGTCGTGGCCGTCGCAGTGGTGCCTCGAGGCGAACAGTCTGGCGATCCAGGTGCACGGCGGCTACGGCTACACCCGCGAGTTCGACGTCGAGCAGTTCTACCGCGACAACCGGCTCAACCAGATCCACGAGGGCACCCACGGCATCCAGGGCATGGATCTGCTCGGCCGCAAGGTGATCATGAGGGGCGGTGCCGGTCTGGCGCTGCTCGGCGAGACCATCGCCGCGACCGTCGCGCAGGCGCGGGCCGCCGGCGGTGACATCGCCGAATACGCGCAGCAGCTCGAGGCGGCCGTCGTGCGCGTCGCCACCACCACCGCGACACTGTGGGCGGGTCGCGATCCCGAACTGGCGCTGGCGAACTCGTCGGTATACCTGGAGGCCGTCGGGCATGTGGTGGTCGCGTGGATCTGGCTCGAACAACTCCTCGCCGCCGGCGACCGCGAGGGTGCCTTCTTCGACGGGAAGCGCGCCGCCGCGCAGTTCTTCTACCGCTTCGAATTGCCGAAGACCGGACCTCAGTTCGATCTGCTCGACAGCCTGGACCGCACGACGCTCGACATCTCACCCGACGCGTTCTGACGTATCACCATGTCACGGTGAGCGATTCGCCGACCGGGAGCGCATGCCACCGGTCGGCGTAGTCGTCGAAGCACCCCACGATCTTCTCGATGACGGGTGGAATCGCATTGCGGGTGACGTACGCGGGCAAGGATTCCGCGAACCCGCGCCGGACTTCCCACACCGGAACGGCGATACCCGCCAACTCCTCCGATCGGGCCATGTCCATCGTCGCCCGCTCGGAGGACGTGGCGCCCTTCGACTTCCGGCGGCGGGCGGCCTTCGCTCGTTCGGCGGGATCTGCCGGCCAGAACAGTCCGTTGTCGCCCGCCGCGAGCTGCCCGAACACTCCGAAGTCGATGCCGGCCTCCCGCTCGACGAGCAGGTGCACCAGATCGTGCGGCAGATGCGGATGGCCGCCGGGCCCGTTGCGCGGAGCCAGCGTGGCACCGGTCTCGCGGCGCACAGCGATGTCATAGCTCGTGCCGGGACCCTTGGTGAACACAACCTGCATGCTCGTACGGTAGCCGCCGCGCCGACCCGTGTGCATCCGGTTTTCCGTCACCGGTGCCGAGTCGGCTTCGGGTGGGGGTCGGTCAGGCGGACGCCCGATCGGCCAGCAACGTCAGGGCGTGCCGCACCGTCTGCGCCAGCACATCTTCGGGATCTCCGTCGAAATGCCGCTCCTCGGAACGGGTGCCGTCCGGTCCGGTCGTCGCGAAGCACACCGTCCCCGGCGGACGCCCGTCCTGCGGTTCGGGACCACCCGCTCCGGTGACGGCGACGACGAGATCGGCGCCCAGCAGCCGCGCCGTGCTCTCGGCCATCGTCCGCGCGGCCGCCTCGCACACCACCGGACCCTCGGGCACTTCCAGCAGACCGTGTTTGACGGACCACGAGTACGCGACGATCCCGCCCCGGAACCACTCCGAGCTTTTCGGCCCGGCGCCGAGCCGCGCCGCGATCGACCCCGATGTCAGCGACTCCGCGCACGCCACGGTGTAGCCGCGGGCGGCCGTGAGCTCGGCGAGCCGTTCGATCAGTTCGTCGGACCGGCGCGTGCCGTCGGCCACGTCACTCATTCGAGTTTCCTTTCCCCGTTGCCGGACCGGACCCACCGGCCCAGCAGCGTTCCGTCGTCGTCGGCCAGCAGGTGCTCGCGTCGCATCGACGTCGGCGCCGACACCGGGGCGGTCGCGATGCGGCCCGCCGAACCGGCCGCCAGCATCGGCGCGAGCGTCAGGCACAGTTCGTCGACGGACCCGTCCGCGATCAGGGTGCCGAACAATCTCGGGCCGCCCTCGCACAGCACCCGCCGCCAGCCCGCGCCGTCGAGCGCCGCGACGAGGGTGGCGCCGTCGATCTCGTGGTCGGCGACGACCTGCACGTCCGCACCGGCATCGGTCAACGCGCGGCGCTTCGAATCGGGCACCCGGGCGCTGGTGAACACCACCGGCGGCACGAACGTGTCGGTGAACAGGCGCATCTGCGGGTCGAGGTCGCCGGACGCGGTGACCACCACGATCGGCGCGATCTCGGGCAGGCCCGCCGCTGCCCGACGCTCGCGCAGGGCCGGACTCGTCCGCGCGCCCCCGTAGTTCTCGCCGCGAGCCGTGCCCGCACCGACGACGATGACCTCGGCAAGCTCGCGCAGCATCCCGAAGACCTTCTTGTCGGCGGGGGTACCGAGACCGCCGGACCTACCGTCCACAGCCACGGCACCGTCGAGCGACGACACGAAGTTGACGCGGACCCACGGCCTGTCCGGCTCGGGGGGATAGGAGTACAGGGCACGCAGTCCGGCGTCGTCCAGTATCCGACTGGGATCGATCGGGTCGTCGAGGCGGCGCATCCTTCGATCAGATCACGGGTATCCGCGGTGCCGCCAGCGATCCGCTGTGACGATCGCCGGGAAGGATGACCGGCCACCGAGCGGATGTCCGGAGGACCGGTCTCACGGGTCGTGACCGGCGTCCAGATCGCGCACGTCGCGGAACGTCACGAGGTCGGTGAGGTCGCCGCGGAGCTCCCCGCGATCCGGTGCGAGCAGGAAACCGACATGGTCGCCCAGATCGAATCGGCCGAGGATCTCACCGGTGAACCACGCCGCCGCGTCGTCCAGAATCGGAAGCCCGTGCGGTCCCTCGGTCCAGTGGCAGCGTGCGAACTTGTCGACTTCGTCGCCGGTCCGCTCGCCGAACAGCCTGGCAAGCGACAGGTGTCGCCGGTCGAGGACGTGCACGGCGAGATGGTCGGCTGCGGTAGCCACCCGGAACGTGCGGTTCTTGTCGGACAGGCCCACCAGGAACCGCGGCGGATCGATCGCCGACTGGGTGGCAAAACCGACCAGGCAGCCACTGCGCTCGTTCACCGCGCGCGTGGTCACCACGAACATCGGATAGTCGAGCCGGTCCACGATCGAGGAGAACCCGTCGCTCGAGCCGCTGATGGCATCGGACACGGCCGCATCGTACGTCGAATCGACGCCGTGCGCACCGGAGCCGGGGGCGTTTGGTGGGACGCCGAGCGCGGGTACCCGTGCTGCCATGACGGTCGACGAAGGTTCGGGACGCACCGGTGGGACGGTTGCGCCCGACGATCCCCGCAAACCTGACTCACCGACGGATCTGACGAAGCCGTCGTGGAAATACGTGCTTCGCAGGACCGTTCGCGAATTCGGGCGCGACCAGTGCACGGATTTGGCCGCCGCACTGACCTACTACGCGGTGCTGTCGCTCTTTCCCGCGCTGCTCGTGGTGGTGTCGCTGCTCGGTGTGGTCGGCCAGGGACGCTCCACCGTCGACGGGGTGCTGCAGATGGTCGAGGAGCTGGGGCCCGCTTCGGCGGTGGATACCCTCCGTGGCCCCGTCGAGCAGCTCGTGAACGCTCCGTCGGCCGGACTCGCGTTGATCGTCGGTGTGCTCGGCGCGCTGTGGACCGCGTCGGGCTACGTCGGGGCGTTCGGGCGCGCGATGAACCGGATCTACGAGATCGACGAGGGCCGGCCGGTGTGGAAACTGCGGCCGCTGATGCTGCTCGTCACGGCGTTGGCGCTCGTCGCCGCCGGCGCGACCGCTGCGATGCTCGTGATCAGCGGCCCGGTCGCGCGTGCCCTCGGCGATGCCGTCGGGCTCGGCGATACCGCGGTCACCGTGTGGAACATCGCGAAATGGCCGGTGATGCTGCTGCTCGTCGTGGTGATCGTGGCGGTGCTCTACTACGTGACACCCAATGTGGCCCAACCGAAGTTCCGGTGGCTCAGCCTCGGATCGCTCATCGCGATCGGAACGTGGGTCGCCGCCTCGGTGATCTTCGCCTTCTACGTCACGAATTTCGGCAGCTACGACCGCACGTACGGATCGCTCGCCGGCGCAGTGATCTTCCTGCTCTGGCTGTGGATCACGAACCTGGCGTTGCTGTTCGGGGCCGAGTTCGACGCGGAACTCGAGCGGGGCCGCCAGCTGCAGGCCGGGATCGCCGCCGAGGAGTCGCTGCAGCTGCCCGAACGCGACACCCGGGTGAGCGAGAAGAACGACGCGAAACTGCAGGAACTCGTCGACTACGGTCGACGATTGCGTGCCGGCGCGGACGACGACACGGACAGGGCCTGACCGCCACCCGCTGCCACGATCGTCGCAGCGGGTGGCTGGGCGCCGAGCCGATCCGAATCAGCCGCCGAGTTGCCGTTCCAGTGCCTCGAGCACCGCCGGATCCTCGATGGTCGAGGGCACCGTGTACTGCTCGTGATCGGCGATCTGGCGCATCGTCTTCCGCAGGATCTTGCCGGACCGGGTCTTCGGCAGCGCCTGCACCACCGTCACGTCGCGGAAGGTCGCGACGGCGCCGATCTGTTCGCGGACCATCGCGACCAGTTCCTTCCGGAGCGACTCCGGGTCGATGTCGGCGCCGGCCTTGAGGACGACGTAGCCGCTGGGCCGCTGGCCCTTGAGTTCGTCGCGGATCCCGATGACCGCGCATTCGGCGACCGCCGGGTGCGACGCCACGACCGCTTCCATACTTCCCGTCGAAAGGCGATGTCCGGCAACGTTGATGACGTCGTCGGAGCGGCCGAGGACGAACACGTACCCGTCCTCGTCGATATATCCGGAATCACCGGTGAGGTAGTAGCCGGGGAACGTGTCCAGGTATGACCGGCGGTAACGGTCCTCGTCGCGCCACAGACCGGCGAGGGTGCCGGGCGGCAACGGCAGCGCGATGACGATGTTGCCCTCGGCCCCGGCCTCGACGGGTTTTCCTTCGGCATCGACGATTTCGACTCGGTATCCCGGAACCCGGACGGTGGGGGAGCCCGCCTTGAGCGGCATCGGTTCGAGTCCCCGCAGATTCGCCGCGATCGCCCAGCCGGTCTCGGTCTGCCACCAGTGGTCGACGACGGGACGGTCCAGGATCGCGGTCGCCCATTCGTAGGTGTCCGGGTCGAGGCGCTCACCGGCCGCGAACAATGTCCGCAGCGACGAGATGTCGTACTTCTTCAACTCCTCGGCATCCGGGTCGGCCTTGCGGACGGCACGGATCGCGGTAGGCGCGGTGAACAGGGCGCGCACACCGTGTTCGGAGATGACCCGCCAGAACGCACCCGCATCGGGAGTGCCCACCGGCTTGCCCTCGTACATCACGGTCGTCGCGCCGACGAGCAGCGGTCCGTACACGATGTACGAGTGGCCGACGACCCAGCCGACGTCGGAGGCCGTCCACCACACGTCACCGGCGGAGATGTCATAGATGTTGCGCATCGACCAGGTCAGCGCGACCGCGTGGCCGCCGTTGTCGCGCACCACGCCCTTCGGCTTCCCGGTGGTCCCCGAGGTGTACAGGATGTACAGCGGGTCGGTGGCCGCGACCGTGACCGGATCGGCCGGGGTGGCGTCGGAAACCAGTTCGTCCCAGTCGAACCACGCCGCCGACGACGTCTTGTACTCGGCGGCCGAGCCCGGGACGGACTCACGGTCCTTGACGATCACGGTGTGCGGCGGGGTCTGCGACAACCCGATGGCCTGTTCCACCATCGGCAGATATTCGACGGTACGGCCGGGTTCGAGACCGCCGGACGCGGTCACCAGCAAGGCCGGCTGCGCGTCGTCGATGCGGGTGGCGAGTTCCTTCGCGGCGAACCCGCCGAACACCACCGAGTGCACGGCGCCGATGCGGGCGCACGCGAGCATCGCGATGGCCGCTTCCGGGATCATCGGCATGTAGACGATGACACGGTCACCGGCGACGATGCCCTGGTCGCGGAGCACCCCGGCGAACGCGGCGACCTCGTCGAGCAGCTCGGAATAGGTGTAGGTGCGCTTGGCCGGGACCATCGCCGAATCCCAGATCAGCGCGGTGCGGTCGCCGTGACCCGCCTGCACGTGCCGGTCGAGGGCGTTGACGCTCGTGTTGAGCGTGCCGTCCGGGAACCAGCGGAAGTTGGGCGCGTCGGAACCGTCGAGAGCCCGGGTCGGCGTCTGCACCCAGTCCACTGCGCGTGCGGCATCGAGCCAGAATGCCTCCGGGTCCTCCACACTCTGCCGGAACGCCTCCGCGTACGAGCTCATCGATTCGTGTCCTTCCTCCGCACTGCACTGTGACGCCGAACACCCTATGTGACCGGACGGTGCCGTGGGTGTGACCGGTGGTCCCGCGCGGGTGCGGTGCGCCGGACGGTGCGGATCGGGCGACGAGCGGGTGGCGGGCGGTAGCGTGGATCCATGACGCTGCTCGCCGAGGACCTGTTGCTGGTGCTGCTGGACGACGAGTCGGGCAAGGCGATCGTCGACGGGAGTCAACTGCCGCGCGTGCTGGCCGGTGCGGTGCTGCTCGAACTGGCGCTGGCCGGAACCGTCACGCCCGCCCTCGAGGGCGCCGTCGTCCGGAAGGGCCGGCTCGTGGTGCGCCCGGACCCGGCGCCGGCGGATCCGGTGCTCGCCGACGCCACTCGCAGGCTCGCCGACGCGAAACCGATGAAACCGGCATCGGCGATCGAGAAGCTCGCCAAGGGTCTGCAGGACACGCTGCTCGAGCGGATCGCCGACCGCGGCTGGGTGCGCGAGGACCGCGGCCGGATCCTGGGGCTGTTCCCGACACGCCGCTGGCCCGCGGTCGACGAGAGCCACGAACGGAACGTGCGTGCCGAACTGCGGGCCGCGCTGGTCGACGGCCTCACGCCGTCACCGCGGACCGCGGCGCTGGTCTCGATGCTTTCGGCCGTCTCCGCGGCGCCGAAGATCTTCCCGGACGCGGACAAGCGCGCCGTGAAGAGGCGTGCCGAGGAGATCGCCGAAGGGGAGTGGGCGGGGGCTGCGGTTCGTCGGGCGGTCGAGGCGGTCAACGCCGCGATGATCGCCGCGGTCACCGCCGGTGCCGTCGCTGCCTCGAGCGGGTGAGCGAGGTCCCGCACCCGGGATCCACCGGATTCAGTCGGGCAACCCCAGTCTGCGGTAGCGCTCGAGCCGCCGCGCGTACCTGGTGTCGGCGGATTCGCGTGCCAGACCGCCGAGTTCCACTGCGACCGCCGCGCCGACCCGCTTCACGAACTCGGTGGGTTCCTCTGCAGCGTCCGGGAATTCGGGAATCACACCGTCGACGATGCCGTGGCGCAACAGGTCCCGCGAGCGGATCCCTTGTGCGGCGGCCATCTGCGGTGCATGGGTTGTGTCGCGGTGCACGATCGCGCTCGCGCCCTCCGGCGGCAGCGGCGCGAGCCAGCCGTTCTGCGCGCACAGCACGCGGTCGGCGGGCAGCAGTGCCAGCGCACCTCCGCCGGTGCCCTGACCGAGCAGCACCGACACCGTCGGAGTCGGCAGCGTCACCAGATCGGCGATGCACCGGGCGATCTCCGGTGCGAGGCCCTTCTCCTCGGCCTCTCGCGACAGTGAAGCGCCGAGGGTGTCGATGACCAGCACCAGCGGCAGCCGCAGCTCGTCCGCGAGCCGCATCGCGCGACGCGCCTCGCGCAGCGCGCCCGGCCCCATCGTCAGCGCGGCGGACTGGCCGCTTCGGTCCTGGCCGAACAGCACGCACGACACGCCCCGGAACCGGGCGAGCGAAAGCAGCACCGTCTTGTCGGTCTCGCCCTGACCGGTACCGGACAGCGGTACCTGAGCGGACGCGGCGTGCCGCAGCAACTGCCGGATTCCGGGTCGTTCGGGTCGGCGGGACAGGATCACCGACTGCCACGCGGGCACATCCGGCACCTCGTCGATATCGGTGACGGCCTGTTCGGCGCCTTCGTCCGGGCTGCTCGGCTCGACCAGTACCCGCAGTGTGCGATGCACGAGCCGCCGCACCGTTTCGAGCGGTGCCACCCCGTCGATCACGCCCTTGGCGGACAGGTTCTCAGCGGTCTGCACGCCTTTCGGGAACTCCTCGTGGTACAGCGCCTGGTAGACGCGCGGGCCGAGGAACCCGACGAGCGCGCCGGGCTCGGCGGCGGTGATGTGACCGAGCGAACCCCATGACGCGAAGACGCCGCCGGTCGTGGGATTGCGTAGGTACACCAGATATCCGAGGTGCGCGGCCTTGTGAGCGGCGACCGCTGCGGCGATCTTCACCATCTGCACGAACGCGAGCGTGCCCTCCTGCATGCGGGTGCCGCCGGAGGTGGGGGACGCGAGCAGGGGAACCCCTTCGGTGGTGGCCCGTTCGATCGCCGACACGATGCGTTCGCTCGCGGCGACCCCGATGGACCCGGCCAGGAAGGCGAATTCGCACGCGATGATCGCGATGGGACGGCCGTGCACCGTGCCTGCACCGGTGATCACCGATTCGTCGACGCCGGAACGCTCGGCCGCACGATCGAGCTCGGCGCGGTACGTCGCGTCGGCGCCGACATCGACGGGGGTTGTGTCCCAGGAGACGAAACTGCCCTCGTCGAGGACGCTGTCGATGAACTCCCGTGCGGAGATCCTGCTGCCGGCCACGTCGCCTCCACCTGTCGTCGTCACTTTTGCGTCAAGCTATACCGGAGGGTCGCCCGGTGCCCGGCCCGACCCACCGGATGCCGACGCATCTCGCGGCCGCCCGACCCGGACCCGTACTGTGGAGTACAGAAACTCGAGTCGTGCCGCGTGGACCCGTCGCAACACAGCTCACCGAGGCGTACGGGGCGCAACACAGAATGGACGCAGTCGAGTGCGGGACACTGCCGGTCGAGGGATCCAAGCCTTCATCTCCGAGGTCATCCAACGTGGAGGCCGCGCCGAGCGGCTCGATCACCTGCCGCGCAACCCGGTCGAGGTCTGGGGTGCCGACGGGGACAGCCGCATCGTCCGGGTTCGCACCAAGATCGACGGGGACTGGCAGGCCCGGCGGCAGGATGCCCTGCCCGACACCGACGACACCGGCTCGCAGTTCTGGGTATTCGTCGACCTGGGAACCGACCCGACGGGATACTTCGTGCTGCCCTCCGACGAGGTCGCGGCGGGCATCGCCGACGAGGTCGACCTCTGGATGGCGGATGCCCCCGGCCGGACGCATACCGGCAGCCACGCCATCCCCCTCAGCAGCGTCGTCCACGGCAGGGACTGCTGGGACCTGCTCGGTCTGACGCCCGCCAAGGACACCACCCGCTACACCGACGACGACGCGGCCGAAGCCGAGGCCGAGCGGCGCGCCCGCAACCGTGCGCGGAAGGCAAGCGTCGGCGCGGCGCGCAAGCCGGCCGAACCCGAGGCCGTCGAGGACCTGCGGCTGCCGGTGATCGCCGACCGGCACGGCTACCGCGTCAAGGGGCGGTTCGACCCGGACACCGGCGCCCTCGAGATCACGGCCGGTCCGATGGAAGGCCGACGATTCCCCGACGCGACGACCGCCGCGAGCGCCGTCGCCAGCTACATCAGCGGCGACACCGAAACCTGTGACGGCGGCACGTTCTGGCGGCTCGACCGGCCGGATTCGACGCCGCTGGGGACGTACCGCGGCTGACGGAGGCTTGTGTCGTTGTCGCCGGAGCCTCGACCCCGGGATGGCGCCGACGACTGTCCTTTGCGCCGACCTGTGCCGGACACCGGTACCGGCCCGGGCCGGTGCGCAATCACCCGAGGAGAAGGACGCCACCGAGGGCGATCGTCGAGACCCAGATCGTGGAGACGGCAGCGAGGACGAACGGGCGCCAGCCGACACCGCGGAGGACGGAGACCCGCACGCCGGTGCCGAGCGCGAACATCGCGGTGGTGAGGAGGGCGGTCTGCGCGAGCCGTCCGAGCTCGAGTGCCCGGTCGGGAAGCAGCCCGGTCGCACGCAGCGCCACGAACCCGACGAATCCGAGCAGGAAGAGCGGAACCAGCGGCGGGCGTCCGGCCCCGCCTTCCGAGGTGGTGCGACGGCGTGAGGCCGCGCCGATCCAGGCGACCACGGGCGCGAGCAACGCGACGCGGGCGAGTTTGACGGTGACGGCGACCGCGAGGGCGCTCACCCCGACCGGTCCGAGGTGGCTTGCATCGATCGCCCCACCGGTAGCCACGACCTGTGCCACCTCGTGGACGGCAGCGCCGGCCCAGATGCCGGCTTGCGTGGCGTCGAGCCCCAGCAGTGTCACGGCGAACGGAAGCCCGGGGATCATGGCGGTTCCGAACACGACCACCAGTGCCACGGCGGTGACGACGTGCTGTTTGCGGGCATTGGCGACGCCGTCGACCGCCGCGACCGCGGCAGCTCCGCAGATGGAGAAGCCGCAGGCGATGAGAAGACGCTCGCCCCACTCCATTCCGAGCAGCCGCCCCACCGCCATCGTGCCCGCGATTCCCCCCACCACCACGGCAACGGCGACGGCGAGCACACCCCAACCGAGGTCGAGTACATCGGACAGCAGCAGTTGCAGGCCGAGCAGTGCCACTCCGATGCGGAGCAGTCTGCGGGAGGCGACCGCGATACCCGGCGCCGCGACAGAGGGCAGTGCAACGGAATTGGTGATCACCGCACCGAGAACGATCGCGATCAGCAACGGGCTGACGCCGCCGACGAGCCCGGCGATGCCCAGCGAGACCGCTGCACCGAGGGCACAGAATGCGATCCCGGGCAACGGCGTTCGTAGACGCGTCCGCATCGGTGAGGTGGGGGTGACCGGGGGAGACAGAGCCATCATTCCACCCTGACCGGAGTGAGGCGATACCGATAGACGCCATTCCCGCATCACGGCATATCGATTCGATATGCCTTTGCGAGGGCTGGTGATTTTACGCCCGGCGTTCCTCGACGGACTCGGAACGCCACTGACTCGGGCTGCGGCCGAACTGCTTTCGGAACCAGCGCGAGAAGTTCGCGGGCGAGGAGAATCCGAGGAGCTCGGAGACCTCGGTCAGCGAGTGCCGCCTGCTGCCTACCATGTGTGAGGCAAGGTCGGCGCGGGTGGAATCGAGCACCGACGCGAACGTGTGGCCCTCTGCGGCGAGCTTGCGGTGTACGGTTCGGCGATCGACACCCAGGCTGCCGGCGACCTGCTCGGCCGAGCACCGACCGGTGGGCAGGAGCAGTTCGATCAGCTCGCGGACCCTGCTCACGGTGGTGACGTCCTGGTGCGCGTCGATCTCCTCGAGGATCTTCTGGGTGTACGGACGCAGCAACGGATCCGACATGGCGTTCGGCGCGTCGAGATCCTTGCTGTACAGGGAAATTCCGTCGAAACGTTCGTCGAAGAGCACCTCGGTTCCGAACATTCGGCGATAGGGAGCGGGATCGCGGGGTGCGGGACGGGTGAACGACACCGACAGCGGCCGCCAGGTCCGGCCGAGGAATCCCTGGAGCAGCTGGTACAGGACCCCCACCGCCAGATCGATCGATTGGTGGAAGTCGCCGGGCACGCCGACATCGAGTCCGACGCGCAGTGTAGCGATCCCGCCGTTCTCGCTGATCCGCGTCCTCAGGGCCTCGTTGTACATGTGCTCGTAGTGGACCAGCACCTTCACGGCGCTGCGAACATCCGGTTCCTCGCGGACGACCAGGCTCAGCGGCCCCAGGTTCGAGAAGCGGCGCAGTTCGGCGAGTGCGATGCCGAAGTCCTCGCGGCCTGACGCCGCCGCCGAGTCTTCGAGCAGTTCCGCTATGGCCGACGCGGGCACCCACCGGTCCTGGAGGCTGAGGCTGGGCAGGTCGAGGCCGGCGTCACGGACCATGCGGGCGGGGTCGAGCCCGACCGCATGCGCGAGATCGACGTAGTTGTTGAGTGCCGCATAGCGGGCGAGTGGCTTCACGTCACCATCCAATGTCCCGAAATGAACAGGACCATGTCCCGTAGAGAAAAGCATAGTGGCCGCAAGCCCTCTACTGTTAGTCCCATCACACCAAGAGCCGAAAGGGGGCTCGATGCACACTCGACACGCAGTGCGGCATCGTTCCTCCTCTCCCGGCACACCGCACCGGGCGCGAAACCCGCGTAGGTGATTCCCGCGATCCCGCACACGACGGGATCGCTCGCGCCCCGAAACCTGGCCCGCCGGCCGCAGCACTGCTGTGGCCTGGCACGGCCGCGAAGGAGATACCGTGGCGAAAGCCGTCCGCTTCTACGAAACCGGTGGTCCCGAGGTCCTGACCTGGGAGGCCGTCGAGGTCGGTGACCCGGGCCCGGGCGAGGTCCGCATCCGCCACGAGGCCGTGGGCATGAACTTCGCCGACACCTACTTCCGCACCGGCCTGTATCCCGCGCCGCTGCCGGCGGGTATGGGTGTCGAGGCCGCCGGTGTGATCGAGGCCGTTGGAACCTGCGTCGACGGCTTCGCGCCCGGCGATCGCGTCACCTACACCGGAAGCCCGCTCGGCGCCTACAGCACCGAACGCGTGATGCCGGCCGAGCACCTGATCCATCTGCCCGACGAGATCTCCTTCGAGACCGCCGCGGCGATGACGATGCGCGGACTGACCACCTCCTACTTGCTGCGCCGGATTCGACCTCTCGCGGCAGGCGACACGGTCCTGCTCCATGCCGCTGCCGGTGGTGTCGGCCTGATCTTCACCCAGTGGGCGAAACTGTTGGGTATCAAGGTCGTCGGCACCGTTTCCACGGAGGAGAAGGCCGAGGTCGCGCGGGCACACGGGTGCGACGAGGTGATCCTTTACACCCGCGAGGACGTCGCCCGGCGCGTCCGCGAACTCACCGACGGCAAGGGCGTCCCGGTGGTCTTCGACAGCATCGGCGCCACCACCTACGAGACGTCGCTGAACTCGCTCGCCCGCCGCGGTCTGCTGGTCTGCTTCGGCACCGCCTCGGGACCGGTACCGCCCATCGACGCCATGCAACTCGCGATCAAGGGTTCGCTGTATGTCACCCGCCCTGCGCTGGCGGACTACATCGCCGACCCGGCCGAACGCGCCGAACTCGCCGGTGAGCTGTTCTCGCACGTCGCGGCGGGCGACATCACCGTCGAGATCAACCAGCGGTACGGGCTCGACGACGCCGTCCGCGCCCACCGCGACATCGAATCCGGCCGCAGCATCGGCTCGTCGGTCTTCGCTCTCTGACCTGTACCACTCGAAGGACACTCCCATGACCGCAACATTTCCTCCGGCGGGTGACACCCGCACCGCCTTTCGGGTCGAGCGGCTCACCGCGACGATCGGCGCCGAACTGTCGGGCGTGGATCTCGGTGACGTCGCCCGTGACGAGACACTGTTCGCCCGGCTGCGCGCGCTGCTCCTCGAACACAAGGTGCTCTTCTTCCGCGACCAGGACATCACTTGCGCCGAACATGTCTCTCTCGCCGAACGATTCGGCACCCTCGAGGGTCATCCAGTCCTCGGCAGCCACCCCGACCACCCGGGTCTGGTGCGGATCTACAAGGACCTCGACAGCGCACCGGAACACTACGAGAACGCCTATCACTGTGATGCCACGTGGCGGGAGAACCCGCCCATGGGTTGTGTGCTCCGGTGTGTGGAGACGCCTCCCGTCGGTGGCGACACCATCTGGGTGAACATGGTCGAGGCGTACCGGCGGCTGCCGGATGCGGTGAAGGAGAAGATCGACGGTCTCCGTGCGCGACACAGCATCGAGTCGAGTTTCGGTGCGGCGCTGCCGACGGAGGAGCGTCACGCGCTGCACACGCGGTTCCCCGACGCCGAGCATCCGGTGGTCCGCACCCACCCGGAGACCGGCGAGAAGATCCTGTTCGTCAACTCGTTCACGACACACCTGGTGAACTACCACACGCCCCAGAACGTACGGTTCGGCAGCGACTATGCGCCAGGTGCCGGAGATCTGTTGCGGTACCTGACATCCCAGGCCGCGATTCCGGAGTATCAGGTGCGCTGGCGTTGGACCAGGAACAGCATCGCCATCTGGGACAACCGATCCACGCAGCACTACGCGGTCCAGGACTACTGGCCGGCGGTCCGCAAGATGGAGCGCGCCGGAATCGTCGGCGACCGGCCCTTCTGACCTTCTGTCGACCTCTCACCGATATCTATCCCGAAAACGGAGACTCCCATGCATTTCCACGACGACGCCCTGTTCCCCGAGTGCCAGGACAAGCTGGTCATCACTGCCGCGCCCTACGGCCCGGAGTGGGAACCGGCCGACTTCCCCGAGGATCTGCCGCTGACCATGGACCAGCACATCCAGCAGGCCGTGGACTGCTACGAAGCCGGCGCGACGGTGCTGCACATCCACGTCCGCGAGCTCGACGGCAAGGGTTCGAAGCGGCTGTCGAAGTTCAACGAACTGCTCGCCGGGCTGCGTCAGGCCGTGCCGGACATGATTTTGCAGGTCGGCGGCTCCATCTCCTTTGCTCCGGAAGGCGAAGGCGCCGAAGCTAGATGGCTGTCCGACGATGTCAGGCACATGCTCGCCGAACTGGATCCGAAGCCCGACCAGGTGACCATCGCGATCAACACCTCGCAGATGAACATCATGGAACTGATGACCGCGGACGACATCGCGGGCACCTCGATGGAACGTCCCGAGCTGGCGACGACCTACCGCGAGATGACGGTGCCGGCCGGACCCGAGTGGGTCGAGGAACACTTGCGCCGCCTGCAGGCCGCGGGAATCCAGCCGCACTTCCAGCTGTCGAGCATCCCGCAGCTCGAGACCGTCGAACGACTCATCCGCCGCGGCGTCTACACCGGTCCGCTCAACCTCACCTGGGTGGGCATCGGCGGCGGCTTCGACGGACCCAACCCCTACAACATCATGAACTTCATCCAGCGGGTCCCCGACGGCGCGTGCCTGACCCTCGAAACTCTCATGCGGTCGGTGCTTCCCGTCAACACCATGGCCATCGCGATGGGCCTGCACACCCGGTGCGGCAACGAGGACACCATCTGGGGTCGCAAGGGCGAGAAGATGACCTCCGTCCAGCAGATCCGGCAGCTCGTCCGGATCGCCGGTGAGCTCGGTCGCGAGGTCGCCACCGGCAAGGAGGCCCGCGACATCTACCGCATCGGCGAGACCTACCGCGACGCCGACGAAACGCTCGCCAAGCTCGGCTACGCGCCCAACCGGCGCCCCGGGCAGGTCGGCTTCACCCAGCACGCCTGATCCTGTCCGTCTCCGCCGGTCCCGGGGCACGCACTCGCGCCGTGTCCCGGGACCGCGTGGCCCACGCCCGAGTCCCCGCCCACCGACACCGTCTCCCCAGGAGCACCTATGGGACTGCACACCACCTCCATCGCCGTTCCGAGCGCCGCCGCCGGATCGAGCACCCGGTCGCGGATCTACCCGTGGATCGTCTTCGCGCTCACCTTCGGACTGTTGCTCTCGGACTACATGTCGCGGCAGGTCCTCAGCGCCGTCTTCCCGTATCTCAAATCCGAATGGGCACTGGCTGATTCGGAGCTTGCCTCGCTGACAAGCGTCGTCGCGCTCATGGTCGGATTGCTCACCCTGCCCTTGTCGTTGCTCGCCGACCGGTGGGGCCGCGTCAAAAGCCTGGTGCTCATGGCTGTGCTGTGGTCCGTCGCGACGCTGCTGTGCGCGGTCGCCGGCAACTACGAGCAGATGCTCGGTGCCCGGTTCCTCGTCGGCGTCGGTGAAGCGGCCTACGGCAGCGTCGGTATCGCATTGGTACTCAGCGTGTTCGCCCCCCGGGTCCACGCGACCCTCAGTGGCGCGTTCATGGCCGGCGGCTCGTTCGGCTCGGTCGTCGGTGTCGCCCTCGGCGGTCTGATCGCCGTGCATCTGAGCTGGCGGTGGTCGTTCGCGGCGATGGCGGTGTTCGGTCTCATCCTCGTGGCGCTGTTCCGTGCGCTTGTCAGCGAACGAAAACTGGCACGGTATTCAGCCGGCGATGATCCCGAACCGAGTGTTGCGGCACCGCCGGAAGGCTTCCGCGCTCCCGTATCCAGCCTGTTCACCAACCCCGCGGTGCTGTGTGCCTACGCCGGTGGCGGCCTGCAGATGTTCACCGCGGCGGTCCTGCTCTCGTGGACGCCGAGCTTCTTCAATCGGTACTACGGCCTGTCCCCGGACAAGGCCGCAGCCGCGGCCGCGATCGTCGTCCTCCTCGTCGGCAGCGGTATGGTCGTCTGCGGCGTGATCACCGACCGTGTCGGGCGCCTCGACATCGCCCGGAAGTGGACCACCGCCATCGTCTATTGTGCGATCTCGCTGGTGTCCCTCACGACGGCGTTCCACCTCGAAGCAGGCGCCGCTCAGTTGGTGCTCCTCGGTATCGGCGCGTTCTTCTCCGCCGGATCGTCGGGCCCGACGGCCGCGATGGTCGCCAACCTCACTCATTCCTCGGTCCGTGCCTCGGCCATGGGAACGCTCACCGTCGCCAACAATCTGCTCGGTCTCGCGCTGGGCCCGTTCGTCATCGGAATCCTCGCCGACCGCCTCGGTCTCGTCGGTGCGCTGCAGTTGTCGCCGCTGGTCTATGCCGTCGCCATCGCGGCGTTGATCGCAGGCAAGCGACTGTACCCCGCGGGCCTGCGCCGCTTCGCCGAGTTGGGCGCCCCGGCCGTCCCGGTCCGCTGACCCAGCGTTCTACCCGACAATCCCCCGGAGCTCATCGTGAATTCGTCCCAGTCCCCGACCGTGGTCATCGTGCCCGGTCTCCGCGACCACGTCGCGGATCACTGGCAGACCCTCCTCGCCGAACGACTCGGCAACGCCCGTATCGTGCCGCCGCTCGAACACCACAGACTCGACCGTGCCGCGCGTGTCGCCGCCCTCGACGCCGTCCTTGCCGACATCGCCGGACCGGTGGTGCTCGTCGCGCACAGTGCCGGCGTCGTCACCACTGTCCACTGGGCACAGAATCCGACCCGCCCGATCCGAGGGGCGTTGCTCGCGACCCCCGCGGACGTCGAGTTGCCACTCCCATCCGGATATCCCACTACGGACGAACTCGAACGAGGGGGATGGACGCCCGTTCCGCGCCGCACACTGCCGTTCCCGAGCATCGTCGCGGCCAGCCGCACCGACCCGCTCGCCGGATTCCGGCGGGTCGCCGGAATGGCCGAGGCGTGGGGGAGTCGTCTTGTCGACCTCGGTGACGTCGGGCATCTGAATCCCGCAGCGGGGTACGGCCCGTGGCCCGGTGCCGAGAAGCTGCTGCAGGAACTGATCGACGACACGAGTCCGATGCTCTCGCAGGCAGAGTAGACGACGTCGAGGCGTCGCCGACCGGACATCACATCGCTACGACAGGATCGATCCAGCCCATGCTCGATCTTTCTGTACTTCTCGAAGATTCCGCTCGCCGCTACCCCGACAGGGTCGCCTTGATCTACGGCACCGAGCGCCTCACCTACGCCGATCTGAATGCCCGCGCCGCCCGAATCGCGGCTCTGCTGGCCGATCGCGGTATTCGGCCCGGCGACCGAATTGCGTTGACGTGTCCGAACATCCCTGCATTCCCCGCCGTGTACTACGGCATCCTCAAGGCCGGGGGCGTGGTGGTGCCGCTGAACACCCTGTTCAAATCCCGCGAGATCGCCTACCACCTGGACGATTCCGGGGCAGTGCTCTACTTCTGCTTCGAGGGCACGGACGCGATGCCGACGGGTGAGTACGGGCGGTCCGCGTTCTCGGAAGCGGACGGCTGTCGCGAAATACTTTTTCTCTCCGCGGATTCGGATGCGGTGACGACGGCCGATGGAACCGATGTGCAGCCCGGTATCGACTTGGACTTGGTCGGGACCCGCGCCGGGGTGTGCTGCCCCACCGATACCGCGGTCGTGCTCTACACGAGCGGAACCACCGGCCGGCCGAAGGGCGCGGAACTCACGCACGCGAACATGGTCCTCAACGCACTGACCGCGAACCGTCTGTTCGACAGCAATCCGCTGCGCCATGACACCTACCTGCTCACGCTGCCGCTGTTTCACTCCTTCGGGCAGACGGTAACGATGAACGCCGGGTTATCGGTGGGCGCAACGCTGGTGCTCATGCCGCGATTCGAGGCGAAGGCCGCACTGGACCTCATGCTCGCCGAGTCGGTCACCGTGTTCGCGGGTGTCCCGACGATGTACTGGGCGCTGCTCGGCGCGGTGGACGAGTCCGTCGATGTGAAGCAGATCGCCCGCACCCTCCGCCGTGCGATCTCCGGCGGTGCGGCGCTGCCCGTGGAGATCCTGACGCGGTTCGCCGATCGTTTCGGCATCGGAATCCTCGAGGGCTACGGCCTATCGGAGACGTCGCCCTTGGCGATGTTCAGCGACCCCGAACGGGACCCGCGGCCCGGTTCGATCGGGGTTCCGGTGTGGGGGATCGAAGCGATGCTCATCGACGAGCACGAGAACCCCGTGATCGGACCCGACGTGGTCGGTGAACTCGTGCTGTGCGGGCACAACATCATGAAGGGATATCTGGACCGGCCCGAGGCTACGGCGGAGGTGATGCGCGACGGCTGGTTCCGTACCGGCGACCTCGCGCGCAGGGACGACGACGGGTTCTACTACATCGTCGACCGGGCCAAGGACCTGATCGTCCGCGGTGGATTCAACGTCTATCCGAGAGAGATCGAGGAGGTGCTGATGAGCCATCCGTCGGTTTCGCTGGCCGCGGTCGTGGGAGTCCCCGACGAGCGACACGGCGAGGAGGTCAAGGCATTCGTCATCCCCGAGCCCGGAAGTCGACTCGGCGAGACCGAGCTGATCGACTGGTGCAAGGAGCAGATGGCGGCGTACAAGTATCCCCGCCGGATCGAGTTCATGACCGTGCTGCCCATGACCGCCACCGGGAAGATCCTCAAGCGGGCTCTGGTCGAGACCGCTCGGTCGCCGCGACAGGACGTGTCGTGACCGCCCGCGACGCCCGACCGTGGAACGCATGCGGGACGAGGGCTTCTGGAATCCGCTGTGGGACGAGCTGGACAGGATGGACCCTGCGTGGTGGCGTCTGCGATCTCGGCGGGATCGACCCCGCGTTTTGTCAACCGCCCAATCCGAGCGAACGGTACATTCAGTCGATCTGAGGAGATGAACGATACATTCGCTCGGAACGAAGGGGGCTCGCTGACGCGAACGGTCAGCGGGCCTTGTCCTCGGACCTCGTAGCTACGGGGTGGACTCCTCCGGAGCGGCATGCGGCACGGGGCAGCCCGGCGTGAAGGTGCCCATGGTCTTGATGTCGAATCCGTTGGGGTAGCTGCGGATTCGAGACGTTTCGGTAGATCTCGAGGAATCGGCTTTCCGGGTCGAGTCCGGCGTTGCGGTTCGGTTTGCTCACGTTCTCCTCCCTCGCACCGGCCCGAAGTGTAAGTAGGGTTACACTTTTGTGCAAGAGTTCACAATTCGGTCCGGAATGCGAGGTAGAGGAGTCATGGCTGCGGACGGTGGAAAGAGGAAGGTGCCCACACGGGGGGCCCAACTGCGCTACCTCGAGGCGGGGCTCGACGTCCTCGGCGGCCGCGGGTATGCCGGATTGAAACTCGCGACGGTGTGCGAGGCGGTCGGCGCCACCAGCGGATCCTTCTACCATGCGTTCCCCAGCTGGGGGGAGTACACGTCCCAGCTCATCCACTACTGGCGCGAGACCAGGAGCGACCGGCTCATCGGCAACGCCCGGGAAATCACCGACCCGGTCGAGCGGCTCGAATTCCTGATCGACATCGCCCTGAATCTGCCCCACGACTCCGAGGCGGCGATCCGCGTGTGGGCCGCCCACGACCCCGATGTCCGGGCGGTTCAGGTCGAGGCCGACGAAGAACGCCGGCAGTTCATCGCCGACGCGTACTTCGCCGCGACCGGCGACCGTGAGCTGTCCGAACGGCACGCCACCGTCGCGATGTACATGCTCGTCGGGTACGAGAGCGGAACCCGCCGATCCCGGGACGACCTCGCCTGGGCCTTCCGCACCTTCGTGGAACACGGGCTTTCGCCCGCCGGCGAGGAGTGACCGCGAAAACTCAGTCCTCGTTGAACCCGCGAATCCGGTCCAGTTCGCGGCGGTCCTTCTTCGTCGGGCGCCCGGTACCGCGGTCGCGGCGGGGGATCGACGCGAGGATCTCCTTCGGCGGGGGCGGGGGACTGCGGTCGATGTAGGCGGTGGCCGCGATCGGGGCGCCGACGCGCTTGTTCACCAGTTGGGTTACCTCGACGATCTTTTCGAGTCCGTGGGCGCGTACCCGGACCTCCGCGCCGATCGTCACCGGCGTCGACGGCTTCGCGGTCACCCCGTCGACCCGCACGTGCCCGGCCCGGCATGCGGTGGCAGCGGCCGATCGGGTCTTGAACAACCGCACCGACCACGTCCAGCTGTCGACCCGGACACTGCCGCTCACGTGGCCTCCTCGCTCAGCGTCCCGTCGTCGAGTCGCCAGCGTCGCGTGCTGCGGGTGGTCTCGAGCATCCGCCGGTCGTGCGTGACGAGCAGCAGCGTCCCCTCGAAACTGTCGATGGCCTGTTCGAGCTGCTCGATCGCCGGAAGGTCCAGATGGTTCGTCGGTTCGTCGAGCACCAGCAGGTTCACCCCGCGGGCCTGCAGCAACGCGAGCCCGGCACGGGTGCGTTCCCCGGGGGACAGCGACGACGCCGGCCGCAGCACGTGGTGGCCCTTCAATCCGAACTTCGCGAGCAGGGTCCGGACCTCCGCATCGGGCCAGTCGGGAATTTGTGCACCGAACGCCTCGACCAACGGCTCGTCGCCCTCGAACAGGCCGCGCGCCTGGTCGATCTCGCCGACCTGTACGCCGGAACCCAGCGACACGCTGCCCGCATCGGGGGTCAGCGTACCGAGCAGCAGGCCGAGCAGCGTCGTCTTCCCGGCACCGTTGGGGCCGGTCACGAGGATTCGGTCACCCCAGTCGACCTGAGTCGTCACGGGGCCGAAACGGAAAGCGCCACGTCGTATTTCGGCGCCGTTCAGTGTCGCCACGACCGCTCCGCTGCGGGGTGCGACCGCGATCGACATCCGCAGCTCCCATTCCTTGCGGGGCTCCTCGACGACGTCGAGCCGTTCGATGCGGCGCTGCGTCTGGCGTGCTTTCGCCGCCTGCTTCTCGGTGGATTCGGCCCGGAACTTCTTGCCGGCCTTGTCGTTGTCCTTCGACTTGCGGCGCGCGTTGCGGACGCCGTGCTCGAGCCAGTTGCGTTGCATCTGGGCGCGATCCTCGAGCTGCTGCTTGGTGTCGGCGTACTCGTCGTACGCCTCGCGGGCGTGCCGTCGCGCGACGTCCCGTTCGACGAGGAACGCCTCGTACCCGCCGTCGTACACGGCGATCTGCTGTTGCGTCAGATCCAGTTCGACGATGCCGGTGACGGTGCGCGCCAAGAACTCCCGGTCGTGGCTGACCACCACCACCGCGGTGCGGGTCTCGGCGACGAACCGCTCGAGCTGTTCGAGGCCGGCCAGATCCAGGTCGTTGGTCGGTTCGTCGAGCAACAGCACGTCGTAGCGCGACAGCAGCAGCGCCGCGAGTCCGGCGCGGGCCGCCTGCCCGCCGGACAGACCGGTCATGAGGGCGTCGAGCCCGACGTCGAGGCCCAGATCTGCGACGGTCTTCTCGGCGCGTTCGACCAGGTCGGCACCGCCGAGCGCGAGCCACCGCTCGAGCGCCGGGGTGTATTCGTCGACGTCGGACTCGCCGAGTGCTTCCGCCGCGGCGTTCATCACACGTTCGGCGTCGGCGACACCGGTGCGGCGTTCGAGGAACCCGAGGATGGTCTCACCGGCGATACGCTCCGGTTCCTGCGCGAGATAGCCGACGGTCGCGTCCGGCGGGCTGAGCGAGATCGTGCCGGTCACGTCGGCGGTGCCGACACCGGCGAGCGTCGTGAGCAGCGTCGACTTCCCGGCGCCGTTCGCGCCGACCAGCCCGATCACGTCGCCGGGCGCGACCGTCAGGTCCAGCCCGCTGAACAGCGTCCGCTCGCCGCGGGACGCGGACAGCCCGTCGATTCGTAGTGTTGCGCTCACCCGGCGATTATCCCGCCCCCGGTGAACGGTCCCGTCACCCGGTCGGACCGAACGATGGTTCCCGCCACCCCGGGGATGCTGAGTTCCGTCGGTTGTCGAGGTCGGTACCGGTGGACAATCGACGAAACGAGGGAGGCCGGCATGAGCACACCGGTGACGACCATCGACACACGATTCGGGGATTCGGACGCGCAGCCGATGGCGTGGAGCGACACCGAGCACCTGCTCGCGGACGCGGAACTGTATTGGCTCAGCACCACCGGGCGCGGCGGCGGGCCGCACGTCACCCCCCTCGTCGGGCTGTGGTGCGACGGCGCGTTCTGGTTCTGCACGGGTCCCGGCGAGCAGAAGGCACGCAACCTGCAGCACGAGACGCAGGTGGCGGTGACGACGGG
This sequence comes from Rhodococcus zopfii NBRC 100606 = JCM 9919, assembly GCF_001895025.1. Lineage (GTDB taxonomy): Bacteria > Actinomycetota > Actinomycetes > Mycobacteriales > Mycobacteriaceae > Rhodococcus > Rhodococcus zopfii. Next base: position 111,740 of record NZ_BCXI01000010.1, read on the forward strand.
TGCCAACACGTGGGCCGACGGCACCGACGTGGTGGTCGAGGGAAACGCCAGGCAGATCACCGACTCCGTGCAACTTCAGGTGATCGCCGACGCCTACCTCGCGAAGTACGGGGAGCGGTGGCGCTTCGAGGTGGTCGACGGAGGATTCGGCGCCGACGAGTTCACCGCCGGGGTCTTCCGGGTCGACCCGCGCAAGGTGCTCGTGTTCGCGAAGCATCCGCACGGGCAGACCACGCACCGGCTGCGCTGAGCAGCTCCCGGCGAGTCAGCGCACGGGACCGGACTCGACCGCAACCGTCGCGGTTTGCCGGGCACCGGTCTTGTTGCGCCAGCCGATCTCGACGGTGTCACCGGGTCGGCGCGTCATCAGGAGGGTTTCGAGGTCGCCGTGCGAGGCGACGGGGTTGCCGTCGAACGAGGTGATGACGTCGCCGATGTCGAGTCCGGCGGCCTCGGCCGGCGAATCGAACGACACCCACAGCACTTCCGCGCCGCGGTCCTCACCGCCCTCGCGGACCGTGGTGACGGTGACCCCGAGCAGCGGTGTCGGGCCGACATGCACCGTGCCGCCGCCGGCACCCGAGCGGATCTGCTCGACGATCTCCATTGCGGCGGAGATCGGCACCGCATAGGCCTCCGGGGCGGTGGGGGCGTCGGCCGGGTCCTCTCCGACCGCGCCCGCCGTGTTCACCCCCACCACCGCGCCGAACGCGTCGACGAGCGGACCACCGGAGTCGCCCGGCCGGATCGCCGCATCCGACTGCAACATCCCGGTCAACCGGTGCCGCGAACCGTCGACCGAATCCCGCACCAGCACGTTCCGCCCGGTCGCGACGATCGTGCCGGGCGCGGCGACCACCACCCCGCCGCCGTCGGAGTTGCCGAACGCGGTGACGGACGAACCCACCCCCGGCCCGGGAGCATCGGCGAGCGTCGCGACCGGCAGATCCTGGGCGCTGCCCAGCTGCACGACCGCGATGTCGTGGGCGCGGTCGTATCCGTTGACGGCGACGTCGTACGTCAGTCCCGTCGCTGCGCTGATGGCGGTGATTTCGTCGGCGCCGCTGACGACGTGGTGGTTGGTGAGCACGAGACCGTCGGGCGTCAGCACGATGCCGGTCCCCGCGACCCCCGTCCAGCCGTCGGTGGCAGTGAGCGTAACGACGGCGGGCACGATCCGGGCCGCGAGTTCCTCCGCGGTCGGGGGTTCCGCTGGAACCGGTGGCGGCGGGGGAGGCACGACCGTTTCGACGGCGGCCGGCGCCGACAGGGTCAGGCTCGCGGCCGTCGCGGCGACGACCAGCAGCATCGAACCGGGTGCCCTCACCTCGCGCGGGCCTGTTCGTCGAGGTGGTCGACGAGTTCGCGGGCCGCGGCCCGGCCGGCACGGTTCGCGCCGATCGTCGACGACGACGGACCGTATCCGACGAGGTGGATGCGCGGATCGGCGGCGACCTGCGTCGCGAGCCGGCCGGTCATGGTGATTCCGCCGCCGGGGTTGCGCAGACCGAGCGGTGCCAGATGGTCGAGAGAACTCCGGAATCCGGTGCACCACAGGATCACGTCGACGTCGAGTTGTCGTCCGTCCGGCCATCGGACACCGTGTTCGGTGATCTCGGAGAATATCGGAAGATGTTCGAGCACACCGCGTTCGTGGGCGGCGCGGATCGCCGGGGTGAGGGGCAGTCCGGTCACCGATACCACCGATCCCGGTGGCAGGCCGTGCCGGACCCGGTCCTCGACGAGCGCGACCGCGGCCCGCCCGATCTCGGGACTGAATTTCTCTTCCCGCCAAGCGGGTTCGCGTCTGGTGACCCAGGTGGTGTCGGTGACGCGGGAGATCTCGTCGAGCAATTGCACCGCGGAGATGCCACCGCCGACCACGAGGACGTGTTCACCGGCGAATTCGTCGGCGGTCCGGTAGTCCTTGGTGTGCAGTTGCCGACCGCGGAACCGTGTGGCACCGGGATACCACGGCACGAACGGGTGCTCCCAGGTTCCGGTCGCGTTGATGATGCCGCGCGCGGCATACACGCCGTGATCGGTTTCCACACGCAGGTATTCGCCGCGGTCGCACACGACGATCACCTGGACGGGCCGGCGCACCGGAAGGTGGAATTGCCGCTCGTAGGCGCGGTAGTACTCGGGCACCGCCTCTGCGGCGGCGACCGTCCCGTCGGTGGTGTCGACGGCCTCGGCGAAGGACGATCCGGGCAGGTCGTGGAGTCCGTTGACGGTATCGAGGGTCAGGGACGGCCAGCGGTGTTGCCATGCCCCGCCGGGTCCGTACGACCTGTCCAGCACCACGAAGCCGCGGTCCGGGTCCTTGCCGAACTTCTGCAGGTAGTAGGCGGCGGACAGCCCGGCCTGGCCGGCTCCGATCACGACGACGTCCACGGACGTGTCGGGATCGCCGGTCGTCATCGTGTCTCTCCCTGTGGTGGGCTCGTCTGTGGCACCCATGATGCCCCCTGCCGGGGCGGCCCACCGCGCGATCCGCACCACGGCAATTAATGTGATATCAATTTAATATCGCATTACTGAGGTACGACGACGGGAGCGCGCCATGGCCGCAACACAATCGACGATCACCGAACGCCCCGGGCGTTCCTCCAATGGATGGCTGGTGCTCGGCATCGGGCTCGTCGTCGAACTGGCCGGAATCGGACTGATCGTGCTGGGCGCGACACGGACGAACGTTCCGTTGATCGTCGCCGGCGTCGTCCCGGCCGTGCTCGCGGTCGTCGCCCTGGCCGGTCTCGTCCTGGTCGAACCGAACCAGGCGCGGGTGCTGCAGCTGCTCGGCGGCTCCTACTCGGGCACCCTCCGCGAACCGGGGCTGCGCTGGATGAACCCGCTCAACACGCGCCGCAAGATCTCCACCCGCATCCGCAATCTCGAAACCGGGAAGGCGAAGGTGAACGACGCGGACGGCAACCCCATCGAGATCTCGGCGGTCATCGTGTGGCAGGTCCAGGACACCGCCCGCGCCGTCTTCGACGTCGACGACTTCGAGGAGTTCGTCGCGGTCCAGACCGAAGCCGCCGTCCGCCACATCGCCGGCAGCTATCCCTACGACGCGGGCGCCGACGAAATGTCGCTGCGTCAGAACGCCGACGAGATCACCACCAAGCTGTCCGAAGAGGTCGCCGAGCGCGTTCGCTCGGCCGGTGTCCACGTCGTCGAATCGCGCATCAACCAGCTCGCCTACGCGCCGGAGATCGCGCAGGCGATGCTGCGTCGCCAACAGGCAGGCGCGGTCATCGCGGCGCGGGAGCAGATCGTCATGGGTGCGGTCGGGATGGTCGGTGCCGCACTCGATCAGCTCGAACAGGAGCACACCGTCGAGCTCGACGAGGAACGCAAGGCCGCGATGGTCAGCAACCTGCTCGTCGTACTCTGTGGTGACCAGGGTGCCCAGCCGGTCGTCAACACCGGTTCGCTCTACCAGTAGTTAGGTTCGATCGGCATGGCCGAACGCAAGAAGCTGCTCCTGCGGCTCGACCCGGCTGTCCACGACGCGCTGGCGAAGTGGGCGGGCGACGAACTGCGCAGCACCAACGCGCAGATCGAGTTCCTGCTGCGCCGCGCGCTGACCGAGGCCGGCCGGATGCCGGGTCACGCGGAGAAGATCCGCCGGCCCGGCCGTCCGGCGAAGGCCGGCCGCACCGAGCCCGAACCGGGCGAGTGACGATCTGAAACCTTTGCTCCTGCAATGTAATCGGATTGATTCACCGCGACGCGCGTCGGGCGTTCACCGTCAGCACCGAATCCGTGGGCAGCCGCGGCGTCGGCTTCGGGCGGTCCTCCGGCGCTGTCGTGCCGATCCGGACCAGGGCCTGCGGGCACCCGTTGCCGGGGAGCAGCGTGCGGATCATCTCCCGGCTCTGCCCGAACTCGGTCAGGTGGGTGAGCGGGCACGTGGCGAGTCGGTCGGCGGTCGCCTCGAGCAGCACCGCCGACAGCGCCTCACCTGCCCGCAGCCAGTCCTCGCGACCGTCCCCTTCGGTGCTGATCACCACGACGGTCGAGTGGTCGGCACCCGGCGCGCCGGTCGAGGAGCGGCTACCCGGCGGGAACCAGCGGCCGATCTCGACGCGTGCGCTCTGCTCCGCTGTGGCCAGCGCGTCCGGAGGAATGCCGACCGAATCGGCGGAATGACCGGCCCACCAATGAATTTCCATTTGATAGGTGCTGTCGTAGCGCCGCAGCGCTGCGGTGAGTTCGGTGGCGGCGCCGAGGACGGGGCGAGCATCCTGCGGAAGCACCGTCAGTTGCGTCCCGGGTCGGAGCATCTCGTTGAGCGGTCCGGGGAAGCCGGTGCCGGTCGACGGCGGCGCGAACGGCCTGCGGTCGGAGTAACGCCTGCGGATCGCCGCCACGAGATCGAAGTCGTGTGACGCCGGGCGCGCTCCGTGACTGAATCTGATGCTGGCCAGATGGTTGGAATGTTCTCCCATCGGCAGCCGGTCGATCTCGGTGGACCACTTCAACGCGGTGGCCGCGACCTGCAGGTGATGCAGGGCGGCACCACAGCTCAGCACGAGCTGCCGGGCCGTCGGATCTATCGACGGCAACAGCCGGCTGCGGTCGCTGAACAGGTCGAGGCGTCCGTCCGTGTACGTCCAGCGCCACGGCTGGCTGTTGTGCACCGACGGCGCACGGCAGGCGAGGTCCACCGCCATCCTGACCGTGTTCACATCGGGAATCCGTGGGTCCATTACCACTCCTGGGAGTGCAGCCGGCCGATCCGCTCCCCATTATTGTCGCTCACGATCCTACCGCCGGCATCGATCGAGACCGCGCGGAACGCGCGGCCCCGCCCGGATGGGATGATGCCTGCGCCACGATCGGAAGGTGAGGCACGAGCATGATCGGGATCAGCCGCGACGGTGACGTCGTCACGATGAAACTGCAGCGCACGGAGCGGCGGAACGCGCTCAACACCGAGTTGTGCGTGCAGCTGCGCGAAGGCATAGAGCAGGCCGTCGAGGACGATGCGCGAGTCGTGGTTCTCACCGGTGAAGGGTCGGCGTTCTGCGCGGGCGCCGATCTGTCCGGCGACGTCTACGCCGAGGGGTTCCTCGACAGTCTCACCGAGATGCTCACGACCATCGAAGGCGCGCCGATCCCGGTGATCGCCGCCGTCAACGGTCCCGCGATCGGAGCCGGCACCCAGCTCGCCCTCGCATCGGACCTGCGAGTGGTCGCTCCCGAAGCCCGGTTCGCGGTGCCCGCCGCCCGGCTCGGGATCTCGGTGGACCGGTGGACGGTCCGTCGGCTGGCCACGCTCATCGGGGGCGGAGCCGCGCGGTCGGTGTTTCTCGCCGCCGAGTCGATCCACCCCGACGAGGCGCTCGCGCGGGGCCTGGCAAACCGGATCGGCGATCTCGGCGCCGCGCAGGCATGGGCACAGGAGATAGCGACGCTGGCGCCGCTTTCGCTGCGCGCGATGAAGCTGTTCCTCAACGACGATCACACCCGCGACGAGCCGTCGCCGGAGCAGATGTCGGCACTGGCCGACGCGTGGCTGAGCGAGGACGCGCAGGAGGCGCGGGCGGCGCGCGCCGAAAAGCGCGACCCGGTGTTCCGCGGAAAGTAGCCGACCGCACCTAGAGTGGTGTGGTGAGCGTCAAGCAGGCTGCCTCGTCCGCCCTCGCCGGAGCCGGATTGCTGTGGGTGGCGCGCGCCGCGCGCGGCCTCCCGACCTCGATCGGAGCGTCCGCCGCCGACATCCGGCCGTACGCGGCGGGTTCGCCTCGATACCGCGACGGCCGGTTCCACAACTCGGAGCCGAGCAGCATGCTCGGCCCCGAGGACGGCGGGAGCTTGCTGCGGGAACTGCTCACCCGCGGATCCGTCGGCACACCCCGCGTGGATGTGCCGCTCGCGGCGCCGCTCGCGCCCGTGGAGGCCGCCGATCTCGCGGTCACCTGGTTCGGGCATTCCAGTGCGCTCGTCGAGATCGACGGGCATCGCATCCTCGCGGACCCGGTGTGGAGCGACCGGGTGTCGCCGTCGGCGACGGTGGGGCCCGCCCGGATGCACCCGGTGCCGGTGCAGCTCGCCGAACTGCCCCGCATCGACGCAGTCGTCATCTCCCACGATCATTACGACCACCTCGACCGCCGCACCATCGAGATGCTGGCCGCCACGCAACCCGACATCCGGTTCCTGGTTCCGCTCGGTGTCGGTGCGCACCTGCGCCGATGGCGGGTACCGGAGGAGCGGATCGTCGAGCTCGACTGGGATCAGCACGCCGAGGTCGGGGCGCTGACGATCACGTGCACCGAGGCCCGGCACTTCTCCGGTCGCGGATTCGCACGCGACATCACCCTGTGGTCGTCGTGGGTCATCGCCGGCCCGACCCGGCGCGTGTTCTTCGGAGGCGACAGCGGATACACGAAACGGTTCGCCGACGTCGGTGACCGGTACGGCCCGTTCGACCTGACGTTGCTGCCCGTGGGCGCCTACGACCGTCGCTGGCCGGACGTCCACATGAACCCCGAGGAAGCTGTCCGGACCCACGGCGACCTCGGCTGCGCCGACCGTCCGGGCAGCCTTCTCGTGCCCGTGCACTGGGGCACCTTCAATCTGGCCTTCCACGCGTGGTCCGAACCGATCGCGCGGTTGTTGCCCGCCGCCCGGGAAGCGGGGGTTGCGACGGCGGTCCCGATGCCGGGTCAACGCGTCGACGCTCTCCGGCCCGGCGCTCAGCATCCGTGGTGGGTGGCACTTGGCTGAGGGGACCTCTACCCGGACGCTTCCCGCAGAGCGGTGAGGGTTTCGTGGTCGGCTTCGCGGTAGGCCTTGCCGGCGGCGGCGAACATCGCGCGCATCTGGGTGACGGTGTCGATGTGGGTTTGCAGGACGTCGGAGAGGCCGCCCGGGCCGGTGGCTTTGGCGTCGAATTTCAAGCCGAGAGCGTGGGCGGAGGGCAGGTGCCCGAACGCCGCCGATACCTCGAGTTCTGAACAGGAGTTCCGTATGAACTGGAGAGCTTCGAGGAAGGTGTCGCAGGCTTTGACACAGTTCTCGGTTGCGTCCGGCTCGAGATAGAGCTGTCCGGATTCGGCGGCTTCGACGAGTCGGCGGAATGTTTCCGGCCCGACCGGTTCCGACATGTGTGTTCCTCTCAGTTGGGAATGTGGCGATCGAGGGCGCGCGCGGCCTCGGTGACGACGACACAGATGTCGCCGCCATCCTCTACGAGTGCACTTTCGATCCCATGGAAGAGGATGGTGCCGCGGCGAGTTGAGTATCCAAGGAAGCAGAGCTCGTCTCGAGGGTCGTACGCCTTTCGGAACAGCACTGCGTCGCGGCCGTTGATCGCGACGTCGCGGAACCCGGTGTACCGAGGATGGGCGCGGATCTGTTCGATCGTGTCCGTCATGGCGAAGATGCCGATGTTGTACCAGGGGCCGTCCCAGCTGCAGAGCTTCGCATGGGTGAACTGCTCGCCGACGAAACCGACGCTCTCCGAGGCCGGGTCGAGGCCGGCGGCGGCGAGTGCGTCGTCCGGGATGGTGCAGGACACGAAGAGACCATCGACGGGACTCGGTGGGACCGCGGTGCCGGGCACGGAGGTGGTGCACGCTGCGAGCAGGGCGAGCCCGCACAGTGAGGCGGCGATTCCGGGCTTGTCTGGGGTCATCGGTTCCTTGGTTGCAGTAGCGCGTCTACAGGGTTGGACGCGGACGGGGTCGCATCGGTTCCGTTCCGGCGACGTGTCGTTTGCCCGAGTCCCGCCTTGGGTATCAGCCACTGTCAACCCGGCTCGAGGAGGTTTTGATGTCGACGGACGCCATCGTGATTCTGAAGGATGATCACAAGGAGATTCGAAAGTTGTTTCGTGCCTTCCGCAGTGCAGGCGAGAACGCGCAGAAGGAGAAGGGGCGGCTCGTCGACAAGATCATCGAGGCGCTGACCGTGCACACCTACATCGAGAACGAGTGTATGTATCCGAAGGTCCGCGATCTCGTCCCGGAACTCGACGATGATGTCCTCGAATCCTACGAGGAACACCATGTCGCCGATGTGCTCGTAACCGAGCTGGCTGCCATGTCGCCGTCGGACGAGCGTTTCGATGCCAAGACCACCGTGCTGATCGAGAACGTCGAACACCACATCGAGGAGGAAGAGGACGAGTGGTTCCCGCAGGTTCGTGAGCATCTCGGCCGGAAGAAGCTGCAGGAGATCGGTGCTGAGATGCTGGAGCTGAAGAAGGAGGCGCCGAGATCACCGGCGCAGCCGTCGGCGTTGAAGAAGACACTCGACGCCGTGCTGGCCTAGAAGGTTGATTCCTGGACCGGTGATCCGCTACGGAACCTCGCCGTCACCGGTATCTCCGGCCGGTTCCCGCAGCCACCGTCGCCGGTGTTCCCGCAGCTCGGTGTCGCGGCGGGCACGGTAGTGCGCCAACGCCGCGGACAGCAGGTCCCCGAGGTGGTGCCGGTGGTTGACCCGCGGTGTCCGTTCCGGGTCGATGTGCGGGGGCGGAATCCACTCGGTGCGACCCGGATGCTCCGACCCTGCCGGTGCGACCCTCGTTTCCCAGCCGCCGGGTCCGTCGTGCACCAGGGCGTGGCAGGCGTCGCAGGCGAGGTCCTCGTTGGTGATGTCGGTGGGTCCGCCGGCCTGCCATTCGGTGATGTGATGCACCGCGGTCAGGGTCGCGGGCGCGTCGCAGCCGGGTCGGGTGCAGCCACCGGACGCGGCGATCAACGCGAGCCGCTGATCCGCCGACGCCAACCGTCTCGCGCGGCCGAGATGCAGCGGCCGGCCGTGGTGGTCGAAAATTGCCAGCACCGGATGGGCGGTCTCGGCCATGCGCAGCGCGTCGCGGATCGGCACCAACCCGCCGGACGCGGTGGTCACCACCCCGGTTTCGTCTTCGACCTGTTTCACCGACATGGTCAGGATCGCGGTCACCGGCAGTCCGCGGTGACTGCCGAGCACACCGGACGACAGCAGTTGCCGCAGGGCGACGTTCAGGGCGTCGTGGTTACGTTGCACCGCGGTGCGGGTGTCGCGGGCCGCGGCCTTCGCGAGGGCATCGCGGTCCAGGGTCTCGGAGTCGACGTCCCCGCGCGGTGAGTCCGGGTCGTCGGGGTTGTTCATGCCGGGCCGGGCGAGTTTCGCGAGTACCGGTTCGAGCAAGGCTCGCGTCTCGGGATCCAGCAACCCGGAGATCGGAGTCATGAGATCGACACCCTGTTTGCCGATCCGCAGACCACGCCGACGCTTGCGTTCCTTCTCGTCCGGGACGTCCCCGTCCGGGGCGAGATACGCGAGCAGATGCACGCCGAGTTTCACGAGGTCTTCGGGGGTGACCGAGCAGGCCGCGTCGGCCAGGATTTTCTCGGCGACGCTGATCTCGTCGAACCCGACCCCGTAGGGGACCTTGCGCAGGATCTTCGCGACCGCGGCGACGTGCTCGGGTCCGATCGCCCCGGCGCGTTGGGCGGCGGCGGTGGCGGGCAGTTTCGGTTCCACCTCCTCGCCGTCGAGGCCGTGCCAGGTGCCGGTCTTCTTCGCGCCCTTGACCCGCCGGGCCGCGTCGGCCGCGGAGATCCGCAGGGTGCCGATGAGGAGGTCGTGGACCGATCGGCAGCCGAGATGCCCGGGGATCATGCGTTCGGTGGTTTCGACGACCAGCCGGTGCCCGACCGCCGCGGCCTTGCGCAGCGAGGTCTCCAGGCGTTGCAGGACGTCGACGATGTCGTCGCGGGACAGACCGGACAGGTCGTCGTCGAGCAGGCCGTCGACCGCGGCGTCGAGGGCGGTCAACCGCGCCTCGACCGTGTCCCCTCCCACCTGGTTCGAAAGCATGTTCGAACAATAGCGCGAGGGTCTGACAAGAACATCCCGCTCGCCACCACGCCGAGGTCGGACGAGGTTCACATTCCTTCGGCGTCGCGCGCTTCCTCTTCCGCGACGCGGCGCGCGTCGCGTCGCCTGCGCCAGGTGGCGAGGGCGAATACCACTGCCACGCCGCAGATTCCGCCGACGATCATGCCGAACCAGGTTTCGGGAGTCTGGTCGAGCGGGGTGGACAGGCGCGCGTAGATCCCGACGACACCCGCGATGTACAGGGCGGCGGCGAGAATTGCGCGGGGGCGCCACTTCTTGGCCGAGGTGTACACGTCGACGTCCTGGCTGCGTGCGTAGCTGGTGGTGGCGATCGAGACGGCCATCCACGCGAGGATGATGCCGAGAGCGATCCACGCGCCGACGCGTCCGGCGGCCCACGGCAGGACGGCCGCGGCGAGGAGGGCGATCCACTGGACCATCTGGAATCCCACCGCGGACGCTTCGTTCCAGACGTCGCGCTGACGTTCGTCGCGGTAGAAGTCGTCGTCGAGATCCCCGATCGCACGGGCGGCCTTGATGAACGCGGTCATAAAGGGTCCTCCTCGGTGAGCGGAAACAGGTCTTCGACGGTGGTGCCGAGGGTGCGGGCGAGTCGCAATGCTAGGTAGACGCTCGGCGCATAGTCGCCCTTCTCGGTGGACACGATGCTCTGGCGACTGACGCCGACCTCCGTGCCCAGTTCGGCTTGGGTGATCCGTAAGTGCTTGCGGAACTCGCGGACTCGGTTGCCTCTCGGTGTCGCTGGCACCCTTCGAAGTCAAGCATTCTTGTCATTCTGCGTCAAGTACGCTTGTCTTTTTCGCGTTCGCGACCGTTTCGCGGGGACCGGGAGCGGGTACCAGTCCGTCATGTCGACAACCGCAGGTACCGCACATTCGACGTCCGGGACCGGCCCTACGGTGAGCGGCCTCCGGGCGCTGCGTCTCATCGCGACCCTCGGTTTCCCGTCTGTCGCGGCCGGTGTCATCGCCCGCAGGCCCAGATCTATGGCGCTGCTGGAACGGTTCGGTGCAGACGCGTCGGCAGTGCACGTCCTGCGCCGGTTGCGCGAGGAGCACGGTTCCGGGCCCCTGCAGGTCGAATTGCCCGGCCGTCGCGTGGCTGTGGTGCTCGACCCCGCCGACGTCGGCAGGATCCTCGCGGATTCGCCCGACCCGTTCGACCCCGCCACCCGGGAGAAGAAGGGTGCACTCTCGCCGTTCCAACCGCACGGCGTTCTCATCTCCCAGGGGCATATCCGCACCGAACGCCGCAAACTCAACGAACAGGCGCTGGACACCGCGCACACCTTGCATCGCCTGGCCGAACCGATCGTCGAGGTCGTCGACCGGGAGGTGAGCACCCTGCTCGAAACGGCGATCCGCTCCGGGACACTCGACAACGACGAGTTCACCCGAGCGTGGTGGCGCATGGTGCGCCAGGTCGTCCTCGGTCCGTCCGCCGCCGACGACACCGGCGTCACCGACAGGTTGAAAAAGCTTCGCGCCAACGGCAATTGGTCCTACTTCATCCCCGAACGAAGCCGACTGCGCGACCGCTTCATCGAAGACCTGTACCGCTATGTGGACCGCGCCGAACCGGGGTCGCTCGTTGGAGCTCTCGCAGCGCTGCCCGTCGGAGGTGCGACCGATCCGGTCGGCCAGATCCCGCACTGGCTGTTCGCGTTCGATGCCGCAGGCATCGCCTCGGCACGCACGCTCGCGCTGCTCGCCGGTCACCCCGGCCAGCGCGAGAGGGCACGGGCCGAGATCGCCGGCAGCGACCCCGGCACCCCCCAGCCCTATCCGTATGTGCGGGCCGCCGTGCTCGAATCGCTGCGGCTGTGGCCGACCACGCCGATGATCCTGCGGGACTCCATTCGCGACACGGCGTGGGGCCCGGACGGGGAACGGTTCGGCATCCCCGCCGGTACCGGCTTCGCGATCCTCACCCCCGGCTTCCATCGCGATGGGGACACCGTGCCGTTCGCCGACGAATTCGTCCCCGAGGTGTGGCTGGACGGGCGCGCGGAGATGCATCCCGAAGTGGTGCCGTTCAGCGCGGGACCCGCGGTGTGCCCCGGCCGGAACCTGGTGCTGCTGGTGACCAGCACCCTCCTGGTCCGCCTGCTCGCCGCCGCCGACTTCCGGGTCGTGTCCGAGCCCGTGCCGGTGCCGGACCGTCCGTTGCCCTACACGTTCGACAACTTCGGCGTGCAGTTCGAGGTCACGCGCACCGCGGGTGCGCGCCGGTGAGAAGGAGCAACATGAACACGTCCGGCAAGCACGACAACGACGACGAGGGTTTCCACAAGGTGGCACCCGACCCCGAGGAAACCCCACAGGACGAAGACGTCGCGCCCGATGACGGCGGAGTGGGCACCGACGGCGGCTACGAGGCGACAGGTCCGGCGCACCGGGCGGGTGCCGAGGGCGGGGAGCCGGAGTAGCGGCGAGGCCGGCCCTCGGCACCCGGATCACTCGGCCGACGGATACGGTCCCACCCGTAATGCGCGGGCGAGATGCGCGGCGTTGCGGGCGAGGGTTGCCGTGGCCGAGGCGACCGCGTCGGGCACGGAATCGAGATCGTTGTAGTCGCCGGGCGTCATGGCCTCGCCGTTCCAGTAGGTGCAACCCTGCGCCGGGATCGTGTACCCGCAGTCGTTGAGTCCCTGGAACAGACTGGCGACGATCGCGTGGGCGCCGTCCTCGTTGCCGACCACCGCCGCGACCGCGACCTTCCCGAACAGGATCGGACTGTCCTCGTCGTCGGTCTCGGACAATTCGGCGTCCAGTCGTTCGAGCGCGCGTTTGGCGACGCTCGACATCTGGCCGAGCCAGGTCGGGGTCGCGACGAGCAGGATGTCGGCATCGAGGATGTGCCGGCGGACCTCGGGCCACTGGTCGCCGTTCCCCATGTCGGCTTCGACGCCGGGACGGATGTCGAGATCGACCAGCCGGATCGTCTCACCGGTCACGTCGTACTTGCCGAACTCGGTGAGCACATGCTCGGTGATCAGATCGCTGCTCGACGCAGCCGGGGAGGGTTTGAGCGTGCACACCAGGGCGAGTGCCTTCAGAGATGTCATGCTGCGGCGGGTACCCGGGCCGGTTCCATGACGAAACGCATGACGATGTGACCTCACCGGTCGGTGCGCGATCGCGGCGACCGGCGCTGGCATAGCCTGTTCTCCATGTCAGCTGAAGAGCCCACCGCGGTGGCCGGAGCCGGTGAGGCGGTTGTGGCCGATGCCGGCCATGTAGTCGGCGGCCTGACCACCGAGCAGGTCGCCGAACGTGTGGCGCGGGGGGAGACGAACGATGTCCCCGACCGCGCGTCCCGTTCCGTCAAGGACATCGTCCGCGCGAACGTGTTCACGCGGATCAACGCGATCCTCGGTGTGCTGTTGCTCATCGTGCTCGCCACCGGTTCGATCATCGACGGCATGTTCGGCCTGCTGATCGTCGCGAACAGCGGCATCGGCATCATCCAGGAGGTCCGCGCCAAGCGGACTCTGGACAAGCTCGCGATCGTCAGCCAGGCCAAACCGGTCGTGCGGCGTGACGGCCGGTCCGCCGAGCTCGCGCCGCGCGAGGTGGTCCTCGACGACATCATCGAACTCGGTCCCGGCGACCAGTTGGTCGTCGACGGTGTCGTCGTCGAATCCGAGGGCCTCGAGCTCGACGAATCGCTGCTGACCGGCGAGTCCGACAACGTCGACAAGGAGCCCGGCGCGACCGTGATGTCCGGGAGTTTCGTCGCATCGGGCAGCGGTGCCTACCGCGCGACGAGAGTCGGCCGCGACGCCTACGCGGCGCGGCTTGCCGACGAGGCCAGCAAGTTCACGTTGGTGCATTCGGAGCTGATGGCCGGCATCAACAAGATCCTGAAGTTCATCACCTACCTGATGATCCCGGCGGGTCTGCTCATCATCTACAACCAGCTGTTCTCGAGCGGCGAGTCGTTGCGGCCCGCGTTGAGCGGCATGGTTGCCGCGTTGGTGCCGATGGTTCCAGAGGGCCTCGTGCTGATGACGTCGATCGCGTTCGCTGTCGGGGTGATCCGGCTGGGACAGCGCCAGTGCCTCGTGCAGGAGTTGCCGGCCATCGAGGGACTGGCCCGTGTCGACGTGGTGTGCGCGGACAAGACCGGAACCCTGACCGAGAACGGGATGCGACTGGCCGAGATCGTCCCGGCCGACGGTGCGGACGAGAACACCGTCCGCGCGGCACTCGCGGCGATGGCAGGGGACGATCCGCGCCCGAACGCGAGTGTCGCGGCGATCAAGGAGGCCCTGCCCGACGATCCCGGGTGGGGCGCGGCGACCGCGATCGCGCCGTTCTCGTCGGCGAAGAAGTGGAGCGGCCAGTCCTACGGCGCGCACGGCAACTGGCTGCTCGGTGCCCCCGACGTGCTGCTCGATCCGGCATCCGACACCGCCCGGAGGGCGGAGGAAATCGGCGCGCAGGGGCTGCGGGTGCTGCTGCTCGCCGGTAGCGACCGCCCCGTCGACGACGCGGCCGCGCCGGGCACCGTCACCCCGCAGGCGCTGGTCGTACTCGAACAGCGGGTGCGGGCGGATGCGAGGGAGACCCTCGAGTATTTCGCCGACCAGCAGGTCGACGTCAAGATCATCTCCGGTGACAACGCGGTGTCCGTCGGCGCGGTCGCGTCGTCGCTGGGCCTGGCGAACGGCGAGCGGCCGGTCGACGCACGCACCCTGCCCGAGGACCCGGATCGGCTCGCCGACACCGTCGCCTCCGCGACCACGTTCGGCCGGGTGCGGCCCGATCAGAAGCGCGCGATGGTCGGGGCGTTGCAGTCGCGTGGGCACACTGTCGCGATGACCGGCGACGGCGTCAACGACGTGCTGGCCCTCAAAGACGCCGACATCGGAGTCGCCATGGGCTCGGGTAGCCCCGCGACCCGGGCGGTCGCGCAGATCGTGTTGCTGGACAACAAGTTCGCGACCCTGCCGTACGTGGTCGGCGAGGGTCGCCGCGTCATCGGCAACATCGAACGAGTCTCCAACCTGTTCCTCACCAAGACCGTGTACTCGGTGCTGCTGGCGTTCTTCGTCGGGGTTTCCGGGGTGTTGTCGCAGTTGTTCGACTTCGATCCGCTGCCGTACCCGTTCCTGCCGCGGCACGTGACGATCGCCGCGTGGTTCACCATCGGCATC
The DNA here is from genome assembly GCF_001895025.1 of Rhodococcus zopfii NBRC 100606 = JCM 9919. Lineage (GTDB taxonomy): Bacteria > Actinomycetota > Actinomycetes > Mycobacteriales > Mycobacteriaceae > Rhodococcus > Rhodococcus zopfii. The sequence goes on from NZ_BCXI01000010.1 coordinate 126,774, forward strand.
CCCGCCTTCCTGCTGTCGCTGGCACCGAACAACGAGCGGGCCCGGTCCGGGTTCGTGCCTCGCGTGATGCGGTTGGCGATCCCGTCGGGCGTGATCATCGGGGTCGCGACGTTCGTCTGCTACGTGCTGGTGTACGGGGGTCCCGAGCAGACCGAGCAGCAGAAGATCCAGGCCGGGACGTCCGCGCTGATCACTCTGATCATGATCGCTCTGTGGGTACTCGCAGTCGTCGCCCGGCCGTATCAGTTGTGGAAGATCGTGCTGCTGATCGGGTCCGTGCTCGGCTACGTCATCCTGTTCACGGTGCCGTTCTGCCGCGAGTTCTTCGCGCTGGATCCGTCGGACATCGGGTACACGACGATCGCGTTCGTGTGCGGCGCCGTCGGTGTGTTCCTGGTGGAGGTCTCGTGGTGGGTCACCGGACGTCTGCACGGGGAGCAGCGTCGCCTGTTCGCCGCGCCGGACGACCTGCTCCCGGGAGTACACTGACCGCCGTATCGCGAGAACCCGGCGACAACCGTCCGCGTCGACGGAAGGACAGCAGATGGGATTCATCGACACGTTGAAGGGCCTGGTCGGCAAGGGCAAGGACTACGCCGCCCAGAATCCCGACAAGGTCGGCTCGGCCATCGACAAGGCCGGCGACCAGGTGGACCGGATGACCGGTGGCAAATACGCCCAGCACGTCGACAAGGCGCAGGACGCGGCGAAGAAACACATCGGTGCGGCAGACGACCAGACGCCGGGACCTCAGCCGCGACCCCGCCCCGAATCTCCGCCCGGGCCCCCGCCGGGACCGGGCGCGGGGTAGCAGGCCCGTCGAGCCCGCGGCCGGTGTGGCAGGGTTCCGCGGGCTTCTCGGACAACGTGCAGGGCCTCGTCGTGCGCGTGAGTTGCACAGCCGTCGGACACACGCATACGCACGGACGTGCGCGCGTGTCCACTAGCTGCGCGAACACCGTCGAACCAGCCCCGTGACCGTCGCGGCCGACCGCGACCGCGGCAGCGACGGAGCAGAATCGTTGCCGTGAACGGGACCTGGATTCTGCTCGTCGTCATCGCCGCCATCGCCGTCACCGGGCTGGCGACACGCCGTAACCTGCAGGCCCCGCTGGTGCTCGTCGCGATCGGTGCCGCCGCGTCGTTCATCCCCGGGCTGCCCCGGCTGGAACTGCGACCCGAGGTGATCCTCGGAGTCGTGCTTCCGCCACTGCTGTATTCGGCGGCGTTGCGGTTCTCCGTCCCCACCTTCCGGCGCTACCTGTCGCCGATCCTGCGGCTCGGCATTCTCACCGTCCTCGCGACCGCGTTCGCGGTCGCGTTCTTCGCGAACTGGCTCGTGCCGGAGCTGACGTTCGGTGCGGCGCTCGTGCTCGGCGCGGTCGTCGCCCCCACCGACGCGGTCAGCGCCGTCGCGGTCGGGCAGAAACTCGGACTGCCGAAACGTGTCATCGCGGTCCTCACCGGGGAAGGGCTCGTCAACGACGCGACCGCCCTGACCCTCTTCACGGTCGCGGTGTCGGCGGTCGCCGACACCCGGGTGTTCTTCGACTCCCCGGTCGTGTTCTTCGGTTACGAGGTGGTCGGCGGTGTCGTGATCGGACTCGTGCTCGCCGTGATCGTGCACCAGGTGCGCGGCCGCATGTACCACTCGCCGCTGGAAACCTCCCTGGGACTGGTACTTCCGTTCACCGCCTATCTCGTCGCCGAGGAGATCCACGCATCCGGGGTGCTCGCCGTCGTCGCCGCCGGCCTCTACATGGGGCACCGTGCCACCGACGCCTCGGTGAACACCCGCATCCAGGAACGCTATGTGTGGGAGAGCCTGGACATCCTGCTCGAGATGTTCGTCTTCGCCTACATGGGGTTGCAGCTCAAATTCGTCCTCGACGACGTCACCGACAACGGTTACGACGTCGTCGTCGTGTTGCTCTACTCGGTCGCGGTGCTCGTCCTGGTCATGGCGGTCCGGCCCGCGTGGGGTCTGCTGAACTGGGGGCGTCGCCGCGTCACCCGCGATGCCGGGCTGGCACGGCTCGGCCGCGACCCGTTGAGTTTCCGCGAACATCTGGTGGTGTCGTGGGCCGGCATGCGCGGTGTGGTGACACTCGCCGCCGCCGGCGGTGTTCCCCTGCTGCTCGCGTCCGGCGAACCGTTCCCGGGCCGCGAAATCATCCACCTCATCGCCCTGGTCGTCGCCGTCGGCACCCTGCTCATCCAGGGTGCGACCATGCCGGCACTGATCCGCAGGCTCGACGTCACCGACCCGTATGAGCGGCTCCGCACCGAAGAACAGCGCGAGCTCGCCCGATCCATCGTCACCGCCGCCGCAGAGGGCGAGCTCCACAACCTCGCGGAGAAGCCGCCGTCCGGGTTCGACGCCGAATCCGTGCGCCGCATCCTCGAACGGGTCCGCCGATCCATCCAGGCCCGCGTCGACGCCAAGGCCGTCGAATCGGAGAACGAGGACGACCGCAACCTCGACGCGGGCGCACTGTTCGACGAGTTCCGGCGATCGATCCTGCGCGCACAGCGCACCGCCCTGATCGCCGCGCGCGACGACGGCACCCTCGACGACGAAACCCTGCGCGTCGAGCTCGAAAGCCTCGACGTCGAGGAAGCCGCCGCCGAGGAACGGATCGACCGCCGCGGCCGGACGTGACCTGCCCGGCAGGATTCGAGTAGTCCACTACGCGTGCGCCTCGGACGTCGCAGGAAGACGCTGGGGACATGCGAAATACGGGAACGACGAGCGGGCGGCGGCGCGGAACAGCTGCCGCGATCGGCATGGGCGTGGCGGCGCTCGGTCTCGTGTTCCTCGGCGCAACCCGCGCCGGTGCACAGGACCCGCCGGACCCGGACTCGGGATCATGCTGCGGCAGTGGGGAAATCACCACGGTGACCGAAACGGTGTACGTGCCCACAACGGTGTACGAGACCGAGACGGTGTACGTACCCACGACGGTATTCGAGACCACGACCGAGACGACGACGGTCACCGAGACGGTCGACGTGGGCGCGACCGCGACCCAAACCGTCACCGAGACAGTGACAGAGGACAGGACGCAGCCGCCGGGGACGGTCACCGAAACAGTGACGGTATCGGAAGGATCGCCGATCACGGTCGCCGCGCCGCCGGACCCGCCCACCGCCTCGGCCGACCCTCCGGCGCCGAAGAGCACGGCCACGGTGGCATTGACCGGACTCGGCGCCGGGGCGGGCGCACTCGCCGCGGCGGTGCTCGTCACCCGGCTTCGCCGGCCGGATGGACGTCGGCCCGCGCGCAGGGCTCGGGAAGTGCGCGCGGTCGCCCGGCCCGACCGGAATCCGCAGACCACGGCCGAGGGCCGCGCGGGCCCCACGGTCGGGATCGACTTTCGTGTCCGCCCGTGGGACACACAGGTGACAGGAGACACCCCATGACCGATCCGAACCCGATCACCGCGCGCACCGTGTTGCTGCCGGGCGTCCCGCCGGACCGGTCGGCCGCGGCGGTAGCCGACGTCCTCGGCCGACTCGGCGCGGTCCGTGCCGCGGTGAGGGCGCTGAACGCGATCACCCCGGACATGCTCGCCGCGGTCGATGCCGAGGTGGCCACCGCGATCGCCGATCTGTTCGAGGTCCGACTCGAGGACCTGTTCGCGCAGGGCTGGCAGTGCTATCGCCGACTGCGCGACGCGGCCACCGCGTCCCTCGGCGGCGGGAAACAGGCTGTGCCGCTGGATAGTACGCGCATCACCTCGACTCAGCATCCGTTCGTCGAGCTGAGCCTGGACGGCGTACCGGTCGGGCGTATCGACATCGACCTGACCGCCGAATACGAACTCCACGGTGTCGTCGCGGTCGTCGAATCCGGCGCGCTGACAGCCCTGCGTTTCGGGGAGTGCGATGTGACCGTCACGTTCGCGGTGCGGCCGGTCGGTACCGTGCTGCAGCGCCGCCGGACCTTCTCGATGGGTGCACTGGCGCCGATGCGGGAACCGGTTCCGCTCGTCGGTTCCGCGCGCGCACGACCCGCCTGACCGGCCCCGGGCTCTAGGTTGGTAAGCATGACCGCGACCATCCTGTTCGAGCGTCCCCGGACGCCGCGCCCGGCCCGGATGAGCGGGCAGTGACCGGCACCGTCGTCGTCGTGCTCGCGGTGCTGGCCGCGCTCGTCGTCGGCGGCATCGGCGCGGTGTGGGCACGCACCCGGCGAGTCGTCACCACCCCCGCCGAACGCGCCGTGCACGCGACGCTGCACACCGCCTCACTCGCCGCGCGACCCCTGCGCCGCGGACTCGACGCGACCTCCGCGGAGGAGGCCGCGCCGCACCTGCGAACCCTCACCGGTGCGCAGGCGGTGGCGCTGCTGGACGCCGACGGCAACCGGCTCGCCTGGCACGGGCTGTACGAGGGTCTCGCCCACCAGATGCACGATGCCGCAGCCCGCGCGATCGAGGGCGAACGCCGCGTGCTCGTCGGTCACGGGGACCTGGCGCGTGGACCCGAAGAGATCGCGGCGCGCGCGGTGATCGCCGAGCCGCTGATCATCGACAACGTCGGCGTGGTCGGGGTGCTCGGCGTCGTCACGACCACCGAGCCCGGCCCGGCGATGCTCGGGGTGCTCGCCGAGGTCGCCGGCTACGCGTGCAGCCAGATCGAACTCGCCGAGCTCGACGCGTCCCGCGCGCGGCTCGACCGTGCCGAGGTCCGGGCGCTGCGCGCCCAGATCAGCCCGCACTTCATCTACAACGCGCTCAACACCGTCGCCTCGTTCGTGCGTACCGACCCGGATCGCGCCCGCGAGCTGCTACTGGAGTTCGCGGACTTCACCCGGTATTCGTTCCGGTCCGCGGGGGAGTACACGGTGCTCGCCGACGAACTGCGCAACATCGACCGGTACCTCACCCTCGAGCGCGCCCGGTTCGGCAATGCTCTCGACGTGCGGCTGCAGATCGCTCCCGAGGTACTCGGTGTGGTGCTGCCGTTCCTGGCCCTGCAGCCGCTGGTGGAGAACGCGGTGCGGCACGGAATCGCCGGGAAGCCGACCCGCGCCGGCACCATCGGAATCGTCGCCGCGGACGAGGGCACCGACTGCGTGATCAGTGTCGAGGACGACGGCATCGGCATGGACCCGGAACTGCTGCGCTCGGGCTCGCTGGACGCGGTCGCGGACAGGGAGGACAGCAGCGTCAAGGAGTCTGCGCATGTGGGTTTGGCGAACGTCGACGACCGGTTGCGGGCGGCGTTCGGCAACGACTACGGCCTGGTCGTCGAGACCGCCCCGGGCGCAGGGACCAAGGTCAGCATGCGGGTGCCGAAGTTCCGGCCGGGGATCCGGCCGTGACCGGCCGTGGGGCATGGCACGATGATTCCGTTGTGAACGACAATCCGGACACCCTCACCGTGCTGGCGGTCGACGACGAGCCGCCGGCCCTCGACGAGCTCGCCTACCTGCTGCGCCGACGGGACGAGATCGGCTCGGTCCACACTGCGGGCGACGCGACCACCGCGCTGCGGCTGCTGCGCGACGGCGGTATCGACGCGGTGTTCCTCGACATCAACATGCCCGGTCTCGACGGGCTCGAGCTGGCCGGGATCCTCCGCAATTTCGCGCAGCCGCCGTCGGTGGTGTTCGTGACCGCGCACGACGACCGGGCGGTCGCGGCGTTCGATCTGGGCGCGGTCGACTATCTGCTCAAGCCGTTGCGCGAGGAACGGCTCGCCGAGGCGGTGCGGCGGATCGCGGAACGACGCCGTGCCGGCGCCGACAACACCCCGGCACCGGCCGCGTCCGACGAGGTGATCCCCGTCGAACTGGGTGGGGTCACGACGTTGGTGCCACGTTCCTCGGTGCGGTGGGTCGAGGCCGACGGCGACTACGCACGCCTGCACACCGCGACCGGATCGCACCTGGTGCGCATCCCCATCTCGACGCTCGAGAGCCGCTGGGCGGACGCCGGGTTCCTCCGCGTGCACCGGTCGTTCCTGGTGGCGCTGCCGCTGGTGACGGGCATCCGCAGCGTCGGATCGGGTCTGGTGGTGTGCCTGCGGCCGGAGGGGGACCAGCAGGTGGTGGAGCTTCCGGTGAGCCGCCGGCACACCCGTGAACTCAAGGACCGGCTCATCCGCGGTCCCATGCAAACCTGGACGTCCCGATGAGCAGCGACGGCCCGCCGCCGCGGCAACGGGTGGTGCTCGCGCAGCGGCGCGGGGCCCGCATGGTCCGCACCCGCGTCGAGGTGCAGCAGCAGACCCAGATCGGCGACGCGATGGTGCGCGGCCTGGTCCGGGCGCAGCTCGGGCTCGCATTGCGGTTCGCGCTCGTCGCGGTGTGTGTGCTCGGTGCGCTGCCGGTGCTGTTCGCTGTGGTCCCCTCGCTCGCGGAGGTGACCGTGCTGGGGATGCGGCTGCCGTGGTTGCTGCTCGGCATCGTCGGCTATCCGGTGCTGCTGGGCATCGCGTGGCTCTACGTGCGCCTGGCCGAACGCAACGAGCAGGACTTCACCGATCTGACCGACGACTGAGCCGCGATGGATACCGGATCGATTCCCGTCCTCACTGTCATCGGTCTGATCGCCGCCGCGGCCGCGACCGTCGCGATCGGGATCTACGGTGTTCGCCTGGCGCGTACCACCTCCGACTTCCTCGTCGCATCGCGCACCGTGGGGCCGCGCTGGAATGCCGCCGCGATCGCCGGTGAATACCTCTCCGCGGCATCGTTTCTCGGCGTTGCGGGGCTCGTCGCGAAGTACGGGGCCGACGCCCTGTGGTATCCGGTGGGTTTCGCCGCGGGCTATCTGGGCCTGCTGCTGTTCGTCGCGGCACCGCTACGCCGATCCGGCGCCTACACGGTGCCGGATTTCGCCGAGTTCCGGCTCGGGGCGCGCTGGCTGCGCACGCTGGCGATGATCGTCGTCGCCGTCATCTGTGTGCTGTATCTGGTGCCGCAGTTCCAGGGTGCGGGACTGACGTTGAACATCCTGCTGGGGCTGCCCGAATGGGTGGGTGTGGCCGCGGTCGGGGCGATCGTCGTCGGCAACGTCGTCGGTGGTGGCATGCGGTCGATCACGTTCGTGCAGGCATTCCAGTACTGGCTCAAACTCACGGCGGTGGCGTTGCCGGCGCTGGTGCTCACCGTGTACTTTTTCGCCGACGACCGGGCCGTGTCCGAACCGGTGCCGCCGACCGTCACCGACCGCACCACCGTCGACATCACCACCGACGTGATCGTGCAGGTCGGTGAGCCGCTGCCGGTGACCGTCACCGGACACGTCGACGGCCGGCCGGTCTCGGGGCCCGTGCTGCTCGCGCCGGGTGAGCACGAGCTGTCGTCGGGCACCGAACTGGTGCTCGACGCCGGTTCACCCGTTCCGGTGGTGGCGGGTGCGCCCGCGGACAACGACTCGTGGGCGTCGCCCGGCAACGGATTCGGCGGCGACTACCCGATGTTCCAGGTGTATTCGCTCATCCTCGCGACGTTCCTCGGCACCATGGGCCTGCCGCACGTGCTCGTGCGGTTCTACACCAATCCCGACGGCCGCACCGCGCGGGTGACCTCGCTCGCCGTGATCGCCCTGGTCGGGGTGTTCTACCTGTTCCCGACATTGCTCGGTGTGTTCGCGCGACTGTACGTTCCGCAGCTGCTCATCACCGGGCGCTCGGACGCAGCGGTGCTGCTGCTGCCGGGATCGGTGCTGTCCGGGTGGGGCGGGCAGCTGCTCGCGGCGCTCGTCGCCTCCGGTGCGATCGCCGCATTCCTGTCCACGTCGTCGGGGCTGCTGGTCAGTGTCGCGGGCGTGCTGTCGACGGATGTGCTGCGCGGCCGGGTGCGGGATTTCCGGATTGCGGCGGTGCTCGCCGGAGTGGTGCCGCTGGCGTTGTCGCTGTCGGTGACCTCGCTGGACCTGTCGCGTTCGGTGGGGCTGGTGTTCGCGGTGGCGGCGTCGACGCTGTGCCCCCTGCTGGTCCTGGGCATCTGGTGGCGGGGGCTGACCGCAGCCGGGGCCGCCGCGGGCATGGTGCTCGGGGGGCTGGTGTCCGGGATCGCGGCGATGGTGGTGGTGCTCGCCCCCGTCGATCCGGAACGCGGCGCGGGCTGGCTCGAGGTGCTCGTCGGCTACCCGGCCGCGGTGAGCGTGCCGCTGGCTTTCCTGACGATGGTGCTGGTCAGCCTCGTCACGCGCCGTTCGGTTCCCGCGGACGTGGGCCGCACCTTCTCGCGCATGCACGTCCCGGAACGGCTCGGTATGGGCCGTGACCGTGAGATCGGTGCGTTCGACGCGGGCGCGTTCGGTGCGGGCGAGTCGGGTTCGGGCGCACCCGGTTCAGCGGATCGGCGGCACCGCTCGTCGCGGTGAGCCGACCGCTCGGCGCATCGCACGACAGCTCGGCGTGCGATGCGCCCGCACTCCTTATGCATGTGACCGTCGTCTCACTACCGTCTGTGATCATCACAACTCACACGACCGAGGAGTCGGCAGTGACCACAGTCAAGAGTGGGAGCCAAGCGCCGGTGCGCCGCGAACCCACACCCCAGGACTTCGTCGAGATGCAGGCGAGTCCGGAATTCCAGGAACTGCGTAGCCGCCTGCGGCGGTTCGTGTTCCCGGTGACAGTGTTCTTCCTCGCCTGGTACGGCGTATACGTGCTGCTCGCGACGTACGCCGCCGACTTCATGGCGACGAAGGTGATCGGCAACATCAATCTCGGATTGATCCTGGGCTTCGGTCAGTTCGTGACGACGTTCGTGATCACCGCCGTGTACGTGAAATTCGCCGGACGTGAGCTCGATCCCCGGGCCGCCGCGATCCGTGAAGAGCTGGAAGGACCGGCACAGTGACCGTTCTCGCGCAGAGTGGGTCGGCCGATGTCGGCAACCCGCTGATCAACATCGCGATCTTCGTCGCGTTCGTCGTCGTCACCATGGGACTGGTCATCAAGGCCAGCCGCACCACCAAGAAGGCCTCCGACTTCTACACCGGCGGCGGCCAGTTCTCCGGCCCGCAGAACGGTTTCGCGATCGCCGGTGACTACCTGTCGGCCGCGTCCTTCCTCGGCATCGCCGGTGCCATCGCCGTCTACGGCTACGACGGCTTCCTGTACTCCATCGGCTTCCTCGTTGCGTGGCTCGTCGCGCTGCTGCTCGTCGCCGAACTGCTGCGCAACACCGGGCGGTTCACGATGGCCGACGTGCTGAGCTTCCGTCTCAAGCAGCGTCCCGTACGCATGGCGGCGGCGCTGTCCACCCTCGCGGTGTCGCTGTTCTACCTGCTCGCCCAGATGGCCGGTGCCGGCGGCCTGGTTGCCCTGCTGCTCGATATTCACGACAAGGCCGGTCAGGCGATCGTCGTCGCGGTCGTCGGGGTGCTCATGATCGTGTACGTGCTCATCGGTGGCATGAAGGGCACCACCTATGTGCAGATGGTCAAGGCCGTGCTGCTCATTGCGGGCGCCGGGATCATGTTCGTCCTCGTGCTCTTGGCGGTCCGCGGCAACTTCTCCCAGTTGCTGGCCGACGCGCAGGCCATGGCATCGAGCTCGACGGATGCGGCCGTCGCCGGCCGCGACATCCTCGCCCCGGGTGCCAAGTACGGCATCAGCGACATGACCCGCATCGACTTCGTCTCGCTCGGTATCGCCCTGGTCCTCGGCACCGCCGGCCTGCCGCACGTGCTCATGCGCTTCTACACGGTGCCGACCGCGAAGGAAGCTCGCCGCTCGGTGACCTGGGCGATCGGCCTCATCGGCGCGTTCTACCTGTTCACCCTGGTCCTCGGCTACGGCGCGGCGAAGCTGGTCGGTCCCGACGTCATCCTGAGCGCCCCCGGCAAGGAGAACGCGGCGGCTCCGCTGCTGGCCTTCGAACTCGGCGGAACCCTGTTCCTGGCGATCATCTCCGCGGTCGCGTTCGCGACGATCCTCGCGGTCGTCGCGGGCCTGGCGATCACCGCGTCGGCGTCCTTCGCCCACGACATCTACGCCAGTGTCATCAAGCGCGGTAACGCAACCGAGGACGAGCAGGTGCGGGTCTCGCGCATCACCGTCGTCGTCATCGGCCTGGTGTCGATCGTGCTGGGCATCCTGGCCATGGGCCAGAACATCGCCTTCCTGGTTGCGCTGGCCTTCGCGGTCGCTGCCTCGGCGAACCTGCCGACGCTGCTGTACTCGCTGTTCTGGAAGAAGTTCAACACCACCGGCGCACTGTTCAGCATCTACGGCGGCCTGATCAGCTGTCTGCTTCTGATCGTGTTCTCCCCGGCGGTGTCCGGCAAGCCCTCGTCGATGTTCCCGACCGCCGACTTCGCACTGTTCCCGCTGTCCAACCCGGGCATCGTGTCCATCCCGCTGGCGTTCGTTCTCGGCATCGTCGGCACCTACGTCGGTCGCCGCAAGACGGAGGACCCGTTCAAGCAGGCCGAGATGGAGGTCCGCTCGCTCACCGGTGTCGGTGTCGAGAAGGCGGTTGCACACTAGGAAAGCCGTCGCCATCAGGAGAACCCTGTCGGCGAACCGTTCGGTGCCGCGCTCCCCACCCGGGAGCGCGGCACCATCGCTTTGAGGTTCTCTGCTACTGCGCGGCCGGAAGTTCGAGGAACTGTAACGGGGCGGTTTCGACGAACCGGTCCGTGACATTGCCGCCGAGCCCACCCTCGAGTGCCGTATCCCCGAGCAGATCGAGCTTGCGCGCGGACGCACCCTCGCTGAAATCCAGCTCGGAGAGATTGACCCACAGGACGTTCGGGCGCGTCGTCGACGCGAAGACGTAACGCTTGTTCGTCAGGTCACCCACGGTCTGCCAGATCGTCTGTGACGCATTGGGCTTGTCCGGATCCGGGATCCGGAACGGCTGGGCCGCATTGCGGATGACACTGAACATCCCGGCGATGGCTTCGACCTGGCTCTTCGGTTCGGGGAGCCGGCCCACGTAGTACGCGGCGCGGGCAAACCGGTCGGCAGCCACCGTGGTGCCGGGCAGCGGCTTCTCCCCACCGAACGCGTCGACCTCACGGAGCAGTTCGAGCTGCTTGTCGTAGGTCGGCGAATTCGTCATCACGTGGTAGCTGCGGTCGTGCCAGACGGTCACCTTGCCGTCGACGTATTCGATGATCGCCGAGTCGCCCGTCGCATCGTCCAGCGCGAGGTGCACCGCAGGCACCTCGCCGGTGGTCGGGTCACCGAGTGGAACGACCTGCACGCCGGTCTGTTCGATCCACGCAGCCGCTTCGGCGACCGTGGCGAAGTTGTCCAGGAAGTACTGCAGCCACACGGCCATGCTCAGCGCCGGCCGGGACGGGTCGTGGGTTCCGTAGTCCGACTCTGCGAGCCAGAGAATGTGCCCCGACAGTCCGGCCTCGTTCATGCCGTCGACGGTCATCATGTCGAAGGCCCCGGCGACGACGCTGCCGAACTTCGAGGTCCAGCTCAGCGACCCGCCGACGCCGTCGCGTCGGTCGATTCCGCGCGGCAGGGACCACAGATTCGTCCCCGTGTCGCGGTGATAATCCATATTGCGTCCGACGAGTACCGATCCCGCCGCATCCGGCCAAATGACCCTGGTGCACATGTTTTCTCTCTTCCCCGCTCGCCGGGCGAATGCGTGTTCGATTTGTTGAGAATATCGAGGGCGCAACCGACTTTGGCACAATCGGCGACGGAACGAGCAAGTTGGCGCGGATCGCTCCAATTTCGCCACGAATCGCCACGGCGGTTCCTCACGGTGAATCGCGCCGCCGACCCCGCGACGGCGGCGCAGGGTCCTGCAGGTACCAGCCGCCGTTGACACCGACGGTCCGGCCGGTGCTGAAGCCTGTGTTGTCCGAGCACAGGAAGGCGCACGTCGCGGCCACGTCGTCGGGAGTTCCGTTGCGCCGCACCGGAGTCATTCCCGCCAGCAGATCCGGGTCGATGTTGCCCTCGGCGGCGCCGTTGCGCGCCATCGGGGTGTCGATGATCGATCCGGCGCACCGGATCGGGCACTGGACGACGAGATCGTGATGATACGACCCCAGTCCGACGTCACCATATCCGGAATAGCGGCCTGGATCGAGTGGAACGTTCCGGTGAGATTGACCGCAATGATTTTCTCCCACGCATCCGCGGTGATCTGCGCGAAGGGCGCGCTGAATTCGATTCCCGCGCTGGTGACCATGATCGAGATCGGCCCCAGTGTGGATCGGACGGTGTACCGACGGCCAGCCCGATCCCCGACGCGCCTCCGGTGGCGACGGCGACGTGGCCGGCCGTGACCTCTGCGTTGTTCCGATTCATGGCGGCCACCCTCCTGGTGCTGAGCATGTGCCCAGCAATGCTGAGCACTCGAATAGCATGTCGTCGGGGACGTGTTCAAGGTCATATTCGGGCCGAGCGATAGGATGTTCGGGCATCATCGGCTGCCCGTTCGAACTGTGGAGGTGGACAGCGCGCATGCCCTCGCCGCGCAGAATCGGGGCTCCCGACGCGAAGAATCGGACGGTCCTGTTGGACGCGGCCGAAAAGGTGATGCTCGAGCACGGCTAAGCGGCCGTCTCGTCCCGCCGCCTCGCCGAGCAGGCCGGCCTCGAGCCGCAGCTGGTGCACTACTACTTCGTGAACATGGACGAGCTGCTCGAGGAGGTCTTCCGACGCCGCGCCGAGCAGGGTCTCGAGATCCAGGCGAAGGCGCTGGCATCACCTCAGCCGCTGTGGGCGCTGTGGCGGTTCAGCAGTGACCCGTCGGGAGTCGCGATCGGGGTCCTGCTCGATCGGTACGGCATTGCGCACGAGGATTTTCCGCCCGTCGTCGCCTCGGTTCTCACGACCAGCCTGTCCCGCGTCGTCGTGATGGAGGAGACGCTCGGTTTCACCCTCGGTCACGCCGAAACCATCGAGCGGGTGGAGCGATGGCTCGTCGCGGTCGAGGGGGAGTGGGGCCGGCCGAGGGTGTAGAAAGCTCCGGACCCAGGCACTCGACCGACGCCCGGCTCCGGCGGCATCAGGTCCGGCGGGCGCGCTGGTGAGGACATCGCCGCCGGTCCTCCACGAACTACGCGTGCACCCGAATGGTATGCGGCAGAATGCATCCCGCCCTCCGCGATGCGCTCGAACACCGTCCGGTATTCGGCGGGGACTCCGTCGTCGGAAGGGCCTCGTCGGCGGAAGGTTCGGCTTCCTGGGCTATGGGTGCAGGGCGAGATCGGCGGTCATCCCAGTTCCTCGACGGAACGAGTAATACGCGGATCGGGCAGGCCGAAACGGCCACGGATGGTCGGTGAGTCGTACTCGGTCGGGAACACGCCCTCGGCCTGCAGAATCGGTACCACCTGCTGCACAAACCGCTCCAGATCCTCGTGCAGGATCGGGAAGTGGGCGTTGTATCCGGACACGGCGCCGTCCGCCCACCAGTCGATGAGGGCGTCGGCGACCTCCTTCGGTGTGCCGATGACCTGGCGGTGTCCGCCGACCTCGCCGACCCGGCGCACGATCTGCCGGGTGGTGGGCTCCTCGAGCCGTACCAGATCCTGCAAGGCCTTGCTGAAACCGATCGGCCGTGCCTGATCGTCTTGTGGGGCGAACCACTCTGCTTTCAAAGGCTTGTCGACGTCGATCGAGCGCGGCAGAGCCGGGTTCAGTGCGCGCTGCTCCGTCAGGAACCGGGCGATCAGTTCTTCTTCGCCGGAGACACCGTTGGTGACTTCGTGTCGACGCAGCGCCTCCTCGCGGGTGTCGCCGATGCACACGTTGACACCCGGGAACAGCCGGATGCTGTCGGCGGGGCGTCCGTGCGCGCGGGCGGCAGCGTCGAGTGTGGCCGCGTAGTCGAGCGCGGCCTGCTTGCTCAGCAGCGCCGCGTACACGATCTCTGCATGCTTGCCCGCGAAGTCGATGCCTTGCGCGGAGGCCCCGGCCTGCGAGATCACCGGATACCCCTGTGGGCCGACCGGGACGTTGAGTGGTCCACGGACGTCGAAGAACTCACCGTGGTGGTCGATGACGCGGGCGGTGGTCTCGTCCCACAGCGGACCGGTCGGTTCCGGTCCGTCCGGGGCGTCCCACGACAGCCACAGTTTCTTGACCACCTCGAGGAATTCATCGGCCTTGCGGTAACGGTCCTCCCGGTCGAGCAGGCCGTCCGCGGTGAAGTTGGCGGCGATGTCGGGATTGAAGCCGGCGACGGCGTTGAAGATCACCCGACCGCCCGAGATGGTGTCGAGGCTTGCGAGTCGACGGGCCAGATTGTATGGGGAGTTGTAGCTCGTCGACGCGGTCAGCACGAACCCGATGTCCGGCACCGCCCCCGCGATCGCGGAGAACAGGGTGATCGGGTCGAAGAGATGCCCCGGGCCGCGGGAGGAATCACGTTGCAGTGCTGGATGATCCGAGACGAACACCGCATCGAGGATCCCCGATCTGGCGATCTCCGCCGAGCGTCGATAGTGCTCCCAGTCCGCGAAACGGTTCCACTTGGTACCGGGCCAGTTCCACGCCCTGGCCGAAGCCCCCGCCCCGACGATGGACGCGGCGAGCGTGAGCCTCCGCTGGGGTTGTGGCGGTCTCGCGGCGGTGCTCATGCGGATGCTCCGTTCGGTGGAAGGAAATCGGCGCGCGGACGGCTAATGGGATCCTGCGGCCGTACCGCCAATTGAGCACCGATCGACGCAGGCGCGTCAATGGTTAGGAATCGCCCTGATTCTTAACGCCGGCGCGAACATCCGTGGTGCGCTGCGGGACTCGGCCCGGCGCCCGCCGGACGTTAGAACCAGCGTGGTTCATTTCCCCGCGACCGGCGTCTCCGCAGTTCAGGGCTGTGCGCGCGGAGCGCCGGATCTTCTCGTCCCCGGCAGGGCCCAGCGCCCGTGATTACCCTGTGACGACCGGCCGTCGCGCCGCATCCGATCCGATCCCCTACCCGTGAAAGTGGACGACACACGTGAGCACTTCTTCGACCGAAAAGACCGGCACCGCGGAGAGAGTCATCGACGCCGACACCTTCCGGGAGTGGCTCGCCGACGGAGCGGAATTGGCCGTCATCGACATCCGTCCGAGCGAGGAGGTCGGCTACGCGTCGCCGCTGTTCGCCACCAACCTTCCTGCGGACCGGATCGAGGCCGAAATCGACCGGTACGTTCCCCGGGCGGTGGTCCGGACCGTCCTCGTCGACGGTGGTGACGGGGTGGCGCAGTCCGTCGTGGCCCGGCTCGCCGACGTCGGCCGCCGCGACATCCACGTGCTCGCCGGCGGTATCCCGGAGTGGATCCGCAACGGCGCCGACGACCTGCCCACCTTCGACGTCCCGGGCAAGGACTTCTCACTCGGCATCCGCGACGAGCGCGGGACGCCGGTGGTGACCGCCGCGGAGCTCAGATCTCTCCAGGACCAGAGCGCGGACGTCGTCGTCATCGACACCCGCACAGTCTCCGAGTTCACCGCAGGCCACGTCCCAGGCGCTGTCAGCGTCCCGGGTGCGGAGTTGCTGCTGAGGTTCGCGGACGTTGTCCCGTCGCCCGACACCCATGTCGTCGTCTCCTGCGCCGGGCTGCCCCGCGCGATCATCGGCGCCCAGACGCTGATCGACTCGGGCGTCCCGAACAGGGTGTCCTACCTGCACAACGGCACCCGGGCCTGGAAGGAGGAGAACCTCGAGCTCGAGACCGGAGCTACCGCCGTTTACGGACCGGTCGGCGACGCCGCCCGGGAGGTCGCCGCGCAGCGCGTCGAGGCCATCGCCGCCGACGACGAATTCCCGCGAATCGACGTCGAGACCGCGCAGGCCTGGGCGGCCGATCCGGACCGCACCACCTATCTGCTCGATGTGCGCACTCCGGAGGAGTTCGAGCAGGCTCACCTCCCTGGATCGATCACTTCCGAGGGCGGGCAGCTGCTCGGCGTCTCCTACCGCACGATCGCGGTCCGCGGGGCGCGTGTCGTCCTGATCGACGACCTCACCGGAGCGCGCGCCGCGGTCGTCGCCCACTGGTTGCAACGACGCGGCTTCGACATCGCCGTCCTCCTGCACGATTTCGACGCCGCAGTCTGAGCACGCGGCCTCCGCCCATCCACGCCTTCCGGGAGCAGAGCACACCATGACCCTCACCTTCGATACCCCGATCGACACGAGCAGTGCAGATCGGGTCGATGCCGCCGACGAGCTGCTCCTGGTGGCGCGGACGCGGACGTTCGCCTACGAGACGCTCAAACCCCTTGCCCTGCTCACCGATACCGAGGGCGTGACCACCGAGACGGTCGAGGGACTGCGCAGGATCGGGTTGCTCAACCATCTCGCCCCCGCTCGCTTCGGCGGTGGCGAATTGGACAAGGCCGCCGAGCGTCGCGTTCACGAGCATCTCGCCTACGGCGACTTCAACACCTGGCTGGCGTGGGCTCAGCACACGGGGTTGCTCGAGCATTTCTCCACCCTGGCCAGGAGCGGCAAGCCGATCGGTGACCTCGGTGAACGGATCCTGCGTGGGGAGATCCTCAGCGGCACAGCGATCAGCGACGCTCGGCACTACCCGGAGCGGTATGTCCGCGCTACTCCGGTGGACGGCGGGTGGACGATCGACGGCACGGTGTCGTGGGTGAGCGGCTGGGGCGTCAACGCCGTGCTGTCGGTTGCCGCGATCGATCCGGCCACCGAGACGCAGTTGCTCGCCCTGATCGACGTCGCCGACGAACGTTTGAGCGCCGAGCCGCTTCCTCTCGCCGCCGCGAGCGGAAGTCGCACGTGGCGGATCACCTTCGATGGTGTTCTCGTCTCCGAGTCCGACATCGTCAAGCGCACACCACGATCCGAATGGGATGTCCGCGACCGGAAGATCGTCAGCGACGTGCGGCCGCAGGTGTTCGGTGTGGCACGTGCGATCCTCGACGAGTTGCGCGACGCCGACACCGATGCCACACACGCCGTGGTGCAGGCATGGGCGCCACCGTTCGCTCGCTACCGGGCGCTGGCGTACGACCTGGCCGATCGAGCAGAGTCGGATCCTCGTGGCCCACAGTACTTCCCGGAGAGGCTTGCACTCAAGGTCGAGACGCTGCGGTCGCTCCACAAGATCTCCCGTGCGCTGCTGATCTCGCGTGCAGGCACGGGAATTCTCGGGACGGACACCGCCCAGCTGCACGCCCGGTCGGTACTCTTCCTTCAAGTTCAGAGTCAGAACCAGCGTTCCCGCACGGCGCAACTCGCCGACATCGCGGAGTCGGCGCCGTTCTGAGAAGGGTTTCCGTACGGCTGCTTCTCTCCGGTCGGATTCTCGTCATCACGGTTTAATATCCTGACTTGGCAACAACTTTCACCATAGATTCTTGTTCATGGAAACAACAGATCACGCCCCACGATCGGCGGGCTTGCGCCGGCGGCGTTTTCGAGGCGTGTTCGGCGCTCTCGCACTGACCGGCGTCCTTGCCGTCACCGCATGCAGCGGCAGCATCGACGCGGCCGGCTCCAACGGAGGCGGCGAGCCGCAGTCCGGCGGAACCCTGCGGATCGCTCTCCTCAGTTCTCCCGAGTCTCTGGACCCGCACCTGAACACCTCCTTCGCGGCCAGCAATTACGGCAACAGCGTCTTCGACAAACTCACCTGGCAGGACCCGGAGACCGGCGAGATCGGTCCCTGGCTCGCCACCTCGTGGGAGGTCGACGACACCAACACCGAGTTCACGTTCACCCTCCGCGACGACGTCACCTTCAGCGACGGCACCCCGTTCAACGCGGACATCGTGAAGAGGAACTTCGACCAGTACGTCTTCGGCGATCCGGCGCTGGGTGTCAAGCCCAACGGCGCCACCCATCTGCGCTCGTATCGGGGGAGCGAGGTCGTCAGCGACCACGTCGTCAAGATCGTCTTCGATGCCCCGTCCGCGAGCTTTCTGCAGTTCATCTCCTACTCGGGCAACAACCAGCCCGGCATCATCGGCCAGAAGACCCTCTCGTCGAACGCCGAGCAGCGCCTCGACCCTGCGAACATCGTCGGTACCGGCCCGTTCGTCGTCACCGAATACGTCCCCCGGGAGCGCACGGTACTCACCAAACGCCTCGACTATCACTGGGCCGCTCCGGGTCTGAACCACGAGGGCCCCGCCTACCTCGACAAGGTCGAATTCGTCACCATTCCCGAGGCGAGCGTCCGCACCGGTGCGCTCCAGTCGGGCGAGGTGCAGGCCGCGTTCGACATCCTGCCCACCGACGAGGCGGTCCTCGAGGCGCAAGGCTACGACATCACCTCGCGGACCATCGCCGGGCTCAACCTCGGCTGGAATATCAACACCAGCCTCGAGCCCACCAACGACATCAACGTCCGCCGCGCGATCGTGCGGGCCACCAACCGGCCCGGTTTCAAGGACACCATCCTCGCCCCGTCCGAGGGTCAGGCGAAGTCCGTACTTGCCCATCATATCCAGGGTGCGATCGACTACACCGACGACGTGTTGGGATACGACCTCGACGAGTCCAGGCGTCTGCTCGACGAAGCCGGGTGGAAGGTCGGTGCCGACGGCATCCGGGAGAAGGACGGAAAGAATCTCACGCTCAAAGCCACCGGGCACTACCTGGTTCCGAACAGCCGCTACACGTACGAGTCGATCCAGGCTTCACTCAAGGAGATCGGCGTCGACCTCGACTTCCAGTTCGATGCCAGCAACATCCCGACCGACCAGATCAACAAGGAATACCACCTGATCAACACCAACCGCAGCCGCAACGACCCAGCGATCCTGAACGTCAACTTCAACCCGGACCGGGGCAACTCGGCCCGCATCTCCGCGGACTTCCCCGGCCGGCAGGAGATCGTCGACACCCTCGAAGCGCTCGAGTCCACCCTCGACCCGACGCAGCGGGCCGTGCTGACCGAACGGGCCCAGGAACTGGTCCTCGATGAGTACGTCCTGTTCGACCCGGTGTTCGAGCCGTCGCAGGTGGCCGCGTCCAAGGGCGTATACGGCCTCGACCTCGACGCCACCAGCCGACTGCACTTCCTCCGCACCTGGATCGACCAGGGCTGATCGTCCACCCCGGGCCGATTCCACAGGATCGGCTCGGGGTGCGTGCTGCCGCACTCGAAAAGGATCCCGATGACACGCTATGTCCTCCTGAAACTGGGGCGAGGCCTGGTGGTGGTGTGGGGCGCGTTCACCGCGTCCTTCGTCCTGCTGTACCTGCTGCCCGCCAGTCCCATCGAACTGCTCTTCAATCCCGAAGAGCGTAACGACATCTCACCCGAGGCGTACGCCCAGATCGAGCAGCAGTACGGTTTCGACCGGCCGGTGTTCGTTCAGTACCTCGACCGGCTCTGGGCCGCACTGCATCTCGACTTCGGGGCCTCGGTCCAGAACGGCAAGCCGGTGGCTACCGCGATCGCCGAGGCGCTACCGAAGACCATCGTGCTTGCGGTGGCGGCGCTGATCCTCGCGGCATTGATCGCACTCGCTGTCGCGTGGGTCGCGACCTACCTCGAATCCCCGTGGCTGCGGAACGTCATCGCCGGCTTGCCGCCGCTGCTGGTGTCGTTCCCGAGCTTTCTGCTCGGCCTCATCATCATCCGTGTCTTCTCCTTCCAGCTCGGGTGGTTCCCGCCGATCAGCCGCGACGGTCTGCACGGAGTGGTGCTGCCCGCCTTCGCGCTGGCGATCCCCGTCGCCGGCCCCATCGCGCAGCTGCTGCTGCGCAACTTCACCACCGAGTACGGCTCGCCGTATGTCCTGACGTCCTTCAGCAAGGGTCTGCGCAAGGCGAGGGTGCTCAACGGCGACGTCCTGCGCAACGCCAGCCTGCCCGCGCTCACCCAGGGCGGCATCATCGTCGGTGAACTGCTGGCCGGCGCCGTGATCACCGAGACGATCTTCTCCCGCAACGGAATCGGCCGTCTCACCGAACAGGCGGTCCGCGCCCAGGACGTTCCCGTCGTCCAGGGCGTCGTCATGTTCGTCGCCCTCGCGTTCGTGACGGTCAATTTCGTCGTCGACGTCGCGTATCCCCTCATCGACCCTCGACTCAAAGCCGCCCGCGAAGGGGTAACCGTATGACGATCGACAGCGACCGCACGCTCGTCGCCGAACCGGTCCCGACCGCCGTTCCGGAGCGGGCCGCGACACCAGCTGCCCTGCCCCCACCGCTCCCCAACCCGGACACACCGCCACGTCGGCGCTTCGGCGCACTGACCCCGATCCTGTCGCGTCCGGGTCTCACGGTGGCGGTGCTCGTCGTCGTCCTCGCCGTCGCATGGTGCGTCGCGCCGGGCTTGTTCACCTGGAAGGACCCGTACCTTCCGGATTCCACCGCGATCCTCGTCGGCCCCAGCGCCGACCACCCCTTCGGCACCGACCGGCTGGGTCGCGACATCTACTCGCGCACCGTGCACGGTGCTGTGATCACCCTCAGCGCCACCCTCCTCGCCGTCGCGATCGCCTTCGTCATCGGTACCGTCCTCGGAGCGATCGCGGGATTCGTCGGAGGCACCGTCGAACTCGTCATCATGCGCGTCGTCGACGTGTTGCTGTCCGTCCCCGGTCTGCTGCTCACCATGGTCGTGGTCTCGGCGCTCGGATACGGCACGCTGAACGTCGCCATCGCCGTCGGTGTCTCCGCGGTCGCCAACTTCGCGCGGGTGATGCGCGCCGAAGTGCTGCGCGTCGTGCAGGCCGATTACGTCGAAGCCGCCGCGAGCATCGGCACACCCCGGATGAGCATCCTCACCCGCCACGTCCTGCCGAACTCCCTCAGCTCGGTCGTGTCTCTGATCCCGCTGCAGTTCGGCGCGTCGATCCTGGCGATCGCGGCCCTCGGATTCCTCGGATTCGGCGCTCCGCCACCGGAACCGGAATGGGGCCTGTTGGTTTCCGAGGGCCGGGACCTGCTGGCGATCGCCCCGTGGATCTCGCTGCTGCCCGGATTCGTCATCCTGGCGGTCGTACTGTCCAGCAACCGAATCAGCCGTGAACTGCAGAACGACGGAGACGCGCGATGACCCTGTTGTCCTTCGAGGACGTCGAGATCTGGTACGTCGGGCGGGGAACGTCCCCGACCAAGGCTGTCTCCGGTATCAGCCTCGACGTCCGGCCCGGAGAACTGGTCGCCATCGTCGGAGAGTCCGGATCGGGAAAGTCCACCCTCATCCTGTCGGCGATCGGTCTGCTTCCCCGCAGCAGCCGCGTCGAGGGGCGAATCCTACTCTTCGGCAACGATGTTGCGGGTTGGAGTCCGAACAAGTTTGCTCGCTACCGGGGCAGCTACGTCGGTTTCGTCCCCCAGGACCCGGGTGTCTCGCTCAACCCGGTCAAGCAGATCGGGAAGCAGCTCGAGGACGCGCTGAGCAACCGGACCGGGAAGAACCGGCTGCTGCCGTTCAGCGTGTCGGCGCAGCGGCACACTCTGAAATCGCAGGCGCTGAAGTTCCTCGAACTTGCCGGGCTCGCCGACCCCGGCCGCATCTACGCCAAGTATCCGCATGAGCTGTCGGGCGGCATGAAGCAGCGAGTGCTCATCGCGATCGCCCTGTCCGGCGAGCCAAAACTCCTCATCGCCGACGAGCCGACCAGCGCCCTGGACGTGACCGTCCAGAAACAGATCCTCGATCACCTCGACCGGCTCCGCACCGAGCTGGGTATCGGAATCCTCCTGGTCACACACGATCTCGGTGTCGCACTCGAGCGCGCTGACCGCGTCGTTGTGATGCGCGGCGGTGCCGTTGTCGAGGATGGCCGCAGCGCCGAGCTCCTGCACCACGCGGCCGACCCGTACACGCGGCGACTCCTCGACTCTGCGCCCGGCCTGCATACCGGAGGACTGACCCCGAGGCCGATCCGCCTCGGTCCCCTCGCCGCGCACACCACCGCCGACAGGCCGGGCATACGCAGCTCGGCCCAGTACGCGATCGACGTCAAGGGAGTTTCGAAGACGTTCCACGCCGCGCACAGCAGTACGGAACCCGTGGTCGCGGCCGCCGACGTCTCGTTCCGTGTCGCGACCGGCACCACCCACTCCCTCGTCGGCGAGTCCGGGGCCGGCAAGTCCACGATCGCGCGAATCGTCGCGGGACTGCGCACCCCCGACGCCGGCGAGGTCACCCTACTCGGCAACACCGGCAGCTGGAGCCGCAGGGAACTGAGCCGGCGGCTGCAGTTCGTGTATCAGAACCCGTACTCCTCGCTGAACCCGCGGCTGTCCGTCGCGGACCTGATCACCGAACCGCTGCGCGTGCACCGCAAAGAAGTCGACCGCACGCAGCGTCGCGCGATCGCCGAGGAGCTGCTGGACGGGGTCCGGTTGGACCGCAAGTACGCCGCGCGGCGGGCGGGGGAGCTCTCCGGTGGGCAGGCGCAGCGGGTCGCGATAGCCCGCGCCCTCGCCCTGAGCCCGGAGATCGTCATCCTCGACGAGGCGGTCTCCGCTCTCGATGTGTCCGTGCAGGCGGAGATCCTGCAACTGCTCGTGGACCTGCAGGCGGCGTACTCGTTGACCTACCTGTTCATCACCCACGATCTCGGGGTGGTGCGGCTCATCGCGGACACCGTGACCGTGATGCGGCACGGAACCGTCGTCGTATCTGGTTCTGCGGCACAGATTCTCGACGATCCCACGGATGAGTACACGCGGCGGCTCGTCGACTCCGTACCGGGCAGCCATCTGTTCCTCTGACGGAGTACCAGGGAATGTCTCCCGATCCGGGGGCATTCCCCTTGCGCTCTCGGAAGAGCCCGCCGGTCGTGGGTCCCCTTCCGGTGAGGAGAACGTCCCCGCCTTCGCAAGCGTCCAGTCTCGCGTGTTGTGGCTGGGGACAGTGGGCGCATTACGCCGGTGTCGGTCGAAACCCCGCGCACGGTCGGTGGCCGAACCGCCGGCCACGTCGAAGAGCAACGTCGCGGCCTCGAGGGTCTGTTCGAGCTTCGGTGCCTGGGTCTGGGCGAGGGTGATCGACTCGGCTCGAGCGCATGTCCGTACTACTGCGAGACCTGCCGACACAAAAGTCGAGCCCGTGAACCGGGCTACCCTGCGGGCGGATCGGTGTCTACGCTTCCGCGCATGGCGAAACTCGAGGTAACCACCCGCGTCCAGCTCGATCCGGAACAGATCTGGGCCACCGTGTCGAATCTGCACCGATTCGACGAGTGGCTCATCATCCACGACGGCTGGCGCAGCGACCTACCCGAGCAGCTCACGATCGGCACGACCGCCGAATCCGTGGTGTCCGTCAAGGGATTGCGCAACCGGGTCGCGTGGAAGGTGGAGGAGATCGACGCCCCTCGTCATCTCGTGCTGCGGGGAAGCGGCAAGGGCGGAACGAAATTCCGGATGGTGCTTACGGTCGCCGGAACCACGGGCAGATCGGACCTCTCGATGCAGATCGACCTCGGTGGGGCTCCGCTGTTCGGGCCGATCGGTTCCGGCGTCGCCCGGACCCTGCGGGGCGATCTCGAAGCATCGCTGAGGAAATTCGCCGAACTCTACGGCTGACAACTATTCGAGGACGGGGGCTCCGGCGCTTCCGGCGAGCCATTGTGCCGCGAACGCGTCGAGCGTCCCGTCACCGTAGAGGCCGTCGATCGCGGCCGACACGCACGGTGTGAGCGAACTGCCCTTCTCGAGCACCATTCCGAAGAACTCGGTGACCTCGTTGGGTCGGGGGAACTGGCCGACGAGCACCGTGCCGGGCATCTGTTCGATGATCTCGAAACCGGTCGGCAGATCCACCACGATCCCGTCGACGGACCTGCCCGCGAGGGCCGCCTTCGCGTCGTCGGTGGTTTCGAAAGCGACGGGTTCGGCGGCGGCGTGGATGGTGTCGGTGATCGCGGACAAACTTGTCGAACTCTGCTGCGCACCGAGTTTCATCCCCGACAGATCCGCCAGTGACGTGGCGGCGGCCGCGGGACTGCCCTGCCGCGCCACGATCGCCTGACCGACCGCGTAGTACGGGGTCGACAGGTCCACCGCCTCGCGGCGGGTGTCGACGATCGTGACCTGCCCGAGCGTCACGTCGAAGGACTTCGCTCCGGGCGCGATCGCATCGTTGAAACCGACCCGTTCGAATCGGACCTGCGCCGGGGTGTAACCGAGTCTTTCCGCGACCGCGGCAGCCACCGCACCTTCGTAGCCCTGGCGGTTGGCGGGATCGTTGTCGACGAACCACGGCGCATAGGCGGGATCGTCGGTGGCGACGACGAGCACGCCGTCGGCGCGGGTGGTACCCGAGCCTGGGCCGCAGTCGTCGACCGCATCGGTGGGCGGGATCCGGGTCACCGCCGGGGCGATGGACGATGTGGTGGACGTGGCGGGTGGGTTCGATTCCGTCGAGGCGGTGCAGGCGGCCAGGATCACTGCGGCGGCAACGACCATCGGCGCGGCACGCGCGCATCGCAGCAGGGACGACACGCGGGCAATACTGCCGTCCCCGGTCGGATCCAGCAAGATCAGCGCGGACGATTGGGCACAATGGGGTGATGCCGACCCGCACGTTCGGGGACAGTCGCCTGAAGCTGACCAACCTCGACAAGGTGCTCTACCCGCGCACCGGCACCACCAAGGGCGAGGTGATCGACTACTACGTGGCGATCGCCGACGCGATGCTGCCCCACGTCGCCGGACGAGCAGGCACTCGCAAGCGCTGGCCGAACGGCGTCGACGACCAGGCGTTCTTCGAGAAGAATCTGGCGGCGCACGCCCCGAGCTGGCTCGACCGCCGGACGCTGCACCACAAGCAGCGCACGGTCACCTACCCGCTGTTCGATTCGGCCGCGTCCCTCGCGTGGCTCGGGCAACAGGCCGCGCTGGAACTGCATGTTCCGCAGTGGCGTTTCGCCGCGAACACCCAGGGCGCCGCCACCCGCATCGTGTTCGATCTCGATCCCGGTGAGGGTGTCGCACTGTCCGAATGTGCGCGGGTGGCGCGTCTTGTGCGCGACACCGTCGCCGAACTGGGATGGACAGCGTATCCGGTGACGAGCGGCAGCAAGGGAATTCATCTCTACGTCCCCTTGGAGCGGCCGTTGCAGTCGGGCGGTGCTTCGACCGTGGCGCGGACCGTCGCGACCAACCTCGAGAAACTGTACCCCGACCTGGTGACCGCGACGATGGCGAAAGCCGCTCGCGGAGGACGGGTCTTCCTCGACTGGAGCCAGAACAACGCCGCCAAGACGACGGTCGCGCCGTATTCGTTGCGCGGTCGCGACCAGCCGTGGGTGGCGGCACCGCGCACCTGGGACGAACTCGACGATCCCGGACTGTCCCAGTTGCGGTTCGATCAGGTGCTCGCCCGCGTCGAGGCCGGCGGGGATCTGCTCGCGGAATTGGATCCGCCGCTGCCGGTGCAGGATCGGGCGGACATGCTGGCCGAGTACCGCGGCAAACGCGATGCGTCACGGACCCCCGAACCGGTGCCGGACGCGGTCGCAGCCGGGGGACCGGGCGACCGATTCGTGATCCAGGAACACCGGGCCCGGCGGCTGCACTACGACCTGCGGCTCGAACGCGACGGGGTGCTGGCGTCGTGGGCGGTGCCGAAGAACCTGCCCGACGAACCCGGCCGCAACCACCTGGCCGTCCGCACCGAGGACCACCCGCTCGAATACCTGACGTTCCACGGCACCATCCCCAAGGGTGAGTACGGCGCCGGCACGATGACCGTGTGGGACACCGGGACCTATGTCGCGGAGAAATGGCGGGACGACGAGGTCATCGTGCAGCTGCAGGGCCGCCGCCTGCAGGGTCGCTACGCCCTGATCCGCACCGAGGGCACCCAGTGGCTCGCGCACCTGATGAAAGACCAGGCGCCGTCGGGGGCCGGGCCGTTTCCCCGCGACCTCGCGCCCATGCTCGCAACTCTCGGCGACGTGACCGACCTCGACGAACGGGACTGGGCGTTCGAGGGCAAATGGGACGGCATCCGCGCCGTCGTCGAGGTCCACGACGGCGGTGTGCGCATCCGGTCGCGGTCCGGCCGCGACATCACTGCGGAGTATCCGTCGCTCGGGATCCTCGCGCAGGTCCTCGACGGCCACGACGCGGTCCTCGACGGCGAGATCGTCGCCTTCGACCCGCACCAGGTCACGAGCTTCCCGCTGCTGCAATCCGGTGGCCGACCCGCCTTCCTCGCGTTCGACATCCTCTATCTCGACGGGGTGTCCCTGCTGCGCAAGCCGTACAGCGACCGCAGACGGGTGCTCGAACTGCTCGGTGCGGCCGCGCCCGGACTGCAGGTGCCGGACACGTTGTCCGGCAACGCAACCGAGGCACTCGCGCAGAGCATCGACCGCGGATGGGAGGGGGTGGTCGCCAAGCGGCGCGATTCGGTGTATCTGCCGGGCAAGCGCGGCACCGCCTGGATCAAGGCGAAGAACTGGCTCACCCAGGAGGTCGTCGTCGCGGGGTACCGGCCCGGTCAGGGAGTCCGGTCGGGCACCTTCGGTGCGCTGCTGCTCGGGGTGTACGAGGGCGACGACCTCGTGTTCGTGGGACGTGTCGGCTCCGGGTTCGACGACCGGACCCTCACCATGCTCACCGCGTCGCTCCAGCGGTTGCGGCGGCGCACCTCGCCGTTCGCGGAGCACATCCCCACCGCCGACGCGCGCGGCGCGGTCTGGGTGACGCCGCGACTCGTCGGGGAAGTGCGTTTCCAGTCGTGGACGGACGGCGGTCGGCTGCGGCACCCGATCTGGCGGGGGCTGCGCGACGACATCGAAGCCTCCGACGTGCGGCGCGCCGATTCCTGACGGGCCGTTTCGGCTTCCCCTGCTAACGTTTTCGAATTGGTTCGGATGCTCGGGAGGGACGAAGGTGGCCGACGATTCCGGGACATCCGTCCGCGCCATCGCGATCCTCGACTGCAGGACCCCGCCCTGGTGGAGGAGGTGACGGCCGCGCGCCGTCACGGCGTGGAGGTCTTCCTGCTCGACGACCACGGCATGGACGGAGCCGAACCAGCTGTGCAGGAACGGGTTCGAGGGGCGGTTGCCGATGAGCTCGCCGCCGTGGCCGACGGCTCCGTCACCGTCCGGGTACTTCCTCCCGGACGCGCGGCGATGGTGTCCGTGCTGGTGAGCGGAGATGTGGTGTGCGGAGATACGGTGCGTCGTGCGGAGTTCGGACCGGACGGCCATCGGCGGAAGGGACCCGTAGGGTCTTCGGCGTGACCGTCACCAAATCGCTTGTCCTGTTCGCCGTTGCCGCGCTGTTCGAGATCGGCGGCGCCTGGCTCGTGTGGCAGGGTGTGCGGGAGCACCGCGGCTGGATCTGGGTCGGTGCCGGTGTCCTCGCGCTCGGTGCCTACGGATTCGTCGCGACCTTGCAGCCCGACGCCAACTTCGGCCGGATCCTGGCGGCCTACGGCGGGGTGTTCGTCGCCGGTTCCCTGCTGTGGGGGATGGTGATGGACGGGTTCCGACCCGATCGATGGGATATTGCGGGTGCTCTGGTGTGCCTGATCGGCGTGGGACTGATCATGTACAGCCCACGCTGAGCGGCAGGGGGCCGAAACATCCACCCCCGGGTACCTATCCGGGATGCACGCGAGTGCAGAGACTCGACCGCATGACAATTCACACCACCTCACGCCTGTCCCGCACCCTCATGACCGGATACGGCATGCTCGCGTACGGCGCGTTCGTCGTCGTATTCCTTTACGCCATCGGATGGGTCGAAGGACTGGTCGTCCCCCGCACCATCGACGAGGGGCCTACCGCGCCTACCGCGGTCGCTGTCCTCGTCGACCTTGCGCTGCTGTCGATATTCGCGGTCCAGCACTCGGTGATGGCCCGGCCCTGGTTCAAACGCCGATGGACCCGTCTCGTACCACCACCGATCGAACGCGCCACCTACGTCCTGTGCGCGACTGCCGCACTCGCGCTGGTGATGTGGCAGTGGCGTCCGTTGCCGCAGCAGGTGTGGGACGTCGAGACGCCGTGGCTACGCGTCGTCCTGTATGTCGTCTCGCTCGGCGGGTTCGCGCTGGTGCTCACGTCGACGTTCGCGATCGACCACTTCGACCTGTTCGGTGTCCGCCAGGTGATCCGCAATCAGCTCGGAATGCCCGCTGCAACAGTGGAGTTCCTCACGCCGCGGCTGTACCGGATCGTGCGGCACCCGCTGTACGCAGGTTTCCTGATCGCGTTCTGGGTGGCGCCCACGATGTCCGTCGGAGGACTGATGTTCGCCGCGGTCACCACCGTGTACGTCCTCGTCGCCGTGCAGTTCGAGGAACACGACCTCATCGGCACCTTCGGGGACCGGTACCGCATCTATCGCACCCAGGTGCCGATGCTCGTGCCACGCCGACGCCGCATGTCACCGGTGCGTGAACTCAGCCGACCGTAATCTCCAGGACTGCGATCTCAGGGGACGACGATCATCCCGGTTGCCGGTGTCGAGTTGCAGACCGGTCCACTGGCCAGGCTCACCGAGCCGAACACGGTGGTCAGCACGTTGCCCGACCCGGTCTTCGCGACACCCGACAGGTTGGGGTAGGTGCCGGTCAGGTCGGTGAGCCCGGCCTGACCGGTGTCGCGGTTCAGCCAGGCCACCGTGACCTGACCTGCCGCGGGCATCGGTCCCAGCGCGGGTGCGCTCGAGAACAACACTTCCCCGGCGCCGATGGCCGGTGAAGCTTCGGGGCCGGGCTGCGCGGTGATGGCCGAGACCGACGCGAGGCTGCCCTGATTGAGGCAGCCGATCGTGACGGCGGTCCCCAGACCCTGAGGTGGGGCTGCGGCCGCGACGCCGGTGAAGAGCACGGCAGCCGCAACCGGCGCCGCAGTGGCAAGGATTCGACGGGTGATTCGCAGGGCGCTCATGCTGCTGCTTCCTCGAAAGTTGATGTCACGTCCGGGCGTCCACCACTGCGCTCCCCGAAGCGCTCGCGGCGCGTCCCGCGCACCGTTTGACTCGATCGAGTCTATCGACCGGTTTCGACGCCGGGGTTGTTTTTGTGATCTTGGCGCCGTCGAGTGATCCGGTAGAACGCTGTCGCGTTGCCGGACAGGGCTGCCGCGCCGAGTTCCGGCCCGAGCGCGTCGACGACCAGCGCGACGTCCTCGTCGTCGAACGGGCGCGGCGCCCGCGTCGACGGCAGGTCCGTTCCGAACATCAGTGCCGACGGATTCGCGGCGGCGACGGCACGCAACGCGGACGGGACGTCGAAGTCGACGCGCCCGAACCCGGTGGCCTTGACCCGGATCCCTCGGTCGACGAGTTTCAGCAGATGGGGGAGTCCCTCCGAGGACAATCCAAGGTGATCGATGCTCACCGCGGGCAGGTGTTCGATCGTGGCGGCGAGATCCGGCAGGTCCCGGGCGTCGACATACAGTTCGGCATGCCACCCGGCGACGTCGTGGACGCGGCGCGCGAGGGAGTCGAGTTCGGTGATCGATGCCGAGCCGCCCCGCCGGACGTTGAACCGGACCGCGCGGACCCCGGCCGCATCGAGCCGGACGATCTCGTCGTCGGCGACCGACGCCGGAAGCTGGGTCACCCCGACGAACCCCGGACCGAGCACCCGCAGCGCGTCGAGCAGGTAGCTCTGGTCGAAACCCTGGAACGATCCCGACACCACGGCGCCGCCGGTCACGCCGAGGGCAGCGACCCGCCTGAGGTAGTCGTGGGCGGTGAACGCGGGCGGCAGGTATCCGTCGTTCTCGATCAGCGGAAAACGCGGATCGATGATGTGCAGGTGGGCGTCGAACACGACGCGACGGTAGTGCAGTCGCGACGGTAGTGCAGTCGCGACGGTGGTGCCGGGAGTGCCCTCGGCAGGATTCGAACCTGCGACACCGGCTTTAGGAGAGCCGTGCTCTATCCCCTGAGCTACGAGGGCGTTGCGGGGGCGCGGGTGTGAGTGTAGCGGTCTGCGGAGCGAATGCTGTGACGCGGTCGATCCGCGCACCTGCATCGCGTGTGAGGACCGGCCTACGAAACCGGCGGGTCGGTACGATTCCCGCTCCTCGAGATAAAGGAAACGTAACGGTAGCGGTCGGCGATATCGTTTTGTTACCTTGAATCGCCAGGAACGGCCGGGGCATCCGGACGGGAAACGGACGAAGACGGGGTAGCAACTGTGGGACGGCACCAGCGTGGGCGCGACGAGGCTGCGGCATTCGAGTTCGACCTCTCCGGCACGGCCGCGGAGCGAGGCCGACACCGTGTCGAGCCCACCGGGCCGTCGGTTCCGGTGAAGGCCGCAACGGTTGCCGCTGCGACGGGCGCCTTCTTCGCCGTCGGCGCTCAGCTCGCCGCCGGCACGGCCGCGGCCGCCCCGGCTCCGTCCCAGGCCGGTGCGCTGCCGTTCGAGGTTCCCGAGGGCCTGCTTCCCGCCGGCTTCGAGATCCCCGTGGTCCCGGGCATCACCGCCCCCGTCGACGACCACGGCCAGGAAGCCGCGCACGACCATGCGCACGGCCCCGAGCTTCCCGCCCCGCTCGCCGACCTCGTCGATCGGTTCGGCAGCGCCGGCCAGTGGCTGAACGACCTGAACCCGATCGCGCCGTCGACGGTGCAGCCGGTGTCGGGCACGCTCACCTCCGAATTCGGTCCCCGATGGGGCGCGCACCACGGCGGCATCGACATCGCCGCACCGATCGGCACCCCGATCAAGTCCGCTGCCGACGGCACCGTCCTCGACGCCGGTCCGGCCTCCGGTTACGGCCAGTGGGTGCGTGTGCTCAACGACGACGGCAGCACCGCCGTCTACGGCCACGTCGAGTCCTACCAGGTCGCCGCGGGCCAGCGGGTGAGCGCGGGCGACCAGATCGCCACCGTCGGCAACCGCGGCTGGTCCACCGGCCCACACCTGCACTTCGAGGTGTGGGATCAGAACGGCACCAAGACCGATCCGAACGCCTGGCTGAACAACCGCGGTGTCGTCACCGACTGGAGCAGCTACCGCGCCGTCTGACCCGATCCGGGGATAGGCTGTACGTTCGTCGGCTACCGAGATCGAACGGGGGCGTCATGGGTGCCGAGCTCAACGTACGGTCCTTCACCCGCGACGATCGCCGCCAGTTCCGCCGCAAGGTGCAGGCCTGCGTGTCCGTGCTCGACCGCATGCTGCGCGACGACGCGTTCATCGACGTGCAGGAGCCGCCGGAGCCGCAGCTCGGCATGGAGATCGAGTTCAATCTCGTGCGCGACGACATGGCGCCGGCGATGTCGAATCTCGAGGTCCTGCAGGCCATCGACGACTCGTCGGTGTTCCAGACCGAGCTCGGGCAGTTCAATGTCGAGATGAATGTCGCACCGGGCCCGTTGACCGGCGACGCCACCATCGAACTCGAAGAGAAACTCCGGCAGTCGCTGCGGCGCGCCGACGAGCGCATGCACCGGCAGAACGCCCAGCTCGTCATGGTCGGGATGCTGCCGACGCTCGAACTCGACCATCTGGGCCGGGAATGGATCACGGCCAATCCCCGGTACGAGGCACTCAACGAGCAGATCTTCGCGGCACGCGGCGAGGACATCGAACTCGACCTCGACGGGGTGCCGATGCCGGGCACCGACATCGTCGAACAACTACGGGCGGATACCAATTCGGTGGTGCCGGAGGCGGCGTGTACATCGCTGCAGCTCCATCTGCGGGTGGCGCCGAAGGAGTTCGCCGCGCACTGGAACGCCGCACAGTGTCTCGCCGGCGTGCAGGTCGCGCTGGCGGCGAATTCACCGTTCCTGGCAGGGAAGTCGCTGTGGCACGAGAGCCGGATTCCGTTGTTCGCGCAGGCCACCGACACTCGCACGCTCGAACTCAAGAACCAGGGAGTACGTCCCCGGGTGTGGTTCGGGGAGCGGTGGATCGACTCGGTGATCGATCTGTTCCAGGAGAATTCGCGATACTTTCCGGCGTTGTTGCCGGAGGTATCCGACGCCGACCCGGAAGCGGACCTGGATGCGGGCCGGGTACCGGAACTGCGTGAGCTGCAGATGCACAACGGCACCATCTACCGGTGGAACCGCCCGGTCTACGACATCGCCGACGGTCACCCCCACCTGCGCGTCGAGAACCGCGTGTTGCCTGCGGGGCCGACCCTGCTCGACATGATGGCGAACGCCGCGTTCTATTACGGTGCGCTGCGGGGACTCGTCGACGCCGAACAGCCCCTGTGGCACCGGATGAGTTTCGATGCGGCACAAGAGAATCTGAGCATCGGAGCGAAGTACGGATTGGATGCGCGGCTGTACTGGCCGGGGCTGGGCTGGATCGGGGCGGACGAGCTGGTGCTGCGTCGGCTGCTGCCGCTGGCGCACGAGGGACTCGAGGCATACGGGCTGTCGTCCCGGGCCAGGGACCGTTACCTCGGCATCATCGAACAGCGCTGCCTGAACCGCCGGACGGGTGCGGCGTGGCAGCGCGAGCAGGTTGCCCGGCGGGAGGCGGCCGGCGCGGATCGGCGAACCGCGCTCACCGAGATGATGCGTGACTACGTGCACAACATGGCCGAGGGCCGGCCCGTGCACGAATGGAGCGCCTAGTCCGGCTCCGTCGCCGGATCGTCCTGGGGAGCCTCTTGACCGCCCGAAAGGACTCACGGGTGCCGGCGCAGGCCCGAGAACATGTGCAGGATCACCGTTTCCAATTCCCGTGACGCAGACTCGGCTTCGTCGGTGCCGGCGAGGGATTTCGCGGCACCGGACAGGCGGCGTCTGCTCGACCACAACTCGCCGCGCGGCGGCCCGACTCCGACCCGCGCCGCCGAAGATGTGCGGATCGAGGCATCGGGAGGCGATGGCGGGCCGTTGCAGCCGTGGAGTGCGAATGCCGGGGGAGTAGCGGGGCCGAGCGGCGTCGGAGCCGAGGTCGGAGCACTGCTGATTCTGCTCATGGTCGCGTTCGTTCTGTGGTTGCTGTACTGAGTGTGGTCTTGCGGCGGATACAGCATGTGAGGACCCTGATGATGAGGCCGGCGTAGGCTGCGCTCCGCCTGGAACGGCAGCTGTTCACTGCGAGACAGGAGGCAGGCAATGAAGATCGAGAGCAGCCTGCGCGACCCGGACGTGCTCAACCATGCGCAGTACGACGGCCGGAAACCCGGCGGCCACTACGAAAGCTTCTACCAGCGTGCGAATCACCCGACCCGACCGCTCGCCTTCTGGATCCGCTACACCGTATTTGTTCCCGGGGGCAGACCCGAAGACGCAATCGGTGAATTGTGGTTCGTGTTCTTCGACGGTGAATCGGGCGACCACGCCGTGATGAAGGAGGAGATACCGATCGATCGGTGCTCGTTCTCCACCACGTCGTTCGATGTCCGGATCGGTGATGCGGTGCTCACGCCCGGAAGGCTCGTCGGCGGCGGAACGTCCGGGAACGTGCGATTCGACTGGGATCTTTCGTACACGTCCTCGCAGGATCCGATCTTCCTGCAGTCCCGACGCGCCTACTCGTGGAAGTTTCCGAAGGCCAAGAGCCTCGTCGCGCATCCGCTCGCGGTGTTCAACGGTTTCCTCGATGTGGGCGACCGGGCGATCCCGGTGAACGGCTGGGTCGGCAGCCAGAACCACAATTGGGGCTCGGCGCACACCGACAAGTACGCGTTCGCCCAGGTCGCCGGCTTCGACGACGATCCGGATGCCTTCCTCGAGATCGCCACCGCGCAGGTGAAGATCGGACCGCTGCGCACACCCCCGGCGACCATGCTGGTCCTGCGCGCACACGGCCGCGAATACGACATGTCTTCGTTGGTCCGCGCGCTGCGCAATCGCGGCACGTATTCGTCGGGCGAATGGCGGTTCGACGCCGCGAACGACCAGGCCCGCATCACCGGCACGGTGTCCGCACCGGACGATGCGTTCGTCGACCTCACGTACTACAACCCGCCGGGCGGAACCAAGCACTGCCGCAACACCAAGATCGGTCGTTGTGAAATCGAGGTGCACGACAAGACAGACGGACGCAGATTCCGGCTGACCACCGAGCACCGGGCGCTGTTCGAAATCCTCTCGTAGCGCGTCAGCGCCCCACGGTGCGCACCACGACGACGGTCGGGCCGACGACCACTTTGCCGGGCGGCGGCGAGTAGCCGGGGACGACGGTGAGATCACCGGTCACATCGGCGACGCGCACCTCGACTTCCTCGGCGGGGCCTGAGGCGTCGAGATCCAGGCGGACCTCGATGCCGTCCGGGTTCTCGGTGGTGAACAGGAACCCGAAGTTCGCGCCCGGGTCGACGGGTGCGCCGTCGACGGTCGCCTCGCGCACGGTCGCTCCGTCGACCCACAAACCCAGGGTGGGTGCGCCGCGTGGAGAGGAAAGGCGCACCTGCAGCACGCGTCCGCCGTCGATCGGCGTGTCGTCGAGTACCTCGACCCGCGGGGGCGCGAGTGGTGCGACCGGTGCGGGACCGTGCGCGAGCGAAGTGTCCGGACGCCAAGGGAATTGCGTGGGCAACGGTGCGGGGGACTCGGTGAGCAGGGCGGAGCTCCAGTCGGAGCGCGGCCGATCCGGGGAAGCCCACACGGCCTGGCCGCGGTCGGCGTCGAGCGAGTAGAACACCTCTTCCTGCCGCGGTGCGGTCGCGCCGTCGCGGTTGGTGTAGCCACCGAGCAGCGTGCACGCGACCACTGCGAACACGGTGGTCACCGCGATCGGGACCGCGCCCTCGCCGGGCAGCAGCGGCGCGGTCAGCGGCAGCAGCACCGCGAACAGCACCGCGACGAACGCACCGGCGAGCGGTGCCCCGAACGTCAGGCCGGCGTCGAACGAGGCGAGTACCGCCGGGACGGTGACGAGGGCGGCCGGCAGGAGTCCCGCGACCACCGCGACGACCCGCCACCGTGACCACCGCTGGGGAAGCGCCTCGGCGACGAGCACTCCGAGCACGGCGGGCAGCGCCGGCAGCACAAGCGGCGTCGCGATCCCCAGAAACGGCAGTCCGGCCAGGGCGACGACGGTGACGACCACCAGTGCACCGACCGCGAATGCCGGAGCGCCGAGTCGTCGACGCACCGCCACGTACACGGCGGTGAGCACCCCGATCGCGGCGACGACCGCGGCGAGCTGATAGAAGCCGGGCCGATACGGTTCGCCGATCGGTACGGAACCCAGACCGGGGACGGCCCGCTGTGACAGCCACCAGGGCAGGAAGGCAGCGGCTCCCGCGGCCACCGCGGCGACCAGCGCCACCGCGGCCGCACCGGCGATCCGCCCGGCGGACGCGTCGCGGCGTCGGATCCGGACCACGGCGAGCGCCGCGACCGCGACGGCCAGCGCGAGGGTCAGGGCCACTTCCACCCACCGCGGGTAACGCAGCAGACCCCACGGTGTGGTGCCGACGATGTCGGTTCCCGCGTCGAGCGCGGTCAGGTCCGTCGCGGTGAGGGTTCGTGCGGTCGCGAGGGCGACATCGCCCATCTGCTGCAGCGACGATCGGCTCAGCCGATCGGGTGTGTCGAGGGGCGTGTGGTAGTAGGCGCTGCCACCGGCGATCGCGGTGTCGTAGCCGTGGAGGCCGGCCTCGTCGAATCGACGGAAGTCGGTGTCGTTCGGCAGTGCTTCGAACGCGGTCTGCGTGAACGAGTCGGCGAGTGCGCCGGGTGCCTGCGACAGGATGCGGATCAGGTCTGCGTTGGGGGAGGAGATCCGGAATGTCAGGGGTGTCCCGGCGTTGCCGCGTGCCTCGTGGTTGAGCACCACCATCGGGCCCGGAAACGGTGGCGGCTCCGCGGTGAACAGTTGGGCGCCGAGCAGGCCACGTTCCTCACCGTCGGTGAGCAGCACCACGACGTTGTTGCGGGGCCGGTCGCCGTCGGTCAGTGCGCGGGCCGCCTCGAGGGCGGTGCCGACCCCGATGCCGTCGTCGGAAGCGCCGGGTGACGCGGTCACGGTGTCGTAGTGCGCGGCCAGGACGACGGTCCCGGTGGGATCCGTGCCGGGCAGCGTCGCGACGATGTTGCGGAGCCGGGCGCCGCGCCGGGTGTCCGAATCCGTCGGCGAGTACCAGCCGATGCCCTCCTGCACGGTGGTGTCCCAGCCGAGGTCGTCGAGGGTGCGGACCAGGTATTCGCGTGCCGCGGTGTGGCCGGGTGAGGCGAGCGGTCGCGGTGTCGCGGCGACGACGTCGATGTGTGCGGCCGCGCGTGCTGCGCTGAATTCGGCGGCGGGAGCATCCGTGCCGACCGGCGTGGCCGGATCGGGGACCACCACCGCCCCGATCCCGACGAGGAGAACGACGAGCAAGCCCAGCACGTTCGGCAGGCGGTCCATGCTGGGAGCGTAACGGAGGGAACGGCCGTACCCCCGGGCGCGAGGCCCAGGGGTACGGCCGTCACGGGGGGACCGTCAGGAAGCGGGCGACCAGCTGTCCGGACCGAAGACCTCGTAGTGGATGTTCTCGGCCGGGACGTTGCGCTCGATCAGGGCCTCGCGCATCGACAGCATGAACGGCAGCGGACCGCACAGGTACGCCTGGGTATCGGGCTCGAGCGGGAGGTCGCTCAGCTCGGCACGGCCCAGGCGGACCGTCGCGAGCGGCTGGCGGGCACCGAGATCCTCGTACCAGCGGTGCACCTCGGCGCCGGGGATGCGTTCGACGAGCGTCGCCAGCTCGTGGCGGTGTGCGTGGTTTGCGGCGGAACGGTCCGCGTGGAGCACCGAGATCCGGCGGGAATCACCGGTTTCCGCGAGATGCGAGAGCATGCCGATCATCGGGGTGCAGCCGATGCCTGCCGACGCGAGGAACAGCGGGGCGTCGTTCTCGGTGAGTACCAGGTCGCCGAACGGGGTGGTCACCTGCAGCTCGTCGCCTTCGAAGACGTTCTCGAACAGGAAGTTCGAGACCTCGCCGGCGGGGGCGACGGTGCCGTCCTCGGTGGGATGCGCGAGCACACGCTTGACGGTGATACGCCAGTCCCCCTGCGACGGCGCACTCGACAGGCTGTACTGGCGGATCTGGCGGGCGCCGTCGGCGAGCTTGACCCCGACCGAAAGATACTGTCCGGCGCGGAATCCGGGCAGCGGAGCACCGTCGAGCGAGGTGAGGACGAAGGAGACGGTGTCCGCGGACTGGTGAATGCGGTCGGCGACGCGCACGGTGCGCCACACGTCACCGGGGGCGACTCCGGCGGACTTGTAGAGGTCGTCCTCGAGCTTGATCAGGGTGTTGGCCATCAGCCAGTACACCTCGTCCCAGGCTGCCGCTACCTCGGGAGTGACTGCTTCACCGAGGACTTCGACGATCGCCTCGAAGAGGTGCTTGTGCACGATCCAGTACTCGTCGGGCTTGATGCCGAGGGAGGCGTGCTTGTGGGCGATGCGGGACAGGATTGCCTCGACGCGGGCCGGGTCGGGATCGAGCTGCAGGGTCGCGAACGCCGCGATGGAGCCGGCCAGCGCCTTCTGCTGTTCGCCCTGCTGCTGGTTGCCGCGGTTGAACAGGTCGCGTTCGAGCTCGGGATGCGCGGCGAACATCTTCTTGTAGAACAAGGGTGTGATGTCACCGATGGCAGCGCCCACGGCGGGCAGCGTTGCCTGGATGACTTCCTTGGATTCGGGGGAGAGCGGCATCGTCGGGCTCCGTTCTAGAGGGTTCGGGGGGAAGGGTTCGGTTTGTCGTGCTTTTTCAGACGGCGGGGCGGGTCAGGTTCAGCAGTACGGGTTGTCGTTGCGCTGTAGCGAGATCCGCGATCGTGACGGAGTCGAGTGCGGCGTAGAACGACTCCTGGGCGTCGCGCAGCACCTTGCGCAGGCTGCAGCCGGACCGCAACGGGCACGGCTTTCCCCCTTCGCAGTCGACGACCTCCTCGTCGCCTTCGAGTTGCCGGGCCAGCCATCCGATGGATGCGGTCCGGCCGAGTTCGGTGATCGTCAGGCCCCCGCCGCGTCCGCGGCGGGCGGTGACGACTCCGAGCTCACTCAGGCGGGCAACCACCTTGGTGGTGTGTGCATAGGACAGGTTCAGTTGCTCGGCAACGAGTTTCGTGCTGGGTGAGCTGTCCGCTGCGGTGGCTGCCAGGTGCATGACAACTCTCAGTCCGAGATCGGTGAACTGGGTGAGTTGCATGAACACACACTAGATAATTTGCATCGGAAATGACAATTTAATGTGACCCAGATCGCACAGCCCGGCGACGCCGGTCTCCATCGTGCCGCACCGCGCGTGCCGCCGCCAGAGAAGGCCGAGCCCGATACCGCGGGGACCAAAGTCCGTACCCGGGGTCGATTCGGCGGGTTAGCCTCTGGATCGTGAACCCTCCCCAAGTCAACAATCAGATGATCGTCGGTGTGGACGGATCACCCGACTCCACATCGGCGGTGCGGTGGGCCGCCACGACCGCGGCCGCTCGCGACCTTCCGCTCCGGATCGTCCACGTCATCGACTTCTCGCCGACCGGCTACGCCGGCGCGCCGTACATCGAATCCGCGAAGGTCTTCGAATGGGCCGAGGAGGACGGGCGGGTCATGCTGTCCGATGCCGTCGCCGTCGCGCGCGCGGTCGCACCGGACCTGACGATCGAGACCTCCCTCGTGCCGGCCGGCGGGTCGCACTGGTTCGTGGAGCAGTCCGGCCGGGCCCGCATGATCGTGCTCGGCGCGTCCGGAAGCGGACGGATCGGCCAGGCCCTGCTCGGTTCCACCCCGGTCGTCGTCGCCAGCCACGGACGCTGCCCGGTCGTGGTCGTGCGTGGTGACGCACCCGACGCGACCGCGCCCGTCGTCGTGGGTGTGGACGGCAGCGCGGTCAGCGAACGTGCCGTCGCCGCCGCGTTCGAGGAGGCCGCGCTGCGCGAGGTCCCGCTCGTCGCCGTCCACGTCTGGAGCGACGTCAAGGTGGGCACCTTCTCCGGGATCGACCGCGCCGAGTTCCTCGACCCGCGGGCCTTCGAGGAGAGCGAGCAGGTGTTGCTCGCCGAACGCCTGAGCGGATATTGCGAGCGGTACCCCGATGTGGTCGTGCATCGCGAGGTCTACCTCGACGGGCCGCGCGCGCACCTGCAGGCATGGAGCGAGAAGGCGCAACTCGTCGTCGTCGGCAGCCGCGGGCGCGGTGGCTTCACCGGCCTGCTGCTCGGCTCCACCAGCAACGGTCTGATCCGGGATGCGCAGTGCCCGGTGATGGTGGTCCGTCCCGAGTCGGCCTGAGTTCGTGGCGGTAGGGTTCGGGTGCACGGTGTCGACGA
The DNA here is from genome assembly GCF_001895025.1 of Rhodococcus zopfii NBRC 100606 = JCM 9919. Classification (GTDB taxonomy): domain Bacteria; phylum Actinomycetota; class Actinomycetes; order Mycobacteriales; family Mycobacteriaceae; genus Rhodococcus; species Rhodococcus zopfii. The sequence goes on from NZ_BCXI01000010.1 coordinate 165,817, forward strand.
GTGCCCTCCCGGGCGCCGCAGGATTGGGGATGATGCATGCGCATCGGAATGGGTTTGAACTACAGCGGCGGGTTCGCCCAGACGGCGGCCGAGGTCGCCGATCTGGAACGGGCCGGTCTCGACATCATCTTCGTCCCGGAGGCCTATTCGTTCGACGCGGTCAGCCAGCTCGGTTACCTCGCCGCGAAGACCACCCGGCTCGAACTGGCATCCGGCATCTTCCAGCTGTACACCCGAACCCCCAGCCTGACCGCGATGACCGCGGCCGGTCTGGACTTCGTCTCCGACGGCCGCTTCGTCATGGGTATCGGCGCTTCGGGCCCCCAGGTCATCGAGGGTTTCCACGGCGTCCCCTATGACGCCCCGCTCGGCCGCACCCGCGAGATCGTCGACATCTGCCGGCAGGTGTGGCGCCGCGAGAAGGTCCAGCACCAGGGCAGGTACTACCAGATTCCGTTGCCCGCCGATCGCGGCACCGGACTGGGCAAGCCGCTCAAGCTCATCAATCAGCCGGTGCGCGAACGCATCCCGATCGTCATCGCGTCGCTCGGCCCGAAGAACGTCGCGATGACCGCCGAGATCGCCGAGGGCTGGGAGCCGATCTTCTACTACCCGGAGAAGGCCGCCGAGGTGTGGGGCGACGCCCTCGCCACGGGCAAGGCCAAGCGCGATCCCTCGCTGGGCGAACTGCAGATCTACACGACGCCGGCGCTGGCCATCGGCGACGACGTCGACCACATGCTCGAGTGGGTCAAGCCGCACCTCGCGCTGTACATCGGCGGCATGGGTGCCAAGGGCAAGAACTTCTACAACGACCTCGCCGTCCGCTACGGCTTCGCGAAGGAAGCCGAAGCCATCCAGGACCTCTACCTGGCCGGAAAGAAGCAGGAAGCCGCCGCCGCGGTGCCCGACGAGCTGGTGCGCGCCGTGTCGCTCATCGGCCCGGAAGGATATGTCCGTGAACGCGTCGCCGCATTCGCCGAATCGGGTGTCACCACCCTGTCGGTGAGCCCGCTCGCCGCCGACGGCGCCGGCCGCATCCGACTGATCGAGCAACTCCGCGCGATCTGCGACTGACACCCACCGCGCCAACACCGAGAAGGGGACACAGATGAGCGATCCCAAACCGATCGTCGTGGCCGTCGACGGATCGGATGCGGCAGCCGCCGCCGTGATCTGGGCGGCACGAACCGCCGCGGCCCGCGCCCTGCCGCTGCACATCGTCACCGTTGTGCACGTGCCGTCGTTCTACTATTCCGAGCCCTACCTGGCGCAGAGCTTCCACCAGGAGATGAAGGACACCGCGCGGGCGCGACTCGACAACTCCGCGGTCCTGGCGCGGCAGACCGCGGAGGAGATCGGCCCCCTCAAGGTGACCACCGCGCAGGCCGAAGGAAAGGTCGCGCAGACGCTCGTCGACCTGTCCGCCCAAGCCGCGCAGATCGTCCTCGGATCGCGTGGTCTCGGTGAAGTGAAGGGTCTGCTGATCGGTTCGGTGACGCTCGCGGTGGCCGCGCACTCGCACGCGCCGGTCGCAGTGGTGCGTGGGCGCACCCTCGACGGTGCGCCGCCCGCCGAGGGGCCGGTCGTCGTCGGAATCGACGGTTCCGAGTCCTGCGAGGCCGCCGTCGCCGCCGCGTTCGAGGAGGCCGCGGCACGCCGGGCGACCCTCGTCGCCGTCAACGTGTGGAGCGACGTCAGCGTGCAGCCGTCCCTCGGCGCGGTGCCCGAGGACCCGCAGTGGAGCACCATCCAGACGGGGGAGGAAGTGGTACTCGCCGAACGCCTCGCCGGGTACCGCGAACGCTACCCCGACGTCGTGGTGGAACGGGTGGTCGCGCGGGACCGGCCGGTGCGGGTCCTGAGCGAATACGCCGAAACCGCACAGCTTCTCGTCGTCGGCACCCGTGGTCGCGGGGGATTCAAGGGCCTGCTTCTCGGATCGACCAGCAACGCGCTGATCCAGACCGCGGATTGCCCGGTGCTGGTGGTGCGCCCGTACGACGCGCAGTGACGAGGTGACGGTTCGGCCCCGCCGGTGTCGGCGGGGCCGAATCGAATCCCCTTGCCCAAAACCGGAATTGCCGGCTCCGCGCGGGCGACTCAGCCGAACTCGTCGAGCCCCCGCTCGCGCAGTTGCGCCCACACGTCCGCCGGATGCACGCCGCGGCGGATCGCGTCGTTCTCGATGAGTACCCCCAGCATCATCGACGTCAGATAGGCGACATCGTCGGCGTGCTCGGTCGCGTATCGCTCGCGCAGCCATCCGGATGTGTTCTGCTGCTTCGCCGTTCGTGCCATCTCGAGAACCGACCGGAACAGCTCGTCCGTCGGCTGCTCGGTCGGGGCGCTCACGCCGTGACCTCCTGCCCGCGTCGGGCCTGCCGGGCGAGCGCGCGGTCGCGGGACTCCTCGAACCGCACCGCCTGCGCCTCGAGGTCGACCAGGAACGTGTCGAGCTGCTCGCGCAGATCCTCACCGCGCGCACCGAAGTCGGTGCGTTCGAAGATCCGCCACTTGCGCAGCACCGGCTGCACGACCTCGTCGAGATGCTGACGCAGATCGTAGATTCCGCCCTTGGCGATGAGCACCGCGTTGCGCCGGAAGTTCGCCATCGAGGCACCCGGCATCTGAAAGTTGGTGAGCACCCGCACGACGGCGTGGAGTGCCTGATCGGGTGCGATGTCGAGGGCGCCTTCGACGATGTTGCGGTAGAACATCATGTGCAGGTTCTCGTCCGCGGCCACGCGTGCGAGCATCCGGTCCGCGATCGGATCACCGCACGCCTTGCCGGTGTTGCGATGGGAGACGCGGGTCGCCAGTTCCTGGAAGGTCACGTACGACACCGAATCGAGCATCGACGTGGCGCCGGGCGCGAACCCGTTCGTCATGTGTTCCATCCGCGCGTTCTCCAGCGCGACCGGATCGACACCGCGGGTGACCACCAGATAGTCCCGCATGACGACGGAATGCTTGTTCTCCTCGGCGGTCCACCGTCCGACCCACGTGCCCCACGCCCCGTCGAAACCGAAATGCTCGGCGATCTCACGGTGGTACGACGGCAGGTTGTCCTCGGTGAGCAGGTTGGTGATCATCGCGGCCTTCGCCGTCTCGCTGAGCGCGGACTGCTCCGGGTCCCAGTCGACGCCGCCCAGCGCCGCGAAGTTGCGGCCGTCGTCCCAGGGAACGTAGTCGTGCGGATGCCAGTCCTTCGCCATCGACAGGTGCCGGTTGACGTTGTCCTCGGCGACCGGTTCTAGTTCGCGGAGCAGCTCGATATCCGTGAGTTCTCGTGTCACAGTGCGAATCTCCTAAAGGTGTCAGTATCCGATGCGCATGATCAGTTGGGGCCGCCCCGGCAGCGCAAGCCGGTCGGCGAACCGCGCAGCCGAGTCTTCGACGCGCAGCGGGTGAGTGAGCACCGACGCCGAGAGCCGGGCGTCGACCGCGGCCAGCCAGGCACGTTCGGTGGCGATCCCCACCCGGATCAGATCGATCGGGTCGGCGGTGGCGGTGGAGAAGACCAGCACCGACTCCCGGTCGATCGCCTCGGCGAGTGCGGTGGTGTTGGGAATGCCGGTGGTCACCAGGGCCTTGCCGGCGGGGCCGTCCGCATCCAGCCCGGTGTTCCAATCGGTGACGATCTCGGTGGTGCCCTCGGGCTGCCAGTGCGACGTCCACGAGAACATCTCGCGCTGGTAGTGCGGATTGCGGCGGACTTCCTCCGCCGAATACGTCAGCGTCTCGGCGAGCACCGGCGCCTCGTCGGACGCCAGCAACCGCACCTGCACGCCGGGCACCTCGTCCACCGCGGCCATCACGTCTGCGAGGGTCGCCGCCGCCACGGGAATCCGCGCGAACGATTCACGGTGACTGCGGCGATGCGAGATCGCCGCATAGAACCTCAGGTCGGAACCCGTCGGGGGCCGCACCTCCACCGCGTCCACCCGCGCGATCATCTCGGGTCGTTCCGGATCCGGCAGCAACGTGGTGTGGGTGCGCCAGCCCAGGACACGGATGCCCAGTTCGAGGTTCGCCAGTGCGGTACCGCACGAGATCAGCCGGTCCGGCCGCAGCGGATCGAGACCCGGTTCAGCGAATTCGAGCCGTTCGTCGAGTTCCGCGGAACGGCCCGGCAGGCGCAGATTCCAGGGCTGGGTGTCGTGGATGGACGGTGCCTCGATGACAGCGCGGGCGATGATCTCGGTGTCGCCGGTTGTCCAGGTGTCGGTCGGGACGGTCATGGCGGTCTCCTCGTCTCGTCGGTCACCTCACGCAGGTCACGGGATGTTTCCACGAGGATCACCCGCCACCGGTGTTCCGCGCAGCGGGCGAAGGTCCCGAAACAGTCGTCGAACGGCCCCACGTCGGTACGGTTCTATGGAACTGGAACGATGGACCCCGACCGTGTGAAAGAAAGGTGGCGCCGATGCCTCGCGTGTTTCTCGTCGACGATCACGAAATCGTCCGGCGTGGTCTGGTCGACCTGTTGAGCAGCGTGCCGGATTTCACCGTCGTCGGAGAGGCGGCCTCGGTGGGGGAGGCACTGGCCCGCGTCCCTGGCAGCGGGGCGGAGGTGGCGGTGCTCGACGTGCGGTTGCCCGACGGCAACGGTGTGGAGCTGTGCCGCGAGCTGCGTGCGCGGATGCCGGAACTACGGGCCCTGATGCTCACCTCGTACGCCGACGACGAAGCGCTGTTCGATGCGATCATGGCGGGCGCGTCGGGGTTCGTGCTCAAGCAGATCCTCGGTACCGACCTGGTCTCGGCGATCCGGACGGTCGGGGAGGGCGGGTCGCTGCTCGACAGCCGCGCCACCGCCGCGCTCATGGACCGCATCCGCGCCTCCCGTACCGCCGATCCGCTGGCGGAGTTGTCCGAGCAGGAACGCGCCGTCTTCGAGCTCATCGGTGAGGGCCTGACCAACCGGGAGATCGCGGAACGACTGTTCCTGGCGGAGAAGACGATCAAGAACTACGTCTCGCGGCTGCTGTCGAAACTGGGCATGCAGCGGCGCACACAGGCCGCGGTGCTGGCGACCGAGCTGCGCAAGGAACGCGGGCACGGTCCCGCGTAAGGGGCTGTTTGCTCGGCCACGCGACAGCCGCGCGCTGAAGGCAGCGCGCGGCTGTCCGTCGGCCTTGCGGCCCTGAGGGGAACGCCTCAGAGCGGCACCGTCCACAGCACGCGGGTGCCGCCGTCCGGGCCGGGCCCGATGCTGCACACGCCCGCGCACTGCTCGGCGCGGCGTTCCAGATTCGCCAGACCGCTGCGACGCGGGGTCGCGGGCAAACCCGTTCCGTTGTCGACGATCTCGATGGAGAAGCTGTCGTCGGCGGTCACCGCGACGGTGATCTTGTCGGACTGCGAATGCCGCAGCGCGTTGCTCAGGCCCTCCCGCAGCACCGCCTCGGCGTGCGGGTGGATCCGGTCGGGGACGAGCGTGTCGATCGGCCCGACGAACTGCACGTTCGGGGCGACCGTCGAATGGATGCTCAGGTCGCCGACCGCGTCGAGCAGTCGCCGTCGCAGGCTCGTCGACGCCGCGGCCCCCGTGGTGTGCAGATCGAAGATCGTGGTCCGGATCTCGCGCACCGTCCGGTCCAGCTGCTCCACGGCATGCTGGACCACCGCGGCGACGCGCTGCGGGTCGGCGCCGGGCACCATCGAACTCTGCAGGCTCATGCCCGTCGCGAACAGACGCTGAATCACATTGTCGTGCAGGTCCTGTGCGATCCGGTCGCGATCGGCGAGGACGTCGAGCAGGCGTTGTTTACGTTGCTGCTCGGCGAATTCGAGCGCCACCGCAGCGAGATTCGCCATCGATTCGAGACGCGCCACGTCCTCGCCGTCCCACGGGTCGGTGCCGGGCGCACGCGTCACGATCAGCACGCCGGTGCCGGTGGAGGTCGCCGACAACGGCAGCACCACCGCGCTGCCCGCGCTGCCCGCACCCGCCGACGGCAACCCTGCCAGGGAATCGGTGAGCACCGGACGCCGCGATCGGAGCGCTTCCAGCACAGGCGAATCGGTGAGATCGATCCGGACCTGACCGGTCGCCGGTGCCGTGGGCGACGCGGCGCGCACAGTGCCGTGGGAGCCGTCGACGAGGACGACGAAAGCGCCGGCGCCGCGCGCGAGATCGCGGACCTGGCCGGTGAGCGACCCGAGCGTCTCGTCCACCGACCCGCCGACAAGCAGGCGCGCGTTGATCGAGGCCATCGCCGCGAGCCACCGTTCTCGGGTGAGCGACCCCTCGAACAACCGGGCGTTGTCCACGGCCATGCCCGCGGAGGTCGCGAGAACCTTGAGAATGACCTCGTCCTCCTCGGTGAACGCCGGTGCGCCCAGCTTCTCGGTGAGGTAGATGCTGCCGAACACCTTGCCGCGGATCATGATCGGCGTACCGAGGAAGCTCTTCATCGGCGGATGGTTCGGTGGGAAACCGATCGATGCGGGGTGCGTCGAGAGATCCGCCAGCCGCACCGGTCGCGGATCGTTGATGAGCAACCCGAGGATGCCGCGGCCCTCCGGCAGATGACCCATGTGGCCGCGCTGCGCGGGATTGATGCCCTCGTACACGAATTCGGACAGGCCGCCGTCCGCGGCGCGGACACCGAGCGCGCCGTAGCGGGCGTCGAGCAGCGACACCGCGGTCTGCACGATCCGCTGCAGCATCGAATCGAGTTCGAGTCCCGAACCCACCACCAGCACCGCCTCGAGCAGGCCCCGTAGCGTCGCCGGGTCGGTTTGGGCGTCGTCCAGCCGGCTGCGCAGTTCGGACAGCAGGCTGTCGATCGCGGAGTCCGTCGCGTCGCTCATCGTGTACCTTCCAGCAATTTCAGCACCGCGGCGACCGCCGCATCCGACGGATCGGACTTCGCGCGGCTCAGGTCGTGGCCGGCGGCCGGCACCTCGACGAGCGCGGTCGCCGCCGGGATCAGCGCGGCCGCGTCACGCAGTTCGTCGACCGTTCCGAACGGGTCGCGGACGCCGTGCACGAACACCGTGGGCACCGCGATGTCCGGCAGATGCTCGGTGCGGGCCCTCTCCGGCTTGCCCGGCGGGTGCAGCGGATACGACACCAGCACCAGCGCGTCGGCCACCCGCGGTTGCTCTGCGGCGAGCATCGACGTCTGGCGCCCGCCGTAGGAGACGCCGCCGAGCAGCAGCGGACCGGCGGTGCGGTTGTTCAGCAGAGCCGCGGCAGCGGCGACGCCGGTGCGGTCCTCGGCGGCCCGCGACGGTTGCGGCGGACCCTTCGGATTGCGCCTCCGGAACGGAAGGTCGTAACGCAACGCGAGGAACCCGTGCTCGGTGAAGCGGTCGCACATGCGCCGGAGGATCGCCGCATCGCTGGTGCCACCGGCACCGTGGGTCACCGCGATCGCGCCGCGCGGCGGTCCGTCGGGAACATGCAGCCTGCCGTGCACCGTCTCGGTGTCCACCAGTTCGACGCTCACACCCGATACCGTAGTCGCACCCCGGGAACGCGCTCGGACGCTGTCACCGTGCAGGGGCAGGGCCGCGCAGCACCCTCGTCCAGATCCGGTGCAGCATCGCCGCGAACACCACCACCCACGCGACGACCGCGACCCACAGTTCGCCGGCGCCGACCATGCCGACGAGAGGTAGATCGTCGGCCCGGCCCAGATAGATCCCGGCGACCGCGTACATGCCGAGGGGGAACACGATCGACCACAGCGACGAGTCGTAGGTCAGCGGAACCTTGTGGATGCGGTGGCGCCACCACCCCGCCGCGATGAGCGGCGGGAACAGCCACGTCGCGAACGCCCAGATCACGACGGCCAGGCCCGCGATCAGCCCGCGGGTGGCGTCGACCATCGGTGCGTCGGCCATCTCCACGATGTGGGCCCCGGCGACCACGATGATCGAGCACGCGCCCATCGACACCCAGTAGGGGGCCGTCAGGTCGGCGGGACGCAGCGGATACTGCAGCATCCGTGCCGCCACGAAGATGCCGGCCGCGGCATACAGGAACAGGCCCACACCCCACGTGAAGACGGCCACCGCCGCCAGCAGGCGTTCGAACTCGTCGTACACCGGTTGCAGGGTCGCCGCGGCGATCGCGACGGATTCGCTGGCCACCACCCAGACGAACCACGTGCCGTTGGCCTTCGCGAGCACGGGGCGCCCCGCACTGCCGAGCACCGCCGTCCACGGAATCACGTAGCCGAGCACCAGCCAGGTGAGGGCGGCGACGACGAGCAGCACCGCCGCGGTCGAATGCCAGCCTTCGCTGATCAGGCGGACGCCGAGGACGTTGCTACCGGCGATGAACGTGAAGAACCCGAACGCGCGGCCCGAGTCGGCCAGGTCGGCGCGCATCTCGTGCCGGAACGCGATCAGCCGCCACAGCGACAGCACCACGAGCGCGGCGTACCCGGCGGCCGCGACGACCAGCACGGCCGTCGACGCCACCGTCCGATCCTTCAGGTGAAGCCCGATCGACACGATGCCGCCGGCCATGACGAACGCGAAGTAGCCGGGCGAGAGCGCACGGACCGAGTCGCGCACCCGAGTCGAGATGTCCACGCCGTGCAAGCTACTTCAGCAGTCGGGACAGCTTTCGGTCCGCCAGGATTTTGCCGCCGGTCTGACAGGTCGGGCAGTACTGGAAGGACCGTTCCGAATATTCGACCTGGCGGACGGTGTCGCCGCACACCGGGCACGGCAACCCCGTGCGCGCATGTACCCGCATTCCCGAACGCTTCTCGCCTTTCAGGCGCGCCGCGTCCTGTCCGGCCGAGCGCGCGACCGCGTCGGTGAGGGTCGCACGCAGGGCCTCGTGCAGGGCGTCGACCTGGTTGCCGGTGAGGCGGCCCGCCGTCGCGAAGGGGGACAGTCGCGCGGCGTGCAGGATCTCGTCGGAGTAGGCGTTGCCGATACCGGCGAGGACGGTCTGGTCGACCAGGACGGTCTTGAGTCTCGACGTGCTGCCGCGGAGTAGCGCCGCGAGATCGTCGGCGGTGATGTCGAGCGCGTCCGGGCCGAGCCGCGCGATGCCGGGCACCTGCTGCGGATCCTCGACGACCCACACGGCCAGGCGTTTACGGGTACCGGCTTCGGTGAGGTCGACGGCGGGGGTCGTCGCGTCGGGGGCGAACAGGTGCACGCGGAGTGCGAGCGGTCCCTTGCCGGGGCGCGGCGGCGCGGGGGACGGGTCGTCGATCCAGCGCAGCCACCCGGCACGCGACAGGTGGGTGACGAGCGAGAGGTCGCCGCAGTCGAGGCACAGGAACTTGCCGAACCGGCGCGCGCCGGTGACATCGCGGCCCTGCAGCGCCGTGATCGGCGGGTCGGCGGTCTGCAGCACGCTGATCGACGCGACGTCGACGCGGCCCACCACCGACCCCACCGCATGCTCCCGTAGGAACCCGGCCAGTGCCTCCACCTCGGGTAGTTCGGGCATAGGCACAGGCTAGGCCGCCTGAGCCTTCCGGGCGGCCCAACAGGGTGGATGGACACGCCACTAGACTGCGGGGCGTGACTGTGCCGACGCCCTACGAAGACCTGTTGCGCCTCGTCCTCGAGACCGGCACCCCCAAGGCCGACCGCACCGGGACCGGGACGCGCAGCCTGTTCGGGCATCAGATGCGCTTCGACCTCGCACAGGGATTCCCGCTGGTCACCACGAAGAAGGTGCACCTCAAGTCCATCGTGTACGAGCTGCTGTGGTTCCTGCGCGGCGACTCGAACGTGCGGTGGCTACAGGAACACGGCGTCAGCATCTGGGACGAATGGGCCGACGCCGACGGCGAGCTCGGACCCGTCTACGGCGTGCAGTGGCGGTCCTGGCCCACACCGAGCGGCGAGCACATCGACCAGATCAGCCAGGTGATCGACACGATCCGCAACAACCCGGATTCGCGGCGCATGATCGTCTCCGCGTGGAACGTCGCCGACCTCGACGACATGGCGCTGATGCCGTGCCACGCGTTCTTCCAGTTCTACGTCGCCGACGGCAAGCTCAGCTGCCAGCTGTACCAGCGCAGCGCCGACCTGTTCCTCGGCGTGCCGTTCAACATCGCCAGCTACGCACTGCTCACCCACATGGTGGCGCAGCAGACCGGGCTCGAGGTCGGCGAGTTCATCTGGACGGGCGGCGACTGCCACATCTACGACAATCACATCGAGCAGGTCACCGAGCAGCTCGGCCGCAAGGCGTTCGAGTACCCGACGCTGAAACTGAACCGCCGCGATTCGCTGTTCGACTACGAGTTCGAGGACGTCGAGATCGTCGGCTACCGGCACCATCCCGGGATCAAGGCGCCGGTGGCGGTGTGACCGGGGCGCTCACCCTGATCTGGGCGCAGGCCCGCGGCGGTGTCATCGGACGGAACGGGACGATCCCGTGGCACATCCCGGAGGACATGGCGTTCTTCAAGGACGTCACGATGGGGCTGCCCGTCGTCATGGGCCGGCTCACCTGGGATTCGCTTCCCGCGAAGTTCCGGCCCCTGCCGGGACGCCGCAACATCGTCGTCACCCGCAATCCCGACTGGACCGCCGACGGAGCCGAGGTCGCCGGCAGCATCGACGCTGCACTGCGCCTCGTCGACGGTGCCGACGCAGTCGTCATCGGCGGCGGCCAGATCTACGCGCAGGCCATGCCGCACGCGACGCGGCTGCTGGTCACCGAGGTCGATCTCGATATCGACGGTGACGCCGTCGCCCCCGGGATCGGGCCGGAGTGGACGATCGCCGAGCACAGTGAGTGGCAGCAGTCCCGCACCGGCATCCGGTTCCGCTGGGTCGGGTACTCGCGAACCTGAGACCGTGCCCGCAGGGTGGGCCATACTGCGAACATGGACAAGCTCTCCCTCACCGCCATGGCCCGGCAGCAGCTCAAACTCGCGGCGGCATCGAGCAACGGACGCAGTTCGCAGACGGTGCTCGGCGGTCACACCAAGCACCTTCGGCAGACGGTGATCGCACTGCTCGCCGGACACGAACTCGGCGAGCACGACAGCCCCGGTGAGGCGACGCTCCAGGTCCTGACCGGTCAGCTGTCCCTGATCGCGGGGGACCAGTCGTGGAAGGGATCGGCCGGGGATTTCCTCGTGCTCCCGTCGACCCGGCACAGCGTGTCCGCTCTCGAGGACGTGGCGTTCCTGCTGACCGTCGCGAAGTGACCCGCGACTGGGACACCGGCTACGGGGACACCGGCGTGCGGTAGCCCGCGAAGCCCTCCCACGCCAGCCGGCGCTCCCGCCGCGGATCGTGTTCCACCCGGGTCGGCACGTCGAAGATCGTCGTTGCGCGGTCCCGTTCGTCGTACTGCGGCCACGACGGCAACGGTTCACCGTGGCGCGCGAAGTGCAACCACTGCCGCTGCACGGTGTCGCTGACCAGACGCAGCCCGCGGCGACCGCCGAGTGCCGTGTACGCCCGGCCCAGCGGCGTGTCCACCTGATCGAAGACCGAGAGCAGCTCCACCGCGTGCGTCGCATCGAATCCGGACACGCGCAGCAGCCGGGGCGCGAAGTCGAAACGGTAGCTGTAGGTGGGAGCGAACCGCGAATGGGCCTGGGCGATCCGAACCGACGGATACCAGAAGGTGAGGTCGCCGCCGATGTCGACCGCCGCGCGTTCGGCCGGATAGCCCGGATAGGCCGCGACGATGCGGTCGCGGGCCGACTCGTCGGTGAGCGAGAACATCCGGTCGATGCGCTCCCAGTTGGTCGGTAGCGCATCGAGGAAACGCGGAAACAGCGCGCCCTCCCGGTCATTGGTGCCGATGATCAACGGAACACGGTGTGCGGCACCGGATTCGTACGCCTCGAGGGGGTGGACCGGCAGCAAGTCGCCGTCGACGACCGGGCCGAACAGGTGCAGACCGGGGGTTGCGCGCAGCGTGTCACGGGACAGCCGGCTCCCGGCGCGGCCCAGTTCGGCGGGCGACGCGGCCTCGAGCGCGGCCGCCGCAGAATCGGCGTCGGCGCCGAGCAGTTCGACGAACCGCGCGGCCCACTCGGCGGCGCGCGGGCCGTCGACGACGAGATCCGGCGCGGGACTCTGCGCGATCGCCTGCGCGAACAGGCCACGGGCGGCGGGGGTCGCGAGCAGGGTGGTGACCGCGCTGCCGCCCGCGGACTCGCCGAAGACGGTGACGTTGCCGGGGTCGCCGCCGAACGCGGCGATGTTGCGTTGCACCCATTCGAGGGCGGCCACCTGGTCGCGCAACCCCAGGTTGGAGTCGAATCGCCGGGCGGGTGTCGAGAACACCGAGAAGTCGAGGTAGCCGAGGGCGCCGAGCCGGTAGTTGAGCGACACGTAGACCACGTCGCCGCGGCGCACCAGCGACTGTCCGCCGTAGACCGACAGCGCGCTCGTGCCGATCGTGTAGGCGCCGCCGTGCACGAACACCATCACCGGACGCGGTGTGGCCGATCGGGCAGCGGGCGCGATGACGTTGAGGGTCAGGCAGTCCTCGCTGATCGCCAGGCGTTCCCGGCTTCCGGTGAAGGCGCCTTTCGGGGCCTGGCACGCCGCGTTGCCGAAACGGGTCGCGTCGAGTTCGCCGTCCCACGGCTGCACCGGCCGCGGCGCCCGCAGCCGCAGCGGGCCGACCGGCGGCTCCGCGTAGGGGATGCCCCGCCACGACAGGAGGTCGCCGACGCGGCTGCCTCGGACCGCGCCGTCGGCGAGTGTGACGAGGGTCTCGGACGTCATGGGCGTCACTGTACGTGATGTCCCGTCACAACTGCCGTCGTCTGCCCCGGGTACCGGTCACCAAGAGTGGGCGCGCAGGCCGCGGTCGGCGAGTTCGCCGTCGGCGTGACGGCGCAGCGTCTCTGCATCGGGGAACCGGTCGGCATCGAGTGCGACGAGCGCGAGCGTGTAGTGCCCGGCGAACGCGCACAGATAGGCCGCCAGCCGTGTCGACGTGGTGGCTTGCGGGGCGGGTAGTCCCGGGTGCATCGCCCGCGCGGCGAAGCCGCCGGTGCGGTGCGGCCCGAGCGATGCCAGGCTGTCCGGAATCGCTCCGATGTTGGAACACAACACATCTCGTTCGCCGGCGCCCGCCGCGAGCCGGGCGGCCAGCCGGTCGGGAACGAGCTGCAGGATCTCGTCGGGGATCCCGTGCGGCGCGCCCTCGCGCGGTCGCCGGTAGGCCTCGCGCGCGGCGTCGCGGATCCGCGCGGGGGTGTCCGCCGGTCCGACGACGACCTCGGTGGTGGTCACTCCGTTCGCGGCGGTCCCGGAGCTGCGCGCGTCCACCGGCACCGCGACCCTCACCGGAGAGGGCACGCCCGCGCGGCGGGCGATGCCGGCGCCGATCGCGAGGAACAACGCATTGGGGGTTCCGCCGTCGGCCTCGGCCACCCGGTCCCACTGCGCGGCGTCGACGTCGAGCAGCGCGGTGACCGGCCGCGCCGCGGCCGTTCGCGGTGCCCGCGCGGTGCGGGAGGCGGGGGAGTAGCGCACCCCGCGCAGGCCGCGACCGACCCGGCGGATCAGGTGCAGGGCGTCGCGTATGTCGGAGGTGTGCTCGTCGCTCGGTGGTTCGGCGGTGCCGGCGAGTGCGGCGGTGACCGCGTCGATCAGGCCGCGGGCATCGGCCAGCACGTGTGAACACACGAGCGAGACGACGGTGCCGCCGCCCACGACAGGGGTGGCGGTCAGGGCCCAGCCCGGTCGCCGCTCCGGATCGACATCGATCTCGGCCTGCTCGTCGGCCCACGGGAGAATGCCGTCCGCGGACAACGGGTCGGCGGGGTAGTGCAAGGGGTAACAGTCGAGGCTCGGTTCGAACCGCGGCCGGGCACCCGGGACGCGCGGGCGCACGACACGCCGACCGAGTGAACCGCTTGCGAGAGCATCGTGCAGGGACATCAACAGCGGCAGGTCGACAGTGTCGTCGCTGCGCCACAGCCCCTGCATGACCACCGGCAGTCCGAGTCCTCGGTGCCGGTGCAGGAAGATCTCGTCCACCACGCTCAGCCGGTTCACGCCCTCGACCGTAGCGCCGACCGTTGACCGAAGAGATGAACTGAGGTTCAATTCTTGCGTGGCCTACCGCCGGACCGCTGCCGTCGAGCAGCGACTCGAAGACCGACGCGCCGCGATCGCCGCCGCCGCGATCGCGCTGCTGTCCGATCACGGCTACCGGGCGCTGTCCATCGCTGCCGTCGCCGAACACGCCGGGGTCGCCACCGGCACCGTCTACCGCCACTACACCGACAAGTCCGAACTGATGGTCCGGATCTTCCGCGACCTGTGCGCCCGCGAGGTCGAAGCCGTCACCGTCGCATCCGCCGCGGCCGGGTCCGCGACCGGCAAGGTCGCCGCGCTCGTCGAGACCTTCGCCCAGCGGGCGCTGCGCAACCCCCGGCTCGCCTACACGTTGCTCGCCGAACCGGTGGACGCGGCGCTCGATGCGGAACGGCTCGTGCTGCGCCGCGCGTTCGCGGCCGCGTTCGCCGACGCGATCGGGCACGGCATCACCACCGGCGAGTTCCCCGACCAGGACGCAGGCCTGGCCGCTGCCGCCCTCGTCGGCGCGGTCGGTGAAGTGCTCACCGACCCCCTGCACACCGGGACCGCCACCGTCGGCACCGTCCCCGACCTCGTCACATTCGCCCTCCGAGCCCTGGGAGCCCCACGATGACCCCGACCTTCCCGCCCACCCACGAGGTGTTCAACCAGGTCCCCGACCTCGTGCCCTACGATGCCGCCGACGACGCGGCGCTGCTCGAGGGACTGCGCCGCGAAGGCGCCGCCTGGGCCGAGGACGAGGTGCGCGCGCTCGGGGTGCTCGCCGGTGGCGTCCGCGCCCAGGACTGGGGTCGTCTCGCCAACGAGTACCCACCCGTCCTGCACACCCACGACCGGTACGGCAACCGCGTCGACGAGGTCGAGTTCCATCCGCACTGGCACGACCTGATGACCGTCGCCGTCGAACACGGACTGCACGGAGCGCCCTGGCGCGACCCGCGCCCGGGCGCGCACGTCGCCCGCGCCGCGAAGTTCTACACGTGGGGACAGGCCGACGCCGGGCACATGTGCCCTATCTCGATGACCTACGCGGCGATCCCCGCGCTGCGGCACAACCCCGAACTCGCCGACCGCTACGAACCGCTGCTCGCCGCACCACACTACGACTTCGGTCTGCGCGAACCGAGTTCCAAGCGGGGACTGATCGCGGGCATGTCGATGACGGAGAAGCAGGGCGGCTCCGACGTGCGCGCCAACACCACCACCGCGACCGAGAACGCCGACGGCAGCTACACGATCGTCGGCCACAAGTGGTTCACGTCGGCGCCGATGTCGGACCTGTTCCTGACCCTCGCACAGACCGAACACGGGCCGAGCTGCTTCCTGCTGCCGCGCGTGCTGCCGGACGGCACCCGCAACCGCATCCACATCCAGCGGCTCAAGGACAAGCTCGGCAACAAGTCCAACGCGTCGTCGGAGATCGAATACCAGGGGGCGACCGGCTGGCTCGTCGGACCCGAGGGTCGCGGTGTCGCGACCATCATCGAGATGGTCAACATGACCCGGCTCGACTGCGTCATCGGATCCTCGACGGGCATCCGGATGGCCACGCTGCGCGCGGTACATCATGCCCGGCACCGAAAGGCGTTCGGCGCGTTGCTGATCGACCAGCCACTCATGCGCAACGTGCTCGCCGACCTCGTCGTCGAATCGGAGGCGGCCACCACGATGATGATGCGACTGGCCGGTGCCACCGACCGTGCCACCGGCGACCCGCAGGAAGCGGCGCTGCGGCGCATCGCGCTCGCCGTCACCAAGTACTGGGTGTGCAAGCGGGCACCCGTGCACGCCGCCGAAGCCCTCGAATGTCTCGGCGGCAACGGCTACGCGGAGGAATCGGGCATGCCCCGGCTGTTCCGGGAGTCGCCGCTCATGTCGATCTGGGAGGGTTCCGGCAACGTCGCCGCGCTCGACGCGCTGCGCGCCATGATCAAGCAACCCGACACCGTCGAGGCGTTCTTCGCCGAGGCCCGGCTCGCCGAGGGCGCCGACCGCCGGCTCGACGACGCGATCTCCCGTGTCGGCAAGGAACTCACCGACCTCGAGAACGTCGAGTACCGGGCCCGCCGGGTCGTCGAACTCATGGCGCTGGTCCTGCAGGGTGCGCAACTGGTGCGGCACGGGCATCCGGCCGTCGCCGACGCGTTCTGTGCGAGCCGCCTCGACCGCGACTGGGGGATCGCGCTGGGTACCCTGCCGACCGGTATCGACACCGCGGGGATTCTGTCCAGGCTCTGATCGAGCGCATACTGGAACACATCGTCACCGGATCGTCGAACGTGCGTGGAGCCCGTCATGATCAGATTCAGCAGATGGCGGGGGTGGGGAGAGCGTGTCACGCTCGCCGTGACCGAATACGAGGCGCTGCGCGACGCCGAGCGGATCGTGCGGGAGATCGTCGTCGAGTCCGAAGCGGTCTGCAACCCGCAGCGGGGCGACGCGGAGATCCACGCCGTCAACCTCGCCCAGGGCGTCCCGGTGCAGGTCAGCCCTCGGCTGTCGGTGCTGCTGCGTGCGGCTTTGTGGGCAGCCCGGATGACCGACGGTGTCGTCGATCCGCTGTCTGCGGACGACGCCGGCCTCGACGAGACCGCTGTGCCGCCGATCCATCCGATGCCCACCTACCTCGACGTGCAGCTCGACGGCGAGACCGTCCTCGCCCCGTGGGGTGTGAGCCTGGACATCAGCGAGACGGCGAAGGCCGACACGGTCGACCGGGCCGCCGCCGAGGTGTTCCGCAACCTCGAGTGCGGCGTCCTGGTGCGGATGGGCGAGACGATGGCCACCGCCGGTCCCTGCCCGGCCGGGGGCTGGCAGATCGATCTGCCCGGGGGCGGCGTCGTCGAGCTTCCGCCCGGGGCGGCCATGTCGACGCGTACCGCGGGTGATGCCCCGGCGTCTCTGTGGAACGAGGTCACCGTCATCGCCGCGGACGCGGTGTGGGCGGACGCGGCCTGCGCGGTCTCTCTGCGCCGCGGGATCGGGGCGATGCGCTGGCTCGAGCAGTACGGCCTGGCCGCCCGCCTGATCGACGAGAACGGCCACGTCCACACCACCACCGCGTGGACGGATCCCCGCGCGGCCTGACGGTCGCCGCCGCGTGAACGCGGGATGAGGCGGACACGATAGTTGTGCCGGGACAGGCGCAGCACACGACCTCGGCCCTGCCGAAATCGAGGGCGGCGACCCGGGCGAGGAGCTATTCGCTCTGGTGTCAACCGAGACACCGCAGATTGCATCGGACGTGGTGTTCAGGTCAGTTCGGCGAAGCGTTCGGTGTCGCGGACCTGACCGGAGACGATGATGGTGTCACCCGGTGCGACGATCGTGTCGGCGGTGGCATACGTGAATCCTTCGCCGGGGCGTTTGATCGCCACCACCGTGACCCCGAACCGACTACGAATGGTGGTACGTGCCAAGGGTTGGCCGAGGATGAATGCCGGCGGGGTGGTCTTGACCATGGCGAAACCGTCCTCGAACTCGATGTAGTCCATCATCCGGCCCCGGACCAGATGCGCGACGCGTTTGCCCATGTCGTGCTCGGGCCGCACCACATGATGCACCCCGATCTGCGTGAGGATCTTCGCATGCGCATTGCTGATCGCCTTGGCCCACACGTTCGGTACCGCCATGTTGATCAGCGCCGAGGCTGTCAGCAGGCTCGCCTCGAGGTCCGAGCCGATACCTACGACCGCCCGGCCGTATTCGTGCACCGACAGCTGTCGCAGTGACTCCTCGTCGGTGGTGTCGGCGACGGCAGCGTGGGTGAGTCGGTTCGACACCTTGTCGATCACCGATTCGCTCGCGTCGATACCGAGCACCTCGGTGCCCTGAGCCATCAACTCGAGAGCCAACGACTTGCCGAATCGGCCCAGGCCGAGCACGACAACCACGTCGGCAGCGGGTTTTCTAGCCAATGAAGGGCCTTTCTACGGGACGTTCGTAGCGACGATTGTTCTCTCGTGCCGCCAACGCGCTGACCAGGGTGATCGGACCGATCCGGCCCAGATACATCAAGACGACGAGGAGCAGCTGCCCCCAGGCGGGCAGTTGCGCGGTGATCCCGGTGGACAGTCCCACCGTGGCGAACGCGGAGATCACCTCGAACAGCAGCGCATTGAGGTCGAATCCGGTGCCGGCGAGTAGCGCCAGGGTCGGGATCACCACCAACGCGACCCCGATCAACGCGACCGACAGGGCTTGACGTTGCACTCGGGGGTCGATGCGCCGGTCGAAGATCGTCACCGATTTCTCTCCGCGTACCTCGGCAGCGATGACGAACAGCAGCACCGCGAAGGTGGTGACCTTGATGCCGCCGGCAGTGCCGCCGCTCCCGCCGCCGATGAACATCAACACATCGGTGACGAGCAGACTCGCCTCGTCCATCTGGGCGTAATCGACACTGTTGAACCCGGCCGTTCGCGGCATGACGCCCTGGAATGTGGCGATCAGCAGTTTCGCCCCGAGCGCGTGGCCGCTCAATGTGTGGCGCCACTCGAGTGCCAGCACCAGCAGTGGGCCGAGCACCAGCAACACAGCGGTCACCGTCACCGTCATCCGGGTGTGCAGCGACCACCGGCGGCTGCGGCCGCGCAGATGCCGGCCGACCTCGAACAACACCGGAAAGCCGATGCCGCCGAGAACCACCGCGACCAGCAGTGGCACGCAAATCCACGGATCGTCGGCGAACCCGATGATGTTGTCGCTGTAGAGCGCGAAACCGGCGTTGTTGAACGCCGAGACCGCATGGAAGACTCCCAGCCACACCGCCCGTGGCAAGGGTTCGTCGTATCCGATCGCGAACCGTGCGGCCAACACTGTCGCCACGACGGTTTCGATGAGCACGCTGGTGCGTACCACCCCCACGATGACGGCGCGGACATCCCCGAGACCGGAGGTGCGGACCTCCGCAGCGGCGTTGAGTCGGGCCCGCAACCCGATGCGGTTGGCGAGTACCAAGCCGATCAACGATGCCATCGTCATGATGCCGAACCCGCCGATCTGGATCAGCGCGACGATCGCCCCTTGCCCGTATCCGGACCAGTAGGTGGCAGTGTCCACGACGATCAGCCCGGTCAGGCACACCGCGGACGTCGCGGTGAACAACGCCGGCAACGTTCCCGCGCCGACCCCGGACTGCGTCGCGATCGGCAGCAGCAACAGCGCGGTCCCCGCCAGCAGTGCGACAGCGAAACTCGATGCCACCACCCGGGCCCGGGCTGCGCATCACCTGCGTGCCGAGTTGCCGCAGTGGCTTGGGCCACGCGTTCGTGCGGGTACTCACGTCGTCGCACACTAGACCCGTACCCGCACCCCGTGTCCCCGCGCCCACCTCCTGACGAGGCACAGATCGAATCTTTCGGGCACCCCTCGGCTCTGCCGGGATCAAGACCCTGTGCGGGATACGCCCTCAGGTCGGAGATCAGTCCCTGTCGCGGGCGTTCGGATCCGGCCGAATGCATCCCACCGCCATCCGGTCGGTCTGCAATATCCCCGGTCGTGCAGCCACTCGGGCCGCTGTCGATGTACCTGCGCACGCGTACAGGTGACGTTGACCGGCGGCGCGATACCCGGCGTCGAATTCGCCCACCGATTCGGAATCCGCTCCTCCTGCGCGTTGGTTGCCAGGATGGTCGTGAGACACCCGGCAACCAACGCGGGGAACGGACACAGAGATGATCGACATCCCGATCGGACGGACTCCTACCGGTAAGCGTTCGTTCACGATGGCGTACAAGTTCGAGGTCTTGCGGTTGTGGGACCAGTGCCTCGACAGGGGAGCCAAGGCCCGACTGATGCGGGAGAACAATCTCGACTCGAGTACCGTCCACGCGTGGGTTCGGGCCCGTGATCGGGGAGACTTCACCACTACCATGGTCAAGGCAGCGGACAAGTCGAGGATGCGTATGGACAGCCGGGATCGGGCGGAGCTGGCCAAGCTCCGCAAAGAGAACGAGCGACTCAGACAGAAGGTTGTGCAGGCCGAGACCGCCCAGGAGATTCTGGGAAAAGCATTCGAGCTCTTGCAGGGGATCACCACGAGCTCGACCGAGGACACCGAGATCCCGCCGGCGTTGATGAGCGCGGACGAGTACGCCGCCTGGCTCGATCGCAAGAGCCTGTCCTGATAGACACCGTCACCGCTCTGCACGCGGCGGCCGTGCCGGTGACCCGGGCCTGCGCGCTGGTCGGGGTGCCGCGGTCGAGCTACTACCGCCTCGCCCGTGGCTACACGCACTACCGGCCGGTCGAGCATCCGACCCCGCACGCCGACCGGGTCCAGCCGGCGGCTCTGGTACCGGCCGAGAGACAGGCCCTTGTCGAGCTGCTCCTAGCCGAAGAGAACGTGGATCTGTCTGTGGCGCAGGTGTATTGGCGTTCCTTCGACGAAGGTTTGGTGTCGTGCTCGCAGTCGACGTGCTATCGGGTGGCGCGGGCACAGAACCTGACCGGGGACCGGCGCCGCACCCGCCGCGGCGGCGTCTTCTCGCGGCGCAGACCGGTGGTGGCGGCCGCACAGACCGGTGATCTGTGGTCCTGGGACATCACGATGTTGCAGGGCCCACGCCGGCAGGACCGGTATCTGCTGTATCTGGCGATCGACGTGTACTCGAGGTTTCCGGTGGCGTGGCGGATCGAGTACGCCGAGTCCACCACGATGGCGGTGCAGATGTTCGCCGAGGCGTTTGCCGTGTTCGGGGTGCCGGCGGTGCTGCATGCCGACAACGGGGCGTCGATGCGCTCGCACGGGTTGCTCGACGCCCTCGAGACCGCGGGGGTGGCGGCGTCGTATTCGCGGCCGCGGGTCAGCGACGACAACCCGTTTTCCGAGTCGTTGTTCAAGACGATCAAGTACGACCTGTCCTGCCCGCTGCGGTTCGACAGCATCGACCATGCACGCCGGTGGACCGAGCAGTTCCTGGTGCGGTACGCCACCGAACACCGGCACAGCGGACTGGCCCGGCACACCCCGGCCTCGGTGTTCTTCGGCACCGATGCCGAGGAGCGTCGGGCTCGCCAGGCCCGGCTCGATCAGATCTACGCCGAGCACCCCGAACGGTTTCACCGTCGCCCGCTCGCGCCACAGCTATCCGTCCTCACCGGAATCAACATCAACCACTACCTGTCTCAGACAGGTTGACAACTACCGTGCGGCGTGAGCGGATTCGCCGCCACCGCGTGGATCGTCAGCCTCGACGCAGTCGCCGGTACTCGCGGATCAGCGCATCCGTCGACGAATCGCCCAGCGACGCAGGCTCTTCGGGTTCGGTCAGCGCCGGTTCCAGTGCGAGCGCCTGCGCCTTGCCCAGTTCCACACCCCACTGGTCGAACGAATCGATACCCCAGATCACACCCTGGACGAACACCTCGTGTTCGTACAGCGCGATCAGCTGACCGAGCGTGGAGGGGGTCAGTGCGGGCGCCAGGACCGTCGTCGACGGCCGATTGCCGGGCATCACCTTGTGCGCCACCAGCGTCTCGTCGGTGCCCTCGGCGCGGATCTGCTCGGCGGACTTGCCGAACGCGAGCACCGTCGACTGCGCGAAGAAGTTCGACATGAGCACGTCGTGCATCGAGCCGCTGCCGTCGGGTGTCGGTAGATCGTCGAGGGGCCGGGCGAAGCCGATGAAATCGGCGGGGATCAGATGCGTGCCCTGATGCAGGAGTTGGTAGAACGCGTGCTGACCGTTGGTGCCCGGCTCACCCCAGAAGATCTCCCCGGTCGGATAGTCCACCGCGGTGCCGTCCGAACGCACCGACTTTCCGTTCGACTCCATCGTCAACTGCTGCAGATACGCGGGGAACCGCACCAGATCGTTGCTGTAGGGGAGCACCGCGCGGGACTGTGCTCGGAGGAAACTGGTGTACCAGACACCGAGCAGCCCGAGCAGCACCGGAGCGTTCGATTCGAGCGGCGCTGTCGCGAAATGCGTGTCCATCGCGTGGAATCCGGCGAGCAGCTCCGCGAACCGCTCCTTGCCGATCGCGGCCATCACCGACAAGCCGATCGCCGATCCCACCGAATACCGGCCGCCGACCCAGTCCCAGAACCCGAACATGTTCTCCGGGTCGATCCCGAACTCGACGACCCGCTCCTCGTGTGTGGACACCGCGACGAAGTGCTTCGCGACCGCGTCCTCACCGAGCGCCGCGACCAGCCAGCGCCGCGCCGCTGTCGCGTTCGACAGGGTCTCGAGCGTCGAGAACGTCTTGGACGCAACGACGAACAGGGTCCGGGCCGGATCGAGGCCCTGCAGGTTGTTCGTCAGGTCGGACGGATCGATGTTGGACACGAACCGGGCCTCGACACCCGCGTCGACGTAGTGCCGCAACGCCCGATACACCATCACCGGGCCCAGATCCGATCCGCCGATACCGATGTTGACGACCGTCGTGATGCGTTCACCGGTGGCGCCGCGCCACCGGCCGTCACGGACCCGGTCGGTGAACTCGCCCATCTTGTCGAGCACCGCGTGCACGTCGGCGACGACATCCTGGCCGTCGACGGTCAGCCTGGCCTCGCGCGGCAGGCGCAGCGCCGTGTGCAGCACCGCCCGGTCCTCCGAGGTGTTGATGTGGTCGCCGGCGAGCATCCGATCGCGGTGCGCCTCGACCCCACAGGTCCGGGCCAGATCCAGCAGGAGTTCCCGGGTGCGGCCGGTGATCAGGTGCTTGCTGTAGTCGATGTAGAGATCCGCCGCGGTGAGCGTGAAGGCTTCGGCGCGACCCGGTTCCGTCGCGAACAACTCTCCCAGGTGGAGTGACTCGATGTCCGCGCGATGCTCGGAGAGGTGCTGCCACGGGGCGGTCCGCGTCACGTTTTCCATGTCTGCAGAGACTAATGCGCACCGGAAGTTACCGGTCGGTCGGAAACGAAGGCGAAACGGTGCGGCGCATGATGGGGTGATGGACACCTCAGAGACGCTGCGCACCGTGCCCACCGACCTGTTCCTCGGCGGCGAATGGGTCGCCGCGGAGAACAACGCGACCTTCCCCGTCCACGATCCCGCCACCGGGGAAATCCTCACCGAAGTCGCCGACGCGAGTCCCGCCGACGCGGCCCGCGCGCTGGACGCGGCCGTCGCGGCCGGTGCGGAGTGGGCGGCGACCGCGCCACGCGAACGCGGCGAGGTGCTGCGGGCGGCCTTCGAGGCGCTCACCGCCCGCGCCGACGACTTCGCGTTGCTCATGACCCTCGAGATGGGCAAGGCGCTGCCGGAGAGTCGCGCCGAGGTCCGCTACGGCGCCGAGTTCTTCCGCTGGTTCTCCGAAGAAGCGGTCCGCATCGCCGGCCGCTACACCCATTCGCCTGCCGGATCCGGCCGCATCGTCGTCACGAAGCAACCCGTCGGCCCCTGCCTGGCGATCACCCCGTGGAACTTCCCGCTCGCGATGGGTACCCGCAAGATCGGGCCGGCGCTGGCCGCCGGCTGCACGATGCTCGTCAAACCGGCATCGGCGACCCCGCTGACGATGCTGCTGCTCGCGCGGGTCCTCGAGGACGCGGGCCTGCCGAAGGGCGTGCTCTCGGTGCTGCCGACCTCCCGGGCGGGGGCGGTGACCGGCCCGCTGCTCGACGACCCGCGGCTGCGCAAGCTCACCTTCACCGGGTCGACGAGCGTCGGGCGGGCCCTGGCCGAGAAGGCGGGGCGCGCGATGCTGCGCACGTCGATGGAACTCGGCGGCAACGCGCCGTTCCTGGTGTTCGACGACGCCGATCTCGACGCCGCGGTCGACGGCGCACTCGCCGCGAAGCTGCGCAACGGTGGCGAGGCGTGCACGGCCGCGAACCGCTTCCACGTCGCGAACTCCGTGCGCGAGGAATTCGTCGCCAAGCTCACCGAGAAGATGGCTGCGTACCGGCTCGGGCCGGGCACCGACCCGGCCACCACGCTCGGGCCGCTCATCGACGCGGGCCAGAAGGACACCGTCACCACCCTCGTCGGCGATGCGGTCGCGAACGGCGCGCAGTTGAGGCTGGGCGGGAAGGCACCGGACGGGCCGGGTTGGTTCTATCCCGCGACCGTGCTCGACGATGTCCCGTCGTCCGCGCGGATCCTGACGGAAGAGGTCTTCGGCCCGGTCGCGGCCGTGGCAGGATTCGACACCGAGGACGAGGCGATCGCCGCGGCCAACGCCACCGAATACGGGCTGGCGGCCTACATGTACACGCGCAGTCTCGATCGGGCGCTGCGGGTGTCCGAGGCGATCGAGTCCGGCATGGTCGGCGTGAACCGCGGGGTGATCTCCGACGTCGCCGCGCCGTTCGGCGGGATCAAGGCGTCGGGGATCGGACGGGAAGGCGGCAGCGAAGGTATCGAGGAGTACCTCGAGACCAAGTACATCGCCTTCGAGTAGTCCGGGAGGTTACCGCCGGAGACGGCTGGGTCCAGCGGCTGAGACGGCTGGGTCCAGCGGCTGAGACGGCTGGGTCCAGCGGCTGAGACGGCTGTGGCTACTGGCCGAGACGGCCACGGCCGAGGCGGAGCAGCAGCATCGCCAGGGTGTGACCCTCCTGGCCGAGGTCGCTGAACCGCTCGAGCACCTTCATCTCACGACTGTGCACGAGACGGGTACCGCCGGAGGCCATGCGGGTGCGGCCGATGATGCGGGAAACCTCGGTGCGGCGCTTGACCGCGGCGAGGATCTCGGCGTCGAGCCGGTCGATCTCCTTGCGAAGTTCGTCGATCTCCGCCTGGCTGGCGGGGACGTGGGCGGCAGAGTCGGATGTGGCAGCGTCGTCGGATGTGGCAGCGTCGATGTTGGTGCTCATGTCATCTCCTCGCGTCAGAACTGGAATCGCTCCGGTGCCGGTGGGCGTTACCGCCGGAAGCGGATCAAGACCGTGTGGTCAGGCGTCGGTGCTGGGAATCCGACAGCGTTGGACAACCTGTCCGGCTGGTCGACAACGGTCACATGACATGGGGTCCAGTCTGCCACCCGCAGAATCGGGTCGCCAAATAAGGTGCACCTGGCCGGATCGTCCGGATCGCCCGTCTACGCGTCTGTCGGTGTTCGCCGGTAGTTTGGTACGACGATGAACACTCCCGTTGCCTTCGGCCACCCCGACTCCGATTCGCCTCGGCGCGCGAGTGCGGATTCGTCCGACGCGCTGCTTGCCGGCCTGAATCCCCAGCAGCGGGAAGCGGTCACCCACGACGGTGGCCCGCTCCTCATCGTCGCCGGTGCCGGTTCCGGCAAGACGGCGGTACTCACCCGGCGGATCGCGTATCTGCTGGCCGAACGCGGTGTCGCGCCCGGTCAGGTCCTGGCGATCACGTTCACCAACAAGGCCGCTGCCGAGATGCGCGAACGCGTCGCGCACCTGGTCGGGCCGCGCGCCTACAGCATGTGGGTCTCGACGTTCCATTCGAGCTGTGTGCGGATCCTGCGGGCCCAGTCGGCTCTGCTGCCCGGCATGAACTCGAACTTCACGATCTACGACGCGGACGACTCGCGGCGGCTGCTCACGATGATCGCCAAGGACCTCGATCTCGATACCAAGAAGTACTCTGCGCGTCTGCTCGCCACGCAGATCTCGAACCTGAAGAACGAGCTGATCGATCCGCAGGAGGCCGCCGCGGACGCCGACGGCGATCCCGCCGACCTGCCGCGCATCGTCGCGACCGTGTACGCCCACTACCAGCAGCGGCTGCGGTCGGCGAACGCCTTCGACTTCGACGATCTCATCGGCGAGACGGTCGCGTTGCTGCAGGCGCATCCGCAGGTCGCCGAGTACTACCGGCGCCGATTCCGGCACGTGCTCGTCGACGAGTACCAGGACACCAACCACGCCCAGTACGTGCTGGTGCGGACCCTCGTCGGCGAGGCCGGGGACGACAGTCCGGTACCGCCGAGCGAACTGTGCGTCGTCGGCGACGCGGACCAGTCGATCTACGCGTTCCGTGGCGCGACGATCCGCAACATCGAGGAATTCGAACGCGACTACCCGGACGCCCGGACAATCCTGCTCGAGCAGAACTACCGCTCCACGCAGAACATCCTGTCGGCGGCCAACTCCGTCATCTCCCGCAACACCGGCCGCCGCGAGAAGCGGCTGTGGACCGATTCGGGCGAGGGCGACCTCATCGTCGGCTACGTCGCCGACAACGAACACGACGAGGCGCAGTTCGTCGCCGCGGAAATCGATCGGCTCACCGCCGCGGGGGAGATCAAGTTCGCCGACGTCGCCGTCTTCTACCGCACCAACAACTCCTCGCGTGCCCTGGAGGACGTGTTCATCCGCCACGGCGTGCCCTACAAGGTCGTCGGCGGTGTGCGCTTCTACGAGCGCAAGGAGGTTCGCGATCTGGTCGCGTACCTGAAGGTGCTCGCCAACCCGGACGACACGGTGAGCCTGCGGCGCATCCTCAACACCCCACGCCGCGGCATCGGCGACCGCGCCGAAGCGTGTGTCGCGGTGCACGCC
Source organism: Rhodococcus zopfii NBRC 100606 = JCM 9919 (assembly GCF_001895025.1). Taxonomy (GTDB): domain Bacteria; phylum Actinomycetota; class Actinomycetes; order Mycobacteriales; family Mycobacteriaceae; genus Rhodococcus; species Rhodococcus zopfii. Next base: position 192,269 of record NZ_BCXI01000010.1, read on the forward strand.
GAGCGGCTCGGGATCGGGTTCGGGGAGGCTCTCGCCGACGCGGCCGCGGGCAAGGTCGCGCTGCTGAACACCCGCTCGCAGAAGGCGATCGCCGCGTTTGCCGAGATACTCGACGGGCTGCGGGCGATGCTCACCGAAACCGACTCGGACGGAAACGAACTCGTCGATCTCGGTGATGTGGTCGAGGCGATCCTCGAACGGACCGGCTACCGCTCGGAACTCGCCGCGAGCGACGACCCGCAGGACGGTGCCCGACTCGACAACCTGAACGAATTGGTCAGTGTGGCAAGGGAATTCAGTTCCGATGCGCGCAATGTCGCCGGACTCGAGGACGTCGAGCCGGACGAGGGTGATCCGGACCCGGGATCGCTGCCCGCGTTCCTCGAGAAGGTCTCGCTCGTCGCCGACGCGGACCAGATCCCGGAGAACGACGACGGCGTCGTGACCCTGATGACGCTGCACACCGCCAAGGGACTGGAGTTCCCGGTCGTGTTCGTCACCGGTTGGGAGGACGGCCAGTTCCCGCACATGCGCGCCCTCGGCGACCCGGCCGAACTCGCCGAGGAACGCCGACTGGCGTACGTAGGGATCACGCGTGCCCGGCACCGGCTCTACCTCAGTCGCGCCGTGCTGCGCTCGTCCTGGGGGCAGCCCGTATCTAGCCCGGAATCGCGTTTCCTGCAAGAGATTCCGCAGAATCTCATCGAATGGAAGCGGGAGGAACCGTCCCGTTCGGGCGGCCACGCCATCGGGTCCGGACGCTCACGCGGCTACGGCGGCGTCGGATCCGGATTCGGAGGTGGGTCGGGCTCCGGCTCCGGCTCCGGTGGCGGAGCCGGTTTCGGCAGTGCCCGCGCCCGCAACAACCATCTGGTGCTCGCGGTGGGGGACCGGGTCAGCCACGACAAGTACGGGCTCGGAACGGTGCTCGAGACGAAGGGGTCGGGACCGACTGCGACGGTCGTCATCGACTTCGGAAGCGCCGGCAAGGTGCGGCTGATGCTCGTCGGCGGCGTGCCGATGGTCAAGCTCTAGGAAGAGGAAGGTGCCGGGCTCCGGAAACGGAGTTCCGGCCCAGGGGCGGGGCCGGGCGGGTACGCGGGCGACCGACGGGTCGCCGGTTCAGTCCCGCTCGATGCCGAGGCTGATGCCGCGGGTGGCGAGCCACGGGACCGGGTCGATCTTGTCGGTGCCGTTGAGATGCACCTCGAAGTGCAGGTGCGGTCCGGTCGAGAAGCCGCGGTTGCCCATGGTGGCGATCTGGTCGCCCGCCATGACCTGCTGCCCGACCGACACCATCGTCTGGTCGATGTGTCCGTAGACGGTCACGGTGCCGTCGGCGTGCAGCAGCCGGACCCAGAGGCCGAAGCCGGAGGCGGGACCGGAATCGATGACGGTGCCGTCGGCGACCGCGAGGATCGGGGTGCCGATCGGGCCGGCGATGTCCACACCGGCGTGCAGGGTGCCCCAGCGGGCGCCGAAGTTCGAGGTGAACGCGCCGATCGCGGGGATGGCGAACAGCGGGCGCCGGGCGGCGGCCTCGCGGGCGGCCCGCTCGTCGCTGAACCGCTGGCCCTTCGCGAGCAGGTTCGAGAACTGGGAGAGGTCGTTCGGGTCCGCGATGTTGAGGACCTGCGGCGCCTGCGACGGAGCAGCGCCGTCCGAGGCGGTCGCGGCGAACTGGGAGGCCTGCGGCACCGCGGTGGCGGTGATGATGTTCGAATCCGACTCGTTCGCCGCGAGAGCGACCTCGGAGTGCTCGGAGCCCTGACCCGGTCCGTTCGTCGCGGCCTGGCCGGCGGCAACGACTGCGCCGGCGGCGACGGCGAACACCGCGGCGCGGCCCTTGAGCGCGCTCGGCGGGGTGGGGATGCGGTGGGCGCCGCTGCGGCGGGCCGGGGCATCCACGTCCACCGGTTCGTTTTCGAAGTAGGTCTCGGCGCCGGCGTCGCGGAAGGTCGCCTGTCCGTAGTGGGACTGTGCGGAATCGGTCAGGTTGTCGCTGCCGTGGCGGTGCGGGGCGTCCGAGTAGTAGTCGGGGTCGTAGTCGTAGTACCCGGATTCGGCGTAGTACCCGGTTTCGGCGTAGTACCCGGTTCCTGCGTAGTACCCGGTTCCTGCGTAATGGTCGGTCTCCGATGATCCGTCGTGGACCCCACGGCTGGTGAGCTGACTGCTCGGGCTCATTCGCCGTCCTCCCCTTCGTGACCTCATCGTTACTTCGACCAGAGCGACGGTAACGAAACGATCGCTGGCCTGGCAACCCATACGGGAGACACGCCCGGGTGCTGTGAGCGGCATCACAGTTTCACCTGCGGGAAACCGGAAACACTCGGGCACCGCCGCGGCGATACAGAACATTTCGGTGTGTCACAAGCCGGTGACGTTCGGGTCGCGTAGCGTCGCCCCGTGTCGAATCGCCCCACACTTCTCCGATTCGGACTCGCGCTCTCCGTCCTGGGGGCACTCGCCGTCGCGGTGGCGCCGCTGCTGCCGGTCGTGCGGGCCGGAACGGGCGACGTGGGACCCGCGATCCTCGCCGCCGCAGCGGTCGCCACGATCACGGCATCGGCGGTTCCCGTCGCGGCATTCGCTGCCGCGCACCGATCGGAGGCCGCAGCCGGAGCCCTGCTCGCCGGTGCCGGCGGTATCGCCGCGGGCGCCGTCCTCGCCGACCTCACGCTGTTCGTCGACGCCATCGACGCGAACCGGTTCGAACTGTTCCGGCCCGTGACCGCCGCGGCGCTCACGGCCGGGCCCGGCGCCGCGATGGTGCTCGCCGGTCACCTGTGCTCGGTGCTCGCCGGTGTCGCCGGTGCGATCACCGCGGCCCGCGCCCCGGGTACCGACGGGGGACCGGTCGGGACCCGGCCCGGCCCGGCCGTCGTCGCCGGGATCGTGGGAGCCGCGATCGTGGTCGCCGCCGGGTCGGTCGCGCCGGTGGTGGTGTCGGCGGACCCGGTGATCGTCGCGCGCGGTGTGCTCGACGCCCCCGCCGCCACCGCGTTCGGCGGTGTCCTCGCCGCGATGCTCGCGCTCGTCACCGTCGCGTGGGCTCTCGGCTCCGGCGCGACAGCCACCGCCGCCGGCGCGATCACCGGCATCGGACTGGCCGCATTCGCGCTGTTCGCGCCGCGATTCGTCGCGGGTCTCGCCGGTGAACGACTCGCTCCGACGGCCGCGACCGTCGCCGGGGCGATCGCCGCGGTTCTGCTCGTCGCACTCGGCGCCGCGATGCCCGCGGCGAGTGCGCGGCGGGCTGCCCGCACGGCCCGGCCGGCGGGCACCGCTGTTCCCCGCTCGGGCCGGGCACACGCCGTCGCCGGAGTGCTCGGTCTCGTCACCGCTGCGCTCGCCGTCGTCGGGGCAGTACTGCCCGCACTGTCCGTGCCGGACGGCTACGACGTCCCGGCGCTACCGCAGACCCGGGTGCTGCTCGTCGCCGGGCTGCTGCTGGCGGCGCTGAGCGCGTGGCTGTTGCTGTCCGCCTACGCGGAGGCGGTGCGGCCCGCGGTTGCGGTGCCGGTGGTCGCGGTCGCGACGACCGCCGCCGCGGTCCTGCAGGCGTGGGTGGTGGCCGCGGACCTGCCGGGGGTCGGCGCCGGTCCGGGCACCGCCGTCGTGTTCGCCGCCGCGGTGGGCGCAGCTGCCACCGGTGTCGCGGTGATCGCCGCGGGGGCCGCCGAACGCGACCGCGTCGACACCTCGGCCGTCCGGGACGCCGCAGCCCGCACGCGCGCGGTCGTCACTGCGGCGGCCGTGGTGTCCGTCGTCGGCCTGGCCGTGCCGCTGTATCACGGCGCCGGGTCGGTGCTGACCTATCCGTGGGGATACGGCGTGTGGGGACGGCTGCTGCTCGCGGTCGCGGTGGTGGTCGCCGGAGCGGTGGCGGTGCGGTCGAGGCCTGCGCGAGGAGGGGCGTTGCTGCTGGGTACGGCCGGTGCGACGGCCGCGTACGCGTCGTCGTGGGTGCTGGTCCGGGGCGTGAGGCAGGATCCGGTCGCGGTGGTCGGTGTCGCACCTGTCATCCTGGGGACGGTGCTCCTCTTGGTTGCGGCGTGTCTCACATTCCGGGAGGAAACTCCGTGAGGTAGCCCGCGGCCCTCGAACTTCGTGACATGCGCCACATGGTGGGAGTGCGGACGTTTCGTGGGTCGTCCAAGTAACTAGAGTCCGAACCGGCCCGCTCATAACCCCCGAGCGGGCGTGAACGCAGACGAGACGGTGAGCAGATGGATCTCTTCGAATACCAGGCGAAGGAACTCTTCGCCAAGCATGACGTGCCGACGTCGGCCGGCCGCGTTACCGACACTGTCGCCGGTGCCCGCGAGATCGCGGAGGAAATCGGCAAGCCGGTGATGGTCAAGGCGCAGGTCAAGGTCGGTGGCCGCGGCAAGGCCGGTGGCGTGAAGTACGCCGCCACCGCGGACGATGCGCAGACCCACGCCGAGAACATCCTCGGCCTCGACATCAAGGGTCACATCGTCAAGAAGCTCCTCGTCGCCGAGGCGAGTGAGATCGCGGAGGAGTACTACATCTCCTTCCTGCTCGATCGCACCAACCGCACCTACCTGGCGATGTGCTCGGTGGAAGGTGGCATGGAGATCGAAGAGGTCGCCGCCACCAAGCCGGAGCGCCTGGCCAAGATCGCCGTCGACGCCGTCAAGGGTGTCGACCTCGCGTTCGCCCGCGAGATCGCGGAGAAGGGCCACCTGCCCGCCGAGGTCCTCGACGCCGCAGCCGTGACCATTCAGAAGCTGTGGGAGGTCTTCGTCAAGGAAGACGCTCTCCTCGTGGAGGTCAACCCGCTCGTCCGCACCCCGGACGATCAGATCCTCGCCCTCGACGGCAAGGTCTCCCTCGACGCCAACGCCGACTTCCGTCAGCCCGGCCACGCCGAGTTCGAGGACAAGGACGCGACGGATCCGCTCGAGCTCAAGGCCAAGGAGAACGACCTCAACTACGTCAAGCTCGACGGCGAGGTCGGCATCATCGGTAACGGCGCCGGCCTGGTCATGTCGACCCTGGACGTCGTCGCGTACGCCGGTGAGGCGCACGGTGGCGTCAAGCCCGCCAACTTCCTCGACATCGGTGGCGGCGCCTCCGCGGCTGTCATGGCTGCCGGCCTGGACGTCATCCTGAACGATGCGCAGGTCAAGAGCGTGTTTGTCAACGTCTTCGGTGGCATCACCGCGTGCGACGCGGTCGCGAACGGCATCGTCAAGGCCCTCGAGATCCTCGGCGACGAGGCCAACAAGCCGCTGGTCGTCCGCCTCGACGGCAACAACGTCGACGAGGGTCGCCGCATCCTCGCCGAGGCCAACCACCCGCTGGTCACGGTCGTCGCCACCATGGACGAGGCTGCCGACAAGGCTGCCGAGCTCGCGTTCGCAGCGAAGTAAAGGGACACACAGAACAATGGCAATCTTCCTTACCAAGGATTCCAAGGTCATCGTCCAGGGCATCACCGGCGGCGAGGGCACCAAGCACACCGCGCTGATGCTCAAGGCGGGCACCCAGGTCGTCGGCGGCGTGAACGCCCGCAAGGCCGGCACCACGGTCTCGCACACCGACAAGGACGGCAACCCGGTCGAGCTTCCCGTCTTCGGCTCCGTCGCCGAGGCCATGAAGGAGACCGGCGCGGACGTCTCGATCGCGTTCGTTCCCCCGGCCTTCTCGAAGGACGCCATCGTCGAGGCCATCGACGCGGAGATCCCGCTGCTCGTGGTCATCACCGAGGGCATCCCCGTGCAGGACTCCGCGTACGCGTGGGCGTACAACGTGGAGAAGGGCAACAAGACCCGCATCATCGGCCCCAACTGCCCCGGCATCATCACCCCGGGCGAGGCGCTCGTCGGCATCACCCCGGCGAACATCGCCGGCAAGGGCCCGGTCGGCCTGGTTTCCAAGTCGGGCACCCTGACCTACCAGATGATGTTCGAGCTGCGCGAATACGGCTTCTCGACCGCCATCGGCATCGGCGGCGACCCGGTCATCGGCACCACCCACATCGACGCCATCGAGGCGTTCGAGAAGGACCCGGAGACCAAGGTCATCGTCATGATCGGCGAGATCGGCGGCGACGCCGAGGAGCGTGCCGCCGACTACATCAAGGCCAACGTCACCAAGCCGGTCGTCGGCTACGTGGCCGGCTTCACCGCTCCCGAGGGCAAGACCATGGGCCACGCCGGCGCCATCGTCTCCGGTTCCTCGGGCACCGCACAGGCCAAGAAGGACGCCCTCGAGGCGGCCGGCGTCAAGGTCGGCAAGACGCCGTCCGAGACCGCCGCCCTCGCGCGCGAGATCCTGAAGTCCCTGTAAGCGGCTTCCGCCGTCCGTGCGCGGTTTCGGTAGTTCCCACTACCGAAACCGCGCACGACGCGTTTCAGGCGTCGATCCACTCCCGGCCGACGGATTCCAGCTCCCCGGCGCCGGACGTCACCGACGCCACCACACTCGCCAACTGCTCCGGGTCCCGAGCCGCGACCGTGAACACCGCCCGGTCCTCGTAGGACACCCCGAGCACACTCACCCCGCGACCGCGCAGTTCGGCATCGACACGGCCCGCGTTCCCGTGACCCACCGCGAGGGTGAACACCTCCCTGCGCTCCCGCGGCACCAGCGTCGCCGAGTCCAGCGCGACCGCGACGGCGCCCGAGTAGGCGCGCACGAGCCCGCCCGCGCCCAGCTTGATACCCCCGAACCAGCGCGTCACGACCACCGCCACGTTCACCACGTCGCGGTGGTGCAGCACCTGCAGCATCGGGACGCCCGCGGTGCCGCCGGGCTCGCCGTCGTCGCTCGACCGTTCGGCCCGCGACGCCGGTTCGTCACCGACGACGAACGCCCAGCAGTGGTGCCGCGCGTCCGGATACAGACGGCGTTGCTCGTCCGTGAACGCCGCCGCGTCGGCTACGGATTCGACGCGGCGCAGTGCCGCGAGGAAGCGCGAGTGCTTCACCTCCGTCTCCACGACGACGTCCCGTCCCGGCACCAGTGTGTTCGGCATACCTCCCATTGTGTCGATCGGTGCATACGCTGTTTCCAGTGCACCCGGAGACAGTGCATCCACGAACGGTGCATCCGAGCAGAATGGTGCATCCGACGACCGCAGGAGGATCGATGACATTCCCAGCGAGCCAGACATCAGATCAGAGTGGTGGCGGGTCGTCCAAGCTCGTGCCGGTGCTGTTGCCGGTGGCCGTCGCGGTACTCGGTGTGGTGAATTTCCTGTTCGGTCTCGCGCCGTACATGCGGATCGAATTCGGCGGGCACGTCGCGCTGTCGGCGTTCGAGTTCGGCTTCGCGGTGGTGCCGTTGGCGCTGCTGCTCCTCGGCGGGGTGTGTGCGGCCCTGTCGTTGTTGCCCGGTCAGGATCTGCGGGCTGTCGCGCTGGCCGCATCCGCGGTCGGATTCGTGACGTCGCTGTTCCAGTGGTTCCAGCTGCCCGACGACTCCGGCATCGCGTGGGGCGGCGTCGCGATCTTCGTGTTCGGGTTCCTGCAAACCGCGGTGGCGGTGGTTGCGCTGCTGTTCGGGATCGGCTTGCTCGTTCCCGCGGCACGGGCTGCACGGCCCGCCGCATACCCCGCAGAGTCGCAGTTCCCGCAACCCGGCGGGTACGGGCAGCAGGGCAATCCGCAACAGTCCGGCCAGTTTCCGCAGTACGGCGGGCAACCCCCGAGTCCGCAGTACGGCGGTCAGTCTCCGCAGCAGTACAACACCGGTCAGTACCCGAGCCCGCAGCAGTACCCGAGCCCGCAGCAGTTCACGAGCCCGCAGCAGTTCCCGGGTCAGCAGCAGTTCCCGGGTCAGCCCTATGCCGCGCAGCCGTACGGGGCCCATCCGTACGAGACCCAGCACTTCCCGTCCCCGTCGTACGGGACGCAGCAGTATCCGGTTGGGCAGCAGCAATATCCGAGCGGGCCGCAGCACCCGACCGGGGGTGCGCCGGAGGCGGCCGGTCACGAGGACGACACCGAACTGGTGCGCCCGGCCGACAGCGATCCCACCGTCGTGTCTCCGGCACCCGACGACGAGGACGCCACCCAGGTGTTCAAGCCGAACGACGAACAGCGGTGACAAGGTTCGGCGCGCCTGATCGCAACCACTCGTGCCGGGTGACACCCTCGACTCGATGACTTCGACGCTAGGCCGGAACTCCCGCCTCCCCACGAACCAGGACTCGACGGATCCGGAGCAGTTCCGCATTCTGCTCGGCACCGCGGCCCGCGTACCGGCCGTGACGATGGCGCTGATCGTGACGATCGTCGTGACGACGCTCGTCGCCGCCGGCAGCGACCTCACCGGCGTGTACGCGGCGACCGCGGGCGCCTGGCTCGGCCTGCACCAGGTCACGCTCACCATCGACGACACCGCGCTCGGTGTGCTGCCGCTGCTGCCGACCGCGGTGCTGGTGTGGCTGTCGGCCCGATCGTGCGCGTCGGCGGCAGACGCGATGGTCGTGCACAGCGGGTATGCACTCGACGGCCGCGACGCCGCGCGGATCACCGCCGCGACCCTCGCCGGACCGTTGGCCGTGACGGTCACCGCGCTCGTCGTTCTCCAGGACGCATCGAGCGTGCTGCCCGTCTCGACGCCGGACCCGGCTCGATCCCTGGCGTGGGTGACCGGGCTGTATCTGCTGTCGTCGCTGCTCGGCGTCGGATCGAGGATATGGCGTCCGCTGTGCGACCGGTACGGCGTGCCCGAATGGCTGGTCGACTCGGTCCGGCCCGCGACCCGCGCGGTGCTCGGCATGTTCGCGATGGGCGGGCTGCTCACCGTCGTCGGGATGCTGTGGTCGTGGCAGACCGTCGGTGACCTCCTCGCCCGGGGCGAGAACTGGATCGGTGTCCTCGGGTTGCTGATCGTCTCGATTCTGTATCTGCCGAACGTGATGATCGGTGCGGCCGCGATCCTGGCCGGCAGCACCGTCGAGTTCGGTGAGGTCCGGCTGAGCCTGTTCGAGGCGACCGGCGGCGACCTGCCCGCGCTGCCGGTGCTGGCCGCGATCCCGCCCGGACCGGCACCGTCGTTCTGGCCGGTGGCACTCGCGGTGCCGGCCACGGTCGGCGCGCTGCTCGGCCGGTACGTCGCCAAACGCAATCTCGAGGCGCAGGCGCGCGGCGAGTACGTCTCCGGCAGCGACGGAGCCCTGACCGTGCTGGCGGCCGCCGCCGAGGCCGGTCTCGTCACCGCGCTCGCGACCTGGGCGGCCGGTGGTCGGCTCGGATTCTTCGGGGTGGTCGGCGCCAACTGGTGGCTCGCCGGGGTTCTGGTGTTCGCGTGGTCGGGTCTGCTCGGGCTCATCACCGCGCAGCTGTTGCTGTGGCGGGAAGGCAAGCTGGCCGCGGCCGAAGCCGAGGCGGCGCGCGCGCCCGAGGACGCGTCCGCCGAGCCGGACGACTCCGAGGACTCCGACGAGGACGAAGCGACCGGCGACCTCGGCGCCCCGAAGGCAATCGAAGCCCCGCCCGCCGCGGACACGGAACCGGACACGGACACGGACACAAGAGCCGGCGACCCGGACGACACCGAGGTCGTCGATGCGGAAGTGGTCGAGGACGACGAGGAACCCGAGCCGAAACCGGACGAGAAGGACACCGGGGAGTCCGGCATCGTCGACGTCGAGATCGACGACGAGGCCGGCGACGGGGACCTGCCGAAAGGTCCCCGCAACACCAGCGACTAGGCTCTAGGCGGCCTATGGTCCGGCCGACCCCTCACGAGTCCAGGAGTAGAGCGCTGACCGCCTCGCGTGAAGTGTTGCCGCCCACCGCACCGACGCGGGTCGTCGTACTCGCCTCGGGTACCGGCAGCCTGCTGCGATCGTTGATCGACGCCACCCGTGCCGACGGCTACCCGGCCCGGATCGTCGCCGTCGGCGTCGACCGCGACTGCACGGCCCTCGACCATGCCCGCGATGCGGACATCGCCGGTTTCCGGGTCGCGTTGCGCGACCATGCCGACCGCTCCGCCTGGGATGTCGCACTCGCCGACGCGGTCGCCGCGCACGAACCGGACCTGGTGGTGTCGGCAGGTTTCATGAAGATCCTCGGCCCCACGTTCCTCGAACGCTTCGGTGGCCGCATCATCAATACCCATCCGGCGCTGCTGCCCGCGTTCCCCGGCGCGCACGCCGTCCCCGATGCCCTCGCCTACGGCGTGAAGGTCACCGGGTCGACCGTGCACCTCGTCGACGGTGGAGTGGACACCGGGCCGATCCTCGCGCAGGAACCCGTGCCGGTCCTCGACGGCGACGACGAGGAGACCCTGCACGAGCGCATCAAAGTTGTGGAACGACGGTTGCTGGCCGAGGTGGTCGCCGCTGTCGCAACCCGTGGAGTTGTATCCGATGGACGAAAGGCCGTGATCCCCAGTGACCGAACGTAAGACTGTGCGCCGCGCACTGGTCAGCGTGTACGACAAGACCGGACTGGTCGAACTCGCGACCGGGCTGCACCAGGCCGGGGTCGAACTGGTCTCCACCGGCTCCACGGCCGCGACGATCGCCGACGCCGGAGTCCCCGTCACCAGGGTCGAGGAGCTCACCGGTTTCCCCGAGTGCCTCGAAGGTCGCGTCAAGACGCTGCACCCGCGCGTGCACGCCGGCATTCTCGCCGACACCCGCAAGCAGGACCACCTCGAGCAGATCAAGGATCTCGGCATCGAGGCGTTCGAATTGGTGATCGTCAACCTGTACCCGTTCACGCAGACCGTCGCCTCGGGTGCCACCCCCGACGAGTGCGTCGAGCAGATCGACATCGGTGGCCCGTCGATGGTGCGTGCCGCCGCGAAGAACCACCCGTCCGTCGCGGTGGTCGTCGATCCGGCCCGCTACGACGCGGTCATCGAGGCCGTGCAGGCCGGCGGGTTCACCCTGCCCGAGCGCAAGGTCCTCGCCGCGCAGGCGTTCCAGCACACCGCCGCCTACGACGTCGCGGTCGCCAGCTGGATGAACAGCGGCTATGCAGTGCAGGAGGACGAGGGCGACAGCCGGTTCCCGGCGTGGGCCGGCGCGACCTGGACCCGCGCGAACGTGCTGCGTTACGGCGAGAACCCGCACCAGGCGGCCGCGTTGTACCTGAACGAGGGCGGCGAGCCGGGTCTGGCGCAGGCCGAGCAGTTCCACGGCAAGGAAATGTCGTACAACAACTATCAGGACGCCGACGCCGCGTGGCGGGCCGCGCACGATCACGACCGGCCGTGCGTCGCGATCATCAAGCACGCCAACCCGTGCGGTATCGCCGTCGCGGACACGGTCGCCGAGGCGCACCGCAAGGCACACGAGTGCGACCCGGTGTCCGCGTTCGGCGGTGTCATCGCCGTCAACCGTGAGGTCAGCGTCGAGCTGGCCGAGCAGGTCGCCGAGATCTTCACCGAGGTGATCATCGCCCCGGCGTACGCGGACGGGGCGGTCGAGGTGCTCGCCCGCAAGAAGAACATCCGTATCCTGCGGGCCGACTCCCCGAAGTCCGCGCAGATCGAACTGCGTCAGATCTCCGGTGGCCTGCTGCTGCAGGAGCGCGACCTGCTCACCGCCGACGGCGACACCGCCGCGAACTGGGAACTCGCGTGCGGTGAGGCCGCCGATGCGCAGACCCTCGCCGATCTGGAATTCGCTTGGCGCGCTTGCCGTGCCGTGAAGTCCAACGCGATCTTGCTGGCCTCGGCCGGGGCGACCGTCGGCGTCGGTATGGGCCAGGTCAACCGGGTCGACTCGGCGCGCCTCGCGGTCACCCGCGCCGGCGACCGTGTCGTCGGATCCGTCGCCGCGTCGGACGCGTTCTTCCCGTTCGCGGACGGCCTGCAGGTCCTCACCGAGGCCGGAGTCAAGGCCGTCGTGCAGCCGGGCGGATCGGTCCGTGACAACGAGGTGATCGACGCGGCCCGCGAGGCCGGCATCACCCTGTACCTGACGGGCGCGCGCCACTTCGCGCACTGAGCCCTATCGCACAGTGCCCTGTTGCGCACCGTGCCGGGCAGCCGCCCACCCGACGGGACCTGATGTCAGGCCGCGTACGGGTGGGCGGTTTCCTGTCGGTGGGACGCCTCGATGTCGGTGGTGCCCCGGCCGTCGGAGATGACGAGCCGGGCGGCGCCGCGGTCGAGCAGTTCCCGGATGAGATCGGCGGCGAGCGCGCCCTTCTCGGCGTCGACGTGGCGCAGATCGATCGTGATGGCGTGCCCGGTCAGGTCGGTAGGCAGGTCCTTCGGGACGGAGCCGGTGGCTCCCAGTCGCAACTTCATGTGTTTCTCCTTGCAATCGAAAAGAATGGGGATAAAAAAGGGCACCCGAGGCGGTGTGCCTGGGGTGCCCGAGAAGCGAGTCGGAAGTGACTCTATTCCCGGGAACGCCGTGCGGCGCAGTGGAAGTGGAACTCGGGTACGAATCGATACGTGCGCTTGCGATGTTGCATCGGACCGTACCTTTCTCGAGTATCCAGCGGGTTAACGGAGAACCATACCTCAATGACGCGGTTTTGACATCCCCAATTTATCGGAGGTGGGCTACAGGCCCCGCAGCCAGGCTTCGAAACCGTCGGTGAACTCCGCCGAATACGGCAGGTCGGCGATGTAATCGGCGCCGGTGGACTGCTGATCGCCGATGTCCTTGAGAACGTGGTTGGCGTTGCGCAGCCGCAGCGACGTCAGCTTGGTGTGCACGAGTGCGTCGTCGAGTGCATCGACGTCCTCGACGCGCAGCTGGATGTCCTTGTCGGAGACGGTGGTCAGCACGGGCAGTGCGCTGTCGATCTGCGCGGCGAGCATGCGCGGGTCCAGCGCGTCCTCCTCGGCGAGCGCCTTCGCGTTCGTCGGGACCAGGCCGGCGTTGCGCAGCGGCTCGGGCAGTCGCTCGCTGAGGGTGCCGTCGGCGCGCAGCGACTCCACCGCTCCGGTGAGCGCGACCCGCAGTTCGTCGGCGACCTGGACGGGCAGCTGACCGGCGGCGACGACCGCGTCGAGTTGCGCGTCGATCTGGGCGGTCAACAGGTCCAGCAGGCGCACCGCGAGCGGCTCGAGCAGCGCCAGACCCGCGACCGGCTCGCCGGCGTGCGCGAGGGAGAGCGCGATCAGTGCGCCCTCGCTGTGCCCGACGACGTACACGCGCTCGGGGTCGATGCCCGGCTGGTCCGCGAGAAACTGCAGACCGTCGCTGGCGGCGTCGATGAACGTGGAGAAGCCGAGATCGGCGACGTCCTCGACCTGGTACGGGCCGAGGCCGGTGAGGCCGCTGCCGAGCTTGTCGTAACGCAGGCTCGCGAACCCGTTGATCTCGAGGATGTCCGCGAGGTGACGGAGGGTGCCGATCGGGCCCGGCAGCAGCACGCTGTCGCCGTTGCGGTCGGTGGGGCCGCTGCCGGCGAGCAGCAGCACGGCGGGAACCGGGGTGTCACCGACAGCGGGTACTCGCAGGCTGCCGTACAGCGTCACGTCGCCGCTGGTGAAGGTGATCTCGGTTTCCGACATGCCCATGTGTCTATCAGAAGTGCCGGACATCGCGGCCACCGGAGGGCCCGAGTCGCTCAGGGAGTCACGCGGCCTGCTCGGTGAACGCTCCACGCCGGCTGCGGAGGCGGCGGTAGCCGCGGAACCCGAACCATGTGAGCAGCGCGAGCAGCGGGATGACCAGCAGCGGCAGCACCATCGAGATCAGCGACGTCACGAACGAGGTGGCGCTGTCGATCACCGACAGCACCGGGTTCCCGAGGCCCGCCGTCGTCGCGGTGCTCACCGCGCGCGTCCCCGTCTGCGCGGTGCTCACCGCCAGTGCGGTCGGTGCGCCGATGACGATGCCCGCGATCGCCGCCATCGCCGGATCCAGATCGGCGAACGCGGCCCACGCCGCGACCGTGCCCGCCACCGGCCGGGTGACGGTGCCGATCACCGACATCGCGTTGTCGACCAGCGGAATGAGATCGGCGAGGACTTCGACGACGGTCGCGATCGCCAGGGCGATCAGGGCCGCGGACGACCCGATCCACTGCATCGACTCGTTCAGGACGATCCCGAACCAGCCGAAGTGAACGGCGGCGCTGAGCATGAGCAACGGCAGGAATGTGCGCAGGCCGGTGGCCGCCGCCAAGCCGAGACCGAGCAGTGCCGCGAGGATCCAGATCTCCACGCCGGTGAGTGTAGGGCGGTGTGGCCGGCATGCGGATGGGTACGAGACACCCTCGTCCCGACCGGATGCCGAATCCGGCGGATACTCGTACCTTGGGTGAGGTGACGTCACCCACAATCAGGCCGTCCACCGTCGGTGAGCTGCGCGCGTCCGGGCACGTGCAGCGACCGGTCAAGGACGAGATCCGGCAGAACCTGCTCACCGCGCTGCGCGACGGCACCGACCCGTGGCCCGGCATCGTCGGATTCGACGACACCGTCGTCCCGCAACTCGAACGTGCCCTGCTCGCCGGTCACGACGTGGTGCTCCTCGGCGAACGCGGACAGGGTAAGACCCGGCTGCTGCGGACGCTGCCGCTGCTGCTCGACGAATGGACCCCGGTGATCGCCGGATCCGAACTCGGCGAGCACCCCTATGAACCGATCACCCCGGCGTCGATCCGTCGCGCCGCCGAACTCGGCGACGACCTGCCCGTCGCATGGCGGCACCGCAGCGAGCGGTACGCCGAGAAACTCGCGACCCCGGACACGTCCGTCGCCGACCTGGTCGGCGATGTGGATCCGGTGAAGGTCGCGGAAGGTCGCAGTCTCGGCGACCCCGAGACGATCCACTTCGGGTTGGTGCCCCGCGCGCATCGCGGCATCGTCGCGATCAACGAACTGCCCGACCTGGCCGAACGCATCCAGGTGTCGTTGCTGAACGTGATGGAGGAACGCGACATCCAGGTCCGCGGGTACACGCTGCGGCTGCCGCTGGACGTGCTGCTCGTCGCCAGCGCCAACCCGGAGGACTACACCAACCGCGGTCGCATCATCACCCCGCTCAAGGACCGGTTCGGTGCGGAGATCCGCACCCACTACCCGGTCGAACTCGACGACGAGGTCGCGGTGATCGAGCAGGAAGCGGTGCTGCAGGCCCGCGTCCCGGATTTCCTGCTCGAGGTGCTCGCCCGGTTCACCCGGCTGCTGCGCGAATCGACGTCGATCGACCAGCGGTCCGGGGTGTCCGCGCGGTTCGCGGTCGCGGGGGCGGAGACGGTGGCGGCCGCGGCCGTGCATCGCGGCGCCGTGCTCGGCGAGGACGACCCGGTGGCCAGGCCTGTCGATCTGGGCACCGTGGTGGAGGTGCTGCGCGGCAAGGTCGAGTTCGAATCCGGTGAGGAGGGACGCGAATTCGAGGTCCTCGAACACCTGCTGCGCCGCGCGACCGCGGACACCGCGCGGGAACGGCTCGCCGGTATCGACCTGGCGGCCCTCGTCGCGGCGATCGAACACGGCCGTCCGGTCACGACCGGGGATCGGGTCACGGCGAAGGTGCTGCTCGACGAGCTGCCGGAGCTGCCGGTGCTCGACGTCGTTGCTGATCGTCTCGGTGCCGACGACATCGGAACACGGGCTGCCGCAGTCGAGTTCGCGCTCGAGGGGTTGTATCTGGCCCGGCGTATCGCCAAGCACGCCGCCGACGACGGTACCGCGGTGTACTCCCGATGAGCAGGGGCGCGCGGTACGGGCCGTACGACGGCGGTGATCCGCTGGCGGCGCCGGTGGATCTGCGCGACGCGCTCGCCGCGATCGGCGACGACGTGCTCGCGGGCAGTTCGCCGCGGCGGGCGTTGCGGGAGCTGCTGCGGCGCGGGCACGGTAACATGCGCGGCCTGGATCGGCTTGCTGCACAGGCGAACCGGCGGAAGCGGGATTTGCTGAACCGCACCAACCTCGACGGCACTCTGCGGGATGTGCGCGAACTGCTGGATCGTGCGGTGCTCGCCGAACGCAAGGAACTGGCGCGTGCCCTCGACGACGAGGCGCGGTTCGCGGAGATGCGCATCGAGGAACTGCCGTCGTCGACCGCGCAGGCGGTGCAGGAACTGGCCGACTACGACTGGCGCAGCCCCGACGCCCGGCAGGACTACGAGAAGATCCGCGATCTGCTCGGCCGGGAGATCCTCGATCAGCGTTTCGCCGGGATGAAACAGGCACTCGAGGGCGCCACCGACGAGGATCGGCGCCGCGTCGGTGAAATGCTGCAGGACCTGAACGACCTGCTGGACAAGCACTCTCGTGGAGAGGATACGCCCGAGGACTTCGAGCAGTTCATGGCCGAGCACGGCGACTTCTTCCCGGAGAACCCGCGCAACGTCGACGAACTGCTCGACTCGCTGGCGCAACGCGCTGCGGCAGCGCAGCGGCTGCGCAATTCGATGTCGCAGGAGCAGCGCGACGAACTGGATGCGCTGGCGCAGCAAGCCTTCGGGACGCCGTCGCTGATGGAGCAGCTGAACCGGCTCGACGGGCACTTGCAGGCCGCGCGCCCCGGCGAGGACTGGTCCGGGTCCGAACGGTTCCGCGGTGATCAGGGGATGGGCCTGGGCGAGGCCACCGGGGCGTTGCAAGACATCGCCGAACTCGACGCGCTCGCCGAACAGTTGTCGCAGCAGTATGCGGGGGCCGCGCTCGACGACATCGATCTGGACACGCTCGCACGGCAACTCGGCGACGAGGCCGCCGCGGACGCGCGCACCCTCGCCGAACTGGAGAAGGAACTGCAACGGCAGGGCTTCTTCGACCGCGGCGCGGACGGGCAGTGGCGGTTGTCCCCGAAGGCGATGCGTCAGCTCGGGCAGACCGCGTTGCGTGATGTGATGAACCGGTTGTCGTCACGGGGTGGTCAGCGTGAGACCCGTCGGGCTGGTGCGATGGGCGAACCGACCGGTGCATCCCGGCCGTGGGAGTTCGGGGACACCGAATCCTGGGACGTGGTGCGCACACTCACGAACGCGACGTTGCGTGACCCCGGCCGGGTGCCGGTGCGGATGGCGGTCACGGACGTGGAGGTCGTCGAAACCGAGCAGCGGGCGCAGGCAGCGGTCGCGTTGCTGGTGGACACGTCGTTCTCGATGGTGATGGACGGTCGCTGGGTGCCGATGAAACGCACCGCGCTGGCGCTGAATCACCTGGTGTCGACGCGGTTCCGCGGGGATGCGCTGCAGTTGGTCGCCTTCGGGCGGCACGCGCGCGTCGTCACCCCGGCGGAGCTGGCCGGTCTGGACGGGGTGTACGAGCAGGGCACCAACCTGCATCACGCGTTGATGCTCGCCGGCCGGCACCTGCGCCGGCATTCGAATGCGCAACCGGTGGTGCTCGTCGTCACCGACGGGGAACCGACCGCGCACATCGAACCCGAAGGGTATGCGATGTTCGATTACCCGCCGAGCCCCCGCACTCTGGGTTTGACCGTCCGGGAACTCGACCATCTGGCGCGGCTGGGGGCGCAGATCACGATCTTCCGGCTCGGCGACGATCCCGGCCTGGCACGGATCGTGGATCGGATGGCGCGCCGCGTCGGCGGTCGGGTCGTCGCCCCGGACCTCGACGGCCTGGGTGCGGCGGTCGTCGGCGACTACGTGCGGTCCCGTCGGCGCTGACGCGCCCCGTGATGCTCCTATGAGTTGTCGACCTCGGCTTTGGGGTTGAGGACCCGGAAAATCTCGCGGGCAACAGCGCGTTTGAGACAGCGGATGATCTCGCGTTTGGTCTTGCCTTCGGCGAGGCGGCGTTCCCGGTAGGCCTGGGTGAGCGGATCCGTTTTCAGGCGTGAGAGCACGACCGTGTGCAAGGCACGGTTGGCCTGCCGGTCACCGCCTCGATTGAGGCGGTGCCGGCACCGCTGCCCGGACGACGCCTGGATCGGCGCCACCCCGCACAGGTTCGCCAACGCGGCCTCGGAGACGATCCGCTCCCGATTGTCGCCGACGGTGATCAACAGTTGGGCAGTCGTATCGAACCCGACCCCGGGCAGCTCGAGCAACGCCGGGGCAGCACGCCGGGTCAGCACCTGCAGGTCCCGTTCCAGGGCAGCGATCTCGCCGCTCAGGTGCTGGTACCGCACGGCGATCGACCGCAGCGCGATTTCCGTGGCCGCGGCCGCACCACCGGAGGCGACCGGCCCCGGCTCCAGGCTCGCGCACATGCGGATCAACCGGGCCCGGGTCAGGCCCCGCAACCGTTCCCGGACCTCGTCCGGGGCGGTGACGAGCATCGACTTCAGTGACGTCAACGCATCGCTGCGCGCCTTGACCGCGGCACGGCGCGTGTTGTGCAGCACGCGAATCGACTCGACGTCCCCGTCGCGGGACTTCGGGCAGGTGGTGGCCCGACCGGAGGCGACGGCCACCGCGGCGGCGTACGCGTCGACGGGATCGGACTTGCCGCGTCGGCGGCGGGCGGATCGGTCCGGGTGGTCGACCTCGACGACCGCCCACCCGGCCTCGCGCAGCGCGCCGGTCAGTGCGGCGCCGTAGCTGCTGGTGCCCTCGACCCCGACACCGGCGATCGCGCCGGCCGCCGACGCCCATGTCAGCAACCGGCGGTAGCCGTCGGCGGTGGTGGGGAACTCGCGGTCGTCGATCGGGCGGCCGAGGCGGTCGACCAGGGCGGCGTGGTGGGTGTCGCGGTGGGTGTCGACACCGAGGTAGACCTCGATGCTGACAGCGGTGTCGGTGTCGGTCATGCTGGACACGGTCATTCCCTTCATCAGGTTGGCCACGTATCGGTCGGGACCGGGTGGACAACACAGTGATGGGACTTGCTGGAGTCAAGCTCCTATCAGGTCACACCCGCCCGGCCGATCGCGTACTGCACGACCGGCCGGGCGGGGCCGACACATCACGAGAAGGACAACCGAGGCGTCAGCGCGGTTTCGGGTCAGGCCCCGCTCAACCGGACCACCCCAGTATCACTGCGTGGTTTCGGTAGTCCCCACTACCAAAACCACGCACGGGTCACGAGGGCAGGGCCCGCCAGGTGCTCGTCGCGGCGGCGGACAGCAGGGCAGCGGTCACCAGGAACACCGACGCCGTGCCCGCGACCCCCGCGACCGCGCCGGCCGCGAGAGGTATCGCGACCTGCCCGAACCGGTTGCCGGTCAGTCGCACCGCGAGGGCGGAGGCGCGGTCGGCCGGCGCGACGAGTTGCACCACCCACGTCATCGTCAGGGGTTGGCCGACACCCCAGAACATTCCGCAGATCGCGAGGAGCACTCCGATCACCCACGGATTCGGAACGAGCGGGATCAGCGCGACGGGGACGATCGTCGCGGCGGTCGCGGAGATCAGCAGCAACCGCCGCGATATGCGACGCAACGCCCACGGCAGCAGCGCGCGGGAGAGGATCGATGCGATCGTGCGGGCGGTGAGCAGCGCCGACACGAGCAGCACCCCGAATCCGAATTCGGCGCCGAGCAGCGGCAGGTACACCACCACCAGATCCACGGATGCGAGAACCACGAGGCTCGACAGCATCGCGGGTTTCATGCCGGGGGCGCGCAGCATCGACAACACCGACTGCGGTGCGTCGTCGTCGCTGCGGGCTTCGGGGTCGTCCGGTTCATGCAGCCCGATGACGAACGGCAGCGCCAGCGCGGAGATTGCGGTCATCACCAGCAGTGCGGGGGTGGTGTTCACGGCCGTCGGATCGCTCCCGCCGGTCGCGGCGATCGCTCCGGCGATGGGCACGCCCGCGGCCTGCCCGATCGACACCCCGAGGGTGATGCCGGCGAAGCCGCGGTCGAGGCCGTCCGGTGGCGAGAGGATCGACACGAAGGCCTGTCCCGACACCGTGACCAGCAGTTGTCCCAGCCCGAGCACGACGTTGCCGGCGCCCAGCACCGGCAGGTTCGGGCTCAGCGCGATCACCGCGGCACCGGCCGTTGTCACCACGACACCCGCACGCAGGATGCCCGCGGCGTGATGCCGATCCACTGCACGTCCGAGCTGGACCGCGGCGACGAGCGGCACGATCGCGTACAGCGCGGTGATCGCGCCGATGGTGGTGGCGTCGCCGCCGAGCGCGAGTGTCCGATAGGAGACGAGGACGCGAACGGACTGGAACGCGGCGTGCAGCAGCGCGGTCGCGGTGCACAGGTAGAGCAGCCAGTGGCGGGAGGCAGAGGGCATGGATCAGCCGGCCGTGACGGTGCGGCCGGCGAGCGGTGCCTGCAGCGGCAGTTCGAGGACGCCGGTGACGGCGATCTGGATGCACATGCGGTCCGCGGCCTCCGGGAGCATTCCGCCCTGCAGCGCGACGGTGACCGAGCTGCTCGTTTCGGTGACGGTCGCGTCGACGCCGTAGCACTCCGGGGTGCCGGTTTCGAAGTGCACGGCGATACCGTTGCCGATCGGCGACCACGACGTGATCTCCACCGGGTGCGGGTCGAGCAGGTCGGGGCGCGCGGTGAACGTGGTCGCGTCGGCGGGCGCGGGTGCCTGCGGCAGCGTCGGCACGTCGGCGTCGCCGGTCCCGCACGCGGCGACCGTCAGGACACAGGCGAGGATCGTCGGCAGGCGCATGAATCCCACGTTATGCGCCGATCTACGCGAGCAGTGCGGCGACGAGCCCGATAGCGGGAATCGATGCGAGGGTCGTCACGAGCGCCGCGTCGCGGGCCAGCACCATCCCGCGGCCGTAGCGGCTCGCGTACACGAACACGTTCTGGGCGGTCGGCAGGGTCGAGACGACGACAATGGCGAACAACTCGTGCCCGTCGAGGCCGAGTAGGAAACGCGCCATGAGATACGCGAGCACCGGCTGCACACCGATCTTGAGGACCGACGCCAGCGCGACGTCGCGACGCGGGCTCTGTCCCTTCTCGAGGACCTTCACACCCTGCAGCGACAGTCCGAACGCGAGCAGCGCCCCCGGGACGGATGCGCCGCCGAGCAGGTGGAACGGCTGCAGCACGGCGTCGGGCAGGCTCACCCCGGTGACCGCGACGATCAGGCCCGCGGCGCCGGCCAGCACGATCGGGTTCTTGAACGGCGCGGTCACGGTCTCCAGGCGGGACGCGCCGGCCCGCATCGTCGACAGGTCCAGGACGGTCAGCGCGATCGGGGAGAACAACACGATCTGGAACAGCAGCAGCGGCGCGACGAACGAGGCGTCACCCAGTACGAACACCGCGATGGGGATGCCGAGATTCGCGGAGTTCACGTACGAGGAGGCGAGCGCTCCGATGGTCAGTTCCGGCAGCGGTCGTCGGAGCCACAGCTTCGCGATCAGCAGGTACAGGGCGGCGATCGCGAACGCGGTCGCGGCGGCGACGTACAGGGTGGGGGAGAAGATGACCGACAGGTCGGAGGTGGCGAGTACGTCGAACAGCAGTGCCGGGGTCGCGACGAAGAACACCAGGCGGCTGAGCACCACCTGAGCCTCGGGGCCGAGCGTTCCGGTCCGGCCGAGGAGGAAACCGATCGCGATGATCACGAAGATGACACCGAACCCCGCAACCACGCCAGACACGGCGGTCGAGTCTAGTGATCGGGTCCCGATGACCCAGGTCACACCCGGTTCGGGTGCGCACCAGCTGCCGCGGGTGTCGTCACCGCGCAACTACTCGAGCAGTGGCGTGCCGTCGGGCGGTTGGTGGATCCGGGGGCCGGGTTGGGATGGTCGGTGGTCCGGGTGGGTTCGGAGCCGCGTACCCGGGAACGACGACGCCGCCCCGTCCGGATGCGGACGGGGCGGCGTCGGAGTGCTGTCCTACTTGCTGCTGACGTAGGGAAGCAGCGCCATCTCGCGGGCGTTCTTGACCGCGACGGCAACCTGACGCTGCTGCTGCGGGGTCAGGCCGGTCACGCGACGGCTGCGGATCTTGCCGCGGTCGGAGATGAACGTGCGGAGCAGGTTCACATCCTTGTAGTCCACGTACTCGATCTTCGCTGCGAAAAGCGGGTTCTTCTTGGGGCGGCGGCTCTCCTGCGCGCGTGCCTTCTTGGACGGTCCTCGCCTGACTGCCATTCGGTGCTCCTCACCAGCTCGACTTGTGGACGCCGGGTAATTCCCCGCGGTGGGCGAGCTCGCGCACACGCACGCGTGAGAGCCCGAACTTTCGCAGGTGGCCGCGCGGGCGGCCGTCCGCAGCGTCTCGATTGCGCAATCTTACCGGACTCGCGTCCCGGGGCATCTTCTGCAGGGCGGCCTGCGCGGCGCGGCGTTCGTCGTCGGTGCTCGACGGCCGTCGCACGATCTCCTTCAGTTCGGTGCGGCGCTGTGCGTAGCGGGCGACGACGAGCTTGCGCTGCTCGTTGCGGGCGATCTTCGATTTCTTGGCCACGGCGTTACTTCTCCTCGCGGAAATCGATGTGCCGGCGCAGCACCGGATCGTATTTGCGCAGGACGAGACGGTCGGGGTCGTTGCGGCGGTTCTTGCGGGTGACGTACGTGTAGCCGGTGCCGCCGGTGGAGCGGAGCTTGACGATGGGGCGGATCTCGTTGCGGGCCATCAGAGTCGCTCTCCCCGGGCGCGCAGGCGGGCCACGACCGCGTCGATGCCGTCGCGGTCGATGGTCTTGATGCCCTTCGCCGAGAGGGTGAGGGTGACGCGCCGGCCTTCCGAGGGCACGAAGTACGTCTTGCGCTGGATGTTCGGGTTCCAGCGGCGGTTCGTTCGGACGTGGGAATGGGAGACGGTCTTCCCGAAGCCGGGGGAGCGTCCGGTGACCTGGCAGTGCGCCGACACGATGTGTCCTTCCTCGCCGACACGCTGAGCGTAACGACAATCATTTTCGACAAATGGCCCGGCCGACTGTACGCTGCGGACCAGCTAATGACAATCGTTATCGAAAGGTGGTTCCGGTGGATACCAGGACACCGCTGATCGTCGTGTCCGGCCTGCACGGTCCGACCGACCGCGCCGCACGTGCGTTGCTGCGGCCCGGCACCGTCGTCGTGCACCACGACCTCGGCCACATCGACGAAGCCGTCGTGCGGCGCACCGTCACGACCGTCGACGGCGAACAGCTCGACGTCCTCGAACTCGCCCACGGCTGCATCTCCTGCACCCTGCGCGAAGACCTCCTGCCGCTGCTGCGTCGCCTCCACACCCGCAGCTCCGTCGACCGGATCGTCCTGCACCTGGACCCGCAGCTCGAACCCGAGGCGCTGTGCTGGGCCGTCGAACACGTCGTGGTCGCCGGGGTGGTCGGGCAGATCGACGGACCCGCCGCCCGCGACGTCCGGGTCGAGGCCGTCGTGACCTGCCTCGACGCACAGACCTGGCTGGACGACGCCACCGGCGACGTCGACCTGCGGCCCGGCACCGACGACGACCGAACCGTCGCGCAGGTGGTCGTCGGGCAGGTCGAGTTCGCCGACGCACTCGTCGTCGCACCCGGCGCCGACGGCTGGCAGCAGGCCCGCCTGCACGCCGTGCTCAGCCGCCTCGCGCCCGGCGCGCCCATCACCTGGACGGACGAGCCCGACGTCGACGCCCTGCTCGGCCAGGTCCCGCCGACCGCGCGACGCGGCAGCGTCGACGACGCCCACGCCCCGCTGCTGCGGGGGCAGCCCCCGCTCGGCGAGGACTGCGGGGTGCGACTGCTCGAATTCGCCGCGGGCCGGCCGTTCCATCCGCAGCGGCTGCACGAGGCGATCGACGTGCTCCTCGACGGGGTGGTGCGGGCACGCGGCCGCGCGTGGGTCGCCACCCAGCCCGGCAACGCGCTGCTGCTCGAGTCCGCGGGCGGCGGCCTGCGGGTCGCCCATGCCGGGCCGTGGCTCGCGTCCATGACCCCCGAACAACAAGAACGTGTCCCGGCGTCGCGACGCGCGATGGCCGCGCTGCGCTGGGACGAAACCCACGGCGACCGCGACAGCTCCCTCGTGGTCCTCGTCCACGACGCCGACCCCGACGAGATCCTGGGCGCGCTGCGTGCGGCGCTGCTCACCGATGCCGAGTTCGCCGACCCCGACAGCTGGCCCACCTGGGACGACCCGTTCGGCGACTACCACCGCGATCCCTGCGAGGACCTCGAGCTCGGGCTCCGCGAAGACACCGCCGTCGAACCGGCGGCACCACGGAAAGAAGGACAGGCATGAAACCCGGTATCCACCCCGACTACCACCCGGTCGTGTTCCAGGACGCGAACACCGGATCGACGTTCCTCACGCGCTCGACGATCACCTCGGACCGGACCGTCGAGTGGTCCGACGGCCACACGTATCCGCTGGTCATCGTCGACGTCACCAGCGAGTCGCATCCGTTCTGGACGGGAACCGCGCGGGTGCTCGACGCCGCCGGCCGCGTCGAGAAGTTCGAACGCAAGTACGGCAAGCGGCAGCGCCGCGCCTGAAACGGAGGAAGAACGATGGCAGTCCCGAAGCGCCGGATGTCCCGGTCCAACACCCGCAGCCGACGGTCGCAGTGGAACGCGCAGGCCCCCGACCTGGTCCCGGTCACGGTCGGCGGGGTCACCCACCGCGTGCCCCGCCGCCTGGTCCGTGCCGTGACCCTGGGCATCCTCGACCCGCGCGACCTCTGACCGACCCGCCGCCCGGTGGGACCGGATATCGGTTCCCACCCGGAGGGCGGGCGGCGGCCGGATGTCATGGTTACCGAGTGCTCCTGAAGATCCTCGAACTCGTCGGCATCGTGGCGTTCGCGATGTCGGGGGCGCTCGTCGGCGTCGTCAAACGGCTCGACCTGTTCGGGGTCTGCCTGGTGGGGGTGTTCACCGCGGTCGGTGGCGGCATCGTCCGCGACCTGCTGCTCGACATCCATCCGCCGACGTCGCTGAGCAGCTGGCGCATCCTGGGGACCGCGCTCGGCGCGTCGCTTCTCGTCTTCTTCCTGCACCGCGCGGTGTCCAAGCTGACCCGGGAGATCCTCATCCTGGACGCGCTGGGCATGGGGCTCTTCGCGACCACCGGCGCGACCATCGCCCTCGACGCCGGCGCACGACCCCTCGCGGCGGCCCTGATCGGCGCGACCGCCGCGATCGGCGGTGGCATCCTGC
Source organism: Rhodococcus zopfii NBRC 100606 = JCM 9919 (assembly GCF_001895025.1). Classification (GTDB taxonomy): domain Bacteria; phylum Actinomycetota; class Actinomycetes; order Mycobacteriales; family Mycobacteriaceae; genus Rhodococcus; species Rhodococcus zopfii. Next base: position 217,186 of record NZ_BCXI01000010.1, read on the forward strand.
GTGACGTCCTGGTCAACGAGGTTCCGCTGCTGCTGCAGCGCGACCTCTACGCGATCCCGGCGCTGCTCGGCGCGGCGGTTCTCGTCGCCGCCCACGAGCTGGGACTCGGCCAGAACCTGTCGCTGGTGCTGGGCACCGTCCTGGCCACGGGTCTGCGATTGCTCGCGCTGTGGCGCGGCTGGAGCCTGCCGCAGCCGCGACTGCCCCGCGAGGACTGACACCTCTCAGCCAGTTCTCAGACGGCCCGGGCCACACTGGTGGGCATGCGCATTCTGGTGGTCGACGACGATCGGGCGGTGCGGGAGTCACTGCGCCGGTCCCTCAGCTTCAACGGCTATACCGTCGACCTGGCCACAGACGGGCAGGACGCGCTCGACCAGGTCACGGTGAGCCGGCCCGACGCGATGGTGCTGGACGTGATGATGCCGCGCGTCGACGGGCTCGAGGTGTGCCGGCGATTGCGCAGCACCGGCGACGACCTGCCGATCCTCGTGCTCACCGCCCGCGACTCGGTGTCGGAACGGGTCGCCGGTCTCGATGCGGGCGCCGACGACTACCTGCCGAAACCGTTCGCGCTCGAGGAACTGCTCGCGCGGCTGCGGGCCCTGTTGCGGCGTGCGGCACCCGATCCGAACCGCGTCCCCGAGGAGACGCTGAGCTTCGAGGATCTGACCCTGAACCCCGATACCAGGGAGGTCACCCGCGGGGATCGTCCGATCAGTCTGACCCGCACGGAGTTCGCCCTGATGGAGATGCTCATGGCGAACCCGCGCCGGGTGCTCACCCGCAGCCGCATCCTCGAGGAGGTGTGGGGCTATGACTTCCCGACGTCCGGCAACGCCCTCGAGGTGTACGTCGGGTATCTGCGCCGCAAGACGGAGGCCGACGGCGAGCCGCGGCTGATCCACACGGTCCGCGGGGTCGGCTACGTGCTGCGTGAGACGCCGCCGTGATCGACGACGGGCAAGACACGGTGAAGCGACCCATGCGGCCTCCGATGCTGCTGACCAGCTCGGTGCCTCTGCGCGTCCGGGTGACACTGCTCGCGGCCGGCGCGGTCGCCCTCGCGGTGGCCGTGACGTCGATCGCGGCGTACGCGGTCGTCGCGCGGGCGTTGTACTCGGATGTGGACAAGCAGTTGCAGGCCCGGGCGTCCGCACTCGTCGAATCCAGCACCCTCATCACCTACGACCCCCGCTACATCGGCGGCGCCAAGCTCTACAGCTCCCTCATCAGCGTCGCGCTCATCTACCCGGATCTCGGCCGGTACGTGCCGCCGGGTTCGACGGTGCCGATCGGCGAACCCGAACTGGAGGTCGCGGAGGGCAAGGCCGAATCGTCGCTGCGGACGGTGTCGCAGCAGCGGGTGCTCGCGCAGCGCATCCCCGACGGCAGCACCGTGGTCATCGCGCAGCGTCTCGAACCGACCGTGCAGATCCTCAATCGCCTGGCCAGCGTGCTGTTCGTGGTCGGCGGGTGCGGGGTGGTGCTGGCCGCGGCGGCCGGCGCGACCGTCGGCCGCACGGGACTGAGACCGATCGCGCGGCTCACGGCCGCCGCCGAACGCGTCGCCCGCACCGACGACCTGCGACCCATCCGGGTGACCGGCCACGACGAACTCGCCCGCCTGACGGAGAGCTTCAACACGATGTTGCGGGCGCTGGCCGAATCCCGGGAGCGGCAGAGCCGTCTCGTCGCCGACGCCGGACACGAACTGCGCACCCCGTTGACGTCGCTGCGCACCAACATGGAACTGCTCATCGCCGCGAGCCGGCCCGGGGCGCCGCAGTTGCCGGACGAGGACATGGCCGAACTGCGCGAAGACGTGGTCGCGCAGATCGAGGAACTGTCGACGCTGGTCGGCGACTTAGTGGACCTGGCGCGCGAGGACGCCCCGGAGACGGTGTTCGAACCCGTCGACATCGCCGATGTCGTCGAACGCAGTCTCGAACGTGCCCGGCGTCGCCGCACCGAGATCGACTTCACCGCGACCACCGAACCGTGGTTCGTGTTCGGCGACCACGCGACGCTCTCGCGGGCGGTCCTCAACGTTCTCGACAACGCCGCGAAGTGGAGCCCGTCGGGCGCCGAGGTGCTGGTGGGGATGTGTCAGCTCGGCACCGGACTGATGGAGCTGACCGTCGACGACGCCGGCCCCGGCATCCCCGAGGAGGAACGGGAGCTGGTGTTCGAACGGTTCTACCGGGCGACGACGGCCCGTTCGATGCCCGGTTCCGGACTGGGCCTGGCGATCGTGCGGCAGGTCGTGATGAAGCACGGCGGCACGATCGCGGTGGACCGGTCCGCGCGCGGTGGTGCGCTGATCCGCATCGTGCTGCCGGGAACCCCCGAACTGTCGGACGGGTTTCCTCCCGGCTTTCCCACAGCGGATTGACAGCCGTTCCCGGGGTTGTTCTAAGTGACTTCTCAGCGAGCAGGTCCACCCTGGATATGTAGGAATCCGAACGTGGACGAACGAGGACGAGATGAGCGACGACCAGAACCCTGGGCAGCCGTACCAGCCGCCGACCACCCCATACCCGGGGTTCGGTCGCACGGAACCTCTCGGTGCGACCTCGCAGCCGGGGCCGCACCAGCCGGGAACGCCGCACCCAGGGATTCCGCAGTCCGGGTTCGCGCAGCCGGGCCATCCGACGGGTTCGCCTCAACCGGGGCAACAGCACTCGCCCCGGCGTGGCCGGGGTGCTCTCGTCGCAGGAGCGGTCGCATTGGCCCTGGTCAGCGGTGGTGTCGGCGGGGTGGTCGGGGCGCTGGCCGTGGGCGGCAACGACGCACCGGTGGTCACCAACTCGCTCGACGCGTCCAGGCCGGACACCACGACGGTTGCGAACGTGCCGGCCGGATCGGTGCAGGCGGTCGCGGAGAGGGTCGTGCCGAGCGTCGTGCGCATCGGCATCGTCGGACGCGCCGGGCAGGGTGAGGGCTCGGGCGTGATCCTGTCGTCCGACGGGCTGATCCTCACCAACAATCACGTCGCCGCCGGCGGCGGACCGGGCGCGGAGCTGACCGTGTACTTCGCGGACGGCAGTTCCGCGCCGGCCACCGTCGTCGGCTCCGATGCGATTTCCGATCTCGCGGTCGTGCGCGCCGAGGGCCGCACCGACCTGACCCCCATCGAACTCGGTTCGTCCGAGGGCCTGCAGGTCGGGCAGGCCGTCGTCGCGGTCGGTTCGCCGCTCGGTCTCGAGAGCACCGTCACCTCCGGCATCGTGTCGGCCCTGGACCGGCCCGTCTCCACCAGCGGCGAGACGGGTAACCAGAACACCGTGATCGACGCGATCCAGACCGATGCCGCGATCAATCCCGGCAACTCCGGCGGTGCCCTCGTGAACATGGACGGCCAGCTCGTCGGCATCAACACGGCCATCGCCACGTCGGGTGGGCAGGCCGGATCCATCGGCCTCGGCTTCGCGATTCCCGTCGATCAGGCTCGTCGTATCGCGCAGGAACTCATCGACAACGGCTCCGCGACCCACGCCATCATCGGTGTGCAGGTGCCGTCGCGGGACGACGCCCGCGGCGCGACGGTCATGGAGATCACCGCGGGCAGTCCCGCCGAGAAGGCCGGTATCCCGCGAGGCTCGGTCATCACGAAGGTTGACGACCGGCTCGTCACCGACGGTGATTCGCTCATCGCGGCGATCCGGTCGCACGCACCGGGCGACACGGTCCGCATCACGTACACCGATGCCCAGGGCAAGAACGAGAACAGTGTCGATGTGCAGCTCGTCGCTGCGGAGACGGGGGGACGATGAACCGGCGGACCGTGGACACCGGCACGCTGACGATCGATATCGGACATACCGCTCGTCTCCTCGACAGGGCCACTACCGTGGGATCCATGGAACTCGAAGCGCCCCGGACCGGCCGTGCACTCGTCGTCATCGTCGACGATCGTGTTGCGCACGGAGACAACCCCGATTCCGCCGGCCCGCTGGTCACGGAACTGCTGCTCGAAGGGGGCTTCGTCGTCGACGGTGTCGTCACCGTCGCGGCCGACGAGGTCGAGATCCGCAACGCGCTCAACACCGCGGTGATCGGCGGCGTCGACCTGGTGGTCTCTGTCGGTGGTACCGGAGTGTCGCCGCGCGACGTGACGCCCGACGCGACGGAGGACGTCCTCGATCACGAACTGAAGGGCATCAGCGAGGCATTGCGGTCGTCGGGTCTGTCGGCCGGAGCCCTGGACGCGGGACTGTCGCGGGGGCTGGTCGGCGTGTCCGGTTCGACGCTGGTGGCGAACCTCGCATCGTCGCGCGCTGCGATCCGCGACGGCATGGCAACGCTGACGCCGCTGGCCGCGCACGTCATCGAGGCACTGTCCCGGTTGGAGGAATGACCGCTGTGGGTGAGGACGCTGTGGGTGAGGACACCGGTAGGGATACCGGGGAAGGTGAAAGCGGGGGTGAAACCGCTCCCGGCAAGCGTCCGATCGACCGGGCCCGGCTGGCACGCATCTTCGGCGACGTGTTGCCCGAGACGACGCGGGACGAGCGGGGTCCGGGGGAAGAGCGGTCGGGGTCCGAGGAATGGCTCCGCCGCCAGGTCCCTCCACACCACGGAAATCTGTGATCTCGGACACTTGTCCATATGCGGATCGGATTGCATTTCAACTGTCGTTCGCCTGCGTGAAACTTTCCCGAAATATATGCATTTGCCACATCGTGGGAATCGGACGCGGTCGAGCGGGGTGCGCGGTGCTCCGCGGTGAACCCCGAAGGGTCGGTGGCCGGCCGGTGTATACGCGTTTACCAGCGGGTATGGGGGAATTGCCCCGATCTCCCGGGGTTTTCAACCGCAGCGGGCACGGTGACGCGGCCCGTGTCGTGACCTAACCGTTATCATTCACCTATGCGAAACCTTGCACGAAAAGCCCGCACAGACTGACCGCAGGGCCCGTGAGGGTAGCCATTGCTGGACATTCGGTCACCGTCTAATCTCTGCACAGGTTCGATTGAGTAAAGACCCGGACGCTATTCCGGGTCTTTAATCACGAATCGGTAACACAGCTACCGTGCGGATGATGTGCGCATCGGCATCGACGGGGGATCTGCCTCGGCGGCGCTCGGTGTGACATGCCTCGCGGGCGACACGACTACTTGTCGGACGCGGGTGCTGAACCCGGCACGCAGAGAATGGATGAGGCATTCATGAAGATTCAGACGCGACGCGGCTTGAGAGCCGCCCGCAACGCCACGGTGGCCGCCGCTGCCGTGGCAGGTCTGGTCCTCGGATCGACGGGCTCGGCGAATGCCGAGGTCAACGATCAGAACCGGATCGTGTCCAATGGCGTCGAGATCGCTGTGTCTCAGGCGGACACCAACATCTGGGGCGTTCCGCCGATCGGCGGCAGCCCGCTGAGCCGCGAATGGTTCCACGACGGCCAAGCTGTCGTGAACGTGACCGGCGAGTCCGCAGAGGACTTCAGCGGCACGGTCCAGTTCGGCTACCAGGTTGCGTGGCCTGCAGCTGTCGACGGTTCGATCGGCTTCGACTGGTCCAGCCCGGACCCGTCTTTCAAGGTCAAGAACTCGCAGGTCGACAAGTACAAGCCGGTCATGGACCGCAACGAGAAGTACGTCGAGGGTGGGGACGAGCCCGAGTTCATTCAGCGCACGGATGAGAAGACAGGCGCCCCGCTGTTCGAGCTCGACGAGGAGGGTTCGGCCGTCAAGACGGACCAGACCCTGACCGTCAAGAGCATCCTTCCCCAGGCCGGCGTGGGTGTCGAGCTGACCCCGGCGCCTGGCATCGAGGAACTCGTCGTTGCCGAAGGCCCCATCGAGGGTGACTACAAGGAGGTCCGGATCGCGGCGTCCCACGGTGCTGCCGCCGGCGTCATCGGCCCGGTGTCTCTGCGACCGTTCGTTCGCGTGCTTTCCGAGAACGGCGACAGCGTCACCACCTACGGCAAGGTCTGGACCCTCTAGTCCGGCATCAGCCACTCCCCGCAGTACATCCCCACCACGAAATACGGAGTAATCATGGGAATCAAGTCGCGTGGCTTCAAGGCCGCTCGTAACGCCGCCGTGTCCGGTGCCGCCGTGCTCGGCCTCGTCCTGGGTGCCACCGGCACCGCGCAGGCCGCCGTCGACGATCAGAACCGCATCGTCTCCGACGGCATCGAGGTCGTCGTGACGCAGGAAGACACCAACATCCACGGTGTTCCCGCGCTGGGTGGCAGCCCCTTCAACCGTGAGTTCTTCCACAACGGTCGCGGCACCGTGAACCTGATCGGCGAGGACGCGGCCGACGCCGAGGGCACCGTGTTCCAGTTCGGCTACCAGTTCGCGTGGGCCGGCAGCATCGACGGCTCGATCGGCGTCTCCTACTCGACTCCGCAGCTCGAGGCCGAGGTTGGCGTGCCGATGCCGGTCCCGGAGGCCACGCTCACCGTCACCGACATCCTCCCGCAGGGCCACGCCGAGCTCGAGCTGTCCCCGGCTCCGGGCATCGAGGAGCTCGTGGTCTCCGAGGTCGAGTTCGACGGCGATTTCAACACCGCCCAGTTCTCCAACGTCCACGGCACCGCGTCCGGCGTCATCGGCTCCGTCCAGGTCCGTCCGTTCGTCCGCGCGATCACCGCGAACGGCGACAACGTCACCACCTACGGCAAGCCCTGGACCGTCTGAGACAGTCCGGCATCACGCCGAACAAAGGCTGGGCCCCTCGGAATTCCGAGGGGCCCAGCCCTTTTCGCGCTCGTCCTACGGCACGCGGGAGGTCTACGGCTTCGGGACGTCCTTCGCGTGCGCGCCGGCCTGACCGGCCTGCACCTCGAGGATGTCGCGGATCTGGATGAGAAGATCCTCCGCGCTGGCCTTCTCGTCGGACTTCTCCGTCGCGAACCGCTTCTTCGCGGCGTTGGCCGGAACGATCAGCACGAAGTACACGACCGCCGCGATGATGGCGAAGTTGATGGCCGCCGAGACGACCGCGCCGATGTTGACGAACGTGGCGGGGTTGTCCGCGAGGATCTGGAAGCCCCAGCCCATATCGTCGTCGCCGCCGAGCGCGGCGATCAGCGGGTTGATGATGTATTCGGTGAAGGCCGTCACGATGGCGACGAACGCGGTGCCGACGACCACCGCGACGGCGAGGTCGAGAACATTGCCTCTCAGCAGGAAATCCTTGAAGCCCTTCAGCATGGTCCGCTCTCCTCGGGTATGTGGTGTCGGTCACATGTACACGGGTCCGAGGGAACCATAAACCAACTGCCCGGTTCGCACAGCTCAGTGCGATCGGTTCGCGCAGCTCAGTGCGATCGGTTCGCGCAGCTCAGTGCATCGGTTCGCACAGCTCAGTGCAACGTCACGGTGAGCGCGCTGACCAGCGACGCCGCCGCGACCGCCGTCGCCTGCTCCGGCGCCAACGCCAGCAGAACCACACGTTCACGCTGGTCACGGGCTCTCTCCGCGGTGTGGGCGAGGACGACGGTCGCGCCCGTCGCCAACACCTGCGCGCTGGGGGAGAGATCTTCGGACCCGGGCGCGACCGTGAGGACGTCGACGAGATCGCCCTCGCGCAGCAGATCGCCGACACCCGCGTCGGCCAGCCGGATCGGCACCACACGCGCATCCGGATTCCCGGTCGCCGCACCCGCCAGGCGCGGGCCGAGCATCCGCACCGAGACGAGCGTTTCGCCGGCGGGGACAGGTCCGGACAGCGTGTGGCCGACGGCGTCGGAGAGAGCGGTGAGAGCGCCGGACGGCACCGATGCCGATTCGCGGTCGACGAGTTCGACATCGTCGAGCGTGAGAGTGTGCCCGGGACTCAGATCGCGGACGGCGACGACGGCGGGGGACCGGCCGCTCGACGGCCCGTCCCGCAGTGCCGCGACGACGGCGACGAGCGTCAGCAGTGCGGCGACGCCGCGCCGGGCCGCGACCGTGCGCGCCCAGCCCGGCCGCAACAGCGTGCTCGCGCGATCGCCGAGGGTGGGCCGCAGGGAGGTCGTTGCGCGAGGCGCACCGGGAGGGCGGAGCCGCGAGCGGGGCGGAAACGGAAAAAGACCGGCAGGCATTGCCGAACCCTACGAGTTCGGCCGTGCCTGCCGGCCTCGTGAAGCGTGTATTACGGGCGGGCTGTGGACGAACGGTCCGCCTGTGGACAACTCGCGATCAGCTCGCGGCAGCCGCCGGGGCCGCGGTGCTCTTCGACGTCGACGAGCTGCTGCTCGAGGAGTCGGACTTCGCCGGCTCGCTCGCGGTGCTGCTGCCGCCACGCGAATCGGTGCGGTAGAAACCACTGCCCTTGAAGACGACTCCGACGGAGTTGAACAGCTTGCGCAGCTTGCCGGTGCACTCGGGGCACTCGGTGAGAGAGTCGTCGCTGAACGACTGCACGATGTCGAAGCGGTTGTCGCAAGCCGTGCAGGCATATGAATAGGTGGGCACCGGTGAATCCTCCGCGCGTTTGAAAGTAAATCGCAGCTTTAGCACTCTACAGCCGACAGTGCCAACGGCGCCAGTGTGAGATCTATTCCGCCAGGGCGGTCAGCCCGCCGCCCGGGGTCAGGGCGTGCGTCATCCGGATGTCGTGCGGATCCTCGGGCAGTTCGTCGACCAGCTCCTCGTCGCGCACGACCGCGATCAGCCGGGCCGCCGGATCGGCCAGGTGCAGCGTCCGGTCGTAGAACCCGGCGCCGCGGCCCAGCCGGACACCGCGCCGGTCGACGGCCAGCGCCGGCACCAGCACCACCGACGCCTGCAGCACGGTCTCCGGTGCCAGCACCGGGCCGCGGGGTTCACGCAGCCCGAAATCCGCTGTGACGAGATCGTCCTCGCCGGTGTACTCGGCCCACTCGAGCGCACTGTCCGTGCTGGTCAGCGGCACCAGCACGCGGTTCCCCTCATCCCGCAGGGCATCGAGCAGCGTCAGCGACCCCGGTTCCGAACCCACCGGAACGTACGCGCAGACCGTCGTCCCGGACGCGGCGAGGACGCGGGCCGATGCGGTCAGCGCATCGTTCTCGACGCGGCGCTGCGCGTCGCTGCGACTGCGCCGGGCGGCGAGGATCGATGTCCGCCAGACGGCCTTGGATCGTGCCTGCACACCGGCCACCTTAAGATCGTGAGGGGCTACCGCGCGGTAGCGAACGTTAGGGTGGGAGTCTATGACGAACAAAACGACCGACGGCGTCCGACATTTCCGGACGGCAGTCGTCCCTGCGGCAGGGATGGGCACGCGGTTTCTTCCGGCGACCAAGACCGTGCCGAAGGAACTGCTCCCGGTCGTGGACACCCCCGGCATCGAACTCGTGGCCGGTGAAGCCGCCGAATCCGGTGCCGAACGACTGCTGATCGTCACGTCACCCGGCAAGGACGGGGTGGTCGCACACTTCGTCGAGGATCTCGTGCTCGAATCCAAGCTCGAGGAAAAGGGCAAGTACGAGCTGCTCGCCAAGGTCCGCAAGTCGTCCGGGCTGCTCGAGGTGCAGTCCGTCATCCAGGAACAACCGCTCGGACTCGGCCACGCGGTCGCGTGCGCGGAAGCGGCGCTCGATCCCGACGAGGACGCGATCGCGGTGCTGCTGCCCGACGACCTCGTGCTGCCCGTCGGGGTCCTCGAGACCATGCAGCGCGTACGCGCCAAGCGCGGCGGCTCGGTGCTGTGCGCGATCGACGTGCCCAAGGATCAGGTCAGCGCGTACGGAGTGTTCGAGGTCGAGACCGTGCCCGACGCCACCAACCCCGACGTCCTCAAGGTCCTCGGCATGGTCGAGAAACCGGCCGTGGAGGAGGCTCCGTCGACGTTCGCCGCCGCAGGCCGCTACCTGCTCGATCGTGCGGTCTTCGACGCCCTGCGCCGCATCACCCCCGGCGCCGGCGGCGAACTCCAGCTGACCGACGCCATCGCCCTGCTCATCAAGGACGGTCACCCCGTCCACGTCGTCGTGCATCGCGGTACTCGACACGACCTCGGAAATCCCGGGGGCTACCTGCGCGCTGCGGTTGACTCTGCGTTGAACACCGAGGAATACGGTCCGTCTTTGCGTCAGTGGCTCACTGAGCGCCTCGAACGCTGACGGTCGTCGGGTCGCGGCTGGAGGACGAGAAACGGTATGCGGTCGGTTGAGGAACAGCAGGCACGGGTCACGGCGGCAGCCGTCGCACCCCGGCCGGTTCGGGTGGCGATCTCCGAGGCACAGGGTCTGCTCTGCGCCGAGGAAGTGGTCACCGAACGGCCTCTGCCGGGATTCGACCAGGCCGCGATCGACGGATACGCGGTGCGCAGCGTCGATGTGCAGGACGCAGGCGCCGCCGGCACCGTCGAGGACGGCGAACCCGCCGAGCTGAGCCTGCCCGTCGTCGGGGAGGTCCGCGCCGGCTCACGCCAGCCGATCCGGCTGCAACCGCGGCAGGCGGTGCGTGTCGATACCGGCGCACCCCTGCCCACCCTCGCCGACGCGGTGCTCCCACTGGATTGCACCGACGGCGGCACCGCCCGCATCAAGGTCCACAAGGCCGTCCGCAGCGGCGACTATGTGCGCCGCGCGGGCGACGACGTGCAGCCCGGCGACGTCGCGGTCCGTGCCGGGACCATCATCGGAGCCGCGCAGGTCGGTCTGCTCGCCGCCGTCGGACGCGACAAGGTGCTCGTGCACCCGCGGCCGCGACTGTCGGTGATCTCCGTCGGCGGCGAACTCGTCGACGTCGACCGGACCCCCGGACCGGGGCAGGTGTACGACGTGAACTCGTACGCGCTGGCCGCGGCCGCGCGCGACGCCGGCGCCGACGTCAACCGGGTCGGTATCGCCGGCACCGACCCGAAGACGCTGCGGGAGGTCGTCGAGGGACAGCTGATCCGGTCGGAGATCGTCGTCATCGCCGGGGCGGTCGGCGGCGGCGCACTCGAGGACGTGCGGGAAGCGCTGTCGGATCTCGGCGTCCTCGAAGTGGACCGTGTCGCGATGCACCCCGGGTCCGTGCAGGGCTTCGGTCAGCTCGGCCGCGACGAGGTGCCCACGTTCCTGCTGCCCGCCAACCCGGTCGGTGCGCTGGTCGTGTTCGAGGTGATGGTGCGGCCGCTGATCCGCATCGCGCTCGGCCGGCGGCACCCGATGCGGCGGGTCGTCGAGGCACGGACGGTTGCGCCGATCACCTCCATCCCCGGACGTAAGGGTTTCCTGCGCGGCCAGCTGATGCGCGACGAGGCGTCCGGCGACTATCTCGTGCAGGCGCTCGGTGGGGCGGCGGGCGCGTCGTCGCACCTGCTCGCGACGCTCGCCGAGGCGAACTGCCTGGTGCTGATCGATCCCGACGTCTCGGAGGTTCGCACCGGCGACCCGGTCGACGTGGCCTTCCTCGGGCAGCGCGGTTGATCGGGGTTCATCCGGGCTGGCCGGCGGATCTGGGTCCGCTGCGGGTGCGCGGCGGGGTGGTGACGGTGCGGCCCGTGCGGTTGCGCGACGCCGCCGCGTGGAGCCGGCTGCGGACCGCCGAGCGCAGCCATCTCGAACCATGGGAGCCGACCGGCGACGCGCCGTGGGATGCGCGGCACCACATCTCGGTGTGGCCCGGTATGTACCGGAGCCTGCGCGCCGAGGCCCGTAGAGGACACATGCTGCCGATGGCGATCGAGCTCGACGGGCAGTTCTGCGGGCAGCTCACCGTCGGCAACATCATCCGCGGCGCACTGCGGTCCGCGTGGATCGGCTACTGGGTCAGCAAGGACGTCAACGGGATGGGGGTCGCGACCGCGGCGGTCGCGCTGGGACTCGACCACTGCTTCGGTCCGGTGGGGTTGCACCGCGTGGAGGCGACCGTGCGGCCGGAGAACGCGGCGAGCCGCGCGGTGCTCAGCAACGTGGGGTTCCGGGAGGAAGGACTGCTGCGCCGCTACCTCGACGTATACGGCTCGTTCCGCGACCATCTGCTGGTCGCGATGACCGTCGAGGAAGTGCCCGGTTCGGTGTCCGATCGGCTCGTTCGGAGCGGTCGCGCCAGCTGGGCGTGAAAAAACGGATCACTATAACCAGATGTAACGCACATTACGGTCATACCGCGTAGTAATACGCATGCAGACATATATTCCTGTGACTAGAGTGAAGAAAGTGTCACATGATTCGTGGTGACTCGTGTTGCAGTTGTTGTCGCATGAGTCCGGCGTTTCTGTCGGGGTGACCGAGCGGATGCCATTAGCCTGACATGGTCAGTGGCGTCGACAGGCTGGTAGGCGACAACTGGGAGGAGGGCCGCCGGTATGCCGAACTCGCTCCTGTGGATCGGGCTCGTTGCCGTGTGGTTGTTCGTCCTGGTGCCGATGCTGGTCACGAAACGCCCCCGTATCCGCCAGACGACCGACGCCGCGCTCGCAACACGGGTTCTGCACCGTGGTGACGACGACCCGATCACCCCGCGTGGTCCGGCCGCAGGTCACCGCAGTGATCCGAACTGGCGTCCCAGTCGCGATCGCCGCCGCGCACCATTGGCGGCCGGTCGAGTGGACCGCCCCGCGGAGGACAGCATGGACACTCAGGAACTCGTCGATCTCGACGAGCGGCCACCCGAAGAAGCCTCCCATCGAGCCGCCCGGGAGTACGTCCCCGAGCGCCGCGGTCGCGGCGGGTTCGATCCGCACGCCGACGCGGTCGCTCGGGCAGCGCGGTACGAATTCCGGCAACGCGCCGTGCTCGGACTGCTCTTCGCGGCGATCATGACCGCCGCGCTCGCGCTCATCGTGTCGTCCACGCTGTGGTGGCTGTGCGTGCTGGCGACGGGCGTCCTGATCGGTTATCTGTTCTACCTGCGCCGGCAGGTGCAGCTCGAGCAGGAGATCCGCCGTCGCCGCATGGCCCGGCTCGCGCGATCGCGGCTCGGCGTCGAATCGCGCAGCGACGAGGAACTCCGCCTGATCCCCTCTCGGTTGCGGCGTCCCGGTGCCATCGTGCTCGAGGTGGACGACGAGGACCCGGTGTTCGATCACCTCGACACCTACGAGGACGAGTCCGACGTCTACGAGCCTCACGACTCGCCCGAGCCGTCCGACTACGAAGTGCGTCGCGCTTCCGGCGAGTGAGCACGCCGGCCCGTGACGACATGGGCCACCAGGGGCGCCGCGACCGTCCCGTCTGCCTGCACGTACCGGGCCAGCTCGGATCTCACGTCCCGCCGGATGGCCTCGCGGGTTTCGGCCCCGATCCGCTCGGCGAGCGGACTCCCGTCGATCTCCGTGTCCACCAACGCATCCGGTGACGGAAAGCGCGCGGTGCCCGTGTGGGTCGTACACCGCTCGACGGTCGCGCCCGCCTCGCCGACGAGTGCGACGAGTTCGTCGCGGTCGCCGCAACTCCAGTAGGTGTCCAGCAGCGCCACCGCCTCGGGACCGGCGTGACGCGCCGCCACACGGACGAGCAGTCCGTAGGCGGGCTGGTCCGGCAGGGCCGCCGGCACGCATACCGTGACCCGGCGCGCGACGCGGTGCATCTCCGCCAGCGACCGCCGCCGGTCGGGGAAGAACATCAGCGCCATCTGGCACAGCGCCGCGTCGAACGTGTCGTCGGGAAAGGGCAGGGTGCCGGCATCGCCGAGGCACCAATCGAGGTCGGGACGGATACGCCGGGCCACCGCCAGCATCCCCGGATTCAGATCGAGGCCGACGACCAGGCCGTGCGGGCCGACCCGGTCGGCAGCGGCGCGGGCCACCACTCCGGTCCCGCAGGCGACATCGAGGATCCGCTGTCCCTCGGTGACCGTGGCCTGATCGACGACGAGCGGAGCCCACTGGGCGAACAACGCCGGCACGAATCGAGATTCGTAGATCTCGGCGGCGCCGGACGAGACCTGGAACGTCTCACGCCTGGTCATGACGCCTATTCTGCCCCCATTGCCGCGCGTGACCAGGCGATTTCGTGCACGGGCGCTCGGTTTGCTAGAGTTTGCGAGCGGTTCCGATAGGGACCGATTGGGGCTGTGGCGCAGTTGGTAGCGCGCTTCGTTCGCATCGAAGAGGTCAGGGGTTCGATTCCCCTCAGCTCCACCACCGAAGGGCGCCTTCCGATCCGGAAGGCGCCCTTCGTCGGTTTCCGGCACTCGTCGTTTCCCGGCCACCGTTATCGCAACGGCACCCGATCCGGTGGCAGCGCGCCGAGAAACCGGGAAGACTATGTGATATGGAACACAGGATGAGTGACGACGAACTTCGGCGTGCGATTCGGGTGCTCCGCGAGCGAGCCGACACAGCGCGGCACGAGAACCGAACCGGAGACGCCGAGCAGATCGAGGAGACGATCCGCCAGTACCAGGAGGAGATGGCCGAGCGACTCTAGAGAGATGCGACTCCTCGACGCCCCGGGTCACCGCAGTCCACGGTACGTCCGAATCGCAGGCTCTGACACCGTCCGCCGTGGCCGCTAGGGTACGCAAAAGCACTCTGCGGGCACAGTGGACGGGGATGTATGACAATCAAGGACCTGCGCGGTATCAAGTTCCTGGTCACGGGTGCGGCAAGCGGGATCGGCCGTGCACTGGCGCTCGCCGCGGCCGCGGAGGGTGCCGAACTCGTGCTCACCGACATATCGGCCGACGGCCTCGACGACACCGCCTGTACGGTCCGTGAACGAGGCGGCGTGGTCCTGCACGCCGACGCCCTCGACATCTCCGACTACGACGCCGTCACCGCATGGGCCGGGAAGGTCCACGCGCAGTCCGGCAGCGTCGACATCGTCGCGAACGTCGCTGGGGTGTCGGTGTGGGGCACGGTCGACAAGCTCGAGCACCGGCACTGGAGGCAGATGGTCGACGTCAACCTCATGGGTCCGATCCACGTCATCGAGAACTTCCTGCCCCCGATGATCGAGGCGCGCCGCGGCGGGCACCTCGTCAACGTGTCGTCTGCGGCCGGATTGCTGGCCCTGCCGTGGCATTCGGCGTACAGCGCCTCCAAGTTCGGTTTGCGCGGCGTCTCCGAGGTCCTCCGATTCGATCTGAAACGCCACCGCATCGGGGTGTCCCTCGTGGTGCCCGGTGCGGTTCGCACCCCGCTGGTGAACACCGTGCAGATCGTCGGCGTCGATCGCGACGCGCCCGAAGCCCGCGCGCTCACCGGACGGTTCGAGAAGCACGCGTCGTCGCCGGAGAAGGTCGCCGACTGCATCCTGACCGGGATCAAGAAGAACCGCTTCCTCGTCTACACGTCGTTCGACGTGCGATTCGGCTACTGGTGGGCCCGCAAGTTCGCGCTGCCGTACAACGTGACGATGCAGTTCGCCAACGACTACTTCACCCGCACCCTGCGGCGCGTCGGAAGGTAGGGCTCACGCCTCGCGCGCCAACTCCGCGTGGAGGTGATGGGTCAGCGGCGTCGCGGCGTGCGCCATCCATAGGTCGTAGGCGAGAATGTCGCCGTCCAGGACGAACCGGCGGCGCAGCTCGTGGACGGGCTTCGCATCCGGTGAACGGTCGAGATGCACGGTCGTGAAATCGAGGACGCCGTGGCTGAGCCGCGACCGCTGGATCTCGACGAACCCGGTGGGCTGCGACACCAGCAGTTCCACCTCGTGGCCGCTGCGTCGCAGGTAGCCGTTCTCGGTGTGCAGTGGGCGGCCGTCGTCGCGGGCGCGGGTGCGGCTGACGTACATCAGGAACGGCTTACCGGGGATCGACGTGAACTCGATCGTCTCGTCGTATGCGAAGTCGTCGATGGTGGGATAGTGGCCGTCGCCGCCGCCGACCCATCGGCCGGTGAACGGGGCCAGTTCTCCTAGCGGGTCCGAATCCGTCACGTGTATTTCTCCTCTCGTACGGGCACGTCGATCCTCCCACCGACCGGGTGCCGGCACTACCGTTGACGCATGGACGCGCAGTTGTGTGTGGATTCCGAGGTCGGTGCCCTCGCGACGGTCATGCTGCACCGGCCCGGCGCGGAACTCGAGCGGCTGACACCCCGCAACAGCGACCAGTTGCTGTTCGACGCGCTGCCGTGGGTGGCGCGCGCCCAGGAAGAACACGACGCATTCGCCGAGTTGCTCCGCGGTCGCGGCGTCGAGGTGCTGCTGCTCGCCGACCTGCTTGCCGAAACCCTCGAGGTCAGCGGTGCCGCACGCATCCAGGGGATCTCCTCGGCGGTCGATCCGCGCCGGCTCGGGCATGCGCTCGCGCAGGACCTGGCCACGCACCTGCGCACTCTCGCGGCACCGGAACTGACCCGGATCCTGGTTGCGGGCATGACGTTCGACGAACTGCCCGAAGCCGGGGTCGCCGGACCGCCGTCGCTGGTGCGGCTCATGCATCACGGCGCCGACTTCGTGATCGATCCGCTGCCGAATCTGCTGTTCACCCGCGACTCGTCGTTCTGGATCGGAGAGCGCGTCGCGATCCCGACGCTCGCGCTGCCCGCGCGTCGCCGCGAAGCCGCACTCACCGACCTCATCTACGCGTTCCATCCACGGTTCCTCGGGGTGCGCCGCGCGTACGAATCGCACACCGCTCCCGTCGAAGGCGGCGACGTGCTGCTGCTCGCGCCCGGGGTGATCGCGGTCGGGGTGGGGGAGCGTACTTCCCCGGCCGGTGCAGAAGCCTTGGCGCGCAGCGTGTTCGAGGACGGTTTGGCGCACACGGTGCTGGCGGTGCCGATCGCGCAGCAGCGCGCGACGATGCACCTGGACACGGTATGCACGATGGTCGACACCGACGCGGTCGTCATGTACCCGGCGATCCGCAACATGCTCGAGGCCTTCATGATCCGCCGGGAAGACGGCGACGCCCGCATCGGCGGGCCGCGACCGTTCCTCGAGGCCGCCGCCGACGCGATGGGTATCGACAAGCTCCGCGTCATCGACACCGGCCTGGACTCGGTCGTCGCCGAGCGGGAACAGTGGGACGACGGCAACAACACCCTCGCGGTCGCGCCGGGAGTGGTCGTCGCCTACGAGCGCAACGTCGAAACGAACGCGCGGCTCGAGGCCGCCGGTATCGAGGTGCTGCGGATCGCGGGGTCGGAACTCGGATCCGGGCGGGGCGGTCCGCGGTGCATGTCCTGCCCGCTCGCGCGGGCAGCGCTCTGACCTCTCCTCGTTCCGAGCGAGTGTATCGTCCGTCTCCTTCAATCGATCGAACGATACATTCGCTCGGGAAGAGTGGGGGCAGCCGGTCGAGACGGTGGGCTGCCGCGCGGAATCGGCCTTCCCGCCGCGCTTCCCTGGGGTTGGCAGGGCGCACAGTCCGATCAAAACGCCCACGTCTCCGGGGGAGACGCGGGCGCGGGGATCAGAGGATCTCGCGGACCTTGTCGACGGGCCGCGCGAGGACGGTGCCCTTGTCGGTGACGACGATCGGCCGCTCGATGAGGATCGGGTTCTCGACCATCGCGTCGATCAGTTCGTCCTCGGACGCGTCGGCGAGGTTCAGTTCGGCGAACAGCGCTTCCTTCCGGCGGATCGCCTCGCTGGGCTTCAGGCCCGCATCGTCGAGCAGCTTGCGCAGGCCGTCCCGGGACGGCGGGGTCTCGAGATACTTCACGACGGTCGGTTCGAGGCCGGCCTCCTGGAGAACCTTCAAGGTATTGCGGGACGTGCTGCAGCGCGGGTTGTGGTAGATCGTCGCGGTCTTGGCCATGGCCGCTATTGTGCCGTGCGACGCATCCGGCGTCCTGCAACGCCGCCCTGTCTGCCGCTGCGGAGATGTCCCGTTTGAAGGTTTCCCGGCCGACCCCTACGATTCTCGGCCGTCAATACGCGCGTAATGCCGATAGGGAGGAGACGGGGCGCATGCTCACAGGGTTCAGGGATTTTCTGTTGCGTGGGAACGTGGTCGAGCTGGCGGTCGCCGTCGTCGTCGGTGCCGCATTCACCGCGATCGTCACCGCTTTCACCAACAACATCGTCAACCCGCTCGTCTCGGCGGTCGGTGGTGCCAACGAATACGGCTGGGGATTCCAGATTACTTCCAGCCCAGAGACTTTCATCAATATTGGTGCGGTCGTCACCGCGGTGATCAACTTTGCCATCATCGCCGCGGTCGTGTACTTCGTGCTCATCGTCCCGGTCAATGCCGCCAAGAACCGCTTCGCCCCGCCGAAGGAATCCGAGGACAAGCCGCTGAGCGAGACGGACCTGCTCATCCAGATCCGTGACCTGCTCGAGACGGGCACCTACGCGAAGGGTTCGGACGACGACGATCTCGACAAGGTTCGTGCCTGATCCGTCACACCCGACATGCTGGTCACATCGGCCCGGCCGCGTTGCCAGGGCCGGTGTGCCGGCCGCTGGTACTCTGCTCGCGTGCTCGACATCGCCATCGACCAGAGCTCTCAGATCCCACCGTTCGAACAGCTGCGCCGCCGCATCGTCGAGCTGGTGCGCCGCGACGAGCTGATCGCCGGAACCAAGCTCCCGACCGTGCGCGGCCTCGCCGAGCAGCTCGGGATCGCGCCCAACACCGTCGCGAAGACCTATCGGGAACTCGAACAGGCCGGGGTCCTCGAGACGCGAGGTCGCGCCGGTACGTTCGTCGCCGCTGCCGCATCGGGCGATCCGACGCTCACGCTCGCCCAGCGGGCGACCACCACGTACGTCGCGGAACTGCGCGCCCTCGGCATGTCCGACGACGAGATCCTCGAGTTCGTCGTCGCGGCAGTGCGCGGAGCCTGACACGTCCCGCGTGCCCGATTTGTGACAGCGGCTGGAAATGCCCTGTTCAAGGTGTATTTCGGCTCCGATCCACGGTCGTGGTGCTTGCGCCGATCCCGGTTGTGGACGAGCGTTGATCCATGACCGTGCCCGCGGATCGAACCGGCTCCACTCCTGCGCCCGGAACACCCAGTGCGCCCGGAACACCCAGTGCGCCGGGAACACCCCGTGCGCCGACACCGCCCGACGCCGGTCCGCCTCCGCCCGGTCTCGGTCCGAAGGACGTCGGCACGCCGGACGGCGGTCGGGCCGAGCCTGCCGCAGGCCGGGACCGCCGACCGTCGACGGACCGCGTCGTGTTCGGCGTCGCCGCGGCCCTCGTCGTCGGCATCGTGGTGTGGGGCCTGACCGCCCCCGACAACCTGAACACGGTGACCGGGAGGGTACTGGACCGGCTCGTCGTGGACCTCGGCTGGCTGTTCGTTCTCGCCGCCAGCGGATTCGTGATCTTCGCGCTGTGGCTCGCGGTGAGCCGGTTCGGGGCGATCCCGCTCGGCAAGGACGGGGAGAAGCCCGAATTCCGCACGGTGAGCTGGATCGCGATGATGTTCAGCGCCGGGATGGGCATCGGCCTGATGTTCTACGGTGTCGCCGAACCGCTCTCGCACTACGTGTCGCCACCGCCCCGCAGCGCCGGTGGCGTCGGACCGGCCATGGCCACGACCATGTTCCACTGGAGCCTGCACCCCTGGTCGATCTACGCGGTGGTGGGTCTGTCGATCGCGTACGGCACCTACCGCAGGGGCCGGAAGCAACTCATCAGTTCGGCGTTCGTGCCGCTGCTCGGCCGCCGCGCGGAAGGCCCGCTCGGCAAGGTCATCGACATCCTTGCTCTGTACGCGACGCTGTTCGGCACGGCAGCCTCCCTCGGGCTCGGCGCCCTGCAGATCGGTTCCGGATTCGAGGTCACGGGCTGGATGGAGGAGGCCGGGGTCCTGCTCCTCGTCGCGATCGTCGCGATCCTGACCCTCGCGTTCATCGCCTCCGCGGTGTCCGGGGTGGCCAAGGGCATCCAGTGGCTGTCCAACATCAACATGGTGCTGGCGCTCGGTCTGGCGCTGTTCGTGTTCGTGCTGGGGCCGACCGTGCTGATCCTCAACCTGATCCCGACCACCCTCGGCGCATACACCGCGGACCTGGCCCGCATGTCCGCGCGCACCGCAGCATCGAGTCCTGGCGCGGGCGAATGGCTTTCGTCGTGGACGATCTTCTACTGGGCGTGGTGGATCTCGTGGACGCCGTTCGTCGGCATGTTCCTGGCCCGCATCAGCCGGGGCCGAACCGTCCGGCAGTTCGTCGTCGGCGTCATCATCGTGCCCGGCATCGTGAGCCTGCTGTGGTTCGCGGTGTTCGGCGGCGCGGCCATCGGTCAGCAGCAGGACGGTCGCGACATCGCCGGGGCAGGCAGCCTCGAGGAACAGTTGTTCGGCATGCTCGGCAACCTGCCGCTCGTCGGGGTGTCCACCGTCGTCGTGATGCTGCTGGTCGCGATCTTCTTCGTCTCCGGCGCCGATGCCGCGTCGATGGTAATGGGCACCCTCACCCAGCGCGGGACGCTGTCACCGAGCCGGTGGATCGTCGTGTTCTGGGGTGCGCTCACCGGCGGGGTCGCCGCGCTGCTGCTGTGGACCGGTGGTTCGGAAGCGCTCGGCGCCCTCCAGACCATGACGATCATCGCCGCGGCTCCGTTCGTGGTCGTCATGCTGGTGTTGTGTGTCTCCCTCTACCGCGACCTGTCGCGAGATCCGCTCGTCGGCGGTCCGCGGCGGACGCTGCGGCGTATCGGATGACCGGCATTCCGGACCGCGTCGCGTTCGCGGTCGAGGCGATGGCTCCGCGGCCGGGCACCCGGGTCCTCGAGATCGGCTGCGGGGGCGGGTTGGCCGTGGCACTGGTGCGCGAGCGGATCGGCCCCCACGGGACGATCCTGGGGGTGGACCGCTCGGCGACGCAGATCGACCGCGCCCGGCGCCGCAACCGGGAGGGGCCCGGCGTCGAACTGCGGGTGGCCCGGTTCCCGGACCTCGCCGACTGCGGTCCGTTCGATCTGATCTTCGCGATCGATGTGCCGGCCTTCCGCTCCGGCAGCCCGGCCGTGCCGGCGGCGGCAGCAGCGCTGCTGCGCCCGGGCGGGGAATTGTGGGTGTTCGACGAACCGCCCCCCGGAACTGCGACCGGGCCGATCTCGATGCGGATCAGCGCCCTGCTGGCGGCGGCGGGATACGCGATCGTCGACATGGTCGAGCGGGGCCGGACCGTGGGGGTCCTGGCGGCGCCGATCGGTTCGGCCGAAAAAGGTTGATCGTTCACCGTGTGTCGTCGCGATCGGTGCGCGACAGTGATGATCATGCAGTCGGCTGCACCCCGGCTCTTGTCGGCCTTCGAAGCCCTGATCGGTGTGGAACTCCCCGTCCGGGTGCGCTGCTGGGACGGCTCCGAGGCCGGACCGCCCGACGCGGCCGCGCGCGTCGTCCTGCACCGCCGGCGCGCGCTGCGCCGCATGCTGTGGGCGCCCGACGAACTGGGCCTGACCCGTGCCTACATCTCCGGTGACCTCGACGTCGACGACCTGTTCGCGCTGCTGGGCATCCCCGAGGTGATGGCCCGCATCGGCGACCACCGGCTCGCCGGTGTCCGGCCACGCACCCTCGCGCGCGCCGCCACCGCGATCGTGCGTCTCGGCGCGGTGGGTCCGCCGCCGCGACCCCCGGCCGTCGAGATCCGGCGCCGGCGCGGGATCCTGCACAGCAGGAGCCGTGACTCGGTGTCGGTATCGCACCACTACGACGTCGGCAACGACTTCTACCGGCTGCTTCTCGGCCCGACCATGGTCTACTCGTGCGGTTACTGGACCGACGAGGACTCGTGCCTCGGGGCCGCGCAAGACGCCAAGTGCGACCTGGTGTGTCGCAAGCTGGGGCTCGAACCGGGGATGCGGTTGCTCGACATCGGCTGCGGTTGGGGTTCGCTGGCGCTGCACGCCGCCCGCGACTACGGGGTCGACGTGGTCGGGGTGACGATCAGCCGCGAACAGCGCGACCTGGCGACGAAGCGGGTCGCCGAGGCCGGGTTGTCCGACCGGATCGAGATCCGCCTGCAGGATTACCGCGACATCGACGACGGTCCGTTCGACGCGGTCGCGAGCGTCGGCATGGCCGAGCACGTGGGCCTGGTGAACCTGCCGCGGTACGCCGCGGGCGTGCACGCGCTGTTGCGGCCCGGCGGCCGGTTGCTCAACCATGCGATCGCGCGGGTGCGGTCGTTGCCGGACACGCCCGGACGTGCACCGTCGTTCATCGACCGCTACATCTTCCCGGACGGTGAGGTCCTGCCGTTGAGCAGGACGATCGACGCGTTCGAACGAGCCGGGCTCGAGGTGCGCGACGACGAATCGCTGCGCGAACACTATGCGCTGACGCTGCGCGCGTGGGTGTCGAACCTGCTCGGATCGTGGGACGACGCGGTGCGGACGGTCGGTGAGGAACGGGCCCGCACCTGGCTGCTGTACCTGACGGCGAGCGCGCTCGGGTTCGAAGCACCGAACCGGCTCACCATCCATCAGGTCCTCGCGGTGCGCCCGCATGCCGACGGGCGCAGCGGTCTGCCTCGCACCCGGAATCGGTGGCTCGGCAGTACGCGCGCCGCGACCTGATTTGTCGGACCCTCGCAGTACCGTGACGCTGCCCGCGGTTTCACTGCGAGAGGAGATGTTCGTGAACAACATCGACCACTTCGACGAATGCGTCGAGCTCGCCTGGGCCCGGTTCCGGTCGCAGATGGCCCGGAGCATCGGCGAGCTCCCCGGCGGCGACGTCGTCGAGCTGCGTGCCGACACGGCGTTGACTCCGTTCGCCGGGATGCGCATCGAGCGCCGGCCGGGTCTCGGGGTGCACGCGAGCGTCCTCGCCCCGCCGGAGGAGTGCGGGCAGGCGGCGCCGGCCCGGTGCCACACACCGGTCACGACCGGAGACCCCGACGCCGTCGCCTCGTGGGTGGTGCGCGTCCTGCGTGAGCGGTGGGACGTCGTCGAGCCCGCGTTCGTGCAGGTCGGGCCGCGTCCCGGTGTCGCGGGCGCACAGTGGTTCGACGAGCTGCGTGTCCGCGTCGGCGATGCGCTCGCGCAGGTGCTGGGCCGGCCCGCCAGCATCGACGCCGACGGCGACTTCGTGCTGGTCCTCGACTCGCAGGTCATCTTCGTGATCGTCGACCGCACCGTTCCGGCGGTGCGGTTGTGGACGCCGCTGCTGCACCGGATCACCGATCGGATCGGGGCCGCGCACTGGGTCGACCGGCACCATCGCGGTGTGGGCGTGCACGCGATGGTCGTCGAGGACCGGCTGGTCGGCACCGGGGAGATCCCGGCTGCGCCGTTCGATCCGGCCGTCCTGGAGGAGCGGATCGATGTGATGCGCCGGCTGATGCCGGCGGTGGCCCGGCGGGTCGCCACGGACTTCGGGGGCGTCCACTACACCGAAGACGATCGCCGGCCCGGCTCGCCGGACACCTCGCTGTTCGACGATTGGTACTGAGCGCGCACCGTGGCGGTCAGCGCCAGCTGGGCAGCCACAGTTGATCGTGCCAGTGCTCGACCGTGATCGGCACACCCGACAGGATCGGCCACAACCACACGAAGTTCGCGACGACCAGACCCACATACAGGCATACGACGAGCAGGCCCGTCGAGCGTCGTTCCGGCGACGCGCGTGCCGAGCCGAGGACGTCCCCGAGCACGAGCGCCACACCCATGACCAGGAACGGCGCCAACGGCACCGCATAGAAGTAGTACATCTGCCGGTCGAGGGTCGCGAACCACGGCAACAGCGCCGCGCCGTAACCGGTGAGCACCGCCGCCCACCGCCAGTCGCGGCGCACCACGATCTGCCACAGGCCCCACGCGACCATCGCCGGCGACACCCACCACAGGGCGGGGGTGCCGATCAGCATCACGGCCTTGACGCACTCGTCTTCGCCGCAGCCGCCGATGCGATCGCCGTCGGCGAAGTAGTACAGCATCGGGCGCAGCCCCATCGGCCACGTCCACGGCTTCGACTCCCACGGATGATGATTGCCCGCCGAGTTGGTCAGCCCGGAGTGGAAGTCGAGCACGTTCGCGCTGTAGTACCACAGCGACCGCAGCGAATCCGGCACGAACGAGAACGGGCCGTCGGTGCCGATCTTCGTGCCCACCGCGTGCCGGTCCACGCCGGTCTCACTGGCGAACCACGCCCAGTAGGTGGACAGATACACACCGAAGGGGATCAACACCAGCGCGTACAGCGCCGGGCCGATGTCGCGCAGCGCGGTGCCCACCCACGGTCGGCGCACCCCATAGGCTCGGCGTGCAGCGACATCGAATGCCACCGACATCAACCCGAAGAACGCGATGAAGTACAGCCCGGACCATTTGGTGCCGACGGCCAGGCCCAGCAGCACGCCCGCGCCGAAACGCCACCAGCGGACCCCGAGCCGCGGTCCCCAGGCGCTGACCCCGATGCGGTCCTCGGCGACGACCCGCGCCATCCGGGCACGGACGTCGTCGCGGTCCACGATCAGACAGCCGAACGCGCCGACGACGAACACCGCCTGGAAGATGTCGAGCATCCCCATCCGGGACGAGACGAACGTGACACCGTCGACGACGAGCAGTATCCCCGCGAGCCCGCCGAGCAGCGTCGACCGGGTCAGGCGCCGCACGATGCGCACCACCAGCAGCACCAGGACCGTGCCGGCGACGGCCGACGAGAACCGCCAGCCCCACCCGTTGTAACCGAACAGGGCCTCGCCGACCGCGATGAGCTGTTTACCGACCGGCGGATGCACCACCAGCCCGTAGCCGGGGTTGTCCTCGATCCAGCCGCCGGTGAGCACCTGCCAGCCCTGCGGCACATAGTGCTTCTCGTCGAACACCGGCGTCTTCGCATCGGTGGGGTAGTGCAGCATCGCGAATCGGGTGATCGCGGCGAGCGCGGTGACGAACGCGGTCACGACCCAGCCGCGGGCGCGGTCGGTGGGGCCCGGATCGGCCGGCGGCACCAGCGGGCCGGGACTCAGCAGGCGACGGTCGGCGGCCTCGGCGGGGCGCTCGTCCGTCACGGTCACGGTCCGATCGTAGGCTGATACGCATGCAGGCTGAGAATCCGGGACAAGGACGGCTCGTGCTGGCGGCGACTCCGATGGGCGACATCGGGGACGCGTCGAGCCGGCTCCGCGAAGCCCTCGCGACCGCCGACGTCGTCGCTGCGGAGGACACCCGCCGCACCCGGTCGCTCGCGGCGGCCCTGGGCGTGACCATCACCGGGCGCGTCGTCAGCTTCTACGACCAGGTGGAGGTGACACGTGCCCCGGCGCTGATCGCGGACATCGCGTCGGGGCTGACGGTGCTGCTCGTCACCGACGCGGGCATGCCGTCGGTCAGCGACCCCGGATACCGGTTGGTGTCCGCGTGCGTCGACGCGGATCTGCCGGTCACGTGCCTGCCCGGCCCGTCCGCGGTGACCACGGCGCTCGCGCTGTCCGGGCTGCCCGTCGAACGGTTCTGCTTCGACGGGTTCCCGCCCCGCAAGTCCGGCGCGCGGCGCGCCTGGCTGCAGACGCTCGCGACGGAACCGCGTGCGGTGGTGTTCTTCGAGGCCCCCCACCGATTGGCGGCGTGCCTGGCCGACGCGGTCGCGGTGCTGGGCGGTGACCGCCGCGCCGCCGTGTGCCGGGAGCTGACCAAGACGTACGAGGAGGTACGGCGCGGCACGCTCGGCGAGCTCGCGGACTGGGCCGTCAACGGTGTGCGCGGCGAGATCACCGTGGTGCTCGAGGGGGCATCGCCGCAGGTCGCCGACCCCGTCGACCTCGTCGCGGAGGTCGAGCGGCTCGTCGCGAGCGGGATGCGCCTGAAGGATGCGTGCGGACAGGCCGCGACCGCGGGCGTCTCGAAGCGGGAACTCTACGACGCGGTACTCGCCGCACGGCAGGAATGACCCCGTCCGTACACTCTTCGTAGTGAGTGCATCACTCGAACCCGTTTCCACGACCGGCGAACCGCATCTCTCGCGACAGCTGTCCAACCGGCACATCCAGCTCATCGCGATCGGTGGTGCCATCGGAACCGGACTGTTCATGGGCTCGGGGAAGACGATCTCCCTCGCCGGTCCGTCGGTGATCTTCGTGTACATGATCATCGGGTTCATGCTGTTCTTCGTCATGCGGGCGATGGGCGAGCTGCTGCTGTCGAACCTGCACTACAAATCCTTCGCGGATTTCGCGGCGGACCTGCTGGGGCCGTGGGCGGGCTTCTTCACGGGCTGGACCTACTGGTTCTGCTGGATCGTCACCGGCATCGCCGACATCATCGCGATCTCCGGGTACGTGCGCTATTGGTGGGCGGACGTGCCGCTGTGGATTCCGGCTCTGGCGGCGATCGGGACTCTGCTCCTGCTGAACCTGCCGACGGTCCGGGCGTTCGGCGAGACCGAATTCTGGTTCGCCCTCATCAAGATCGTGGCGATCGTCAGTCTCATCGTGGTGGGGCTGGTGATGATCATCGGCGGGTTCACCGCGCCCAACGGTGCGACCGCCGGTTTCGACAACCTGTGGAACGACGGCGGGTTCTTCCCGACCGGTCCGATGGGGTTCGTCGCGGGCTTCCAGATCGCGGTGTTCGCGTTCGTCGGTATCGAACTGGTCGGTACCACCGCCGCCGAGGCCGAGGATCCGGAGAAGAATCTGCCGAAGGCGATCAACTCGATCCCGATCCGCGTGCTGCTGTTCTACGTCGCGGCCCTGAGCATCATCGTGTCGGTGACTCCGTGGCGGGAGATCGAGGCCGGGCGCAGTCCGTTCGTGGCGATGTTCACCCTCGCCGGCCTCGGTATCGCCGCGTCGGTCATCAACTTCGTGGTGCTCACGTCGGCGGCGTCGTCCGCGAACTCGGGCATCTACTCGACGTCGCGGATGGTGTACGGACTCGCGCAGGAAGGGGACGCGCCGGCGGCGCTGGGCCGGCTCAACCGGCGCAAGGTCCCGGCGAACGCACTGATGTTCTCGTGCGTGTTCCTGCTGTCCGCGATCGTGCTGCTGTTCGCCGGCGACTCGGTGATCGAGGCGTTCACCCTCGTCACGACGATCTCGGCGCTGCTGTTCATGTTCGTGTGGTCGATCATCCTGGCGAGCTACCTGAGGTACCGGAAGCTCCGTCCGGACCTGCACGAGGCGTCGAAGTTCAAGATGCCCGGTGGGGTGCCGATGGTGTGGGTCGTCTACGCGTTCTTCGCGTTCGTCATCTGGGCGCTCACCCAGGAGCCGGACACCCTCGACGCGCTACTGGTGACCCCGATCTGGTTCGCGGTGCTCGCGGTCGCGTGGGCGCTGTTGCGCCGCCGTCCGCAGCACCGCGCCCGCTACGAGACGTTCCGTCGGGAACTCGAAGGGCGCTGACGCTCCGCCCCGGGCCACCGCTTCCCCACGCCGACGGGAACTACCCCTCGAACTTCAAGTTCCCATCGGCGTGGGGCACGCTGGTAGCGAGTCCGTTCCCGCTTCGGTGACGACTCTTCCGCCGAAAACCGACCCGACCAACTACCGGACCCTGCAGAACGGATATCATCCCAGGTCAGGATAGGTGAGGAATTTTTCCGCAGCGGAGATTTCCTCGAATCCGGTAGTCGTTCTGACGGGGCGGGAGGTGCGGAAGCGGATATGGCAGACCCCGACGACCGCGCAGAACCGGACGCCCGCGCAGAACCGGACGCCCGGCAATTCTTCGCGGACCAACTGCGCATGCTGTTCGCCGCCGCCGGCCGACCGCCTCTGAAGAAGGTCGAAACCGAGTCGGCGGCCGTCGCCCGCGCCATGGGCAGCGACCGCACGGTGTCCGTGCAACGTCTCAGCGACTGGCGCTCCGGCAAGCGCCTGCCCGCGAGCTTCGAGACGGTACGTCCCGTGCTCGTCGCGCTGACCCGGGCGGCCCGCGCACTCAATGCCGAACCGCCGAGCCCCGGCCTGTACTCACTGAAGCAGTGGCAGAGCTGGTGGGACCGTGCGCGCGGAACGTCGTCGGTGCCGGGCCGGGTCGCCGAACCGCCCCGACCCGCACCGACGCCCCCGTCCGGGGTGCGTCCGTACCGTGGCCTGGCCGCATACCGGGAGAAGGACGCGTGGCTGTTCTTCGGGCGCGCCGAGAGCGTGCGGACCCTCACCGGCATCGCCGTCGCCGCGCACGGGCACGGACCGGTCGTCGTGACCGGCGCATCCGGCGTCGGCAAATCGTCGCTCGTGCAGGCCGGGCTGATCCCGGAACTGTGCGGGGACGGTGAATGCCGGCCGGTCGTGCTCACGCCGGGACGGCACCCGCTCGACCGCCTCGCCGAGGCGATCCCCGAACTCGCCGACCCCGCTGCGGACCGGGCCGACGCCGTCGCCGTCCAGCGCGCGATCCGGGCGGCGGCCACCCGGATGGGCTGTTCGTCGTTGCTGATCGTCGTCGACCAGATCGAGGAACTGTTCACCCAATGCGACGACCGCACCGAACGCTCCCAGTTCCTCGGCGTGCTCGAACGGGCCTCGACCACCGTGGAGAACGAGGACGCCCCGGCGACGGTGGTCGCGACGATGCGCTCGGATTTCTATGAGCAGGCGGTGTCCTATCCGGTTCTGGCCCGCGGGCTCGAACGCCGCACCAAGACGGTGCGGCCGCTGCGCCGCGAGGATCTCGCGGAGGTGATCGCCGAACCGGCCAAGCTCGTCGGCGTCAAACTCGAATCCGGCCTGGCCGATCTGATCCTCAACGACCTCGGTGTGCTTACCGGAGGGGAGATCAGCGGCACGGAACTGCCGTTGCTGTCGCACCTGCTCGACACCATGTGGGATCGCCGTCGCGGCGGGAACCTCACCGTCGCCGGATACCGCGCCACCGGAGGGGTGCGGGGCTCGATAGCGGCGAGCGCCGAACGCGCCTGGACGGAACTCGACGATCGAGGCCGGGGACTGGCCCGATCGATGCTGGTGCACCTGGTGTACGTCACCAACACCGGCACCGATGTGAAGATCGCACGTCCGCTCACCCAGTTGCTCGCGCTCGGCGACGACCGGGCGACCGCGAGTCACGTCCTCGACCACTTCGTGTCGGCCCGCGTGGTCGTGGTCGACGACGACCATGCCGAACTGGTGCACGACGCCGTGATCGAGGCGTGGCCGCGGCTGAAGTCCTGGATCCAGGAGGACCGCTCGTCGGCGGCGTTGCGTCAGCAGCTCGAGGCGGACGCCGCGAACTGGGTGGAGAGCGGACGCAACGAGAACATGCTCTATCAGCGTGGACGCATGGATCTGGTCACCGAGCAGGACGCGCGGCTGAGCGGGGTGGGCAGCGGACGCGGCGAGGTCGGTGCGGCGCTGAGCCCGACCGCCGTCGATTTCCTCGCCGCCTCCCGACGGGAGATCGAACGGGCGGCGCGGTGGCGCCGCATGATCATCGCCGGACTGGTGGTCTCGACGGTCGTCTCGCTCGTGACGGGCACGCTGGCGTGGACCGCGAAGAACCGCGCCGAGATCGAACGCAGCACCGCCGAGTTCCAGCAGATCATCGCGCTCGCCGACGCCGTGCGCGACGACGATCCGACGAGCTCTGCCGACCTGTCGCTGGCCGCGGCGCAGCTGCGGCCCGACAGTGACATCGCCTACTCGCGGCTGGTCGCCACCCAGGGGATCCCGCTCGCGCGGACCCTCGACGGACACACCGGGCCGGTGTACGGGGTTGCGGTCTCACCCGACGGCGCCACACTCGCCTCGGCGAGCGACGACGGCACGGTCCGGTTGTGGGACCTGACCGATCGATCCGATCCGAAACAGATCGGGCGGCCGCTGACCGAGATGCTCGACTACATGGCGTCGGTGTCGTTCAGCCCCGACGGCGGGCGCCTTGCCGCCGGCGGCGGCGACGGAACCGTGGTGATCTGGGACGTCACCGACCGCGACCATCCCGTTGTGCTGCTCGAACACCGCATCGCCGAGGGCGTGGCCGTGCACAACGTGCGGTACTCGCCGGACGGCCGGGTACTGGCGGTGCCCTACGACGACGGCACCGTCGCGCTGCTCGACACGACCGCGCCGGGTTTCCCGGTGACCGTGGTGAACGCCCATGACGGCGCCGTGCGCACCGCGGCCTTCCGCACCGACGGCTCGGTCCTCGCGACCACCAGTGACGATCGCAGTGTGCGGCTGTGGGACCTCACCGACCCGGCCGCACCGACGCCGATCGGGCCGCCGCTGACCGGGTTCGGCGACGTCGTACACTCCGCGGACTTCAACGCCGCCGGCACGAAGCTCGTCGTGAGCAGCGACGACGGCATGCTCCACCTGTTCGACACCACCTCCGTCACGGCCCCGCGACCGCTCGGCGCCCCCGCGAATGCCCACACGGGTGGCGTGTGGAAGGTGACGTTCCTGCCCGACGGGCGCACCGTCGCGTCCGCGTCGTGGGACGGCACCGCGAAGCTGTGGTCCGTCGACCCGGTCGCCGGGATCGTCGACGAACTGAGACCGGGCCTCACCGGCAACGGTGGCGGACTGCCCGTGCTGACCGTGACACCGGACGGTGAGACGGTGGTGACCGGGGGACAGGACTCCAAGATCCGGATCTGGACGTTGCCGCGCGGACGTGTCGGCGTCTCCGAGTCCGCCCTGACCCTGCCGTCCACCGACCGGTCCGGCAGGCTCGCCGCGACCGGCGGCTACGACTCGGTGGTGAACCTGTGGCGCATCGACGAGCGCGGCCGATGGAGTCAGGCCGCGGCCATCGACCTGCCACGTCCGCTCGGCGGCGCCAACGGTGTCGCGTTGTCGCCGTCCGGGACGATTCTGGCGATCGCCCCCACCTCGGGTGGCAGCGTCCGGCTGTGGGACGTGGCCGACCCGCAGCAGCCGCGCCCACTCGGTGAATCCGTCGACCTGGGCACCCGGTTCACCTCGGAGCTCGCGTTCACCCCGGACGGTTCGACGCTGGTGACCGGCGCGGACGACCGGTCGGTGATCCTGTGGGATGTGAGCGATCCGGCGCATCCGGTGCCCCGCGGCGAACCGCTGACCGGACCCACGAACCTGGTGCGCAGCGCGGCGGTGAGCCCGGACGGTCGCAGCCTCGTCGTCGCCAGCGCGGACGGCGCGATCTACGCGTGGGACATCTCGGACCCGGACCGGCCGCGCGCGGTGCCGGTGGCCGGTGGGCACGAGGCCGGCGTCAACGGGGTGTCGTTCGGCGCGGACGGTTCGGTCCTGGCGACCGGCGGCGACGACCACGCGGTGATCATCTGGGATCGCGGCGACGACGGAGGATTCACTGCGCGGGACACACCGCTGCGGGGGCACACCGGCACGGTGTATTCGGTGTCCGTGTCGCCGGACGGTGACATCGTGGCCAGCGGCAGCGACGACGGCACCGTCCGGTTGTGGAATGTGGCTGCTCCGCAGGCGATGAAAGCGCTGGGTGGGCCGATCACCGACACCGGGGTCGGCCGCTGGCAGGTGCTGTTCCTGCCGGACGGGACGGTCGCCGCGGCCGGCGGTGACGGCGTGATCCGGACATGGGGCCTCGACCCGGAGGACATCACCGAACACATCTGCTCGTCGACGACGGGGAAGGTCAGCGCGGTGCTCCCGCAGTTCGAGCTGCCGGCGGGCGGATTGGACGTGTGCCCGGGCTGAGCTGCAGGATGCTCGCGGCTTTGTCCAGACATTCCTGCCATTCGGCGTCCGGGTCGGAATCGATCGTGATGCCCCCGCCGACGCCGAGCGCGCACTCGCTGCCGGCGAACTCGACGGTGCGGATGGCGACGTTCAATTCGAGACCGGCGAGGGGGCCGGCCATGCCGACGGTGCCGCAGTACACCCCCCTCGGATGAGTTTCCCAGTCCTGCAACAGATCCCGTGCCCGAAGTTTGGGGCATCCCGTGACCGACGCGGGCGGGAACGTGGCGTCGAGCAGCGCGTCGGCGGTGACGCCGGGACCAAGGGTCGCGGCGACCGTCGACACCAGATGCCACACGCCGGGCGCCGGGTGCACGCCGAGCAGATCGGGGACGGTGACGGTGCCGGTCTCGGCGACCCGACCGAGGTCGTTGCGGACCAGGTCGACGATCATGACGTTCTCGGCGACGTCCTTGACCGAGGCACGCAGTTCGGCGGGGTCGCGGTGCAGCGGCAGCGTGCCCTTGATCGGGCCGGATTCGACGCGGTCGCCCTGGCAGGCCAGAAACAGCTCGGGGGACAGCGACGCCACCGCACCCCACGGTCCCTGCAGGTAGGCGGCGCGGTTCGGGCGGGTTCTCTCGACCGCGTCGGCGAAGAACGCCAGCGGATCGCCGGACCAGGTGCCGGTGAACCGGGTGCACACGCATGCCTGGTACACCTCACCGGCCCGGATCGCGTCGAGGCACCGTTCGACGCCGTGCCGGTGCGCCGCCCGGTCCGGCGGGATCCAATCGATCCGCCAGCCGGCCCCCATCGGGTCCGGATCGTGCACGGCGGCGGCCAGATCCGGCGGGCACGGTGCGTCCGTCAGCGTCTCGTACCACCAGCAGCCGGTGTCGTCGAGCCGCAGCACCACGTCCGTCCAGCCACCCGCCGCGACCGGCAGTGCCGGGGTCGTCGGGGCACGGTCCGGATAGGCGAGATATCCCATCCACCCGCCCCCGATCACCGGCCCGCCCTCCCGGGTACGGGGAGCCATCATTCGGTCTGACCGGGTGAAGGTTCCCATCACCGGGGCGGGGGCGGCCTCGAGGGAGGGGGCGATCACAGCGGCGGCGCCGAACCAGATGCCCGTCAGCGCCGCAGGCGGGGCGATTCCGAGGTCGCGGGCGCGAGCCCCGAGTGCTCGGAGCACCTGTGCGGGACTGCCTCCCTCGCCCAGTCGCTCCATCCGCATGGCCCCAGCTTTCCACGGGCACACACCGCCGACGAAACCGCAGGAGTCGGTAGGGTCTTGATCCGTGTCTGCTGAATTGGGGGTGGCCGACCTTGTGACCGGCGCCGGCAAGGTGCTGCGGGCCTACGGCCGCAACAGCGTCGCCGACCGCGCCGAACGCAAGCTGTCCGGCGAAGGACGTACACGATCGGTCGTCGTGGTCGGCGAGATCAAACGGGGCAAGAGCATGCTGGTCAACGCGTTGATCGGGCGTGACGGCGTCACGGTGGACGATGTGGAGAACGCCACCGCCGTGTCGATCCGGTTCGTGCCGGCCGACGCCGAGAAACCGGAAGGGACAGCGGAACTGGTGTTCCCGGACGGCAACCGGCGGATCCCGCACAGCGAACTCGCCGATTGGACCACCACCGGCGGACGGTACGTCTCGGACCCCGCGATCGAGGCGCTGCCCGTCGCCGCGGTGGTATCCGTCGCGTCGAGGCGGCTCGAGACCGCCACGATCGTCGACACCCCCGGCGTCGGTGGTCTCGATCCCCGGCACGCGGGACTGGCCCGGCAGTCCGCCGACCAGGCCGCGGTGCTGGTGATGGTGTGCGACGCCTCGACCCCCATCACCGAACCGGAGATGCAGTTCCTGCGGGAGAGCGCCGCGGGCGTCGAGAACGTCGTCGTCGCCGTCACCAAAACGGACAAGGCCACCACCCGCTGGGGGGACATCGTCGCCGAGAACCGGCGCTCGATCGCCGAGCACGTGGGCCGCGACATTCCCGTCGTGCCCGTCTCGAGCGTCCGCGCGCTCGCCGCCGAGGACGCCGGGCTGCCCGGCGAACTGCGCGACCGGGCGGTGACATTCTCCGGGATTCCGGCGCTGTGGTCGGCCATCGAGAAGAGCCTCACCGCGGCGGAACGCTCACCGGCGACCGACGCCCTGCGCACCTGCCTCGAAGGACTTCGGGAGATCGAGCGCACCATCGAGGACGAACTCGCCGTCGTCAAGTCCGGGGAGGCCGCGATCCCGGACCTCAGTGCCGAACTCGAACGGCTGCGCAACCTCAAGGACGAGGCGCAGCACTGGGAGCAGCATCTGCAGCGCGACCTCACGCTGGCCCGGCAGCAGGCCGCGACCCGCCTCGACGAACACCTCACCAGGGTCCGCGAGGACTGGACCACCCGCATCAACAAGTCGTCGATGGACGTGCTGCGCAAGTCACCGCAGGTGTTCACCGCCCGCATCCAGACCGACCTGCTCGAGGCGATGGCCACCACCGCCGAGGGGTTCCTCGCCGACCTCGAGCGCATCACCACCGACCTGTTCGACAGCGCCGAGGAATGGGAGCGCATCCGCGAGATCGCGATCGCCTCGATGCGCACCGACCCGCTCGTCACCAACGAGGTCACCTCGAAACGCCAGGGCCTGCTCGATCCCAGCATCCTGTCGATGGGCATGATCGGCACCACCATGCTCGGTGCGATGATCGGTGTGGGAGCGGTCGCCGGGGTCGTGTGGGTGGCCGTCAACCTCGGATTCCGCGCGATGCGGGCCGGCAAGACGAATCTCCTGACCTGGCTGCGCGAGACGATCGCGACCGCCCGGACCGCGACGACCCGCATGCTCGACGCGACGCTCGCCACGACCCGCCCGGAGATCGTGCTCGGCCGTCGCCGCAGGCTTCAGGAGCGCATCACCGTGCTGCAGAAGCAGATCGAGGAGGCGAAGCGGTCGGCGCAGGCCGACGCCGCGGCGCGCGAGGCGAACGTCACCCGGCTGGAGAAGAACCTGCGCATCACCCGCGGGAAGATCACGCCCATCGAGGCTGCGCTCGGTGCCCCGTCCACCACGGCGGTGCCGGCATGAGCGCATCCCAGGGCCGGACCGTCGCCGACGGTACCGATCCGATCCACCACCGCATCGACGCCGCGCTGCACCGGCTGGCGTCGTACGGCGGCGACCTCGTCGGGCACGCCAACCGGATCGGCGCGATCCTGTGGTCGCCGCCGCGCATCGTCGTCGTGGGCCGGCTCAAGGCGGGCAAGTCGACGCTGGTCAACGCGCTGATCGGGGCGCCGGTCGCCGAGACCGCCGCGCTCGAGGCCACCAGCGTCGTCACCGTGTACGAGAACGGTGCACCCTCGCGCGCCGAGGTCGTGACGATCGACGGGTCCCGCCGCGCGGTGCCGTTGACGTTCGGTGCGACCGCCGACCTCGGGGTGTCCGAGTCCGAGGTCGCGTACGTGCACCGGCACCTGCCGTCGCAGGCCCTGACGCGGATCACGCTCGTCGACACGCCGGGTCTGGCGACGCTGACCGTCGCGAACGCCGCCGCGACCGAACGCGCCCTCATCGACGGTTTCGAGCAGACCCGCTCGGCGTCCGTCGACGCCGACGCCGCGGTGTTCCTGTTCGATTCGATGCCCCGCGCCGACGAGATCTCGTTCCTGCAGCGCCTCGGCTTCACCCCGTTGAACACGCTGGGGGTGCTGTCCCGCGCCGACGGTTTCGGGCGCGGTGTGCTCGGCCGGCGCGACCCGATCGGGCACGCCGTCGAGCACGCCGGAGTGCTGTCACGACGACTCGCGGACGTGGTCGGCGCGGTGATCCCGGTGGCGGGCCTGCTCGCCCAGACCGCGCACACCGGCGCGTTCACGGAGAACGACGCCCGGGACCTGGCGGCGCTGGTACCGTTCGCGCCGCTGGAGCTGTTCGATCTGCTCGACGCCGGCGACGGTGCGCTCCCCGTTCCCCGCGACCGCGTCTTCCGCCTGATCGACCTCGTCGGGGAGTACGGCCTCGTGCACGGCCGCGGTCCGGCACGCGGCGGCGCGCATCAGGTCAACCAGTGGCTGACGGCGGCCTCCGGCATCGATCCGTTGCGCGCGGTGCTCGACCGGTCCCTGCGGCGTTTCGCGGTCCTGCACCGTGCCGGCCGGATCGTCGCGGAACTCGACGCGCTGGCCTACACCCATCCGGCCCGTGACGGCATCCGGCAGATCGTGTCCGAATTGAAGACCGATCCGGCGCTCGTCCAGGTGGGGCTGTTGCGGTCGTTGCGCTCGCTGCTGGAGACCGACCCGTCCGCCCCCGCGGTGACGGAGCTGACGCAGTTGCTGCGCGGTGCCACCGTCGCCGAGTCCCTCGGTGCCGACCCGTCCGCGCCGCCGGAGCAATTGCGGGCGATGGCGCAGGACCGCCTCGTGTCGGTGCAGGCGCAGACGCTGAGCACCCGATCGGCGGCGGAGGACGCGGCGCTGGTGTCGCTCACTCAGGCGTACACGTCGATCGTCCGGACCTGGAACTGACCGTGCGAACCGCGACCCGGGTCGTCAGACGAGGCCCGGGTCGTCGGTGACGCCCGGATCGGGATACGCGTAGGGTTCGTCGACGCCGGGGTCGCTGTGCCCGGCGTCCCCGAACGCGGAGTGGTCGAATGCCGGTTCGTGGTGCTCCTGCCGGAACGGCGCGTTGTCGTCGGAGCCGGGATCGACGCCGGGCGCCACCGGATCGACGTCGAGATCGTCCGGTTCGTCGGCCGGGATCAGATCGGCGCCGACGGCCGGGGTGTCCGGGTCGGTCGCGATCCGCACGGCACGGTCCCACGCGTCGTCGGGTACCGGGGGAACGGTCGTCTGCGGATCGAGGCCGAGGAGTTCCCACAGTGACGGTTCGTGATCGTTCGTCGTCACCACGTCCTCCGATTCCCGAACTCGACCGTGTGTGCAGGTGCACGCACACCGTCGACGTTAGCGCGCGCCGAAGCGACGCGGCACACCCACCGGCCCGTGCCGTCATCGGAGTCGATGTGCCCGGCGAGTGCGGGGTTCCCGCACACCGGGATCGGAGAGCGAGGGGATCAGAGCTCGAGCGCGTCCGCGTCGAGCACCGCCGGCGACAGCTTCTCGACCAGTTGCGCCCGTGCCCGGTTGATCCGGCTCTTGACGGTCTGTACCCCGATGCCCTGGTGCTCGGCTATCTCCGCGTAGCTCAGATCGGCGTACTCGCGCAGCACGATCGCGACCCGGAACTGTTCCGGCAGCGCTGCCAGCGCCTGCCGGACCAGGTCGGTGTCGGCGATGGTGTCCGCGACGGATCGTCCGCTGCTCTCCCCGTTGTCGATCTCGTCCTCGGGGATTTCGCGGCGTTTGCGCACGATGGCGAGGGAGGCATTGGTGGCGATGCGGTACAGCCATGTCCCGAACCGTGCGGTGCCCCGGAACGACGCGAGGTTCTGCCATGCCGCGGTCAGGGTGTCCTGCAGGGCGTCCTCGGCGTCGTGCCGGTGACCGGTGATCTGCAGGCATACCGCCCACGTCTGGTCGCGCGATCGTGCCACGAGTTCGGCGAAGGCAGCCTGGTCCCCTGCCCGGCTCCGCTCGATCAGTTCCGCTTCACTCATGACGGCCCCCTCCGTAACTTTCCGGGTGTAACTTACTGGACTCTTCCCGGTTCGTGCGGTGTCAGGTTCAGCGAGTGCGCCGGACGGCCGCCCGACCGCCTCCGGATATGTGAGGCAGGACACAGTACCGATCGTCTCCGTGGTCACCACCTGGGGTTTCGTGCCTCTGATCCGCCACGCGGAAATTTCGGCGGAGCCTTCCGGAACTTTCCGGGGTTCCGGCTGCTCCTATCACCGACACACACGACGCGCGAAAGGCAGCACCGACATGGCAAACCGCGGATCCTTCTCCGACAGCACCAGCTCGAGCAACGCGAACCGCGCGGACTCGCAGTCCACTGCCGGCACCAGCTCGGACTCGTCCCACGGCAACAACTCGTCCTACGACACCGACTCCTCCTACGGCTCCTCGTCGGCCGCCCAGGACGGCTCGACCAGCTACGAGTCCTACGAGCGGTACGAGCGCTACGACTCCTCCGGATCGTCCAGCTCGGACTCGTCCTACGGGTCCTCGGCGAACTCCGGATCGGACTCGTCCTACGGCAGCTCCTCGTCCGCGTCCGACACCTCCGACCGCGCGTCGTCGGCGAGTGCCTCGAACAGCAGCGCGGTCGGCACGGGCTCCACCTCGGGCGGCGCTCTCGGTGGCGCTCAGCCGGTCGTCCTCGATGAGCACGTCAACGACGACGGCAGCAGCGTGCAGGTCCTCGATACCGACGGGGACGGGGTCGCCGACGCGGAGGTGATCGACCTCGACGGCGACGGCACCGTCGACACGGTCACCGCGGATACCGACGGTGACGGCTACATCGACGCCGCCGCGATCGACTTCGACGGGGACGGCACCTTCGACGAGGCGATCTTCGATCTCGATGCCGACGGCGGAATCGATGCGACGGTGGACCTGGCCACCGGTGCGGTCGACTACGACGGTGACGGTGTCGCCGACGACTACATCGACACCAGCGCGTTCGATTCCGGCGCGTCCACGGGCGGCGACTACGCCGACCTGGCCTGACGTCACCCGACCCGTCCGTTTCATCCCGAGGAGTTTCCCGTGGCCGATTCGACCGACTCCGCCGGCGTCGACCTGTCCGACGTCGAGGGCGCGGCAGGCTCCCCGCCCGCGCCCGCCGAGATACCGCCGGTGGACGCGCCGTCAGTGCCCAACGCGCAGCAACAGATCCACACGACCTATGGTGCCGCCGCCGCTCCGGACGAAGGCGAGCTCACCGCGCGGACGATCACGCCCGACGGAGTCGAACTGAACGCGGACGACTACGACGAGGACGGCGTCGTCGACTCCCTCGAAGCCCAGCTGCCGGACGGAACCGTCGTGAGCTACTCCGACCTGGACGGGGACGGAACATTCGACTCGGTGCGCCACGCGACCGAGGACTACAAGACGTTCCGCGCCGAAATGGACACCGACGGCGACGGGCGGATCGACACCGTCGTCACCTACGACGAGGACTACGACTCGGTCACTTACACCGACGAGGACGGTGACGGGCTGGCCGACAGGATGTACTCGACCGAAACCGGCGAGATCACCGATCTGACGTGACTGCCCCGCCCGCGTGATGTCGACGCGCTGCCGGTACCCGTGGGACCCGCCGGTACCGGCGGCATCGTCGCATCTATAGGCTGCCGCACGATTGCGGCGTCCGGCCTCGAACCGGACATCTCGAAGGGGGAGAGCGAGCGATGAGCTGGGTTCTGGCGATCGACTTCGGCACGTCCAACACCTCCGCCGCCCACCGCATCGGACCGGACCGGGTCGAATCCCTGCCGTTGACCCACACCAGCAACCTGATGCCCTCCGCCGTCTACGTCGACCCGCACGGGACCGTGTCCACCGGCGAGGTCGCCGTCAACCGGGCCACCGTCGACCCCGCCGGATACGTCGCCGCCCCCAAAGCCCACGTGGCGGCCGGCACCGTCCCGGTCCGCGGCCACCATCTGCCCGTCGCCGCGGCCATCGCCGCGGTGCTGCGCACCGTCCACACCCGCGCCCTGCAGGCCCACAACAACCAAGCCCCCGCCGCGGTCGTGCTCACCCACCCCGAGGCCTGGTCCTGCCGCGAACTGGCGGTGTTGCGCGAGGCCGCCACCTCGGCCGGGCTCGGCGGCCACGTCTCGCTGATCTCCGAACCCCGCGCCGCGGCGTTCTACTACTCCCGCCGGCACGACGCGAAGATCGTCGAGGGCTCGACCATCGCGGTGTTCGACTTCGGCGGCGGCACCCTCGACGTCGCGGTGCTGACCGCCACCGACGACTGGACGTTCGAGGTGCTGCGCGCCGGCGGCGACAATGCCCTCGGCGGCAAGAACCTCGACGCCGCCGTCTCCCGCTGGGTCGAGCGGCACCTGGCCGACGAGAACCCCGGCCTGGCCGCGTGGCTGCGCAGCCCCGCCGGCCTCGATGCCCGCCGCACCCTCGACGATCAGATCCGTCGCGCCAAGGAACTGCTCTCCGAGGCGCCGTCGGCGACGATCCGGATCGTCGCCGACGGCGCCCAGATGACCGTGACGTTGACCCGCGATGAATTCGAGCAGCTGATCGAACCGCAGATCACCCGCGGGGTGCGGCTGGCCGCGCAGGTGCTGCGCGAGGCCGGAGTGGACCGCGGCGGGGTGCAGGCGCTGTTCCTGACCGGCGGCTCGTCGCGCATCCCGTACGTGCACCGGCGGCTGGCCGAACTCGGGCCGATCGCCACCCTCGACGACCCGAAGACCGTCGTGGCAAAGGGTGCTGCCGGGTTCGTCGCCGGCGGACGCGCCACCGACCCCGCAGCGCTGCGCGCGACCGAGGTGTTCCAGCGCGAGCCCGCGCCGCCGTCGCGTGCTCCGATTCCCGCGCCCATGGTCGCCGGGCCCCCGGCACCGGGCCCGGCTCCGGTGCCGGAACGGTCGCGCACGCCGCTCGTGGTCGCGGGTACCGCACTTGCCATGGTGCTTGCCGCGGCGGGTGTGTATTTCCTGTTCGACGGTGGTGAGGCACCCGCGGCGACGTCGACAGTGGACACGGCGGCCGCCGCGGTCGGCGCGCCGCCCGCGACCTCGGACTCGACGTACGTCAGCGAGGTTCCCGAGGACGTGCTCACCCTGCTGCCTCCGAAGCTGATCACGTCGTCGTCCTCGTGCGACAAGTCCGGTTTCAGTTTCGAGGGCGCGCTGCAGTTGCGGTGTGTGGTGACCGCGGATTCGAGTGTCGGCAAGGCGATGGGGCTGGCGGACGGCGACGACCAGTGGGTCACCGCGTGGCGCGACGACCAGTACGCCCGCTCGAATTTCATTCGGTACCGGGACCGGACACTCCCCGGATACGAGAGTCGAGCGACCTCCTCGGGTGATCGCATCGTCAACTACAGCACGGACGACACCTACAGCTCCGGGTTCGAGACCGTCGACAGGTCGACGGGGCTGGTCCTGACGTTCTCCGTCGATTCTCTCGACCAGGGCTTCACCTTGTCGACCGAACTCGGTTTCGCCGACAGATGATCCGAGGTCCGTCACCGTGGCCCCGGCATCGATGGTGATGTGAGACAAGCATTTTCGGCAGCGCCTCGTCCGGCGTGCCAGCCCTCGGCGTCGACGGTGCGGGTGCGGGTGGAGCGGGTTGCGGGAAACAGGCGGCGGAACTCGTCGTCGACGGCTTCGGAGCGGCGAGCCAGAATCGGCGCGAGCGTCGTCACCGGCATGTGTGCATCGGCCGCGGCGTCGACGGTGGCGCGGGCGTCCGCCTCCCGAAGTCGTTCGCCGATCCGGTCGGCGTATCCGGCGAGGAAGGCGCGCCGGAATGCGGTGGCACCACCACCGGCGCGGCCGCCGGTCCCGGCGGCGGTCATCGCACGGGTCGCCTGCACGAGCAGAGATTCGAACAGCACCTCGATCTGACGCAACTCGACGTCGCCGCCGACGACCGTGGCGATGCCGAGCTTCGCGAACCACACCGTCCGCGCCCGGTTCGCGCTCCCGATCGCCGTGAGCAGCAGCACCTTCTCCCTGGCATACGGATTGTCCAGGTGCAGCCGCACGCCCCGGATGCCGGACGCGTCGTCGCCTCCGGCGAGCAGGGCCGCGCTCACCGCGTACCGGGTGACGAGTTCCTGGGCCTTCGCGGACAAGGTCTCGGCTTCCTCGGGGAAGTCGGTGGACTCCGCCTTCGACAGCAGTCCGCGGATGCGGTCGAGAATCCGGGGATCGGGGGCCCCGCCCGTGTCGTCGGCGGTGCGTAGCGACGGCCACCGCGACGGCGGCGGAGCGAGAACGGTGAAGCGCGGCAGGTACTTCCAGGTGAACGCCAGGCCCGTCACCTGGAACCGCGTGACCTCCGGCAGGGCATGCTGCAGCGCGGCGCCGAACAGCGGCCCCCGATCGCCGGGCGGGATCCGCGTCGCCAGCGCGGCAAGAGGCGGATGGCGGTCCGCGACGCTGCGGATCTGCCGGAGCCAACCGTCCGGGGCCCGGTGCTCGGCGCGGCTGCGGTGCGCGTCGAACAACACCGCGGCCGCGCCGAGCGGCACGTCCGAGAGGTCGCCGCTGCGGGCCGTCACGTGCAGGACGTCCGCAGGCTGCCAGCCTCGCTCGTATGCCCGGGACAGCTCGTCGAGCAGTGCCTGGGCACCCAGATCTTCTTCTCGAATGTATGTTCTAGTACTCCCCATGCGGGCAGTGTGCCGGAGGGCACCGACACAAACCCGGGAGCGAACTATTCGGCGTCGTCGACGAAGCGCGGGAACACCGGCGACGGTGCCGGCAGCGCGATGCCCGGCACCAGACGCGTCGCGATGTCCGCGAACGCGCGGGCCTGCGGATCCTGGCCGAGCAGATCGAGGATCTTCGTGCCCGAATCCGGCATCACCGGCTGGACGAGGATGCCGACGATGCGCACCACCTCGAGGGTTACGTACAGGACCGTCGCCATGCGCGCCGGATCGGTCTTGCGCAGCACCCACGGCTCCTGCGCGGAGAAGTACCGGTTGGTTTCACCGAGCACGTGCCAGATCGCCTCGAGCGCCAGGTGCAGGGCCTGCACATCGAACTCGGCGCGCACCTTCTCGAGCAGTCCGTCGGCCTGTGCCAGCAGGGCCAGGTCGTCCGCGGTGAACTCGCCGGGCGTCGGCGCGAGCCCGTCGAGGTTCTTCGCGACCATCGTCAGCGACCGCTGCGCCAGGTTGCCCAGTTCGTTCGCCAGGTCCGCATTGATACGGGTGGCGATCGCCTCGTGGCTGTAGCTGCCGTCCTGGCCGTAGGAGATCTCGCGCAGCAGGAAGAACCGGAGCTGATCGAGACCGTACTTCTCGACCATCTCGAGCGGGTCGACGACGTTGCCCACCGACTTCGACATCTTCTCGCCCTTGTTGAACAGGAAGCCGTGCACGAACACCCGCCGCGGCAACTCGACGCCCGCGGACATCAGGAATGCGGGCCAGTACACCGTGTGGAAACGGGTGATGTCCTTGCCGATGATGTGCAGGTTGGCGGGCCAGAACTTCCGGAACGCCTCGGAGTCGGTGTCGGGGAAGCCGACGCCGGTGAGGTAGTTCGTGAGCGCGTCCACCCACACGTACATCACGTGGTCCGGGTGCTCCGGCACCGGAACACCCCAGTCGAACGTGGTGCGCGAGATCGACAGGTCCTTCAGACCCCCGGAGACGAAGCTGACGATCTCGTTGCGGCGGGTCGCGGGCGCGATGAAGTCCGGCTGCTCCTCGTACAGGGCGAGAAGCTTGTCCTGGTAGGCGGACAGCCGGAAGAAGTAGGTCGACTCTTCCGTCCACTCCACCGGGGTGCCCGTCTCGGTCGAGATTCGCGAACCGTCGTCCTGCAGGGTCGTCTCGGCCTCGGTGTAGAACGCCTCGTCGCGCACCGAGTACCAGCCCGAGTACGTGTCGAGGTAGATGTCGCCGGCCTCGAGCATCCGTTGCCAAATGGCCTTGCTGGCCTCGAGGTGGTCCGCGTCGGTGGTGCGGATGAACCGGTCGTACG
This sequence comes from Rhodococcus zopfii NBRC 100606 = JCM 9919, assembly GCF_001895025.1. Classification (GTDB taxonomy): domain Bacteria; phylum Actinomycetota; class Actinomycetes; order Mycobacteriales; family Mycobacteriaceae; genus Rhodococcus; species Rhodococcus zopfii. The sequence continues at coordinate 260,129 of NZ_BCXI01000010.1, forward strand.
AGATGTTCAGGGCCTTGTCCATGGCCTCGAACACGCCCGAGTTGCGCGCGGCGAGCTCCTCGACCGGCAGCCCTTCCTTCGCGGCCGTCTGCTGCATCTTGAGGCCGTGCTCGTCGGTGCCGGTCATGAAGAACACGTCGAAGCCGTCGAGACGCTTGAACCGTGCGAGCGCGTCCGACGAGATGTACTCGTAGGCGTGCCCGATGTGCGGGACACCGTTCGGGTACGCGATCGCGGTGGTCAGATAGAACGGCGGGCGGGCGGAAGTGGGCGCATTCATGGTGTGCCTACTGTATAACCCGTGAGCAGAACCCGTCCGGCGCCCGAGCCCCCCGAACCCCTCGCCCCTCTGGTCGACGCCCACACGCATCTCGACGCGTGCGGCGGGCGGGATGCCGAATCGGTGGCGGCGATCGTCGATCGGGCCGCTGCGGTCGGTGTCGGCCGGGTCGTCACCGTCGCCGACGACCTCGCCGCGGCACGGTTCGCGGTGCAGGCCGCGCACTGGGACGAGCGCGTCTACGCGGCCGTCGCGATCCACCCCACCCGCGCGAACGTCCTCGACGAGCAGTGCCGCGCGGAGATCGAGCGCCTCGCCGCGGATCCGCGGTGTGTCGCGGTGGGGGAGACCGGCCTGGACCTGTACTGGCCGGGCAAACTCGACGGGTGCGCCGAGCCGGCCGAGCAGGAGGACGGCTTCCGCTGGCACATCGACCTCGCCAAGCGCCTGCGCAAACCGCTGATGATCCACAACCGTGACGCGGACGCGGAGCTGCTGCGGGTCCTGCACGACGAGGGTGCGCCCGAGACGGTCATCTTTCACTGCTTCTCGTCGGATGCGGACATGGCGCGGGCCTGCGTCGACGCCGGCTACGTGCTGAGTTTCTCCGGCACCGTCAGCTTCAGGAACGCGAAGGCGCTGCGCGAAGCGGCGCCGCTGGTTCCGCGCGACCAGGTGCTGGTGGAGACGGACGCACCGTTCCTCACGCCGCATCCGTTCCGTGGCGCCCCCAACGAGTCGTATTGCCTGCCGTACACACTGCGGGCCCTCGCCGAGGTGCGCGCGGAGGACCCGGCAGAACTGGCGGCCGCAACCACCGCCAACGCCGAACGGGTCTACGGCTTCCCGGCGATCTGACGAACTGCCCGGCCGCGCGCGCCGGAACCGCGACAATCGGAGGCATGTACAACTTCGTCTACACGGCACAGCCGGCCCGAGTGGTGTTCGGCGCGGGAACGGCCGCGCGCGTGGCAGAGGAGGTCGAGCGGCTCGGCCGCTCACGGGTACTGCTGCTCGGCGGCGACCACGTGCGCAGGCAGGCGGGATACGTCGAGGACACCCTCGGCGACCTGCGCGTCGCCCGGTTCGACGGGGCCGTCATGCACACCCCGGTCGCCGTCACCGAGCGGGCACTGCGGCTGGTCGAGGAGCACGACGTCGATGTGGTCGTCGCGGTCGGCGGCGGTTCGACGACCGGCCTGGCCAAGGCGGTCGCGGCCCGTACCGGCGTCGATCAGGTGATCCTGCCGACGACCTACGCCGGTTCCGAGGTGACCCCGGTGCTGGGGGAGACCGCGGACGGGGTCAAGACGACGCGATCCTCGCCGGAGATCCTGCCGGAGACGGTGATCTACGACGTCGGGTTCACGCTGTCGATGCCGGTGCCGATGGCCCTGAACAGCGCGATGAACGCGATGGCACATGCCGTCGAGGCGTTGTACGCCGAGCAGGCCAATCCGATCGTCGACGCGCTGGCGCTGCAGGCGATCGGAGCGATCGGCCGGGGCCTGCCGGCGATCGGCGCCGACGCCGTCGACCACGGCGGCCGGTCGGAACTGCTGCTCGCGGCGTGGCTGGCCGGAACGTGCCTCGGCGCGGTCGGCATGGGGCTGCATCACAAGCTGTGCCACGTTCTCGGCGGCTCGTTCGAACTGCCGCACGCGGCGACGCACGCGGTGCTGCTGCCGCACGTCATGGCGTACAACGCGGAATCGGTGCCCGATGTGATGGCGCGCATCGCGGACGTCCTCGGGACCGAATCCGCACCCGCCGGCGTGTTCGACCTGGTCGCCGCGGCGGGCGGCCCGACGACCCTCGCCGAGCTGGGGATGCGCGAGGGTGACCTCGACGAGGCCGCGCACCTGGCGACCGAGCGGAGGTATCCGAATCCACGGGAGGTCACCCGGGTGGGAATACGCCGGGTGCTCGGTGAAGCGTTCGACGGCCTCCGGCCGGTCTGATCGTCAGAGCACGTGGTGCCCGTACATCTCGCCGAGCGGGTCGGCGATCAGCTCGACGCGGGCGCCGTCGGGGTCGCGGAAGTACAGCGACACCCCGCTGTGCACCTCGACGGCGACACCGGCATCGTCGAGTGCGGACCGCAACCGTTCCCAGCGGTCGCGGGCGACGCTGATCGCGATGTGGTGCAGCCCGCCCAGGACCTCGCGGTAGGGGCCGACATCCAGATCGGGGAAGTCGAAGAACGCCAGTAGGTTCCCGTTGCCGATGTCGAAGAAGAAGTGGGACGAGCCCGGGTAGTCGCGGTTCTCGATCAGTTCCGTGAGGGGAAACCCGAGCAGGTCCTGGTAGAAGCGGATGGTGGCCTCGACATCGCTGCTGAGGAGCGCGGTGTGGTGGAGCCCGCGGGCGGTGGAGGCGGGCCGCTGGTCGACGGGCAGCAGGTACTGCGCGCGGAGGCTCTCACGCTGGGACTCGAACCGGCGGCGGCGTTCCTGTTCGGCGGTTGAGTTCACGGTCCACTCCTCGCAACTGATCGTGCATTCAACTATCTCAGCGTAGCGCATGTGATTGCGCAGTCAACTGATTTTCCCTCATGCGATACATTGAGTGTGGCGTGCGTCACTCGTGCGTGTGCCCCCTCGGAGGAGGTCCCTCATGAACAGCACCGTCTTCCGTGACATCGCGATCCTGCTGGCGCGTCTGGGTATCGGCGTCGTCTTCCTGGTGCACGGGCTGCAGAAGCTCACCGTCAACGGCTACTCCGGCACCAAGGCGGGCTTCGAGGGTATGGGCGTGCCCGTGCCACAGGTGACCGCGTTCATCGCGACCTGGGTGGAGATCCTCGGCGGGATCTCGCTCATCCTGGGTCTGCTCGTCCCCGTCTTCGGGGTCTTGCTGTTCCTGAACATGCTCGGCGCGTATCTGTTCGTGCACATGGGGAACGGCGTCTACGTCTCCGACGGCGGATGGGAGCTGGTCGCTGTGCTCGGGCTCGCTTCGCTGCTGCTCGCTGCGGTCGGCGCCGGAGCGTTCGGTCTCGACAGATTCCTCGCGCCGAAGATGCCGTTCGTGCGGTCCGTCAGGGCGGGGTGAACAGAGTCGAACGGGTGATTTCTGCGGTCCTCCATGGTGTCTCGATTGCGCGTTTGGTCGCACTCGCGTGAGATGTCCTGATAAGCTCCTGCGAAACATCTGTGTCGACGGAATCCCCCGATAGGATCCAATGTGACCGTGCAGCAGGCTGTTCCGGTACGAGATGGCGATTGGCGCGTGGACCGGCGCACTTTCCTGGTGGGGGCGGGCGCGTTCCTCGCAGCCGGACTGGTAGGTGCCGGAAGCGCTTCGGCGCAACCTGGCAGGCCGCATCGGCCCAATATCCTGATCATCATCACCGACCAGGAACGCCGGCCGATGCATTGGCCGGCCGACTGGGCGCGCAACAATCTGCCGAACCGGCAGCGCCTCGTCGACTCAGGGCTGACGTTTACCCGTTCGTTCTGCAACGCTGCGATGTGCTCACCCAGCCGCAGTACACTTTTCACCGGTCTCTACCCTGCCCAGCACGGCGTCGTGAACACTCTCACCTCGGGTGGAACACTCTCCCCGACCGAGCCGGTGTTGCCGGTGGACGGCCAGAACATGGCGAAGATGCTGCTCTCGGCCGGCTACGACGTGCACTATCGCGGCAAGTGGCACATGAGCAAAGGTGCCGACGGCGGCGACCCGACTCCCGAGGATATTGCGGAGTACGGTTTCGCGGGCTGGGAGCCCCCGGAGGCCGGGCAGGACACTGCGCCCGAGAATTTCGGTGGCGGTTGCGCCGACCGCGACAGGAAGATTGCCGGCGACGCCGCGGACTTCCTGCGTTCGCGCAGGACGTCGGATGCCAACCCGTTCGCGCTCATCGTGTCGTTCGCCAATCCCCATGACATTCTGTCGTATCCGAAAACATGGGATCAGGTCGACGGTGACTGCAACAACTACGGTGCAGTTGCTCCCGAGGCGTTCGAGCAGGGAATCGAATTGCCTCCGAACATGGACGAAAACCTGCTCTTGAATTTCAAGCCCACGGCGCAGGCGGAGCTTCTCCTGCTGCTCGCCGGTGCACTCGGCCCGCTCGTCGGTCCCGAGGCGGCGAGGCGGTACGTCAATCTCTATGCCTACATGCACAAGGTCGTCGACGAGCACATCGGAACCGTTCTCGACGCCCTGGATTCGGTGTCGGGCCTGCGTGAGCAGACTGTCGTCTTCCGCGTGGCCGATCACGGCGAGATGGGCATGTCGCACGGAGGTCTCCGGCAGAAGGCATTCAACGCCTACGAGGAAACGCTCAATGTTCCACTCGTGGTGAGTAATCCACGAATGTTCCCGCAGGCCGTAAGCACCGATGCGCTGGCGTCCCTCATCGATGTCATGCCGACCCTGGCGACTCTCGCCGGCGTGCCCGACCGTTCGGCGTGGACGTTCAAGGGCGTCGACCTGTCTCCGGTGATCGACGAGGCCTCCGCGCATCCCGGCGGTCCCTCGCCTCAGGTCCAGGACAGCGTGCTGTTCACCTTCGACGACGAGAACGTCGCCGCTGCGAACGGGCAGTCGATAGTCAGGCAGCCCAACCATATTCGTGCTGTACGGCAGGATCGGTGGAAGTACGCGATGTACTTCGATCCCTCGGGGCGGGAGCTGCCGCAGTTCGAACTGTACGACCTGCACAACGATCCGCTCGAGATGAGCAACCGCGCCAACCCGTTCGATCTCGGGAATTTCGATCGTGCTCAGGTGGACGCCATGCACGCGGTGCTTGTGGATGTGATGGCACGCACGGGAACCACACCCGCCGTGCCGATACCGCCGCCGGTTCCGCCGGTGCCGGTTCCCGCGGGGTCACTGGGCGCACTGATGCCCAGCGGGTCGGCGGGGGGCTGACCTCGGGGGCGGCCTCGCGTCCGACTATCGGTAGGCGATCCGGAATCCGCTGTGCCCGGTCGAGGTGTCGGCGGTGTTCGCAATCCGCGCCGACGTGCGATAACGCCGGCAATACGACGCATGACACAGGTACGATCCGCCGCGCAGCACCGGGCGGGGGTCGGCGGGTGAGAAGGGACTCGCCGTCCATTCCCACACGTTCCCGGTTGTGTTGAACAACCCGTAGCCGTTGGGAGCGAAGGCGTCCACCGGCACCGTTCCCACCGATGTCGTCGGACCGTACGGAAACGACCCCTCGAAGACGTTCATGGCCGGAACGCCTCCGGGCTCGAACTCGTCGCCCCACGGGAAGTGGCGTTGCACGAGTCCACCTCGTGCCGCAAACTCCCATTCCTCTTCCGTGGGCAGCCGCCCGCCGATCCACTCGCAATAGGCCGTGGCGTCGAGATGCGACACGTGGACCACGGGATGGTCGTCCCGGCCGTCGAGGTTCGAATCGGGCCCTTCGGGGTGACGCCAGCAGGCACCGGGGACAACGCGCCACCACGGTGCGGTCGCAACGACCAGGTGTGGCCGGTCGGATGTGATCCGGCCGGCGAAGACGAGCGAATCGCCGAAACGTTCGGCGGTCGTCACGTGCCCGGTCTCCTCGACGAACCGGTCGAAGTCGGCGTTGGTCACCGCGGTGGTCGCGATGGCGAAGCGTGCGACCGACACCCGCCGCACGGGTCCTTCGAGGTCCGCGGGGTCGGCGACGGCGTCCTCGGTTCCCATGAGGAACTCGGCGTCTGCGGCCCCGTCCGGCGGCAACACCACCACGCGCGCGCGGCCGGGCGCAGCTGTGCCCGGCCGGGTGCGTTCGGAGGTCGGCCGGGCCGTCCTCGAGACGTCGTCGTCGCCCGCCCGGGGCGGCGAACAGCACGTACGAGGGTGGTCTTCGAT
>NZ_BCXI01000011.1 GCF_001895025.1 Rhodococcus zopfii NBRC 100606 = JCM 9919
AACGAGATGTTCACCGCGGGCGCGGCCGTGTTTTACACGGACCGTTCACTCTCGGGGAACGGTGATGAACGACATAAGACAGTCGCCGATAGGTGTTCGAGGGACTTCGCCCTCAGGACTGAACAAGGTGGACACGTATGGAAGAGGCAATCGCTGCCGCCGACACTGCCTGGGTTCTCGCGGCATTCACGGCGGTCGCCCTCATGGTCCCGGGACTCGCGCTGTTCTACGGCGGCATGCTCGGGGTCAAGAGCGCGCTCAACATGATCATGATGGTTCTCGGGGGCTTCGCCGTCGCCGGAGTGGTGTGGGTGTTCTTCGGCCCGGCCGCGGTGCTCGGCGACAGCGTCGGCGGTCTCGGGCTCATCGGCAATCCCTTCGCCGACATCGGCCTCGGGTCGCTGCTCGAACCCGACCCCGCAGGCGGGATACCGGCCGCGCTCGTCGCGGCGTTCCACCTGCTCTTCGCGGGGATCACGGTCGCAATCATCGCCGGCGGCGTGGCCGACCGCATGAAGTTCTCCGCATGGATGGCGTTCGCCGCGATCTGGGTCGTGCTGGTGTACTTCCCCATCGCGCACTGGGTGTTCGCGTTCGACGACGAGGAGGCCGGAACCAAGGGCGGTTGGATCGCCAACGTGCTCGGAGCCCAGGATTTCGCCGGCGGTACCGCCGTGCACATGAACGCGGGCGTCGCCGCGCTGGCGCTGGCGATCGCACTGGGCAAGCGCCGCGGCTTCCCTCACGTCGCGCGCCCGCACAGCCTGCCGCTCGTCGTGCTCGGTGGCGGCATCCTGATGTTCGGCTGGTTCGGCTTCAACGGCGGCTCGGCGGGCGGCGCCAACCACACCGCCGGGGTCGTCGTGCTCAACACGATGGTCGCCGCGGTGGCGGGCCTGCTCGGCTGGCTGCTCGTCGAACGCATCCGGGAGAAGCACGCGACCACTCTCGGCGCGATCTCCGGGATGATCGCCGCGCTCGTCGGCATCACTCCCGCGGCCAGCCTGGTCTCGCCGCTCGGCGCGCTGCTCATCGGCTTCACTGCCGGCGCCGTGTGCTTCCTGACCGTCAGCCTGAAATTCAAGCTCGGATACGACGATTCGCTCGACGTCGTCGCCATCCACCTCATGGGTGGGGTCGTCGGCACCCTGCTCATCGCATTCGTCGCAACCGGCGCGGCCCCCGCTGGTATCGACGGCCTGTTCTTCGGCGGCGGCATCGACCTGCTGGGCCGCCAGCTCCTGGCCATGGCCGCGGTGTTCGCCTACAGCTTCGCGGTGACCTGGCTGATCGCCAAGGCCCTCGACAAGACCATGGGTCTGCGCGTCGACAAGGAAACCGAGATCACCGGCATCGACGTCCCGATTCACGGCGAAACCGCTTACGTGATGGACAGTTTCGGTACCAGCGCACCCTCGAAGATGCGTCCGGAGGAGTTCGCTGCGGACCGGGAGGTGGTCGTTCCCGCGGTCAAGTGACACCGTTCCGGGACCCGTCCTGCCGCAACCGTGGCGGGACGGGTCCCGCCGTTTCCGGCACGAGGTCGGTGCGTGAGCGCGCATAATCGGACAGCAGTCGACGAGGAGCTCACATGACTGCACCGGACGCGAAGCCACTGGCCGGAAGAACCATGATCATGTCGGGAGGCAGCCGGGGTATCGGCCTGGCGATCGCCCTCCGCGCGGCGCAGGACGGCGCGAACATCACGCTGATCGCCAAGACCGACACTCCGAACCCGAGGCTGCCCGGCACCATCCACACCGCCGCCGCCGAACTCGAGGAAGCGGGCGGCCGGGTGCTGCCGTTCGTGGGGGACGTGCGCGACGATGACGCGGTCGCCGAGGCCGTGCGCCGGACCGTCGAGCAGTTCGGCGGTATCGACATCGTCGTGAACAACGCGTCCGCGATCGACCTGTCGCCGACCGACCGGATCTCGATGAAGAAGTACGACCTCATGCAGGACATCAACTGTCGCGGAACATTCCTGCTCTCGAAACTGGCGATCCCGTCGCTGCGCCGGTCCGCGAGCGCGGGCCGCAACCCGCACATCCTGACGCTCTCACCACCGCTGAACCTGTCGCCGAAGTGGGCGGGCGGCGCGCTCGCATACACCATCGCGAAATACGGCATGAGCCTGACGACACTCGGCCTCGCCGAGGAACTGAAGGGCGACGGTATCGGTGTGAATTCGCTGTGGCCGCGCACCACCATCGCGACCGCCGCGGTACGCAACCTGCTCGGCGGCGACCAGATGGTCAATTCGTCCAGGACACCGGAGATCTACGCGGATGCCGCGTATCTCGTGCTCACGTCGCCGAGTGCGGAGGCGACCGGAAACTTCTACATCGACGACGAGGTGCTCGCCGCGGCCGGGATCACGGACCTCGACCGGTACCGGGCCGGCGACGGCGAACTGCAGCTCGATCTGTTCCTGGACTGAACCCCCGCGCGGCGTCAATCCTGGTGATTGTCGGGGTACGCGGTCACCGCGAGGAACCGGATGGGAAGGGACACCAGCTCGTTCGGACCGTGGAGGCCCTCACCGTCGAGCAGCAGCGCGTCACCCGGTCGGAGGCGGTACTCGGATTCGCCGTGCCCGTAGAGCATCTCGCCCTCGAGCATGTACAGCAATTCGGTACCCGGATGCTGGAACAGCGGGAACACCTCGCTCGCATCGGTCAGCGTCACCAGCACCGGCTCGAGCCGCTTGTGCTGCCCGCGCAGGCCGCCCAGGAGTTCGTAGTGGTGGCCGACGCGGGTGCCGCGGCCGACGATCTCGGCGCCGGTGCCGGCCTTGACGAACACGGCCTCACGGTGTGTGTCGGCGCCGCGGAACAACGACGTCACCGGCACGTCGAGACCGGCGGCAAGTCGCGCGAGGGTGGACAGGCTGCACGAGGTCTGGGCATTCTCGATCTTCGAGAGCATGGCCTTGGAGATGCCGATCCTGGCGGCCATGTCGCCGACGGACAGGCCGATGGCGAGCCGCAACTTGCGGACCTGGCCGGCGATGGCACGCTCGAGGTCGCCACCGGTGGGGGTATCGCGAGGTACTTCGCGTCCGGAGTTGTCGTGCAGGACGGGCCGATCGGGGCTGCTCATGGCGCTCAGCCTAAACCGTCCGTCCACCGGCAGTGGACGGACGGGCGCGGCCGTATCAGCGGGTGGGCGCAGCCGTATCCGAGCGAATGTACCGCTCACTCGGTTGAAGGAGACGGGCGATACATTCGCTCGGAACGCGGGAGGGCACAGGGAAAGGGAACCAGCGGCGAGGTGCGGCGTGGTCAGAAGGTTGCGCGGCCGGGGATCCATTCGGTGCCGGCGAGCGGCACGCGGGCCATTGCCGCCGATTCGATGGTCAACGCCACCAGATCCTGCGGTTCGAGGTTGCGCAGGTGCGACTTGCCGCATGCGCGGGCGATGGTCTGGGCCTCCATCGTGAGCACCCGAAGGTAGTTCGCGAGGCGGCGGCCGCCCTCGATCGGATCGAAACGGGCCTGCAGCTCCGGGTCTTGAGTCGTGATTCCCGCCGGGTCCTTTCCGTCCTGGAAATCGTCGTAGAAGCCGGCGGCCGATCCGAGTTTCGCGTACTCGGCCTGATACTTCGGGTCGTTGTCGCCCAGCGCGATCAGGGCTGCGGTGCCGATCGCGACCGCGTCGGCGCCGAGGGCCATGGCCTTGGCGACATCGGCGCCGGACCGGATGCCGCCGGAGACGATGAGCTGCACCCCGCCCGGGGTGCGGTGAACACCCATTTCCTGCAGGGCCTGCACCGCCTGGGGCAACGCGGCGAGCGTCGGGATACCGACGTGTTCGATGAACACATCCTGCGTCGCGGCGGTGCCCCCCTGCATGCCGTCGACGACGACCACATCGGCGCCGGCCTTCACCGCCAGCTTGACGTCGTAATAGGTGCGGGTCGCGCCGACCTTGACGTAGATCGGCTTCTCCCGGCCGGTGATCTCCCGCAGCTCGATGATCTTGATGGCGAGGTCGTCGGGACCGGTCCAGTCGGGGTGGCGGCACGCCGAGCGTTGGTCGATGCCGACCGGGAGGGTGCGCATCCCGGCGACACGCTCGGTGATCTTCTGCCCCAGCAGCATTCCGCCGCCGCCCGGCTTGGCGCCCTGGCCGAGAACGATCTCGATTGCGTCGGCCTTGCGCAGGTCGTCCGGATTCATGCCGTACCGAGACGGAAGATACTGGTAGACAAGGCTCTTGGACTGGCCACGCTCTTCGGTCGTCATGCCGCCGTCGCCGGTGGTCGTCGAGGTGCCGACCTCGCTCGCGCCACGCCCCAGCGCCTCCTTCGCCCGGCCCGACAGCGCACCGAAGCTCATGCCGGCAATGGTGACCGGAATATCCAGGTGCAGAGGATACTTTGCGTGCCGATCACCGAGGACGACATCCGTCTCGCACTTCTCCCGGTATCCCTCGAGCGGGTAGCGGGACATCGACGAGCCGAGGAACAGCAGATCGTCGAAGTGTGGGAGCCTGCGTTTGGCGCCCCAGCCGCGGATGTCGTAGATGCCGGTCTCCGCGGCGCGCTGGATCTCGTGGATGACGTTGCGATCGAACGTGGCCGACTCGCGAAGCCCGGGCTGGAACGTGGTCATGATGGTCTCCTCGATCAGTAGGACGACGCGTTGTCGACGTGGAAGTGGTAGAGAGTGCGGGCCGAGCCGTAGCGGGTGAACTCCGCCGGATCGGCGTCGAGACCCGCCTGTGCGAGCAGGTCCGCGAGTTCTGCGAGGTGCTCGGCCCGCATCTCCTTCTTCACGCAGTCGGCGCCGAGGGAGGCGACCGTGCCACGCACGTAGATGCGCACCTCGTAGAGGGAGTCGCCGAGAGCCTCGCCGGCGTCGCCGAGTACGACGAGACGTCCGGCCTGACCCATGAACGCGCTCATGTGGCCGATGTCGCCGCCGACGACGATGTCGATGCCCTTCATCGAGATGCCGCAGCGAGCCGCGGCGTTGCCCTCGATCACCAGCAGCCCGCCGTGTGCGGTGGCGCCGGCGGATTGCGACGCGTCGCCGGTGACGCGCACGGTGCCGGACATCATGTTCTCCGCGACGCCCACACCGGCATTGCCTTCGATCGTGACGTTCGCGTGCTTGTTCATGCCGGCGGCGTAGTAGCCGACGTGGCCCTCGACGGTCACGTCGATGGGCCGGTCGAGTCCGCAGGCGACCGCGTGCTTGCCCTGCGGGTTCGTGACGGTCACGGTCGCGGGCGTCTCGGTGGCGTGCAGCGCGGCGTTGACCTCGCGGGTCGAGGTGGTGTCCAGGTCGTAGACGGTGGCGGTCGCAACGTCCGGTGTCGTCGCTTCGAGTGTCATGGGGTTCTCCTCGGTCGTGGGGGCGTCGGTGGTCGTCAGCGGTGCCACACGTAGACCTGTTCGGGTTCGGGTTCGAAGATGCGGGCGCCGGCGATCCCGGGCAGTCCCGCGAGGGCACGGAACTCCGAAGCCATCGCGACGTACCCGTCGGCCTCGGCGACGATCGCGGGCTTGCATGCGATCGGGTCGCGGACCACGGCGAACGAGTCGGAGGTGGACACCAGCAGCGTGTAGAAGCCGTCGAGGCGTTCCCCGAGAAGCCGCAGGGCCTTCTCCAGATCGGCGCCCTCGGCGAGGTGCTTGGCGACGAACCGCGCGCCCACCTCGGTGTCGTTCTCGCTGTCGAACTGCACACCCTCGGCTTCGAGTTCGCGCTTGACGGACAGGTGGTTGGAGAACGAGCCGTTGTGCACGAGGCACTGGTCGGGCCCGACCGCGAACGGATGCGACCCGGCTGCCGTCACCGCGGACTCGGTGGCCATCCGCGTGTGCCCGACGCCCTGCCAGCCGCTCGCGGCCGGAACCCCGAAGCCCTCGGCCAGTGCGACAGGATCGCCCATGCCCTTGAGCACGGTGACGTCGTCGCCGAAGCCGATGAGCGTGGCGCCGGGATCGACGGCCCGGACCGTGTCGGCGAGCAGTCCGGCGGACACCGGGGCGTGGACGATCGTGGTGGGCGGCAGATCGATGACGCTCACCCGGACATCGAGCGCCTTCTCGAGAGCGCCGGCGAGATCGTCGGCGGCGCCGAGCAACGACACCGATGCGTGGCCGGCGGGGGAGAACGTGGGGTCGCCGTAGAGGGCCACACCGGCGGAATCCGGTCCGCGGTCGACCATCTGGCCGAGCATGCCGGTGAGCAGGCTCCCCAGGTGTGGGTGGAGGGAGGCGTCACGGAGGTGAAGCCCGACGATTCCGCACATATGTCGGTCCCTTTCGAATCGGTTCGGTCGCCGTAGCGGGCGTGGTGGGTCAGAAGGCGGTGAGATAGCTGTCGATCTCCCACGGCGTCACGGTGTTGTGCCAGTGGAAGAACTCCTCGCGCTTGAGGTTCGTGAAGTAGTCGGCGACGCCGGGGCCGGCGGAGTCGAGGGCGCCGGTGACGACCGGATCGGCGGCGAGTGCGTCCATCGCGTGCAGCAGCGTCATCGGCAGTGCGTCATCGGTCGCGCCGTTGCCCGGCTCGCCGGGATCGAGGTTGCGCCGCACGCCGTCGAGGCCCGCGGCGACGGTGGCGGCGGTGGCAAGGTAGGGATTCGCGGAGCCGTCGCCGCCGCGCAGTTCGACGCGGTTGCCGTCGGGTACGCGCAGGTAGTGGGTGCGGTCGTTGCCGCCGTAGGTGGCGTGGCGCGGCGACCAGGTGGCGCCGGAACTCGTCGCGGTCGCTCCCGTGCGCTTGTACGAGTTGACGGTCGGGGCGATGACGCCTTGCAGTGCGCACGCATGGTCGAGGATGCCGGCGATGAACGAATAGGCGGTCGTCGACAGGCCGAGGCCGCGGGGATCGGACGTGTCGGGGAACGTCGAGTTGCCGTCGCTCCACAGCGACAGGTGCATGTGCATGCCGGACCCGGTGCGGTCGGCGAAGGGTTTGGGCATGAACGTCGCGGTCATGCCCCGCTGCTCGGCGAGCACCGAGATGAGATAGCGCAACGTGACGACGCGGTCCGCGGTGGTCAGGGCGTCCGCGTAGTTGAAGTTCTGCTCGAACTGGCCGTTGCCGTCCTCGTGGTCGTTGGCGTAGTTGCCCCAGCCGAGTCGGTTCATCGCCGCCGAAATGGAGGTGAGGTGCTCGTACATGCGGGTGACGTCGCGGGCGTCATAACAGGGCTGGCGGGAGGTGTCGAGGGCGTCTGCGGTGCGCAGCGATCCGTTCTCGTCCTTGTTGACGAGGAAGTACTCGATCTCGGCGCCGACGTTGATCTCGAGTCCCATTTCCGCCGCCTCCGCCAGCACCGACTTGAGGATCACGCGCGGCGCGTACGGCCAGGGTTTGCCCTCGACGTGCGGGTCGCAGTGCACGAGCGCCAGTCCCGGACGGACGAAGGGGATCGGGGTGAAGGAGGAGGCATCGGGGACGGCAACGAGGTCGGGATCCTTCGGGACCTGACCCATCGAGCCGGCGGCATATCCGGCGAACCCGACGCCATCGTTCTGCAGTTCCTCGACGGCCTCGACGGGAACCAGCTTGGCACAAGGCTTTCCTGCGAGGTTGGTGAACACGGCGAGGATGAAGGTGGTGCCGCTGGCGCGGGCGAGGGCGGCGAGGTCGGTGGGCTCGGCGGCGGTGGACGGCAGGCGCATCACGGTGAGATCGGGTGCTTCGAGCGTCATGGGGGCTCCTCGGCTTCGGCTGCATGGTTTCACTAGGTGAACCGGTGTCGAATATAAGGAAACGTTGCTCGCATTGCCAACCCGTTACGCCGAGGTGAGATTGTCGTGAAGCCTCCCGCTTCCGGTTGCGGAACCGGTGTCGCGGTGGGATGCCTTGGCGCCGAGAGGTTTTCGTTACAGGAGTTAACCGGGCCGCAATCGCATCGGATGTTTCATAGCATTACAGTTCGTTTCACGACAGCGATCGGAACTGTCGCTCGTTCCTTCGTCCTTCTTCCGAAGTGGCCGTTCGGCCCCCTCCCGAGGAGTTTCCATGGCAGAGACCTTCATGGTTCCCGCGTTCCGCGTCACCGCAGACTTCTGGAAATCACTGCCGCAGATGCCGGTGGAGGAATTTCCCGGCACCCGCGGCTACATCGACGACGTGTACCCCAACCCCGAGGGGTCGGAGATGGCGGCCGGGTACTTCAAGCTCGAGCACACCGACGCGCCGCTGGACTACCTGTACGAATACGACGAGATGAAGGTCGTTCTCGACGGCGAGTTCCGGCTCGAGAACCTCGACACCGGGCAGGTCGAGATCGCCCGGGCCAGGGACGCGATCTTCTTCCCGAAGGGCTCGCGGATCCGGTTCACCACGCCCGAGGGTGCGCTTGCGTTCTACGTCGGCCAGCGCACGTTCGCCCCGTAAGGAGACTCGATGAGTGTCTGCATGGACACGACCAGCGTGCCGCGCTGGGCGGAGGAACGGGCGGTGTCCGCCGGTGGGCGGGTTATCACCGTGATGTCGTTCGGTGAGGCGGCCACCGAGCGGGCCCGCGCCGTGATCGCGTCCTTCGAAGGCCGCCGGGTGAGCTGGCTGCGTGTTCCCGTCACCTGGGGAGATGCGGCCGAGACGGCACTCGAGCGGCAGCTCGCCGCGGCTCGGGTCGGATGGCGCCTGGTGCTGATCGGCGACGAGGAACCCGTCCTCGCCGCTCGAGCGACGGCTGTCGCCGCGGGTGCGCTCGACGCGGAGATCCTGGCGGAGGTGCTCGGCACCGGGTATCGCCGGCTGTACTGCGCGCACTGCCTGGGCGTCCACACGACGGATGCGGGGATCGGCGAGACCAGCACCTGCCCGAACTGTGACACGGAACTGGTGGTCTACCACCATGTTTCGCGACGTCATGGCGCGTACTTCGGCTACATGATCGACGCGGAGGAGATCTGATGACCCTCGTATCCGATGCCGGCACCGGCATCCGGGGCGGCAGCGCGACCCTGTCCCTGACCGTC
The DNA here is from genome assembly GCF_001895025.1 of Rhodococcus zopfii NBRC 100606 = JCM 9919. GTDB lineage: Bacteria > Actinomycetota > Actinomycetes > Mycobacteriales > Mycobacteriaceae > Rhodococcus > Rhodococcus zopfii. Next base: position 8,954 of record NZ_BCXI01000011.1, read on the forward strand.
ACCGACGTGGCCACCGTCGCTGCCGACGTCCGGCACGTACGCTTCGCCGACCCCAGCGGTGCGCCGTTGCCGTCGTTCACCCCCGGCAGTCACGTCGTGCTGTCCTGCGGCGACAACGACGGCAGGCCCCGCCACAACTCCTACTCGCTGACCGGCGCCGAGTTCGAACCGTCCAGCTATTCGATCTCCGTGCGGCTCGACGAGAACGGCCGGGGCGGTTCTCGCTGGGTTCACGACCTCGTGGTGGGCGACATCGTCGAGATCAGCACGCCGCGCAGTGCGTTCGCGCCGGTCCTGACCGCCCGGCACCACCTGCTCGTCGCCGGCGGCATCGGCATCACGCCGATCCTCTCCCACACCCGCGCGGCGGCGCAGTGGGGACGATCGTTCGAGGTGCACTACACCTTCCGCGAGGGCGACGGCCCGCACCTCGACGAGATGCGCGATCTGTGCGGGGACCGGCTGCACACCTACCGCGACCCCGGGGAGTTCTGGGCCGCGCTCGGTCCGGCCCTGCTCGATCGGCCGCTCGGCACCCACCTGTACGTGTGCGGACCGTCGGGTCTGATCGACGAACTCGCCGGTCGCGCCCGCGGTGCCGGCTGGCCGGACGCGCGGATCCACTACGAGCACTTCGGCGTCGGCGATCTCGACCCCGGATCACCGTTCACCGTGCACCTGCGCCACACCGGACTCGACATCGACGTCAAGTCCGGTGTGAGCCTGCTCGACGCGCTCGAGACCCGCGGCGTCGCGGTACCGAACCTGTGCAGGCAGGGGGTGTGCGGCGAATGCCGGATTCCGGTGGCCGACGGCGCGATCGAACACCGCGACCTGTATCTCACTGCCGCGGAGAAGGAGGCCGGCGACTGCATGATGCCGTGCGTCTCCCGAGCCGACGGTCCGCGATTGGAGCTGGAACTATGACCGCCGCAACCGAATCCACTGTCCTACCGGAACGTATCACGCGGTTCCCGTTTCCGTTTCCGCGCGACGTCTACCGGTACAGTACGAATGTCGAACCTGCGGGCACCCGCACCGAGACCGCCGCCGGCGGTTGGGGTGAGCATCCTGTCGACATCGACGGCTTCTACGTCGACGAACTCGCCGACCGCGCTCGCGTGCTCGCCGCCGACCCCGACCGATTCCAGGCGCTGCCGCACATGGACATCGCGCAGTGGGACGCGATGGTCACCCTCATGAGGATGCTCGCCGAGGCATACCCGCGGACGTTCGCGCTCGACCGTGACGGTGACGTCTGGCGATGGAGCAACGTTGCCCTCGATCTCGAGCAGGCCTTCGCCTACGGACAGGCCGCGACCCTGCCCGAACCACCCCTGCTCTACATCGGCCGGCAGATCCAGGAGGACGTCGTGCTGCTCGACCAGCGCGACGGTGCACTCTGGGGCGACGCGGGGCTGGTGACGTCCGCGGCGGACTGGTCGCTGCGCTTCGACGTGGGCATGAGCTTTCTGCAGATCCACGGTCCGGTGCCTCGCATCCACACCGAGGGTGTGATCGGACGGGCGCAGTCGTTCCTTCTGGGACTCCAAGCCGGACAACGTTATCGGCGTACCAACTGGACCCTCACCGTGGATCGACGGCTCGACACCGCGACCGAGACCTACCCCGAGTGGGGGCGCGACCGTCGCCTGCTCGCCGAGGGACCGCTCGACGACGTCGGCCACCGCCTGCATCTGCGGGTCGAGGTGCAGCACCTGATCCGGCTCGGGGCCTCCGGCGCGCTCATGTTCCTGATCCGCACCTACCTGCTGCCCTTCGACGAGATCGCGCTGGTGCCGGAGTGGGCCGACCGGCTCTACCGGGTCCTCGAGGAACTCCCCGAGGACATGGCCGACTACAAGGGCATCACGCGCACCCGCGAGCCCGGCCTGAAGTGGCTGCGTGAATACGGGGGTGTGTGCCCGTGAAGAATTCCGGAATCCTGAGCGGTGCCGTGCCGCCGATCGATCCCGCCGGACGGGTTCACCTGGTGTTCTGCGTCGGAGACTGTGCCGACGCGCGGGCCGCGGCCACGGCGTGGGCGGTCCAGGCGCTGGCCGCGGGCCGTGTCGCGACCGTGGTACCCGCCGCGACGGCCGCCGAGGTGGCACAGTTCGTGCGGCGGTCGTGCGCCGGCAGTCGCGTGCTGATCGCCGGGCCCAGGCGCGAGGCGATGGCCGCGGCCGCCGCGGCGCGCGTCGCCGGTGCCTTGCCGTGCGAGACGACAACTTATATCACTGCAGTGCAAGGGATCGCGTTGTTCTGTCCGCACTGCGGCGAGACCCGCGACGTCGACGCCGAGCCGGGTGCGGTCGTCGCCTGCGGTTCGTGCGGACTCGACCTCGAGATTCGCTCACACCTGTCGGGACATCACGGTACGTACCTCGGTGCCGTGGCCTGACCATTCACCGGAAAGGAAACCATCGTGACCGCTTCCGTCGCCAGCGATCTGTCCTGCCTGCCGTGGCCGTTCCCGGAGGGGGACAAGAACTTCCGCTACGGAGTGAACGTCGAACCAGCACCGCGCCGCACAGTCACCGCGGCCGGCGTGTGGGGTGAGCACATCGTCGACCTCGGTAAGAGCCACGCCGAGTACGCCGAGATGATGGCGCTGCGCCGCGCGATCCTCACCGCGGATCCGGCGCGGGTACAGGTGCTCCCGCACATGACACCGGCGTGCTGGGACCTGATGCTGTACTACATGCGCGAGATGGCGCATTCGTTTCCCGACGTCATGCACCTGGATGTCGACGGGTCCGGACATCGCTGGCGCAACGATGTTCTCGGGATCGATCAGCGTTTCGTCCTCGGCGACGTGACCACGTTGCCCGAGCATCCCCTGGTGTTCATCGGGTGCCAGCTGCCCGACGACGTGCTGCTGGTCACCGAACGGGACGGGCATCTGTGGTTCGACGCGGCCCTGGTCACCTCGTCCGCGGACTGGTCGGTCAAGTTCGACATCGGGATGAGCCTGCACGAGATCCACCGTCCGGTGCCGGGCCTGACCTCGGACGGTGTCACCGACCGCGCCGAGCAGTTCATGCGCAGGCTTACCAGCGACCAGGTGTACCGCCGGGTGAACTGGACGTTCTCGGCCGTCGGGTCGCGCCGCCGCGACACGAGCCTCGAAACGATGCCCGAGTGGATGGACGACATGCCGCGGCTGATCGCCGACGAGGATTGGGGCCGGATCCAGCTGCGGATCGAACTCGAGCACCTGATCCGGCTTCCCATGACCGGGGCGATCGTCTTCAACATCCGCACCTACATGGCGCCGCTGTCGGAGATCGCCCGGATCCCGGAGTGGGCCGAGCAACTCGCGGACATCGTCGAGGAACTTCCCACAGAGATCGCGCAGTACAAGGGCATCGACTCCTACCGCATGCCCGCAATGGCCTGGTTACGCGCCCACTGACCCTCGTGCGCGGTTTCGGTAGCGGTCGCTACCGAAACCGCGCACGGGGCGGGGGTCGGTCAGCGCATCTCGCCCGCACCGACGTAGGGATTCAGGCTCGCCAGTGGCTTGCCCTCGGCGAATCGGGAGTAGCGGAAGTCGTTGCCGTCGACCGCCGGATCGCTGGAAATGCCGTCGAGCAGCAGGTCCGCCGCGAGTCGGCCGACGGCGGGGGAGATCTTGTAGCCGTGCCCGCTGAACCCGACGAGCAGGAACAGCCCCGGCGCGGGGGAGGGGCCGATGATCGGGTTGTAGTCGGGGGTGATGTCGTAGCAACCCGCGTACGACGACGCCAGCCGCGGATCGGGCATGTTCGGCAACAGCCGTTCGAGTTTGCCGATGGCGACTTCGATGTAGTCGTCCTCGGCACGGTTGAGATAGGCGTCGGGATCGGCGATCTCGGGCGACGAGTGGTCGCTGTTGCCGACAAGCAGTTCGCCGTTGGGTTCGCGACGCACGTAGTGCAGGTTCACCAGATCCGAGAACGTCGGGACGTCGGGGGTGGGCCGGCCCTGGTCGACGAGGAGGATCGGTTCGCGCTGGGCCCGGATCGGCAGGTCGACGCCCACGGTCGCGCCGAGGCTCGGCGACCAGACACCGGTCGCGAGAACGACCGTGTCGGCATGGATCTCGGTGCCGTCGGCCAGCTTCACGCCGTACACGTCGCCGCCCTCGCGCTGCAGCAGCGTCGTCACCTCGGAGGACTGGCGGACCCGGACGCCGAGGCTGCGGGCCTTGGTGCCGTAGGCCATTCCGGTCATGTAGGCGTCGCCGTGCCCGCCGAGCGGTTCGTAGGCGAAGGCCGCGAAATCGTCGAGGGCGATCCCGGGCCACAGCCGGCGAACCTCGTCGGCGTCGATGCTCTCGACCGGAACACCGAGGTCGCGGTGCATCGCGACGTTCGCGGCGAGGGGAGCGGTGTTGTTCTCGCCGACCCCGACGATGTACCCGGTCTGCCGAAATCCGATGTCGGTGCCGAAGATCTCATCCGCGCTGCGGAAGACCTGGACTCCGTGCCAGGCCATCGCAGCGAGGGAGGGAACACCGTAGTGGCATCGGACGATACCGCTGGATTTCCCAGTCATGCCGGAGCACAGGGTTCCCCGTTCGAGGACGAGGACGTCGGACTCGCCGCGTTCGGCGAGGGACCATGCCGTGGCCAGTCCCTCGAGTCCGCCGCCGACGATTACTACACGGGCACTCTCTGTCATCGGTCATCCTCGCAGGTTGTTGTTTCTTATCAATCGACAGTGTTGCATGAAAAGAAACACAAGCAGATGACGAAGTGTGACGACGAGGTAAACCCTGTCCGGGGCGATCGCGACCGAGGGTCCGGCGCCACGCCCCACCCCATGGCGACGGTGACGACACCCCCGGGCCGGTCGCGATCCCGGTTAGCGGTGAGACTTCGAATACTCCGACCGCACCTGCATGATCCGCATCTTCGGGATCGGGCCGTAGCTCAACGAGTCCGACATGTTCAGCTGCTTCGCTGCCGCCGCGGCATGAACGTTGTCCTTGGCCGCCTGGGGGTCGCCCTCGAGTTCGTACAGCGTGACCGACGGGCCGCCGTCGGCGTCGGCCGGGCGGCCATGAACGCGCCGCTCGAGGACTGGTTCGCGATCTTGCCGTAACCGCGTTCCTTCATGTACGGCACCACGGCGCGCGTGCACAGAAGCGGACCGGTGAGATTCACGGCGACCGTCTCGAACGTCACATCGTCAATCAGTCCTGGACCGGGGTGAGCGGACAGATACGGATTGAGCACAGCCCGGAACTCGCGATGTTCGGGGTCGTCCATCTCCAGGATTCCGCCCCGGATACCCGATGCCCGGACGGCAATCGGGATCATGAACCCCTTGTGCCCGCGGCGAATCCCCTTGACGTCGTGATCGTTCGAGGTGTCGGCCGAGCGTGCGGGGGCGAATACCGCCTCGCCGCCCGCGGCGACCCAGTGGCCGCCGTGGGTGTCGGACCAGGCCACGGGGCACTTGGAGTGCATCTCCCCGGTGATCTCCGAGAAGTTGTCGCGGTAGTCCGGTGCGTGCCTGTCGAACTGGAAGACGGGTGTTCGGTGACTGGTATCGACGACGGCCTCGTCAGCGCTCACGGGATTGCCCTCTCGTACGTCCGGTAGTGGATGGTGGTGCGGCCGAGCGGTGTCACAGGACGGAGATCGCCTGTTCGGGACAACTGCGGATGGCCTCCCGCGCAGAGTCGGCGAGATGGGCGGGAATGTCGGTATCGACCGCTGTCGCGTGTCCGTCGATGTCGCTCAGCTCGAACAGTGTCGGGGCGGCCACGGCGCACAGTGTGTGTCCCTGGCAGCGTTGTGGATCCACTTCGGCTTTCATTCTGTCCTCCGGATCCTCCGAGCTCTCTTCTCTTGCAACGTATTCAAAGCTCAAGTGGTGACCGACCGAGATCGTCTCGATGCGGAGCGTCGGGTTCCACACCCTGGCGACGGCGCGAGGTTTGCGGCGGTGCAGGTCGCCTTCGACAGCAATGAGTTTCAGTCTCTATGATCAGAATCAACTTCTGGCACAGCAGAATGCCGTATTCTGCCGGTGCGTTGTCGGCAAGGGTCCGTGCATATCGGCCGCTGCGGGTCGTGAGGCCGACGCTGTGTCGGCACGTGTCGACGGCGATGAGAGCGGGGGCATCATCTACCGGTATCGCTGCGGGATCTCCCGACGCGCGAGGTGTCAGGAACGTCCTGAACTGGGAGAGCAGTGTCAGCGCATCGATGTCGCCGGTGCCGTAGCGGTCTGAGAGAGCCGTACCCACCTGTCGGGTGAAGTGCGCGCCAATGCGGGAGTGAACCCCTCGGAGGCCCGCGCAGGCGCAGGGCCGCCTTCCGGCCTTCTCGACGCCAAAAAGTTGGCTTGGCGTGTCGAGTCCCTATCCCTTCACCGACGGTTCGCTGACCTTTTCTGCTGTGTTGTCGGACCTGCCTCGCGCCTGGTCAGCCCACAGGTGGAGCAGGCGGAGCTCGAAACCGTCGTCCTCGCGAAGAATGTGCGTGACTGCCAACCCTCGGAAGAGGACAAAGAGGGATTCGAGGTCGTCCCGCGTTATCGGAGTTCCGTCACCGCCGATACCCGACTGTTGAAGGACGGCACGCATCTTGTGGCCGAATTCGCGTTCGGTGGGGGCGAGTGCGGCCCGAAGGGAGTCGTCGGTGCGGGCGGCGAGCCACAACTCGAGACCGGCAACGAACATGGGTCCGGACATGAAGCGATGGAGGATCTGAACGAGTTCGTCCGGACCTTGCTTCGGCGCCCGCTCCTTCAACAGGGTGGTGATCTGCTCGAGTTGCTCTTCGGCGACATGGTGGATCGCGGCCACCAGTAGGTCCTGCATGGACCCGAAGTGATGGGTCAACGTTCCGCGGGAGACACCGGCGTATGCCTGCACTCGCTGCATGGTGGTGCCCGCATATCCGTGTTCGACCAACGACTTCACGGTCGCTGCCATCAGCGTGGCGCGGGTGGCCTGCCACCGCAGCTGGCGCCTCTTGATTTCCGTCACGCCATACATTCTACTTAGACCGATCAATCGGTCTGTTTTGGAGGATGGCTATGACCCTGGCAGTTGACCTGATCCGACGGGGCGCTGCGCTCCACGCGGATCGCATCGCCGTGCGTTACGGAGACGATCGACTGACCTTCCGGGAGGTGAACGAAGCGGCCAACCGGTTCGCCGCTGTATTCGCCGAGCTGGGAATCGTCAAAGGCACGCACCTGGCGATCCTGTCGGGCAACGGTCTGTGGACCGTCGCGGTGGACTTCGCCTGCATGAAAGCCGGAATCGTGCGCGTGCCGCTCAACGCGCGACTGTCCGTCACCGAACACAAGCGCATGATCGACGGTACGAGAGCGCAGTTCCTGCTCCACGACGCCGCGCTCACCGAACCGGCCGAACAGCTACGCGGCCTTGTCGACGGCCTGATCGTGATCGGACTCGGCGCATCGGCAGCCGGCGGCGGCATCGACCTGCTCGACACCGCCGAGAATGCCTCCACGGACGAACCACACGTCGAGGTGGCGGCCGACGATCCGGTCCTGCTCCTGCATACCTCGGGCACTACCGGCGTGCTGAAGGCAGCGACTCACACCCAAGCTTCGTGGGCGGGGATCACCCGCAACATTCTGTCGAACCTGATTTCTCCGGCGCCGGATTCGGTGATGCTGCATGCGGCCTCGATGATCCATGCCAGCGGAACATTCGTGCTGCCCTATTGGGTACGTGGGGGGACAACAGCAATTCTCGACAAGTTCGAGCCCGAGGGCTTTCTGCAGGCCATCGAGCGGTACCGCGCCACCGAAATCAACCTGGTGCCGACGATGATCGGGATGCTGTTCGCCAGCCCCGCACTCGACTCGGCGGACGTCTCGTCGCTGCGGACTGTGATCTACGGGGCCAGCCCGATGCCCCGCCCTCTGATCCGCCAGGCCATGGACCGGTGGGGGTCGATCTTCGTGCAGTACTACGGTCAGACCGAGATTCCCCTGGCATTGACGGTCCTGACCAAAGAAGACCATCAGGATCCGAGCCTGCTCGGTTCCTGCGGACAGCCGTGCGTCGATGCCGACATCCGCCTCATCGGCGACGACGGCACACCGGTCGAGCCCGGCCAGATCGGCGAGTTCCAGGCTCGGATGCCTTCACGGATGCTCGGCTACCACAACGCTGCCGAGCTGAACGCCGAGATGATCACCGAGGACGGCTGGATCCGCACCCGCGATATGGCCTACGTCGACGAGCGCGGCTACTACCACCTGGTCGATCGCAGCAGTGACATGATCGTCTCCGGTGGTTACAACGTCTATCCACGTGAGGTGGAGGACGCACTGTCCGAGCATCCGGCGGTCGCCGAATGCGCCGTCGTCGGCGCTCCGGATCCCTTGTGGGTCGAGGCAGTGACCGCATTCGTCGCCTTCCGGCCCGGCATGCACGCCACCGAGAAAGAGCTGCAGCAGACAGTGCGCGGGCGCCTGGCCGGATACAAGGTGCCTAAACGCATCCACGTCACCGACACCATTCCCAAGTCCGCGGTGGGCAAGATTTTGCGGCGTGCGCTGCGGGAACCGCTGTGGAGCCGGGAGGTACAGGCATGACGATGCAGTACGGGTCAATTCAGGTCGAGACACGGGATCGCGTGACGACCGTGATCATGACTCGTCCCGAACGCCGCAACTCTGTCGACGGTCCGATGGCCGCGGAGCTCGCCCACGCCTTCAAAGCGTTCGACATCGATCCCGAGGCCGATGTCGCCGTGTTCTACGGCGAAGGCGGCACTTTCTGCGCAGGGGCAAACCTCAAAGCCGTGGGTACCGACGAAAGCAATGTTCTCAGCGAGGACGGCGACGGACCGATGGGGCCGACGCGACTGACCTTGTCCAAGCCCGTCATCGCCGCTGTGGAAGGCTACGCGGTCGCCGGCGGCCTGGAGATGGCCATCTGGTGCGATCTACGGGTCGCCGCATCCGATGCCGTGTTCGGGGTGTTCTGCCGGCGCTGGGGAGTGCCGCTCATCGACGGCGGCACCGTCCGGTTGCCGCGGTTGATCGGCGCCAGCCGAGCCCTGGACATGATTCTGACCGGCCGACCGGTCGGCGCAGCAGAAGCACTCGAGTTCGGCCTGGCCAACCGCGTCGTCGAACCGGGAACGACCCGCGAAACCGCCGAAAATCTGGCTCGGCAGATCGCTCAGTTCCCCCAAACGTGCATGCGCAACGACCGCCGATCGGTCTACGAACAGTCCGGCCGCTCCGAATCCGAGGCCATGGCAGCCGAGTACGCCATCGGCATGGAGTCCTACACCAGCGACGCCGTCGGCGGTGCTGCGCGCTTCGCCTCCGGCGAGGGCCGCCACGGCGCTTTTTCCTGACCCGACCGTCCCCTCGGGGCCGACATCGGTTGTTGAGATGCGGCGGAGACCGGCAAACCGATCCCCAGAGATCGACGACGATCCCTTCGAGTCGAATCCGCCGTCAACATTGGTTTCGGTGCAGTACCCGCGCTCTCCCGGCGCGGGACCGCCGCGCTGTCGGGCAGGCATGTCAAGATCACGCCGTGAACGCACAGACGAGCCCGATCCTGGAGTCGACGGTGGTGCTGGCGATGGACTACGGGCAGTTCTGCCTCGACGGCGGGCTCGGGGACATCGACAACGAGATGGATCTGCTCGAACAGGCCCAGGCGGAGCAGCCCAGCGCCGGCGACGGCAGCATGCTCGTGGTGCTGTGTCCGCACCAGAACAACTTCGAGATGAGCATTGACGTGCAGGTCTTCGCCTGTCGCCCCGCAGCCGACCGATCCGAATGGCAACAGGTCAGCGAAGGCCACCTCGAGATCGACGCGCCCGGGATCCTGAGTTTGTCGTCACCGACCACCGAACCGGTCACTGTCGCGGTGCCGCCGGGACAGTACGTGGTCGAGGTCTCGGGCCGCGGTTTCGTCAACTACGGCTGGCCCGGCTCGACCACCCCGGGGGATGTGTGGCGCCTGCGGTTGTGGCCCGGTGGCGACAGTGCACTCGAACCCGCGCAACTGTGGAACATGCCCGGATACGGCACACCGGAGAACACCGCGACCTCGACGGAAGTACCCGACGGCTCGGGTACGGACCTGTCGTGAACCCGCGGTCGAGGTCTGCGACGGTGACAGTGCTGGTGTTCACCGGTTTCGGATTTCTGTGCGGGATCGCTGGCGCTGCCGTGCTGTGGTGGTACGCCTCCCGCCCGTTCGACTTCTACACCGCCGGCTACCAACCGCTCGACTTTGCTTCGGCCCGCATCGATACTCCCTCCGCCTACGGCTACATGGCTGCTCTGGTTCTCGGTGGGGGCGCGTTGGGAGCACTGGTCGGTGCGCTCGTTCACCGCGCCGGGTGGCTTCTTACTCGGGCCGCATCCCGGTAGTGGATGTGGAAGACCACCTGTCCTCGTTCGGACACGGCCAGGCTTTCGGGACCACCTGCCTCTTGCACGGTGCGTCACTGTGGGCCGACCGCGGGTGCCGACACGGTCGATATCACCGTGGCGGGAACCTCGGAGTCGGTACATCTGCCCGCCGCTGCACTGGACGTGATCCGGGCGGTACTGGCGAACATGGCGGCAGGCCAAGGCGTGATCGTGGTCCCCGCGCATGCGGAGCTGACCACCAGCAGGCCGCTGGGCTGCTGAGTGTCACGCGCCCGCACGTGATCGAACTCCTCGATGCAGGTCTCATCCGGTACCGGCTGGTGGGCCGGCACCGCCGGATCCTGGCGGCGTCGCTGTTCGAATACCGTCGCACGCAGCAGGGCGGAGCCCGCGGCGCCGACGACGACCTCGCCGCCTTGTCCGAGGATTTCGGGGTGTACTGACGTGACCTTCACCGTGCTCCACGACGCGAATGTGCTGTACCCGGACGTGCTTCGGGACGTACTGATCCGCCTGGTCCACGCCGGGTTGGTGCATGCCCGATGGAGGAGGAGCCCTGAGAGGCCGCGATGAACGCAGGGGGATGGTTCACCGCGGCCATGGTTGGTGTCGGACACAACGGGCAGGGCGTTACACAGGTCGCTGTCGGCCGGTAGACACATCGCCGGCCTCAGCCGCAGGCAGAATGCGCCGGATCACTTCCGGACCGACGTCGCTACGACAATCGCGTACGGCTCGACATACCCGAGCGCGGCGCCTACGACCCGCAGGTCACCGCCGGTTGACCCTCGCCCGAACTCGAACGATGGCTGACCCTGGCCGTGGCCCGCTACCACGGCACCGCCGACACGGGACTTGGGCAGTCCCCGGCCGGCCGGTGGGGAGCAGGAAGTTTCCCTCGTCGGGGCGCCGGCGCTCGCGGCGAACCAGCCGGCGGGGCATCGAGCACCAGCGAGAGCGCGGACGAACTTCCGGCTGCGCAACCGGGCGGGTGTTGGTCACGCACGGCGGTCACCTCTCACCGTGGACGCCGTCGACTGTGCCGCGGCCCGTCGGCTCGATGTGAGGGTTGAACGGCCCATCTGATCTGTTCTCGTATGAGTTTCGGCGGTGGTGGGGGGTCTTCCAGGCCGAACCACGATCCCGGCGCGAATGCCTCGTAGTGGATGGTCTGGGGTGCGACACCGGTGGCGACGAGGTCGGATCGGATCGCACGCATGAATGGGATCGGTCCGCACACGTACGTCTGGGCGTTCGTGGGAAGCGGCAGCCCGGACAGCGGGGTCCGGCCGTCGCTGCGGATCTCGTCGTACTCGGTGTAGCGGACGTGCAGGCGCGCATTCGGGAGGGCGCCGACGAGAGAGCTGATCTCCGTGCGGTGGGGTTGCTCGTAGGGGGTCCGATCGATGTGGACCACGTCGATGCTGCGTGGATCGCGCCGGTCCAGCAGGTGACGCAGTGCCGCGATGGTCATGGTCACTCCCACCCCGGCGGAGACGAGCAGCAGCGGCTCGTCGCCGCCGTCGACCACCAGGACCCCGAACGGGGGGGAGACGACGAGGCGGTGGCCGGGGCGTACGCCGTCGCACAGCACGGGGGAGACGAACCCGCCGGGAATGCGTTTGACGGTGATCGCCCACTCGCCGCGGGTGCGGCCGGGGAAGACGGTGTACTGACGGATCTGCTCTCCTCCCTCGGGGAGCGGCACGCGCACGGAGATGTACTGCCCCGGAAGGAAGGCGGGCAGGGGAGAGCCGTCCTCCGAACGGAGGTACAGGGTCGCGGCGTGTGCACCGTCGTACTCGTGTTCGCTGACGATGGTCGTGCGCCAGACGTCGCCCGAAGTGACGCCGGCCCGCTGGTACAGCGCGGTCTCCTGCTCGACGAGCGAGTTGGCCATCAAGGTGTAGACCTCGTGCCAGGCCGCCGCCACCTCCGGCGTGACCGCTTCGCCGAGAACCTCGCCGATGGCGGCGAACAGGTGGGTTCGCACGATCTCGTAATGGGCGGCGCGAACTCCCAGCGAGGCGTGCTTGGCGGCGATGCGTGCCATGACTGCGTCGATGTCGACGGGATCGTCGGAGACGAGCAGGGAGGCGAAGGACGCCACCGATCCGGCGAGTGCTCGCTGCTGGTCGCCGTTGGCCTGGTTGGTCCGGTTGAAGGTGTCGATCAGCGACGGGACCGCGCGGAACAGTCGTTCGTAGAAGACCTGTGAGATGGTGCCGATGTGGGCGCCGACCACCGGCAACGTTGCCTCGACCACCGATCTCGACGTGCTCGGAAGAATGTCGACTCCTCTGCTCGGGGTGGCGGTGCCCGGGCGTGAGGGCGGAATGAAGCGACCGGCCCCGACCCGGTTGCCGATCATGATACGTGTGGGGCTCGTGGGATCTGTTCTGTTACTGCTCACGACCGGTTCGCGAGATGGCAGTGCGGGTGCAGGAGGGACTGCAGGTCAGTGCTGCCGATTCTGCGGTGTGGCCAGCCAGCAGTACGATCTTGGTTCCATCAGTGTGCAGGCTGCCGAAGCAGGTCGCCTTGCAGGTCGTCGTCGACAAGACGAACGATCTCTTCGGCGCCGAGTTGTTCACCGAGTCACAGCTCCCGGAGTCTGTGCAGGAACTTGCGCAGAGGTTGCTCGACTACCGGGACTTGGTCAACGAGACCATGATGAACTCGAAGAAGTAGGTCATGGAATCGCAGGACTTCCAAGCTGCGGTCACCGAGGCGGTCGTCGACAACCGGCCGGAACGATCACATCCGCCGAGTGGCTGATTCGACGACTACTTGCCGATGTCCTCGATCGGCTCGGAGACTTCCTTCCCGTACGGGGCGTTGAGACCGAGGCTTCGGACGCTCACCTGCTTGCCGTCGACGGTGAGCGAGCCGGGTCAGCGGGGGAACTTCCGCAGGTTGTCCGAGTACCACCCGCGTCCGCCCGCGGATACGAAACCGCCCTTGCGGGCGTCGTCCAATTGCGTGAGGCGTTCGCCTCGCCGACGTTTGGGTGAGTTCTCCCCCCCCAGCTCGACTACCAGACCATCTGGTACGGGTCCGTGCGTGTGTGGGCTGACCGGTGGTACCCAAGTTCGAAGACGTGTTCCGGCTGCGGTTCCGCGAAAGCCAAACCGACCCTGGCAGAACGCCTCTACGTCTGCGACAACAACGACTGCGGGTTGCAGATCGATCGTGATCTCAACGCCGCGGTCAATCTCGCGCGTTTGGCGCGGGCGGAGCAGAGTGCCTGCTTCGATGTGGTGGAGCCGACCGTAAGACGACCGCTCCGGCGGCGCTGGTGGCTGCGAAACCTGAAGGAAGCGCCTCGCCGCAAGGCGAGGCTGCCCGACGGAACAGAGCACGCTCACGTTTGCTCACCAGAAGGCAACGGTTACGCGCCCTGCCACACCGTGTCGAACGGGGTGTTCGCCGACACCCGGCCCTTGATGCCGCGGGTAACGAGGTCCTTCGCGATCCGGACGGCCCGGGCGACGTCGGTGCCCTTCGCGAGTTCGGCGGTGATCGCCGCGGCCAGCGTGCAACCGGCGCCGGAGACGCGCTCGCTGCCGACCTTCGGTGCGGACAGCAGTGTCATCTCGTTGCCGTCGAAGAAAACGTCGACTGCATCCTCGCCGGGCAGCTCCACGCCACCCTTCGCCACGACGTACTGCGGGCCGAGATCGTGGATGCGCTTGGCGGCCTCGGCCAGGTCGTCCACGGACTCGATGGCGTCCATGCCCGACAGCGTTTTCGCTTCGAACAGGTTCGGGGTCACGACCGTCGCGTGCGGCAGCACCTGGGTGCGCAGCGCGTTGTCCGTGTCCAGCGCGGCGCCCGGCTCCTGGCCCTTGCAGATCAGGACCGGATCGAGCACCACATGCCGCCAGGACTGCCGGCCCAGAGCCTCGGCGACCACATCGATCGTCGCGGGCGTGCCGAGCATTCCGATCTTCACGACAGCGAGGTCGTGCGCCGCGGTGGCTGCCTGGATCTGGTCGGCAATCACCTCGGCCGGCACCGGGAAGAACCGGTGCCCCCAATTGTTCTCCGGATCGAACGAGACGATGCAGGTCGTGGTACCCACGCCGTACACACCCAGCTGCTGGAACGTCTTCAGGTCGACCTGCAGGCCGGCGCCCCCGGTCGCTTCCGAACCGGCGATGACGAAGGCGAGGTCGACCACAGCAGTGTTCTCCGTTCGAGGTGGGGTCGTGGACGGCGGCCACGATCGCTCGGCAAACAGGTTAACAACCGGGCGGAAGCCGCCATTAGGGTGACGCCTATGACGGCGTTCGAAGACCTCGACGACTACCTCGCGCTGCCTCGTGTCACCGCGCTCGCGCTGTCCCCGGACGGCACGCGCGCGGTGATCGCGCAGTCCACACTCGACGAGAAGTCCACCGCCTACGTCGGCGCGCTGTGGGAACTCGACCCGGCCGGGCAGCGTCCGGCGCGCAGACTCACCCATGGTGCGAAAGGCGAATCGAACCCGGTGTTCACCGCATCGGGCGACCTGTTGTTCATTGCCTCGCGCGGCGGCGAAGACGATCCGGTCTCGCTGTGGCGGCTGCCCGCCGACGGGGGAGAGGCCGAGCAGATCGCGCAGCGCGCGGGCGGTGTCTCCGCGGTACACACCGCGGCCCGCGCCGACCGGATCGTTGTGACGGCAAATGTGCTGGGCCACAACGACAGTGACGACGAGCGCATCCGTACCGCTCGCAAGGACGCCAAGGTGTCCGCCGTCCTGCACACCGGCTATCCCGTCCGCTACTGGGATGCCGACCTCGGTCCCGACCGTCCGCATCTGATCTCCGTCGGTGCCGACGGGATCCTCGGCGACCTCACGCCCGGCATCCGCGGCTCGCTGCGCAACGCCGCACTCGACGTCGCAGCCGACGGCAGCTTCGCCGTCACCACATGGTCGGTGCCCGGCCCGCTCGCCTCCCGCCGGACAACGCTCGTGCGCGTCGATCTCGAGAGCGGCCTGCGCACCTCCCTCGTCGACGACGAGGGAGGCAACGCCACGTCGCCGCGGATCTCCCCGGACGGCACGCGCCTGGCGTTCCTCCACGAGACCGTCACCACTCCCGAGGACCCGCCGCGAATCACGTTGCGCATCTGCGAACTTGCCACCAAGGAGGCGAGGGGCGCGGCCCTCGGCTGGGACCGCTGGCCCACCTCGCTGGCCTGGCTGCCGGACGGCTCCGGCCTGTTGCTCACCGCCGACGACCACGGCCGCGCCCCGATCTTCGCGCTCACCCTCGGCGACGAGGTGCCCGTCCCGCTCACCACCGACGACGCCGCCTACACCGACGTGACGGTCGCGCCGGACGGCAGGTTCGCGTACGCGCTGCGCGCGTCCTACGAGGCGCCCCCGCATCCCGTGCGGATCGCCCTGACCGGCGACGACCGGGGTACCGTCGCCCCGCTGCGGGCGCCGAGCGAGCTGCCGGAGCTCCCCGGCCGGCTCACCGAGGTGCACGCGACCGCCGCCGACGGCACACCCGTGCGCGGCTGGCTGGCCCAGCCCGCCGCTGCCGCCGCGGATACACCGGTGCCGCTGCTGCTGTGGGTGCACGGCGGCCCGCTGAACTCGTGGAACACCTGGTCGTGGCGGTGGAACCCGTGGCTGCTCGTCGCCCGGGGATACGCGGTGCTGCTGCCCGACCCCGCCCTGTCCACCGGGTACGGACGTGACTTCGTGCAGCGCGGCTGGGGCCGCTGGGGCAAGGAGCCGTTCACCGATCTCATGGCGATCACCGACGCCGCCGAGACGCTGCCCGAGATCGACGCCGAGCGCACCGCCGTGATGGGCGGATCGTTCGGGGGCTACATGGCGAACTGGATCGCCGGGCACACCGACCGGTTCCGCGCGATCGTCACCCACGCGAGCCTGTGGGCGCTCGACCAGTTCGCGCCCACCACCGACGCCGCGTGGTATTGGCAGCGGGAGATGACCCCCGAGATGGCGGTGGAGAACTCGCCCCATCTGTACGTCGACAGCATCGTGACCCCGATGCTGGTCATCCACGGCGACAAGGACTATCGCGTCCCGATCGGGGAAGGGCTGCGCTTGTGGTACGAGCTGCTGTCCGAATCCGGTCTGCCCGCGGACGACGACGGCACCACCGTCCACCGCTTCCTGTACTTCCCGAGCGAGAACCACTGGGTGCTCAGCCCGCAGCACACCGCGATCTGGTACCGGACGGTCGAGGCGTTCCTGTCCGAGCACGTGCTCGGCCGACCGGTCGACCTGCCGGAGCTGCTGGGCTGAGATCGGCCGGCCGCCCCCGGCAGGAAGGTCAGGACTTGATGCCGGTGCGCTGGCCCGCCTTCTTCGCCAGTGCCCCGACTGTTTCCTGGACGTGGGGAACGGTCTCCTTGACGACCTTCGACGCCTCGCTCACCTTGTCCTGCACGCCCGCGTTGTGCCACAGGTCTGCGGACTGACCCATCATCTTCTTGTAGGTGCCTCTACCCGACTTCGAGCCGAGGGCGTACCCGGCCGCGGCCGCGCCCGCCGCCAGCATCAGTGCTCGCATCATCGTGGTCTCCCGTTCGTGTCGACCGGCTTCGGGTTTGCGGGGTACCCGGCCGGAGGCGGTTTCACACGCGGGCCGGGCACCGATACACACGGTCACCACGAAGGACGGTCACCACGAAGGGCGGTCACCACGAAGGGCGGAGGCCTCCCGGTGTGACCACCGTCCGCAGCGCGGTGCCCAGGGCTGCGTAGGTTGCAGGATCGAGCCGGAGCTCCCACTGCGCGACCGCCTCCCGCGCCGCGTCGTCCGCGGCCCGCGTGCACGCCCAGCCCCTGTCCGTCAGGCGAAGCAGGCGGGCCCGCGCGTCGGTGGGGTCCGCTTCACGGGTGACGTAGCCGCGCTCGACGAGCTGGTCGACGAGCTGACCGGCGGCCTGCTTGGTGACACCCAGATGTTCTGCGAGGTCGGATGCGGTGGCGTCGCCCGCGCTGATCCGGGCGAAGGCGAATCCGTGCGATGGCCGCACGTCGGTGAATCCGCGCGCGGCGACACCGTCCTGGATGGCGTCGACCAGTTGCGTCGCCGCGCGCAGCACGAGCGCCGGAAGATCCGGGAAGTCGGTCATCCTCCCATCTTGACAGAAAAGTCAAGTTGATTGACTATATAGTCAAGAACGTTGACTATATGAATGGAGCAGAGATGACGGTTCTCGGAATCACGGACACTGTCCGGTTCGACGCGCACGGCAGCACGTTCGCGTCCTATGTGGCATCACGGAACAGCGAGCAGCTGTGCGCCTGGAAGCTGACGGTGCCGCCGGGGTCGCGCGGCGTCGCCCATCGCCCGAGCCGTGACGAGGTGCTCCTCGTCCTCGACGGACTGCTGCACATCACCATCGACGGAACCCCCAGCCAGGTCGAACCCGGGAACGTCGCGCTGGTGCGGGCGGGCGCCGAGGTGGTCGTCGACGGCGGCCCGCAGGGGGCTGGCGTCTGGGTCACGACCACCCCGGGCCTGACCGCGACCCTGAACGACGGCACGCAGCTCACACCGCCCTGGGCGCAGTGATCGCGACAGGGCGGGGCCGCGCATGCTAAGCACGGTGCCGTGACGACGAATGCGCGCGAACGCGACGCCACCCCCCGCTGGTGGCGGATCGTGGTCGGCGTGGTGCTGCCGATTCTGGTGACCATCGCGTGCGCGGCCCTGCTGCTCGCGGCGCTGCAACCGATCGCGTCGTTCGTCCTCGTGATCATCGCCGGCTACGCCCTCGTCGGTCTCGGTGCGGTCTGGACGGCGCTCGCGGGGGTCCGGCTCTGGCGCTTCCGGCCCGACCGTCGCATCTGGATCGCTCCCACGATCGTCGCCGTGACGGTCACCCTGGCCGTCCTCGGCGTACCCGGACGGATCGGATGGCAACTGTCGAAGGGTGACCTCGCGCGCTACGCCGAGGACTGCCCGGCCACATACGGGGACATGCGCCTCGGCGTGTACGAGGTGTACATGGTGACGCCGCGGCCCGGCGGCTGCCACTTCTACACCGAAGGCGGGCTGTTCGACGCCGTCGGGGTCGCGCACCTGCCCGGCGGCACCGACGACATCGGTGACCCGGTGCAGGAGGGAGATATCGGATACCGGCATCTCGACGGCGACTGGTACCGCTTCACCGAGATCGTTTTCTGATCCCGGACGCGACTGCGCCGACGGGCGGCGGGGGCTGTCCAGGCGATTTGTGCCAGGCCCTTAGGATTACCTGGTGACCAGTGCGCCAGAGAACCCGCAGAATCCCGCCGACGCCCTCCCCAAGAGCTGGGACCCCAGCGCTGTCGAGGCCGATCTCTACCAGGGCTGGGTAGATGCCGGGTACTTCCGTGCCGATCCGACGAGCGACAAGCCCGGCTATTCCATCGTGCTGCCGCCGCCGAATGTCACCGGCAGCCTGCACATGGGCCACGCGCTCGATCACACCCTGATGGACGCGTTGACCCGCCGCAAGCGCATGCAGGGGTTCGAGACGCTGTGGCTGCCCGGCATGGACCACGCCGGCATCGCCACCCAGACCGTCGTCGAGAAGCAGCTCGCGGTGGACGGGAAGGCGAAGGAAGACTTCGGCCGCGAACTGTTCATCGACAAGGTGTGGGACTGGAAGCGCGAGTCCGGCGGCACCATCCAGGGCCAGATGCGCCGCATCGGCGACGGCGTCGACTGGTCCCGCGACCGCTTCACCATGGACGAGGGCCTGTCCCGCGCCGTGCAGACCATCTTCAAGCGGATGTACGACGACGGCCTCATCTACCGCGCCGAGCGCCTCGTGAACTGGTCGCCGGTGCTGCAGACCGCGATCTCCGACATCGAGGTCAAGTTCGAGGAGGTCGAGGGTGAACTCGTCTCTCTGCGCTACGGCTCCCTGAACGACGACGAACCGCACGTTGTCGTCGCGACCACCCGTGTCGAGACGATGCTCGGCGACACCGCCGTCGCGGTGCACCCCGACGACGAGCGGTACAAGCACCTCGTCGGAACCACGATCTACCACCCGATCACCGAGCGGCAGATCCCGGTCATCGCCGACGATTACGTCGACCCCACGTTCGGGACCGGCGCCGTGAAGATCACTCCGGCGCACGATCCCAACGACTTCGAGATGGGTCTGCGGCACAACCTGCCGATGCCCACCATCATGGACAAGGCCGGCAAGATCGCCGACAGCGGAACGCGTTTCGACGGTATGGACCGCTTCGAGGCCCGGGTGAAGATCCGCGAAGCTCTCGCCGAGCAGGGTCGCGTCGTCGCCGAGAAGCGTCCCTACCTGCACAGCGTCGGCCATTCCGAACGCTCCGGTGAGACCATCGAGCCCCGCCTGTCGATGCAGTGGTGGGTCAAGGTCGAATCGCTCGCGAAGGCCGCTGGCGACGCGGTTCGCAACGGCGACATGGTGATTCACCCCGCCAGCCAGGAACCGCGCTGGTTTGCGTGGGTCGACCACATGCACGACTGGTGCATCTCCCGGCAGCTGTGGTGGGGGCATCGCATCCCGATCTGGTACGGCCCCGACGGTCAGGTCGAGTGCTTCGGGCCGGACGAGACCGCCCCCGAGGGCTGGGAGCAGGACCCCGACGTGCTCGACACATGGTTCTCCTCGGGCCTGTGGCCGTTCTCCACGATGGGCTGGCCGGAGAAGACCCCCGAGCTCGAAAAGTTCTATCCCACCAGCGTTCTCGTCACCGGGTACGACATCCTGTTCTTCTGGGTCGCCCGGATGATGATGTTCGGTACCTACGTCTCCGGCGACGAGGGGCTGGGCAAGGTCCCGTTCACCGACCTGTTCCTGCACGGACTGGTCCGGGACCAGTTCGGCAAGAAGATGTCGAAGTCCCGCGGCAACGGCATCGACCCGCTCGACTGGGTGGACCGCTTCGGCGCCGACGCCCTGCGCTTCACCCTCGCGCGCGGTGCGAACCCGGGTAGCGACCTCGCGGTCGGGGAGGACCACGCCCAGTCCTCGCGCAACTTCGCCAACAAGTTGTTCAACGCGACCAAGTTCGCGCTGATGAACGGTGCCGTCGTGGCGGAGCTGCCCGCGCGCGGCGACCTCACCGACGCCGATCGCTGGGTCCTGGACCGGCTCGAGCAGGTTCGCGCGGAGGTCGACGAGGCGTTCGAGAAGTTCGAGTTCTCCAAGGCGTGCGAGGCCCTGTACCACTTCGCGTGGGACGAGGTGTGCGACTGGTACCTCGAGCTCGCCAAGGTGCAGTTCGCCGAGGACGGCGACCGTCCCGCACACACCCGTGCCGTGCTCGGCGCCGTGCTGGATTCGCTGTTGCGCCTGCTGCATCCGGTGATCCCGTTCGTCACCGAGACCCTGTGGAAGGTGCTCACCGGCGGGGCGTCGCTGGTCGTCGCGTCGTGGCCCACGGCGAGCGGGGTGGCAGCCGACTCGGACGCGGCCCGCCGCATCGAGGACATGCAGAAGCTCGTCACCGAGATCCGCCGCTTCCGCAGCGACCAGGGGCTCAAGCCGTCGCAGAAGGTCGCCGCGCGCATCACCGAGATCGACGCCGCCGACCTCGCCTCGCAGATCCCGGCGGTGCGTTCGCTGGCCCGCCTCACCGACCCCGAGGACGATTTCGCCGCGACCGCGTCCGTCGAGGTGCGCCTGTCCCGCGCGACCGTCACGGTCGAGCTCGACACCTCCGGCACCATCGACGTCGCCGCCGAGATCGCGCGCCTGCGCAAGGATCTCGCGGTGGCCGAGAAGGAACTGGCCGGCACATCCGCGAAGCTCGGCAACGAGGCGTTCCTGGCGAAGGCCCCCGCACCGGTGGTCGAGAAGATCACCGCGCGCAAGCAGATCGCCGAGGAGGAGATCGCCCGCTTCACCGCTCGGCTCGCGGAGCTGGGGCAGGCGTGAGCACCGAACGTCCCGGGGAACCGTCCCCGGTGGATCTCGCGGAGCTGGCGCTGGTCGAGGCCGAACTCGACCAGCGCTGGCCCGAGACGAAGATCGAGCCGTCGCTGACCCGGATCGCCGCGCTCATGGACCTGCTCGGGTCCCCGCAGCACAGCTATCCGGTCATCCACGTCGCCGGCACCAACGGCAAGACGTCGGTGACCCGGATGATCGACGCGCTGCTGACCCGCATGCACCGGCGCACGGGCCGCACGACCAGCCCGCACCTGCAGTTGGCGACCGAGCGGATCAGCATCGACGGCGTGCCGGTCTCGCCGCGCACGTACGTCGACACCTACCGCGACATCGAGCCGTATGTGCGGATGATCGACCAGCAGTCCGAGGCGGTGGGCGGTCCCCGGATGAGCAAGTTCGAGGTCACCACCGCGATGGCGTTCGCCGCGTTCGCCGACGCTCCGGTCGACGTTGCGGTCGTCGAGGTCGGTCTCGGCGGCCGCTGGGACGCTACCAACGTCGTGGAGAGCCAGGTCGCGGTGATCACGCCCGTCGGCATCGATCACACCGGCTACCTCGGCGACACCCTCAACGAGATCGCGGCGGAGAAGGCCGGGATCATCAAGCCGGCCCGCCCCGACGACCTGGCGCCGCGCGAGACGGTCGCGATCATCGCGCAGCAGGAACCCGAGGCGATGGAGGTACTGCTGCGCCAGGCGGTCGAGTCCGACGCCGCCGTGGCGCGGCAGGGTTCGGAGTTCACCGTGCTGCAGCGGCAGGTCGCCATCGGCGGCCAGCAACTCGAGCTGCAGGGACTCGGCGGTGTGTACAGCGACATCTTCCTGCCGCTGCACGGCGAGCACCAGGCGTTCAACGCATCGCTGGCGCTCGCCGCGGTCGAAGCGTTCTTCGGTGCCGGACCGGACCGGCAGCTCGACGTCGACGCCGTGCGCGAGGCGTTCGCGTCGGTGGTGAATCCCGGCCGGCTGGAGCGGGTGCGCAGCGCGCCGACGGTGTTCCTCGACGCCGCCCACAACCCGCACGGCGCGCAGGCGCTCGCCGCCGCGTTGGCCGCCGAGTTCGACTTCCGCAAGCTTGTCGGTGTGGTCTCGGTCATGGCCGACAAGGACGTCCGGGGTCTGCTCGAGGCTCTCGAACCGGTGTTCGACGAGATCGTGGTCACCCACAACGGGTCGCCGCGCGCCATGGACGTCGACGACCTCGCTGACCTCGCCGTCGCCCGGTTCGGCGACGAGCGAGTGGTGACGGCCGCGACACTGCCCGACGCGATCGAGACGGCGATCGCGATCGCCGAGGAGGTCGCCGAGCCCGGTGAGGCAGTATCGGGAGCAGGCGTCGTGGTGACCGGATCGGTGGTCACTGCCGGTGCCGCCCGCAGTCTGTTCGGAAAGGACCCCGCGTGAGCAACGAAAACCCGGACGGGCAGGACCCCGAGATCCGGCCCCCGGTGAAGGACCCGTGGAAGGGCTTCCGCGGGGTCATGGCCGGCACCCTGGTGCTCGAGGCGATCGTCGTGCTGCTCGTACTGCCGGTCGTCGCCGCCGTCGGCGGGGGCCTGACCGCGTTCTCCGGTACCTACATCGTCGTGCTGGCCGTGCTGATGTTCCTCGGCGCGGGCGTGCAGGGTCGCTCGTGGGCGATCCCGTTCAACCTGGGTCTGCAGGTGCTGACGCTGCTCGGCTTCCTCATCGACCCGGCGCTCGGGGCCGTGGGCGTACTGTTCTCGGTGGTCTGGGCGTACCTGCTCTACCTGCGCAAAGACATCAAGGAGCGAGAGGCGCGGGGTCTGCTCCCGGGGCAGCGCGACTGAACCTCTACGCTGTTCGGCGTGACTGAACGGACACTGGTACTGATCAAGCCCGACGGCGTCGCACGCCGTCATGTCGGAGAGATCCTCTCGCGTATCGAGCGCAAGGGCCTCAGCATCGTGGCGTTGCAGATGCGCACCGCGACCGAAGAGGTCGCCGGGGCACACTACGCCGAACACGAGGGTAAGCCCTTCTACCCGGGGCTGATCGAGTTCATCACCGGTGGCCCGCTGGTCGCGGCGGTGCTCGAGGGGCCGCGCGCGATCGCGGCATTCCGGCAGCTCGCCGGCGGCACCGACCCGGTCGAGAAGGCCGTTCCCGGCTCGATCCGCGGCGACCTCGGCCTCGACGCGGGAGAGAACCTCGTGCACGGCTCCGACTCGGTCGAATCCGCCGAGCGCGAGATCGCACTGTGGTTCCCGGAGCTCGCGAACGCCTAGTCACTCAACGAGGTGACACGAGTCGACGGCGCCCTTCGGGGCGCCGTTGGCGTATCCCGGCATCCCCATGTGGGATACTGGGCAAGGTTGCTCCGGACGAACGAGTGCGGAACAGCCGACGACATCACGGATCGATGCCCGACATCGCTGTGGCCGAGAAACGCAGGAGACACCTCGCTCGGCGACATGCTGGATGTTCCGGCGCTCGACTCGCGATCAAGCCAGGCATCGCTCGACCGTGCAGTGAAAACGGGCACCGGACGGCCGCGTGATGCGAGACCGGAGATCTCGCGCCAGAGGGCGCGAGCACACAAGCTGCGCCCCCGCGTGGCCGCGTCACATCGCCGACTACGGCGATGGACGCGCCCGGGGGTCTTAGGAGACTTACGTGGCAGATCAAGTGCCGCCGGACAACAATTCCACCGAAGCCGCAGCGGAGCTGCCCGCGAAGATTCGCGTGCACGCCCTCGCCAAGCTGCTCGGATTGACGAGCAAGCAGGTCATCGCGAAGGCGGCCGAGTTCGGCCACGAGTTGCGCAGCGCACACTCGACCCTTCACCGTGACGCTGCCGAACAGATACGGGACGCGCTGGTCGCACCGGTGTCGGCGACCGAGGAGACCGCGCCTGCCGCGCAGCCTGAACCCGAGCCTGCGCCGGAAGCACCCGCCGAGCCCGAAGCCGCGCCGGAAGCACCGGCCGAGCCCGAAGCCGCGCCGGAAGCACCCGCCGAGCCCGAAGCCGCGCCGGAAGCGCCGGCCGAGCCCGAATCACAGGTAGAGGCGGCCCCCGAACCGCAGCTCGCCGGTCCCGGTTCCCTGTTCACCGCTCCCGTGCAGGACACGCCGCTGTTCGACGTTCCGCAGCCGGCGGCCGCGGCCGAACCGGTCTTCGAAGCCCCGCTGTTCCTGCAGCCCGAGCTGGCACCCCCCGCCGAGAGCACCCCGCGTCGTCGCCGCACCCGTCGCGGCGCCGAGATGCCGGCCGAACCGGTCGCCGAGACCGAAGAGACCGAAGAGACCCTCGTCGAGGGAGAGCCCGCCGAGGTCACCGACGAGAGCGACGAGGAACATCCCCGTCGTCGGCGGCGTGGACGTCGTGGCCGCGGTCGCGGTCGCGGTGAGACCGCCGAGGGCGAATCCACCGAGGACACCGAAGCCGGCGAGGCGCCGGCCGAGTCGGAGCCGGCGGCAGAGGCAACCGAGACCCCGGCCGCCGAGAGCGACACGACCGCCGAGGCCGAGGAGGAGTCCGCCGAATCGGAGGAGAGCGCGGCCGAAGACGAGCAGGGTGAGGGCACCTCGCGGCGCCGTCGCCGTCGCCGTCGCCGCAAGGGCAGCGAGACCGCGGACACCGCCGAGGACGATTCCGTCCCCACCGTCATCCACGAGCGTGAACCGCGTAGCAAGACCCGTGCCGTCAAGGACGAGGTCCAGGGCATCAGCGGATCGACGCGACTGGAAGCGAAGCGGCAGCGTCGCCGCGACGGCCGGGAGGCCGGACGCCGGCGCCCGCCGATCCTCACCGAATCCGAGTTCCTCGCCCGCCGCGAATCGGTCGACCGCGTCATGGTCGTGCGGGAGCGGACCGACGGTGCGCACGCCGGCATGACCCAGGTCGCGGTACTCGAGGACGGCATCCTCGTCGAGCACTTCGTGACCAGCGCCAATTCGGCCTCCATGGTGGGCAATGTCTACCTGGGTCGCGTGCAGAACGTGCTCCCCTCAATGGAAGCCGCGTTCATCGACATCGGCCGGGGACGCAACGGCGTCCTGTACGCCGGTGAGGTCAACTGGGACGCCGCGGGTCTCGGCGGCAACTCCCGCAAGATCGAGCAGGCGCTCAAGCCCGGCGACCAGGTCGTCGTGCAGGTCAGCAAGGACCCGGTGGGACACAAGGGTGCCCGCCTGACCACACAGATCAGCCTCGCGGGTCGATTCCTGGTGTACGTGCCGGGCGGTTCGTCGACCGGCATCAGCCGCAAGCTGCCGGACACCGAACGCAAGCGTCTCAAGGAGATCCTGCGTGAGATCGTCCCCGCCGAGGCCGGGGTCATCATCCGCACCGCCGCCGAGGGCGTCAGCGAGGAAGAGCTCTCGCGTGACGTGACCCGGCTGCAGACGCAGTGGGCCGCCGTCGAGGAGCAGGCGGCGAAGGCGAAATCGGAGTCGTCCGGCCAGCCCAAGACGCTGTACGAGGAGCCGGACCTGCTCGTCAAGGTCGTCCGCGACCTGTTCAACGAGGATTTCTCCAAGCTCGTCATCGAGGGCGACAAGTCCTGGCGCACCGTCGAGAACTACATCCGCACCGTGGCATCGGATCTTCTGCCGCGCGTGGAGCAGTACAGCAACTCGGGCAGCGTCGACGTGTTCGGCGCCCACCGCATCGACGAACAGCTCGCCAAGGCCCTCGACCGCAAGGTGTGGCTGCCGTCGGGCGGCACGCTGGTCATCGACCGCACCGAAGCCATGACGGTCGTCGACGTCAACACCGGTAAGTTCACCGGTGCCGGCGGCAACCTCGAGGAGACGGTCACCCGCAACAACCTGGAGGCGGCCGAGGAGATCGTGCGGCAGATGCGGCTGCGCGACATCGGCGGCATGATCGTCGTCGACTTCATCGATATGGTGCTCGAATCGAACCGCGACCTGGTGCTGCGTCGCCTCACCGAGGCGCTCGGACGCGATCGCACCCGTCATCAGGTGTCCGAGGTCACGTCGCTGGGTCTGGTCCAGATGACCCGCAAGCGGCTCGGTACCGGCCTGGTCGAGGCATTCTCGACCACGTGTGAGCACTGCCACGGGCGCGGCCTCATCGTTCATTCCGACCCGATCGAATCGAAGCCGGCCGAGGATTCGGGCCGCTCGAAGAGCGAGGGCAGCGGCTCACGTCGCAAGCGCAGCCGTGATCGCGGGGCCGGCCAGGAGCTGCAGCAGCCACCAGAGCACCAGCCGGCGGCGGAACCCGAGGCTCAGCACCATCCGACACCGGAAGAGGCCGCCGCCCGCCGGGCGCACCCGGTCGCGCTGGCGATGGCCGCCCACCATGCCACCGAGGAAGACGCCGGGCACGTTGCCGAGGCGGACGGCGAGCATGCTGCCGAGGCGGGCGCCGCGCACACGCCGGAACCGGCGGTCGCCGAGGAGTCGGTCGCTGCCGACTCGGCGCCGGTTGCCGGCACGGAGACGACGGCCGAGCCTGTCGCCGGGGCCGTGGTGGACGCGGAGCCGGCCGAGCAGGTCGGGGTGGCCGAAAGCGGGCGGGCAGCGCACGAGCCGGAAACCCGGCAACAGGATGCCCAGCAGCCTGAGCCGCCGCGCCGGCGTCGCGCCCGCCGGGTTTCCCGCGCCGCTGCCGCGCCGACCGGGGACAGCGAAAGCGCCGGCACCGTGTTCGTCATTCCGACGCCTACGGTCGCCGAGGCACCCGCGGCAGCACCCGCACCGGCCGCCGCAGCCGGCGACGGGGACGCCGCGACCGCGGTCGTGGAACGCCGGCCTCGCCGACGCCGCGCCGCCGGCCGGCCCGCGGGTCCGCCGGTCGACGCCGAAGCATGAGGGATCGGTCACCGGCCTGCCGTGTGCGGGCCGGTGACCGGTGTCTGCCGGAGGCCGTGCAGGGTCCGCGGTAGGCGTCGGGGGGTGTCCGACACAGTCGGTGTCGCCGGTTTGACCCTGGCAGTCACCTTCCCGTAATCTTGCACAGTCGCTACTCGCGATACAGCCCAGCTGCGCCTGGATTCCGGGAAACCGAGAAATCGGGCAAGACTGCGGGCTCCGAGTCAGCAACCACACAGACCAGTCGCGCTGCACACCGTGGCGCGAGCACGTTCGAATTAGCAAGGGGTAGCCGTCCGATGGCAACGTACGCGATCGTCAAGACCGGCGGTAAGCAGTACAAGGTCGCTGAGGGCGACCTCGTCAAGGTCGAGAAGATCGAGGGTGAGCCCGGCACGGCTGTCTCGCTTGCTCCGGTCCTCGTCGTCGACGGGTCCGCGCTGACCACCGACGCCGACAAGCTGGCGAAGGTCTCGGTCACCGGTGAGATCGTCGAGCACACCAAGGGCCCGAAGATCCGCATCCACAAGTTCAAGAACAAGACCGGTTACCACAAGCGCCAGGGCCACCGTCAGAAGCTGACGGTCGTCAAGGTCACCGGCATCAAGTAACTCGAACTTCCAGCTTCAACCCCAGGAGGGTTCGTCATGGCACACAAGAAGGGTGCATCCAGCTCCCGTAACGGTCGCGATTCGAACGCGCAGCGACTCGGCGTCAAGCGTTTCGGCGGCCAGGCCGTCAACGCCGGCGAGATCCTCGTGCGTCAGCGTGGCACCCATTTCCACCCCGGTGTGAACGTGGGACGCGGCGGCGACGACACGCTGTTCGCCCTGGCTACCGGCTCGGTCGAGTTCGGTACCAAGCGCGGTCGTAAGACCGTGAACATCGTTCCGGTCGCGGCAGACGCCTGATCTGCCGTCCGATTCGGACTCTGCGAGGTCTTCCTCGCGACATACTCCCAGTAGGGGCGGACCAGGGTCGTATACCCCGGTCCGCCCCTACTGTTTTCGTTTCACCCCGATTTCGAATGTCACCGGTTTTTCCGGACGGAGAGAGGTCCACCCATGTCCCGCTTCATCGACCGGGTGGTGCTGCACGTCAGCGCCGGCAAGGGCGGCAACGGTTGCGCCTCCGTCCATCGAGAGAAGTTCAAGCCGCTGGGCGGCCCCGACGGCGGTAACGGAGGCAACGGCGGCGACGTGATCCTCGAAGTGGATGGCAACGTGCACACGCTGCTCGACTTCCACTTCCATCAGCACGCCAAAGCCACCAACGGGGCACAGGGCGCGGGCAGCAACCGCGACGGCGCCAACGGCGGCGACCTCGTGCTCAAGGTGCCCGACGGCACCGTCGTCCTCGACTCCGACGGCAAGGTGCTCGCCGATCTCATCGGCGTCGGCAACCGGTTCGTCGCGGCGCAGGGCGGCCGCGGTGGTCTCGGCAACGCCGCGCTCGCGTCGAAGGCCCGCAAGGCCCCCGGCTTCGCCCTGCTCGGCGAGGAAGGCGAGGAACGCGACCTCGTCCTCGAACTCAAATCGGTCGCCGACGTGGGCCTCGTCGGATTCCCGTCTGCGGGCAAGTCGTCGCTGGTGTCGGTGCTGTCCGCGGCGAAGCCGAAGATCGCCGACTACCCGTTCACCACGCTGGTGCCGAACCTCGGGGTCGTGCAGTCGGGCGACACCACCTTCACCGTCGCGGACGTACCCGGTCTGATACCGGGCGCGAGCGAAGGCCGCGGCCTGGGCCTGGACTTCCTGCGGCACATCGAACGCTGCGCGGTGCTCGCGCACGTCGTCGACTGTGCGACCCTCGAGCCGGGCCGCGACCCGATCTCCGACATCGACGCCCTCGAAGCGGAACTCTCCGCCTACCAGCCGGCGCTGTCGGGGGACAGCAGCCTCGGTGACCTCGCCGACCGGCCCCGCATCGTCATCCTGAACAAGGCCGACGTGCCCGACGCCGCGGAACTCGCCGAATTCGTCACCCCGGAACTCGAAGCCCGCGGGTGGCCCGTGTTCACCATCTCCGCGGTCAGCCGCGACGGTCTGCGTCCGCTGACGTTCGCGTTGGCCCGGATGGTCGAGGACTACCGGGCCGCGCATCCGGCGGCTGCGCCGAAGCGCCCGGTCATCCGGCCCGTCGCCCGCGACGAATCCGGCTTCAGCGTCATCGCCGACCCGGAGACCCCCGGCGGCTTCATCGTCCGCGGCACCCGGCCGGAACGGTGGGTGCGGCAGACCGCGTTCGACAACGACGAGGCCGTCGGCTACCTCGCCGACCGGCTCGCGCGTCTCGGCGTCGAGGACGAACTGGTCAAGCAGGGCGCCGAACCGGGCTGCTACGTCACCATCGGCGACGTCAGCTTCGAATGGGAACCGCAGACGCAGGCCGGTGTCGACATCGTGCCGACCGGCCGCGGCACCGATGCCCGCCTCGACCAGGTCGACCGCGTCGGCGCATCCGAGCGTCGCCACGCGAAGAAGGTGCGTCGTGGTCTCGCCACCGACGACGACGAGTTCTAGATCGGCGCACACCCGAAAGGCAGGCCAGATCCACCGTGAGCGACACCCGTGAGGTCATCGCTTCAGCACGTCGCGTAGTCGTCAAGATCGGCTCGTCGGCCATCACCAGCGTCGTCGGTGGCCTCGACCGTGACCGCCTCGATCGGCTCGTCGACGCGATCGAGGCCCGCATGCGGGCCGGGTCCGACGTCACGGTCGTGTCCTCCGGCGCGGTCGGGGCCGGTCTCGCCCCGCTCGGGCTGACCAGCCGTCCCCGCGACCTGGCCACCAAGCAGGCCGCGGCCAGCGTCGGCCAGCTTGCGCTCGCCCACGCGTGGGGCACGTCCTTCGCCCGCTACGGACGGACCGTCGGCCAGGTGCTGCTCACCGCCGACGACATCGCCCGCCGCACCCAGCACCGCAACGCGCAGCGCACCCTGGACCGGCTGCGCGCCCTGCACGCCGTTCCGGTCGTCAACGAGAACGACACGGTCGCGACCACGGAACTGCGGTTCGGCGACAACGACCGGCTCGCCGCGCTCGTCTCGCATCTCGTGGGTGCCGACGCGCTGATCCTGCTCTCGGACGTGGACGGTCTCTACGACGGCGATCCCCGCAAAGGCAACGCCACGCTGATCCCCGAGGTCACCAGCCCCGAGGACCTCGACGGGGTGGTCGCCGGATCCGGTGGCGCGCTCGGCACCGGGGGGATGGCATCGAAACTGTCCGCGGCCCGACTGGCGGCCGACTCGGGTGTGCCGGTGCTGCTCACCGCCGCGGCTCGGGCCGATCGGGCACTCACCGCCGCGGATGTCGGCACCGCGTTCTCGGCCCGCCCGAATCGCATGTCCGCCCGCACGTTCTGGGTGCGGCACGCCGCCGACACCCACGGCGAACTGCACCTGGACGCCGGGGCGGTCCGCGCCGTCGTCGAACGCCGGCGGTCGCTGCTGCCCGCGGGCGTCACAGGGATGAGCGGATCGTTCCACGCCGGGGACGTCGTCGGGCTGGTCGGGCCGGACGGTCGGACCGTGGCGCGCGGCGTCGTCGCGTACGACGCGAGCGAACTGGATTTCATGATCGGTTTCTCGACGCAGCAGCTCCCGCCGGATCTGCAGCGGCCCGTGGTGCACGCCGACGACCTGGCGCGCCTCTAGGGTCCCGTTCGGGACTGTCCGTTCAGGACGCGGCCCGTAGCGGTGTCGCGGCCAGGGCGGCGAGGGTTTCCGAACAGCCGGCGTCGACCCGCATGTCCGCGAAGCGGTCGCCGCGGGTCTGCCCGCGGTTGACGATCACGATCGGTTTACCATCCGCGGCGGCCTTCCACACAAAACGCAGCCCGGACTGCACCGCAAGAGAACTGCCCGCCACGAGCAGCGCGTCGGCCTCCTCGACGAGCGCGAAGGCCCGCTCGACGCGGTCGCCGGGCACGAACTCGCCGAAGTACACGATGTCGGGTTTGAGCATGCCACCACACTGCACACAGTCGACGACCCGGAACTCGTCGGTGTTCGCGACCACCGCGTCGGCGTCCGGTGCGACCTCCGAACCCGTTGTCGCCCGGACATGTTCGAGAAATCCGGGGTTGGCCTCGGTGAGGAGTTCGGAGAGGGTGAACCGTGAGATGCGATGGTCGCAGGCCAGGCAGCGCACTTGCGCATAGGTGCCGTGCAGGTCCACGACGCGGCGGCTGCCGGCCTTGGTGTGCAGCAGATCCACGTTCTGGGTGATCACTCCGAGCACCGTGCCGCGGTGCTCGAGTGCGGCGAGCGCGCGATGCCCGTCGTTGGGGCGGGCGGCGTCCATGTGGCGCCAGCCGACGTGATTGCGCGCCCAATAGCGGCGGCGGAACACCGGATCGCCGACGAACTGCTGGAATGTCATCGGGTTACGCGGGGGAGAGGCCGGGCTCCGATAATCCGGGATGCCGGAATCGGTGCTGAGCCCGGCGCCGGTGAGAACCGCGACCCGACGCCCGGCCAGCAGCGAGTGCAATTCGTCGATCACGCCGTCCACGGTAGCGCGACCCGATCCGCGCGTTCCGTCCCGCGCGCCGCCGACAGTGAACACAATGGACCGATGGCACCGACCGGCAAGTCGTCCGACGCCGTCGAACTGGTCGTCGGCGACCGCACCGTGCGCCTGTCCCATCCGGACCGCGTGTACTTTCCGCAGACGGGCGCGACGAAGCTGGACCTGGCCCGCTACTACCTGGCGGTCGGCGACGGCATCGTGCGGGCGCTGCGGGAGCGGCCGTGCATGCTGCACCGCTTCCCGGACGGGCTCGCCGGCGACAAGGTGCACCAGAAGCGGCTGCCGCGCGGCGCTCCCGACTGGGTGCAGACCGTGCAGGTCCACTTCCCGCGCTACGACCGGTACGCCGACGAACTGTGCGTCACCCACCTCGCGGACGTGGTGTGGGCAGTGCAGATGTCCACGGTCGAGTTCCATCCGTGGAACTCGCGCCGTGCGGACGTCGAACGTCCCGACGAGTGGCGCATCGATCTGGATCCGATGCCGCAGTGCGATTTCGGCACCGTGCGGCGTGTCGCGGGTGTCGTGCACGAGGTGCTCGACGAGCTGGGGGCGACCGGGTGGCCGAAGACATCCGGTGGTCAGGGCCTGCACGTGTATGTGCGGATCGACCCGCGGTGGGAGTTCGGGGACGTGCGCCGGGCCGCGCTCGCGTTCGCGCGGGAAGTCGAACGGCGTGTCCCGGAGGACGTCACCACCACGTGGTGGCGCAAGGACCGGGACCCCACGAAGCTGTTCGTCGACTACAACCAGAACGCCCGCGACCACACGATCGCCGCGGCCTACTCGGTCCGCGGGGTTCCGGAGGCGACGGTCTCGACACCGGTCACGTGGGACGAGATCGACCACGTCGACCCTCGCGACCTCACGATCCGCACGGTCCCGGACCGGTTCGCGGAACTGGGCGATCTGCACGCGGGGATCGACGACGCGGTGTTCGCGCTCGATCCGCTGCTGGAGTGGGCGGAACGGGACGAGGCTGCCGGTCTCGCCGAACCGGGTCAGTAACCCGCGCTGGAATCGATGATCGCGGCGAGTTCGGCGCCGGACGCGAAGCGGGTGACATTTTCGACGACATGTTCGGCGAAGGCGGGCACCCGCAGGGCGGGCGGGTTCGAATCGTGCGGGGTGATGATCACGTTCGGCAGCGACCACAGGGGATGGCCGTCCGGGAGGGGTTCGGGATCGGTGACGTCGAGACCTGCACCGGCGATCGCGCCGGTGGAGAGCGCGTCGACGAGCGCGTCGGTGTCCACGAGTGATCCGCGGGCGACGTTGATCACCCATGCCGTGGGCTTCATCGCCGCGAACTGGCGGGCACCGACGAGTCGCACGGTTTTCGCGGTCGCAGGCGCGGCGACCACGAAATGATCTGCGGCGGACCAGAGTTCGTCGATCCGGTCGACGGGGAGGGTTTCGGCGGCGCCCGGTACCGGGCGGCCGGCGCGGGTCACCGCCAGCGACTGCGCGCCGATCCCGGCCAGCATCGGGATCAGGGCCCGGCCGATGCCGCCGGCGCCGATGATGCCGACGACCGCGCCACGCAGCGTGCCGAGCTTGGGGTAGAACTCCGTCGGCGTCCACGACGACGCGGCCAGGTGGGCGGGCAGCGCCCGCACCCCGGCCAGGAGCAGCGCCAGAGCATGCTCGGCGACCGTCGCGGCATAGGCGCCGGCCGCGGAGGTCCAGGTCACCTGCGGATGCGCCTTCACGGTCCCGGCCGCGAACCACTCCTCGACGCCCGCAGCGGGCAACTGCACCCAGCGCACCGACTCGGGCAGCAGTTCCGGAAACCCGGCGGGACCGCCGGTCCACACCAGCGCGTCCGGTTGCTCGTCGAGCCGACACGGCACGCCGCCGCCCCGCACGACCGCCCGGTCGAACAATTCGTCCGGATCGGGGCCGACGGCGATGCGGGGCGGACGCGTGAAGGTCATGGTCTCGACTCTATTCGCGCGCCCGCCCCGGGTCATCTCGTGCCGGGTGCTCAGACGACCTCGACGAGCGGGTAGACGCCGTTCTCGTCGTGGACTTCCCGTCCGGTGACGGGCGGATTGAACACGCACAGCATCCGCATCCGGGTATCCGGCTCGACGCGATGCCGCTCGTGACCGTTCAGCAGGTACATCGTGCCCGGCGCCAGCGGGTACACGCTGCCGGTCTCGAGATCGGTGAGCGTGCCCGTGCCCTCGACGAGCCACACCGCCTCGACGTGGTTCGCGTAGTGGAATTCGTTGACGGTGCCCGCTTCGATGGTCGTTTCGTGGAACGAGAACCCGACGCGGTCACCGCCGAGCACGATGCGCTTGCTGCGCCAGTTCCCGTTCTCGGCCTCGACGTCGCGTTCGGTGCCGGTGATCCCCTCGGTGGTGCGTACGATCATGAAATATCCTCTGCTGTAAAGAGTTGCGCGGAGAAGCCGCGCGGGCGGGACGCGATCAGGCGCAGACCTTCGCGGTGGCCTCGGCGATGATGTTGAGCCCGTACTCGAGTTCGTCGTCGGTGATGGTCAGCGGCGGCAGCAGCTTGACGACCTCGTCGGACGGTCCCGCGGTCTCCGCGAGCAGTCCCTCCTCGAAGGCGAACGCGCACACCTTCTGCGCGTCGCTCGGGTCGTCGAACACCAGGCCCTGGACGAGGCCGCGACCGCGGGTGGACACACCGTCGAACATCGTCGCCAGGTTCATGAACGTCTGACGGATCCGCTCGCCCTTGCGCAGGGTGTCGCGCTCGAGGCGATCGTCGGACCAGTAGTGGTCGAACGCGGCCCGCGCGGTCACGAACGCGGGATTGTTGCCGCGGAACGTGCCGTTGTGCTCACCGGGACCCCACACGTCCAGTTCGCGCCTGAACAGGGTGAGTGCCAGCGGAAGTCCATAGCCGCCGATCGACTTCGACAGGGTCACGATGTCCGGCGTGATGCCCGCGGCCTCGAAGGAGAAGAACGGGCCGGTACGGCCGCAGCCCATCTGCACGTCGTCGACGATGAGCAGGATGCCGCGCTCGGTGCACAGGTCGGCGAGCGCGCGCAGCCACTCCGGGCGTGCGACGTTGACGCCGCCCTCGCCCTGCACGGTCTCCACAATCACCGCGGCCGGCCGGTTCAGACCGCTGCCCGAATCGTCGAGGACGCGCGAGAACCAGTGGAAGTCCTCGGTGGAGCCGTCGAAGTAGCCGTCGAACGGCATCGGGGTCGCGTGGACCAGCGGCACGCCCGCGCCCGCGCGTTTCATCGAGTTGCCCGTCACCGACAGGGCACCGAGAGTCATGCCGTGAAAAGCGTTGGTGAAGTTGATGATCGATTCACGGCCGGTCACCTTGCGGGCCAGTTTCAACGCGGCTTCGACGGTGTTCGTTCCGGTCGGGCCGGGGAACTGCACCTTGTAGTCCAGCCCGCGCGGTTCGAGGATGGTGCGCTCGAACGATTCGAGCAACTCCCGCTTGGCGACGGTGTGCATGTCCAGGCTGTGGGTGATGCCGTCGTTCATGATGTAGTCCACGAGCGCGGTCTTGAGTACCGGGTTGTTGTGCCCGTAGTTCAGGGCACCGGCACCGGCGAAGAAGTCGAGATAGTCCTTGCCGTTCTCGTCGCGCAGCCACGATCCGGATGCCGTTTCGAAAACGGCCGGCCAGGAGCGGCTGTAGCTGCGGACTTCGGATTCGAGAGTCTCGAAAATGCTGGTCCGAGAAATATCAGGCTGTTCCAGGACGGTCATTCTGTGTGCTCCTCCTGTTTTGAATTGTGATCGGGACCGGAATTTCAGTCGCCGATTGTGTAGAGATCTTCGGCCAGGTGTGAATCAGGGAAATCGTCCGGCACGAACAGATCGGTGCGGGTGATATGGGTGTCGCGCTGCTGCGCGAGGGCTGTGAACAACGCGATCGACGCCGTGTTGTCCGGACTGATAGTGGTCTCGAGGCGGGTCACGCCGCAGGGACGGAGCCGGTCCAGGAGCGTGTGGAGCATCCTGACCGCCACACCGCGTCCCCGCTGATCCTCGTCGACGGCGACCTGCCACACGAACAACGTGCCGGGTGACTCGGGCCGGCGGTAACCGGTGACGAACCCGACGGGCCGGTCGAACTCGTCGGCCGCGACGACGGAGGTCGCCGCGTAATCGCGGCACCAGAGCACATATGCGTAACCGGAATTGACGTCGAGCACCTGGGAATCGCGGGCGATCTCCCACATCCGAATTCCGTCTGCGATCCGAGGTGTCCTGAACTGCAATTCGGCCGGTGCGAGGGTCGGGGTACTTCTCTCTGTAACGGGCGTCATAAGTAATGGCAACGTAACAACCCTCCGTGCCGAAATCACGTGCGTCGCCGAAATCGGACTTCGGAACCCCTGATTACACGCAGGTAAGGACACTCGAGTGAGATGGGCCACATCGTGTAGCGATCGGGGTGACCCGCCCGATTATTTCGGGCTCGCCAGCGCGAACGGCAGCACCGCGTCGGCGCCGGCCGCGCGCAGCGTCCGCGCCGCCATCGTCAGCGTCCACCCCGTGTCGGTCACCGCGTCGACCAGCAGCACCGGACCGTGCACCCCCTCGAGGTCCGGTGGGATCCACGCATCGACGAGCGCGGCGATGCGGTAGGCCGAGTTCGCCGCGGTCACCGGAGGCCGTCCCGGCCGGGACCGCAAGGTGCCCAGATCCTGCAGTCGGCCGACGCGGGCCAGGCCCGCCGCCAGCGAGCCGACCAGCAGCGGATGGGACTCCGACTCCACGGCCATCACCGCGGCCGGGCGCTGCGCCCAGTCCCACGCCGCGAGCACCGAGATCGCGGCCCGCATGAGTTCCTCCGGGGCCGCGGCGTCCGGACCGTCCAGCAGCGCCCGCAACCGCGGCCCCCACCCGAGATCCGACAAACGGCCAAGTACCCGTCCGGGTTCGGGTCCGTCGGTGATCCTCCCGGACAGCGACACACCCAGTTTCGCCATTCCCGTCGGCCACTGCTTGCGCGGCGCCAGATCGACACCCGGCCGGTCCAGGCGCGCCACGGTCTGCGCGACACCGGCTTCGTCGACGTCGGTGCTCCAGCGGCTACCGCAGCAGTTGTCGCACCGGCCGCAGCCCTCGGTGGTGGCCGTGAGTTCCGGATCGTCCAGCTGCCGGCGCAGGAACAGCATCCGGCACTCGGTCGTGCGTTCGTACTCGAGCATCGCGGCCTGCTCGGCGGCGCGGGCCTCCTCGAGCCGGGCATAGCGCGGCGCGTCGTAGTGCCACGGCTGCCCGGTCGCGACCCAGCCGCCCTTGACGCGGCGCACCGCGCCGTCGACGTCGAGCACCTTCAGCACCATTTCGAGCCGCGACCTGTTCAGATCGACCAGCGGCTCGATCGCCGGCGTCGACTGCGGACGATCGACGTCGAGCACCCCGATGACCCGTCGCACCAGCGACTCGCTCGGGAACGCGACCGACGCGAACCACTTCCAGATCTGCTGGTCTTCGCGGCCCGGCAGGAGCACGACCTCGGCGCGGTCGGTGGACCGGCCTGCGCGGCCGACCTGCTGGTAGTAGGAGATGGGGGAGGACGGCGCCCCGAGATGCACCACGAAACCGAGATCCGGTTTGTCGAAGCCCATCCCCAGCGCCGACGTGGCCACCAGCGCCTTGACCCGGTTGTTCAGCAGATCCGCCTCGAGCTGCTCGCGTTCGGCGGTGTCCGTCTGCCCGGTGTAGGCGGCGACCGCGTAGCCTCGCTCGGCGAGCAACGCCGCCAGATCCTGCGCCGCCGACACGGTCAGCGCGTAGACGATGCCCGAACCCGGCAGTTCGCCGAGATGCTCGGCCAGCCACGCCGCGCGCCGGGCGGGCTCGACGATCCGGACCACCGACAGATGCAGCGACGGCCGGTCCAGGCCGCCGCGCAGCACGAGCGTCTCCCCGGTGCCCTCGCCGACACCCAGTTGGGCCGCCACATCGGCCACGACCCGGTCGTTCGCGGTCGCGGTCGT
This sequence comes from Rhodococcus zopfii NBRC 100606 = JCM 9919, assembly GCF_001895025.1. Lineage (GTDB taxonomy): Bacteria > Actinomycetota > Actinomycetes > Mycobacteriales > Mycobacteriaceae > Rhodococcus > Rhodococcus zopfii. Next base: position 46,552 of record NZ_BCXI01000011.1, read on the forward strand.
GGCCAGTACCGGGATACCTTCACCGAGTTCGGCGACGAGCGTGCGGATCCGCCGGTAGTCCGGGCGGAAGTCGTGGCCCCAGTCGGACACGCAGTGCGCCTCGTCGACGACGACGAGCCCGGCGTCGCGGGCGAGTGCGGGCAGCACCTGGTCGCGGAAATCCGGATTGTTCAACCGTTCCGGGCTCACCAGCAGCACGTCGATGTCGCCGGACGCGATGCGCTCGTGGATCTCGTCCCACTCGGTGACATTGCCGGAGTTGATCGTCGCGGCACGCACCCCGGCGCGTTCGGCGGAATCCACCTGGTTGCGCATGAGCGCCAGCAGCGGCGAGACGATCACCGTCGGGCCGTGCCCGTGCGCCCGCAACAGTTTCGCGGAGATGAAATACACCGCGGACTTGCCCCAGCCGGTGCGCTGCACCACCAGCGCGCGGCGTCGCTGCACGACCAGTGCCTCGATTGCCGTCCACTGGTCCTCGCGCAGGCGCGCGTGCGGGCCGGCGAGTTCTTGCAGCAGTCGTTCGGCCTCGTCGCGCAGATTCGTCGTCGCGGTACTCATGCCGACCATCGTGCCGGAACGGGGTGACACGCAAACGCCGGTCGCCGATTCCGCGGGTGGGTCGACGGGGGCCGCGTCGAGCGTGCCGTCCGGCGCGGCGAACGGTTGCATCGATGCGACGAGCGCGTGGGAAGCCGCGGTCGCGGTGCCGAGGCGCGAGCCCTCCGGGCACCGCCGCGGCACCGAGTGTCAAGCGTCATAAGTTATTGCACGGCACAAGTTTACGCGGGTTCGGCTGTTGTCCGGTCGTGACCCTCCACCAGTGGTGTGTGTCCCTCGGGACGGAAGAATGTGACGGGCCTTTCTTCGCGGCGGTTAATCTGAGTGGCATGAACGTGCACCACCTCCTTTCCGATGTCGCGTCGGAGTCGAACCGAATTCACCACTCCGCGTTTCGGAACAAGATCGTCTCCGCCGAGGAGGCAGTGCAGCACATCCACGCCGGTGACACCGTCGCAATCAGTGGCTTCGCGAGCGCGGGCACCCCGAAGGCGGTGACCCCGGCGCTCGCCGATCGCATCCGCCGGTCCCGTGCCTCCGGCGCGGACTTCGCGGTGAATCTGCTCACCGGTGCCTCGGTGGCGTCCGACACCGAACGGATGCTCGCGGAGGTCGACGGCATCTCCCTGCGCATGCCCTATCAGGCCGAGCCGACGGCCCGCCGCAGCATCAACGCGGGCAGCATGGATTACGTCGACATCCATCTGTCGCACGTCGCCCAGCAGGTGTGGGAGGGCTACTACGGTCACGTCGACATCGCGGTCGTCGAGGTCTCCGGCATCACCGAGACCGGAGAACTGATCCCCTCCGCTTCGATCGGCAACAACAAGACCTGGCTCGACGTCGCCGAGAAGATCATCCTCGAGGTGAACTCGTGGGTACCGACCGCGATGGCCGGGATCCACGACGTGTACTACGGCACCGCACTGCCCCCGCACCGCAAGCCCATCATGCTCACCGCTGTCGAGGACCGGATCGGGCAGACCACCTTCCGGGTGGACCCGGACAAGGTCGTCGCGGTCGTCGAGACGAACGCCCGCGACAGCGCCAGCGGGCTGACCCCGCCGGACGCCGTCAGCCAGGCGATCGCCTCGCACGTGCTGGACTTCTTCGAGCACGAGGTCTCCCGCGGCCGACTGCCCGCCGATTCGCTGCTGCCGCTGCAGTCGGGCATCGGAAATGTCGCGAACGCCGTGCTTCAGGGTCTCGACGCCGGACCGCACAAGGGCCTGACCTGCTATTCGGAGGTCATCCAGGACGGCATGCTGCACCTGATCAAGCACGGCACCGTTCGGTTCGCGTCGGCGACGTCGCTCGCGCTGAGCGAGGCCGGTATCGACGAACTGGTCTCCAACATCGATTTCTACCGCGAGCACATCGTGCTGCGCCCCCAGGAGATCAGCAACCACCCGGAGGTCGTGCGGCGCCTGGGCATCATCGCGATGAACGGCATGCTCGAGGCCGACATCTACGGCAACGTGAACTCGACCCACGTCATGGGCACGAAGATCATGAACGGTATCGGTGGTTCCGGCGACTTCGCCCGCAACGGCTACCTGTCGATGTTTCTGAGTCCGTCCACCGCGAAGGGCGGCAGCATCTCCTCGATCGTGCCGATGGTGCCGCACGTCGACCACACCGAGCACGACACCCAGGTGCTGGTCACCGAACAGGGCCTTGCCGATCTGCGCGGGCTGTCGCCGCGGCGCCGCTCGCGAGTGGTCATCGACAAGTGCGCGCATCCCGACTACCGCGACGCACTGCACGACTACGTCGCGCGTGCCGAGTCGGTGGCCGACGCCGGCCACACCCCGCACCTGCTCGGCGACGCCCTGTCGTTCCACCAGCGGTTCCTGGATACCGGATCCATGCGCCTGTGATCGTGCCCGGCGCCGGTCGGTGAGATCAGTTCCCGCTCACCGGCGCCGGATCGATCTGCTGCTGCGGCAACGCCTCGGTGAGCGCGGCCGAGACCTCCTGCAACGGTGACGGCCCGGACCCGTTCGGCACCGTCAGCGCGACATACACGGGCCGGTCCACCGCGAACCACGTGCTCGCGGCGATGCCCTCGGCTGCGCCGGACACCTCGAACCACTGCACGCCGTCGACGACCTGCAGCGCCGCCGCCGCGTCGAACTCGCCGGGCCGATCCAGGCCGCACCGCAGCACGACCGGTTCCGCCTCGTCGATCTGCCAGGCCGCGGTACCGGCCGGGACCGGTTCGACGAGTTCGGCACGCGTGTAGTCGCCGAGCTTCTCGGGCAGCGCTGTGAGCAGATCCGCGCATTCGGCGGACTCGGCGTTCGGTGCAGGCACCGGCCCCAGGGCCAGCGGGCCCAGTACGGGCTTGCGGTCGATGAGCACCGCGGCGACGACGATTCCGATGAGCAGCGCGACCGGCAGTGCGATGGCCGTGGCGAGGAGTGCGGGATGGCGGCGCTCCTCGTCGGGCGCCTGCTCCGTATCGGTCGCGTCGGTGTCGGGGATGTCGGCAGTGCCGTCGGGTTCGGGAGAAGAATCGGATTCGATCATCAGGTCCATTTTCGGGGGCGGTAGCGTGACCCGAACCTATCAAGTCCGACGAGACCATCCGTGCACACCGAGGCGTCGGCCGCTGGGTCGGAGCCGGAAGGAGACACCTGTCACCGTGCCCGACCGCACCGGCCCCACCGTCGCCGAACTCGGCGAATTTCCCGTCATCGACCGCGCGACCGCCGGCCGTAGCCAGCCCGCGACGACCCTCGTCGGGCCGGGGCACGACGCGGCGCTCGTCGCCGCTTCCGACGGCCGGGTCGCGATCTCGACGGACATGCTCGTCGAGGGCAGGCACTTCCGGCTGGACTGGTCCAGTCCGCAGCAGGTAGGACGCAAGGCGGCTGCGCAGAACGGCGCGGACGTCGCTGCGCTCGGTGCCCGTCCGACCGCGTTCGTCGTCGCTCTCGGGTGTCCGCCCGGTACGCCCGTCGACGTGCTCGAAGGGATCTCCACGGGTCTCGGGGAGGCAGCGGAGGCGATGGGGGCAGGTGTCGTCGGCGGAGATCTCGTGCAGGCCGATCAGGTCATCGTCTCGGTGACGGTGCTCGGCGACCTGGAGGGCCGGACACCGTTGTTGCGGACCGAGGCCCGTCCCGGCGACGTGGTGGCGCTGTCCGGCACCGTCGGGCGTTCCGCCGCGGGGCTGGCGTTGCTGCTGGCCGGTCACACCGGACACGCCGATCTGGTCGAGGCGCACCGCGTCCCCAACCCGCCGTACCGCGCCGGGGTCGCGGCGGCGCGGGCCGGTGCGCGCGCCGGTACCGACATCTCCGACGGTCTGCTCGCCGACCTCGGACATATCGCGTCCGCGTCCGCGGTCGCGATCGATATCGACTCGGGGCTGCTGGAACCGGGCCAGGACCTGCGTGCCGCCGCCGCAGACCTGGGCACGGATCCGTGGGAGTGGGTGCTGACCGGGGGAGAGGACCACGCGCTCGCCGCGTGCTTCCCGCCGGACGTGGCGCTTCCCGAGGGTTGGTACCGCATCGGCGCGGTGCGTGCCGGATCGGGTGTCACCGTCGACGGCCGCGACCACACGGGCCCCGGTGGGTGGCAGAGCTTCTCGAGATAGGTTTTCGACCATGGCTGTTTATGCGCTCGGCGATCGTGTTCCCGATATCCACCCCGAGGCGTGGGTACATCCCGATGCCGTGGTGATCGGCAACGTGACCCTCGGCGCGCGCGCGTCCGTCTGGCCGACGGCCGTGCTCCGCGGCGACTACGGTTACATCGCCGTCGGCGACGAGACCAACATCCAGGACGGCACGATCATCCACTGCACCGCCATCCAGGCCACGATCATCGGCGCCCGGTGCGTGGTCGGCCACAACGCGCACATCGAGAGTTCGACCATCGGCGACGGCTGCCTCATCGGTTCCGGCTCGCTGGTGCTCAACGGATCGGTCATCGGCGACGGAGCGCAGGTCGCGGCCGGTGCGCTGATCCCGCCGCGATTCGAGCTTCCGGCGCGGCGCATGGCGATGGGGGTGCCTGCCAAGGTCCGCGACGGCTTCGAGGTTCCCGAGGGAAGCTTCGACGCGAACGCCAAGATGTACGCGGCGAATGCCGAGTACTACCGCACCGCGCTGCGCCGCATCGACTAAGGGGAATCCGTGACGGACCAACTCACCGATCCGGACACACCGGCCGGGCCGCGACCGCTCGCCGAGGTCGTCGAGGCGGGCTGGGCGCGGGCCCTCGCGCCCGTCGCCGACGACATCGCCGCGATGGGACAGTTCCTGCGTACCGAGAACGCCGCCGGGCGTGGCTACCTGCCCGCCGGCAGCAACGTGCTGCGTGCGTTCACCCAGCCGTTCGACCGGGTACGCGTGCTGATCGTCGGACAGGACCCCTACCCGACGCCGGGGCATGCGGTGGGCCTGAGCTTCTCCGTCGCACCCGACGTGCGACCCGTACCGCGCAGCCTGGTCAACATCTACCGCGAATACACCGAGGACCTCGGTCTGCCGGTGCCCGCGAACGGCGACCTCACGCCGTGGGCGGAGCAGGGCGTGCTGCTGCTCAACAGGGTGCTCACCGTGCAACCGGGTCAACCCGCCTCGCATCGCGGCAAAGGATGGGAGGCCGTCACCGAACAGGCTATCCGGGCGCTCGTCGCGCGCGGCACACCGCTGGTGGCGATCCTGTGGGGGCGTGACGCCGCGACGCTGAAGCCGATGCTCGGCAGTGTGCCCACCGTCGAGTCGGCGCATCCGTCGCCGCTGTCTGCATCCCGCGGATTCTTCGGGTCGCGGCCGTTCAGCCGTGCGAACGCCCTTCTCGAACAGCAAGGTGGCGGGCCGGTGGACTGGCGTCTGGCCTGACCACCGGCCCCGCACCGGGCCGGCTCTCGCTGCGGCTCAGTCCCGTTCGAGGGACGTGAAATCGGGTCGGCGCTTCTCCACGAACGCGTTCGCACCTTCGATGCCGGTCGGTGACACCGCCGCCGACGAGATCGACTCCAGTTCGGCGTCGAGTTGTTCCGCGAGTGTCCGGTGCTGGGAATCCCCCACCAGCCGGCGGATTCCGGCGTAGGCCGCGGTGGGACCGTTGGCGAGGGTCCGCGCGATGCGCACCGCTTCGCTCTCGATCTCGTCGTCGGCCACGAGCCGGCTCAGCACTCCGAGGCGAACCGCCTCGTCCGCACCGAGCACCGTGTCGGTGAGGATCATCTCGCGGGCCCGGGCGATCCCGACGACTCGCGGCAGCGTCCAGGACATGCCACCGTCCGGCGTGTATCCGATGGACGGGTAGGCGGGGCGCAGCTTCGTCGACGGACCGCCGAGCGCGATGTCGGCGTGCAGCACGATGCTCATCCCAGCGCCCGCGGCCCAGCCGTGTACCGCGGCGACGATGGGGACACCCACGGCGTCGAGGGCCAGCACGAACTCGTGGAAGCGGCGGGCGATGTCGCCGACATGCGCACGGCGGTCGTCGGCGCCGGCGAATCCGCGCACGTTTCCACCCGCGCAGAAGTTGGAGCCTTCACCCACCAGCAGGACAGCGCGGATCTCGGGTCCGGCGGCGCGCAAGGCGGCGGTGCCCTGATCGACTCCGGCAGGGGAAAGGGAAGTGCCGTTCTCGGCTGTCGCCACGGCGATGCGCAGGACCCCGTCGATCACGCTGACGTGCGACGGGGAGGCCGCGGACGCACCGGTGCCAGGCGCGGAGATGTCGGTCACAGGAGTTTCGGTCACCTTCGGCACATTAGCCGCCGCGGCGCATCCGGCAAAACGGAAGTACCCCCGGCGTCGGAACGCCGGGGGTACTTCCGATCGGTCTCTACTCGATCAGCCGCGAACGACCTTGCCTGCCTTCAGGCAGGAGGTGCACACGTTGACCTTGCGGGTATTGCCCGGGGCAACCTGGGCGCGCACGCTCTGGATGTTCGGGTTCCAGCGACGATTGGTACGCCGGTGCGAGTGCGAGACCGACTTCCCGAAGCCGGGGCCCTTGGCGCATACGTCGCAGACGGCAGCCATGTCGCGAACTCCTTGTTATGTAGTGGATATTGTCATGCTTGTCCTGCGAACACGAGGAACTGTCGCTACCCGTGCGAGGCAACCCTGCAAGAGTAGCGAATGTGACGGCCGATGACCAAACCGGCCGCGTCCAGGCTCCGCGGTTACCCTTTCGGCATCGGAAATCGGCGGGTTGCGGAAAGAGGAGTCCACAGTTGTTCGAAGCGGGGGACGTGGTGGACGCACCGGCGCTGCGCCGCTGGGCGGAACTGGGACTGAAGGCCATCGAGGAGCGCCGCGACGAGATCAACGTCCTCAACGTCTTCCCCGTCCCGGATGGTGACACCGGCACGAACCTGCTGATCACGGTGCGATCCGCGGTGGACTGGCTCCACTCCTCGGGCACGTCGCAGACGGCCGCCGATGTCCTCGACGCTCTCGCGCGAGGGGCGTTCACCGGAGCACGCGGCAACTCCGGCGTGATCCTCGCGCAGATGTTGCGCGGCATGGCCGACGCCACCGCGACCGCGGAACATCTCGACGCGGCCGGGATCGCGCGCGCGCTGGACCGCGCGGCCGTCGAGGTGATGCGCGCGCTCAGCACTCCCGCCGACGGAACCATCGTCAGCGTCTTGCGCGCCGCTGCTGCCGGCGCGTCCCGGCTCGGTGCGGGCGCGACACCCGCGGATGTGGCGCTCGCTGCCGCCGACGCCGCGGCGGCTGCCCTGCAGCACACGGTCACCCAGCTCGACGTTCTCGCCGAGGCCGGCGTCGTCGATGCGGGCGGCCTCGGCCTGATGATCCTCCTCGACGTGTTCGTGGAGGTCGTGACCGGCGAACGACCCGACCGGCGCCTCACCCTCACCACCCGGCCTGTTCCGCCGGTGCGGTCCGCGGCGCGGCACGACGACACACCCGCACGCAATGATGCTGCCGCTCACGGCGGCACCGTCACCCACGCCGTGCAGGACTACGAGGTCATGTACTTCGTGAGCGGCTCCGACGACAAGCGCATGGAGACGCTGCGGACGCGGCTCGACACACTCGGCGACTCCGTCGCGGTGGTCGGCGACGGCGCCAGAACCTGGTCCGTGCACGTGCACTGCTGCGTGCCCGGTGCCGCAGTCGAAGCGGGGCTGGCGGCGGGAAGTCTCCACCGCATCGAGATCACCTGCTTCGCGCTCGACGCGGTGCATCGGGACAACTGCGACAGCGAGCTTCGGCAACGTCCCGCCTCGGCGGGCCGGGCCGTGCTCGCGGTCGTCGAGGGCGACGGCGCGGCGCAGCTTTTCGAAGCCGAGGGAGCCGTCGTCGTCCGGGCCGACCGGCCGATGACGATCCCGGGGTTGCTCGACGCGATCCGCGCGGTCGACGCTCCCGAGGTGCTGGTGCTGCCCAACGGGTCGCTCAGCGAGCAGAATCTCGTCGCCGTCGGGGCCGCGGCCCGCGACGACCATCGGGCGGTGATGTTCCTGCCCAGCTGGTCGATGGTGCAGGGGCTCGCGTCGCTCGCCGTGCACGACGCCGAGCGGGAATCCGTCGACGACGCGTTCACCATGACCGAGGCCGCTGCGACCACCCGGTGGGGCTCGCTGCGCATCGCGCAGGAACGCGCCCTGACCTGGGTGGGAACGTGCGAGCCCGGGAACAGCCTGGGTCTGGCCGGTCACGATGTCGTAGTCATCGAGCATGATCTGGTCGCAGCGGGCGCGTCGCTTCTCGACAAGATCCTCGCCGCGGGCGGCGAGCTCGTGACGATGCTGGTCGGATCCGGCGCTCCCGACGGCCTCGCCGAGCAGCTGACCGCCCACCTCGATGCGCACCACCCCGAGGTGGAGGTCGTGGTGTATCACGGGGGACAGGGCAGCGACCTGCTGCAACTCGGTGTCGAGTAGAAGCCGCACCGAGCAGAAGCGGACACGGCGAAAGGACGGCAGTGGCGACACTCGCGGACCGACTCGATCATCTTCTCGGACGCAAGACCGCCGACGCCCTGCTCGACGCGTTCGGCATGTCCACCGTCGAGGATCTGCTGCGCCACTATCCCCACCGCTACGCGACACAGGGCGCCGAACTCGGCGACGCGCAGCCGGAAGAAGGCCAGCACGTCACGATCATCGCGCGAGTCGAGAAGGCCGACGAGGTACGGATGAAGAGCCGGCCCGGGACCCGGCTCGCGGTGGTGCTGGTGTCGGATCGGCAGAAGATCGACGTGACCTTCTTCAACCCGCACAAGGTCAAATACAACATCAAGCCCGGCGTGCGCGGCATGTTCTCCGGCACCGTCAAGTACTTCCGGGACAAGTGGAGCCTGGCTCATCCCAGCTACGTCATCCTCCCCGAGCCGCGCGACGCGGAGGTCGGGGGAGCGACACCCGCACCGGCCCGGGTCCGCGGCGCCGGCGCGCTGGCGGGGATGGCCCGCAGCGCGCAGAGCGGTGACGGCATCGACATGTCCATCTTCGACCGGGCGCTGATCCCCATGTACCCGGCGACCCGCGACGTCGAATCGTGGACGGTGATGCGCTGTGTGCGGCAGATCCTCGACCAGCTCGAGGTCGTCGACGACCCGTTGCCGGAGTGGGTACGCCGCGAGCACAACCTGATCGGGCTGGACGAGGCGCTGCGCACCATCCACCTCCCCGACACGAAGGAACAGGTGACGGCCGCACGGGCGCGGCTGCGCTTCGACGAGGCCACCGCACTCCAACTGGTGCTCGCGCGTCGCCGGCACGACGTCGCCGTCCGTACCGCGCCGGTCTGCGCGCGGCGCGAGGACGGCATCGCCGCGGAATTCGACCGGCGGTTGCCGTTCGAGCTGACTGCGGGACAGCTCGCCGTCGCCGACGAGATCGCCGCCGACCTGTCGGTGTCGCACCCGATGAACCGGCTGCTGCAGGGTGAGGTCGGTTCCGGCAAGACCATCGTGGCGTTGCGGGCGATGTTGCAGGTCATCGACTCCGGGCACCAGTGCGCGCTGCTCGCGCCGACGGAGGTGCTCGCTGCGCAGCACGCCCGGTCGCTGACGTCGATGCTGGGGGATCTGGCCGCCGCCGGTGAGCTCGGCGCCCACGAACTCGCGACCAAGGTGACACTGGTGACCGGGTCGATGCCGGCGGCCCGCAAGAAGCAGGCGCTGCTCGACACCGTCAACGGCGACGCCGGCATCGTCATCGGCACCCACGCGCTGATCCAGCAGGGCGTCAATTTCCTCGACCTCGGTCTCGTCGTGATCGACGAACAGCACCGCTTCGGTGTCGAACAGCGCGACGCGCTGCGCAACCGCGGTCGGGACGGCGCGAGTCCGCACGTGCTGGTGATGACCGCGACCCCGATTCCGCGGACGATCGCGATGACCGTCCTCGGCGACCTCGAGGTCTCGACCCTGACCGAACTGCCGCGCGGGCGATCACCGATCGTGAGCCGCGTCGTGCCGGCGAGGGTGCATCCGGGCTGGGTTGATCGTGCCTGGGAACGGATCGGCGAGGAGGTCGCGCAAGGGCGGCAGGCCTATGTGGTGTGCTCCCGCATCGGGGACGGCGACGCGGACGAGGACGCCGACGCCGACTTCTTCGTTCTCGAGGACTCCGAACCGGCACGCGGCACCCCCAAGGGGCGCGGTGCAGCAAAGGGCGGCGCAGGAAAGGGCGGGCGGGCCGGCGTCGAGCCGCCGGAGACCAAGTCGGTGCTGCAGCAGTACGAGGAGCTGTCCACCGGGCCGCTGAGTCACCTGCGCGTCGGGTTGCTGCACGGCCGGTTGCCCTCGGACGAGAAGGACGCCGTGATGCGCGACTTCGGTGCCGGGAAGATCGACGTGCTGGTGTGCACGACCGTCGTCGAGGTCGGTGTGGACGTGCCCAACGCGACGGTGATGGTGATCGTCGACGCCGACCGGTTCGGTGTCAGCCAGCTGCATCAGCTGCGCGGTCGCGTCGGGCGCGGGGGGCATCAGGGCCTGTGCCTGCTCGTCACCGACAGCCGGCCCGGATCGCAGGCGATGATGCGTCTCGACGCCGTCGCCGGGAACACCGACGGGTTCGCGCTTGCACAACTCGACCTGCAGCAACGCCGCGAGGGCGACGTGTTGGGAGTCGCCCAGTCCGGCACGGCGTCGACGCTGCGGCTGCTCTCGCTCGTCGACGACGTGGAGGTCATCGCCGCGGCCCAGGCGTTCGCGCGGGCGGTCACCGACGAGGACCCGGGTCTGGACAAGCATCCCGGGCTCGCGCGGATGGTCACCGCGGCGCTCGACAGCAAGCGCGTCGAATTCCTCGAGAAATCCTGAGCCGCCGCCGTGTAACGTCCTGCGCACCGCGGGCACGGTCGGGCCGTGAGGTAACAGCGAGCACACCCGTCGTGTTACCCGTGAGTTACCGATCGGCGAACTGCATCGTTTCAGTCCGCTTTCCGGCCGCGCCGTCCCACAATGTGGAACGAGTCGGCAAATCGGCGTGTTTCGGCGCGGTACCGTCGTCCAATGTTCTCGAAAGTGCTTGTCGCCAACCGTGGCGAGATCGCGATCCGCGCCTTCCGTGCCGCCTACGAACTGGGCGCCGGGACCGTCGCGGTGTTCCCGTACGAAGACCGCAAGTCGCTGCACCGGCTGAAGGCCGACGAGGCGTACCAGATCGGTACGGAAGGCCATCCCGTGCGCGCGTATCTGTCGGTCGAGGAGATCGTTTCGGCCGCGAAGTCCGCGGGCGTCGACGCGATCTATCCCGGCTACGGCTTCCTGTCCGAGAATCCGGATCTCGCCGCGGCGTGCGCGGAGGCCGGCATCACCTTCATCGGACCGCCGGCCGAGGTGCTCGAGCTGACCGGCAACAAGGCCCGCGCGATCGCCGCGGCCAAGGCGGCCGGCCTGCCGGTGCTGGCCTCGTCCGAGCCCTCGTCCGACGTCGAGGCGCTGCTCGCGGCCGCCGAGAACATGGAATTCCCGGTGTTCGTCAAGGCGGTGGCCGGTGGTGGCGGACGCGGCATGCGCCGGGTCGCCGAGCGCAGCCAGTTGCGCGAATCCATCGAGGCCGCCTCGCGGGAGGCCGACGCCGCGTTCGGGGATCCGACCGTGTTCCTCGAACAGGCCGTCGTCGACCCCCGCCACATCGAGGTCCAGATCCTCGCCGACAAGCACGGCAACGTGATGCACCTGTTCGAGCGGGACTGCTCGGTGCAGCGCCGCCACCAGAAGGTCGTCGAGCTCGCGCCGGCACCGAACCTGCCGGAGGAACTGCGGCAGAAGATCTGCGCCGACGCGGTCGCATTCGCCGGGCAGATCGGCTACCAGTGCGCCGGCACCGTCGAGTTCCTGCTCGACAAGCAGGGCCGCCACGTGTTCATCGAGATGAACCCGCGTATACAGGTCGAGCACACCGTGACCGAGGAGATCACCGACGTCGACCTCGTGCAGGCGCAGATGCGCATCGCCTCCGGTGAATCCCTGTCCGATCTGGGACTGTCGCAGGACACCGTGGCGATCCGCGGTGCGGCACTGCAGTGCCGCATCACCACCGAGGACCCGGCGAACGGCTTCCGCCCCGACACCGGCCGGATCACCGGATACCGCACCCCCGGCGGCGCCGGCATCCGCCTCGACGGCGGCACCTCCGTCGGCGCGGAGGTCTCCGCACACTTCGACTCGATGCTCGTCAAGCTCACCTGCCGCGGCCGCAACCTCGAGGCCGCGGTCGCGCGGGCCCGGCGCGCGGTCGCCGAGTTCCGAATCCGCGGCGTCGCCACGAACATCCCGTTCCTGCAGGCGGTGCTCGACGACCCGGATTTCCGGGCGGGCAACGTGACCACCTCGTTCATCGAGGAGCGTCCGGAGCTGCTGACGCTGCGCTCGTCCGCGGATCGTGGCACCAAGATCCTGCGGTATCTCGCGGACGTGACGGTCAACAAGCCGCACGGCCAGCGCCCCACCACGGTGTACCCGCACGACAAGCTCCCCGCGATCGACCTGACGGCCCAGCCGCCGGCCGGTTCACGGCAGCGGCTGCTCGAACTCGGCCCCGACGGCTTCGCCCGGGCGCTGCGCGAGCAGAAGGCCCTCGCGGTCACCGACACCACCTTCCGCGACGCCCACCAGTCGCTGCTCGCGACCCGCGTCCGCAGCAAGGACCTGCTCACCGTCGCCGGGCACGTCGCGCGGATGACGCCCGAACTGCTGAGCATCGAGGCGTGGGGCGGTGCCACCTACGACGTGGCGCTGCGCTTCCTGCACGAGGACCCGTGGGAGCGGCTGGCTGCGCTCCGCGAGGCGATTCCCAACATCAACCTGCAGATGCTGCTGCGCGGCCGCAATACCGTCGGCTACACGCCGTACCCGGAGGCGGTGACCCGGGCGTTCGTGCAGGAGGCGGCGAGCACCGGCATCGACATCTTCCGGATCTTCGACGCGCTCAACAACGTCGACCAGATGCGCCCGGCGATCGATGCGGTCCGCGAGACCGGCACCACGATCGCCGAGGTCGCCCTGTCCTACACCGGCGACCTGTCGAACCCGAACGAGACGCTCTACACGCTCGACTATTACCTGAAGCTGGCCGAGCAAATCGTGGAGGCCGGCGCGCACGTGCTGGCGATCAAGGACATGGCCGGTCTGTTGCGCGCCCCCGCCGCCGCCACCCTCGTCTCGGCGCTTCGCAGCAACTTCGACCTGCCCGTGCACGTGCACACCCACGACACCCCCGGCGGTCAGCTCGCCACCTATCTGGCGGCATGGCACGCGGGTGCGGACGCGGTCGACGGTGCGTCCGCGGCCCTGGCCGGCACCACCAGCCAGCCCGCGCTGTCCGCGATCGTCGCGGCGGCCGCGAACAGCGAGTTCGACACCGGTCTGGACCTGCAGGCCGTGTGCGACCTCGAGCCGTACTGGGAGGCGCTGCGCAAGGTGTACCAGCCGTTCGAGTCCGGCCTGCCGGCGCCGACCGGCCGTGTCTACACCCACGAGATTCCGGGCGGGCAGCTGTCGAACCTGCGTCAGCAGGCCATCGCGCTCGGTCTCGGTGACCGTTTCGAAGACGTCGAAGCGGCCTACGCCGGTGCCGATCGGCTGCTCGGGCGACTCATCAAGGTCACCCCGTCGTCGAAGGTCGTCGGCGACCTCGCACTGCACCTCGTCGGTGCCGGCGTGTCCGTCGACGCCTTCGCCGCCGACCCGGGCCGCTTCGACATCCCGGATTCGGTCGTCGGATTCCTGCGCGGCGAACTGGGCACCCCCGCCGGCGGCTGGCCCGAACCGTTCCGCAGCAAGGCACTGGCCGGTCGCAGCGAACCGAAGGCCGAGCCGCAGCTCGCGCCGGAGGACGAGAAGTCGCTGGGAGGCGGCTCGCTCGAACGGCGCCGCACCCTCAACCGGCTGCTGTTCCCGGCCCCGACGCGCGAGTTCGAAGAGCACCGCGACGCCTACGGCGACACCTCCGAACTGTCGGCCAACCAGTTCTTCTACGGTCTGCGCCAGGGTGAAGAGCATCGCGTCAAGCTCGACAAGGGCGTCGAACTGCTCATCGGCCTCGAAGCGATCTCGGACGCCGACGAACGTGGCCTCCGCACCGTGATGTGCATCCTCAACGGTCAGCTGCGCCCCGTCTCGGTGCGCGACCGCTCCATCGCCAGCGAGGTTCCGGCCGCGGAGAAAGCCGACCGGAACAACCCCGGTCACGTGGCCGCGCCGTTCGCCGGCACCGTCACCCTCGTCGTCGGTGAAGGCGACAAGGTGGCCGCGGGCGACACCGTCGCCACGATCGAGGCCATGAAGATGGAAGCGGCGATCACCGCGCCGCGCGGCGGGCAGATCACCCGCCTCGCGATCGGTGGCGTCCAGCAGGTCGAGGGTGGCGATCTGCTGGTGGTCGTTGCCGCCGAGGAAAGCGCCGAGTGACACGGATAGTCGCGGGGCGGGCCGGGGGGCGGCGCCTGAAGGTGCCGCCCCGCGGTACCCGGCCTACCTCCGAACGTGTGCGCGAGGCACTGTTCAGTTCCCTCGACGCGCGCATGGACCTGGAGGGCGCCGCGGTCCTGGACCTCTACGCGGGATCCGGTGCCCTCGGCCTCGAAGCCCTGTCTCGCGGCGCCGCGCAGGTGCTGCTCGTCGAATCCGACGCCAAGGCCGCGGCCGTGATCCGGCAGAACATCGCCGAGATCGGCCTGCCAGGCGCGGTGCTGCGCGCGGCACCGGTGTCCACCGTGCTGGCCGGCACCCCGGACCGCGTCTACGACCTCGTGCTGGCGGATCCGCCGTACGCGATCGGTGAGGACGCGGTGTCCACCGTGCTGGCCGCTCTCGTCGACGGTGGATGGGTCGGTGACGGCTCGGTGGTCGTGCTCGAACGGTCCTCGCGGTCGCCGGAAACGGTGTGGCCGGACGTCCTCGAGGCGGGGCGGGTCCGCAAGTACGGGGAGACCCGGATCGAGGTCGCCACCTGCTACGGTGCTGAATCATGAGCAGCGCCGTCTGTCCCGGATCCTTCGACCCTGTCACCAACGGACATCTCGACGTCATCGGCCGAACCGCCCTGCAGTTCGACGAGGTCGTCGTCACCGTGCTGATCAATCCGAACAAGCAGGGCATGTTCACCGTGCCCGAGCGCCTCGAGATGCTCGCCGAGGCGACCTCGCATCTCGGGAACGTCCGGGTCGACGCCTGGCAGGGGCTGCTCGTCGACTACGCGAAGGCCAACGGCATCACCGCGATCGTCAAGGGCCTGCGCGGTGCCAACGACTTCGACTACGAGCTGCAGATGGCGCAGATGAACCACAAGCTCACCGGCGTCGACACCCTGTTCGTCGCCACCAACCCCGCCTACAGCTACCTGTCGAGCTCGCTCGTCAAGGAAGTCGCGACCTACGGCGGTGACGTCTCGGACATGCTCCCCGCGACGGTCCACAAGCGGCTGCTCGCGCGGATCGCCGAACGGGCCGCGGCGAAGTAGCGCCGGCCGTCCCGGGCAGGTAACGGTTTCGACAACTCGGGCACCGGTTCGCCGACACGCCCGCGAGCGTTGCGCCGCACCGCTCCGCCTGCGGCAGACTGGCAGCTGGCCGCGGCCGCACCGGCCGGGCCGGACGAGGATTGGGGTTGGGCGTGTACCGGGTATTCGAGGCACTCGACGAACTTGTGGCGATCGTCGAGGAAGCACGCGGTGTTCCGATGACCGCCAGCTGCGTGGTGCCGCGCGGGGACGTTCTCGAACTCCTCGATGACGTACGGGACGCGCTGCCCAGCGAGCTGGACGACGCGCAGGATGTCCTCGACCACCGTGACCGCCTGGTCGGCGACGCGCGGGCACTGGCCGACAAGACCGTCGGCGACGCCGACGACGAGGCGCGCGCCTTGCTTGAACGGGCCCGTGCCGATGCGGACCGCATGCTCGCGGATGCGAAGGACCAGGCCGACCGGATGGTGCAGGAGGCACGGGCGCATGCGGACGAGCTGGTCCGCAACGCGCGGGCCGAGGCCGAGGACACCGTCGCCGAGGGCAAGCGGCAGTACGAGGCCGTCACGGGCCGGGCCCGCGCCGAAGCGGACCGCATGATCGAGTCCGGCAAGGCGTCCTTCGAGCGGGCCGTCGCGGACGGCGAGGCCGAGCAGGCTCGCCTGGTGTCGCAGACCGAGGTCGTGCAGGCGGCTCACGCCGAATCGGCACGGGTGATCGACGGCGCACACGCCGAGTCGGACCGGCTGCGCACCGAATGCGACGAGTACGTCGACGGCAAACTCGCCGATTTCGAGGAGATCCTCAACACGACGCTTCGCTCGGTGGGGCGAGGTCGGCAGCAGCTGCGGACCGCCGGGGCCCCGGACTATGCGGAGGCGGACTGGCGCGCAGATCGGCGCCGCTGACGCTCGCCACCGGGCGGATTTCCCCCCAGCACGTCCCGTCGCGTACCATCGGGGGGTTGCCCAGTACAACTGGACGGCTACGTGCCGTCGATCCGAAAGCGAGTTCCAGTGTCTTCCCGTCATCGCAGTGCGCCTCGTCCCGCCCGGGACGAGGGATTCGTGCTGGACGTGATCTCTCTCGGTCGTCGGCCGGGGTCGATGCGTACGGTGAACCGGGTCGTCCCGTCGCCGTCACGCATCGGTCTCGACCTCGTCGCGATCGAGGAGGGCGCGGATGTGGAACTCGATCTGCGACTCGAGGCTGTGTCGGAGGGGGTGCTCGTGACGGGCACCGTCCGTGCCGGCACCGTCGGCGAGTGCTCGCGGTGCCTCGAGCCGTTCACCGGCTCGGTGGACCTGTACCTCACGGAGTTGTTCGCCTACCCGAACAGCGTCACGGAACAGACCACCGACGAGGACGAGATCTACCGGATGGTGGACGACGAGATCGATCTCGAACCGGTCATCGTCGACGCCGTCGGACTGGAGCTTCCGCTGCAGCCGTTGT
Organism: Rhodococcus zopfii NBRC 100606 = JCM 9919; assembly: GCF_001895025.1. Taxonomy (GTDB): domain Bacteria; phylum Actinomycetota; class Actinomycetes; order Mycobacteriales; family Mycobacteriaceae; genus Rhodococcus; species Rhodococcus zopfii. Next base: position 63,497 of record NZ_BCXI01000011.1, read on the forward strand.
GTAACGACGACTGCGCGGGACTGTGCCCCGAATGCGGCATTCGCCTGGCGATTGCGGAATCCGGGCACGGGCATGAAATAATCGATCCTCGCTGGGCTGGGTTGGCAGCTGCCTACGGCGCAGGATCCGAAGAACCCAGCAGTGCACCTGACAGCAAGATCAACGAGGAGAAGTAGACGTGGCCGTCCCCAAGCGCAGAATGTCGCGTTCCAACACCCGGTCGCGGCGCAGCCAGTGGAACACCACTGCGCCGACCCTCGTCACCTGCCCGAACCGTGGCTGTGGCGAGAAGAAGCTGCCTCACGTGGCGTGCCCGTCGTGCGGCACGTACAACGGCCGTCAGGTGACCGCTGCCGTCTGATCCGGTTGGCATCGTGACGAACGAATCGATGAATACATCGTCCGTGGGCGGCGAGGAGGATCATGCGTCTCTCCTCGCCGCTCTCGGCGTGACTCTGGACCAGGGACTTCTGACGCTGGCGCTCACGCACAGGTCGTACGCCTACGAGAACGGCGGGCTACCGACCAACGAGCGCCTCGAGTTCCTCGGCGACGCCGTTCTCGGCCTCACCGTCACGGAGAAGCTGTACCTGACGCACCCGGACCGGTCCGAGGGCGAACTTGCCAAGATCCGTGCGAGCGTGGTCAACATGCACGCCCTCGCGGAGGTCGCGCGAGGCCTCGGCGACGGGGGTCTGGGTGTACACCTGTTGCTGGGTAAAGGTGAGGAACTGACCGGCGGCCGCGACAAGGCGAGCATCCTCGCCGACGGTATGGAATCGCTGCTCGGCGCCGTCCACCTCGAACACGGCATCGACGTCGCGCGTGGCGTCGTGCTGCGATTGTTCTCCGAGCTCCTCGAGCGCGGTCCGCGACTCGGAGCCGGACTGGACTGGAAGACCAGCCTGCAGGAGCTCACCGCAGAACGCGGCGCGGGTGTGCCCGTCTACGAGATCTCCGCGACGGGCCCGGACCACGACAAGGAATTCACGGCGACGGTGCTCGTTGCCGGTTCCGCGCTCGGAGTCGGTGTCGGCCGCACCAAGAAGGAAGCCGAGCAGAAGGCTGCGTCCACCGCGTGGCAGACGCTGACGGACGGCACGGCGACCGACCGGACCGCCGCCGACGAGACCGGCACCGAACAGAACTGATCCGCGGTGCCGGAACTCCCCGAAGTCGAGGTGGTCCGTCGCGGCCTGCACGAGCACGTGCTCGGTGCGACGATCGAATCCGTGCAGGTGCTGCATCCGCGTGCGGTGCGGCGGCACGAACCCGGCCCGCGCGATCTCGCGCTGCAATTGACCGGTCAGACGGTCGCGGCCGTGCAGCGGCGCGGCAAATACCTGTGGCTCGTGCTGGAACCGGCCGATGTGGCACTCGTCGTGCACCTGGGTATGAGCGGTCAGATGCTCGTGCAGCCCCCGTCGGTGCCCGACGAGAAACACCTGCGCATCCGCGCCGTGCTCGACAACGGCGCGGATCTGCGGTTCGTGGACCAGCGGACCTTCGGAGGCTGGGCGCTGGCGCCGCTCGTCGAGGTCGACGGCGATCTGCTGCCGGTGCCGGTCTCGCACATCGCCCGCGACCCGATGGATCCCCGATTCGATGCCGACGCGGTCGTGAACATCCTGCGGGGCAAGCACACCGAGATCAAACGCGCGCTGCTCGACCAGACCGTCGTCTCCGGCGTCGGCAACATCTACGCCGACGAATCCTTGTGGCGCGCAGAGCTTCACGGCAATCGGATCACCGACACGCTGTCGCGTCCCAAACTGAGGGCGGTGCTCGCGGCGGCGCGGGAGGTGATGGGGGAGGCGCTCGCCCAGGGCGGCACCTCGTTCGACGCGCTCTACGTGAACGTCAACGGTGAATCCGGCTATTTCGACCGATCCCTCGACGTGTACGGCCAGGAGAATCGGCCGTGCTCGCGATGCGGCGCCGCGATCCGCCGTGAGAAGTTCATGAACCGCTCGTCCTACAGTTGCCCGAGGTGCCAGCCGCGACCGCGGGTCCGGCGCGCCTGAACGCACCGCGGGCCCGCTCGAGTTGGTCGCCGAGCCGCTCGGCATCGCTGAGGGTGTCCTCCCCGGCACGTGTCGAATCCACTGTTCCGATCTTTGCCCGAGTGGAAAGTCCGGTATCTGGATCGGGGGCACAATCGACGTATGGCGGTCTCCACCGGAGGCGAAGACCTGGGGAAGCGGATGGCCCAGCTCGCCCGAGAATTCGCTGCCCCCGACGAGGTCGACGATGTTCTGCGTCGGGTCACCCACGCCGCGGTCGAGCTGATTCCGGGTGCCGACTGTGCGGATGTTCTCGTCGTCGGCGGCCGCAGGCAATTCGAATCGAAGGCGGCGACCTCGGATCTGCCCGCCTACCTCGCCGCCGTGCAGATCGCACTCGGTGAGGGGCCGTGCCTCGACGCCGCCACCCGCGACGCGACGGTACGAGCCGACGACCTGCGCGGCGAAACGCGTTGGCCCCGATACGCGTGCGCCGCAGTCGAGGTCGGTGTGCTGAGCATGCTGACGGTCCACCTGTACAGCCACAGTTCGACTGTGGGGGCGCTGAACCTGTACAGCTTCCGTGTCGCCGGATTCGACCGCGGTGACGAAGCCACCGCCGAGATGCTCGGCACCCACGCCGCTCTGGCGACCGCGGCAGCATCCGCCCACCGGCAGATGACCTCCGCCCTGGCCAGCCGTGACCTGATCGGCCAGGCCAAGGGCATGCTGATGGAACGGTTCCACATCGATGCCATCCGGGCCTTCGAGCTGCTCCGGCGGCTGTCGCAGGAACGCAACACCCCGCTGGTGCGCATCGCCGAGGAACTCGTCGCCACCGGATCCCGCCTCGCTTCGTCCCGATCGGCCGATCGGCCGGCTGCCGACGATCCTCGGTGACGGCGTCGTCGGTGTGCCGTGGCAGGATTCGAGCCATGGCTGACCAGACACCCGACACCCCTCCCACCGAACTCTGGGTCGAGCGCACCGGCACCCGCCGCTACACGGGGCGCAGCTCGCGCGGCGCCGAAGTGCTCATCGGCTCCGATACCGTCGAAGGCGTGTTCACCCCCGGTGAGCTGCTGAAGATCGCTCTTGCCGCCTGCTCCGGCATGAGCTCGGACTTTCCGCTGTCGCGCCGGCTCGGCGACGACTACGACGCCACCATCAAGGTCTCGGGCGCCGCGGACCGGGAGAACGAGGTGTACCCGCATCTCGAGGAGGAGCTGATCCTCGACCTGTCCGAACTCGACGCCGACGCGCAGCAGCGCCTGCTCACGCTCGTCGAGCGGTCCGTCGACAAGGTGTGCACCGTCGGCCGTACGCTCAAGACCGGCACGAAGGTGAGCCTGACGATCACCTCGGACGCCTGATCGACCGCAGGCAGTAGACCGAAGGGGGATCGATGGGGACAGGCACTATTCGGGTCGCAGTCGGGGCCGCGGCCGCGGCCGTGCTGGGGATGGTCGCGGTTCCGTCGGCGCACGCCGGAGCGACGCGGCCGGCGACCGCCGCACCCACGGCGTGCGCACCGCGCACCGTGACCACGGTGACGTCCGGGCTCGGCGTGCTCGAGAATCTCGAATTCGACGGGCGCGGTGGGCTGCTCGTCTCCGAAGGCACGCTCGCCGGCGACGGCGCGTTGCGGCGTGTCACACCCGACGGCGCGATCGGCACGGTTCTGGACGACGTCACCGGTCCGGGTGGCATCGTCGTCGACGGTGACACCGTCTATCTCAACGTTGGTAACACCACCGCGTCCGGCGTGAACAACACGCCGGACGGCACCGTCGACACGATCGACCTCGACACCGGGGAACGCCGCACCGTCGCGACCGGCATCGTCATGCCGAACGGTCTCGGTGTGCTGCCCGACGGCTCACTGCTCGTCTCCCGCGACGTCGGCGCCGTCGGCCTGACTCACGCGGCCGGCGACGGGGGTGAGGCCACCGTGCTGCGCACGGATCTCGGCTCCGTCAACGGCATCGAAGTCGACGGCAGCACCGTCTACACCGTCACCACGTTCGAGCCGGTGAACCGGCTGCACGTGCTCGACGCCGCGGACCTCACCGGGCCCGTCCGCAGCATCGATCTGCCCGGCCCGGGCCTGCTGCAGGCACCGGACGACCTGACGCTCGGCCCGGACGGCGCGCTCTACGTCGCGCTGAACCCGGCCGGTGCGATCCTGCGCGTCGACCCGGAGACGGGCGAGACCTGCCGCGTCGCCGAGGGCATTCCGCTCATCTCGTCGGTCGCATTCGGGGCGGGACCGGGCTGGGATCCGAACACGATCTACACCACCGGGTTCGACGGCACCGTCCGGGCGGCACATCCGGTGACCGAACAGCAGACGGCCGAATAGAGGAGGCACCGTGACCACTCCTGCATCCGGCTCGGTCGAACGCCTGACCGCATGGGTCCACGGCCGCGTGCAGGGTGTCGGATTCCGGTGGTTCACCCGCGCCCGGGCGCTCGAACTCGGGCTGGTCGGGCACGCGACCAACCATCAGGACGGGCGTGTGCTCGTCATCGCGGAAGGCCCGCGCCCCGCGCTCGAACAACTCCTCGCGTGGCTGCGTTCGGAACAAACCCCCGGCGAGGTGCGATTCGTCGTCGAATCGTGGGATCCGGCGCGCGGAGATCTGACCGGGTTCGTCGAACGGTAGCGCGCGGGTAGGGTTTTTCCTCATGTATTTGAAGAGTCTGACGCTCAAGGGCTTCAAGTCCTTCGCGTCCGCGACGACTCTGCGTTTCGAACCCGGCATCACCTGCGTCGTCGGCCCCAACGGTTCGGGGAAGTCGAACGTCGTCGATGCCCTCACCTGGGTGATGGGGGAGCAGGGCGCCAAGGCGCTGCGCGGCGGCAAGATGCAGGATGTCATCTTCGCCGGCACCGCCGGCCGTCCGCCGCTGGGTCGCGCCGAGGTCACGCTGACCATCGACAACAGCGACGGTGCGCTGCCCATCGAATACTCCGAGGTGTCCGTCACCCGCCGCATGTTCCGCGACGGTGCCGGCGAGTACGAGATCAACGGCACCTCGTGCCGCCTCATGGACGTGCAGGAACTGCTGTCCGACTCCGGTATCGGCCGGGAGATGCACGTCATCGTCGGGCAGGGCCGGCTCTCCGCGATCCTCGAGTCGCGTCCCGAGGACCGTCGCGCGTTCGTCGAGGAGGCCGCCGGAGTTCTCAAGCACCGCCGCCGCAAGGAGAAGGCGGTCCGCAAGCTCGACGCGATGCAGGCCAACCTCGCGCGCCTGACCGACCTGACCGCTGAACTGCGCCGCCAGCTCAAGCCGCTCGGACGTCAGGCCGAGGTCGCCAGGCGTGCCCAGACCATCCAGGCCGACCTGCGCGACGCGCGGCTGCGCCTGGCCGCCGACGACCTGGTCTCCCGCCGCTCCGACTTCGCCGGACAGGACGAGCAGGAACGCATCGTGCGCGAACGCCTCGACCACGTGCTGGCCGCGTTCGACGATGCGAACGCCGAACTCGCCCAGCACGAACAGGCCGTGGCACGCCTGACACCGGGTGCCGAAGCGGCCTCCCAGACCTGGTTCCGGCTGTCCGCGCTCGCCGAAAGGCTCGGGGCGACCGTGCGCATCGCGCAGGAACGGGCCCGTCACCTCGACGAGGCACCGGCGGCCCGGCCCGGGCAGGATCCCGACGAGATGGAGGCGCGCGCCGACCGCATCGCGGAAGAGGAGGCCGAACTCCTCGAGGCCGTCGAGATCGCCCACGGCACCCTCGAGGCCGCGCGGGAACAGCTCGCGATGCAGGAGGACGCGGCGGCCACTGCCGAACGTGCACACCTGGCCGCGGTGCGGGCCGTCGCCGACCGCCGTGAAGGGCTCGCCCGGCTGTCCGGCCAGGTCGACACGATGCGCACCCGCGCCGAGTCCATCGACGCCGAGGTCGCGCGGCTCACCGTCGCCATCGAAGAGGCACGGCTGCGCGGCGTCGCGGCGCAGGCCGAGTTCGAGACCGCGCAGGCGCGCATCGACGACCTCGACGCCGGGGAAGTCGACGCCGACGCCCAGCACGAACGCGCCCTCGAGGCGCTGCGGATCGCCGACGAACGCGTCAAGGAACTGCAGGACGCCGAGCGTGCCGCAGGCAAGGAGGTTGCGTCCCTCGGCGCGCGCATCGAGGCGCTGTCGATGGGACTCGAACGCAAGGACGGCGCCGCCTGGCTCCTCGAACACCGGCCCGACACGGGTCTGCTCGGTCCGCTCGCGGAGCGCCTGCAGGTCGAACCCGGCTACGAGACCGCGGTCGCCGCGGCGCTCGGTCCCGCCGCCGACGCGGTCGCCGCCGAGTCGGTGCAGGCGGCGGTCGCCGCGGTCGCCGCCCTCGACGACGCCGACCAGGGCCGCGTCGCGTTCGTCGCGTTCGTCGCGGCCGGTGCCGGCGGACCGGGGGACGGCGGCGACCTGCCGGCCGGTGCGCGATGGGCCCGCGACGTCGTGCAGTGCGCCGCCGACCTGCGCGGCGGCGTCGATGCACTGCTCGCCCGCACCGTCGTCGTCGACGATCTCGCCGCCGCCACCGAACTGTGCGCCCGACGTCCGGAGCTGCGTGCCGTGACCCGCACCGGTGCGCTCGCCGGTGCCGGCTGGGTGCTCGGCGGCTCCGACCGAGTGCCCAGCACCCTCGAGATCCAGGCCGCGATCGACACCTCCGAACGGGGGCTCGAGCAGGCGACCCGCCGCTCCGAGGATCTCGCCGCGGCGCTGGCCGGTGCGCTCGCCGAGCAGGCGTCGCGCGCCGAGATCGCCGAACAGACCCTCGCGGCCCTCAACGAATCGGACGCCGAGATGTCCGCGGTGTACGAGCAACTCGGCCGGCTCGGCCAGGCCGCGCGCAACGCTCATGCCGAGTCCGACCGGCTCGCCGCGCAGCGCGCCAAAGCCGAGGAGGAGCGCGACGCGGCGCGGGAGAAGTTCGTCGAGCTCGAGGAGCGCCTGCGCCTGGCGGAGAACGAACGGTCCGGCAGCGGCGACGACACCGGCACCGACTCCACCGCCGTGGAACGAGAGGTCGCGGCCGCGGCGCTCGCCGAGGTCCGAGCCGTCGAGGTCGAAGCCCGGCTCGCCGCGCGCACCGCGGAGGAACGCGCGGAGGCGCTGCGCGGCAAGGCCGACTCGATGCGCCGTGCCGCGCAGGCCGAACGTGAAGCCCGTGCCCGCGCCGAACGCGCGATGCGCGCCCGGCAGCAGGCCGCGGCGGTCGCTGCCGCGGTCGCGGAGGCCGGCGCCCGGGTCGCCGCGCACCTCGACGAGGTCGTCGCCGGGGCGCTCGAGCACCGCGACACTCTCACCCGGCAGCGCGCCGAGCGCACCGAGCAGCTCGACCGGGTCAAGGAACTGGTCCGCGACCTGACGGCACAGCGCGACCAGCTCACCGATGCCGTGCACCGTGACGAGGTCGCCCGCGCCCAGGCCGCGTTGCGGATCGAACAGCTCGAGCAGACCATCCTCGAGCAGCACGGCATCGGCCTCGACGACCTGATCGCCGAGTACGGGCCCGACGTCCCGTTGCCGCCCAGCGCGCTGGAGATCGCCGAGTACGAGCAGGCCCGCGAGCGCGGCGAGCAGGTCGTCGCGCCCCAGCCCGTCCCGTACGACCGGCCCACCCAGGAGCGTCGCGCCAAGCGGGCCGAGAAGGACCTGACGACCCTCGGCAAGGTCAATCCGCTCGCACTCGAGGAGTTCGCGGCGCTCGAGGAACGCTACAACTTCCTGGCCACGCAGCTCGAGGACGTCAAGAACGCCCGCAAGGATCTGCTGTCGGTGGTCGCGGAGGTCGACGCGCGCATCCTGCAGGTGTTCACCGAGGCGTACGCCGATGTGGAACGCGAGTTCGAGCAGGTCTTCGCGAAACTGTTCCCCGGTGGCGAGGGCAGGCTCGTGCTCACCGACCCGTCGGACATGCTCACCACCGGCATCGAGGTCGAGGCACGGCCGCCGGGCAAGAAGGTCAAGCGGCTGTCGCTGCTGTCCGGTGGCGAGAAATCGCTGACCGCGGTCGCGATGCTCGTCGCCATCTTCCGTGCCCGGCCGTCCCCGTTCTATGTGATGGACGAGGTGGAGGCAGCCCTCGACGACACGAACCTGCGGCGCCTGATCGGCCTGTTCGAACAGTTGCGGGAGAAGTCGCAGCTGATCGTGATCACCCACCAGAAGCCGACGATGGAGGTCGCCGACGCGCTGTACGGCGTGAGCATGCGCGGCGACGGAATCACCCGGGTGATCTCGCAGCGGCTGCGAGGTCAGGATCTGGGTGGTCAGGACGTGAGCCGCACGCGGACGGACGCGGTCGAGGAGAACGCCGCCGACGGTGATCTCGTTCCCCGCGCCTGAAACCGGCGGTCGGGCCTGACAGTATGGGTGCGTGAGTACCGCAGCCTGGATAATCATCGCGGCCGTCTTGGCGGTCGTCCTCGTCGCACTCGTCGTCGGCCTGACCCTGTACCGGAGGCGGCAGGTGTCGCTGACGTCGGCGCCGACCCCGGAGCTCGAGGCCGAACCCAAGGACCGATCCGGTGGGTACAAGGCCCAGAGCGGATTCTCCTTCAGTCAGGGCTCGACCGCGACGGCACCGCCACCCGTCGAACGGCCCGCGCCCCGCCCCGAACCTCCGACGGTCAAGCTGCCGCAGGAGGTCACCGAGGCGCCGCCGGCACCGAGGCCGGCGCCGGCACCGGTGCCCGAGCCTGCGCCGGAAGAGGTCGCCGAGGAGAAGGTCGCCGAGGAGCAGGTCGCGGAGGAGGCACCCGCCGGGGTCGCGCCCGCACCCGAGGAAGCGCCCACACCCGAGGAAGCACCCGTCGCGGAAGTCTCGCCCGAGGTGGCTGCGCCCGAGCCGGAAGTGCTCGCGCCCGCACCCGAGACGGTGACGGTTCCCGAAGTCGAGACCGCGCCCGCGATCGAGGAGATCGCGCCGACCGCCGGTCGCCTGGACCGGCTGCGCGGCCGACTCGCCCGATCCCAGTCGGCGATGGGCAAGAGCCTGCTCGGCCTGCTCGGCGGCGGCGACCTCGACGAGGATTCGTGGGAGGAGATCGAGGACACCCTCCTCATCGCCGACCTCGGCGCCGCGACCACCACCAAGATCGTGGAGCGACTGCGACAGGAAATGGCGGCACGAAACGTGCGCACCGAAGCCGACGCGCGCGCGGTGTTGCGCGACGTGCTCGTCGCTGAACTGCACCCCGAGCTGGACCGGTCCATCCGGGCGTTGCCGCACGACGACCACCCGTCCATCCTGTTGGTCGTCGGTGTGAACGGCACCGGCAAGACCACGACGACCGGCAAGCTGGCGCGTGTGCTCGTCGCCGACGGGCGGCGCGTGCTCCTCGGGGCCGCCGACACGTTCCGCGCGGCCGCCGCCGATCAGCTCCAGACCTGGGCCGAGCGGGTCGGTGCGGAGGTCGTGCGCGGCAAGGAAGCCGGTGACCCCGCCGCCGTCGCGTTCGACGCCGTGTCCCGGGGCATCGAGAACGGCGTCGACGCCGTCCTCATCGACACGGCGGGCCGGCTCCACACCAAGACCGGCCTGATGGACGAGCTCGGCAAGGTCAAGCGGGTCGTCGAGAAGAAGGCCGGGGTCGACGAGGTGCTGTTGGTGCTCGACGCGACGATCGGCCAGAACGGGCTCACACAGGCCCGGGTGTTCGCCGAGGTCGTCGACATCACCGGTGTCGTCCTGACGAAGCTCGACGGGACCGCCAAGGGTGGCATCGTCTTCCAGGTCCAGCACGAACTGGGTGTGCCGGTGAAGCTCGTGGGCCTCGGTGAGGGCGCCGACGACCTGGCGCCGTTCGAGCCCGGTGCCTTCGTGGACGCTCTGCTCGGCTGAGAGCGGCGCAGCGCTCGTCGCCGTCGGCGGCGAGGCCCGGTGGACATGCCGCGCGACGACACCCACCGCCCCCGGCCGGGGGCGCGGAACACGTGTCGCGCGCGGCTTTTCCCATCTTTCGGACGCTTCGGACGAAGACCGCAAAGAGTGAAACAGAGCCGAAACACGGCGCGTGTTTCCGTTCACTCCACCGAAACAGGACGGCGCTTCCACGGAAACATCTCGGCAGCAAGCTTTCCTCAACCACGCGCTGACAGGCGCGGTACCTAGGGAGGTTGCAAGTGGAGGAAGTGGTGAACACCGGCGACGCGGCATGGATGCTCATGGCGGCATCGCTGGTGCTGCTGATGACACCCGGCTTGGCGTTCTTCTACGGCGGTATGTCGCGTGCCAAATCGGTCCTGAACATGATGATGATGTCGTTCGGCGCCATGGCGTTGATCGGCGTGATCTACGTCCTGTGGGGCTGGTCGATGTCCTACGGCACCGAAAGCGTCGGCGGCATCTTCGCCAACCCGTTCGAGTTCTTCGGTCTGCAGGGTGCGATCTACGACGAGGAGGGTGGATTCCTCCCCGGCCTGGGCAACTACCCGCAGATCATCGACATCGGCTTCCAGGTCACGTTCGCGATCATCACCACCGCGCTGATCAGCGGTGCCCTGGCCGAACGCGTGAAGTTCGGAACGTGGATGGTGTTCGCCGGTCTCTGGGTGACCTTCGCCTACTTCCCGCTCGCCCACATGGTGTGGGGTGGCGGTCTCCTGTCCGGTTCCGAGGACGGCATCGCGGCGAAGCTGTTCGGCACCGTCGACGACGGTGAGGGCGGCCTGACCGCCGCGGTCGCCCCGATCGACTTCGCCGGTGGCACCGTCGTCCACATCAACGCCGGTATCGCGGCTCTGGTCCTCGCTCTGGTCGTCGGCAAGCGCGCCGGTTTCGGCACGGTCGCGATGCGTCCGCACAACCTGCCGTTCGTGATGCTCGGTGCCGCGCTCCTGTGGTTCGGCTGGTTCGGCTTCAACGCCGGCTCCGCGTTCGCCGCCGACGGTATCGCCGGTCTGGCCTGGGTCAACACCACCACTGCTACCGCCGCCGCGATCCTCGGCTGGCTCCTCACCGAGCGCATCCGGGACGGCAAGGCCACCAGCCTCGGCGCCGCCTCCGGTGCCGTTGCCGGTCTCGTCGCGATCACCCCCGCAGCGGGTGCGCTCAGCCCCGTCGGTTCCATCGCGCTCGGCGCCGTCGCCGGTGTGCTGTCCGCTCTCGCGGTGGGCCTGAAGTTCAAGTTCGGCTACGACGATTCGCTCGACGTCGTCGGTGTGCACCTGGTGTCGGGCCTCTGGGGAACCATTGCGATCGGTTTCCTTGCCACCGACACCGGACTTTTCTACGGCGGCGACTACAAGCAGCTGGTCGTTCAGATCGTGATCGCCCTGGTCGCCCTGGTGTTCACCGCGATCGTCACCACCGTGATCGCATTCGCCCTCAAGCCGCTCGGCTGGCGGGTCTCGCCCGACGAAGAGGCTCGTGGTATCGACGAGACGGAGCATGCGGAGTCCGCATACGACTTCGTCTCGGCGCTCAGGTGATAAGAAGACGAACGTAGCGGCACGGCAGACTTGGGAAGGATGAGGAAATGAAGCTGATCACGGCAATTGTCAAACCGTTCACCCTCGAAGACGTGAAAGCAGGTCTCGAGCAGGCAGGCGTCCTTGGCATGACCGTCAGCGAGGTCCAGGGATACGGCCGGCAGAAGGGCCACACCGAGGTCTACCGCGGCGCGGAGTACTCGGTCGACTTCGTACCCAAGGTTCGCGTCGAGGTCGTCGTCGACGACGCCGCGGTGGACAAGGTCGTCGAGACGATCGTCGAGGCTTCGCGTACCGGGAAGATCGGTGACGGCAAGGTGTGGGTCACTCCCGTCGAATCGGTGATCCGAGTGCGCACCGGGGAACGAGGCACGGATGCACTCTGACCCCAAGGGGTCCGGAACTCGCGGCCCCGATCCCGCTGCTCGTGCAGCGGGATCGGGGCCGCCCGTGTCTTCCGGGCCGGAGACCTCGCCCGCCGCGTGCGGTGCTGCAGCCGACCTGGCCGTCGCGCGCGACCAACTGCTCGCCGGCGGCGTCCGCAACCGCCGCCTCGATTCCGCCGCGTTGCGGCACGCGCTGGTGGACCTGCACGAATTCTGGCTGACCACGAAGGGCGCCGAGGTCGGGATCGTCCCCGACTGCGGGTTCGCGATCGTTGCGGTCGGTGGCCTGGGCCGCCGCGAGATGCTGCCCTACTCCGATCTCGACCTCATCCTGCTGCACGACGACATGGAACCGGCTGCGGTCTCCGCGATCGCCGATCGTCTCTGGTATCCGCTGTGGGACGCGCACATCAAACTCGACCACAGCGTTCGTACGGTCCCACAGGCGTTGCAGGTCGCGGCGTCGGACGTGACCGCGGCGCTGGGAATGCTCGAGGCCCGGCACATCGCCGGGGACGTCGAGCTGAGCAACCTGCTGATCGGCGGGGTGCGCAGGCAGTGGCGGACCGGGATTCGAGGTCGGTTCGACGAACTCATCGAGCTCACCCAGACACGTTGGCAGCGCAGTGGACAGATCGCGCACCGTGCCGAACCGGACCTGAAGAGCGGCCGAGGAGGGTTGCGGGACGTGCAGTTGCTCAATGCCCTGTCCGTCGCGCAGCTCACCGACGGCATGCCGGGGTTGGGGCCGGAGGTGCCCGGCGGCGGACTCGCCGCCGCGCATCGGCGGTTGCTCGACGTGCGCACCGAGCTGCACCGTGTCGCGGGCCGCCCCCGGGACCAGCTGCGCGCGCAGGACGCCGACGAAATCGGTGCCGCGCTGCGCATCGGCGACCGGTTCGACCTGGCCCGGATGCTCACCGAAGCCGCGCGGACCGTCAGCTACTCCGTCGACGTCGGGATCCGCACCGCGGGCAACGCCCTGCCACGGCGCGGGTTGTCGCGGCTGCGCCGCGTCCCGGTGCGCCGCCCGCTCGACGAGGGCGTCGTCGAACACGCAGGAGAGGTTGCGCTCGCCCGGGACGCGCATCCCCGTAAGGACCCGGGCCTGATCACCCGTGTCGCCGCCGCGGCCGCGCAGGCCGGGCTGCCGATGTCGGCGTCGACACTGAACCGGCTCGCCGACAACGCCCCCGAACTGCGGGAACCGTGGCCACGGTCGGCGCTCAACGACCTGCTGGTTCTGCTCGGCTCCGGCCGGCGCGCCGTCGACGTCATCGAGGCACTCGACCGCACCGGGCTGTGGGGCCGGCTCCTGCCGGAATGGGGTGCGGTGCGCGACCTGCCTCCCCGAGACGCGGTGCACACCTGGACCGTCGACCGGCACCTGGTGGAAACAGCGGTGTACGCGGGCGGTCTCACGACCCGCGTCGCCCGGCCCGACCTGCTGGTGCTCGGCGCGCTGCTGCACGACATCGGCAAGGGACGAGGCGGGGACCACAGCGTCGTCGGCGCCGACCTGGCCACGCAGATCGGGCGGCGGATGGGACTGTGGCCGTCGGATCTCGCGCTCCTCACCGCGATGGTGCGGCACCACCTGCTGCTGCCGCACACCGCGACGCGCCGAGACCTCGACGATCCGGCGACCGTGCAGTCCGTCGTCGACGCTCTCGACGGCGACCCGGTGCTGCTGGAACTGCTGCACGCACTCGCCGAGGCGGATTCGCTGGCCACCGGTCCGGGGGTGTGGGGGGACTGGAAGGCGTCGCTGATCCGGGAACTGGTCCGGCGATGCCGGATGGTGATGGCAGGGGAGGAATTGCCCACCCCGGACGCGATCGATCCGGCACTCGCAGAACTGGCCGTCGACGGCGGCGTGCACGTGACGCTGCAGGCGGGCGAGGGCCCGCACTCGTACACGGTGTCCGTGGTGGCCCCGGACGAACCGGGGCTGCTCGCCGACGCCGCCGGTGTGCTGGCCCTGCACGGCTTACGTGTGCTGTCCGCCTCGCTCGGCAGCCACGCCGGCAGTGCCGTCAACACTTTCGTGGTGTCGCCGCGGTTCGGGACACCGCCCGAGGCCGGTTTGCTGCGACAGGAACTGATCCGTGCGCGAGGCGGCGACCTGGACCTGCCGGCCGCGCTGGACGCGAAGGAACAGGCCGCGCGGGACGCGCAGCTGCCGGAACAGCCGGAACGGGCCGTGCCGGTCGTGTATGCGCAGGCCCCGCCGCGAGTGATCTGGTTCGACGCCCCCGATCCGGGGCAGGTGATCCTCGAACTGCGCGCCGAGGACCGTCTCGGGTTGCTGTGCCGCCTCGCCGAGGCCTTCGAGTCCGTCGGCGCCGACGTGCGGTGGGCGCGGGTCTCGACCCTCGGCGCGTCGGTCGTCGACGCTTTCTGCATCGACCTCACCGGGACCGACACCCGGGCCACGCGGGAGCAGCTCGAGCAGGCCGTGCTCGCGGTGGTTCCGGGGGTCGAACCGAAGAAACCCGAGGCGACCGCCTGACCGGGTGCCGCCCGCCGTGACGTGACGGTCGCGGCGAGCGGCTACCCTGGATCGCAGCACTGTCCGTCTTTCGTCAGAACCCAGGAGCGCATTCGGTGTTCGAATCCCTTTCCGACAGGTTGACCGGGGTCCTGAAGGACCTGCGCGGCAAGGGGCGCCTCTCCGATGCCGACATCGACGCCACGTGCCGGGAGATCCGGCTCGCCCTGCTCGAGGCGGATGTCGCGTTGCCCGTGGTGCGCGCGTTCATCGCAAAGATCAAAGAACGCGCCAAGGGCGCCGAGGTGCACGGTGCCCTGAATCCGGCGCAGCAGGTCGTCAAGATCGTCAACGAGGAGCTCGTCGGGATCCTCGGTGGGGAGACCCGCCGGCTGCGGCTCGCGAAGAACCCGCCGACCGTGATCATGCTCGCCGGTCTGCAGGGTGCCGGTAAGACCACCCTCGCCGGCAAGCTGGCGGCCTGGCTCAAGGGCCAGGGGCACACCCCGATGCTGGTGGCGTGCGACCTGCAGCGTCCCGGCGCGGTCAGCCAGCTCCAGATCGTCGGTGAACGCGCCGGCGTCGCGGTTTTCGCACCGCACCCGGGCACGTCGATCGGGGGCGGCGACAACGCACTCGGTGTGTCGGCCGCCGACCCGGTCGCCGTCGCGAAGTCCGGCATCGAGGAAGCCCGCACGAAGCAGTACGACGTGGTCATCGTCGACACCGCCGGCCGCCTCGGCATCGACGAGGAACTGATGGCGCAGGCCGCGGGCATCCGCGACGCCGTGCAGCCGGACGAGACCCTGTTCGTGCTCGACGCGATGATCGGCCAGGATGCGGTGAGTACCGCCGAGGCGTTCCGCGCGGGTGTCGGCTTCACCGGCGTCGTGCTCACCAAGCTCGACGGTGACGCCCGAGGTGGCGCGGCGCTGAGCGTGCGTGAGCTGACCGGGCAGCCGATCCTCTTCGCGTCCACCGGTGAGAAGCTCGAGGACTTCGACGTCTTCCACCCCGAGCGCATGGCCAGTCGCATCCTCGGCATGGGCGACGTGCTCACCCTCATCGAGCAGGCCGAGCAGGTCTTCGACGCCGAGCAAGCCGAGCTCACCGCTTCCAAGATCGGTTCGGGTGAGCTCACCCTCGAGGACTTCCTCGAGCAGATGATGGCCGTGCGTAAGATGGGCCCGATCGCAAACCTGCTGGGTATGCTGCCCGGTGCCGGACAGATGAAGGACGCGCTCGCCAACGTCGACGAGAAGCAACTCGACCGCATCCAGGCGATCATCCGCGGCATGACCCCCGCGGAGCGCGCCGATCCGAAGATCATCAACGCGTCGCGGCGTCTCCGCATCGCGAACGGTTCCGGCGTGAAGGTTTCCGACGTCAACCAGCTCGTCGACCGGTTCTTCGAAGCGCGCAAGATGATGGCGGCGATGGCCGGTCGCATGGGTATGCCCGGTGCCCGCAAGAATCAGCGCAGCAACAAGAAGGGCAAGAAGGGCAAGAAGGGCGGTCGCGGACCGACCCCGCCGAAGGTCAAGGGCGGATTCCCCGGCGGACTGCCGGCCGGATTCCCCGGCATGGGCGGCGGCATGCCCGCCGGTTTCCCGGATCTGTCCAACATGCCGAAGGGGCTCGACGAACTGCCCCCGGGTCTCGAGGGCTTCGACCTGTCGAAGTTGAAGCTGCCGAAGAACTGACCCACCGCCTCCGCCGTCACCGTGTGTGACGGCGGAGTGCGTTTCGGGGTCACGCGTCGTGTTCGAGCTCCGTCCCGGCGGCTCGCCGCTCGAGGAGCGGGCCGATGTCCGCGGTTCCGCGGGCCAGTTCCACGGCGGTCGAGAGGTCCACGCGCAGTTCCGCATCCGGAGACGGTGCGTCGCCGTCCCGGTGGGTGATGCCCGCGGTCGTGACCACGATGTGGAATGCGGGTTCGGTGCCGATGCGAATGTTCACGGTGCGGACGGTCGGCGGGTCGAGCGCAAGGTGCGCGGCGATCGCACGTCCCAGCGGGAACGCGAGCCAGTGGGCGCGGACGGCATCCGTGTCGGCCCGGCCGTCGAGCCGGTCGGTGCCCCAGGCGGACAGGGCGTCGAGGACAGGCCGCAGGCGACGGCCCGATTCGGTCAGTTCGTACACCGACGCGCCGGCGCGCGGCCCGATCCTCCTGCGTTCGACGATCCCGTCCGATTCGAGGTCGCGGAGCCGGGCGGCGAGCATATCGGTGCTGATGCCGGGCAGGTCCGCGAACAGGTCGCTGTAGCGGCGCGGCCCGCCGCACAGTTCACGGACGACGAGCAGACTCCAGCGGTCGCCGACGCTGTCGAGTGCCTTGCCGACCGTGCAGTAGTGCCCGTAGCTGCGTCGTGTCATGCTGTGCATCCTAGCGGCTACTTGGAAAATCCAAGGACTTGCTTGGGTGATCCAAGTAAAGTGGTCGCGGACGCACGCGAGAAGGGACGTCGATGCAGGTCACGCAGTCGAGCAAGCTGGCAGGAGTGTCGTACGAGATCCGTGGACCGGTCGCCGAGCACGCCGCACGCCTCGAGGCCGAGGGGCATCACGTGGTCCGGCTCAACACCGGCAACCCGCTCGAGTTCGGATTCGACGCGCCGCAGGAGATGTTGTCGGACATCGTGCGGGCGTTGCCCACCTCCACCGGGTACACGACGTCGAAGGGGTTGCTCGCATCGCGACGGGCGATCGCGCAGTACTACGAGACCCGCGGCGTGGAGAACGTCGACGTCGAGAACATCTTCCTCGGCAACGGCGTCTCCGAACTCGTGATGATGGCGATGACGGCGCTGCTCGAGAACGGCGACGAGGTGCTCGTTCCCGCACCCGACTTCCCGCTCTGGACGGCCGCCCCGACGCTCAACGGTGGCAAGGCCGTCCACTACCTGTGCGACGAGGAATCCGAGTGGTACCCCGACCTCGACGACATCGCGGCGAAGATCACCGACCGCACCCGGGCGATCGTTGTCATCAACCCGAACAACCCGACCGGTGCGGTCTATCCGACCGAGGTCCTCGAATCGATCCTCGACCTCGCCCGCAAGCACCGGCTGATCGTGTTCTCCGACGAGATCTACGACAAGATCACCTACGACGACGTCGTGCACACGAGCACGGCGGCGCTCGCGCCGGACGTGCTGTGTGTGACGTTCTCCGGCCTGTCGAAGACGTACCGATGCGCGGGCCTGCGCTCGGGATGGATGGTGCTCACCGGCCCGACCTCGGGCGCCGCAAGCTACCTCGAGGGACTCACGATGCTCGCCGGCCTGCGATTGTGCGCGAACGTTCCCGCGCAACAGGCGATTCCGGTGGCGCTCGGCGGACGGCAGAGCATCCACGACCTGGTTCTGCCCGGTGGGCGGCTGCGTGAGCAACGCGACGCCGCGTGGGAGGCGCTCAACGCCATCCCCGGGGTCTCGTGTGTGAAACCGAAGGGCGCGCTCTACGCGTTCCCTCGCATCGACCTCGAGATGTACCCGATCCACAGCGACGAGAAGCTGGTGCTGGATCTGTTGCTGCAGGAGAAACTGCACATCGTCCAGGGAACCGGGTTCAACTGGCCGCGACCCGACCACTTCCGCATCGTCACGCTGCCGCACGCCGACGATCTCGAGGCCATCATCGGTCGGATCGGACGATTCCTGGCCAACTACCGGCAGCGTTGAGGGCCCCGGTGATTTCCGCCGGACCGGACGCTTCTGGCAGAATGGGTCGCTGTCGTCGCATCCGGTTCCGTACCGCGCGGCGGTCACAGGTTGGAGGCAAAACCGGGCGTGCCAGAAGGGCGCGTCGTCCGAATTGCACGTGACATGCGCGTTCGCGCGCTCGAAGGGAACACAGCAGTGGCTGTCAAGATCAAGCTCACCCGTCTCGGCAAGATCCGCAACCCCCAGTACCGCATCGTCGTTGCGGACTCGCGCACCCGCCGCAACGGCCGGGCCATCGAGACCATCGGCAAGTACCACCCGAAGGAAGAGCCCTCGCTGATCGAGGTCGACTCCGAGCGTGCGCAGTACTGGCTGGGTGTCGGCGCGCAGCCGACCGAGCCCGTTCTGAACCTCCTCAAGATCACCGGTGACTGGCAGAAGTTCAAGGGCCTGCCGGGCACCGAGGGCACCCTCCGCGTCAAGGAAGCCAAGCCGTCCAAGCTGGAGCTGTTCCAGGCCGCGCTCGCGCAGGCCGAGAACGAGCCGGCTGCCGAGGCCATCACGCCCAAGAAGAAGAAGGCCGCCAAGGAAGATGCCGCCGAGGCTTCCGCCGACGCTGCCGAGTCCACCGAGGCTGCCGAGTAATGAGTGCCGTTGTCGCCGATGCCGTCGAGCATCTCGTTCGTGGGATCGTCGCCAACCCCGACGGCGTGCGGGTCGAGCTGATCACCGGCCGTCGGGGGCGCACCGTCGAGGTGCACGTGCACCCCGACGATCTCGGCAAGGTGATCGGTCGTGGTGGACGTACTGCGACCGCCCTGCGGACCCTCGTCACCGGCATCGGTGGTCGCGGGATCCGCGTCGACGTCGTCGACACCGACCAGTAGGCGAGCGGCAGTGGAGCTCGTCGTGGGTCGTGTGGTCAAATCGCACGGCATCAAGGGTGAGGTGGTCGTCGAGGTTCGCACCGACGAACCCGGTGAGCGCTTCGCTGTCGGCGCCGAGCTGCGTGGACACAAGGCCCGCGAGCAGACCCTGCACACGTACACGGTGGAGGCCGCCCGGGAACACTCCGGGCGGCTTCTGCTGCGTCTGCGTCAGGTCGCCGACCGCACCGCCGCCGATGCCCTGCGCGGCACGCTGTTCGTCGTCGACAGCTCCGAGCTGACGCCGAGCGACGATCCCGACGAGTTCTACGACCACGAACTCGAAGGACTCACCGTCCGTATCGTCGAGGGGCGTCCCGACGCCGGCACCGAGGTCGGTACCGTCCGTGAGGTGCTGCACACCGCCGCGGGCGAACTGCTCGCGATCCGGCCCGCCGGCTCCGAGCGTGGCGAGCTGCTGATTCCGTTCGTGACGGCGATCGTGCCGACCGTCTCGATCTCCACCGGGATCATCGAGATCGACCCGCCGGAGGGGCTGCTCGATCCCGATTTCGGCGAGCCGCCGTCTCGCGGAAAAAGCAAGGGAGACAAGTAGTTCCGTGCGACTCGACGTCGTCACCATTTTCCCCGAGTACCTCGAGCCGCTGCGCGCGGCACTGCTCGGCAAGGCCATCGACAAGGGCCTGATCTCCGTCGGCGTCCACAATCTGCGCGATTGGACCCATGACGTCCACAAGGCTGTCGACGACTCCCCGTACGGCGGTGGACCCGGCATGGTCATGAAACCGACCGTGTGGGGACCGGCCCTCGACGACGTCCTCGCCGGACGTGGTGACGAACCGGGCTCCGGCGGCGAACCCGACCCCGATGTGCTGCTCGTCGTCCCCACCCCGGCCGGGGTGCCGTTCACCCAGGAAACCGCACACCGCTGGTCCGGCGAGAAGCGCATCGTGTTCGCGTGCGGCCGCTACGAGGGCATCGACCAGCGGGTGTTCGACGACGCCGCGCGGCGCGTCCGGGTCGAAGAGGTCAGCATCGGCGACTACGTGCTCATCGGCGGCGAGGTCGCCGTCCTCGTCATGGTCGAGGCGGTCGTCCGGCTGCTGCCGGGCGTGCTCGGCAATCAGCAGTCGCACCAAGAGGATTCGTTCTCCGACGGCCTGCTCGAAGGACCCAGCTACACGCGTCCGGCGAGTTGGCGCGGCCTCGATGTCCCGCCCGTTTTGATGTCCGGTGACCATGCGAAGATCGCGCAGTGGCGGCGCGAGCAGTCCCTGATCCGCACCCGGGAACGTCGTCCCGATCTCCTGCCGGACGACACCGGGGACTGAACTCGGCCCCGCCGGTTCCGATCAGTGCGCGGACCGGCCGAACGCCTCGTCGACCACCAGGGTGAGCGTGTCGCGGGCGTGCTCGGCACTCGTATCGCCGGTCACATCGACGAGCGCGGTGTCCGGCAACGGTGACCACTCGTTCGGTGCCGCGTCACCGTAGTGCACCTTCTCACGGGAGAGCACCGCAACGACGTACCGATGGTCCTCGCCGAAGAACCCGGTCGACAGATGGATCCAGCTGCCGTCCACGCAGCACATCCAGCCCTGCTTGACACCCAGTCCGGTCGCGTCGGGCAGCCCGTCGGGCAACCCGAAACGCTGGTCGTAACCGTCGGTGCCCAGCGATTCGAATTCGAGCAGGTATCCCACGATCGTCGCGGTGCCGCGCTCGTCCAGCCCCGAAGTGCCGCCCAGCACCCTGTCGTACCAGGTGAGCAGATCGGAGGCGGTGGTGACCGTGTTCCACCAGTTTCCGTCGGCCGGAGCTCGGGTGGCGGTGAGGCCGTGCCGTTCGACGACCCGATCGACGATATCGGTCTCGCCGTAGCGCGACCACAGATCGCTCGCCGCCGAATCATCCGAGCGCGACAACATCGCCGCGATCTCGTCGTACTCGCCCTCGCCGAGCGCGATCTCGCCGATACCCACGCGGAACAGCAGATCGTCGGCGATGAACAGCTTGACGACCGAAGCCGTTTCGATCGGCTCGTCCGCGCCGGCCACCGTGCGCGTCCCGGTTTCGCGATCGAGCAGCGCGACGGTCACTCGCGCGCCGCGCTCCGTCTCCGCCCGTGCGGCTGCGGCGACGATCCGCTCCGACAGTGCCTGGACCTTCGCCGCGTCGGACACCGGTTCGGGAAGGGGAAGGAACTGCGCGACCGGGTCCGGGGCGGTGATGCCTGCCATGACAACACCCGGCTCGGATACCGACGAGCTGCACGCCACCGCGGTCGCTGCCGCGAACAGCAACGAGACGATCGATCGGCGCGTGCCCCGAGGCCCGGACATCAGGTGCTCCTGCTTCCATTGTGCGGCGACACCGACGTCCCCGTATCCAGTTTCATCGCGCGTCGCACGAAGATGACGCGATGAGGATAACGGTAGGGTTCGACGGCGTGACGACTGCTCTCAAGACCGTTAACCAGCGCCTCGCCGAGGAACTCGACGTCCGGGAGAATCAGGTGGCCGCAGCGGTCGACCTGCTCGACGGCGGAGCCACGGTGCCGTTCATCGCGCGGTACCGCAAGGAAGTGACCGGAGCCCTCGACGACGCCCAGCTCCGCCAGCTCGACGAGCGGCTGCGCTACCTGCGCGAACTCGACGAGCGACGCGACGCGATCCTCGAATCGATCGAGGGACAGGGCAAGCTCGACGACAACCTGCGTGGACAGATCATGCTCGCCGACACCAAGGCGCGGCTCGAGGACATCTACCTGCCGTTCAAGCCCAAGCGGCGCACCAAGGCACAGATCGCGCGGGAAGCCGGGCACGAACCGGTTGCCGACGCCCTGTTCGACGACCCCAACACCGATCCCGCCGGATACACCGCCGAGCAACTCGACGGTGCCCGGGCGATCCTCGTGGAACGGTTCGCCGAGGACGCCGACCTCGTCGGGGAACTGCGTGAGGCGATGTGGGCGCGCGGCCGGCTGGTCTCGGCCGTCCGGCCGGGCAAGGAGACCGACGGTGCCAAGTTCGCCGACTACTTCGAGTTCTCCGAGCCGTTCGCGGACCTGCCGTCGCACCGCATCCTCGCGGTGCTGCGCGGCGAGAAGGAGGAAGTGCTCGGTCTCACCCTCCAGCCGGACAGCGACGAACCACAGCCGGGGGAGCGTACCTACTTCGAGGGCCGCATCGCCGCGCGTTTCGGCATCGCCGACCAGGGCCGCCCCGCCGACAAGTGGCTGCTCGACACTGTGCGCTGGGCGTGGCGTACCAAACTGCTCGTCTCGCTCGCCCTCGACACCCGGATGCGGCTGCGGCAGTCCGCCGAGCAGGACGCCGTCGACGTGTTCGCCGCGAACCTGCGCGACCTGCTGCTGGCCGCACCAGCGGGCACTCGCCCGACGATGGGTCTGGACCCCGGTTTCCGGACCGGCACGAAGGTCGCGGTCGTCGACGCGACCGGCAAGGTCGTCGACCACACGACGATCTATCCGCACCAGCCGCACAACAAATGGGATCAGGCGCTCGCGACGATCGCTGGTCTCGTCGCGAAGCACGGTGTCGAACTCATCGCGATCGGCAACGGCACCGCGTCCCGCGAGACGGACGCCCTCGCCACCGAGCTGATCTCCAAATCCGGTGCGGCGAACCTGACGAAGATCGTCGTGTCGGAGGCCGGTGCTTCCGTGTACTCGGCATCTGCCTACGCCTCGCAGGAGCTGCCGGACCTGGATGTCTCGATCCGTGGCGCGGTGTCCATCGCCCGACGCCTGCAGGACCCGCTCGCCGAACTCGTGAAGATCGACCCGAAGTCCATCGGCGTCGGCCAGTACCAGCACGACGTGTCCGAGACCCTGCTGGCCCGTTCACTCGGAGCGGTCGTCGAGGACGCCGTGAACGCGGTCGGTGTGGACGTGAACACCGCGTCGGTGCCGCTGCTTGCGCGCGTATCGGGTATCGCCGGGTCGCTCGCCGAGAGCATCGTCGCGCACCGCGACAAGAACGGCCCGTTCCGCACCCGCGCGGCCCTCAAGGACGTGGCGCGGCTCGGCCCGAAGGCGTTCGAGCAGTGCGCGGGCTTCCTGAGAATCCCCAACGGCGACGATCCGCTCGACGGTTCCGCGGTGCACCCGGAGGCGTATCCGGTGGTGCGGCGCATCGTCGACCGCACCGGCAGCACCGTGCGGGAACTGATCGGCAACACCACCGCGTTGCGGGCGGTGCGACCCACCGAGTTCGTCGACGACCGGTTCGGTCTGCCGACCGTCACCGACATCATCGCCGAACTCGAGAAGCCGGGCCGCGACCCGCGACCGGAGTTCAAGACCGCGACGTTCGCGGCCGGCGTCGAGAAGGTCGCCGACCTGAAGCCGGGCATGGTGCTCGAGGGCGTGGTCACCAATGTCGCCGCGTTCGGTGCGTTCGTCGATGTGGGCGTTCACCAGGACGGACTCGTGCACGTATCGGCGATGTCGCGCAGCTTCGTCAAGGATCCGCACGATGTCGTCAAGTCCGGTGAGGTCGTCAAGGTCAAGGTGCTCGACGTGGACGTGCCCCGTCAGCGCATCAGCCTGACGCTGCGCCTGGACGACGAGATCGCCGCCGGGGGTGCCGACGACGGAGCCGCACCGTCCGCGCGCGGGGGAGCCCGGCCCGGTGGTCAGCAGCGCCGTAACCCGAGCCAGGGCGGTGCGAACCAGGGCGGTGCGAGGAATCCGGGCGGTGCGAACCAGGGCGGCGGCGGCCGGCAGGGCGGGGGACGGCAGGGGTCGCGGGACCGTCGCTCCGATCCTGCTTCCGCCTCGGGGTCGATGGCCGACGCGCTGCGCCGCGCCGGATTCGGGAAATAGCCGGACAGTCTGCGGGCCGGGTCCGTGTCGGGTCACCGGCGCGGCCCCGGCCTGACATGCTGGGGGACATGCGGTCGACGGTGGCGCCATGAGCGACTGGCTCCGGCACGAGATCATCGAGAAGGGCCGGCTGCCCCTGCTGTTCTTCCTGCTGGGATTCCTCGCCGCGTTCCTGTTCATCCGGTTCAGCGTGCGGCTCATCCGCGCCCAGGTGAGCTGGTGGCCGGGGAACGTCACGCCGGGTGGTCAGCACGTGCATCACGTGGTCTTCGGCGTGGTCACCATGGTGATCTCCGGGGGTGCGCTCATCGCCGTCTACGAGAACGGCGGTCAGATCACCGGCGCCGTGCTGGCGACGTTGTTCGGGATCGGCGCCGCCCTCACCCTCGATGAATTCGCACTGATCTTCTACCTCAACGACGTCTACTGGGAAGAGGAAGGCCGGGTCTCGGTCGACGCAGTCTTCGTCGCGCTGGCCGTCACCGGCTTGGTGCTGCTGGGCCTGCAGCCGCTCGAGCTGGCCGATATCACCGATTTCCACGAGAGCACCTCGTGGGGTGTTCGTGCGGGCATCATCGCCTCGTCGCTGATCAACCTGGGGCTGGCCGCGATCGTACTGCTCAAGGGCAAGATCTGGACGGGCCTGGTCGGCCTGTTCTTCCTGCCGCTGCTGCTCGTCGGCGCGATCCGCGTGTCACGTCCGGGAGCTCCGTGGGCGCGGTGGCGCTACCAGGGACGCCCGCGCAAGATGCGCCGCTCCCTTGCCCGCGAACGCCGCTACCGGAGACCGGTGATCCGGGCGAAGATCTTCGTGCAGGACCTCGTCGCCGGGCAGCCGACGCTCAGTACTGTGCGGGACAGTGTGGAGCATTCGAGGGTCGCCGCCGAAGCCGAACTCGATCGCACCGTCCATGCGGCGCCACCACCGATTTCATCGACCGGGGTTGCGTCTGGCACAATTGACGGGTTGCCCGGATCGGGCACGCCTACCTGACCTGGGTACGAACCAGTCGAGCCCCGCCTCTACGGCGGCCGCCGCTCGGTTCCTCTGCTCGAGCGAACAAGAGGATGAACAACCGATGAACACCCTGGACTTTCTGGACGCCAAGTCCCTGCGCGACGACATCCCGGAGTTCCGCGCCGGTGACACGCTGAACGTGCACGTCAAGGTTATCGAGGGCTCGAAGGAGCGCGTGCAGGTCTTCAAGGGCGTCGTGATCCGGCGTCAGGGCGGCGGCGTCCGCGAGACCTTCACCGTGCGCAAGGTGTCGTTCGGCGTCGGCGTCGAGCGGACCTTCCCGGTCCACAGCCCCAACCTCGCCAAGGTCGAGGTCGTCACCCGCGGTGACGTGCGTCGCGCGAAGCTGTACTACCTGCGCGACCTGCGCGGCAAGGCCGCCAAGATCAAGGAAAAGCGCTGAGCGCTCACGCCTGATCTCCACAGGTACACGCGAAGCCCGGTCCGGACTTTCCCGGACCGGGCTTCGTGCTGCCTGTGGTGTCCGTGCGGTCGAGCGGATCCCAGACGCTAATCTGATCCGGTGGCAGAAACACCGCAGGATCCGGCCGTGCCGGAGTCTCAGGACCGCCCCGCCCAGCGGGGATCCGGGCACCGACTGAACACCGGTTCCCACGAGCGGAAGGAATCGGGGGACACCAAGAAGCAGAAGTCGTTCTGGCGCGAACTGCCACTGCTCATCGTCGTCGCGCTCGTCCTGAGCTTCCTTCTCCAGACATTCATCGCACGGGTCTACCTGATCCCCTCGGAGTCGATGGAACCGACATTGCACGGATGTCCGGGCTGCACCGGCGACCGCATCGTCGTCGAGAAGATCAGTTACCGATTCCAGGACCCGCAGCCCGGTGACGTCATCGTCTTCAAGGGACCCGATTCCTGGTCCACCGGGTACGTGTCGACGCGATCGGACAACGTCGTCATCCGTGGGATCCAGGAGGTCGGTTCGCTGGTCGGCCTCGTCCCGCCGGACGAGAACGACCTCGTGAAGCGTGTCATCGCGGTCGGCGGGCAGACCGTCGAATGCTGCGACGATCAGGGCCGGGTCCTCGTCGACGGAAAGCCGCTCGACGAGCCGTACATCAAGATGGACTACCCGTTCACCCCGGGCGTGCTCACCTGCGAGACCGAGATGAAGTCCGGCCGGTGCTTCGGCCCGGTCACCGTGCCCGAGGGCCACGTGTGGGTGATGGGCGACAACCGCAGCAACTCGGCCGATTCGCGTTATCACGTCGGTGACGAGAACCAGGGCACCATCCCGTTGGACAATGTGATCGGAAAAGCCCGCATGATCGTGCTGCCGCCCGGTCGCTGGGGCATGATCGACTCGCCGGAGATCCAGTAACCGTGAACCGTTGGCCACCCCGACCCGTTGTCCGCCGATCCTCGGGCCTCTGGACGATGGAATCGACGCTGATCCGCTGCGGACTCGGACCCGTCGCCGGTGTCGACGAGGCCGGTCGTGGTGCGTGTGCCGGGCCGCTGGTCATCGCGGCGTGCGTCCTCGGGCCGAAACCGCATCCGTCCCTTGCGCGGCTCGACGACTCGAAGAAGTTGACCGAGAAAGCACGCGAGGAGTTGTACCCGATCATCCGGCGCCGCGCGGTCGCGTCCAGCGTCGTCGTGGTTCCCGCCGCGGAGGTCGACGCCATCGGAGTGCATGTCGCCAACATCGAGGGCATGCGCCGCGCGGTCGCCGGACTGGCTACTCCGCTCGGGTACGTTCTCACCGACGGTTTCCGGGTACCGGGCCTGCCGGCGGCGTCGCTGCCGGTGATCGGCGGGGATGCCGCTGCCGCCTGTATCGCGGCGGCGAGCGTGCTCGCGAAGGTCACCCGGGACCGGATGATGATCGAACTCGACGACGAACTGCCCGGCTACGGATTCGCCGTGCACAAGGGTTACAGCACCGCCTTCCACATGGCTGCGCTGCACGAGCTGGGGCCGAGCCGCGAGCACAGGCGGTCCTGGGCGAACGTCGAGTCGGTCGTCGCCGCATGGGAGAACGCACGACGATTCGATTCCGACGAGGCAGATGCGGGATGATGGCAGGACACACCAGAGCGGGAGGACACCGAGACCGATGAGTGCCGAGGATCTCGAGAAGTATGAAACCGAGATGGAACTCTCGCTTTACCGGGAGTACCGGGACATCGTCGGTCAGTTCGCGTACGTGGTGGAGACCGAGCGTCGCTTCTACCTGGCGAACGCTGTCGAGCTGATCCCGCAGAACGTGGGCGGTGAGGTCTACTTCGAGGTGCGCATGTCGGACGCGTGGGTGTGGGACATGTACCGGCCCGCACGTTTCGTCAAGCACGTCCGGGTCATCACCTTCAAGGACGTCAACATCGAGGAACTGGACAAGCCGGAGCTGCGGCTGCCCGACAAGCTGGGCTGAGCCCGGCGTGCTTGCCGGTCCGGGGCGTGGTCCGGCCGGGGTCGACGAATTCGAGTGGGTCGGTGTTGTAGTGATCCCGGGGCCGGCGAGGGTCTGACCCAGGTGCACCGAGCGATGATGCCCCAACCGGCGTGCATTGTCCCGCGCAAGCAACGCCAGATCTCTGGCGACTGTTCCGTCCGCTTCGCCTCATCGGCGTTTCTGTCGGTGGGCCCCGCTATGATTCGAACATGCTTTCGAACTGGGTGGGCGGGGACACGATCGAGGCGGCTGACCGCCCTCGACGGCCTGCTCGTCGACGGCCTGCTCGGCGACGACCTGTCCGGCCTGTCGAACGACGACATCGTCTAGGTCCTGCAACGACTGGAAGCCGCGTTGCGCACGGCCACGGCGGTCGGGCACCGCCTCATCGTGGAATCGCCCGAACGGATGGTCCCGGGTCGTCTCGGCTGCCGGTCGACGGGCGACTTCCTCATCGGCACCCCGCGGATCTCCGCCGCCGACGCCGCCCGGCGGGTCACGGGCGCGAAGAAGACCGGCACCTGGCATTCCCTCGACGGCGAGCAGGTCGACCCGCAACTCCCGGCGACCGCCGCCGCCCAACGCGCCGGGGCGATCGGACCCGATCACGTCGCCGCGGTCGCCCGCCCGATGCGCAAGGTTCCGTACGGGGCCGGGATCGGCGAGAGCACCGTCGCCGAGAAAATCCTGGCCGACGCCGCCTGCTCCGTCACCCCCGAGGAGGTCACCAAACTCGGCGCGCATCTGCTCGCCTACCTGAACCCGGACGGGGACATCCCCGACGAGAAGGAACGCCGACGCCGACGCGGCCTGCGGATCGGCAAACAAGGCACCGACCTCATCACCCCGATCTCCGGGCTCCTCGACCCCGAGACGCGGGCGCTGCTCGAACCGATCCTGGCGAAACCGGCCCGGCCGGGCATGAACAACCCCGACGACCCCGACTCCCCGCGCGGGGATGTCGAACCCGCAACCCTGGACCGGGACGCCCTCGCGAAGGCCACGGCCCGCGACACCCGCACCGCGGGGCAACGCAACCACGACTGGAAGGACGGCGGCGCCCCACCGACATCACCAACGAGGACCTCGCCTGCGACGCCTGCCACGCACTCGTGTACGAGGGACCCGGCGGCTGGCAAACGAGAGTCGCACCAACAGAGTCGGAGTATCCGGGCCGCACCGACTGGATCCCGCCCCCGCACATCGACTCGGACCGGACACCGCGGGTCAACCACCGGCACCGCCTCGGGGATCTGCTGGCCGCGGCGTTGGCGCACCACCGCGCCCGCCGCGACACCGAGCTGCGCGAACACCGGCGACGGTGGCTGCGGGACGAGGCCGGAGAAACCGGTGGTGGCGACGGTCCGTTGTAGCACGAGGAGAGTGGCGGTCGCGGGGCATTCCTCCGCGCCGATCGACTCGCCACGGGGCGTGACGTGGGCAACGTCGCTGTGCAGCAGACTATCCGGGATGCAGTTGTCGGCAGCCGCTGGTCCTGCGCATCGCCGTCACCTGGCGGTCCCGAATGTTCGGACGAACACCGAGTTCAGTTTCGGCAATGTCGCGAGGCGCTGTCCTACATCGTCTTCGGGTACGAGGTGCGCGGTGCCGGAATGCTACCTGCCGTGATAGCGGGCTCGTACCCTCGGGTCGGCGACGGGGTTGCGGACGTAATCGGGGCTGGTTCCGGGGTTCGACACAATCCAGAACTCGGAACCGATGATGTAGCCGCCGAACGGGGTTCGCCGGACCGCGCCACTGCGCCGCCCGATGGTCTCGAGCATCGTCCGGTTGGGGAGGCGAGCCGCGACCGGATTCGTCAGCTACTTGTGCATCCAGTCGTCACAACGTCGTCTGAAGTCCCGCATCGACCGGCGGAAACCGGCTCTCATCCGTCGATCGTAGGCCGTCCCCCAGGGGTTGCCTGGAGTGCATACACGACATGACCGACAGTTTCCGGTCGGCGGCCTTCCTCGAATGGGGTTGTCCACAGATGGGTGATCCATCCACAGATTCCGCCGAATCCGGCGTCTCGGCCTCTGCGGCGCCTCCTGCTTCCGCACAGTGGACAACACGCAGGGAGGAGAGTGCGGATGGGACGCAATCAGCAATTGGGGGCGCTCGGGGAAGACCTGGCCGCCGAGTTTCTCGAATCCATCGGAATGACGGTGCTCGAACGTAATTGGCGGTGCCGCTACGGCGAACTCGATCTGATCGCGCGGGACGGTGCGGTGCTCGTGTTCGTAGAGGTCAAGACGCGCACGGGTCTCGGCTACGGCAGTCCCGCCGAGGCGGTGACACAGGCAAAGGCCGACCGGATCCGTCGCCTCGCCGGGCTGTGGCTGGCCGGGCAGGAGACACGATGGCGTCGCATCCGCGTCGATGTCGTCACCGTCCTGGTCGGCGAGTCCAGTGCGCCGATGATCACACATCTGAAGCAGGTGCTGTGATGGCGCTGGGCAGAGCATTTTCGGTCGCCGTCACCGGTGTCGACGGTCAGGTCGTGGAGATCGAAGCCGATATCGGCCGGGGACTGCCCGGCGTGAAGATGGTTGGCCTGCCTGACACGGCACTGCAGGAATCCCGCGACCGGGTGCGGGCTGCGGTCACGAATTCCGGTGGGGAATGGCCGGATTCGAAGGTGGTGCTGGCGTTGTCGCCCGCGACATTGCCGAAGGTCGGCAGTGTGTACGACGTTGCTCTCGCGTGCAGCGTGCTCAATGCCGCGAAAGCGCTTCCGCTGGAGGCTTTGGCGAAGACGATTCTGGTTGGGGAACTCGCGCTCGACGGACGGATCCGCCCGGTCCGCGGGGTGCTTCCGGCGGTGCTCGCGGCGGCTCGTGCGGGATGGGCGCGCATCGTCGTGCCCACGGCGACGATGGCCGAGGCCGGCCTGGTCGACGGCATCGACGTGTTCGGCGCCGACTCCCTCGCCGAGGTCGTGCTGTGGCTGCGTGGAGACGGGCCGCTGCACCGGCCCGATGCGAGGCCGGTGCTGAAACGCCCGGTGCGGGCGGATCTGAGTGAGGTGGTCGGGCAACTCGAGGCGCGCCGCGCCATCGAGGTCGCCGCCGCCGGAGCACATCACCTGATGCTCACCGGACCGCCCGGAATCGGGAAAACAATGTTGGCTCAACGTCTTCCGGGAATCCTTCCGACTCTGTCCGAGGAGCACGCACTCGAGGTCACCGCGATCCACTCGGTCGCAGGCACGCTCAGCGCGGATAGGCCCCTGGTCCTGGATCCGCCGTTCATCGCTCCGCACCACACGGCATCGGTCAGTTCACTCATCGGTGGCGGCACCGGCATGGCGAAACCCGGTGCAGTGAGCCGCGCACACCGCGGTGTGCTGTTCCTCGACGAGGTCGCCGAAATGGGTACCAAGACTCTCGAAGCGCTCCGTACTCCGCTCGAGGACGGGGAAGTGCGGATCGCGCGTCGCGACGGAGTTGCCCGCTATCCGGCGAGGTTCCAGCTGATCCTCGCCGCCAATCCGTGTCCGTGCGCGCCTCCGCGTGACGTGGATTGCGTGTGCGCCCCGACCGCACGTCGCCGCTACCTCGGCAGGTTGTCAGGGCCCCTGCTCGATCGCGTCGATCTGCGGGTGCGGATGGAATCGGTCGCGACCAGCGCGTTGATGGGCGACACGGGGGAGAGCACCGAGGATGTCCGCGCTCGCGTCGCGCAGGCCCGCGCGGCCGCCGCGGACAGATGGTCGGGGTTCGGCTGGTCCACCAATGCGGAGGTTCCGGGACCGGCGCTCCGGCAGCGCTTCCGCTTGTCCCCGGCGGCGCTCAAGCCCGTGGAATGGGCGTTGCGGAAGGGTGCGATCACCGCGCGGGGAGCCGACAGGGCAATCAGGGTGGCCTGGACCGTCGGGGATCTGGCCGGGCTCGACAGGCCAGGGGAGACGGAGGTCGCGGCGGCGCTCGACTTCCGGGATCGAGGTGTCGCATGAGCGCGCCGGACTCGCGTCGCCTCGCGTGGGCGTACCTGTCGACGGTGGCGCAGGGAGCGTCGCGAAGGCTGGCGGACGCGGTTGCGCAGCACGGACCCGAAGCCATCGCCGAGGCGGTGCGTGACGGAACGCACGGAGCGGAGGTCTCCCGGCGTACCCGGGCGCGGTCGCACCTGGACACCGCCGCCGCGGATCTCGAGATGGTTGCCCGGTTGGGTGGACGGCTGGTCACGCCTGATGACGCGGAATGGCCTGCGTGGCATCTCTTGTCGTTCGATTCGCTCGCCGGTCGCGCCGATTCGGACGCCGGTCCGTTGGCGTTGTGGGTGCTGGGTAGCCGTCCGCTCGACGAATTGTTCGAGCGTGCGGTCGCGGTCGTCGGCACGCGCGCCGCGAGTGGTTACGGCGAATACGTCACCTCGGAGATCGCCGGTGATCTCGCGGTCGACGGCTGGACCGTGGTGTCGGGCGCGGCATTCGGGGTCGACGCCGCGGCGCACCGGGCGGCGCTCGGAGTCGGCGGCACCACCGTCGCGGTACTCGCGTGTGGTGTGGACCGGGCGTATCCGTCGGCGCACACGGTGATGCTGCGCAGGATTGCCGAGCAGGGGGCGGTGATCAGTGAGTATCCACCCGGCACCACGCCGGCCCGATACCGGTTCCTGGCGCGCAACCGGTTGGTCGCGGGGACGAGCAGCGCGGTCGTGGTCGTCGAGGCCGGTTGGCGCAGCGGTGCACGCAATACCGCGTCGTGGGCCCGGCGGCTCGGGCGTCCGGTGCTGGCGGTGCCGGGGCCGGTCACGTCGGCGGCGTCGCAGGGATGCCACCGGATGATCCGGGAAGGGGAGGCGACGCTCGTCGGGAACGCCCGCGAAGTGGTCGAGGCGGCCGGTGCGATCGGCGTCGCCGACGACGAGGACGCGTCGTGGCGCCGGGCACTGGACGGAATGTCCGGCGACATGGAGGTGGTGTACGAGGCGTTCCCCGCGGTCGGGGCGTGCTCTGTCACGGAGCTGTCCGAGTCGTGCGGCCTTGACGTCGACCGGGTGCGCGCGGCATTGCCGATGCTGGAGATGGCCGGATTGGTCTCGCGCGACGACGTGGGGTGGTCGCGCGGCAGTGGGCGGAACGAGGTGGCCGGCATGTAATGTCGGTCGAGTTAGGTAACCCTGATTAATGGAGGTGGCAGGTGGCCCGAAAGGCACCGAAATCGACGGAACTGACCGTGTTGCGGACCGAACGATTTTCCGACCACCTGACGCGCGTGTACTTCGGGGGTCCAGGATTCGCACAGTTCGAACCCAGCGTCTTCACCGATTCCTACGTCAAGATCGAACTCGAATCCGCGGGCGAGACCGTCGTGCGCACCTACACGGTGCGCTTCGTCGACTCCGAGCAACGCGAGATCGCGATCGACTTCGTCGTCCACGGGGATCAGGGCGTCGCCGGTCCCTGGGCCGTGTCGGCACGGCCGGGGGACACCGTCGTCGTGCGTGGACCGGGCGGCGCCTACCGACCCGACCCGGATGCCGACTGGCACCTGCTCGCCGGCGACGAGACCGCGATCCCCGCGATCGCGGCCACACTCGAATCCCTCGCGCCCGACGCGACCGGCCGGGTGTTCCTCGAGGTCGCCGGGGCCGACGACGAGATCGCGTTGACCGCACCGGCCGGTGTCGAGATCACCTGGCTGCACCGC
The DNA here is from genome assembly GCF_001895025.1 of Rhodococcus zopfii NBRC 100606 = JCM 9919. Taxonomy (GTDB): domain Bacteria; phylum Actinomycetota; class Actinomycetes; order Mycobacteriales; family Mycobacteriaceae; genus Rhodococcus; species Rhodococcus zopfii. The sequence continues at coordinate 96,319 of NZ_BCXI01000011.1, forward strand.
GGAACCGATGCGGGATCCGTCGGCGCGGGCTGCTCGGGGGCGAATGCACCGCTGGTTGCCGCGGTGACCGGTGCGCCGTGGCTGCCCGGTGAGGTGCACGCCTTCGTGCACGGCGAGGCCGAGACCGTGATGCATCACCTGCGCCCGTACATCCGCAGGGAACGTGGCGTACCCGCGGCGCGCGCGTCGATCTCCGGCTATTGGAAGCGCGGCCGCACCGAGGAGACGTTCCGCGAGTGGAAGCGCGAACTGGCCGCGAACGAAGCCGGCTGAGGCGTCATTCTCCGACGGTGCGGTCGCGGGGCTCGCGTGTCAGCGTCAGCAACGAGGTGAGCGCGAGTCCCCCACACACCACGATCGTGAGGGCCATCGGCACGGCGGTGTCCTCGCCGCCCAACCCGACCAGCGGGGAGACGAGCGCGGCGAGCCCGAACTGGGATGCGCCCATGACGGCCGAGCCGGTGCCGGCGGCCGAAGTAACTTGGGACTGACCCAGTGCGGTCGCGTTGCCTATGACGAAACCGAGGCTCGAGACGCACGTCCACAGCAGCGGCAGGATCACCCACCGTTCGGTGCCCGCGACGATCGCCGCTGTCAGCAGCAGGATCCCGGATGTGCAGAGCAGGGTCACGCCGAACCGCAGGAGTGCGCGCACCTCGATGCGCCCGATCAGTCGCGTGTTGACGACGTTGGCGCCGACCAGTCCGATCGAGTTGGCCGCGAAGACCATCGAGAACTGGCCCGGTGACAGCCCCAGCAGATCCTGGGTGACGAACGCCGACGCCGAGAAGTAGGCGAACATCGCGCCGAAACCCAACGCGAACGTGGCGGCGTAGCCGACGAAGCGGCGATTGCGGACGACATAGCTGAAGTTCCGGGCGAGCGCGCTCAGCCCGCCGCTGTGGCGCTTCTCCGGGGGCAGCGATTCGGGAACGAAGGCGAGCACGCCGATGGTCATCACCACGGCCACGGCTGCCAGAACCCAGAAGATGCCGCGCCACCCGATCGGGCCGAGCAGGACGCCGCCGAGCAGTGGCGCGACGATCGGTGCGGCACCACCGATGATCATCATGATGCCGAACAGTTTCGCGGCCGAATTGCCCCGCGCGCGGTCGGCGATGACCGCACGCGCGAGCACTATACCGATGCCGCCACCGAAGCCCTGGACCAGTCGAGCCGCCACCAGCACCTCGATCGTCGGCGCCGTCGCGCACAGGACACTGCTCAGTGCGAGTACAACGGTGCCGGACAGCAGCAGGCGCCGGCGTCCCCAGCTGTCGGACAACGGTCCGACGATCAACTGTCCTGCGCCGAGCCCGGCCATGAACGTCGTGAGTGTGAGCTGCACTCCGACGGTCGTGGTACCCAGGCTCTCCGACATGATCGGCAGGCCGGGCAGATACATATCCGTGGCCAGCGGCGCCGTCGCCGACAACAGCGCCAGCGCGAACAGCATCGGCAGTGGAATTGTTTTACTCACGAACTAACTCTAGTGGTCGGTCATCCACGCGCCGCGGTCCCCGTTCCACGGCGCGGGAACTTGCGTGCGCCCGCTCCGCCGAGCACCGTGGCATCATGACCGAGCTCCCGGCCCCGCTCGCGGTGCACCTCGAGGAATTCGCCGAACATCTCGAATTGCAGGGTGGTCGCTCCGCGAACACGGTCCGCGCCTACACCACGGATATCCGCTCCCTGCTCGAACACCTCGAATCGATGCACCCCGGTGCCCGGATCGCCGATCTGACCCTCGACGTGCTGCGGGCGTGGCTTGCCGCACAAGTCACCGCCGGCGCCGCCCGCACGACCCTGGCCCGCCGCACCTCGACCGCCCGGACGTTCACCGCGTGGCTCGTGCGGACTTCTCGCCTCGATCACGACCCAGCGGCGCGGCTCGTCGCGCCGCGCGCACATCGCGTCCTGCCCGCGGTGCTGCGGACCGATCAGGCGCGCGAACTCATGGAGGCCGCGGAATCCGGTGCCGCCGAACAAGACCCCGTGGCGATCCGCGACCGGCTGATAGTCGAGCTGTTGTACGCGACGGGAATTCGGGTCGGGGAACTGTGCGGACTCGACATCGACGACGTCGACGCGGACCGCCGTGTGCTTCGGGTGCTCGGCAAGGGCAACAAGGAAAGAGTTGTGCCCTACGGTGTTCCGGCCGCAGCGGCGATCGAGGAATGGCTGCTTCGCGGACGGCCCGCACTCGTGCGCCCGACCTCCGGCCCGGCGCTCCTGGTGGGCAAACGTGGCGGCCGGATCGACCAGCGCCAGGTGCGCACCGTGGTGCACGACGCCGTCACCGCGGTACCCGGGGCCCCGGATCTGGCGCCGCACGGGCTCCGACACAGTGCGGCGACCCACCTGCTCGAAGGTGGTGCCGACCTGCGTGTCGTCCAGGAAGTCCTCGGCCATGCGAGTCTGGCAACGACCCAGCTCTACACGCACGTCTCGGTCGCGCGGCTACGTGCCGCCCACGAGCAGGCGCACCCGCGTGCCTGATCCGCCCTGACGGCATCGGACGGATTTGGTAGCGTCCCCGCGTATTCGATCCGGGGGGAATCTGTGAAAAGCGACGAGTCGACGCATGCTCTTCCGGCCTGGCTTCAGGAGGAGCCGTCGCCGGAACCGGAAGCCACACCTGCCCGACGCGGCTTCCGCCGCTCGGGCCGGTCCGCGGGGCCGGCCGGCGCGCAGCCTGTTCCGCCCCAGCCTGTTCGGCCCGCCGATGCGGTGCCGCAGACGGCGGATGCGGCACCGAGTACCGAAGCACCGCCGGTCGTTCCGTCGACCCCGATCGCGTCCGTTCCGTTCGGGGCGCCGCCGGTGATGCCTCTTGCCGCGGCTGCTCCGACTGTCGGCGGTCCGGAGGAACCGGCTCCGAGTCCGGCAGATCGCGGTGGCTCTCCCGGCCCGGGCGAGGCGGTGCCTGTCGTGGAGTCGGGACCGCCCGTGCCCGCACCGGCTGAGCCGGTGTCGTGTCCGGTCCCGGATCCGGACCGGGCACCCGAGCCGAGTCCGAAGGGGGCGCGGGACGTTCCACCGGCGGCGCCGCCGATCGATCGGTCGCCGCAACCTTCGCGCCCACCTGTGGAGCCTCGGATGACGGTTCCGGTGGAACCGCGGGTGACGCCGCAGCCGGCCGGGCGCCGGCCACCGCAGGTCGAGCAGCAGGCACCGCAGGTCGAGCAGCAGCCGCCGTCGGCCGGGCAACCGCCGCAGCCGCTTGCGCCGGGGTTCGATCATCAGCCGTCGAGCCTCGACCTCGAATCGGGGGTGCTCGTCAAACGTTCTCGTCGGTCGCCGTCCAGCGGGTGGCGGCGCAGCGTGCACCGGCTGACCGGTGGCATCCTCAGCCCGGGTGAATCCGCCGGCGAATCCCACGAGCAGGACCTGGTCGATCGGATCCGCCAGCCGATCGGGGGCGACTACCGCATCGCGGTGCTGTCGCTCAAGGGCGGCGTCGGCAAGACCACGACGACCGTCGGGCTCGGGTCGACGTTCGCGTCGCTGCGCGGGGACTGCGTGATCGCCGTCGATGCCAACCCCGACTTCGGGACGCTGGCGCAGCGGTTGCCGCAGCAGACGCGCTCGACGGTTCGGGATCTGCTCGCCGCCGCGCCGAACATCGAACGCTATTCGGACGTGCGTGCCCACACGTCGCAGGCGTCGAGCCGTCTCGAGGTGTTGGCCAGCGAACGCGATCCCGCGGTGTCGGAGGCGTTCAGCGAGTCCGACTATCGGCAGGTCATCGAGGTCTTGCAGGTCTACTACAACATCATCCTCACCGACTGCGGGACGGGCATCATGCATTCGGCGATGCGCGGGGTGCTCGACCTGGCGAACGCCCTGGTGCTGGTCAGCTCGCCCGCGATCGACGGTGCCCGCAGTGCCGCCGCGACCTTGGACTGGCTCCAGCACCACGGTTTCGAGGACCTCGTCGCCCGCACCGTCGTCGTGGTCAGCGCGGCGCGCCCGGGAGCGTCGAACATCGACATGGAGGCGCTCACCGCGCATTTCCTCGCGCGATGCCGCGCGGTGCAGGTGGTGCCGTTCGACGAGCACCTCGCCGAGGGCGCCGAACTCGATCTCGAGTTGATGCGTCCGGCGACGCGACGGGCGTTCGCGGAACTCGCGGCGATGGTCGCCGACGACTTTCCGCCCGCGTCCGGTCGTCATGCCGTGGGGTGGTGAGCGGATCCCGGCCCTACACCGGTTCGAGCCGGATGACGGTGGGCCGGACCAGCGGTAGCGGATCGAGGTAGTCGTCGCGGTCGCGGCGCAGCCCCCAGTGCAGGCATGCCGCGACCCGACAACCTTCGTGCCCGGGCTCGAGGGTGCCGATCGGGTCTCCGCGTGCGATCCGCCGACCCGGCACCACGCTCGCGGTCACCGGTTCGTAGGTGGTGCGCAGACCGCCCTCGTGAGCGACCGACACCACCGGTTTGCCGCCGACGACCCCGGCGAACATCACCGTGCCGTCCGCGGCGGACCGCACCACCTGCCCGATGGATCCCGCCAGATCGACGCCGCGGTGTCCCGGCAGCCAGTCGTGTTCGGGCGGGTCGAACGGGCGGGTCACCGTCGGCCGCGGGTGCAGCGGCCAGTCGTAGTCGGCCGGTTCGCCGTGCGCGGCCGGGGCGCATGCCGGCGCCGCTGTGAACGCGACGACGAACGAGACGGCGACCGCCGGGACGATTCTCATTCGTCGAGCGTGGCCCGGTGGCGGTGGCCGGGACAGCCCGCTTCCCGTGATTGTGGACAACGTGTGCCCGGTCCACAGAGTCACCGCGCGGGAGTCGCTCACCGGCGGGTTTACGGTGCGGGCGGTGAAGGCCGTACACTTGTCGGGCGGTCTGCGTTCGCGGATCGACTTCGCGCGTCCGCGCGCCGATCGTGCTGCGAGTTTCGGGCACGTCGGAAGATGGCCATCGGCTGGTCCCGTAAGGGTTCGGTGGGCATGCGGGCGCCAGGGCGGGCATCGTGCCCGCAGCAACCGAAACGAAAGAAGAGAAACACCCATGCCTGTAGTGACAATGCGGCAGCTGCTCGACAGCGGCGCCCACTTCGGCCACCAGACCCGTCGCTGGAACCCGAAGATGAAGCGGTTCATCTTCACCGACCGCAACGGCATCTACATCATCGATCTGCAGCAGACGCTGACCTACATCGACAAGGCCTACGAGTTCGTCAAGGAGACCGTCGCCCACGGCGGCACGGTCCTGTTCGTCGGCACCAAGAAGCAGGCCCAGGAGTCCATCGCGGAAGAGGCGACCCGAGTCGGGATGCCCTACGTGAACCAGCGCTGGCTCGGCGGCATGCTCACCAACTTCTCGACCGTCCACAAGCGCCTGCAGCGCCTGAAGGAGCTGGAGTCGATGGAGCAGACCGGTGGCTTCGAGGGTCGCACCAAGAAGGAAATCCTCATGCTCACGCGTGAGAAGACCAAGCTGGAGCGCACGCTCGGCGGTATCCGGGACATGGCCAAGGTTCCGTCGGCCATCTGGGTCGTCGACACCAACAAGGAGCACATCGCCGTCGGTGAGGCTCGCAAGCTGAACATCCCGGTCATTGCGATCCTGGACACCAACTGCGACCCGGACCTCGTCGACTACCCGATCCCGGGCAACGACGATGCGATCCGTTCCGCGGCGCTGCTGACCAAGGTTGTCGCGTCCGCCGTCGCCGAGGGCGTGCAGGCCCGTGCCGGCCAGAGCGCCGACAAGGACGCCAAGCCCGAGGCCGGCGCCGGTGAGCCGCTCGCCGAGTGGGAGCAGGAGCTGCTCGCGCAGGCGACCCCGGCCGCCGAGACCGAGGCCCCCGCTGCGGACGCAGCCCCCGAGGCCTGATCCGTTGCACGGCCCCGACCGCTCGATCGCGAGATCATGGTCGGGGCCGTTGCACTGCGGGCGGTCCCGCGCCGGTGCCGCTCGCACCCGATGAACTTTTCCTTCACAGACACAGGAGGCTCGCTCACCATGGCGAACTACACCGCCGCCGACGTCAAGCGTCTCCGTGAGCTCACCGGCTCCGGAATGCTGGACTGCAAGAACGCGCTCGCCGACAACGACGGCGACTTCGACAAGGCTGTCGAGCAGCTGCGCATCAAGGGCGCCAAGGACGTGGGCAAGCGCGCCGAGCGCTCCACGGCCGAGGGCCTGGTCGTCGCCAAGGACGGCGTTCTGATCGAGCTCAACTCGGAGACCGACTTCGTCGCGAAGAACGACGAGTTCCAGGCTCTCGCGGACAAGATCGTCACCGCGGCTGCTGCGGCCCGCCCGGCCGACCTCGAGGCCCTCAAGGCCGTCGACGTCGACGGCAAGACCGTCGGCACCCTGGTCGAGGAGCTTTCGGCCAAGATCGGCGAGAAGCTCGAGCTGCGCCGCGTCGCCGTTGTCGACGGCCCGGTCGCTGTCTACCTGCACAAGCGCGCCACCGACCTGCCGCCGGCCGTCGGCGTGCTCGTCGCCTACTCCGGTGAGGGCGACGCTGCCGCAGAGGCCGCTCGTGCCGCCGCTATGCAGGTCGCGGCCCTCAAGGCCAAGTACACGACCCGCGACGAGGTTCCCGAGGACATCGTCGCCAACGAGCGTCGTATCGCCGAGGAGACCGCCAAGGCCGAGGGCAAGCCGGAGGCTGCTCTGCCGAAGATCGTCGAAGGCCGCGTCAACGGCTTCTTCAAGGACGTTGTGCTGCTCGAGCAGTCGTCCGTGACGGACTCGAAGAAGACCGTCAAGGCGATCCTCGACGAGGCCGGCGCCACGGTGTCCAGCTTCGTTCGCTTCGAGGTCGGCGCCAGCTAGATCCACCTGTTCCTCGACCCCGCCGGCCCGTGCCGCGCGGGGTCGAGGCACGTCACGGCCCGTCTTTGGCCGGTCGTGACCCTCGCGCCCCGGTCTCGGCCCCACGGCGGTGATGAGGCAGGATGATAGGGCCGATCCTCCGCGATCCGCGATCCGTCCCAACCAGAGGAGAGTCATGTCCGACCACGCCCACGACCGGCCCGGTTTCCACCGGGTGCTCCTCAAGCTCGGTGGCGAAATGTTCGGCGGCGGGAAGGTCGGACTCGATCCCGACGTCGTGACGACGGTCGCGCAGCAGATCGCAGAGGTTGTCCGCAGCGGCGTCGAGGTCGCGGTCGTGATCGGTGGCGGGAACTTCTTCCGCGGCGCGGAACTGCAGCAGCGCGGCCTCGAACGTGCCCGCTCCGACTACATGGGCATGCTCGGCACGGTCATGAATTCCCTTGCACTGCAGGACTTCCTGGAGAAGGAAGGCATCGACACCCGAGTGCAGACGGCAATCACCATGGGACAGGTGGCCGAGCCGTACCTGCCGCTGCGCGCCCGCCGCCACCTCGAGAAGGGCCGGGTCGTGATCTTCGGCGCCGGCATGGGTATGCCGTACTTCTCCACCGACACCACCGCCGCACAGCGCGCCCTCGAGATCGGCGCCGAGGTCGTGCTCATGGCCAAGGCCGTCGACGGTGTCTACTCCGCCGACCCGCGGGTCGACGCCGACGCGACGATGTTCACCGAGATCACCCATCGCGAGGTCATCGAGAAGGACCTCAAGGTCGCCGACGCGACCGCCTTCAGCCTGTGCATGGACAACGACATGCCGATCATGGTCTTCAACCTGCTGACGAAGGGCAATATCGCCCGAGCGGTCGCCGGTGAGAAGATCGGAACACTCGTACGGTCATGATTGGACAACGGAACATGGAGGAACTGCCGTGATCGATGAAGCCCTCTTCGAGGCCGAGGAGAAGATGGAGAAGGCCGTCACGGTGGCCAAGGACGACCTCGGTGGCATCCGTACCGGTCGGGCCAACCCCGGCATGTTCAATCGTATCGTCGTCGACTACTACGGTTCGCCGACGCCGGTCACCCAGATCGCCAGCATCAACGTGCCCGAGGCGCGCATGGTGATCGTCAAGCCCTACGAGGCATCGCAGCTGGGCGCGATCGAGACCGCGATCCGCAACTCGGATCTCGGCGTCAACCCCACCAACGACGGCAACATCATCCGCATCTCCGTTCCGCAGCTCACGGAGGAGCGCCGTCGCGAACTGGTCAAGCAGGCCAAGGCGAAGGGCGAGGACGCGAAGGTCGCGGTGCGTAACGTCCGCCGCAAGGCGATGGACGAGCTGAACCGCATCCAGAAGGACGGCGAGGCCGGTGAGGACGAGGTGAACCGCGCGGAGAAGGATCTCGACAAGACCACCGCAAAGTACGTGGCGCAGATCGACGATTTGGTCAAGCACAAGGAAGCCGAGTTGATGGAGGTCTGACAGTGGGTCGAGCCGACGGGCCCTCCGGCCCGCAGCTTCCACTCGATTCCGGTGACACCACCGGAGTCACACCCGCTGCTCCGGCCGCGGAACACTCACCTGCACCGGAGAAGCCCTCCAAGGCCGGCCGGAACCTCCCGGCCGCGATCGGTGTCGGCGCCGCACTCGGTGCGCTCGTCATCGGCATCCTGCTGTTCGCGCCGACCGCCTGGCTCGCGGTCGTCGCGTGCGCGATCGCGATCGCCACGTGGGAGGTCACCAAGCGACTGTGCGAGGCCGACGTCCGCGTGCCGCGGATCCCGCTGCTGGTCGGCGGGCAAGCGATGATCTGGCTCGGCTGGCCGTACGACACCACCGGGGTGCTGGCCGCGTTCGCCGGCACCGTCGTCGTCTCCATGCTCTGGCGGCTGTTCGAGCGGGGCCTCCACGCGCAGCCGCACAATTTTCTCCGCGACACCGCGGTCACCGTCTTCACGGCCGCGTGGCTGCCGCTGCTCGCGTCCTTCGCGACGCTGATGGTCCTCGAGGATCAGGGTGCGCAACGCGTGTTCTGTCTCATGCTCGTGTCCGTGTCGTCCGATATCGGTGGCTACGCTGCCGGGGTCCTGTTCGGCAAGCATCCGATGGCCCCGGCGATCAGCCCGAAGAAGTCCTGGGAAGGCTTCGCCGGCTCGCTGATCGCGTGCGTCGTCGCGGGTGTGCTCACCGTGACGTTGATGCTCGATGCAGCGTGGTGGATCGGGGTCCTGCTCGGTTTGCTTCTGGTGCTGTCCGCCACCGCCGGTGACCTCATCGAATCGCAGGTCAAACGCGACCTCGGCATCAAGGACATGGGAACCCTGCTGCCCGGCCACGGCGGAATCATGGACCGGCTGGACTCGATCCTGCCGTCCGCGTTCGTGACGTGGCTGGTCCTCGCGGCGTTCGTGTAGGCGCCGTGCAACGCGCCGGCCGTACTGTGAAGGGGCGCGGGGTGATCGCCAGCCCGAACATCTGGCATTGGCCCGCGGTGTACGAGGAGGAGAACCGCGCCCAGGACACCCGTGGTGCCGTGTACGCGGCGCTGCGGGAATCCGTCGACTGGTCCGGTGCCGACGTCGTCGACGTCGGGTGCGGCAGCGGGTTCCACCTGCCGATGTTCGCGCAGGAGGCACGCGCGGTCACCGGTGTGGAACCGCATCCGCCGCTCGTCGACCTCGCCCGCCGCCGCACCGCAGCCGACGGGACGATCACCGTGCTTCAGGGCGACGCGGAACAACTGCCGCTCCCGGTGAGCAGCGTCGACCTGGTGCATGCCCGCACCGCCTACTTCTTCGGACCCGGCTGTGGAGCCGGGATCGCCGAGGCCCTGCGAGTGCTCAGGCCCGGCGGGGCGCTGGCCGTCGTGGACCTCGACGCGACCGCTCATCCCTACGGTCGGTGGATGCGCGAGGACCTCCCGCACTACGACCCCTGCGCGGTGGAGGCATTCTTCGCGGCGCAGGGCTTCGACCTGCGCCGCATCGATACCGAATGGTCCTTCCCCGACCGGGACGGCCTCGAACGCGTCCTCGGCATCGAATTCTCGCCGCGCATCGCCGACCGGGCAGTGCGCGAAACCCCGGGTACCACCCTCACCGTCCGCTACCGGCTGCAGATCCGCCGCAAACCGCGGGGCCTCGAGCTGTGACGGCGCGACCCGGCGGGCCGACCTATCCGGAGATCGGTGCGACCGCGGGAATCCTCCCGGACGGCTACGGCCACACGGTGCGCTCCCGCATCCTCGGTGCCGGTGAGGGCACCTTCCAGCGGGCAGCCGACCGGATTCTCCGATGGGAACTGCATCGTCGCGCCGGCATGGGGGTGCGGGCGGACTCGGCGACGGCGGTGCCCGGGGCCCGGGTGAACGTGCGGATCGGGTGGGGTCCCGTCGGCATCACGGCACCCTGCGAGGTCGTGTACGTCGTCGACGAGCCGCGACGGCGAGGCTTCGCCTACGGCACCCTGACCGGCCATCCCGAGCGGGGCGAGGAGTACTTCGGGGTCGAATGGCGGGCGGACGACACCGTCGTCCTCACGATCCGGGCGTTCTCCCGTCCCGCCGCGTGGTGGGCGCGTGCGGGCGCCCCCGTTGCCCGGCTGGTTCAGCGGCGCATCACCGACCGCTACCTGCGTTCCCTCGACGATTGACCGCGATACCGAATGCCCGCGCCAACTTCGTGATCTTCTTCGCCTTGGCCAGTTTCGGTAGGTCGCTGCCGTCCTGGACCCCGCTCCCATCCTCGCCGAGCCGGTCGATTACCTCGTGTGCCCAGGTCACGTCGTCGGGGCTCGGGCTCAGCGCGGCATTCGCGTAGGGGGCGCGCTCCGGCGTCATACACAGCTTCCCGGTCATCCCCATCGATCGAGTCAGCTCGGCCTCCCGCTCGAGAGCGCCGGGGTCGTCGGTGAGGGACGGGCCGTCGATGGGCCCGGCCAGGCGCGCGGCCCGGCTCGCGATCACCAGCCGCGAACGCGGATACGCAAGAGCGAGCGGCGAGTCGCCGACCCCGGTATCCCGGCGGAAGTCGCCGCTGCCGAACACCAGCCGGAACGTGCCGTCGGCACGGGCGATCTCCGGGGCCGCCTCGAGGCCCATCGCGGATTCGATCAGCACCAGGATCCGGGTGTCGTCCGGCAGCCGGTCGGCGGTCGCGTCGACCTGTTGCCCGCTCTCGGTCTTCGCGAGCATCACGCCCTCGAGGCCGGGTAGCCCCGCCACCGCTTCCAGGTCGTCGGCCCAGTAGACGGTGGTGGCATCGTTGATCCGTATCCACGCCTTGCCGCCGCCACGCATCCAGTCGACGACCCCAGCGCGCGCGCCCGGCTTGTCGGCGGCCGGCACGGCGTCCTCGAGATCGAGCACGACCGCATCGGCGGGTGAGGTCACGGCCGCGTCGAATCGGTCCGGTGCGTGCCCGGGCACGAGCAGCCAGGATCGGGCGAGTTCGGGTCGGATTCGGGTGGACATCCTTCGATGGTCTCGCGGTTCCGGACGCCGCGCGGCGAACCGGGCACAATCGGGTTACCGATCGCACACCGGGGCACTGCCCGCATCATGGGATAATCGGTGATTATGGCTTCTTCCCTGCCCCTGGTGTTCGACGCGCCCAAGCGCGGCATGCCCCCGCGTCACCTCGCCGACCTCGACTCCGAGCAGCGGCGTGAGGCGGTGCGCGAACTCGGGCTGCCCGCGTTCCGCGCCGACCAGCTTGCCCGGCAGTACTACGGGCGGCTCGAGGCGGACCCGGAGAAGATGACGGATCTGCCCGCGGCGATGCGGGACAAGGTCGGTGAGGCGTTGTTCCCGACGCTGCTGACCCCGGTCAAGCACATCGCCTGCGACGGCGGCGAGACCCGTAAGACGCTGTGGCGGGCCGGCGACGGCACGCTGCTCGAGAGCGTGCTCATGCGCTACCCGGAGCGAGCCACCCTGTGCATCTCCAGCCAGGCCGGCTGCGGCATGGCCTGCCCGTTCTGCGCGACCGGGCAGGGTGGCCTGAACCGCAACCTGTCCACGGCGGAGATCGTCGACCAGGTCCGGGCCGCGGCGGCTGCCCTGCGCGACGGCGACGTGGCCGGAGGGCCGGGCCGGCTGTCCAATGTGGTTTTCATGGGGATGGGGGAGCCGCTCGCGAACTACAAGCGGGTCGTCGCCGCAGTGCGCCGCATCACGTCCCCGTCGCCGGAGGGACTCGGATTGTCGCAACGGTCGGTGACCGTGTCGACGGTCGGGCTGGCCCCGGCGATCCGCCGACTCGCCGACGAGGACCTGCACGTCACGCTCGCCGTCTCGCTGCACACCCCCGACGACGAACTGCGCGATACCCTCGTCCCGGTGAACAACCGCTGGCCGGTCGCCGAGGTGCTCGACGCGGCCCGGTACTACGCGGACAAGACCGGTCGTCGCGTGTCGATCGAGTACGCGCTGATCCGCGATATCAACGACCAGCCGTGGCGCGCCGACATGCTCGGCAAGAAACTGCACAAGGCGCTCGGCCCGCTCGTGCACGTGAACCTCATCCCCCTCAACCCGACCCCGGGCAGCAAGTGGGATGCCAGCCCCAAGGACGTGGAGCGCGAATTCGTGCGTCGCGTCCAGGCGCAGGGCGTCTCGTGCACCGTGCGCGACACCCGCGGCCAGGAGATCGCGGCAGCCTGCGGTCAGCTCGCCGCGGAAGGCTGATCCGCCGGATCCGTTCCCGCCTCGCGGAAAAATTCTGCGGCGCAGTGTAATTCGGCGCTCACCGCGGCAAGGAGCGGATGTGACCGGCTACCCGCGCGGTACGCGATGCGGGTCCGCCGTCCGATCGGCAGAGCTGTGAGCACGACGCCCTCGGGTACGTCGATCAGTCCGAGCTGCGGAACCAGCGCTACCCCGGCGCCCGCCGAGACGAGCCTCAGCACGGTGGCGAAGTCGTCGACGTGATGGGCCACCTGCGGTTCGAAACCGTGGTTCAGGCAACTGCGCACCGCCATGGTGTGGCACAGGGTGCCGGGGTTGCCGACGATCCAGCGACTGGTGGCGTGGCTGCCGATCGCTGTGTCCGCGGGCTCACCCGGAGCGGTCTGCGAGGCCAGGTACACGGCCTCGTCGAGCAGCGGTTCGAGTTCGATGCCCGCGCCCATCGTGGACGGTACGTTGTCGTATTCGTGCACGAGCGCGATGTCCAGGTGATCTCCGCGGAGCAGATCCGGCACGTCGGCCGGGTCGACCTCGGTGACCGTCGGCTCCAGGCCCGGCTCGGTGCGTCCCAGCTCGATCAGGGCGGGCAACACGATCGCCCGCAACGCGGTCGGAAACGCGCCGAGCCGAACCGATCCGGTCAGGCGCGTCTCGCTCGCCGCGAGCGCGGCCAGCGCTCGTTCCAGGTCGGCCAGGATCACCTCGGTGTGCTCGACGAGGACCGCTCCGGCCACGGTGAGGCGAACGCGGCGTCCCGTGCGGACCAGCAGCGGCTGTCCGGCTTCGCGTTCGAGAGCCGACAGTTGCTGGGATACCGCCGAGGGCGTGTAGGAAAGCGCGGCCGCGACCGCTGCGATGGTGCCGCGATGGGCGAGTTCGCGCAGCAGCCGGAGTTTACGGAGGTCGAGCATCAGTTCAGCTTACGTTCGGCGTCATGAAGAGTAACTGGACCTTTCGGAGGGGCGGCTGAAGGCTGGGGGAATGACCTTCCGTCCCTCAGGAATCCTCGTTCCGCTCGTCACTCCCTTCGCCGACTCCGGGCACGTCGAGGCCGCAGACCTGCACCGCCTCGCACAGACCGTGATCGACGACGGTGCCGCCGGACTCGTCGCGCTGGGCACCACCGCCGAGGCGGCAACCCTGAGCCCGCAGGAACGCCGCGACGTCGTGCGGGTCTGCGCTGCGGTGTGCCGCGAGCGTCGGGTGCCACTGTTGGTGGGCACCGGAACCAACGACACGGCCGGAACCGTGCGCGCCCTGAACGAAGTGGGGGAGCAGCCCGACGTCGCGGGTGCCCTGGTGGTGGTCCCGTATTACACGCGCCCGACCGAGGCCGGTGTCGTCGCACACTTCGAGTACGTCGCCGATCGCAGCCCGGTGCCGATCGTCCTGTACAACGTGCCGTATCGCACCGGCCAACAGCTGGGCTGGGAGTCGGTCGTGCGGCTGTCGGAGCATCCACGGATCGTCGGCGTCAAGCAGGCCGTCGGCGCGATCGACACCGATACCGCGCGCCTGCTTGCGGAATGCCCCGCAGAATTCTCGGTGCTCGCGGGGGAGGACACGCTGGTCTCGCCGCTGCTCGCGATGGGGGCAGCGGGAGCAATCGCGGCGACCGCGAATGTCTGTGCCGCCGAGTTCGCCGGCCTGTTCCGGTCCTGGAGCGCCGGCCGGGTCGAGCAGGCACGCGACCTGGGTAATCGGCTCGCAGCTCCCGTCTCCGCGCTGATGTCCGGTCCCAACCCGACCGTCATCAAGGCGGTACTTCACGCGCAGGGGAAGATCTCGTCCTCGAATGTCCGGTTGCCACTGCTTCCGGCCGACGACGCCGCGGCGATCGCCGGGGTACTCGCGCACCTGTCCGCCCAGGTGGGGCGCTGACGGCGCGTCTCGTGACCCGTGAGTTCCCACCCTGACTTGTCGAGCGAATGTATCGTCCGTCTCCTTCAACCGACCGAACGGTACGTTCGCTCGACGTGTCCCCGGGCGGGGGCTGCACGCGCGCCGGTGCGGGCGGCCGGGGCGGGCAGACGCAGAGTGAACCGGGCCCCGGCCCCTGCTCCGGCGCTCGAGGCGGTCAGGGTGCCACCGTGGGCCTCGACGAGGGCACGGGCGATGGTCAGTCCGATGCCGCTGCCGCCCTCCTGGTGGCGGCGGGCGGTGTCGGCGCGGTAGAAGCGATCGAACAGGTGCCCCAGGTGCTCGGGCGCGATGCCTTCGCCGGTGTCGGTGACGGTGATTCCGGCCCACCCGTCGCCGGCATCGGCGGTGACGGTGACAGCGCCCCCGGTAGGAGTGTGGCGCAGGGCATTGTCGAGCAGGTTACCCAGCACCTGCCCGATCCGGTCCGGGTCGACGGTGACAGCGGCGGGTAGTTCCACGCGATCGATCAGGGCGACATTCTTGGCGGCGTAGCGGTCGCCGGCGGCGCGTATCGCGGTGGCGACCAGTGTCGCGGTGTCGGTGGCAATGGGGTCGATGCTCAGCCGGCCCTCTTCGGCGCGGGAGACGGCGCCCATGTCCTCGGCCAGTCGTTCGAGTCGGGAGGTACTCGACCGGAGGATCGTCAGCGTTTCGGTGTCGGCGACGCGGATGCCGTCTTCGAGGGCTTCGAGGTGGGCGTCCAGGGTTGCCAGCGGGGTGCGCATCTCGTGCGCGAGGTCCGAGAGCATGCGGCGGCGCGTGGTTTCGATCGAGTCCAGCCGATGGGCGAGCCGGTTGATCGTCTCGGCGAGCTGGTCGAATTCGCGCCCGAGGCCGGGACCGGTCAGCCTGGAGCTGTACCGCCCTCCGGCGATGTCGGTGGCGGATGTGGCGACGGCTGCGATCGAACGCTGCACCCGGCCGGTGAAATACCAGCTCACGGCCAAGGCCATCAACACCGAGACCAGCAGCGCAATAGCCAGCGAGATGATCATCGCCGACGCGAACGCCTCCTCGACGTGCGCCGCCTCGGTCGAGACGTGCTCGATGCCCGCCTGCTGGAGATGATTGTGGAACAGCCCGGGGGCGACGGCGGCAGCAACCAGCCAGGCGCTGAGCGCCCCGCCGAGCACGACCAGTGTCTGGGCGGCGAGCAGCCGGCTGCCGAATCCGAAACCTGTGCGTGGGTGTGCCGGGCCGGTGACCGGTCGGGGCGGTGTGCTCATCGGCCGGCTCCCATCCGGTAGCCGACACCACGCACGGTGCGCACGAAGATGCCGCGGGTGGCGTCGTCGCCGAGTTTGCGACGTAGATGCCCGATGTGCACATCGACGAGGTGCTCGTCGCCGACCCAGCTCGGCCCCCACACCGCGGCGATCAGCCGGGTTCGGGTGAAGACCACGTTCGGGTACTCGGACAGCGCGGCGAGGATGTCGAATTCGGTGCGGGTCAACGAGACCGAAGAACCGTCGACCCACACCTCGCGGCCCGCCGGATCGATTGTCAACGGACCGAAGGTGCGGCGCGGGGACAGGTCGGCGGAGTGGGCGTTCCCGCCCCCGGTCGAGGGCCGGGGGCGGCGCAGCATGGCCTGGATGCGGGCGATGAGTTCACGCGGGCTGAACGGTTTGGTCATGTAGTCGTCGGCCCCGACCGAGAGTCCGACCAGAGTGTCGATCTCGTCGGCCCGTGCGGTGAGCATGACGACGTAGGCGTCGGAGAACGTACGCAACTGCCGGCAGACCTCGATCCCGTCCAGGCGCGGTAGCCCCAGATCCAATACGACGACATCCGGATCGACCTGCCGGGCCCGGGCGACGGAGTCGAGCCCGTCGTGCACGAGTGCGACCTCGAACCCGGCGCGTTCGAGGTAGGTGCCCACGACCGTGGCCAGCGCCACCTCGTCCTCGACGACGAGCGCGCGCAGACCGGTGGGTGGGGCCACCGGAACGGGGAGAGAGGCAGGGGTGAGCTGACCGGAATCGTGCGCCATCTCTCCATCGTGTCCGGTCCCGCGGTGTGGGTCCACTTCTCTTCAGAGAACCTTCATCGAACACCCATGCCCGGCCCCGGGTCGCGCACCCACACTCGTATCGGAGCCGGAGGAGGAAGGGACGGTCGTCATGTGGGACGCGATGGGCTGGGCGGGCTGGACGGTCATGTCGCTGGTCATGGTCGGCTTCTGGGTGCTGGTGGCGGCCGGCATCGCCGCGTTGTTCCGACCCGGCCACCGGACCGAACCACCGGTGCGGCCGAGGTCATCGGATCCGTGGGGTGCCCTGGACGAACGGCTGGCTCGAGGGGAAATCGGCATCGACGAATACCGGGCGCAGCGGGGAGGACCGGCATCCGCCCGGCCGACCCGGGGTGCGGGAGAAGGCTGACAGCGACGAGGGTCCACGCAGGACCGACGGAGGTTTCCGAGCGTATGGACAACACCACTGTTCTCGAAGTGGGCGGGCTGCACTGGGCGACATCGACGGCGACGATCGAATCGGTGCTGCGCCGCCGCCCCGGCGTCGTTTCGGTGCATGCGAACGCGGTCAACCAGACCGCCTCCGTCACCTACGATCCGGACCGGACCTCGGTCGCGGAGCTCTCGAAGTGGGTGCGGGAGTGCGGCTATCACTGCGCCGGCCGTTCGGTGCCCCAGCACGTGTGCGACCCGATGGCCGAACCGGCGACCGCCACCGCACATCCGATGCCGGCGGTGCACGCCGGGAACGGCATGCCCGCCGGGCACGCACCGCAGGAGACGATGGGCCACGGCGGGCACGCCGGGATGTCGATGGACGCGATGGTGCGCGACATGCGCGATCGCTTCCTGGTGGCGCTGGTGCTGTCGATCCCGATCATGCTGTGGTCGCCGATGGGCCGTGACATGTTCGGGTTCACGGTGCCGGCCCCGTTCGGCCTGCGCGACGACGTGTTCGCGCTGCTGCTGAGCCTGCCGGTGGTCTTCTACTCGTCGTGGATCTTCTTCGACGGTGCCTACCGGGCATTGAAGGCCCGCACCCTGGACATGATGGTGCTCGTGGCCGTCGCGATCGGCGCCGGCTGGCTCTACAGCGTCGGGGTGACCCTGACCGGCGGTGGCGAGGTGTTCTACGAGGCCGCTTCGGTGCTGGCGACCTTCGTGCTGCTCGGACACTGGTTCGAGATGCGCGCCCGCGGCGGTGCGAACGACGCGATCCGCACCCTGCTCGAACTCGCTCCACCGAAGGCGGTGGTGCTGCGGGACGGCGAGCCCGTGGAGGTCCCCACCGCCGAGGTCGTGGTGGGGGATGTGCTGCTGATCCGGCCGGGTGCGAAGGTCCCGGTCGACGGTGTCGTCGCCGACGGCATCTCCGAGGTCGACGAATCGATGGTCACCGGGGAATCGCTGCCGGTGTCCAAGGCGGAGGGCTCGGAGGTGATCGGTGCGTCGATCAACACCACCGGCACGCTGCGGGTGCGGGCAACCAAGGTCGGTTCGGACACCGCCCTCGCGCAGATCGTGGCGATGGTGCAGGAAGCCCAGAATTCCAAGGCGCCGGGCCAGCGTCTGGCCGATCGGGCCGCGTTCTGGCTGGTGCTGGTCGCCCTGATCGGCGGGGTCGGCACGTTCCTGGTGTGGTGGCTCGTCGGCGGCGACGTGCAGATGGCGCTGTTGTTTGCGATCACCGTCGTGGTGATCACCTGCCCCGACGCGCTCGGGTTGGCGACCCCGACCGCGATCATGGTCGGCACCGGTCTCGGCGCCAAGCGTGGCGTGCTGTTCAAGAACGCGACCGCTCTCGAGACCTCGGCGCGGATCGACACGGTCGTGATGGACAAGACCGGCACCTTGACCAAGGGCGAACCGGAGGTCACCGACGTCGTCGTCGACGGTCTCGACGAGAACGAGCTGCTGACGTTGGTAGCCGCGGTCGAACGCGAATCCGAGCATCCCCTCGCCGGGGCGATCGTGCGTTACGCCACGACCCGCGACATCGCCGGGGCGTCGCTCGAGAACTTCCGGAACGTGCCGGGGCACGGCGCGGTCGCCGAGGTGCGGGGGCGTCGGGTAGCGGTGGGCAACCGCAAGCTGATGGTCGCCGAGAACGTCGACTTCGGGTCGCTGATGGACCGTCGCGATGCGCTCGCCTCCACCGGCCGCACCGCCGTGCTCGTCGCCGTGGACGGCCGCGGGGTCGGGGTGATTGCCCTGGCGGATGCGGCGCGGGAGACCTCGGCCGAGGCGGTTGCGTCGCTGCACGAGCTCGGCATCGAAGTGGTCATGCTCTCCGGCGACAACGAGGCCACCGCCCGTCGCATCGCCGGGCAGCTCGGCATCGACGCCGTCATCGCCGAGGTCCTGCCCGGCGACAAGGCCGACAAGGTCGCCGATCTGCAGCGAGCCGGCAGGACCGTTGCGATGGTCGGCGACGGCGTCAACGATGCGCCGGCGCTCGCGCAGGCGGATCTGGGTATCGCGATCGGCGCGGGCACCGACGTCGCCATCGAAACCGCCGATCTGGTGCTGATGCGTTCGGACCCGCTGGATGTGCCGATCGCGCTGCGGATCGGTCGCGGCACGCTGCGCAAGATGCGCCAGAACCTGGGGTGGGCCGTCGGATACAACACCATTGCGTTGCCGATCGCCGCCGGCGTGTTCGAACCGGCCTTCGGGCTGGTGCTGCGTCCGGAGATCGCGGCGCTGTCGATGTCGGGGTCGAGCCTGATCGTCGCGGTCAACGCGCTCACGCTCAAACGGCTGCACCTGCCGTCCCCACCACAGGAGGAGCCGGCGGCGCGCCCGGCGCCGGAACCCGTCCCGACCGGCCCACACCGCTGACACCGCATGCCCTCCGGTGCAGGTCGGCACCGATCACCGCTTCGTGGTGGGCGGTCCCGGCCGATGCGAGTGCAGGGCCTCGAGGCGACGCCGGAACTCGTCCTCGTCGATCTCGCCGTGCGCGAACCGGGTGGCGAGGATGTCCTCCGGGGTCGGTCCCGGCGCAGGCGGCGGTCCCGGCTGCGGCCCCGGACTCATCGCTCGCACCAGCATGACCAGACCGACGACCACCAGCGCCCAGAACAACACCATCGCGACAGTCATCAGAACATAGCCCCAGCCACCCATGCCGTCGCCGTACCAGAACATCATGGAAACCACTCCTCGCGCTCGACGGTGTTCTCCGGGGCGCCGGCCCGGCAGAGCCGGCCGATAGGCCGATACGTCCCGACTCCACGCTGCCCGTCCTCGATGCACTGTTCTGCGTCGTTTCCGTGAAGATCTGGTCGAGATCGTCTCGACCCGAGCCTGGACGGAAGTCCTCGATCGGCCACCGCCCGCCGGTCTTGACGGAATCTTCACCGAATGCTCCGGATAGTCCCGAGGTCGGACTGACACGCTCGGCTCCGGACGAGGCACAAGGGCCGGCGGGCCGACGGAAGTGCCAGGGACCGGCTGGTCCGTACTCGTTCGCCCGCCGCGCACACGAGGGAAAGGCGTAGACGATGGAGAAGAACATGCTTGCGGGGAAGAAGTCCCTGGCGGCTGGAGCTGTGGCGGTCGCGGCGGCCCTCACCCTGGCGGCCTGTGGTGACTCCGGCAGCAATCAAACCACCGAAACCAGCACGCCGGCCGCCGTCAGCGCCACCGCCTCCGCCGAAGCCGCCGAGAACCACAACCCGGCCGATGTGATGTTCGCGCAGCACATGATTCCGCATCACTCCCAGGCCATCGAGATGAGCGACATCGTCCTGGCCAAACAGGACATCGATCCCCGGGTGGCCGAGGTGGCCCAGCAGATCAAGGCCGCACAGGGACCGGAGATCGAACAGTTGCAGAGCTGGCTGGCGGCCTGGGGGCGACCCGGTATGCCTCCGCGCAGTGGCATGCCGATGACGAGCCCGGAGATGCCGATGTCCTCACCCGGGATGGGAATGCCCCGGAACGACATGCCGATGCAATCCGGCACCATGCCCGGCGGTGCGATGGGCGGGATGAGCGGGATGATGTCCGCCGAGGACATGGCCGCGCTGCGCAGCGCCCAGGGCATCGACGCTTCTCGTCTGTTCCTGACCCAGATGATCGAACATCACCGCGGTGCGATCGAAATGGCGCAGACCGAGATCGACGCCGGGGAGAACCCCGACGCCGTGGCCATGGCCCGCAACATCGTCGACACCCAGCAGCAGGAGATCACCACGATGGAGAACATCCTGTCCTCGCTGTAACCCGGCGTCGTCGACCGTGCACCTCGGCGTCTTCGACCTGTGGGTGGGGCGGATATGCGGCAGGGCGCGCCCGGAACGTTCCGGGCGCGCCCTGCCGAAATCGCTGTGCGACTACCGCGGCCGGCGGCGCTTGACGGCGTCGACCACGATAATGAGCACGAGGAGCGCGGCGAAGCCGATGAGGTACCAATCCTCGACGCGGCCGTGGTGGTTGCCGATGATCATGAACAGCAGGAAGATCGCGGCGATCACGCCCATGGTGCGGAACAGCTTGGGAGCTTCGCCGCTCCAACCCCATTCCGCCGACGGCACCTCGGCCGTGTCGACGTGAGTGGACTGCAACTCGGTACCGGCCACGGTTGTTCCTCCTGCTCGAAAGATCGCGCTGTTGGGCTAATCGTGACATACGACCGCCTGTCGTATGAAGCGGGGGCGGCGCCCGCGCGTCGCCGGCTGTCCCGACCGATTCAGGAACGGTTCAGGTGCATCAGGAACAATAGTCGCGTGGTCGACACAGAATCCCGCTCTCGTACCCGCGTCCTGCTGCTCGGCAGCACCGGATCGATCGGCACCCAGGCACTCGAGGTTATCGACGCCAACCCCGACAAGTTCGAGGTCGTCGGCCTGGCCGCGGGCGGTGGCAACCTTGCCCTGCTCGCCGAGCAGATCCGCGCGACCGGTGTCACCGACGTCGCCGTCGCGAACCCGGACGCCGCGGCCCGGCTGGAGTTGCCGCACGACGGTGTGACGATCCGCAGCGGCCCCTCCGCGGTCACCGAACTCGTGCGCGAGACCGAAGCAGACGTCGTCCTCAATGCGCTCGTGGGTTCGCTCGGTCTCGAACCGACCCTCGCGGCCCTTGCGGCGGGCGCGCGGCTTGCGCTCGCCAACAAGGAATCGCTGGTCGCCGGTGGCGCGCTCGTCACTGCCGCGGCGGCGCCCGGCCAGATCGTGCCTGTCGACTCGGAACATTCGGCGCTGGCGCAGTGCCTGCGCGGCGGCACCGCCGGTGAGATCGCTCGACTGGTGCTCACGGCGTCGGGCGGACCGTTCCGCGGGTGGAGCGCCGAGCAACTCGAGGACGTCACGCCCGAGCAGGCCGGCGCCCATCCGACCTGGTCGATGGGGCCGATGAACACCCTCAACTCGGCGACCCTCGTCAACAAGGGACTCGAGCTCATCGAGGCGCACCTGCTGTTCGGCATCGGCTACGACCGCATCGACGTCACCGTGCATCCGCAGTCCATCGTGCATTCGATGGTGACGTTCACGGACGGTTCGACGCTCGCGCAGGCGTCGCCGCCGTCGATGAAGCTGCCGATCGCGCTGGCCCTGGCCTGGCCGGACCGGGTGCCGGAGGCTGCCCCCGCCCTCGACTTCGCCACGGCCTCGACCTGGGAATTCGCGCCCGTCGACAATGCTGTGTTTCCCGCGATCGAACTTGCCCGCGCGGCCGGACGCGGTGGCGGCAGCCTCACCGCCGTGTACAACGCGGCCAACGAGATCGCCGCCGAGGCGTTCCTGGCGGGTGCACTGCCGTTCCCCGGGATCGTCCGCACCGTCGAGACGGTGCTCGACGACGCACACGAGTGGTCCGCGGAACCCGCTACCGTGGATGACGTGCTCGCCGCCGACGGCTGGGCTCGGGACCGAGCCCGCGCGCTCGTGAAATAGGAGGAGCGGCCAGATGATGTTCGTGCTGGGCGTGGTGATCTTCGCCCTCGGCATCACCGCCTCCGTCGCGTTGCACGAGGCCGGTCACATGTGGACCGCGCAGAAACTCGGCATGAAGGTGCGGCGGTACTACATCGGCTTCGGCCCGCGGATCTTCTCGTTCCGCCGCGGCGAGACCGAGTACGGTCTCAAGGCGTTGCCCGCCGGTGGTTTCTGCGACATCGCCGGGATGACCGCACTCGACGAGCTGGCGCCCGACGAGTACGACCGCGCGATGTACAAACAGAAGACGTGGAAGCGCCTGGTCGTGATGTCCGGCGGCATTGCCATGAACTTCCTGATCGGCATCGTGCTGGTCTACGGCCTCGCCGTGACCTCCGGCCTGCCCAACACCGAAACCCGCGCCGTGGTCGGCACCGTCGGGTGTGCCGCCCCCACCCAGGCCGGTGCTGAGGGCGGCTACCAGCCCGCCGAATGCGAGGGCATCGGTCCGGCCGAGGCCGCCGGCATCCAACCGGGCGACATCATCGTCGCGGTCGGCGACACCCGCGTCGAAACCTTCGGTCAACTGGTCCAGGCCACCCAGCCGCTGTCCGGCACCGTCGATTTCACCGTCGAACGCGGCGACGAGACTCTCACGTTCCCGGTCGCGGTGCAGCAGGTGCAGCGCTGGGTGTACGAGAGCAGCGACCGCAACGCCGAGCCCGTCTCGCGCGAGGTCGGCGCGATCGGCATCGGGGGGGAGCCCCGCGAACTCGAGTACTCGGCGTTGTCCGCTGTCCCCGCGACCTTCGAGTTCACGGGATATCTTGCCGCGCGCACGGCCGAGGCTCTCGTGCAGCTGCCGTCGAAGGTGTCGGACCTGTGGACCGCGGTGACCGGCGGTGAACGGGCCATCGACACCCCCGTCAGTGTCGTCGGCGCCAGTGTCATCGGCGGCCAGTTCGCCGAGGCCGGTATCTGGCAGTCCTTCGTGCTGCTGCTCGCCCAGCTGAACTTCTTCCTCGGCGCGTTCAATCTGGTGCCGCTGCTGCCGCTCGACGGCGGGCACATGGCCGTGGCGATCTACGAGCGCCTCCGCAACTGGGTGCGCAACCTGCGCGGCCTCGCCGACGGCCCACCCGTGGACTACATGAAGCTGCTCCCCATCACCTATGTGGCCGTGGTCGTCGGTGGTGCGTACATGCTGCTGACGCTCACTGCGGACATCGTCAACCCCATCAAGCTGCTCTGACCTGCGCCGCTAGAATCGGCAGGTAGCGACGAAAGAAGGCGAAACGTGACCAGCCCCATCGGTTTGGGCATGCCCGAAGTACCTGCGGTCCTCGCACCGCGACGCAAGACCCGTCAGCTCATGGTCGGTGATGTCGGGGTCGGCAGCGACTATCCGGTGTCGGTGCAGTCGATGTGCACCACCAGGACGCACGACATCAACGCGACCCTCCAGCAGATCGCCGAACTCACCGCCTCCGGCTGCGACATCGTCCGTGTCGCGTGCCCGCGGCAGGAGGACGCCGACGCGCTCGCGACCATCGCGAAGAAGAGCAAGATCCCGGTCATCGCCGACATCCACTTCCAGCCGCGCTACATCTTCGCGGCGATCGACGCCGGTTGCGCCGCGGTGCGCGTCAACCCCGGCAACATCAAGGAGTTCGACGGCCGCGTCAAGGAGGTCGCGAAGGCAGCCGGGGACGCCGGCATTCCGATCCGCATCGGCGTCAACGCCGGATCCCTCGATCCGCGGCTGCTGAAGAAGTACGGCAAGGCCACGCCGGAGGCGCTCGTCGAATCCGCGCTGTGGGAGGCGAGCCTGTTCGAGGAACACGGCTTCGGTGACATCAAGATCTCCGTCAAGCACAACGACCCGGTCGTGATGGTCGAGGCGTACCGGCAGCTCGCCGCGCAGTGCGACTACCCGCTGCACCTCGGGGTCACCGAGGCCGGCCCGGCGTTCCAGGGCACGATCAAGTCCGCGGTCGCGTTCGGCGCGCTGCTCTCGGAGGGCATCGGCGACACCATCCGCGTGTCGCTGTCCGCCCCGCCCGCGGAGGAGATCAAGGTCGGCACGCAGATCCTGCAGTCGCTGAATCTGCGTCCCCGCAAGCTCGAGATCGTCTCGTGCCCGTCGTGCGGCCGCGCCCAGGTCGACGTCTACACCCTGGCCAACGAGGTCTCCGCCGGCCTCGAGGGCATGGAGGTGCCGCTGCGCGTTGCCGTGATGGGTTGCGTCGTCAACGGTCCGGGGGAGGCCCGTGAAGCGGACCTCGGTGTCGCGTCCGGCAACGGCAAGGGGCAGATCTTCGTCAAGGGGCAGGTCATCAAGACCGTTCCCGAGGCGCAGATCGTCGAAACCCTCATCGAGGAAGCGCTGCGCATCGCCGAGGAGATGAAGGGCGACGCCGGAAGCGGCGCACCCACCGTGTCCGTGGGGTGAGCCCCCACCCGCCACGAATCGGGACCAGGTTTCCGTAGAGCCGTAGCTCATGGCAATCTGGTCGGTATCGGCAGTCGACAGGTGGTGGGCACGTGCTCAAGCTTCTGGGGGTCCGGTCGCTCGGTGGACGGGACACCGCCGCGGTGTTGCGTGTTCTCGCCCGCGACCCGGTGGCATCGTGCATGGTCACCGGACGCGTCGAGGAATACGGCATTGCGAGCCGCTCCGTCGGCGGTGAGATGTGGAGCCGCGGCGGTCCGGAGACCTCGCTGTGTTTCTCCGGCGCCAATCTGATCCCGCTGCTCGGCGCTCCCGACGATCTGCAGGCATTCGCCGAACGTGCTGCTCGTGGACCGCGCTTGTGCTCGTCGGTCGTGGGCCGCGCCGAACTGGCCATGCCCATGTGGGAACTGCTCGAATCCGCGTGGGGACCGGCCCGGGAGGTGCGCGCCGAACAGCCCCTGCTCGTCCTGGACCGGGAACCGCTCGTGGCGCCGGACCCACTCGTCCGCCGTGTTCGACCCGAGGAACTCGACGCCTACCTGCCTGCCGCCGTCGCCATGTTCATCGAGGAGGTCGGCATCGACCCGCGGGCCGGGGACGGGGGAGTGAGCTACCGGCGCCGCGTCGCGAGCCTCATCGCGACCGGCCGGGCCTGGGCGCGGTTCGAGAAGGGCGAGGTCGTCTTCAAAGCCGAGGTGGGATCGCAGTCGTCGGCGGTCGGTCAGATCCAGGGCGTCTGGGTCAGTCCAGCCATGCGCGACGCCGGGCTCGGATCCGCCGGTACCGCGGCGGTGGCGGTCGCGATCGCCGCGGCGGGCAGGTTGCCGAGCCTGTACGTCAACAGCTTCAACGTGCGGGCCCGCGCCGCGTACGCGCGCGTCGGGTTCCGGCAGGTCGCCACGTTCTCCACCGTCCTCCTCGACTGAACGGGAGACGCCCGCCACGTCCGTTGCGCCTCCCCGACGTCCGGGCTTCGGGCTCCTACGATGACGGGCGATGAAAGCCAGATCAATTCCCGGGGCGACCCGCCCCTTCCGCCGTCACGTCCTCGTGCGGGTCGTGGCGGCGTCGCTCGTCGCGGTCGCTGTTCTCGGTGGCCTCGTGGCGTGCACCCCGAAACCCGCCGGACCCGAAGCGGCCGCGCAGACGTTCCTCACGGCGTTCTCCGAGCAGGACTTCGCGGCGGCCGCAGGGGGCACCGACCGGCCCGGCGACGCCGAAGCGGCCCTCGCCGAGGCATGGGACGGCCTGCAGGCCGAATCGCTGACCGCGGGCACGACCGGCGCGCAGATCCACGGTGACGCCGCGACCGTCACCTACTCCTACGAGTGGCACCTGCCGAAGGACCGGATCTGGCAGTACACCGGGACGATGCAGATGGGCCGCAGTGGCGACGACTGGATCGTGCGGTGGACCCGCTCGAACCTGCACCCGCAGCTCGGCGACCGCCAGACGATGCACCTGCGGACCAAGGCCGCGCCGCGAGCGCGCGTCAACGAGCACTCCGGCGGGGATGTGCTCGTGCCCGGGACCGTGTACTCCGTCGCGTTCGACGCGTCCGCGAGCAGCGATGTCCTCGGCGCCGCCCGAGCCCTGTCGGCTGCCTTGAGCGGCTTCGACAAGTCCCTCACCGCCCAGTCCATCGCCGAATCCGCCACGGCGGCAAGCGGCGCGCTCGCCGTGGTCCGGCTCGTCGAGGACGACTACGCGACCGTCTCCGACGCGCTCGGCGCGATCCCCGGGGTGACAGTCGTCCAACAGGCGGATCTCGTCGCCACCGACCGGAACTTCGCACCGGACCTGCTCGGCCAGATCAAGAAGACGGTGATCGACGAGGTCGACGGTGTTGCCGGCTGGAGTGTCGTCGTGACGAACCAGTACGGCGTCGACACCGGTGTTCTCACCGAGACGGCGCCGCAGCCTGCCCCGTCGTTCTCCATCAGCCTGGACCGGCCCATCCAGCTGGCGGCGCAGGCCGCCGTCGATGCCCGCGTCGAGCAGGCGATGACGGTTGTGATCGAGGCGTCGACCGGCGCGGTCCTCGCCGTCGCTCAGAACAAGGCCGCCGACCGGGACGGTCCGGTCGCGATCGCGGGACACTACCCACCCGGATCCACGTTCAAGATCATCACTTCGGGTGCGGCGATCTCCACAGGTCTGGCCACCCCCGACACGATGGTGCCGTGCCCGGGCCGCATCTCCATCGGCGAACGCAGCGTCCCCAACTACAACGAGTTCGCACTCGGCACCGTCCCGATGGCGACGGCCTTCGCTCGCTCCTGCAACACCTCGTTCGCGAAGCTGGCGTCCGAGATGCCTGCCGACGCGCTCACGAACGCCGCCGCCGCGTTCGGTATCGGACCCGAGTACGGGGTTGTCGGGCTGCCGGTGTTCTCCGGATCGGTCCCGCCCGCGGAGAACACGGTGCAGCGAGCCGAGGACGGGTTCGGGCAGGGCAAGGTCGTCGTCAGCCCGTTCGCGATGGCACTCGCGGCGGCGACCGTCGCGGCCGGGCACACCCCGGTCCCGTACCTGATCCAGGGACGCGAAACGACGGTGGACGGGGATCGCCCGGCGATAACCCCGGAGATGGTCGAGGCGCTGCGCGGCATGATGCGGCTGGTGATCACCAGCGGCACCGCCGACCGCATCCGGGACCAGGGCGAGGTGTACGGCAAGACCGGTGAGGCCGAGGTCGAGGGCGGATCGCACGCGTGGTTCGTCGGCTATCGCGGCGACCTCGCGTTCGCCACGCTCGTCGTCCGCGGCGGCAGTTCCGACAACGCCGTCGCCGTCACCCGTGACATGTTCGCGGCTCTGCCGGAGGGTTACTGACCTGTACCTGCCTGATTCGCGGGACGTGCCCGGCGGGTCACTTCTGCGCCGGCCGTTCGGGGTCGACGGTGGGCCCTCTGCCACCCCTGCGCTTGGCCGACAACCAGGTGATCAGCCACAGCACACCCCCGATGCCGAGTAGGACCGCCGCGATCCGGTACTGGGCGGCGGGACGTTCCACCAGCGGGGACACCAGGAAGATGCAGCTCGCCGCGCCGAGCACGGGAAGGATCGTCGGGGCCCGGAAGTGCTGGTGTTCGGCCGGGCGGCGTCGCAGCACCAGCACCGCGACATTGACGATGGCGAACACGATCAGCAGCAGCAATGCGGTCGTCCCGCCCAGCTCCGGGACCTCGCCGACGAAGGTGATCAACCCGAACGCCAGCAACGTCGTGAACACGATCGCGACGTAGGGCGTGCGCCGCGCCGGATGCACCCTCCCGAGAGCCGCGGGCAACACACCTTCGCGGGCCATCCCGTACAGCAGACGGCTGGCCATGAGCATGTTGATCAGCGCCGTGTTCGCCACCGCGAACATGGTGATGAACGCGAAGATCCCCACCGGAAACGCCGGGGCGCCCGCCTCGACCACCTTCAGCAGCGGAGTGTCACCCGAGCCCAGGTCACCGGGTGGCACGAGCGCGATCGCGGTGACGGACACCAGCACGTAGATCAGGCCCGTGATGCCCAGCCCCGCGAGCAGCACCTTGGGGAAGATGCGGCTCGGGTTCTTGCATTCCTCGGCCATGTTCACCGAGTCCTCGAAACCGACCATCGCGAAGAACGCGAGCGCGGTGCCGGCGACGACCGCACCGAACACCGAGCGGTCGCCGGTGTCGATGTCGAGCACCCGGGAGAAGTCGCCCTGCCCGATCCCGAGTGCCCACATCCCGATCATGATGATGATCAGCAACCCGGACAGTTCCACGCAGGTGAGGACGACATTCGTCTTCACGCTCTCGCCGACCCCGCGCAGGTTGACCAGCGCCACCGCCAGCATGAACGTCAGGCCCACCCCCGTGATGCCGATGCCGTCCCCGAAATCGAGATCGAACGCCTCCACGAGGTTGGCGGAGAACGCCCGCGCCGCCGTCGACGCCGACGTGATGCCCGACGACATGACCGTGAAGGTGACCATGTAGGTCAGGACGTGGATCCCGAACGCCTTGTGCGTGTACAACGCGGCGCCCGCGGCCTGCGGATATTTGGTGACCAGTTCGAGGTAGCTGAACGCCGTGATCACCGCGACAAGGAACGCGAGCAGGAACGGCAGCCACACCGCCCCGCCCACCTCGTTGGCCACCTTGCCGGTCAGTGCGTAGATGCCGGTCCCGAGGATGTCACCGACGATGAACAGGAGCAGCAGTCCCGGCCCCATCACCCGCTTCAGTTGCGGAGATGAGGCGGTATCCGCCACGTCGAGTCCTCTCTGCCCCGGAATCGGGACGCCTCAGGGCAGCAGCGACAGCCGTCGGGCGACGACCACCGCCTCGTGCCGGGTGTGCACGTCGAGTTTGCCCATCGCGCTGCGCAGATAGCTCTTCACCGTCTCCGGGGTGACCGACAGACGCTGCGCGATCTCGACGTTGGTGCAACCCAGCGCCACGTGCGAGAGCACATCGGTCTCGCGTGGGGACAGCACGATCGCGGTGGTCGATGCCGGGGTGCCGTCGCAGGCACCGGCGAGCCGGTCCGACAGGGCCCGCAACTGCTGCTTCAGACCGGTGTCGGTGACCGTCTGGGCGAGGCTGCGCAATTCCGCATGGACTTCCCGGACCTCCGCCGCCGCCATCGGATCACGGTCGGGGGTGCTCTGCCGCGCGAGCATCGCCAACCGTCGATCGACCTCGTCGCGCACCGCGATCTCGTCGGAGAGACGCCGCGCGGCCTGCACGAACGCGCCCACCGCGCGATCACCGAGCGGCGCACATTCGCGGATCGCCCCGTACAGCACAGCACGCGCTGCCCCGCCGACGATCACCGGCACCGCGAGGATCGAGCGCAGACCCTCACCGAGCACCGGACGGTCGAAGTGGTGCGTGATCGACGACGAGCGCCCGTAGTCCGCGACCGTGAGCGGCCTGGCGCGGTCGACGACGAGTCCGCCGAGACCGGCCTTCGGCGGGACGATCACCCCTTCGAGCCCGTTGGTGCGCGTCCCGAAGAACTCGCTCAACTGGAGATGGCTCTCGCGCACCTCGCCGGCGAACACGACGGAGACCTGCGCGTCGGCGGCGGTGCGTCGCAGCTCGGCCCGCAGTGCGTCGCCGTCGCGCGGCCGGAGCAGAGACGAGGGACCGGAAACCGGCACGATCGCTCACCCCTTTCCGGGGGTATCGGGAAACTTCTGTGACTCGGATCATAAGGGTGGCGGTACGTTCGGATGACAGGCATCCCGTGACGTGTGCCGCGAGACCCTGTGAACGCTCGACGAGGAAGGACGGATCGATGGCTGCCGACTTCGCTGCCCGTGTCCGCGAATTGCTGGACCGCTACGACACCGCGGACGGATGCGCGGCGAACCTGTTGTGCGACGATCACCCCGCGGACGCGATCGCGTTCACCGTCGTCGACGCCGACCTCAGCTCGACCGATCTGACGTACGGCTATCTGCGCGAGGAGTCGACCCGCTTCGCGGCCGCGCTGAACGATCTCGGTGTCGAACCCGGCGACCACGTCGCGACCCTGATGGGCAAGTCCGCAGATCTGGTCGTCGCCCTGCTCGGTATCTGGCGTCGCGGCGCCGTGCACGTGCCGCTGTTCACCGCGTTCGCGTCGCCCGCCATCGCGTTCCGGTTGCAGGCCAGCGGCGCGAAGGTCGTCGTCGCCGACGCCGATCAGCTCGGCAAGCTCGCACCCGGCGAGGACATTCCGGCCGATGCGCCGTGGCAGATCGTCGTCGCGGGTGACTCCGGAGACGCCGGGATCGGCCTGCACCTCGCGGATCTGCTCGCCGCCCACACCGGCGACGATCCGCGCGGCGCCGCGGTCGCCGTCGGCGGTGCCGGGGGCCTCGTGCAACTGTTCACCTCCGGTACCACCGGAACCCCCAAGGGCGTACCGGTTCCGGTGCGGGCGCTCGCGTCGTTCCACGCCTACATGGAGTTCGGGCTCGACGTGCGGGCCGATGACGTGTTCTGGAACGCCGCGGACCCAGGCTGGGCGTACGGGCTGTACTACGCGCTGCTCGGTCCGATGGCCGCCGGCCGTCGCAGCCTCCTGCTGCACGCCGGGTTCTCCCCGACCCTGACCTGGCAGGTGATGGAGAAGTTCGGCGTCACCAACTTCGCGGCAGCGCCCACGGTGTACCGCAGCCTGCGCGCCGACGCCGTCGAAGGGCCGCAGATCCGGCTGCGTCGCGCATCGTCGGCCGGTGAACCGCTGACACCGGACGTGCTGAACTGGTCTGCGCACAAGTTCGGGGTCGTCGTTCACGACCAGTACGGACAGACCGAACACGGCATGTTTGTCGTCAACGCGTGGGCCGACGGCCTGCTCGAGGACGTCCCGCCGCTGTCGATGGGCAAGCCGCTGCCCGGCTGGTCGGTGGCGGTGCTGAAGGAGGACAGCGACGAACTCGCCGACGCGAACGAGGTCGGCCGCGTCGCGATCGACACCCAGGCCAGCCCGCTGCTGTGGTTCACCGGCTACGTCAACGCACCGGAGAAGACGGCCGAACGGTTCAGCGAGGACGGTCGCTGGTATCTGACCGGCGATGCCGGCCGCGTCGACGAGAACGGCTTCTACTTCTTCTCCTCCCGCGACGACGACGTGATCATCATGGCCGGCTACCGCATCGGGCCGTTCGACGTGGAGAGCGTGCTCGTGCTGCACGAGCAGGTCGTCGAGGCTGCGGTCGTGGGCATGCCCGACGAGCTGCGCGGCGAGGTGCTCGAGGCGTTCGTCGTGCTCCGTGAGGAGGTCGAGGGAACCGACGAACTCGAGGCCGAGCTGCAGCAGCTGGTGAAGAAGAAGTTCGCCGCGCACGCCTACCCGCGGAGCGTGCACTTCGTCCCGCACCTGCCGAAGACGCCCAGCGGCAAGGTCCAGCGGTTCCTGCTGCGTCAGCGCTGACCCGTCCCGCGGGTGATGCCTCGGCGGCATCACCCGCGGGCCAGTGGGCATATCCTGGTCGTCATGTCTGTGCGCACAGCTCTCGTTCCCGGCACGCCCACCCCGGTCCGCTCGGTTCCCAAGCTCATCGAGCGTCCCGAGTACGTGTGGAAGCCGACTGCCGACGAAGGTAACGAGCCGTGGGTGCAGACCCCGGAGACCATCGAGAAGATGCGCGAGGCGTCCCGGATCGCCGCGCAGGCGCTCGCTGCGGCCGGTGCGGCTGTCGCCCCCGGTGTGACCACCGACGAACTCGACCGGATCGCCCACGAGTACATGTGCGACCACGGCGCCTACCCGTCGACCCTCGGTTACCGGGGCTTCTCCAAGTCGTGCTGCACCTCGCTCAACGAGGTCATCTGCCACGGCATCCCCGACTCGACGGTGATCCAGGACGGCGACATCGTCAACATCGACGTCACCGCCTACATCCACGGGGTGCACGGCGACACCAACGCGACCTTCCTGGCCGGCGACGTCTCGGAGGAACACCGCCTGCTCGTCGAACGCACCCGCGAGGCCACGCGGCGGGCCATCAAGGCCGTCGCGCCCGGCCGAGCCCTGAACGTCATCGGCCGCGTCATCGAGGCCTACGCCAACCGCTTCGGATACGGCGTCGTCCGCGACTTCACCGGCCACGGCATCGGGGAGACCTTCCACAACGGCCTGGTCATCCTGCACTACGACCAGCCGGCCGTGGAGACGGTGATCGAACCCGGCATGGTCTTCACGATCGAACCGATGATCAACCTCGGCACCGTCGACTACGAGATCTGGGACGACGGCTGGACGGTCGTCACGAAGGACCGCAAGTGGACCGCGCAGTTCGAGCACACCATCGTCGTCACCGACACCGGATGCGAGATCCTCACACTGCCGTGACGTTGCGATCGCGTACCGTTCTGCGGCATGGAATCGACTGACGTGAGCACCGCGAGTGGCACCGTCCGGGTACGGATCGACGGACCTGACAGCCGGCACACCGTGCTGCTGCTGCAGGGCGCGGGGGAGACCGCGGACGTGTTCGACGCGGTGTGCGAGCGCCTGCACAATTCCGACCTGCGGACGGTCGTGCCGGAAAGCATCGACAGCCTCGATACGGCTGCGGTGTTCGCGCTGCTCGACGGACTGAAACTGCCGTGGGTGCACCTCGCCGGCAGCGGTGCCGGCGCGGAACTCGCGTGGGCCGTTGCGGCGGGCAGATTCGGCCGGTTCGCGAGTCTCGTCGTTGCCGACCGGGGGCATCCCGCCGTTCCCGACGTCGACGGCGCCGTCCGCGACGCTTCGGCGGCCGCCGCCGAGGTCCCCACGACCGTCGTGATCGGCAGTGGCGCACGTCGCGCCGAGGCCGCCGGGTCCATGCGGTACGTCACCGGGGAGTTTCGGGTCGTCGAACTCGACGGCATCGACAACGTCCCGGCTCAGGCCCCCGCCGAGTTCGCCTCGGCGATCGTGCTGCGCACCGGCAGCTGGTAGGACGAACGTCCGGTGCCGATCCGATCGGCCGGCACCGGATCGTGTCTACAACCCCAGCAGCGCGTTCTCCACGACCTCCGGCAAAGCCGGATGGATCCAGTACTGGCCCGTCGCCATCTCCCGCGCGGTGAGCCCGAAACTCATCGCCTGAATCAGCGGCTGGATCACCGTCGATGCCTGCGCGCCCATGACGTGCGCGCCGAGCAGAAGTCCCGTCGACCTGTCGGCGATCAGCTTGCAGATGCCCTCGGTGTCCTCCATCGCCCAGCCGTACGCGACGTCCCCGTAGTTCTGGATCTTCACGGAGACGTCGTAGCCCCGTGCGCGGGCCTGCTCCTCGGTGAGTCCGACCTCCGCGATCTGCGGATCGGTGAACACCGCCGCGGGCACGAACCGGTGGTCGCTGCGGCGCAACGCCGACGTGTCGCTTGCCCACGCGTCTTGCAGCAGGTTGTGCTGCACCACCCGCATCTCGTGATTGGCGACGTGCTTGAGCTGATACGGCGACGACACGTCGCCGAGCGCGAACACACCGCGCGCGGTGGTGCGCTGGAATTCGTCGACCACGATGCGCCCCTCGTCCACCTCCAGGCCGCCGGCGGCCGCGTCGAGCGCGTCCCCGTTCGGTGTCCGTCCCACCGCGATGAGCAGCGCGTCGCCGGCGACGACGGTGCCGTCGGAGAGTTGCACCTCCACGCCGTCACCGACCGGGTGGAACGCCTTCGCGGGATTCGACAGGTGCACATCCCATTTCTCCTGCGCGATCCGCGTGAACCGCTCGGAGATGTCCGTGTCGAGGTGACGCAGGAGCCGACTGCTGCGGGCGAGGATCGACACCCGGACGCCGAGCGCGGAGAACACGTGCGCGAATTCCATCGCAATGAACCCGGACCCGAGGATCACCATCGATTCCGGCAGCTTCGGCAGCCGCATCACGTCGTCGTTGGTGTGGTACTTGACGCCGCTGTCGAGGACCTCCTGCGGCACGATCGGCCGTGATCCGGCGGCCACGACGATCTGATCGGCGGTGATCGTCTCGCCGGTACCGGTGTCGAGGGTGCGCTCGCCGACGAACCGCGCGTGTCCGCCGTACACCGTGACGTTCCCGCAGTCCTCACGCCGGTAGCGTTCACCGCCGGCCGCGATCGGGTCGATCCGGCCGAACACCCGGTCGACGATGTCGTTCCAGCGCACCCCGTCGACACTCGCATCGACGCCGAACTTCGCGGCGGTGCGGACGGTGTGCGCGACCTCGGCCGCGTACACGTACATCTTCGTCGGGATGCATCCGACGTTGAGGCAGGTGCCGCCGAAGGTGCCCTCCTCGAGGATGGCCACCTTCTTGCCGTCGTAGCGTTCGTCGATGATCGAATTGCCCGATCCGGTGCCGATGATCGCGAGGTCGTAATGGGTCACGCGGGGTCTCCTGCGGTTCGTGTCTGCACGCTGCTGTTGCGGGTGCTGCTGCCGTGGTTGTCCAACCCGTCCAGCCACCGGTCCAATTCCCGGAACGCGGAGTCGAGCGGTCCGGGAGTGGACAGGAACACGTCGTGACGGGCTCCGTCGATCGGCACGATCGTGGTGCGGTCGCCCAGGCAACCCGCCCAGCGCGCGATCTGCCGCACGTCCAGGACCGCGTCGACGGTGTCGATCGCCGGGTCGTACTCCGGCGCGGACCGGCTCGCCGTGGACCGCAGGATCAGCGACGGCACCCCGATGTCGAGTCCGCGATGCAACTGCGCATGTCCGCGCCGTACCGCCCGCAACCAGCCGAACGTGAGAGGGAACCCCGCCAGCGGTTTCCAGTCGAGGTCGTAGCTCCAGCCGCCGGTGCGCAGGCTCACCCCGTATGTGTCGAGCTTCTGGGCGGGGATGACGTTCTTGGGGCGGAGACGCCCGAGAACGTCGATCGCGACGGTGCCGACGTTGCGCAGGTAGGCCGGTCCCTGCAGATCGAACCAGGGGCTGTTGAGGACCACGCCGCTGATACCGCGGCCTGCGGTACCGCCCGGACGCCTGTTCAGCCGGTCGAGCCACAACGGCAACACGAGGCCGCCCGTGGAATGCGCGACCAGAAGTACGTCCCCGCCGGTCTCGGCGCGGACGAGACGCAACGCCTCGTCGAGCTCGGCGTCGTAGTACGCGAGGTCGGTGACGAAGTGCGGGGTGTGGTTCTCGGTGCGCGAACGGCCGCATTTGCGCAGGTCCAGGGCGAAGAACCGGTATCCCTGCGACGCAAAATGCTCGGCGAGATGCTGCTGGAAGAAGTAGTCGGTGAACCCGTGCACGTACAGCACCGCGCGGCGCGGAGCCTCGTCGCCGGCGGGCTGATAGCGGACCAGGGTCGCAGTGATCTCACCTTCCCCGTCCGGGTCGGTGCCGAGGGGCAGAACGAGCTGCTGATAGCCGTCGCCGAGGATATCGGGCTGCCAAGTAGTCACTATCACACTGTATGGGTGTTCATGCCGGATCGTGGTGGGGGCACAATTAGGGGGAAGGAAACGCCGAGCGACGTGCGGGTAACCTGTTCGTCGCAGTCGGCGCGGCTGTGGTGGTTCCCAGATCCGGTTCGTGATCCGATCGGAAGTGGAGCGGGACCACGGACGTGCACGGGACACTTACGCGACGCGATCCCTCGAGATTCGGCGGCGTGTGCGAACAGACAAGGAAGTCGATCCTCCAGTGTCAGAGAACGTGTTAGAGGCGAAGACCGATGTAGTGCTCATCGGGGCGGGCATCATGAGCGCGACCCTCGGAGCGCTGCTGCGCCAGTTGCAGCCCGACTGGTCGATCACCGCATTCGAGCGGCTCGACGCCGCTGCCGCTGAGAGCAGCGACCCCTGGAACAACGCCGGTACCGGCCACTCCGCGCTGTGCGAACTGAACTACACCCCGGCCAAGGCCGACGGCACGGTCGACATCAGCAAGGCGATCAACGTCAACGAGCAGTTCCAGGTCTCGCGCCAGTTCTGGGCCTACGCCGTCGACAACGGGATCCTGTCCGATCCCAAGGACTTCATCAACCCGATTCCGCACGTCAGCTTCGTGCACGGTGCCGACGACGTGAAGTACCTGCGCGCCCGCTACGACGCGCTGGCCGGCCACCCGTTGTTCGCGGGCATGGAGTACTCCGAAAGCCCCGAGCTGTTCTCCGAGCGTCTCCCGCTCATGGCGAAGGGCCGTGACTTCTCCGACCCGGTCGCTGTCAACTGGACCTCTACCGGCACCGACGTCGACTTCGGTGCGCTCACCAAGCAGCTCGTCAACAACGTCGCCGCCTCCGGCGGCACGGTGTTCTTCGGTCACGAGGTGACCAACCTGTCGAAGCAATCCGACGGTAGCTGGATCGTCAAGGTCCGCAACACCCGTACGCGGGAGACCCGCACGGTGCACGCGAAGTTCGTCTTCGTCGGCGCCGGTGGCGGTGCCCTGCACCTGCTGCAGAAGTCCGGCATCAAGGAAGCCAAGGGCTTCGGTGGCTTCCCGGTCTCGGGTGCGTTCCTGCGCTGCACCAACCCCGATGTCATCGCCCAGCACAGCGCCAAGGTGTACGGCAAGGCCGCCGTCGGTGCGCCCCCGATGTCGGTTCCGCACCTGGACACCCGCGTCATCGGCGGTAAGCAGGGCCTGCTGTTCGGCCCCTACGCCGGATGGTCCCCGAAGTTCCTCAAGCAGGGTGGCGTCATGGACCTGCCCAAGTCGATCAAGCCGAACAACATCATGTCGATGCTCGGTGTCGGCGCGACCGAACTCGGCCTCGTCAAGTACCTCGTCGGTGAACTCACCCAGTCGCCGCGCGACCGCATCGCCACCCTCGCCGAGTTCGCTCCCGAGGCGAAGCTCGAGGACTGGGAGCTGATCGTCGCCGGTCAGCGGGTCCAGGTGATCCGCCGCAAGGGTGCCGGTGGCGTGCTCGAGTTCGGTACCGCCGTGGTCAGCGCGGGCGACGGCTCCATCGCCGGTCTGCTCGGTGCATCCCCGGGCGCCTCGACCGCGGTGCCCGCGATGCTCGACGTGCTCGAGCGGTGCTTCCCGCAGCAGTGGGCCGGCTGGCAAGGCAAACTGCACGAGATGGTGCCGTCGCTCGGCACGAAGCTGTCCGACGATCAGGCGCTGTTCGACAAGGTGTGGCAGTGGAGCACCAAGTCGCTGCAGCTCGATGTCACCTCCGTGGCGGAGACCACCGCCCCGATCGAACCCGCATCGGTCTGATCCGACTGTCACGACCCGACCCCGTCACAGGCCGGTCCGCAAGGCGCGGTCCGGCCTGTGACACGTCGTCAACCAGAATTGGGGATTCCCGGTGACATCAACGCCTGCGGACGAGTCCAGCTACCTCGTCGGCCTGAATCTGTCCGGTCGCCGGGTCGTCGTGGTGGGCGGCGGCTCCGTCGCGCAGCGGCGGCTCGGACTGCTCGTGGCCTCGGGTGCCGCGGTGCATGTAGTCACCCGCGCGGCGACGCCCGCGGTCGAGAGCATGGCCACCGCCGGCCACATCACCCTGGATCTACGCGACTACCGCGACGGTGACCTCGACGGCGCGTGGTACGCCGTGGCCTGCACGAACGAGCCCGACACGAACGCGGCGGTCGTCGCCGAAGCCGATCGCAATCGCATCTTCTGCGTGCGCGCCGACAACGCCCGCCACGGCAGCGCCGTCACCCCGGCCACCGCGACCTACGACGGCCTGTCCATCGGTGTCCTCGCCAGCGGTGACCACCGCCGATCCGCGGCGGTCCGCACCTCGATCCGGGATGCCCTCGCCGGGGGAGCCGCCATCGCCGACGATGCCCCGGCCCCGGTCGGGGTCGCGCTCGTCGGCGGCGGGCCCGGTGACCCGGACCTGATCACCGTGCGCGGTCGCCGCCTGCTCGGTCGCGCCGACGTCGTCGTCGCCGACCACCTGGCACCGCAGGAACTGCTCGACGAACTCGGCCCGCACGTCGAGGTCATCGATGCGTCCAAGCTGCCCTACGGCCGTGCGATGGCGCAGCAGGCCATCAACGAAACCCTGATCGACCGCGCGAAGGCCGGCA
Source organism: Rhodococcus zopfii NBRC 100606 = JCM 9919 (assembly GCF_001895025.1). Classification (GTDB taxonomy): domain Bacteria; phylum Actinomycetota; class Actinomycetes; order Mycobacteriales; family Mycobacteriaceae; genus Rhodococcus; species Rhodococcus zopfii. The sequence goes on from NZ_BCXI01000011.1 coordinate 134,511, forward strand.
AGTTCGTGGTGCGGCTCAAGGGCGGCGACCCGTACGTGTTCGGTCGCGGTTTCGAGGAACTCCAGGCGTGTGCCGCCGCGGGGGTTCCGGTCACGGTCGTCCCCGGTATCACCAGCGCGATCTCGGTGCCGTCGGCGGCCGATGTGCCCGTCACTCATCGCGGTGTCACCCACGAGTTCGTGGTGGTCAGCGGGCACGTCGCCCCCGACCATCCGGATTCGCTGACCGACTGGCCTGCACTCGCACGGTTGCGTGGGACCCTGGTGCTGCTCATGGCGGTCGAACGGATCCGACAGTTCGCCGACGCCCTCCTCGCCGGGGGCCGCCCCGCGGACACCCCGGTCGTGGTCGTGCAGGAAGGCACGCGGCGCACCCAGCGGGTGCTGCGCGCCGATCTGCAGACCGTCGCGGCCCGCGTGCGCGACGAACAGATCCGGCCGCCCGCGATCATCGTGATCGGCCCGGTCGCCGGTCTCACGGCGGATGCCGGGTGAACCGGATGCTGGGTAACGTCGACGACGTGTCGGACACCTCGAACTCCGCCCGTTCCACGACCGCCCGGGCCCTGGCTGCGGCGATGCTCGTCCTCAGCGGCCTGCAATTGATGGTCGTCCTCGACGGCACGGTCGCGAATCTTGCGCTCGCGCCGTTGCAGGCGGAACTCGGACTGTCCGACGCCGGCCGCAACTGGGTGCTCACGTCGTACGCGCTGGCGTTCGGCGGTCTGATGCTCCTCGGTGGCCGGCTGGGCGACAGCTTCGGCCGCAAACGCATGTTCGTTGCCGGTGTCGCCGTCTTCACCGCGGCGTCGCTGCTGTGCGGTCTCGCGACCGGCGAGCCCATGCTCATCGCAGCCCGCGCGTTGCAGGGCGTCGGCGCCGCGATCGCGTCACCGACCGCACTCGCCCTGGTCGCGACGACCTTCGCGCCGGGCCCGGCCCGCAACCGCGCGATCGCCGTGTTCGCAGCGATGACCGGCGTCGGCTCGATCGCCGGACTGATCCTCGGCGGGGCGCTCACCCAGGTGTCCTGGCGCTGGATCTTCCTCATCAACGTTCCGATCGGGGTGCTCATCGTCGTCGCCGCGACCGTGGTGCTGCGGGAGACCGCGACCGAACGGCTCGCGCTCGACGTGCCCGGCGCGGTCCTCGCGACCCTCGGCTGCACGGGTGTGGTGTTCGGTCTGAGCGAAGGTCCCGAGCTGGGCTGGGGGAGTCCGCTGGTGGTCGGCGCGCTCATCGGAGGTGTCGTGATCCTCGGGCTGTTCCTGCTCGTGGAGCGGCGCGCCGAGAACCCCTTGCTTCCGTTCGTGCTGTTCCGTAACCGCGACCGGGTCGCCACGTTCGTCTCGATCTTCTTCGCCGGTGCGGTGATGTTCTCACTGGCCGCGTTCGTGGCCCTGTTCGTGCAGGACATCCTCGGCTACACCCCGCTGCAGGCCGGGCTGGCGTTCGTGCCGTTCGCGTTCGGTCTCGGCGGTGCCGCTGCGGTCGCCTCGAAACTCGTCGTCCGGGTGCAGGCGCGCTGGCTGGTGGTCACCGGCGCGGTGATCATGAGCGTGAGCCTGCTGTTCGGGTCGACGATGGACGGGACGGTGCAGTATCTGCCGACCCTGTTCGTGCTGGTGCTGGTCGTCGGGTTCGGAGTGGGCCTGGCGTCCGTGCCGCTGCCGCTGTGCGCGATCGCCGGGGTCGGCACCCATGAGATCGGCCCCCTGTCGGCGATCGCCCAGGTCGCGCAGACCCTCGGCGGTCCGATCGGTCTGGCGGTGATCGGTGCGATGGCCACCTCGCGGACCATGTCGATGGGCGGCACAGCCGGTGCGGTCGCCGACATGACCGAGACGCAGCTCGCCGCGCAGGGGAACGGCTATATGTTCGCTCTGGTCGGCTGCGCTGTGTGCGCGGTGATCACGGGCGTCGCGGCGTTGTTCATCCGGTTCACCCCGCAGCAGGTCGCGCAGGCCCAGGAAGCCGAGAAAGCCGCCCAGAACGTCTGAGTTCCGGGCGCTCGCCGTTGTCACTCCGCGCGGGCTCGCTCCGGGTCGACCGCCTCTGCGGTGGTGATCGGCGCCCGCGTACCGGCCGCGCGGCGTCGCCGGCTCGCCTTCTCGGCCTCGATCACGAGCGGGACGATCACCGACAGGCCGATGCACGCGAGCCACTGGCCCCCGGTCAGTGAGGTCGTCATCAGCAGCCTCTGCAGAACGTCGAGTTCGACGGCGAGCACCGTGATGACCGTCGGGATCACCAGGATCTTCACCGCTCCGAGGATCGGCGCCGCGAAGCCGGTGTCCGGGTCGCGCCGCATCACCAGCCCCCCGAGGATCGACCCGAGCGACATGACCACGAACGCCATCGTCATCGGCACGTTCGCGACCGTCGAACTCATCTCCCCGGGCGCGAGGAGCAGCGCGGCCAGCGTCACCGCGAACTCGACGGCGCCGTAGAAGATCCACTGCCACACGGCCCGCGGGTTCGTGATCGGCACCTCCGGGTCGCGGGGCGGTTTGCTCATCAGGTTCGGCGGCGAGGGGTCGTGCATGATCACGATGACCGGGAACATGGTGACGAAGAAGTTCTGGAACAGCACCATCAGAGGGGTGAGCGCGACACCGTCGTTGATGTCGAACACGCTCGCGACCAGGAACAACAGGATCAGCGAGAACAGCTTCGCCATCTGGCAGCGGATGAACGCGACGATCTTGTCGTAGATGCTGCGGCCGAGGCTGATCGCGGTGACCAGGGTTCCGAAGTTGTCGTCGGTGAGGATCATGTTCCCGGCCTGCTTGGTGACCTCGCTGCCGGACCCCATCGCCACACCCACGTCGGCCTGCTTGAGCGCCGCCGCGTCGTTGACGGCGTCGCCGGTCATCGCGACGATCGCACCGCCCCGCTGCATGAGTTCGGCCAGGCGCAGCTTGTCCTGCGGGGTGACTCGCCCGAAGACGTGCAGGTCCGGCAGCGTCGCGGCGAGTTCGTCGTCGGACAGCGCCTGGATTTCCGGGCCGCTGATGGCCCCCGGCCCGAGGCCGAGTTCGGCGCCGATCGCGGACGCCGTGATCGCATGGTCGCCGGTGATCATGCGGACGTCGATGCCCGCGGCGTGCGCGGTGCGCACGGCCTCGACCGCCTCGGGCCGCAGCGGATCGATGATGCCGACCATCCCGACGAACGTCAGGTCCGCGACGAACGGCATCGGATCGGCGACGACCTCGTCCTCCCGGCCGTCGAGCAGGCGCGTGGCGAACGCCAACACCCGCAGCCCTTTCTCCGACATGCTGCGGTTGGCCGCGAGGATCTCGTCGCGCACCGCGCCCATCGGCACCGGCCCGGCCTCGGTGAACGCGGCTCCGCAGCGCGCCAGCACCACATCCGGTCCGCCCTTGACCAGTTCGACGAAGGTGTCGTTCCCGTCCAACGGCACGTGGTGAAAGGTCGCCATGAACTTGTATGCCGAATCGAACGGGACCTCCGCGACGCGTGGATACGCGCGCCGGGTCGCCTCGGCGTCGACGCCGATCTTCGCGGCCAGCACCACCAGCGCCGCTTCGGTGGGATCGCCGACGACCACCCCCGCATCGGACACGGTGGCATCGCTGTCGAGGCACAGCCCGTACGCCAGCCGCGTGAAGTCCGGCACCTCCGCGCCGGCGGCGCACCGAAGCGCCCCGGTCTTGGCGTAGCCCTCGCCGTCGACGGTGAACCAGCGGCCGTGGAAGTACAGGGACCGCACCGTCATCTGGTTCATGGTCAGGGTGCCGGTCTTGTCGGAGTTGATCGCGCTGGTCGCGCCGAGCGTCTCGACATCGTTGAGGTTCTTGACGATGGCTTTGGCGTCGGCCAGCTGTTTGGCCCCGTAGGACAGCATCGACTGCACGAATGTCGGCAGGCCCGTCGGAATCGCGGAGATCGCCATCGAGATGCCCAGAAGCAGAACCGTCGTGACGCTCTGACCGCGCAGCAGCCCGATCACCACGATGACCGCAACCGCACCCCACGCGACGATGCCCAGCACCTTCGTCAGCGAACCCAGCTCGCGTTGCAGGGGGGATTTCTTGGGAGCGACCGCGGAGAGCATCGACGCGATCCGGCCCATCTGGGTCTGCATCCCCGTCTCGGTCACCACCATGGTTGCGGTACCACGGGTGACCGAGGTGTTCTGGAACAGCATGTTGCTTCGATCGCCGAGCGTGACATCGGCGGCGTCGAGCGTCGCCTGGTCCTTCGCGACGGGGGCGCTCTCGCCGGTCAGCGCCGCTTCCTGGGTCTCGAGTGTGGCGGAGGTGAGGATCCGGCCGTCCGCGGGCACCAGGTCGCCGGCCTCGAGGTTGACGATGTCTCCCGGGACGAGCCCGGTCGAGGGAATCTCGGCGAGGGTGCCGTCGCGGATCACCCGGGCCTGCGGTACCTGCATCTTCGCCAACGCATCCACGCTGGCCCGTGCCTTCAGCTCCTGCCGGGTCCCCAGCACCACGTTGAGCACCACCAGACCCGCGACGGTGAGGGCGACGGGAATCTCGCCGATGATCACGCTGACCACGACGACCGCCACCAGCATCACGTTCATCGGATCCGTGAGCTGCAGCAGCGCGATTGCCCAGATCGACGGTGCGGGTTCGGAGGCGATGACGTTGGCGCCGTAACGGGCGCGGCGTTCCTCGACGGCGGCGCCCGTCAGGCCGGACCGGGGGTCGGTGGACAACGTCGCAGCCACTGCCCCGGGGTCCATGGCATGCCATGCCCGGGCGTCACCGGGCGTGTCGTGGACGGGGGTGTCGCCGGACGCGGATCGTTGACCGAGCATGCTCTCGAACCTCTCGCTCCGGTGGGACGTGATCGTCAGAAGGGGGTGGGAATCCAGTCGACGACCAGACCGGGATCGCGGTAACCGCCCGGTTTCTGCCGGTCGGGCAGCGTGATGTCGGGGACCTCCAGCGGCTCGTAGGGCACCCGGCTCAGCAGGTGGCTGATGATGTTGAGCCTGCCGCGCTTCTTGTCGTCGTTGATCGCGACATGCCAGGGCGACCAGCCGGTGTGCGTGAGCCGGAACATCTCGTCACGGGCCCGCGAGTAGTCGTACCAGCGGCTGTACGACTCGAGGTCCATCGGGGACAGCTTCCAGATCTTGCGCGGATCGTCGATGCGGCTCTGCAGCCGCAGTGTCTGCTGCTCCTGGCTCACCTCGAGCCAGTACTTGATCAGGATGATCCCGGACTCCTGGATCGCGCGTTCGACCGCCGGAACGAGCTGGAGGAACTGGTCGGTCTGCTGCTGGGTGCAGAAACCCAGGACGGGTTCGACGCCCGCGCGGTTGTACCAACTCCGGTCGAAGATGACGACCTCACCGGACGCGGGCAGGTGCGGCATGTACCGCTGGAAGTACATCTGCGACTTCTCGCGCTCGGTCGGGGTGGGCAGAGCGACGACGCGGAAGACGCGGGGACTCACGCGTTCCGTGATCGCCTTGATGACACCGCCTTTCCCCGCGGTGTCCCGGCCCTCGAACAGGATGCACACCTTCGCGCCGGTGGACTTGACCCATTCCTGCATCGCGACGAGTTCGGCGTGGAGGGGTTTGAGGAGCCGACGGTACTCCTTGTTCCCCATCGGTGGCAGATCGAGAGCGCCACCGATCGGCGGCGGATGCAGCTCACCGGTGTGCGCACCGGACTTCTTGCCCGCCGTCTTGTGTCCTGCCTTGCTTCCCTTGGACTTCTTCCCCATGGGCGCTCCCGCGTCGGCTGTCGGGTTCAGAACTATACGGCAGTTCCAGCGGCGTCGCCGCGAAACGTCCCCACCGGTCCGGGTCCGGATGTCGTTGTCGCAGAGGCGGTCAGGCCGAGGTCGTGCTCCGAGGCGGTCGCCGTGGTCGTGACCGGAGTTGTCCGCCGGGACGAACGAGCTCCGGGTGTCGTGCCGGTGGAGGACACCGGCCCGCCGGGCATCAGGTGAGAACGACGAGTTCCGTCGGCGACGCGACTTCCACCCGCAGACCCGCTTTCGATGCGACCCGAGCCACGGAATCGACGTCTGACGGTTCCGCGCGGGTGCGCACCAGCGCGCGGGCCAACAGCCCTTTGTGATGCTTGTTGAAATGGCTCACGACCTTGCGAGTGCCGTCGGGCTGCTCGGTGAGCACGGTCGCGGTCACCGCGGCGGGCACCGGGCCGAGCTGCTGATAGATCCCCGACCGCAGGTCGACGACCAGATCGTCGTCCGCCTCGGCCGCGAGTGCGGCCGTCAGTTCCGGCTTCCACAGCGACGGCAGCGTGGGGAATCCGGGCAACTTCGAACCGCCCGACAGCCGGTAGGCGGGGATCGGATCGCCCGCCCGGACCGCCCCGAACAGAGCCGACCCCATCGCGATCCGCCGGTACGCCTTCTCCCGCTGCACGCGGGTGAACGACTTCGCGTCGAGCGCGTCGAACAGCACCCCGGTGTAGCGCTCGAGAGCCGGCCGGGTCGCCGACACCCACAACTTGGCGTTGCGCTCGATCTCGTCGGCCTGCGTGGCACCGAGTCCGAGGGCACGAATCGACGCCTCGCTGTCGGCCGCCAGGTCGACCAGCACCTGCACGAGCATTTCGCGCGTGTCGGTGAGTTGCGGCATCGACAGCTCGCCCAGATCGAGGGGCGCGCCGTCGCCGCCGTCGGACTTGGTTTCGGAAGGGGGCAGAAGCACCAGCACAACCGCACACCGTACCGACGGCGGACGGAGGCCTGCAGGTAGGCTGCCACTCCGTGATCACCCGCATGTCGCACCTGTTCCTTCGCACGCTTCGCGACGACCCGGCCGACGCCGAGGTCGCCAGCCACAAACTGCTCGTTCGCGCGGGCTACGTGCGGCGCATCGCGCCGGGCGTCTACTCGTGGCTGCCACTGGGCCTGAAGGTGCTGCGGCAGGTCGAGCGGGTCGTGCGGGAGGAGATGAACGGCATCGGCGCGCAGGAGATCTCCCTGCCGGCACTGCTGCCGCGCGACCCCTACGAGACCACCAACCGGTGGACGGAGTACGGGCCCGGTCTGTTCCGGCTGCAGGACCGCAAGGGCGGCGACTACCTGCTCGGACCCACCCACGAGGAGATGTTCGCGCTCACCGTCAAGGGCGAATACAACTCCTACAAGGACTTCCCGGTCACCCTGTACCAGATCCAGACGAAGTATCGCGACGAGGAACGTCCCCGCGCCGGCATTCTGCGCGGCCGCGAATTCGTCATGAAGGACTCCTACAGCTTCGACCTCACCGACGAGGGCCTGACGCAGTCCTACCAGGCCCACCGTGACGCCTACGAGCGGATCTTCGCGCGGCTCGGCGTCAAGTACGTGATCGTCTCCGCGACGTCCGGTGCTATGGGCGGCAGCGCGTCGGAAGAGTTCCTCGCCGAGTCCGACGCGGGCGAGGACACCTACGTACGCTGCCTCGAATCCGGTTACGCCGCGAACGTCGAGGCGGTCGAGACGCTCGCGCCGCAGGCGATCCCGTTCGACGGACTGCCCGGCGCGGTCGTGCACGACACCCCGGACACCCCGACCATCGAATCCCTCGTCACCGCCGCCGCGCAGATCCTCGGGCGTGAGGTCACCGCCGCCGAGACCCTCAAGAACATCCTCGTCAAGGTCCGGCAGCCCGGCGGCGACTGGGAACTGCTCGGCATCGGGATCCCCGGTGACCGGGAAGTCGACGACAAGCGGCTGGAGGCCTCGCTCGAACCCGCCGAGGTCGAGTTGCTCGGCGACGCCGACTTCACCGCCAATCCCTTCCTCGTGAAGGGCTACATCGGCCCGAAGGCATTGCTGGACAACGGTGTTCGTTACCTCGTCGACCCGCGCGTGGTGGACGGCACCAGCTGGATCACCGGTGCCGACGAATCCGGCAAGCACGTCTTCGGGCTCGTCGCCGGCCGCGACTTCACTCCCGATGGCACCATCGAGGCCGCCGAGGTCCGCGACGGCGACCCGTCGCCCGACGGAGCCGGCGCGCTCGTCTCGGCACGCGGAATCGAGATCGGCCACGTCTTCCAGCTCGGCCGCAAGTACACCGACGCGTTCGCCGTCGACGTGCTCGGCGAGAACGGAAAGCCGGTCCGCCCCACCATGGGCTCGTACGGCGTCGGCGTCTCGCGCCTCGTCGCGGTGATCGCCGAACAGCAGCACGACGACAAGGGCCTGCGCTGGCCCGCCGAGGTCGCACCGTTCGGGGTGCACCTGGTCATCGCGAACAAGGACGACGCCGCCCGCGAGGGCGCCGAGGGTCTGGCCGCGGATCTCGACAAGGCCGGCGTCGAGGTTCTGCTCGACGACCGCAAGGCCTCGCCGGGCGTGAAGTTCAAGGACTCCGAGCTGCTGGGTGTGCCCCTCGTGGTCGTCGTCGGACGCGGATGGGCAGAAGGCAACGTCGAACTGCGCGACCGCTTCACCGGCGAATCCCGCGAAGTGCCGGTCGCGTCGGCGCTCGACGAGATCCTCGCCGCCGTCCGCGGCTGATCCCCGGCGCGCGGTACGGCAGATCCCGCTCCTTCAACCGAGCGAATGTATCGTTCGCTCGGTTGAAGGAGACGAACGGTACATTCGCTCGGCGCAGGCACGGCAGACTCGGGTCATGAACAGCGATCCGACGTGGCAGACGACCGACGCCTACCTCACCGACACCCTCATCGGCGCGGACGACGCGCTCGACGGCGCCCTGGCTGCGAACAGCGAGCAGGGGCTGCCGCCGATCGACGTCTCCGCGCCGCAGGGCAAGTTCCTGCACCTGCTCGCCCGCGCGGTCGGTGCCCGGAAGATCCTCGAGATCGGCACCCTCGGTGGCTACAGCACCATCTGGTTCGCCCGCGCCGTCGGCTCATCGGGTCGCGTGATCACGCTCGAATACGAACCGCACCACGCCGAGGTGGCGCGTGCGAACCTCGACCGCGCCGGCGTCGGTGACATCGTCGACATCCGGGTCGGTGCCGCGCTGGACTCGCTGCCGCACCTCGCGTCCCAGGCTCCGTTCGACCTGGTGTTCATCGACGCCGACAAGGAGAACAACCCGCGCTACCTGCGCGCGGCCCTGGAATTGTCGCGGCCCGGCACGGTCATCGTCGTCGACAACGTCGTCCGCGGCGGATCCGTCTCGAATGCCGACCTCGACGACGAGAGGGTACGCGCAAGCCGCGAGGTGCTCGATGTCATCGCCGCCGAACCGCGACTCGACGGGACCGCTCTGCAGACGGTCGGCAGCAAGGGCTGGGACGGTTTCGCACTGGCACTCGTGACCGGTTAGCGCTCCGACTCGGTCCCCTCGATCCGAGCGAATGTACCGCTCGTCTCCATAGTCCGACGGAATGTGCCGTTCGCTCGGGAAAGGGCTGGGTTCAGAACAGCGGGCCGCCCCCGAACGCGCTGCGGTGCGACGGTGGGCGGCTTCCGGCCAGGTCGGTCAGGTCGTAGTCGCGGGCGAGTTCGGCAGTGACGAAGGTGTGCCCGCTGCGCTCGGCCAGTTCGGGATCGTCGGTCAGCGCCACGACCACCGAGCCGATGAACTCGGGTGACTCCGCGTCCGCGACCGCGAACCCCGCGATGTGGGTCATTCCGCTCGCGACAATCCTCTCGGTGCGCACGATGCCCGGCCACAACGAGACCGTGTGCACGTCGTGTTCGCGCAGTTCGACGGCCATGTCGGAAGCCATCTTGTCGAGTCCGGCCTTGGAGATCCCGTACAGCACCGAATGCAGGTGGCTGCGGGTGCCGAACGACGAGATGTTGACGATCAGGCCGGTACGACGGGGCACCATCAGGCGGGCCGCGGCTCTCGACGCCACGTAGTGCGCGCGCAGCCCGAGCCCGATCAGGCTGTCCCAGTCGTCGAGCGGCCGCTCCCAGAACGGTGTGTCGAAGCCGCCGAATCCGCGCGGGCCGGCCCAGACGTTGTTGACCAGCAGGTCGAGCCGGCCGGCCTGTTCGTCGGCGATCTGTGCGAACACACTCTCGATGGCCTCGTCGTCACTGTGGTCGCAGGCCACGGCGTGCCCGCGACCGCCGCGCGCGGTGATCTCGGCGGCGGTCGCGGCCAGCGGAGCCTCACCGGTGGCGGGACCCCGAGCGGTCACGTACACGGTCCATCCGGCGTCCCCGAGGGTCCGGGCGATGCCCTTGCCCACCCCGCGCGATGCGCCGGTGACCAGCGCGACGCGGCTCACGGCCGGGCCCCGAGGCATCGGTCGGCGGTCGTCTGAGCGGTCGGTTCTGATCCTGTCCTGGCCACCTCGGGAACGGTAGAACACGTTTCGGTTCTATGGTGCTGATTTCCGGTCGACGGGATCGTCAGGGCTGGCCGGGCAGGGCGACGGTCGGTGGAGCCACACCCAGGTTCACGCGCCACCGCGCGCCACGCAGGGCCGATTCGGTCAGCGCCTCGATCGCGGCTCCCCGGGTCGATTCGGCGGTGGCTCGTTCGACGACGGACCGCCACGCGACCGCGACGTCCGTCTCGATCTGCACGGCGAGTTGCGCGGCGGAGATCGGGTCGGTCACCGGGAAGGGCACGGTGTATCCGGGCGCGGCGACCGGGGGAGTGACGCTCGCCGCCGTCAGCGCGTCGATCGTGGCGTCCCGGCGCGCCCGGTGCGCGGCGGTGTCCGCCGACACCTCCCCGCCGCGGGCGGGATTGGAGAATGCGGCGACGACGCCGTATCCGAACACAGCGGCGTGTTCGGCGTTCAGGGCGTCGACGAGGGCCTGCTCCTCGGGTCCGAGCTCGGGGGAACTCACGGCAGCAGCACCACCGTCTCGGTCGCGCACGCGGCGCTGACGGACGCGAGCAGACCCGCGCGGTAGCCACGCAGGGTGCGGGCCAGATCCGCGGCGTCGCGCTGGGAACGGGTCAGCCGCTCGCGCAGCAGTTCCACCGACGGAGCCTCGACCGGCGGCGGCGCGGCCGTCGAGGAGGCCGGGGACGTCGGGGTTCCGCCCACCAACCGCGCGACCTCCGCGTCGAGTGCCGCGGCGTGCGTGGTCCGTTCGGCGCCGATCGTCGCAAGGGCATCTGCTCGCTCGGGTGCCACCGCGACGAGGGCACCGGCGAGGGCGGCGTCTGTGCGCGCCCGCTGGGCCTGTGCGATCAACGGATCGGGTTCGGTGTCCTCGTCGGGGGATGCGGCGCATCCGGCGACGGTGAACCCGCCCGCGCTGCCGAGCGCGGCACCGGCCCATCGCAGCAGTGTTCGTCGGGACACGAGTGGCAGGTGTGGTCGCGTGGGCACCGGACCATCGTGCCAGTACCTGGGATCCGATCCGGACGCCGGCCTGGTCACGGCACACCGAAATGCGCGATACCCTTGATACCTGCCGGATCGATCCCCGTACCGGCCCGCCCACTGCTGCGATCACAACTGAACGAGGAGCTTGTCGCCATGCCTGTGCCGCCCCCGGAGAGGATTGTCGAGCTCGTCTCGGATCTGATCGAGCGTGAGGGTTACGACCTCGAGGACGTCGTTGTCACGGCGGCGGGCAAACACAGCACTGTGCGGCTCATGGTCGACAGCGACGCAGGCCTCGGCCTGGACGAGGCGGCTCGGCTGAGTCGCCTCGTGTCGGAGGCATTCGACGCCGTATCGGATTTCGGTGAGTCGCCGTACATGCTCGAGGTGACCAGTCCCGGCATCGGCCGGCCTCTGACGCTGGACCGGCACTGGCGGCGCGCGCAGGGCCGGAAGGTCCGCCTGGATCTGGGCACCGAGTCGCTCGTCGGTCGTGTCGGCGAACTCGTCGGCGAGGAGATCCGCATCGTCGTTCCGGACCGCAACGGCCCGGTGGTGCGCGCGGTCCCGCTGGCGCAGGTGCGTGCCGCGACGCTCGAGGTGGAGTTCAACCCGCCGAACGCACGGGAGCTCGAGCTCGCCGGCGGTCTGCCCGACGGCCGGGTGTGTGCCGGGGAGATCGACGAGAACGCGGTCGGGGTGGACGAGGACGGCAGTGACGACGAAGACGAAGTGAACGAGACGAAGGTGGACAAGTGAATATCGACATCACGGCGCTGAAGGCGCTCGAATCCGAGAAGAACATTCCGTTCGACGCGTTGATCGAGACGATTTCGACCGCCCTGCTCACCGCCTACCGGCACGTGGACGGCCACCAGCCGCACGCCCGGATCGACCTGGACCGCAAGACCGGCGTCGTGCGCGTGATGGCCGAGGAGTTCGACACCGACGGTAACCTCGTCTCCGAATGGGACGACACGCCGGCGGACTTCGGCCGGATCGCCGCCACGACCGCGCGGCAGGTCATCATGCAGCGCATCCGTGACGCCGAGCACGAGCAGCGCTTCGGTGAGTTCGTCACCCACGAGGGGGAGATCGTCGGCGGTGTCGTTCAGCGCGACACCCGCGCGAACGCCCGCGGCATGGTGGTCGTGCGGATCGGTGGCGACAACGGCGCCGAGGGGCTGATCCCGCCGGCCGAGCAGGTGCCGGGCGAGACCTACGAGCACGGCGATCGCATCAAGTGCTACGTCGTGGGAGTCGCGCGCGGACAGCGCGGACCGCAGATCACGTTGTCGCGGACCCACCCGAACCTCGTGCGCAGGCTGTTCGCGCTCGAAGTTCCCGAGATCGCCGACGGATCGGTCGAGATCGTCGCCGTCGCCCGTGAGGCCGGACACCGGTCGAAGATCGCTGTGCACTCGCAGGTGCACGGGCTGAACGCGAAGGGTGCGTGCATCGGCCCGATGGGTCAGCGTGTCCGCAACGTGATGCGTGAACTCGGCGAGGAAAAGATCGACATCATCGACTACGACGAGGATCCGGCGCGATTCGTCGGTAACGCCCTGTCGCCGTCGAAGGTGGTGTCGGTCACCGTAGTGGACCCGGAGGCTCGGGCCGCACGGGTGGTCGTCCCGGACTTCCAGCTGTCTCTCGCTATCGGCAAGGAGGGGCAGAATGCCCGCCTGGCCGCGCGACTGACCGGATGGCGGATCGACATCCGCAGCGACGCCGCAACGGGTGATGATGGTCACTCGGGCGCTGCTTCGACAGGCAGGTAGCGGTGCAATGCGGGCTTCCGGCCGAATCGGCGGTAGAGTGGTCGATGGTTCAGCATGAGCTGTCTCCGTCACGTGGCGAACGCACCGGTCCGGTGCGTACCTGTCTCGGGTGTCGGCAGCGATCGCTGACTGCCGATCTGCTGAGGGTCGTCGCACGAGAAGTGGAGCCGAAACGCTTCGTTCTGGTCCCTGATCCCGGGCGCAGACTTCCCGGGCGGGGCGCGTGGTTGCACCCCGAACCGGAATGTCTGAGTCAGGCGGAGCGGCGTCGAGCATTCGGCAGAGCGCTGAGGGTGCCCGGAAATCCGGACACGGCGGCGCTCGATCAGCTGGTCGGGTCCGGCGACGGAGAATCACTCGGCGTAGCACCGCAGTGAGATCGACAGCAGGGACACCAACGCAGTGACATCGAACTCTGAGAAGAACAGGCACGAACACTCATGAGCACACCGTGAAGCACCAGCGATGAACGTCCATCGGAGATAACCCGAGGTCGTGCGGGCAACCAGCCGCTCGACCTCATCAGTGAGGAGAGCAGTGGCAGGCAAGCCCCGCGTGCACGAGTTGGCGAAAGAACTCGATGTCACAAGCAAGGTCGTACTCGAAAGGCTCAAGGAGCTCGGCGAGTTCGTGAAGTCCGCGTCGTCGACGGTCGAAGCCCCCGTCGCACGTCGTCTGCGTGAATCGTTCGGGAACGCCGCGAGCGAAGGCTCGTCGGCAGCCCCGACTCCCGGTCCCAAGCCGGGCGCACCGCGCCCCGGCCCGCGTCCGGCCGCTCCGACCCCGGCGGCTGCAGCACCCGCCCCGGCTCCGGCGCCCACCCCAGCACCGAAGCCCGCGGCAGCAGCCCCCGCGCAGACTCCCGCTCCGGCGCCGCGTCCCGCGTCCGGACCGAAGCCCGGCGCACCGCGCCCGGCAGCCCCGAAGCCCGCAGCCTCGGCCCCGGCCCCCGCTGCGCCGGCTCCGGCCGCCCCGGCCCCCGCTGCACAGGCCCCGGCCGCGCAGCCCGCGCCGACTCAAGCGCCGGGTCCCAAGCCCGGCGGACCGCGTCCCGGCCCGAAGCCGCCGCGTGTCGGCAACAACCCCTACTCGTCCGCTCCCGCGGAGCGTCCGGCACCGCGTCCCGGCGCCCCCCGTCCGGGTCAGGGCGGTCCCCGCCCCACACCCGGCCAGGGTCGTCCCGCGGCAGGTCCCGGTGGGCCCCGTCCCGCTCCCGGTCAGGGTGCCCCGCGCCCGGCCGCCGGCCCCGGCGGACCGCGTCCTGCCCCCGGCCAGGGCGGACCGCGCCCGTCCCCGGGCTCGATGCCTCCGCGCCCGAACCCCGGTGCGATGCCGCAGCGTGCGGCACGTCCGGCACCGTCCGGTCGTCCGGGTCGTCCCGGCGGCGCGCCGGGCGGTCGTCCCGCCGGTGGCGGTGGCGGCTACCGCGGCGGTGGAGCCGGTGGCGGTACCGGAACCGGCGCGGGTGCCGGAGCCGGAGCAGCCGGTGGCTTCCGGGGTCGTCCCGGTGGCGGCGGCGGTGGTGCCGGTCGCGGTGGACGCGGCGGCACGGCCGGTGCGTTCGGTCGCCCCGGTGGCGCTCCGCGTCGCGGCCGCAAGTCGAAGCGGCAGAAGCGGCAGGAATACGACTCGATGCAGGCACCGGCAGTCGGCGGTGTCCGGCTGCCCCGCGGCAACGGCGAGACCATCCGGCTCGCCCGCGGCGCATCGCTGTCCGACTTCGCGGAGAAGATCGACGCGAACCCGTCGGCACTGGTCCAGGCGCTGTTCAACCTCGGCGAAATGGTCACGGCCACTCAGTCGGTGAACGACGAGACGCTCGAGCTGCTCGGCTCGGAGATGAACTACGTCGTGCAGGTCGTCAGCCCCGAGGACGAGGACCGCGAGCTGCTCGAATCGTTCGATATCCAGTACGGCGAGGACGAGGGCGGCGAGGAGGACCTGCAGCAGCGTCCGCCGGTGGTGACCGTCATGGGTCACGTCGACCACGGCAAGACCCGACTGCTCGACACGATCCGCAAGGCCAACGTCCGCGAGGGAGAGGCCGGTGGCATCACGCAGCACATCGGTGCCTACCAGGTGCTCACGCACCTCAACGGTGAAGATCGCCTGATCACCTTCATCGACACCCCGGGCCACGAGGCGTTCACCGCCATGCGTGCCCGCGGTGCCAAGTCGACGGACATCGCGATCCTCGTGGTCGCCGCCGACGACGGTGTGATGCCGCAGACGGTCGAGGCGATCAACCACGCCCAGGCGGCCGACGTGCCGATCGTGGTCGCGGTGAACAAGATCGACAAGGAGGGTGCGAACCCCCAGAAGATCCGCCAGCAGCTCACCGAGTACGGCCTGGTCACCGAGGAGTACGGCGGCGACACCATGTTCGTCGACATCTCCGCGAAGCAGGGCCTGAACATCGACCAGCTGCTCGAGGCCGTGCTTCTGACCGCAGATGCATCGCTCGATCTGCGGGCTAACCCGGACATGGAGGCGCAGGGCGTCGCGATCGAGGCTCACCTCGACCGCGGTCGCGGCCCGGTTGCCACCGTCCTGGTTCAGCGCGGCACCCTGCGGGTCGGCGATTCCATCGTCGCCGGCGACGCATACGGCCGCGTCCGCCGCATGGTCGACGAGCACGGCGAGGACGTCCTCGAGGCGCTGCCGTCGCGGCCGGTCCAGGTCATCGGCTTCACGTCGGTGCCCGGCGCAGGCGACAACCTCGTCGTCGTCGAAGAGGACCGCATCGCCCGGCAGATCGCCGACCGGCGCAACGCGCGCAAGCGCAACGCACTGGCCGCGAAGAGCCGCAAGCGGATCTCGCTCGAGGATCTCGATGCCGCGCTCAAGGAACACAACGAGCTCAACCTCATCCTCAAGGGCGACAACTCGGGTACCGTCGAGGCCCTCGAGGAAGCACTCATGGGGATCGAGATCGACGACGAGGTGCGCCTGCGGGTCATCGACCGCGGTGTCGGTGGCGTCACCGAAACCAATGTCAACCTCGCTGCTGCCTCCAACGCGGTGATCATCGGCTTCAACGTCCGTGCCGAAGGCAAGGCGACGGAGCTGGCGAACCGCGAGGGTGTCGACATCCGCTACTACTCGATCATCTACCAGGCGATCGACGAGGTGGAGAAGGCCCTCAAGGGCATGCTCAAGCCGATCTACGAAGAGGTCGAGCTCGGTCGCGCCGAGATCCGCGCCATCTTCAAGTCCTCGAAGATCGGCAACATCGCGGGTTGCCTCGTGCAGTCCGGCATCGTCAAGCGCAACGCGAAGGCACGGCTGCTCCGCGACAACAACGTTGTCGCCGAGATCGTCACCATCTCGTCGCTGCGCCGCGAGAAGGACGACGTCACCGAGGTCCGCGAGGGCTACGAGTGCGGTATGACGGTCACCTACTCCGACATCAAGGTCGGCGACGTGATCGAGGCATACGAGCTGCGCGAGAAGCCGCGCGACTGACGGCATCGCCGTCGGGGCGGCGGGCGAGCAATCGTCCGCCGCCTCGACGCGTCAACGCACCCCTTTGCAGGGGTACCCGCCGTCGGTTCAGACAGGAGGTCCGGTGTTCGTAGGCGCACTCGAACTGGATGTGCTGCTCGGTGACGTGCACTCGCTCAAAGGGAAGCGGTCGATGGTCCGGCCGGTCCTCGCGGAGCTGCGCCGGTTCGGGGTCTCGGCCACCGAAGCGGGGCATCAGGATCTGCATCGTCGTGCCCTGTTGGGGGTTGCGTCGGCCGGTCCCGACGCCCGGCATGTCACCGACATCCTCGACCGGTGCGAACGCCTCGTCGCGGCCCGCCCCGAGTTGCAATTGCTCACGGCCCGACGAAGAATTTTCGGTCCGGAAGACTGAGCGGACCCATACACGACACAACAGCCGCCCGCGGCTGGACACAACAGCCGCCCGCGGCTGGACACAACAGCCGCCCGCGGCTGGACACAACAGCCGCACCGCGGCGAGGGAGAGGAAGCGACTGACATGGCCGATCCAGCACGGGCCCGTCGTCTCGCCAAGCGCATCGCGAACATCGTGGCCAGCGCCATCGACTACGAAATCAAGGATCCGCGGCTCGCGTTCGTCACGATCACCGACGCGAAGGTGACCGCCGACTTGCACGACGCCACCGTCTACTACACCGTGCGCGGAGCCGATCTCGACTCCGAGCCCGACCTCGCCGCGGCCGCCGCCGGCCTCGAGAAGGCCAAGGGAGTGCTCCGGACCAAGGTCGGCGCCGGAACCGGTGTGCGGTTCACGCCGACCCTGACCTTCGTGACCGACACCGTGCCGGACACCGCCCGGCACATGGAGGAACTTCTCGCGCGCGCCCGCGCCGCCGACGACGAGGTCGCCAAGGCCCGCGAGGGCGCCTTGCCCGCCGGCGACGCCGATCCCTACAAGGAACCTCGTGAGCGAGACGACGCCGGCGACGAATAGCCTCGCCATGTCCGACATCACCTCCTCCGGCAGCACCCCGGCCGCGACCGCGGTGGACATCCGCGGTGCGGTCGAGCTGCTCGCCGCGGCCGCGTCCGTCACCGTGCTGTGCCACGTACAGCCCGATGCGGACACCCTCGGCAGCGGACTCGCTTTGGGTCTGGCGCTCGAACGTCGCGGCGTGCCCGTGCAGGTCGCGTTCGGATCGCCGAACGACGTGCCCGGTTCGATGCGGGAGTTGCCGGGTCTGCACCTGGTGACAGCCGCAGCGGATGTCAGAGAAACGGTCGATCTGCTGGTCACCGTGGACTGCGGTACCGCCGGGCGGCTCGGGCGGCTCGCGCCCCGCCTGCACGGCGCCGCCCGCACACTCGTGATCGACCATCACCGGTCGAACACCCGGTTCGGTACCCACAACCTCATCGAACCGGACGCCGAAGCAACCGCTGCGGTCCTCGTCGACCTCTTCGATGTGTGGGGCGTCGAGATCGACGCGGATCTTGCGCACTGCCTGTTCGCCGGGCTCGTCACCGACACCGGATCCTTCCGGTGGGGCCGGGCACGCTCGCATCTGCTCGCCGAGCGGCTCCTGGCGACGGGGATCGACGGTGCACGCATCACCCGGCAACTGCTCGACACCCACCCGTTCGGATGGTTGCCGATGCTGTCCGCGGTGCTCGCGACCGCGACGCTCGTCCCGGACGCCGCCGGTGGCCGCGGGCTCGTCCACGCGACCGTGCTGCGCGCGGATTCCGCGCACCTGCGTTCCGAGGAGATCGAAAGCGTCATCGACATCGTGCGGACCACCGCCGAGGCCGAGGTCGCCGCCGTGTTCAAGGAGGTCGGCGCGGAAGTGTGGACGGTGTCGCTGCGATCGAAGGACGAGATCGATGTCTCGCTCGTCGCGTCCCGGCTCGGGGGTGGGGGACACCGTAACGCCGCCGGCTACACCGCCCACGGCGATCGCGCCCGGATCGTGGCGGAACTGCGTGAAGCCCTCGGCTGAGCCGGACGTCACCGTGGTTTCGGCGAGGCGGATCCTGCGGCTCGCGCTGCCGGCGCTGGGCGTGCTCGCCGCCGAACCGCTCTATCTGCTGTTCGACATCGCCGTCGTCGGCCGCCTCGGCGCCCTGCCGCTGGCCGGGCTGGCCGTCGGCGGGCTGATCCTGGCGCAGGTGAGCACCCAGTTGACGTTCCTGTCGTACGGCACCACCGCGCGGGCCGCCCGGTTCCACGGCGCCGACCGCCACGGCGACGCCGTCGGTGAGGGCGTGCAGGCCACCTGGTTGGCGCTCGGTGTCGGGGCGGTCGTGCTGCTCGTCGGACAACTGTTCGCGGGGCCGGTCGCGGAGCTGATCGCCGGCGACGACGACATCGCCGCCGCCGCCGAATCGTGGCTGCGCATCGCGCTGTTCGGTGCCCCGCTGATTCTCGTGACGCTCGCCGGCAACGGGTGGATGCGCGGTGTCCAGGACACCGCGCGACCCCTGCGCTACGTCATCGTCGGTCTGGCGCTGTCGGCCGTGCTGTGCCCGGTGCTCGTCCACGGCCTCTTCGGTGCGCCCAGGTGGGAACTGGTCGGGTCGGCTGTCGCCAACGTGATCGGACAGACGGTGTCGGCGGCGCTGTTCTTGCGGGCACTGCTGCGTGCGGGGGTGCCGCTGAGACCGCAGCGCACGATCATCGGCGCGCAGTTGCGCCTCGGGCGCGACCTCGTCGCCCGCAGCCTCGCCTTCCAGGCGTGCTTCCTGTCGGCCGCCGCGGTCGCCGCCCGCTTCGGGGCCGCCGCCGTCGCCGCGCACCAGGTGGTGCTGCAACTGTGGAACTTCGTGGCGTTGACCCTGGACTCCCTCGCGATCGCGGCGCAGGCACTGGTCGGGGCGGCGCTGGGCTCCGCCGACCGTGAGGGCGCGCGTCGCCTGGCATGGCGGATCACGGCATGGTCGACGATCTTCGCGGCGGTCCTCGCGCTGCTGTTCCTGCTCGGCAGCGACCTGATACCCGGCCTGTTCACCGGCGACGACGCGGTACTCGACCAGATCGGCGTCGCATGGTGGTTCTTCGTGGCGATCATGCCCGCGGCGGGCGTGGTGTTCGCGCTCGACGGGGTGCTGCTCGGTGCCGGCGACGCCGCATTCCTGCGGACTGCGACGCTGCTCTCCGCGCTGCTCGGGTTCCTGCCGCTCATCTGGTGCTCACTCGTGTGGGACTGGGGTCTGGCGGGAATCTGGACGGGACTTACGGTGTTCATCGTGTTTCGGATGGTGGCCGTCGTATGGCGGACACTGTCGGGACGATGGGCGGTGACAGGAGCGGACCGGCAGGTGCGGTCCCTCGACCAAGCGGAAGCGGAAGGATAGTGCCGGTGGCGAAGCTGTGGGCGGTCAGCGACATCCATGTCGGACACAAGGGCAACCGGCCCGTCACCGAGGACATCGTCCCGGAATCTCCGGAGGACTGGCTGATCCTCGCCGGTGACGTCGCCGAGAAGACCGACGACATCCGCTGGGCACTGAAGCTGCTGCGCAGCCGATTCGCGAAGGTCATCTGGGTTCCCGGTAACCACGAACTGTGGACCACCGCGAAGGACCCGGTGCAGATGCGGGGCGTCGCCCGCTACGACTATCTGGTCACCATGTGCCGGGAGCTCGGCGTGCTCACCCCGGAAGACCCGTTCCCGGTGTGGGAGGGCGATGGGGGACCGATGGTGCTCGTCCCGATGTTCCTGCTCTACGACTACTCGTTCCTGCCCGAGGGCACCACGACGAAGGCCGACGGGCTTGCGCTGGCGCGGGACCGCAATGTCGTCGCGACGGACGAATTCCTGCTCGCACCCGACCCGTACCTCACCCGCGACGCCTGGTGCAAGGCTCGTCTGGACCGGACCCGCGAGCGTCTCGACACGCTGGATCCGGCATTGCCGACGGTGCTGATCAACCATTTCCCGCTGGTGCGCGAGCCCACCCGGATGCTCTTCTACCCGGAGTTTGCGCTGTGGTGCGGCACCACCGACACCGCCGACTGGCATCTGCGCTACCGGGCGCTGTGTTCGGTGTACGGGCACCTGCACATCCCGCGCACCACCTATTACGACGGGGTGCGGTTCGAGGAGGTGTCGCTCGGCTATCCCCGCGAATGGCAGCGCCGCGGCCTGCCCGAACGGTTGCTGCGGCAGATCCTGCCGGTCCCGGACTATCCGCCCGGCACGCTGAACAAGTGGGGCGGGCACTTCACGGTGACACCCGAGATGGAAGCGGAAGTGGAGAAGATGCGCGCACAACGAGCAAGGGAACTGCGGTGACGGAAACGACCCGGAACATCCCCGGCGCGTCCGAGACGCTGATCGGGCGGATCCTGCCGGACGGCGTCGTCGCCGCCGAACTGTTCGACGACCCGCCGGGCCTGGCGCCGCATCCGCAGGAGGAGGCGCTCATCGCGCGGGCCGTCGACAAGCGTCGCCGCGAGTTCATCGGTGCCCGGCACTGCGCGCGGCAGGCGATGCGGCTGCTCGGTGTCGAGCCGGCGCCGGTCCTCAAGGGCGAACGCGGTGTGCCGGTGTGGCCGCGCGGTGTCGTCGGCAGCCTCACGCACTGCGACGGCTACCGAGGTGCGGTGCTCGGATATTCGCTGCAGGTGCGGTCCGTGGGCATCGACGCCGAACCCCACGACGTGCTCCCGGACGGGGTGCTGCCTGCCGTGAGCCTCGAACCGGAACGGGACTGGCTCGCCGCCACCTCCGACGACGACGTGCACTGGGATCGCCTGCTGTTCTGCGCGAAGGAAGCCACCTACAAGGCGTGGTTCCCGCTGACCGGCCGGTGGCTCGGCTTCGAGGATGCGCACATCACGTTCACCCGCGACGACAGCGCAGCCGGGGCGGTGGCGTCCGGGACATTCCGGTCGCAGCTGCTCGTGCCCGGCGACACCCGGGACGGGGCGCCGGTGTCGGAGTTCGGCGGGCGCTGGCTGGTCGCCGACGGTCTGGTGCTCACCGCCATCGCGGTGCGCTGAACCCGGGGTGGCAGAATCGGGCCACG
This sequence comes from Rhodococcus zopfii NBRC 100606 = JCM 9919, assembly GCF_001895025.1. Taxonomy (GTDB): domain Bacteria; phylum Actinomycetota; class Actinomycetes; order Mycobacteriales; family Mycobacteriaceae; genus Rhodococcus; species Rhodococcus zopfii. The sequence goes on from NZ_BCXI01000011.1 coordinate 156,012, forward strand.
TGTCTGCCACCGAGAATCCTGCCCTGGCCAACGCCGGTCTGCTCGTCGTCGACAAGGACCCGGGCATGACCAGCCACGACGTCGTGGCCCGCTGCCGGCGCCTGCTCGGCACCCGCAAGGTGGGACACGCCGGCACCCTCGATCCGATGGCGACGGGAGTGCTCGTCCTCGGTGTGGAACGGGCCACGAAGATGCTCGGGTTGCTGTCGCTGACCACCAAGTCGTACACCGCGACGATCCGTCTCGGGCAGAGCACCGTCACCGACGACGCGGAAGGCGAGACGGTCGCGACCGTCGATGCGTCCGCTGTCACCGACGAGGCCATCGCCGCCGGGGTCGCCGCCCTGACGGGCGACATCGAGCAGGTGCCGGCGAGTGTCAGCGCGATCAAGGTCGACGGCAAACGTGCCTACGCGCGGATGCGCGAGGGCGAGACCGTCGAGCTGGCCGCGCGGCCGGTGACCGTGTCGCGGTTCGACGTGCTCGCGCGGCGTGACCTGCCCGGGGCCGGATTCGTCGACCTCGACGTCGAGGTCGACTGTTCGTCGGGAACCTACATCCGTGCGCTCGCCCGCGATCTCGGTACGACGCTCGGAGTCGGCGCGCACCTGACAGCGCTGCGCCGCACGAAGGTCGGCCCGTTCGGGCTCGAGCACGCGCGCACCCTCGAACAGCTCGCCGACGATCCCGCGCTCAGCCTCGACATCGACGCCGCGGCCCGCACCGCGTTTGCGTGCCGCACGATCAGCGATGCCGAGGCGGCACTGCTCGCCAACGGCCGCTGGCTCGAGCCGATCGGCATGCCGGGGGTGTACGCGGCGATCGACACCCAAGGGCGGGCGGCGGCGCTGCTGCAGGAGAAGGGCAAGCGCGCGTCGGCGGTGTTCGTGGTGCGCCCGTCCAACCTCTGACGGTCAGACCAGCCAGATGGCGTCGGCGGCGAGGTTGCCCAGATCGACGGTGCGGTCCGGGTTTCCACCGATGCTCACCGCGACGGTTCCGGCGAAGTCGCGCCGTTCGACGACCCGGATCTCGGTGTCCAACGCGATGCCGACATCGTCGAAGTAACGCAGCATCGCCGGATCGTTGTCCGAAATGCGGGCGACACGACCGAACTCGCCGTCGGCGAACGAACTCAATTGACGTGCCGGCGGAGTGGGGATCGTGCCGTCCGGGGTGGGAATCGGGTCGCCGTGCGGATCACGTTCGGGGAAACCGAGTTTCGCATCGAGGGCGGCGATCATGCGCTCGGAGACCGCGTGTTCGAGTACCTCGGCCTCGTCGTGCACCTCGTCCCACCCGTAGCCGAGTTCGCGGACCAGGAACGTCTCGATGAGCCGGTGCCGGCGGACCATCGCGACGGCAGCGGCACGGCCGGACTCGGTCAGCGAGATCGCGCCGTACCGTTCGTGGTCGAGCAGGCCTTGGTCGCACAGCCGGCGCACGGCTTCGGATACGGTCGATGCGGATACGCCGAGTTTCTCGGCGAGCAGTTTCGTGGAGACCTTCTCACCGGACCATTCCTGCACGGTCCAGATGACCTTCAGGTAGTCCTGCGCGACGGAGGTCAGCGTTTCCGTCGTCGTGTTCGTCTCGCTCCTGTCAGGCACCTGCCCAGCTTAGGCAACTCTCACCTCGGAATCACCTCTGCCGGGATCGCCCGGGAGCGTCGCAGCGCGGCCGTCACCACGCCCTGGCGGGGCGCGAACAGGTACGCGCACGCGAACACCGACGCCTGCGCGAGTACCACCACGCCGCCGGTCGAGGCGTCGGAGTAGTAGCTCGTGTACACCCCCACGATCGACGACGTGACCGCGAGGACCGGCGCCAGGATCAGCATGCGGGAGATCCGGTCGGTGAGCAGATACGCGGTGGCCCCCGGAATGATGAGCACGGCGACGACGAGAATCACCCCCACGGCCTGGATGGCGGCCACGATCGTCACGGCCAGCAACGCCAGCAGCAGCGCCGACAGCCGCGCCGGGGAGATACCGAGCGCGTGGGCCTGCGCGCGGTCGAAGGCGAACAGGGTCAGATCCCGGCGTTTGACGACGAGCACCGCGAACACGAGCGCGGCGAGCAACGACACCTGCCACACATCGGTGGTGGCCAGCCCGAGCAGGTTGCCGAACAGGACGTGATGCAGGTCCACCTGGCTGGGATTCTTCGAGATCAGCACGACCCCGAGCGCGAAGAGGGTGGTGAACACGACACCGATCGCGGCGTCCTCCTTGACCCGGGTGGTGCCGCGCACCAGTCCGATCAGCGCCACCGCGATCCCCGCGAACAGCAATGCACCGACCGCGAACGGCGCGCCGACGAGGTAGGCGAGGACCACGCCCGGCAACACCGCGTGCGAGACCGCGTCGCCCATCAGCGACCAGCCGATGAGCACGAGCCAGCAGCTGAGCAGGGCGCACACGACGGTCGCGGCGACCGCGACGATCAGGGCGCGCTGCATGAAGCCGTACTGCAGGGGTTCGACGAGCAGATCGAGCATCATCGAACCTCCCTCGCCGACAGTGCGGCCGGTGCATTCGCGGACAGGGGTGCGGCGGACCGGGGTTCGGCGGACAGGGGATCGACACCGAACGCGCGCGCCAGGTTCTCGGGCCGCAGCACCTCGCCCGGGGTGTCGTGCACGAGCACCCGCCGCTGCAACAGCGCGGCCTCGTCGCACAGTTGCGCGAGTCCGGCGAGGTCATGGGTGGCGACGAGGACGGTGTGGCCGCCATCGGCGAGCGAGCGGATCACCGCGGTCAGGGCGAACTCGGTGCTCTTGTCGACGCCTGCGAACGGTTCGTCGAGCAGCAGCAGCGGCGCTCCCTGCGCGATGGCGCGAGCCACGAACACCCGTTTGCGCTGCCCACCGGAGAGCTGACCGATCTGCCGGTCCGCGAAGTCGGTCATCTGCACGCGCTCGAGCGCGTGCGCGACCGCCTCGTGATCGGCGGGCCGGGGTCTGCGCATGGGGCCCTGGTGCCCGTAGCGGCCTGTCATCACGACTTCCCGCACCACGATGGGAAAGTCCCAGTCCACCGCCTCGGACTGCGGTACGTACGCGACGGAGGCGCTGCGGCGCGCCGCAGCGGGGTCGATCCCGCCGATCGTGACGCGGCCGGCGCTGGGGCGCACGATACCCATCACGGTCTTGAACAGGGTGGACTTGCCGGATCCGTTGGTGCCGACCAGCCCGCACACCCGGCCGCGGTCGAGGGTCAGGGTGACGTCGTCGAGAGCGGTGACGGTTCCGTAGCGGACGGTGATGCCGTCGAGGGCGAGCGCGGCGTTCCCGGTGCTCGGCCTGCTGTTCGTGTCGGTGGTCACGCGGCCAGTCCTTTCGTGATGGTGCGGACGTCATGGCGCAGCAGGTCGAGATAGGTCGGGACCGGGCCGTCGGGTTCGGAGAGCGAGTCGACGTAGAGGATGCCGCCGAAGCGGGCACCGGTGTCTTCGGCGACCTGCCGCTGCGCTTTGTCGGAAACGGTGGATTCGCAGAACACCGCGGGGACGCGGTTGTCGCGCACGAAGTCGACGGTCCGTGCGATCTGCTGCGGGGTGCCCTGCTGGTCGGCGTTGATCGCCCACAGGTAGGCCTCCCGGAGCCCGGCGTCCCGCGTCAGGTAGCCGAACGCGCCCTCGCAGGTCACCAGAGCCCGCTGCTGTTCGGGCAGCTCGGCGAGCCCGGAGAGCAGTTCGTCGTGCACGATCTGGAGGTCGTCCTTGTAGGCGGCGGCGTTCGCGGTGAAGTCGGCCGCGTGTTCCGGCGCGATCCGGGTCAGTGCCGCGGAGATGTTGTCGACGTAGATGCGGGCATTGAGCGGTGACATCCACGCGTGCGGGTTGGTGCGCCCGGCGTAGGCGTCCTCGCCGATCCGAAGGGGCACCACCCCGTCGCTGAGGACCGCGTGCTCGGCGCGGGTATCGGCGAGGAACTGCTCGAACCACCGCTCGAGTCCGAGGCCGTTGTCGAGAACGAGATCCGCGTCGGCGGCGTGCCGGAGGTCGCCGGGGGTCGGTTCGTATCCGTGGATCTCGGCACCCACCTTGGTGATCGATTCGACGCGGACGTGCTCACCCGCGACGTTGCGTGCCATGTCGGCCAGCACGGTGAAGGTGGTCAGGACGAGCGGACGGTCGTCCGCGGCGGGCGCGGTGGTGGCGCACGAGCTCAGGGCTGCGACCGCCGCGAGCACGACACATGTTTTGCTCACTCCAAGGAAAATGTTCGGCACACCGAAATTATGTGTGCCGGAGGTCCTGATGTCCATTTCCTCGCGGCACTGCGAGTCGGAAGTGACCGGTCCGGGTCCGGGCCGTAGGCTGCCCGGTGTGCAGAGATGGCGAGGCCTCGAGGAAGTACCTGCGGACTGGGGTCGTTGTGTACTGACGATCGGCGTGTTCGACGGAGTGCACCGCGGACATCAGCAGCTGATCACGCGGGCGGTGAAATCCGCGAAGGAACGCGGAATCCCCAGTGTGCTCATGACGTTCGATCCGCACCCGATGGAAGTGGTGCGACCGGGCAATCATCCGGCGCAGCTGACGACGCTCGCCCGGCGCGCCGAACTCGCGGAGGAACTCGGCGTCGACGTCTTCTGCGTCATGCCGTTCACACCCGAGTTCATGAAGCTGAGTCCGGAGCGGTACGCGCACGAGATCCTCGTCGAACGACTGCACGTCGCCGAGGTCGTCGTGGGAGAGAACTTCACCTTCGGGAAGAAGGCGGCAGGCACCGTCGAGATGCTGCGCACGATCGGCGAACGGTTCGGGTTCGCGGTCGACGGTCAGACGCTGCTCGCCGAGCACGCGGTCACCTTCTCCTCGACCTACATCCGCTCGTGCGTCGACGCGGGAGACGTGACCGCGGCGGCGGACGCTCTGGGCCGCCCGCACCGTGTCGAAGGGGTCGTCGTGCACGGTGACGGTCGCGGGCGCGACCTCGGGTTCCCGACCGCGAACGTCGCCCCGCCCATGCACTCGGCGATCCCCGCGGACGGCGTGTACGCCGCGTGGTTCACGGTACTGGGACCCGGCCCCACTCTCGGTACCGTGGCGCCCGGTGAGCGCTACGGCGCGGCCGTGTCGGTCGGCACGAACCCGACGTTCTCCGGACGTGCCCGCACCGTCGAGGCGTTCGTGCTCGACCAGGACGCCGACCTCTACGGCCAGCACGTCGCGGTCGACTTCGTCGAGCGGTTGCGCGGCATGGAGAAGTTCGACTCGATCGAGGCGCTGATCTCCGCGATGCACGGCGACGCCGCCCGCGCCCGCGACGTCCTCGCCCGCACCGTCGACCCTGCCTGACCGCCCGCCGGCTCCCGGCGGGGAGTACGCGTGCGGTCTGGTAAATTGGATTCTTGGTGCGTGCTGCGGTTCGCGGTGGCACCACCGGCGGGTTTCGGCCGGCTTTTCATAACGCGGACGTCAGTGATCAGGAGTATCCCAGTGGCTTTGACCACCGAGCAGAAGAAGCAGATCCTCGGCGAGTACGGTCTTCACGAGACCGACACCGGTTCGCCGGAGGCGCAGGTGGCAATGCTCACCAAGCGCATCGTCGATCTGACCGCGCACCTGAAGCAGCACAAGCACGACCACCACTCCCGCCGCGGCCTGCTGCTGCTGGTCGGTCGTCGTCGCCGCCTCCTCAAGTACGTCGAGAAGGTCGACGTCGAGCGTTACCGCTCGCTCATCCAGCGTCTGGGCCTGCGTCGCTGACGCGGACCCCGAGCAAGACGATCTGCGTACGCTGATCTTTGCCGGTAGCCGACGAGAATGCCTCTAGACTGGGCCTCGTCGGCTACCGGTGTTTGCGCCGGAAGTCCGGCGTGCAACGCCGCCTCGGTAGGCGGCGAACCGTATGCGCCGACGGTGTCGGTCCTCGGTAGTGACCCTCCGAACCCGGTGACCCGGGAGCGGAGGGTTTCGATCGACGACCGCCTCCGCAAGTCGGTGCGCAGCCGTGGCCAAGGGGGCCGCGGCGCCCACGCGGGTACGGCGAAGACGAAGAGGGAAGAGAAGACATAGAGATGACCAGCAATTCTGCAGTCGAGGTGGACGAGGGCGTGTTCGAAACCGCCGCGACCATCGACAACGGGACCTTCGGTACCCGCACCATTCGTTTCGAGACCGGCCGCCTCGCGCAGCAGGCCGCCGGTTCCGTCGTCGCCTACCTCGACGACGAGACCATGCTGCTGTCGGCGACCAGCGCCTCCAAGCAGCCCAAGGAGCACTTCGACTTCTTCCCGCTGACGGTGGACGTCGAGGAGCGCATGTACGCCGCGGGCCGCATCCCCGGCTCGTTCTTCCGTCGTGAGGGTCGTCCCTCCACCGACGCGATCCTGACCTGCCGTCTCATCGACCGTCCGCTGCGCCCGTCGTTCGTCGACGGCCTGCGCAACGAGATCCAGGTCGTCGTGACGGTGCTGAGCCTGAACCCGAACGACCTGTACGACGTCGTCGCGATCAATGCCGCGTCCGCGTCCACCCAGATCGCGGGCCTGCCGTTCTCCGGCCCGGTCGGTGGTGTGCGCATCGCGCTGATCACCTCGGACGAGAACAAGGCCGGCCAGTGGGTCGCGTTCCCGACCGTCGAGCAGCTCGAGAACGCCGTGTTCGACATGGTCGTCGCGGGCCGCATCGTCGCCGGTGGCGACAACCCGGACACCGCCGACGTCGCGATCATGATGGTCGAGGCCGAGGCCACCGAGAACGTCATCGCGCTGATCGACGGTGGCGCGCAGGCGCCGACCGAGGCGATCGTCGCGCAGGGCCTCGAGGCGGCCAAGCCGTTCATCGCCCGCCTGTGCATCGCGCAGCAGCAGCTCGCCGCCGCTGCGGCGAAGCCGACCGGTGACTTCCCGCTGTTCCCGGCGTACGCCGACGACGTGTACGCCGCCGTCGAGGTCGCCGCGTCCGAGAAGCTGGCCGAGGCTCTGACCATCGCCGGCAAGCAGGAACGCGACGACCGCACCGACGAGATCAAGGTCGAGATCCTCGAGCAGGTCGCCCCGAACTTCGAGGGTCGCGAGAAGGAGATCGGCGCGGCGTTCCGCTCGCTGACCAAGAAGCTGGTCCGTCAGCGCATCCTGCGCGACCAGTTCCGCATCGACGGCCGCGGCATCACCGACATCCGCGCGCTCTCGGCCGAGGTCGCGGTCGTGCCGCGGGCTCACGGTTCGGCGCTGTTCGAGCGCGGCGAGACCCAGATCATGGGTGTCACCACCCTCGACATGGTCAAGATGGCGCAGCAGGTCGACTCGCTCGGTCCCGAGACCAGCAAGCGGTACATGCACCACTACAACTTCCCGCCGTACTCGACCGGTGAGACCGGCCGCGTCGGTTCGCCCAAGCGCCGCGAGATCGGGCACGGCGCACTCGCCGAGCGTGCTCTCGTGCCGGTGCTGCCGAGCCAGGAGGAGTTCCCGTACGCGATCCGTCAGGTCTCGGAAGCGCTGAGCTCCAACGGTTCGACGTCGATGGGCTCGGTGTGTGCCTCGACGCTGTCGCTGCTCAATGCCGGTGTGCCGCTGAAGGCTCCGGTTGCGGGTATCGCGATGGGCCTGGTCTCCGACGAGGTCGACGGTGAGACCCGCTACGTGGCGCTGACCGACATCCTCGGTGCCGAGGACGCGTTCGGTGACATGGACTTCAAGGTCGCCGGCACGAAGGACTTCGTGACCGCGCTGCAGCTCGACACCAAGCTCGACGGCATTCCGTCGCAGGTGCTGGCGGGTGCGCTCTCGCAGGCCCACGACGCCCGCGCCACGATCCTCGAGGTCATGGCCGAGGCGATCGACACGCCGGACGAGATGAGCCCGTTCGCGCCGCGCATCACCACCATCAAGGTTCCGGTGGACAAGATCGGCGAGGTCATCGGCCCCAAGGGCAAGATGATCAACTCGATCACCGAGGAGACCGGCGCCAACATCTCCATCGAGGATGATGGCACCGTCTACGTCGGTGCGGCGGACGGTCCGTCCGCGCAGGCCGCGATCGACAAGATCAACGCCATTGCCAACCCGCAGCTGCCCAAGGTCGGCGAGCGCTTCCTCGGTACCGTGGTCAAGACCACGGCGTTCGGCGCGTTCGTCTCGCTGCTCCCGGGCCGCGACGGTCTGGTGCACATCAGCAAGCTGGGCAACGGCAAGCGCATTGCGAAGGTCGAGGACGTCGTGAACGTCGGCTCGAAGATCCGGGTCGAGATCGCCGACATCGACAACCGCGGCAAGATCAGCCTGGTTCCGGTCCCCGAGGACGACGCCGCCGCCGCGCCGGCCGACGGTGCCGAAAGCGCCGAGGGCTGATCGTCCCTCGGACACCGAGCAGTTCGTAACACCCCCGCCCCGGAAAGGACCTCGGTCCTTCCGGGGCGGGGGTGCATCGTCCCGAGGCCGATGGGGACTCTCGCCCCATTCGCCGGGGTCGTTGTTCCATCATGTGCCGCAACGTAATTCACAACAGTAGGTTCGTGGCGAACCGAAGGGAAGACGCAGCGGGGGACCGGTCCGGACATCACAGTCCCCAGGCGTTGTAACGTTTCCCCCAAAGTTCAGCCAAGTTCCCCCCCGAGTGGTTTCGTGTGGGTGTGAACACGGCAACGACGCCGGGTGCCGGTACGGGACGTGGATTCAACCTCGCCCTCGCCACCTGGGTATCCGCGATCAACTTCTGGGCCTGGAATCTGATCGGCCCGCTGTCCACCACCTACGCTCACGACCTGTCGCTCAGCAGCACCCAGGCGTCGCTGCTGGTCGCGACTCCGATCCTGGTCGGTGCGCTCGGACGGATCGTCGTCGGATCGCTCACCGACCGCTACGGCGGCCGGATCATGTTCATCGCGATCTCGCTGGCATCGATCCTGCCGGTCCTCGCGGTCGGCCTCGCGGGCACCGCCGGTTCGTATCCGCTGCTGCTGGTGTTCGGGTTCTTCCTCGGCATCGCCGGCACGATCTTCGCCGTCGGTATCCCGTTCGCCAACGCCTGGTACGAACCGGCCCGCCGCGGTTTCGCGACCGGTGTGTTCGGTGCCGGCATGGTCGGCACCGCCCTCTCGGCATTCTTCACGCCGCGGTTCGTGAACTGGTTCGGCCTCCTGTCCACCCACGTGATCATCGCGGTCGCGCTCGCGGTCACCGCCGGAGTGTGCATCCTGGCGATGCGCAATTCGCCGGAGTTCGTGCCCAACACCGACCCGGTGGTTCCGAAGCTGACCGCCGCACTCAAACTCGGTGTCACGTGGGAGATGTCGTTCCTGTACGCGATCGTCTTCGGCGGCTTCGTCGCCTTCAGCAACTACCTGCCGACCTACATCAAGACGATCTACGGCTTCTCCGCGGTCGACGCCGGCGCCCGCACCGCGGCGTTCGCCCTGGCCGCGGTGATCGCCCGCCCCATCGGCGGCGCCCTCTCGGACCGCATCCCGCCGAAGTACGTGGTGCTCGCGTCCCTCGCCGGCACGGCCGTGATGGCGTTCATCGCGATCTTCCAGCCGCCGCCGGACATCTGGTCGGCCGCGACGTTCATCGCACTCGCCGTCTTCCTGGGCGTCGGTACCGGCGGTGTGTTCGCGTGGGTCGCTCGCCGCGCCCCTGCCAAGTCGGTCGGATCGGTGACCGGCATCGTCGCCGCCGCCGGGGGTCTCGGCGGCTACTTCCCGCCGCTGGTGATGGGTGCGTCCTACGACAGCGTCGACAACGACTACACGGTCGGCCTGCTGCTCCTGGTGGCCACCGCCCTGATCGCCCTCGCATACACCGCGCTTCGGCTGCACGCCCGCGAACCTGCGCGCGATCCCGCCGCCTGACGACCACGCCCCGAAAGGAACCACCGTGAATGCCCCTCGCATCGGCGGACCCGTCGACGAACTGCTGCAGCGCAGCGGACGATTCTTCACCCGGGGTGAGATCTCGGACGACGGCCGCACCGTGACCCGCCAGGGAGGTCGCGAGGGTGACGTCTTCTATCGCGACCGCTGGAGCCACGACAAGGTGGTGCGCTCGACGCACGGCGTCAACTGCACCGGTTCCTGCTCGTGGAAGATCTACGTCAAGGACGGCATCATCACCTGGGAGACCCAGCAGACGGACTACCCGTCCGTCGGCCCGGACCGCCCCGAGTACGAGCCGCGCGGCTGCCCCCGGGGTGCCGCGTTCTCCTGGTACACCTATTCGCCGACGCGGGTGCGTTACCCGTACGCCCGGGGCGTGCTCGTGGAGATGTACCGCGAAGCCAAGGCCCGCCTCGGCGACCCGGTCCTCGCGTGGGCCGACATCCAGTCCGATCCCGACCGGCGCCGTCGGTACCAGTGGGCGCGCGGCAAGGGCGGGTTGGTACGGGTGTCCTGGGCCGAGGCCACCGAGATGATCGCCGCCGCGCACGTCCACACCATCAAGGAGTACGGCCCGGACCGGGTCGCCGGGTTCTCGCCGATTCCCGCGATGTCGATGGTGTCGTTCGCGGCGGGTTCCCGGTTCGTGGAACTGCTCGGTGGCGTGATGACCTCCTTCTACGACTGGTACGCCGACCTGCCCGTCGCATCACCGCAGGTGTTCGGCGACCAGACCGACGTTCCCGAGTCGGGAGACTGGTGGGACGCGACGTACCTCATGATGTGGGGGTCCAACGTGCCGGTCACCCGCACCCCCGACGCACACTGGATGGCGGAGGTCCGGTATCGCGGCACCAAGGTCGTCACCGTCAGTCCCGACTATGCCGACAACACCAAGTTCGCGGACGAATGGATGCCGTGCGCGGCGGGCACCGACGGCGCCCTCGCCATGGCGATGGGCCACGTGATCCTCTCCGAATGCTTCGTACGGGAGCGGGTGCCGTTCTTCGTCGACTACGTGCGTCGCTACACCGACCTGCCGTTCCTGGTGAAACTCGAGGAACGCGACGGGCGGCTCGTGCCCGGGAAGAACCTCACCGCCGCCGACCTCGGGCGCGACGTGGAGAACGCCGCGTTCAAGCCGGTGCTGCTCGACGGTGCCACCGACGAGGTCGCGGTGCCGTTGGGGTCGCTCGGCTTCCGGTACGGCGACGACGGGGTCGGCAAATGGAACCTCGACCTCGGCGACCTCGTGCCGGCGCTGACCGTCGCACCGCACGACGGCGCGCCGGGGGAGAGCGCCCTGATCCATCTGCCGCGCTTCGACACCCTCGACGGTCACGGTGAGGTCCTGGCCCGCGGCGTCCCGGTCCGGCGGGTCGGCGAGCACCGCGTGTGCACCGTGTTCGACCTGATGCTCGCGCAGTACGGGGTGGCACGGCCGGGACTGCCCGGAACCTGGCCCGCCGGCTACGACGATCCGGCCGAGCCGTACACCCCGGCCTGGCAGGAGCCGATCACGGGAGTCGCTGCGGCGCAGGCGATCCGCGTCGCGAAGGAGTTCGCGCGCAGCGCCGAGGAATCCGGCGGCCGGTCCATGATCATCATGGGTGCGGGGATCTGTCAGTGGTTCCACGGTGACGCCACGTATCGGGCGGTGCTCGCGTTGCTGCTGCTCACCGGCTCGATGGGCCGCAACGGCGGCGGCTGGGCACACTACGTCGGGCAGGAGAAGTGCCGCCCGGTCACCGGCTGGGCCGCGATGGCCATGGGCACCGACTGGTCGCGTCCGCCGCGACAGATGGCAGGCACGTCCTATTGGTATGCGCACACCGGCCAGTGGCGCTACGACGGTTACCGGGCCGACGCGCTGGCGAGTCCCCTCGGGCGCGGCCGGTTCGCGGGCAAGCACACGATGGACGTGCTGGCATCCGCGACCGCGATGGGCTGGAGTCCCTTCTTCCCGCAGTTCGACCGTTCGAGCCTCGACGTCGCCGACGACGCCCGCGCCGCCGGCCAGGAGATCCCCGCCTACGTCGCGAGCAGGCTCGCGTCGGGCGACCTGAAGCTGGCCGTCACCGATCCGGACAACCCGCGGAACTGGCCGCGCGTGCTGAGTATCTGGCGGGCGAATCTGCTCGGGTCGTCGAGCAAGGGCAACGAGTACTTCCTGCGGCACCTGCTCGGCACGACCTCCAATGTGCAGGCCCACCCCACGCCGGAAGACCTGCGCCCCAAGGGCGTCGCGTGGCCTGACGGCATCCCCGAGGGCAAGCTCGACCTGCTCATGTCGATCGACTTCCGGATGACGTCGACGACGCTGCTGTCCGATGTGGTGTTGCCCGCCGCCACCTGGTACGAGAAGGGGGATCTGTCGAGCACCGACATGCACCCCTACATCCACGCGTTCAGCCCCGCGATCGATCCGCCCTGGGAAACCCGCTCGGACTACGAGGCATTCGGTGCGATCGCCCGCGCGTTCAGCGCGCTCGCGGCACGGCACCTGGGCACCCGCACCGACGTCGTGCTCGGCACACTGCAGCACGACACCCCGGGTGCGATGGCGTATCCCGGTGGCACCGAACGTGACTGGCGGACAACCGGTGAGACGCCGGTGCCGGGGAAGACGATGGGGCCGATCGCCGTCGTCGAACGCGACTACGCCGCGATCGCCGACAAGTGGTCGGCGCTCGGCCCGCTCGTCGACACCCTCGGCCTGACGACCAAGGGCATCACCACGCACCCCACCGCGGAGGTCGCCGAGCTCGCAGCGAAGTTCGGGGTCATGGATTCCGGTGCCGCGGAAGGGCGTCCGGCGATCACCACCGCCGAACGGATGGCCGATGTGATCCTCGCACTGTCCGGTACGTCCAACGGCAGACTCGCCGTCGAGGGTTTCCGGGCACTCGAGAAACGCACCGGACGCCGCCTCGTGCACCTCGCCGAGGGCAGCGAGGAACGCCGCATCACCTACGCCGACACCCAGGCCCGCCCGGTACCGGTGATCACCAGCCCGGAATGGTCCGGCAGCGAGACCGGCGGCCGCCGCTACGCGCCGTTCACGGTGAACATCGAGGAACTCAAGCCCTTTCACACCCTCACCGGCCGGATGCACTTCTACGTCGACCACGACTGGATCGAGGAGGTCGGCGAGCAACTGCCCACCTACCGGCCGCCGCTGGACATGACCCGGCTGTTCGGTGAGCCCGCGGTCGGCGAGAGCGGCCGCGACGGAATCGGGTTGAGCGTGCGCTACCTGACCCCGCACTCGAAGTGGTCGATCCACTCCGAGTACCAGGACAACCTGTTCATGCTGTCGCTCTCGCGCGGCGGCCCGACGATGTGGATGAGCCCGGTGGATGCGGAGAAGATCTCGGTGCGGGACAACGACTGGGTCGAGGCCGTCAACCGCAACGGTGTGGTGGTGTGCCGGGCGATCGTCTCGCACCGCATGCCCGAGGGCGTCGTGTACGTCTACCACGCGCAGGAACGCACCATCGACACGCCGCTCACCGAAACCACCGGCAACCGCGGCGGCATCCACAATTCGCTGACCCGGCTGCTGATCAAGCCCACGCACCTTGCCGGTGGCTACGCCCAGAACGCCTTCGCGTTCAACTATCTCGGACCCACCGGCAATCAGCGCGACGAAGTGACCGTGGTACGTCGCCGGTCGCAGGAGGTGACCTACTGAGATGGACGCCGGCGGAGCCTGCGGAGCGAACCGAACCTGCGAAGCGAGGAATTCATGAAGGTCATGGCACAGATGGCGATGGTGATGAACCTCGACAAGTGCATCGGCTGCCACACCTGTTCGGTCACCTGCAAGCAGGCGTGGACGAACCGGGCCGGTACCGAGTACGTGTGGTTCAACAACGTCGAAACCCGGCCCGGACAAGGCTATCCGCGCACCTACGAGGATCAGGAACGCTGGCGCGGCGGGTGGATCCGAGACCGCAAGGGCAGGCTGCGGCTGCGGGACGGCGGGCGCCTGCACAAGCTCTCCCGGATCTTCTCGAACCCGAAGCTGCCCTCCATCGACGACTACTACGAGCCGTGGACGTACGACTACGAGAATCTGACCTCGGCGCCCCTGGGCGAGCACATGCCCGTCGCACCGCCGCGCAGCCTCATCAGCGGCAAGCCGATGAAGGTGTCGTGGTCGGCGAACTGGGACGACGACCTCGGCGGCTCGACGGAGATCGTGCCCGACGACCCGATCCTGAAGAAGGTCGGCGAGCAGGTGAAACTCGAGCTCGAGCAGACATTCATGTTCTACCTGCCGCGCATCTGCGAGCATTGCCTCAACCCGTCGTGTGTGTCCTCGTGCCCGTCCGGCGCGATGTACAAGCGCGTCGAGGACGGCATCGTGCTCGTCGACCAGGACCAGTGCCGCGGCTGGCGGATGTGCGTGTCCGGATGCCCGTACAAGAAGGTGTATTTCAACCACAAGACCGGCAAGGCCGAGAAGTGCACGTTCTGCTATCCGCGCATCGAGGTGGGCCTGCCGACCGTGTGCTCGGAAACCTGCGTCGGGCGCCTGCGGTACCTCGGGTTGGTGCTCTACGACGTCGACCGGGTCCTCGAGGCCGCCTCGACCGAGGACGAGACGGAACTGTACGAAGCGCAGCGCAGCCTCATCCTGGACCCGAACGACCCCGAGGTGATCGCCGGGGCCCGCGCGGAAGGCATCTCCGACGAGTGGATCGAGGCGGCGCAACGGTCCCCGGTGTACACGCTGATCCACACCTACCAGGTCGCGTTGCCGCTGCACCCGGAATACCGCACCATGCCGATGGTCTGGTACATCCCGCCGCTGTCGCCGGTGGTCGACGCGGTCAGCCGCGACGGACACGACGGCGAGGACCTCGGCAATCTGTTCGGAGCGCTCGACGCCCTGCGTATCCCGATGCAGTACCTCGCGGAGCTGTTCACCGCCGGTGACGTCGCACCCGTCGAGGCGGTCCTGCGCCGGCTCGCCGCGATGCGCTCGTACATGCGCGACATCAACCTCGGCCGCGAGACGCAGCCGCACATCCCCGAATCCGTCGGGATGTCCGAGGAACAGATCTACGGCATGTACCGGTTGCTGGCGATAGCCAAATACGAAGAGCGGTATGTCATTCCGTCCGCGTATGCGGCGGAGGGGCATCGGCTCGAGGAGTCGGTCACCGATTGTGCGCTGTCCTTCGAGGGTGGGCCGGGCATGTACGAGTCGGGGCCGTTCGGTGAGGCCAGCGGCGGTCCCGTGCCGGTGGCCGTCGAAACCTTCCACGCGCTCAAACAACGCCAGACCAGTGAGGGCATGGCCGCCAACGCCCGCCACCCGTCCCGGGTCAACCTGCTCAACTGGGACGGAAAGGGTGTACCCGCGGGCATGTTCCCCGGGGCGCACCACACCGGCGAGCCGGGGGGAGACCGGTGATGAGACTGCTGTCGCGAGTCCGATCGTCCCCGGCGGGGGCGTCCCTGCAGGACCGGTTGGTGTGGCAGGCCGCGTCGTTGCTGCTCGCCTACCCGGACGAGGCGCTGCAGCAGCGTCTCGACACTGTCGAGCAGTTGCGCGCCCACGTGAGCGGTCGCGCCGCCGATCTGCTCGGCCGCACCGTGGCAGCGCTGCGCGGGGCGGCCCCGATGGACGCCGCCACCGCCTACGTCGACGTGTTCGACCTGCGGCGCCGGTCCACGATGTACCTGACGTACTGGACCGGCGGCGACACCCGCAACCGGGGTTCCGAGATCCTTGCGTTCGCGCAGGTGTACCGCGCCGCCGGCGCCGAACCGCCGGTAGGGGAGACACCCGACCATCTGCCGGTCGTCCTCGAGTTCGCCGCGACCGTCGACCCCGTGGCCGGACGGCGCCTGCTCGTCGAGTACCGGGTGCCGATCGACGTGCTGCGCGAGGCACTGACGGAGGCGGGTTCGCCCTACGCGCACACCGTCGAGGCGGTCTGCGAGACGCTGCCCCCGGCGACCGATCAGGAACTGCGGCGCGCGGAGCGGCTCGCGCAGGCCGGGCCGCCCGCCGAGGCCATCGGTCTGCAGCCGTTCACCCTCACAGTTCCACCCCGACGAGACGAAGGAGACCGGTGAGATGTCCGCAGGGGAGATCTTCTGGGATGTCGTGCCGTACGTGACGCTGGCGATCGTGATCGTCGGCACCTGGTGGCGCTACCGGTACGACAAGTTCGGCTGGACCACCCGCTCGTCGCAGCTGTACGAGTCCCGGTTGCTGCGCATCGGGAGCCCGCTGTTCCACTTCGGCATCCTTGTCGTGATCATCGGGCATGTCATCGGCCTGGTGATCCCGCAGTCGTGGACGGACGCGCTCGGACTGAGCCAGCACGCCTATCACATCCAGGCGATCACGCTCGGTTCCATCGCCGGGATCGCCACCCTCGTCGGTATCGTGCTGCTGATCTACCGGCGCCGCACCCGGGGTCCGGTGTTCCTCGCGACCACCGCGAACGACAAGCTCATGTACGTCGTGTTGGTCGCCGCGATCGTCGCCGGCCTGGCGACGACGCTGCTCGGCTCCGGTTTGGTCGGCGAGGAACACAACTACCGCGACACGGTCTCCCCGTGGTTCCGCTCGATCTGGATTCTGCAGCCGCGCGGTGACCTCATGGCGGAGGCTCCGCTGTACTTCCACATTCATGTGCTCATCGGGCTCGCATTGTTCGCGCTGTGGCCGTTCACCCGGCTCGTGCACGCCTTCAGCGCCCCGTTCGGCTACCTGTTCCGTCCGTATGTCGTGTACCGCAGCCGGGACGTGGCGGGGAAGGGACAGCTCGTCGGGTCGCAGCCTCGGCGCCGCGGCTGGTGAGATCCCCGGCGCAGCCGGTGTGCCCATCGGCTGCGAGGCGCCGCGTGTAGGGTGTGCTTTTCCCGCTTCGTACCCACGTGCCGATCGCCTCAGGACCACAGAACACTTCCATGGCTTCCAACCGCCGTACTCCTTCCGCCACCTCCGCCGACCTTGCCGCAGCCGTTGCGGATTCCGGTGTGCGGCGAACCGTCCTGCCGGGCGGCGTCCGTGTCGTCACCGAGCACGTGCCGGGCGTGCGGTCCGCCGCCGTCGGCATCTGGGTGGGGGTCGGTTCCCGCGACGAGCACCCGTCCGTCGCCGGGGCCGCCCATTTCCTCGAGCATCTGCTCTTCAAGGCCACTCCGACTCGCACCGCGCTCGACATCGCCGAACTCGTCGACGGAGTCGGCGGTGAACTCAACGCGTTCACGTCCAAAGAGCACACGTGTTTCTACGCGCACGTCCTCGACGACGACCTGCCGCTCGCCGTCGATCTGGTTGCCGACGTGGTGCTGCGCGGTCAGTGCCGCAGTGTCGACGTCGACGTCGAACGGCAGGTGGTGCTCGAGGAGATCTCCATGCGCGACGACGACCCCGAGGACCTGCTCGGCGACAGCTTCCTGACCGCGCTGTACGGCGACCACCCGATCGGACGGCCGGTCATCGGCTCCGTCGAGTCGGTCGAGTCGATGACCCGCAACCAGCTCCACTCGTTCCACGTCCGGCGCTACACACCGCACCGGATGGTCGTCGCGGTCGCCGGCAACGTCGACCACGACCACACCGTCGATCTCGTGCGCCGCGCATTCGGCGCCCACATCGACCCGGGTGCCCAGCCGGCGCCACGCCGGGAGGGAACGGCGCGGCTGCGCACGCCGCCGGCACTGAGCATCACCGACCACGACGGGGAGCAGGCTCACCTGTCGCTCGGGGTGCGCGCGTTCGGACGGCACGACGGCCGCCGCTGGGCGCTGTCGGTGCTCAACGCCGCGATCGGCGGCGGCCTGAGCTCGCGGCTGTTCCAGGAGGTGCGCGAGAAGCGCGGCCTGGCGTACTCCGTCTACTCCGGGGTCGACACATTCGCCGACACCGGCGCGTTCTCCATCTACGCCGGCTGCCAGCCCGAGAACCTCGGCGAGGTCACGACCGTCGTCCGGGAAGTGGTGCGCGACGTCGCCGACCACGGCATCACCGACGCCGAATGCGCGCGGGCCAAGGGGTCGCTGCGCGGCGGACTCGTCCTCGGGCTCGAGGACACCGGTGCCCGGATGCACCGGATCGGCCGCAGCGAACTCAGCTACGGCACCCACTGGAGTGTGAGCTCCACCCTCGAACGCATCGCCGAGGTCACCTCCGACGAGGTGCGCGCGGTCGCGGCGGAACTGCTGAACAGGCCGTTCGCCGCGGGCGTTGTCGGACCCTACCGTCGCGCCCGGGACCTGCCCGCGTCGGTGCGCGGCATCGTGGCCTGAGCGGCGACCGTTCGCCGGCGACCGGCTGACCGGCCGGGCCACCGGATTGCGTACGCTCTTGTGCGACGGACGTGACGGAAGGGCGTGACGAGACAAGTGAACGCAGCAGCTATCCGGGTGGGTGTGCTCGGAGCCAAGGGCAAGGTCGGGCAGGCGATCTGCAAGGGCGTCGAGGACGCGGCCGACCTCGAGCTGGTCGCGACCGTCGACAAGGACGAGCGCATCGACGCGTTCGTCACCTCGGGCACGCAGGTCGTCGTCGACTTCACCAACCCCGACGTCGTCATGGGCAACCTGGAGTTCCTGGTGCGCAACGGCATCCACGCCGTCGTCGGCACCACCGGCTTCGACGAGGAGCGACTCGAGCAGGTACGCGGCTGGGTCGCCGAATCACCCGGAACCGGTGTGCTCATCGCCCCGAACTTCGCGATCGGCGCGGTCCTGTCGATGCGCTTCGCGCAGGCCGCCGCGCGGTTCTTCGACTCCGTCGAGGTCATCGAACTGCACCACCCGAACAAGCTGGACGCACCCTCGGGCACGGCCTACCGCACCGCCGCCCTCATCGCCGAAGCCCGGGCCGCCGCGGGCGTGGGCCGCAGCCCCGATGCCACCGCCACCGAACTCGACGGTGCGCGCGGCGCCGACGTCGACGGGGTTCGGGTGCATTCGGTGCGGCTCGCCGGCCTGGTCGCGCACCAGGAGATCCTGCTCGGCACCCAGGGCGAAACCCTCACCATCCGCCACGATTCGATCGACCGGACCTCGTTCGTGCCGGGCGTACTGCTCGGCGTCCGGGAGATCGGCGCGCGGCCGGGTCTGACGGTCGGGATCGACCCGCTCCTGAATTTCTGACGGCGCGGTTTTCCGGCGGAGCGGGTCGCCCTACGGCTCATGCCGAGGGGATCGTGGCGCGTGCGTACCAGGCGCGGGCGTCGAGCGAGAACGCGCCGGACGCCGGCAGGTTCTCTCGGCAGGCTTCACGGACGGCGGTTCGCTGCTGCTCGGTCAAGGTCTGCAGGTAGCGGCCGGCCGGTCCGACCTCGAACGTGAACGGCTCCCAGAAGTCGTCGAAATCGGCGTAGTCCGCGCGGGCGGTCAGTTTGCCCGCGATCACCTCGTGGAGACCGGCCCGACGGAACCGGTCGGCGATGTCGCCCTCGGTGGTCCCGGCCATGGCGGCCTCGCCGGTGACATCGGGGACGACGGTGCGCACCGCCGACCAGAACACCCGCAACATCGTCATCCCCCCGGAGGCGATATCCCACATGCACCCTGCGACGGTGCCGCCGGGCCGGGTGACGCGGGCCATCTCGCGCACACCGCGGTCGGGGTCGGACATGAATCCGATCACCAGCGACGCGGCGGTGACATCGAACGTGTCGTCCGGCCAGGGCAGGTCCTCGGCCACGCCCACACGCACGTCGACACCGGGATTCCGTTCCCGGCACGCCGCCGCGAACTGGGGTGCCGGATCGATCGCGGCGACGTGGTCCGGTCCGACCCGGGACACCATCTCCGCCGTCAGACCGCCCGGGCCGCAACCGACATCGCACACCCGGAGCCCGGAGGTCACCCCCGCGGCGTCCGAGAGCGCGGTCGCGAGGGTCGGGGTGTATCGGCCCATGAACCGGTCGTACAGCTCGGCGGGGGCGGCGAATTGCATGAGACCAGTGCACGCTGTGGGCGCGGGACCGTCAAGGGTGGGTCGGCGTGGGCGCGCTCACCCCGGCGGTGTTCGGCCGCGGGCCACGAAACGCGGCCTGCGACAATCGGGACGTGAAGAACGAACTGACCAAGGTCCTCGTGCCGATCGCGTTCATCGTGGTCGCGCTCGTCTTCTACTTCGTGCTGCTCGGCAGGGTGGGGATCGAGCTGGTCGGTACGGGCGGAGTTGCTGCGGTCGGTCTCGGCATCGGCGTGCTGCTGCTGCCGCTCATCGGCGCGTGGATCCTCTACGCCACGATCCGCGCGGGCCTTCAGCATCAACATCTCGCGCGCCGCATCCACGACGAGGGCTTGGACCTCGACGTCAGCGACCTTCCGCGGATGCCGTCCGGGCGCGTCGACCGGGCCGCTGCCGACGAACTGTTCCAGCAGGTCAAGCAGGAATGGGAAGCGGACCCCGACAACTGGCGCAACTCGTACCGGCTGGCGCGGGCGTACGACCACGCCGGTGACCGCCCCCGCGCCCGGGAGACCATGCGCCGCGCGGTGGCACTCGAGAAGCACGAACGCGACGGCGAGCCGTCGTAGTCTGCACCGTGTGACCGATCTCGACGCTCCGAACGATCCGGGCGAGCGAGTCCTGCTCGTCGTCCACCACACGCCGTCGCCGCCTACCAGGGAACTGCTCGAGGCGGTGCTGGCCGGCGCGACGGACCCCGACATCACCGGGGTGCGGCTGCATTCGGTTCCCGCGCTCGGGGCGACCGTGCCCGATGTTCTCGCCGCCGACGGCTACGTGTTCGGCACGTCCGCGAACTTCGGATACATGTCGGGTGCGCTCAAGCACTTCTTCGACACCGTGTACTACCCGTGCCTCGACGCGGTCGCCGGCCGGCCGTACGGACTGTGGGTTCACGGCAACAACGACACGGCCGGTGCGGTGGCGTCGGTACGGAAGATCGTCAGCGGACTGGGGTTGGTCCAGGCCGCCGCGGATGTCGAGGTCACCGGTCCGATCGACGGTGCTGTGCGGGAGAAGTGCTACGAGCTCGGGGCGACCGTCGCGGTGACGGTCGCGGGCGAGGCGGGCTAGCGCGCGGGTGCGTACTTCGGGCCGTCAGGGCACCCGAAGTACGCACGAGCCGCAGCTTCAGACGGTCTTGGCGACGAACGCGGCCAGTCCCTTGCTCGCCGTCTCGACCGCCATCTTCTGGGCCTTCTTCACGAGGAATCCGGGCAGCGGGATCTTCGGGTCGATGGTGAGCGAGAACTCGACGCTGGTGCCGACGGCAGTCGACACCAGGGCGTACGCGCCGTCCTGCTGCCTTTGCTGGCTGCTCTCGACGAGCGTCCACGACATCGATTCGGTGCCGTTCCACTGATAGTCGACGACCTGCTCGTCGGTGATACCGATGATCGACACCGTCATGCGCACACGATGCGGGAGCCCGTCCGGATGTGTGCTCTCGATGGTCACCGACTTGTGCGCCGAGGACCACTCGGGAAGGCGGTCGACTGCCGCGATCGCGGCCATCACCTGCTCGGGGGACGCCTTGATCTCCGAGGTGTGGGAACTGCTGACGGCCATCCGGTTTCGCTCCTTGGTCCAGGTTCGGTGCGTCGGCAATCTACCGCACCCGAGGGGAATTCACTTGTCGTCGCGACCGGCGTCGTCGCTCTCTGAAGGATGTCCGGACTGCTGAGGGCCGGAATCGCCGGGGGCCGAGTCCTTCGGGGCCTCCGACGTGCCGGAGCGCGGAGCGCCGGGGCGCCGGGGCGGACCGTACGAACCCCAGTTCCGGTCGAATCCGGAGGCCTGGTAGCGCATCTGATCGCGCAACGCACCCTGCACGGCCTGTGCGACCCAGGTGTTGAGCGAGAGGCCGTTCTGCGCTGCGGCCTCCTCGGCGCGGGACTTGATCTGCTCGACGAGTCGCAGAGTCACCCGGCTGATGTCTCCGGTGACCTCCTCGAAGGTCGGGTGAGGGGTTTCGGATTCCGGTGCCGGACCGTGATGGACCTCGACGACGGTGTCGCGTCCGTCGAGCCGGACCGTCACGCGCCGGTCCCCGAGTCGGTCGGAGACCTCGGTGGCGAGGTCGGAGAGGGCGTCGAGCAGCGCGAGCCGGACGGGGGCGGCGATCGCGGTGGCGAGTGCTGCGGCGGTGCGGCGGGTCTGTTCGTCACCGAGTTCCGCCGCGGCGAGCACGGCGTCGGTCACAGCGGCGGTGTAGGTGTCGATGTTCATGACGCCATAGTGATGCCATAGTTGACGTCGGTCAAGCATCGGAGTGGCGTCACCGTGGCCCCGTCGGGTGTGATCGGCACGGCGCGGCTACCGTTCGCATCGGAGTTAGTGGGCGAAGGCAGGAGGCAGCGATGACGCCCGAGGTTGTCACACCCGAGATCCGGCTCGTTGCCAGAACCGAATTCGTCGCGCCCGACGACGTGCCGTGGGACACCGACGCCGACGGCGGCGAGGCACTCGTCGAGTTCGCCGGTCGCGCGTGCTATCAGAGCTGGTCCAAGCCGAACCCGCGCACCGCGACGAACGCCGGATATATCCGGCACCTGCTCGACGTCGGGCATCTGTCCGTGCTCGAGCACAGCTCGGCGAGCTTCTACATCACCGGCATCTCCCGGTCGTGCACCCACGAGCTGATCCGGCACCGCCACTTCTCCTACTCACAGCTCTCCCAGCGATTCGTGCCCGGTGGAGACACGCCCGTCGTGGTGCCCCCGGCGATCGAAGGCGACGAGGAGCTCGAGCGGTTGTTCCTCGCCGCTGCCGAGACCAGCCGCGAGGCCTACGCCGAACTGCTCGAGGCACTCGACGAGAAGCTGTCCCACGTCCCCGCGGGCCCGCTGCGTGCGAAACGGGTTCGGGAGGCCGCCCGGGCGGTGCTGCCCAATGCAACCGAGACCCGCGTCGTCGTCACCGGCAACTACCGGGCGTGGCGGCATTTCATCGCGATGCGCGCCACCGAACACGCCGACGTCGAGATCCGTCGTCTTGCGGTCGGGTGCCTGCGCCGCCTGCAGGAGGTCGCACCGAACGTCTTCGGTGACTTCACCGTCACCACACTGCCCGACGGCACCGAGGTTGCGGTCAGCCGGTTCACGACCGAGGGTTGAGCAGCGCGTCGGGTGGGCAGCCGTGTGTCGCAGCGCCTTCTGCACGCGGTAGCCTTCTGACCATGACCAACGGTGATTCCGCTTCAGCTGTCGAGCTTCCGTTCGGCACCATCGCCACGGCGATGGTGACCCCGTTCACTGCCGACGGCAAGCTCGATGTCGATGCGGGAGTGCGTCTGGCGACCTATCTGGTCGACGGCGGCTGCGACGCACTGGTTCTCGCCGGCACCACCGGCGAGTCGCCCACGACGACCGAGAACGAGAAGCTCGAGCTGATGCGCGCGGTTCTCGCCGCGGTCGGCGACCGGGCGAAGATCATCGCCGGCGCCGGCAGCAACGACACCGCGCACAGCGTCGAGCTCGCCCGCGATGCGGCTCGTGCGGGTGCGCACGGTCTGCTCGTGGTCACCCCGTATTACTCGCGGCCCCCGCAGGCCGGTCTCTACGCGCACTTCACGGCCGTCGCCGATGCGACCGACCTGCCCGTGATGCTCTACGACATTCCACCGCGTTCGGTGGTGCCCATCGAAACCGAGACGTTGCGGCGTCTCGCCGAGCACCCGCGGATCGTCGCGGTCAAGGACGCCAAGGGCGATCTCAACGCCGGCGCCGAGCTCATCGGAACCACCGACCTCAAGTTCTATTCGGGTGACGACCCGCTGAACCTGCCGTGGCTCGCGGTCGGCGCGGTCGGCTTCGTCAGCGTCATCGGCCATCTCGTTCCCGGCCGTCTGCGTGAGCTGCACACCGCGTTCGAAGCCGGCGACCTCGTCCGTGCCCGCGCGATCAACCTCGAGCTCGTGCCGATCCTGCGCGCCGTGGCGCGTCTCGGCGGTGTGAGTGCCTCAAAGGCCGGGCTGCGTCTGATGGGCATGGACGTCGGTGAACCGCGGCTTCCGCAGGTGGCACCGACCACCGCGCAGATCGACGCGCTCGCCGCCGATCTGCAGGCCGCGGGGGTGCTGTCGTGAGCCGCCCGTCGCGCGGCCGCGCCACCCGCAGCGCGGGCCCGCCCGCCACCCGTCCGCGCCGCACCCCGCAGAACTCCGCGGCGACGCAGCGCCCCGACCGGCGGCAGCCGGTCGATCCGACAGCGCGCCTGGGCACACCGCCCAAGGCGCCCACGAAGGGCCTGCGGGTCGTCGCGCTCGGCGGCATCGGTGAGATCGGTCGCAACATGACCGTTTTCGAACACCAGGGCAAGATCCTGATCGTCGACTGCGGCGTGCTGTTCCCCGAGGACCAGCAGCCCGGCGTCGACCTGATCCTGCCCGACTTCCGGTACATCGAGGACCGGATGGACGACGTCGAAGCGATCGTTCTGACGCACGGTCACGAAGACCACATCGGCGCGGTGCCGTTCCTGCTGCGGCTGAGGCCCGACATCCCGGTCGTCGGTTCCAAGTTCACGTTGGCACTGGTCTCCGCGAAGTGCCGCGAGCACCGGCAGCGACCGGTGCTCATCGAGGTCACCGAGGGAGAGCGCACCACGCACGGCCCGTTCGAGTGCGAGTACTTCGCGGTCAACCACTCGATCCCCGACGCCATCGCCGTCGCGATCCGCACCGACGCCGGTCTCGTCCTGCACACCGGCGACATCAAGCTCGACCAGTTGCCGCTGGACAACCGGCTCACCGACCTCGCCGGGTTCTCCCGCCTCGGTGATGAGGGCGTCGACCTGTTCCTCGTCGACTCCACCAACGCCGAGGTGCCCGGATTCGTCACCCCCGAACGCGAGATCGGCGCCGTGCTCGACGGGGTCATCGGCAAGGCCACCAACCGCGTCATCGTCGCGTCGTTCGCCAGCCACGTCCACCGCATCCAGCAGGTCGTCGACGTCGCCGTCCGGTACAACCGGCGCATCGCGTTCGTCGGCCGCTCGATGGTCCGCAACATGCAGATCGCCCAGGACCTCGGATACCTGCGGGTGCCCGACGGTCTCGTCGTCGACATCGACACCGCGGCGAGCCTGCCGGGCGACCGGCTCGTGCTGGTCTCGACCGGATCGCAGGGCGAACCGCTCTCGGCCCTGTCCCGCATGGCCCGCGGCGAGCACAGGCAGATCAACATCCGCGCCGACGACCTCGTCGTGCTGGCATCCTCGCTGATCCCGGGCAACGAGAACTCGGTGTTCGCCGTCGTCAACGGCCTCGCCAAGCGCGGCGCGACCGTCGTCACCCAGCAGAACGCCAAAGTTCACGTCTCCGGCCACGCGTCGGCCGGTGAGCTGCTGTACCTGTACAACGCGGTGCGCCCGACCAACGCGATGCCGGTCCACGGCGAGTGGCGGCACCTGCGCGCCAACGCGAAGCTCGCCGAGGCCACCGGTGTGCCGCCCGAGCGGATCGTGCTGGCGGAGGACGGTGTCGTCGTGGACATGGTCGACGGTCTCGCCGAGATCGTCGGACAGGTTCCCGTCGGCCACGTGTATGTCGACGGCCTGTCCGTCGGCGACGTCGGCGAATCGACCCTGTCGGACCGGCTCATCCTCGGCGAGGGTGGCTTCATCTCGATCTCCGTCGCCGTCGACGCGACCACCGGTCGTGCGGTCAGTTCCCCCGAGGTGTCCGGCCGCGGTTTCTCCGACGACCCGACGGCCCTGTCCGAGGCCGGGCTGCTCGTCGACAAGACACTCGACGAACTCGCGGCGGAGGGCATCACCGAGGTCCACCGCATCGCGCAGGCTATCCGTCGCGTCGTCGGACGCTGGGTGTCGGAGACCTATCGGCGCCGGCCGATGATCGTGCCGACCGTCATCGCGGTGACGCCGCACGAATGATGCGGTGCCCCGATACACGGTGCCGCAGTGTCGGTGTCGCGTCCGGGGCGATGACGGTGTCGATGGGGCCGTGTACCGTCGGCGCGGTGAGCCTGGCCCAACGCGAACGAGCAGCCCTGGTCCGCACGATGTCGGAGGTGGGTCCGGACGCACCGACCCTGTGTGGTGATTGGACCACCCGGGATCTCGCCGCGCACCTGCTGGTGCGCGAGCGCCGGATCGACTCGATGCCCGGTATCGTCGTGCCGCAGCTCGCGGACCACACCGAGAAGGTCCGCCGATCGGCCACCGACCGGCCGTGGGCATACCTGCTCGCGGACATCGAGTCCGGGCCGCCCAGATGGTCGCCGCTGTTCCTGGTCGACGCGGTCGCGAACGCGGGGGAGATGTTCGTCCACCACGAGGACGTGCGGCGTGCCGCCGAAGGCTGGGAGCCGCGGACCCTGCCGGCCGAGGACCAGGACCATCTGTGGCGGCTGGCCCGGCAGATCGGCCGGCGCAGCTATCGCGGGAGCGACGTGAGCGTCGTCTTCGAACGTCCCGACGGCACGCGTGCGACCGTCCGCAAACGTGGCCCGCGCACGGTCGTTCTGCGCGGTGAACCGGCCGAGCTGCTGCTGCACGCGTTCGGTCGCGACCGGGTGCGGCTGGAGACGGACGGCGAGCAACGCGACATCGACGACCTCACCGCATCCTCACGCGGCGTGTGACGGTGCACATCGCCGTGGCCGGTGCGTGAAGGCGCAGGTCACGGTCACGTCTGTGACATGAACCGCGACCTGTTGCCGGTGTTGCGGATGGTTCGGATGGGGATCGAACGGCTAACCTGAGGGGCATGGCAGGAAAGTCGAGCAGTCGCGGATCGTCCCCGACCTCCCGGTCGAGGTCGACAGCGCGACGCTCGGCCGGGACCCCCGGCGGCTCCACGAAGAGCGGATCCGCGAAAAGCAGCACAACCAGGAGCGGCACTGCGAAGGCAGGGGCCGCGAAGAACGGTGCTCCCAAACGCCGGCCCACGTCGTCCACGCGGACCCCGGCACGGCGTCCGGCCGCGCCCGCACGTCCGTCCCGCCCCGCGGCCACCTCGAGAACCTCGGCGTCCGGCCGCCGCGGTAGCAGCGTGCTCGACTCCATCGGCCGCGGCATCGGCGCCGGCTGGTTCATGATCGCCCGCGGCCTGGGTGCCACCATCCGCACGGTGGGCAAGGCCGGCGACATCGAACACGGTCACCGTCGCGACGGCATCGCGCTCGGACTGATCGCGCTCGGCGTCGTCGTCGCCGGCAGCGTGTGGTTCGGGGTCGGTGGCCCGGTCGGAGGGTGGATCGAATCGGGGGTGCGCGCGGTCACCGGCGGTGCCAGCGCCGTGGCACCACTGGTCGCGATCGGCATCGCCGTGGTGCTCATGCGCACCGAACCGCGGCCCGAGATCCGCCCCCGCCTGATCCTCGGTGGCCTGCTGGTCGGGCTGCCCGCGCTCGGGCTGTGGCATATCGCCTCCGGATCACCGACCACCCCCGAGGGGCGAGCGGAGGGTGCGGGATTCGTCGGCGGCGCGATCGGCGGACCGCTCACTTCCGGCCTGACCGTCTGGCTTTCGGTGCCGCTGATGGTGCTGGCGGCCGGTTTCGGGATCCTGCTCCTCACCGGCACGACCGTCCGTGAACTGCCCGGCCTGTTCCGCGACTACTTCGGGCTGTCCTATCGCGCCGACGACGAATACGGCGACTTCGACGAATACGACCACGACGGGTACGACGAACCGCCGTACGACGACCGTGACCCGACGCTGTTCGACGCCGACGGCTATCCCACCGAACGCCGCTCGCGTCGTCGTCGCACCCCGGCGGAGAACTACCCGACCGACGAATTCGACGGCAATGCCCGCACCGAGGTGCTGCCACTGTGGGACTCTCCCGCGACCAAGCCGTTCGAGGCGCCGCCCGCGCCCGAACCGGAGCCGGAGCCGACGCCGGAACCGCCCAGGCAACGGACCAGGCCGAAGCCGACCCCGAAGCCCACACCGCCGCCGACCCCGGCCGTCGACGAGGCGGACGAACTCGACGCGATGATGCCGGAGCGGGTCGTCGAAGGCGACTACACGTTGCCGTCGGTCGCGCTGCTCGTCCAGGGCGATCCGCCGAAGACACGCTCGTCCGCGAACGACCAGATGATCGACTCGATCACCGAGGTCCTCGAACAGTTCAAGATCGACGCGGCGGTCACCGGGTTCACCCGCGGCCCGACCGTCACCCGATACGAGGTCGAACTCGGTCCCGGCGTCAAGGTCGAGAAGATCACCGCGCTGGCACGCAACATCGCCTACGCCGTCGCGACCGACAACGTGCGGTTGCTCGCCCCGATCCCGGGCAAGTCCGCGGTCGGTATCGAGGTGCCCAACTCGGACCGCGAACTGGTCCGCCTGGCCGACGTGCTCGCCGCGCCGAGCACCCGTAAGGACCGGCATCCACTGGTGATCGGTCTCGGCAAGGACATCGAAGGCGACTTCGTGCACGCCAACCTGGCGAAGATGCCGCACCTGCTCGTCGCCGGCTCGACCGGATCGGGTAAGTCCAGCTTCGTCAACTCGATGCTGGTATCGCTGCTCATCCGGGCGACACCCGAGGACGTGCGGATGATCCTCATCGACCCCAAGATGGTCGAGCTGACACCCTACGAGGGCATCCCGCACCTCATCACCCCGATCATCACGCAGCCGAAGAAGGCTGCGGCCGCGCTGGCGTGGCTCGTCGAGGAGATGGAGCAGCGCTACCAGGACATGCAGGCCAACCGGGTGCGGCACATCGACGACTTCAACACCAAGGTGCGCTCCGGTGAGATCACCGCGCCGCTCGGCAGCGAACGCGTGTACCGGCCGTACCCGTACATCCTCGCGATCGTCGACGAGCTCGCCGACCTGATGATGACCGCGCCGCGTGAGGTCGAGGAATCGATCGTGCGGATCACGCAGAAGGCTCGCGCCGCCGGCATCCACCTGGTGCTGGCGACGCAGCGACCGTCTGTGGACGTCGTCACCGGCCTGATCAAGACGAACGTGCCGTCGCGGCTGGCGTTCGCGACGTCGTCGCTGACCGACTCTCGCGTCATCCTCGATCAGCCGGGCGCCGAGAAGCTCATCGGCATGGGCGACGGCCTGTTCCTGCCGATGGGCGCGGGCAAGCCGCAGCGCCTGCAGGGCGCGTTCATCACCGACGAAGAGATCGCCGCGGTCGTCGACTTCACCAAGAACCAGGCCGAACCGGAATACACCGAGGGCGTCACCACGCAGAAGGCCGGGGAGAAGAAGGACGTCGATCCCGACATCGGCGACGATCTCGACGTCTTCCTCCAGGCGGTGGAGTTGGTGGTGTCGAGCCAGTTCGGTTCCACCTCGATGCTGCAGCGCAAACTGCGCGTCGGTTTCGCGAAGGCCGGCCGGCTCATGGATCTGATGGAGACCCGCGGTGTGGTCGGCCCGAGCGAGGGCTCGAAGGCCCGCGAGGTGCTGGTCAAGCCGGACGAACTCGACGGCCTGCTCTACTCCATCCGCGGTGGCGGTGGAGACGACGAGACCGGCTCCGACCAGGGCTGACGCGGCCCGGTCCGCAGGTGTGGTTGAATGGTGCTCGCTGTGGAGGGGAGTATCCCCGTCATCCGCGGCAGTTCCGTCAACACGTGCGGCACCGTTGCCGCTCCGGGACTGTCGGTCTGCGCTGATGCAGGCGGGAGAGACCTCCGGTGCCCGTTCAGGTCTACCGGAGGAATTCAAGGCCCATGCATGTGACACCCCTGATCTGGCTCGTCACCATTGCGGTGATCGCCGCACTGTTCGTGTTCGACTTCGTCTCGCACGTCCGCAAACCCCACGCCCCGAGCCTCCGCGAATCCGGATTCTGGTCCGCCGTGTTCATCGGCATCGCGATCCTGTTCGGAGTCGTGGTGTTCGCGCTGTGGGGCCCGCAGTACGGCGGAGAGTACTTCGCCGGCTACGTCACCGAGAAGGCGCTGTCGGTCGACAACCTGTTCGTATTCGTGGTGATCATGGCGACCTTCGCCATCCCCCGCGAGTACCAGCAGAAGGTGCTCACCATCGGGATCGTCCTGGCCCTGGTGATGCGCGGTGCGTTCATCGCGGTCGGTGCCGCCGCGATCAACGCCTACAGCTGGGTGTTCTATCTGTTCGGCGTCTTCCTGCTGTACACGGCGGTCAAGCTGATCATCGACCACAACAAGGACGAGGACGCCAGGCCCGACGAGGGCCGGATCGTCAAGCTCGTCCGCAAGGTGGTTCCCACCACCGACCACTACGACGGCGATCGCCTGGTTACCCGGATCGACGGCAAACGCATGATCACCCCGCTCATGCTGGCGCTGCTCGCCATCGGTTTCGCCGACGTGCTGTTCGCGCTCGACTCGATCCCGGCGATCTACGGTCTGACCCAGGAGCCGTACCTGGTGTTCACCGCGAACGCCTTCGCCCTGATGGGCCTGCGCCAGCTGTTCTTCCTCATCGGTGGCCTGCTCGACCGCCTCGTGTACCTGTCCTACGGCCTGTCGATCATCCTGGCGTTCATCGGCGTCAAGCTCGTGTTGCACGCGCTGCACGAGAACACCCTGCCGTTCGTCAACGGTGGTGAACACGTCGCGGTCCCCGAGATCTCCACCGGACTGTCGCTGACGGTGATCATCGGGGTGCTCGTCGTGACGACCGTGCTGAGCCTGCTCAAGAATCGCAGCGACGCCAAGCGCGCAGAGACCGAAGACGTGCGGTGACCGTCAGGCGTTGAACACGCCCATCACCGGCTGCCAACCGGTGATGCGGACGGCGTCGATGAGGTTGCGCTGCGCGAACGGGTCCTGGGCCATCAGCTCGTGCGCAGCGGCCTCGTCGGCCACGTCGATGAGGATCAGGGCACCCGAGCCGTCCACCCACGGACCCGTCGCCCGGACCGTGCCCGCGTCGACGAGGCCGCTCAGCCAGCCGCGATGCGTCGGGCGATGCTCGTCGCGCGCGGCAACCGTGGCTTCGGAGTAGGTGTACTCGACGGCGAACAGGGCCATGGTTCCTCGCTTCGGATTCGGGACGTGACGTTCGGGGGCGCTGTCCGGATCCGCTCACAACGTGAGCAGCATCCGCGTGTTGCCGAGAGTGTTGGGTTTGACGTAGCTCAGATCCAGGAACTCGGCGACGCCGGTATCGTACGACCGGCACATCTCGGCATAGACCTCGGCGGTGACCGGGGTGCCCTCGATCTCGGCGAAACCGTGCCGGCCGAAGAAGTCCACCTCGAAAGTGAGCACGAACAGCCGGTCGAGTTCCAGTTCCCGCGCGACCTCGATCAGCTTGGCCACCACGAGGTGCCCGGCGCCGCGGCCCTTGGCCCGCGGATCCACCGCGACCGTGCGCACTTCGCCCAGATCCGACCACAGCACGTGCAGCGCGCCACAGCCGATGACCTCGCCGCCGGTCTCCGCTACCCAGAACTCCTGCACCGCCTCGTACAGGGTCACGAGGTTCTTCTCGAGAAGGATGCGCCCGGCGTAGATGTCGATGAGTCTCTTGATCTCCGGGACGTCCGACGTTCGCGCCCGGCGCACGATGATCCGGGCGTCTTGTTCTTGATCGGGCGTCGGAGAAGTCATGCGGTGAACAGTAGCGGGTGCTCGGAACGATATTGTGGGACACGTGCCGGTCGGATCGTCGCGTTCATCCCTGATTCCGGGGGAACCGCGTCCACCGGCCCGACCTGTGCCGACTTCCGGTACGTCACCACGCTGCACCCGGAGGTCCGCATGAGCACGCCCCGCCCCCATGTCGCCGCCGGGGCTGATAGCGGCACCGCCGCCGGGGCTGACAGCGGCACCGCCGCCGGGGCTGACCGCGGCGGCGCCGACCCGGGACCGCATGCAGGCGCCGCACACAACCCGGTGCCGTTGTGGAACATCGCGAACATCCTCACCATGCTGCGGATCGCGCTGGTCCCCGTGTTCCTCGTCCTGCTGTTCGTCGGCGACGGCCACGAGACGGGATGGCGCATCGCGGCGACGGTGGTGTTCGCGATCGCCGCGATCACCGATCGTTTCGACGGTCAGCTCGCCCGCCGCCGGGGCCTGGTCACGGACTTCGGCAAGCTCGCCGACCCGATCGCGGACAAGGCGCTGATCGGCGCCGCACTCGTCGGTCTGTCGGTACTCGGTGACCTGTCGTGGTGGGTGACCGGCATCATCGCCGCCCGTGAGCTCGGCATCACCGCACTGCGATTCGCGGTGCTGCGGCACGCGGTGATTCCGGCCAGCCGCGGGGGGAAGGCGAAAACCCTCGTGCAGACCCTCGCGATCGGGGTGTACCTGCTGCCGTTGCCGGACGCGGTGATGCCCGTCGCGGTCACATTGATGGTGCTGGCGGTTCTGCTGACCGTCGGCACCGGCATCGACTACGTCGTCCAAGCGGTGCGGTTGCGGGCCGGGGTGCGTACGGAAGTGCAGCATCACCGCGCCGAACAGGGCGGAGCCGACGCCTAGATGGCCACCGCCGATCCTCTCGTCGCCGCCACCCGGGCCACCGAACTCGTGGGGGTCCTCGTCGAGCGGGGCCAGACCGTCGCCACTGCTGAATCGCTCACCGCGGGCTTGCTGTCGGCGACGATCGCCGGCGTGCCCGGAGCCAGCGCGGTGCTCCGCGGCGGTCTCGTGGTGTACGCCACCGATCTGAAGGCGTCGCTCGCCGGTGTCGATGACGATCGTCTCGGCCTGGACGGTCCGGTCTCCGAGTCGACTGCTGCTGCACTCGCGCAGGGTGCCGCGGTGCGTTGCGGGGCAACGTGGGGTGTGGGACTGACCGGGGTCGCCGGCCCCGACGATCAGGACGGGCACCCGCCGGGAACACTCTTTCTCGGGATCTGCGGCCCGGACGGCACCGTGGTGACATGCCCCGCGGTAGGCGGAGATCGGTGGTCCATCCGGCTCGGTGCGGTGGCCGCCGCCGTGTCGGGGCTACTCGCGCGTCTGACATCGGACTCGGCGTTGTAGTGTCTGCTCACCGCGGTTTCGGTGCACGGTGTCGCGACCGCGGGAACCCGGCGGCGCGGTCGCGCGTTGTCCGGGATAAGGCATGACGGACGAAGGAGGACGCGATGGCACTGTTGTTGCGTGAGGCAATCGGTGACAGCCTTCGGCGCACCCGGGTGTCGCAGAGCCGCACATTGCGCGAGGTGTCCAGCAGCGCGCGGGTCAGCCTCGGCTACCTCTCGGAAATCGAACGCGGACGCAAGGAAGCCTCCAGCGAACTCCTCGCGGCGATCTGCGGTGCACTCGAGGTGCCGCTGTCCGACGTACTGTTCGACGTCAGCGAGTCGCTGGCGGATGCGACACCGCATCGCGACCGCAAGGACGCCGCCGCTTCTGCGGCGACCCTCGATTCCGGTGTGGCCGTGCACGGTCCTGCCGGCGATCCGGCCGCGCGAATCGCTCAGGAGACCCGCGTGGTGATTCCCGCACCGGCGACGCGGGCGCTGGCTGCCGCCTAACATGGATCACGACCGCGCCGGCTTGCCGGATGCGGACGAAAGCGACAAAATTTTTCGGGTCACCACCGGGGGGTGGCCCGGACACGACAGGTGGGACCGCCCGATGAACGGTGTAGGTGCGGCGGTCCGAATCGGTGCGCGAGGGCCGCGCATCGGGTCGCGTTCGGCGCGGCGTACCAGATGGAGGCAGGATCACACCCATGGCTAATCCGTTCGTCAAGGGTTGGAAGTACCTCATGGCGCTTTTCAACTCCAAGATCGATGAGAAGGCCGATCCGAAGGTCCAGATTCAGCAGGCGATCGAGGACGCCCAGCGCCAGCACCAGGCCCTGTCCCAGCAGGCCGCGTCGGTCATCGGCAATCAGCGGCAGCTCGAAATGAAGCTCAATCGCCAGCTGGACGAGGTCGAGAAGCTCAACGCCAGCGCGCGCCAGGCCGTGCTCATGGCCGACCAGGCCACCGGCGCCGGCGACACCGAGAAGGCCATCCAGTACACCAACGCCGCCGAGGCGTTCGCGGCCCAGCTGGTGACCGCCGAGCAGTCCGTCGAGGACCTCAAGGTGCTGCACGATCAGTCGCTGCAGGCCGCGGCGCAGGCGAAGAAGGCCGTGGAGCAGAACGCGATGGCCCTGCAACAGAAGGTTGCCGAGCGCACCAAGCTGCTGAGCCAGCTCGAGCAGGCCAAGATGCAGGAGCGCGTCAGCGAGTCGCTGCGCTCGATGGACTCGACCCTGTCGGCTCCCGGCACCACGCCGAGCCTCGACGCCGTGCGCGAGAAGATCGAACGGCGCTACGCCGACGCTCTTGGCTCGGCCGAACTCGCCCAGAACTCGGTGCAGGGCCGCATGCTCGAGGTCCAGCAGGCCACCGTCCAGATGGCCGGGCACAGCCGCCTCGAGCAGATCCGCGCGTCGATGAAGGGCGAGGCCCTGCCCGGCGGGGCGGCCGGTACCTCCGCACCGGCCGTGAACACCGCCAAGGAACCGCCGGCCACGGGCGCCGCGGGAACGCAGTAGTCGACATCCGGAACGTGATCCAGAAATGAGCACTCCGGGAGACGGCCGGGTCGGGAACCTTCCCGTCCCGGCCGCCGCCGCGTTCAGGGAAGTCGCCGACGGTGTCGTCGAAGCGGCGCGGCGTTGGCGTGATCCGTCGGCCCGGTTGCGGCGGAAGAAGCGGCGGGCCCGCCGGCGAGCCAGGATCTTCGGTGCCGCGTCCGGGATGTGGGGTATCGGCACCGCCACCCTCGTCGCCGCGTCCGCACCCGATTGGACGATCGTCGCGACCGGTGGCACCACCGCCGCACTCGCGGTCCCCGCGGTCCTGGCGGTGCGCACGGCGCGGCGGCTCGACGCGCTGCCTCTGCCGCCGGCTCCTCCGCGTCGGCGGGCGCTGCCCCCGCAGGGGTCCGTGGCACGCGCACCTTTGGCGCGGCTGGCCAGCAACGAGCAGAGCCTCGCACAGTTGCTCGGGGTTCTCGCCCGATCCCAGGCGGTCGAGGCGGAGGATCTCGACGAGATCGGGGAGGCCGCTCAGGCCGCGTCGTCGGCGCTCGAGGCCGTCGCGGTCGACGTCGTCGCACTCGAATCGGCTGCGAGCGGGAGCGCCGCGGCCGGTGCGCAGCTCGGCCCGGCACTCGCCGCGGCCGGTCACCGCCTCGAGACCGGTGTCGATCAGTTCGAGGAACTGGTGGCGGCCGCCGCACGGTTCGCCGGGGCGCCCGAGGGCAGTCGGCCCATGGCGGTGCTCGAGCAGCAGCGCGCCGAGCTGATCTCCGCGTCCGACCGGCTCGAAGGTTGGGCCCAGTCGTGGCAGGACGTCGACCGGATCCAGCAGCGTTACCGGTCCTGAGGTCGGTCGGTGGTCACCGCGAGCAACGGGGTCCTGCTCGTCGCACAGGACCCCGCCGCCTGCGGGTCGCCGGCTGCCGAGGCGGTCAGGTGGTGACCCGGCCGGGGTAGGCGTCAAGGAGGGTCAGCGGCTCACTGCCGGCCGGTGGTTCTGCCGGAGTTCGGTCTTGAGGATCTTCCCCGCCGCGGAGGTGGGCAGTGCGCCGGTGAAGTGCACTTCGCGCACCTTCTGATACGGCGCCACCTGTGCCGCCACGTGGTCGAGCAGTTCCTGAGCGGTGTCGGCGTCCGGGACCGTGCCCGCGGTCGGAACGACGTAGGCAACCGGGATCTCCCCGGCGTCGCCGGCCGGAACCCCGATCACCGCGGCCTGGGCGACGGACGGGTGGGTCGCAAGGATCTCTTCGAGCTGCCCGGGATAGACGTTGTAGCCCTTGTAGATCAGCATGTCCTTGGCGCGGCCGACGATGAAGATGTTGCCCTGCTCGTCCCGGCGGGCGAGGTCGCCGGTGAGGAGCCATCCGTCCCGGAACTGCGCCGCGGTCAGCTCGGGATGCCCGAGGTATCCGTCGGCGATCTGCGGCCCGCGCGCATAGAGTTCACCGACTTCGCCGGTGGCGACGGTCGTGTCGGGGGCCGAGGGGTCGCGGATCTCGACCTCGGTGTCGAAGACCGGTACCCCGACCGATCCGACGGGAGTCGGGTCGCCCGCATCGAGGAGTCCGGAGCACAGACCCATGGTGGCTTCGGTGAGACCGTAGGACTCCACGACGATCGCGCGGGGGAACGGGCCGCGCAGCGCGTCGAGCGTGGAGGTGTCGATCGGTGCCGCACCCGACGTCAGGGAACGCACGGAGGGGAATTCGCGATCGGCGAGCGCCGGAGAGGCGAGCAGAGCGTGGAAGAACGCCGGCGACCCCGACAGTTGCGTCGCCCGGTGCTCCTCGACGAGGTCGAGGAACCGTGCCGGATCGAACCGGCCCATGATCACCGAGGTGCCGCCGATGATCACGTTGAGGTTCTGGGTAACCAGGCCCATCGCGTGGAACAGCGGTGCGACGGTGACCGCACATGCCTGCCCGAGCGGCGACATGAACTCGGTCCGGGCGCCGGGGACCTCCTCGAGGTACACCGCCCCGTCGTCCTCGACGACCGGTAACGCGCCGGAACGCCAGGTCGCCATCTGCAGCGCGTTGGCGACCACGTTCCGGTGCAGGACACGGACGGCTTTGGATCGTCCGGTGGTGCCGCCGGTGAAGGAAAGATGTGCGAGATCGTCCGGTGAGATCCTCTGTGCCGGTTCGGGTTCGAACGCCAGCAGCTCGTCCAGCGCGACAGCCGGGGGAGTGGATGCCCCGGGTGCGGGCGCCGCCGCCGTGGCGGGCACCGCGACGACCAGGCGCACGGTCGGAGCTGCTGCCGCCTCGATCAGCGGGGCTGTCGAGGCGTGCACGATCGCGGCGGTCGCCCCGACCTCGTCGATCTGATCCCGGATCGCAGCGGGGGGAAGGGTGGGGTTGATCGGTGCCACGACGGCTCCGGCGAGCAGGGAGCCGAAATAGGTCACCGTGAACCAGGCGGAATTGGGCTGACATAAGGCGACGGCGTCGCCGCGTCGGATTCCGAGTTGCCGCAGACCATGGGCGACGCGCAGCGCGTGCTCGTGCAGCTGGGCGAACGTCAACGAAAGGTCGCCGTCGATGAGGGCTACGCGATCGGCGTATCGCCGCGCGGCACCGGAGAGGAGAGCGTCGATGCCGACGGCCGGATAGATCAGACCGTCGGGCATACCGACGGGAAGTCGCAGAGCAGTCACGGATGTCCTTGTCCCGAGCGAAGTGCGGTGCGCAGTGATCGGCGTCGCAGGGCGGGCCGAGTCGTTGCCGACGCTACCTTACGATCGTTCAGTGTGGAAGGTCCGATTTCCGCCGATTTCCTTCTTCTGCCCCGTCGATGTCCAGGGCCTTGGGCCCTTGGCTATACGCTTGTTCAGTGCGGTGCGTGAGCGAGGGCGCGGAGCGTCCATGTCGTACCCCTGTCGATCCGCCCGGCTCCGGGCCGGACTCGTCCCCGACCGAACGGAGTCCGATGAATTCACAACCCCCGGGGCACGCCGCCATCCTCGATGCCGCTCGCGCGGAGTTCGCCGAGCGGGGATACGCCGCCGCCACCATCAGGAACATCGCGCAGCGCGCCGGTTTGAGTCTCTCGGCGTTGTACTACTACTACCGAAGCAAGCAGGAGGTGCTCGTCGCGCTTCTCGAGGACGGACTCACCGCCTACACCGAGGCGTGCGACAGGGCCCTCGGGCAGGCCGGTCCCGGCGCCGCGGACAGGCTCGACGCACTGGTCGAGGCGACAGTGCGGTTCCGGGCCACCCATCCTGCGAAGAGCACGATCGGGCGGACGGAGCGGCGCAGCCTCCAACCCGAGCATCAGCAGGCCTATCGCGACCACGAGGTGCGCGGCACCGAGCGGTTCCGGACGATCATCGAACAGGGAATCTCCGCCGGCGAGTTCCGGACGTTGTTTCCGGACGAAGCGCGCCGCACCATCATCGCGACGTGCAACGCAATCGCCGAATGGTTCGACCCGGACGGAGACGTCTCCCTCGACGAGCTCGTCGAACGGTACGTTGCGATCGCTCTCACCGTCGTCGAGTACCGGCCACGGCGGGCGCCGCGCCGGCAGCCGTGGGTCGAGGGGACCGGCTAGTCGTCGACGCCGCGTGCGGAGAGCGCTTCACCCATCGCGTCCGCGGCCCGCAACGCGCCCACGACCACCGGCACCACCAGTGCGCGCAACGAGAACCCCAGGCCGCGCGCCTTGCGGGCGTCGCTCACCTGCGTCACCAGCTCCCCGAGCAGCGGAATGCACCGAATCGTCATGACCAGCACCAGGCCCACGCGTTCCGGATCCACCCCTATCCGGCGCAACGGTCCAAGCCCCGTGAGGATCGCGTCGAGCATGTCCGTCACCCGCGTCGTGAGCGTCACCAGCGCGGCGAGCGCGACCGCGAGCAGCAGCGAACCGCACACCACCACCGCGCGTTCCCAGCCCGCCACCACGATCTGGAACACGGCGATGAACGCAAGCATCCACAGCAGCGGCCGCAACTGGACGACGGCGAGCCGGACCGGAATGTGTGCCACGGCGTAGAGCCCCGCCACCGCCGCCGCGACGGGCAGCACCTGCCATGGCCGGTCGATCCACAGCGTCAGCGCGACGATCGCCACTGCGGTGACGACGAGCTTGGGGCCCGCCGGGAGCCGGTGCAGCGGCGAGGTGGCCGGGTGGTAGAGCCCCAGCGTCGTCATCCGACGAGGGCCCGGTAGAAGTCGACGGCCGGGCCGGGCGCGTCGTCGGCGACGATCCGGCCGCCGTCGACGACAAGCACCCGATCGAAGTCGGCGAGCAGATCGAGCTGGTGGGTCACGACGATCAACTGCTGATCGAGGTTCGCGAACGTGCGCGAGATGAGCCGAGCATTGCGGAGGTCGAGCAGGGTGGTCGGCTCGTCCGCGACGAGGACCTGCGGATCGGTGACCATGATCGCGGCCAGCGCCAGCAGTTGCTTCTGGCCGCCGGACAGCAAATGACTCGGGTGGTCGTGGTGTCCGCCGAGCCCGAAGTCGTCGAGGACGCGCCGCACCCGTTCGGCGCGTTCGGCCCTGTCGAGGCCGCTGCGGCGCAACGAGAAGGCCACATCCTCGGCGACGGTCGGCATGACGATCTGGTGGTCGGGATCGGTGAACACGAACCCGACGCGTCGTCGTACGTCGCGCCCCTTGCGGGCGGTGTCGAGTCCGTCGACGGTGACCGTCCCGGAGGTGGGGACGACGAGACCGTTGATCATGCGGGCCAGCGTCGATTTGCCGCTGCCGTTGGCGCCGACGATGCCGATGCGCCGCTCGGTGAGGGTCACGTCGACGCCGTCGAGCACGACCCGTTCGCCGTAGGCGTGCCGGACCGAAGCGAAGCGGATCTCACTCATCGGCGCTCGGTCAGGCTGCGAGGTCGCCGGCGGGCTTCGGCGTCACACGGGAGGAGATCAGACCCGGATAGGCCCGGTGCACCTGCGCGGCAACCGCAGCCGCCACGACCGCCTTGAGCAGGTCGCCGGGCAGGAACGTCACGTTGGCGCTCAGCGCGGCCCAGAAGGTCAGGTCGGTGCGCAGCAGCATCCCGGCGATGCCGAAGGCATACAGCACCACGATTCCGCCCAGCACGTTGATCGCGACTCCGGGCACCACCCGGTAGCGGGGCAGCATGCGCGCGGACAGCCAGCCGATCACCGCGACCGCGGGAATCCAGCCGATCAGGAAGCCGGCGGTGGGGGAGGCGAGCGACGTCAGGGTCGTGCGACCGCCGGCGAGAACCGGCAGCGCGAGACCCAGCACGATGACCGTCGCGACGGACAGCACGCCCTTGCGGGCACCGAGCAGCGCGCCGGCGAGCATCACGCCCAGCGTCTGCAGGGTGATCGGCACGCCCGACGATCCGATGGTGATCTGCCCCGGAAGTCCCAGCGCGATGATCAGTGCCGCGAACACGGCGATCTGCGCCAGGTCGCGGGCGGGAATGCGACGGGTCGACGACACGATTTCTCAGCCTTCTTCACGGGGGATGCGAACGGGTCGAGCCTAGGTGCACTGTGCGTGCCGTGCGTCACCACCCCGGTCCCGGCGCGACCCCGAACCGACGGCCGGCGGCTGGGGGTATCCCCCCATCTTTCCCTGATTTACGCGCTGACCAGGTGTTTTTGAGGGCTGGCACTGTCAGGATCGACGGTGTACGGCTGAGAGATACGGCATCCGAGTCAGGAGAAGACGATGTTCTGGAAGATCGTGGGTGTGGTGGCGCTGGTGTGGATCGGGCTGGCGTTGTTCGGCGCCCTGTTCGAGCACCTGTTCGGGATCCTCGTGGTGAGTGCGCTCATTTTCGGCGGATACCTGATCTACAAGGCGATCGCAGGTGACAAACACGACGACATCATGAAGGTCTGACACCCGACGGCCGGGTGCGTCACCTGCGCAGCAACCGGGCGAGCAGGCGCCGCCCCTGCCCGAGCGAGACGTCGGGGAGGTAGGCGTGGCCCACGGCGACACCGATCGCGGGCAGCGCCGCGGGATCAGGGAAGACCATGTACACCGGCCGGTACTCCGGCTGGAACTTGGACTTGAACGCGAGCAGCGACCGGAACCCGTAGACCGGTTCGAGGGTGCGCCCGAGCAGCTCCAGGAGGGCGTCGAGGGTCGTGCGGTCCATCGCGTCCGACCGTGCGGCCGCGGCCAGGGGAGCGCCGGACAGGCTCAGGTACTCGAGCCCCTGCTCCTGGGCGGCCGACGCGGCAGACGCGATGAGAAACTCCATCGACGGGCGGAACCCGTCGGAGCGGCGCCGCATGAAGTCGAGGGTCAGCGCGACGAGGGCGCCGTCGCGGTAGACCGGCATCCACGAGGTGACCGCGTGGACGTGCCGGTCCTCGTCGATCGCCAGCAGTAGCCGGACCTCGGGGTCGCGGAGTTCCTCGAGACCACCGAGCGTGAACCCCATCTCGGGCAGGCCCTTGTCGGCGACCCATTCCTCCGAGATCGCCACGATCTGCTCGACGACGGCGAGCGGTGCGTCGTGCAGGCTCGTCCACTCGGCGGTGACGCCGTCCTTGCGGGCACGGTTGAGGGCGGTGCGCACGTCCTGGAACTTCTTGCCGGTGAACGCGAGTCCGTCGAGCTGGATCACGGTTTCCTCGGCCACCTGCAGACACGTCCAACCGTGTTCGCGGGCGATGACGGCGGTCGGCTCGCCGACCGAGTACAGGCACGGCGTCCATCCGTTCTCGGCGCAGAACGCGGCGAACTCGTCGATCGCGGCGAGGAGGGTCCCGCGGTCGCCGATCGGATCGCAGGTCGTGAGTGCGACGCCCGCATGCACGCGATACGCGACGGCATGCCGGTCGTCGGACGAGAACCAGTAGTGGTTGCCGTCCCACGTGGTCATCCACGACAGGGACGAGCCGCCGGGGGAGTGCAACAGCCGGCGGACACGGCGTTGCGCGTCGACATCGTGACCCAGCGCCGGCACCCGGAAGCTGCGCAGCATCAGGACGCAGAACACCAGCCACACCAGGACACCGGCCCATTCGAACAGCAGCGTCGCGGCGGACGTGAGCGGAAGCACGGGCGGCTCGAACAGCTGGAGGTAGACCGGCGGGATCAATCGCCGCGGCATGTCCCGCAGCAGGGTCCATGTCCCGGGATCGCGGTCGAACCCGCCGGAGAGCAGCGAACCCGCGCCCACGTAGACGAGCGTCGCCACGGCGAGGGCCCCGAGCGTCCCCAGCCATACCGGCGGATAGGTGCCACGCGGGGCCCGGACCTCGAACAGTCGCCGGCTCGCCAGCAGCACCATCAGGATCGCGACGAGGGCCAGCAGCGGCGTCAGCTCCATGTACACCGAGCTGTGCCGATGCTGCCCGTACAGCAGCGACCGGGTCTCGTCCTGCTCGGTGGCCTCGG
Organism: Rhodococcus zopfii NBRC 100606 = JCM 9919; assembly: GCF_001895025.1. Lineage (GTDB taxonomy): Bacteria > Actinomycetota > Actinomycetes > Mycobacteriales > Mycobacteriaceae > Rhodococcus > Rhodococcus zopfii. The sequence goes on from NZ_BCXI01000011.1 coordinate 197,594, forward strand.
CGACGAGGCTCGCGGCGGCGGTCCCGATCAGCGCGATGTGGGCCCACACGGACAGCAGCCACCCGGCGTGGCGCCCCCGGCGCAGTCCGTCCGCGGACACGAGCAGCACGATCGAGGGCATCAGGTTCATCATCAGCGGTCCGAGCCCGGACAGCCGCAGCGCCTGCTGCCCCTTGCGGCATTCGTCGTGCAGCGCCGGGTCCGCACACACGTCCACCAGTTCGCGGGCCGAATAGGGCACCTGGTCGAACAGCATCCGCAGCGCCGACAGCGGTCCGATCGCGTGCGGCGAGAAGGCGGCCACGATCGGGCCGAGCACACTCGCGGCCACGACCAGCGCGATCAGCGTGCGCTGTTCACGGACGGAGCCGCCGAGCGCCGGGCCCCGAGCCGAGCGTCCGCACAGCCACGGCCCCAGAATCACGCCGGCCACGGCCGCACACAGCCGCGTCACGTCCTGCAGGTGCCCGGCGAACAGTGCCGCAGTCACCAGGAACACCAGCACCAGCGTCCGGATCCGGCGCCGCCACAGGGTGTCCATCACCGCGGTCGACGCGAGCAGCGTACCCAGCACCCACGCGAGAGGATCTTCGACCACGTGCCCGTGCAGTTCGATGCCCCACGTGTTCGGGACGGTCGACGCGAGCAATGCGATCAGCAGCGCCAGCGCCGCACCGACTCCCTGCGTCACGACGGCGGCCACCACGAATCGTCCGGTGCCGATCCGGTGTTCGACGGGCACGGCCACCGCCAGGACCACGACGGTCACGAGGACGTACTCGACGATGCCGGACGCGAACAGGCCCGACGACCACAGCACCCACGGGTGCCCGTCCCCGAAGCTCTCGACGCCCGACGACACCCACCGCGCGATGTCGGGGGACGGTCCGTGCCGGAGCGAGCCGGTCATGAGCCCGAGCACCCACAACAAGGCGAGCAGAGCCAGCGAAGCCGGTGCGCGGCGCAGTGCTGTCGCCGTGCGCCGCGCGGGCCCACCGAGCACGCGCCGTGTGGTCAGGACGTGAGACCCAGTCGCCGGCTCAGCCACGGCAGCTCCTTCTCGAGTGCGGCGGACCACAGTGAAAAGGTGTGGCCCCCGGGTAGTTCCGTCAAATGCACGTCCATGCCGGCGGCGCGCGCCGCGTCGGCGAGCCGCTCGATGCCGCCGCGGTATTCCCGATCGTCGAGACCGACGACGAACGCCCCCGCGCTGCCCGGGTAGCTGTTGTGGGCGAGCAGGTCCGCCGGGTTGTTGCGGGAAAAGGCCGCGGCGTCGCCACCGAACGCTTCCTGGACGGTGCGGCCGCGGTCGCCGAGGGTGGGCTCGGCCTGCCCGGAGATGTCGAGGAACGTCGGATACACGTCGGGCCGGACGGTCGCCAACTGCAGCGCGCACGTGCCGCCGTAGGACAGCCCGCCGACCGCCCACGCGCGTGGATCCGGATCGACCTGAAGGTTCTGCTTCACCCACGCGGGTACGTCGACGGTCAGGTAGGAGGCGGCGTTGCCCAGGCGTGAATCCATGCACAGCGGGTTGGCGAACTGTCCGCCGGTGCCGTCGGCGAGCACCACCACCGGGGCGAGTCCGTCGTGCGCGGCGGCGAACGCGTCCATCGTCTGCGTCAGGCGTCCGCCGACGAGCCAGTCGTCGGTGCTGCCGGGCTGTCCCGCGAGCAGGACCAGCACGGGCAGCGTGGGACGAGGATCGGTGGAATAGGCCGGGGGCAGGTAGATGTGTGCCTCGCGCGCCGGGAACCCGGATGTCGCCGCGGGGATCGGTGCCGAGACGACCGCGCCCGACGACGGCATGTCCGGCGGCGGCGACCACTGCGCCGACAGCGGTGTACCGCGCACGGTCGTCGCCGTCCGGGCCTGCGCGTCGGTGAGAGGAACCGTGCGGAATTCGGGTATGCCGAGTGCGGATCGGACCGTCGGGTAGGCATCGAAGATCAGGTTGATCTGTCCCGCCGCCGCTGCGACCGCCAGCGCCGCCGCGACGACGAGGCCCACCGCGACCGGAACGCGCGGGCGGTCCCGGCGGCGGAACGGCCATCGGGTGATCAGCAGTGCGACGGCGAGAACCGCGGTCGCGGACCACCAGTACACGGCGTGCGGCAAGGGATCCGGGAACGGTCGCCACACCCGCTCGATCAGGACGGCCGCGAGCCCGGTCGGAACCAGCGCCCCCGTGATCGCGACGGGGATGCCGATGGCCACCCAGCGCCGATCCCGGCGGGCCACGAGCACCGCGAGGCCGAGCACGGTCAGACACCAGAACGTCACCGCCGCGGCGGTGGTGATCAGCTGTACGTCGAGGACCGCATCGGCGACCCCGGACCACGACATGATCATCAGTATGGGCGAGCGCCCCCGCGGGGCGGTTTCTTCGCAGATAGTGGACGGTATGGAATCGATACCGGAGGACTGGGAACGCGGATTGGTGATCGCCGCACATCCCGACGACATCGAATACGGCGCGGCCGCCGCGGTCGCGCGATGGACCGGTCAGGGCAAGGACATCCGGTACGTGCTGGCCACCAGCGGCGAGGCGGGCATCGCCGGTCTGCCGCCGGCGGAATGCGGGCCGCTGCGCGAAGCGGAGGAGCGGGAGTCGGCACGGATCGTCGGTGTCGAGCAGGTCGAATTCCTCGGCCGCCGGGACGGCACGCTCGTCGCCGGACCCGACCTGCGGCGCGACATCGCCGCCGCGATCCGACGGCACCGCCCGCACCTGGTGGTCACCGGAAACTTCGGGCTCACCTGGTTCCCGGGGATCCTCAACAGCGCCGATCACCGCGCGCTCGGGCTCAGCGTGCTCGACGCGGTCGCCGATGCCGCCAACGAGTGGATCTTCCCGGAACTGACCGAACAGGGGCTCGCACCGTGGACCGGAGTGCGGTGGGTCGCGGTCAACACCACCACACCGACACACGCCGTGGATGTCACCGACACGGTCGAGATCGCGGTCGCCTCGCTCGCCGCGCACCGGCGTTACCTCGCCGCGCTGAGCGATGTGCCCGTCGAGGAGCAGGCGCGCGCCCAGGTGACCAGGGCATCGGGCCCGTTGCCCGGGTTCGGCGCCGCCCACGCCGCCGGGTTCGAGCTGTACACGTTCGGATAGGCCGGAGTCTCGATACCGGTCGAGGACCTCCCCGAAGAATCCAGGGGTACCCGGCTCGGAACCGGCGACTGGCCGGGTCGACCGAGGAAGTGCAGTGCGAGCACCTCGGTAGGCCGGTACCTCCGGCCGGAGGTGAGAGCGCCGGACCGCATCCGGGGGGCGTCCCGCCGGGATCACCGCCGGCGGCTGCGGACCGTCTTGTACACGAAGTCCGCGGTGAGGATCGCGGGGATGCCCAGCAGTGCGACGCCCAGCGCCTCCCACGGCGGAACAGCGTGGCCCAGCACGGCGGCGACCGGGGCAACCCCCAGAAAGACGACCAGTGCGACGAGTTCGACGAGCACGGCCCACAGCAGCAGCCGATTCGAGCCCCACCCGAGCTGCCACGGCGGCCGCGACGCGCTGCGGCAGGCGAACGCGGCGCCCACCTGCCCCAGGACGACCGCCGCGAACGCTGCCCCCGACGCCGCGAGAAGTGCTGGTCCGGTGGGGAATTCACTTCCGGGACGCCAACCCGCGACCAGCAGCGCCACGAGGAACGCGCTCATCTCGACGATCGCTTCGATCGGCCCGAGGACACCGAACACCCGGACCAGCAGGGTCCGATCGACGAGATGCCGCTTTTCCGGTGGTCGCTCGAGGGTGTTCCGGCTCGGAGGTTCGCCACCGAGGGCCAGCGCCGGCAGCAGATCGGTTCCGATGTCGATGCACAGAATCTGCAGCACCCCGAGGGCGAGGGGGAACTGCCCGCCGGACAGACCCCACAGCGCGAACGGCGTCAACTCGGCGACGTTCGAGGTCAGGTGATAGCTGAAGAAGCGGCGAATGTTGGCGTAGGTGGCCCGGCCCTGTTCGACCGCGGTCAGGATGGTCGTGAAGTCGTCGTCGAGCAGCACCAGGTCCGCGGCCTCGCGCGCGACGTCTGTGCCGCCCTCACCCATCGCCACCCCGATGTCGGCCTGTCGCAGGGCGGGCCCGTCGTTGACTCCGTCGCCGGTCATCGCGACGACATGTCCGCGGTCCTGCAGGGCTTTTGCGACGCGCAACTTCTGCTCCGGGGAGACCCGGCTGATCACGATGCCGTCGCGGTCGAGCATGGCACCGAGCATCTGATCGTCCTCGGGGAGATCCTTGCCCTGCACCACCTTGCCCTCCACGCCGAGCAGGCCGATCTCGCGGGCAATGGCGCGCGCTGTCTCCGGGTGGTCACCGGTGAGCATCGCGATCTTGATGCCGGCGCCGCGGGCGGCCTGCAGAGCGGCCGGGACTGCGCTCCGCGGCGGATCCTCCATGCCCAGCAACCCGAGGAGTTCGAGGTCGCGTTCCGCGAGATCCGGGTCGGTCATCGCACCGGGATCGGTCAGGGCCCGGCGAGCGACGGCGAGTACCCGCAGGCCTCGGGACGCCATGTCCGCCAGCGCCGCCTCCGCCCGATCGATCCGCTCGCCGCGGTCGGCGCAGCGCGATAGCACCGCGTCCGGTGCTCCCTTGAGGAGCAGTTGCCCGTCCACAACCACCGATTCGCGGCGGCGTCGGGGATCGAACACGAACCGGAGGGTGACCGGCCCGGGCTGTGCGTCGGAGCCGGCGAGGCGGGCGGCGAACGCGGCGATGGCCGCCTCCATCGGATCACCGACCGCGCGCCACTCGTCGCCCTCGAAGGTGATTCCGCCCTTCGATGCGGCCGCACCGGCGAGCCCCGCGGTGGCGGCCGCCGCCACCGCGGGCTCGGGGCCGGCCACCGTGCCGGTGGGCGCGTACCCCTCCCCGCGTACCGTGACCGTCCCGGCGGATGTCCAGGCCTCGACGACGTTCATCCGGTTCTCGGTGAGGGTGCCGGTCTTGTCGGTACAGATGAACGTCGTCGATCCGAGAGTTTCGACGGCCTCGAGGTTGCGTACCAGCGCGTTGTCCCGGGCCATGCGCTGCGCCCCGAGCGCGAGTGACAGCGTCACCGTGGGCAGCAGGCCCTCGGGCACCAGCGCAACGGTGATGCCCACCGCGAAGAGGAAGGCATCCTGCCAGGAGATTCCCACCAGGATGGAGACGGCGAAGAACACCGCGCCGACGCCGACGGAACCGAACGCGAGGATCCGGACGATCCGCTGGATCTCCAGGTCGAGCGGACCGGGTGGGCGCCGCACCGCAGTGGTCAGGGCCGCGATACCGGCAAGCCGGGTGTTCGCACCCGTGGCGGTCACGACGCCCTCCGATTCGCCCTCGGCGACGAAGGTCCCCGCGAACACGTCCGCGCCGGTTCGGCGGAGCACCGGTTCACTCTCCCCGGTGAGGGTCGATTCGTCGAAGGTGCAGCGGCCCGCGACCGTGAGCCTGAGATCGGCCGGGACCCGGTCGCCACCGGCGAGCACGACGAGGTCGCCGACCACCAGGTCGCGGGCGTCGACGGTGCGCAGCGCGCCGTCGCGCCGCACCACGATGGTGGTGGGCAGCAACTCGCCCAGGCGTTCGGCGGCCTTCTCCGCGCGTTCCTGCTGCACGAACGCGAAGATGCCGTTGACCGCGATCACCACGATCACGGCGATGCCCAGTTCCGGCATGCCCGCGACGAACGCGAGCGCGGAGGCGAACCACAACAGCAGCGCGAAGAAATGCGTCAGCTGCGCGACCAGCCTGCGCCACCACGGCACCCGGTGCGCGGTAGGGAGTTGGTTCGGTCCGTCCCTGATCAGCCTCGCGGCCGCATCGCTGCTGGTGAGACCGCCGTTCCGGAGCGCCGGCGGATCATGATGTGCCTGCACAGCGCCTCCTTGCCCATCCGGGCCGATGCGTCTCCGCCGACCTGGGGTGAGGGACCCGTCTCTTTCCCGGAGACTGTGCTGTCGGCCCCGGGAAAGTCCGGATCGGATGCTACGCCGCCTTCGCGCTCTCCGGCGGCCGGCGGACGCCTGCTCGTGCTCACGACGGTTCGTGCTCGTCCGGTGGCGCCGTGGTCCAATGGAGCCACCGTCCCGAGAGGAGCCGAGCATGACGACCTTCACCGTGGAGACGATCGAACCCCGAACCGCGGCAGGCATCAGGTCCGAAGTGCCGATGGCGGAACTGAGTACGGTCTTCGAGCGAGGATTCGCGGCGATCATGCGCACGGTCGAGACTCAAGGCATCGCGATCGTCGGGCCACCGTTCGGCTACTACCCACGGATGCCGGCCGAGACAGTCGAGGTTGTCGTCGGCTTCCCGGTGGCCGGACCGATCACCCCCGACGGTGAGGTCGAGCCCTTCGAGCTCCCGGCCGGGCGGGTGGTCACCGGCACCCACGTCGGCCCCTACGAGACGCTCGAGCAGACCTACGGAGAGCTGATGGCCTGGACCGGCGCCCAGGGCCTGACGCTGGCCGAGGGAATGTGGGAGTCGTACCTGAGCGACCCGAGCACCGACCCCGGTACCTGGAAGACCCTCATCGTCTGGCCGCTGGCCTGAGGACGATCCGCCGGCCGTGGCGGCACAGGTGCCGCTCCGCTCGTCTTCGAGGACGCGGTCTCGCCGCGACATTCCGCTAGGGCACGAAGACGCATCCGGCGTCGGGCACGGAGTCGATGTCGACGGGCAGCGGCCCGATGCGTTCGCCGTCGGCATAGGCGGTGATGCCGGGGCAGTCGAGCCGCACCGACCGTGCCCGGTGCACCGTCACTTCGTCGAGGTCGACGTGGGTGCCGCGGTAGACCGTCGGGAACAGGCGTAGCAGCCGCGACCGGCTCGCCGAGGTCACCACGACCACGTCGAACAGGCCGTCGTCGAGTCGCGCGTCCGGTGCGATTCGCATCCCGCCCCCGTATGTCGACGAGTTGCCCACCGACACCATCGTCGCTTCGGTGTCGAATGTGTTGCCGTCCAAGGTGATTCGGTAGGGAAGCAGGCGCAGGTTGGCGAGTTCGGCCAGCGTCGCGGCGTTGTAGCGCAGGTGACCGCGCGGCCAGCGCATCCGATTCGCGCGGTCGGTGACGAGGGAATCGAACCCGCTGGCGAGCACCGTGCCGAACCACAGCGGTCGGAGCCCGGTCGAGGTTGCCCGGCCGAGATCGATCGTGCGGGTACGGCCGCCGGCGATCACGTCGACGGCTGCGACCGGGTCGGTGGGGATTCCGAGAACCCGCGCGTGGTCGTTGCCGGTTCCGGCCGGGACGATGCCGAGCGGAATCCCGGTGCCGGCCAACGCCTGCCATGCCAGGAATGTCATGCCGTCGCCGCCGATCGAGACCAGCGCCTCCGTTCCGTCCGCGACGGCCTGCGCGGCAAGTTCCGACGATTCGGTGGCCGAGGCACCTGCGATCTCGGTGATCGCGAATCCGAGGTCGCGCAGACGGCCCAGGGCCGCGGCGCGGACCTCCGTGGACCGCCGGTCGCGGGCGGTCGGGTTGGTGAGGACGGTGACGGAACCGGTCACCCGATCAGCTTCCCAGGATTGAGGATTCCGCGTGGGTCGATCGCGTGCTTCACCGCGACCAGGACGTCGTGCCCGAGATCGCCGATCTCGTCCTCCAGCCACGGCAGGTGGTCGCGACCGACCGCATGGTGATGGGTGATGGTCCCACCCGCCGCGACGATCGCATCGCCCGCAACGCGTTTGGCCTGTGACCACTGCGCGATCGGGTCGTCGGACTGGGCGCACACCACCGTGAAGTACAGCGACGCGCCGGTCGGATAGGTGTGGGAGATGTGGCTCATCACCAGCGGAGGCGTGCCCTGGGCGGTCAGGCTCGAGGTGAGTGCCTCGGTCACGGCGCTGCGCAGCGACAGCAGGTTGGACCACGTCGTCGCGGTCTCGAGGGTTTCGGCGAGTGCACCGACGCGCAGCAGGGCGTCGCGCAGGTGCGGGGCGTCGAACCGGCCGTGCTGCCAGGCCCGGGCCGGTCCGTCCCCGAGATCGGTGCCGCCGGATGCCGCGAGCAACGCCGCGACCTCGCCGGCGCGGGCCTGCACATGCGCCTCGGTGCCCTCGACGGTGGTCACCGCCAGGCAGCCGCCGGGAGCGTCACCGCCGATGCTCTGGTGCAGTGCGAGATTCATGCCGGTTTCGGCCTCGTCCGACAGTCGCAGCACCGTCGGCAGAGCGCCGGTCTGCGCGAGTGCGCGCAACGCCGCCGCGCCGGTCGCGAAATCGGGGAACGACCACGCCCGGAACGCGGTGGTCGCGGGCAGGGGATGAATGCGCACCCCGATCTCGGTGACGATGCCGAGCGTGCCCTCCGAGCCGAGGAACACCCGGCGCAGGTCGGGACCCGCCGCGGACGCCGGCGCCCGGCCCGCCCGCACGGTGCCCTGCGGTGTCGCGACGACGAGGTGGTCGACCATGTCCTCGAACCGCCCGTAGCCGGCCGACGCCTGGCCTGCGGACCGGGTGACCGCGAACCCGCCGAGGGTGGCGTGCCGGTAGCTCTGAGGAAAGTGGCCGAGCGAGAAACCGTGCGCGGCCAGCACTTGCTCGGCCTGGGGTCCGGTCGCGCCGGCCTGCAGGGTCGCCAGCCCGGACACCGGGTCGAGGTCCGTCAGCGCGGTCAGCCGGCGCAGGTCGACAGCGACCACCTCGTCGAAGGGGCCGGACACCGGATCGACACCGCCGACGACGCTGGTGCCGCCGCCGAACGGAACCACCGCGATCGCTTCGGCCGTGCAGTAGGCGAGCACGGCGAGGACCTCGTCGTGGCTGCCCGGGAAGAGCACCGCATCGGGTGCGTCCTGCTCCGCGCGGCTGTGCCTGCGCAGCAGGTCGAGGGTGCTCTTGCCGCCCGCGTGCCGCAGCCGGGCCGCGTCGTCGTCGGCGAGGTGGTCGTCGCCGACGATGCGGGTGAGCCCGTCGCGGTGCTCGGTCCGCAGCCGGCTCACGGTCAACCGCACATCGGATTCGGGAAGGTCGCGGTCGCGGCGGGTGTCGACGCCGAGCGCCTGCTCGAGCAGGTTGCGCACCGGCGCGGAGAGTTCGGTACGGCGGTCTTCGGTCCCCCACGCGTCCCAGGCCATCGGCGGGGATTCGTCGGGACGTTGCGGTGTGAACGGCGCGCTCATGAGTTACAGTCTTACATACGATGTCGATCCGTAACGATGATTCAAGAACTGCCGGTCCGCGCGGGACGGTCCCGATCGAGGACCAGATCCTCGACGCCGCCTACTCCTGCGTGCTCGACTTCGGGCTGCGCCGCACCACGCTCGCCGAGGTCGCCCGCCGCGCCGGCGTCAGCCGCCCGACCGTCTATCGCCGTTGGCCGGACACCCGCGCGATCGTCGCGGACCTGCTCACCCGCGAGATCCGCCGGGTCGCCCCCGAGCCGGCCGGCGGCGGCCCGGCGCGGGACCGGCTCGTCCGCGCGGTCGTGACCACCGCCGACGCGATCGGCTCCCACCCGCTGTTCGAGAAGATCCGCAGCACCGACCCGGACGTGCTCACCACCTACATCGTCGACCGGCTCGGCACCAGCCAGCGAATGCTGCTGGACACCCTGACCGTCGGCGTCGCCGACGGTCAGCGCGACGGATCGATCCGCACCGGCGATCCGCACCGGATCGCCGTGATGGTGCTGCTCACCGCGCAATCGGTGGTCCAGTCGGCACGTGCCGTCGCCGACACGACAGCCCGCGGCGACCTGCTGGCCGAACTCGGCCACGCCGTCGACGCCTATCTGACCCCCGTCCAGGAAGGACCACCGTGACCGGACCCGGATCCGGCGCGCTGTCCGCGGCGCGCCGCCACCACGAACTCGACCGGCTCGCCGACGACCCCACCGTCGACGTCCTGGTGATCGGCGGCGGGGTCACCGGTGCCGGTGTCGCGCTCGACGCCGCCGCCCGCGGACTGAGCGTCGTCCTCGCTGAACGCCACGACCTTGCGTTCGGGACCAGCCGGTGGAGTTCGAAACTCGTCCACGGCGGACTGCGTTACCTCGCGACCGGCAACGTCGGGATCGCGCACGAGAGCGCCGTCGAACGCGGACTCCTCATGACCGTCGTCGCCCCGCACCTGATCCGGTCGATGCCGCAACTCGTCCCGCTGCTTCCGTCCGTCGGCCGCGGTGAATCCGCCCTGGTCCGGGCGGGTTTCCTCGCCGGAGACGCGTTGCGTGCGGCGGCCCGCACCCCCGCGGCGTTGCTGCCGCGGTCGTGCCGGGTGGACGCGGACCGTGCCGCCGCCCTCGTCCCGGCGGTGCGCCGCGACGGACTCCGCGGGGGCCTGCTCGCCCACGACGGACAACTCGTCGACGATGCCCGGCTCGTCGTCGCACTCGCCCGCACCGCCGCGACCTTCGGTGCACGCATCCTCACCCGCGTCTCCGCGCACGCCGCCACCGCCGAGACGGCGGTCCTGCACGACGAGATCACCGGCGGCGATTTCACGGTGCGGGCCCGGGCGGTGATCAACGCGGCGGGCGTGTGGGCCGGCCACGTCGATCCCTCGATCGCGCTGCGCCCCAGCCGCGGCACCCACCTGGTCCTGGACGCGGCCGTCCTCGGACATCCCACCGCGGCCCTCACCGTCCCGATCCCCGGCGCGACCAACCGGTTCGTGTTCGCCCTGCCCGCCCAGCTCGGCCGCGTCTATCTCGGCCTCACCGACGAGGACGCGCCCGGCGACATTCCCGACGTCCCGCACGCGACCGACACCGAGATCGACTTCCTGCTCGACACGGTCAACACCGCCCTCGCCACCGCGCTGACCCGCGACGACGTGCTCGCCACCTATTCCGGGCTGCGCCCGCTCCTGCGAACGGCCGACGGGGATGGTGCCACGGCGGACCTGTCCCGCAAGCACGCGGTCGTCCGCGCCGAGGGCCGTCCGATCGGCATCGTCGGCGGCAAGCTGACCACCTACCGGAAGATGGCCCAGGACGCGCTGGACGCTGCCGTCGCCGCGACCGGGCTGCCTGCCGGACCCTGCAACACCCACCGGATACCGCTGGTCGGGGCGGCGAACCGGACGTCGCTGGCCCGGCTGCCGGCTCCGGTGTCCCTGGTGCGCCGGTACGGGACCGAGGCCGCGCAGCTCACCGCCGATCCCGGGCGACTCGACCCGGTCGCGCCCGGACTGGACGTGTGCCGTGCCGAATTCGACTTCGCGATCACCCACGAGGGGGCGCTCGACGCCGACGACATCCTCGACCGGCGCACCCGCATCGGCCTCGTGCCCGCCGATCGGGCCGCGGCGCACGAGGCGGCCCTGTCCGTACTCGCCGAACACCGACTCGCTTGACCGCAGGGGGTGGGACGGGCGGCCTGATGTGACAGGCTGTGTCGATGCGAGTTGCGGTGGTGGCCGGACCTGATGCCGGACATGCGATCCCGGCGATCGAGCTGTGCCGGCGGCTGGCGGACGCGGGAGACGATCCGATCCTGTTCACCGGCGAGCGCTGGCTGGGCACCGAGATTCCGGGTGTCACGTTCGCGCTGCTCAAGGGGCTCGATCCGCGGCCCGGCGACGACGACGGTGACGCCGGTGCCAGGCTCCACGCTCGCGCCGCACACATCGCGACCGAGCTCCTGCCGGATCTGAGCGCGCTGCTGCCGGACCTGGTCGTCTCGGACGTCATCACCGCCGGAGGGGGCATGGCCGCCGAACGGCTCGGCATCCCCTGGGTCGAGCTGTCCCCGCACCCGCTGTATCTGCCCTCACGCGGCCTGCCGCCGATCGGAAGCGGTCTCGCGCCCGGGCGCGGGATCCGCGGCCGAGCCCGGGACGCCCTGCTGCGCCGCATGACCGCCCGCTCGATACGGCAGGGTGACCACGAACGCAGCGCCGCGCGGTTGGGTATCGGCCTGGCCGAGCAGGATCCGGGACCCGCCGCGCGTCTGATCGCGACGCTGCCGGCTCTCGAGGTGCCGCGACCCGATTGGCCGGCGAATGCACATCTGGTGGGCCCGCTGCTGTGGGAACCGACCGAGACCGTGCTGACCCCGCCGCCCGGCACCGGCCCGTTGGTGATGGTCGCCCCGTCCACGGCGACCACAGGTGTCGTGGGCATGCTCGACGCCGTGTGCACCGCGCTGGACGGAACCGGGATGCGTGTTGCGGCGACGATGCTCGACGGGGCCGACGGGGCACTGCCGGACTGGGCGGTCGCGGGCCGGGGCCGCCAGGACCTCCTGCTCGAGCAGGCCGACGTGGTGGTGTGCGGCGGCGGCCACGGGATGCTCGCGAAGGCGTTGAGTGCCGGCGTGCCTGCGGTGATCGTGCCCGGTGGGGGCGATCAGTGGGAGCTGGCCAACCGGGCGGCTCGGCAGGGCAGCGCGGTGGTGGTGCGCCCGCTCGATTCCGTGGCGGTGCTCACCGCGATCGAGACGATCCTGAGCGAGAAGCGGTTCGCGGCCGCCGCCCGTAGTGCCGCCGCGACCGCGAACCGGGTCGAGGACCCCGTGGGGATCTGCCGTGAGGTGGCGGGCTGAGCACACCTGTGCTGCCGGCCGGACAGGTCGTCGGCGCGACCGTTTCGACGTGATGCGTCGCCGCCCACTACCGTGGGCGGGGTGCGATTGACGGAATTCCACGAGCTCGTCCGGATCGAATTCGGGCAGCTCCACGGCGACGCGTTGCTCCGCGACCACGTGATCCTCTCGCTCGGGGGTCTCACCCCGGCCGAGGCGATCGAGGCAGGTCAGGAGCCGCGGGAGGTGTGGCGCGCCCTGTGCGAGGAGTTCGACGTCCCACCCTCGCGCCGTTGACGCGACGAGCGGGAACCGCACCGTTCGAACAATTGTTCGCCTATGCTGGTGTCGTGCACGGTGGCGTAGTTGTCCACAGGCGGCGGATCGATCCACAGATCCGGCGGCTCACCGGTCGCCACGACGAACTTGTCGGTGCCGGGCTCTAACGTCGTCGACAAGCAGGACGAGATTCGATGAAGGGGACCACGATGGCAGCACAGGCACACGACCGCGAGAAGGCACTCGAGCTCGCCCTCGCGCAGATCGACAAGAGTTTCGGCAAGGGCTCCGTGATGCGACTGGGGGAGGAGGCTCACCAGCCGATCGCGGTGATCCCGACCGGATCGATCGCGCTCGATGTCGCACTCGGTATCGGCGGTCTGCCTCGCGGCCGCGTCGTCGAGATCTACGGGCCGGAATCCTCCGGTAAGACCACGGTCGCGCTGCACGCGGTTGCCAATGCGCAGGCCAACGGCGGCATCGCCGCGTTCATCGACGCCGAGCACGCACTCGATCCCGAGTACGCTCGCAAGCTCGGTGTGGACACCGACGCGCTGCTGGTGTCCCAGCCGGACACCGGTGAGCAGGCGCTCGAGATCGCGGACATGCTGATCCGCTCCGGCGCGCTCGACATCATCGTCGTGGACTCGGTCGCGGCGCTCGTGCCGCGCGCCGAGATCGAGGGTGAGATGGGCGACAGCCATGTCGGTCTGCAGGCCCGCCTCATGAGCCAGGCGCTCCGCAAGATGACCGGTGCCCTCAACAACTCCGGCACCACCGCGATCTTCATCAATCAGCTGCGCGAGAAGATCGGCGTCATGTTCGGTTCGCCCGAAACAACCACGGGCGGTAAGGCTTTGAAGTTCTACGCCTCCGTCCGGCTGGACGTGCGGCGGATCGAGACGCTCAAGGACGGCGGCGACGCCGTCGGCAACCGCACCCGCGTCAAGGTCGTCAAGAACAAGGTTTCGCCGCCGTTCAAGCAGGCTGAGTTCGACATCCTGTACGGCCAGGGCATCTCCAAGGAGGGCTCGCTCATCGACATGGGCGTCGAACAGGGCATCGTCCGCAAGTCCGGATCCTGGTACACGTACGAGGGCGACCAGCTCGGCCAGGGCAAGGAGAACGCCCGCAAGTTCCTGCTCGAGAACACCGATATCCGCGACGAGATCGAGAAGAAGATCAAGGAGAAGCTCGGCATCGGCGCCGTCGTCACCGCCGACGGCGAGGAAGCCGCCGACTTCTGACGCACGAGTGCCTCGGGTGGGCGCGGTCGTCGACCGCGCCCACCACCCTGGCATCATGGCCGCCATGACTGCGCGGCCGATTCGATTGTGTTTCTTCGGTGATTCGTTCGTCGCAGGGGTCGGCGATCCCGCTCACCGCGGCTGGGCGGGTCTGCTCGCCGAGCATGCCCGACCGGTGCTCGGCGACATCGACTTCACCGTCTACAACCTCGGTGTCCGCCGCGACACGACCGCCGACGTTCGGGCCCGCTGGTCACACGAGGCCCGCCGCCGCTTTCCGGATGGATGTGACAATCGGCTCGTCTTCTCCTTCGGTGTCAACGACACGACACAGCAAGGGGATTCGACGCGGGTGCGGCCCAAGGACTCGGTGACCAACCTCACCGCGATCCTCGACGACGCCCTCGCCTGCGACTGGCTGGTACTCGTCGTCGGGCCGCCGCCGGTCGCCGACGAGCAGCAGAACGCGCGCACCAGGCACCTCGACGACCTGTTCGCCGGTGCGTGTGCCGTCCGGAACGTGCCGTACTGCTCGGTCATCGCCCACCTCGACGGCGACACCGCGTGGATCCGGGAAGCGGCGGCGGGGGACGGGGCGCACCCGTCCGTGCAGGGATACCGGGACCTCGCCGATGTCGTACTCGATGCCTGGATCACGTGGATCGGCTCGGCCGCCGCTGTCGGTGGGGCCCGCTAACGTGCCGGCCATGGACGATCCCACGCCTCCGGACCCGCACCCGACCCCTTCGGCCGGGCCGGGCCGACGGCGCGCACGCCCCGAGCCCGGGGGAGGTACCGAAGCGCAAGCCAAGGACGTGTGCCTGCGCCTGCTGACCGACCGGGCCCGCAGCCGTGCCGAACTCGCCACGAAACTCGAACAGAAGGGCTACACGGCCGAGGTTGCGGAGCGGACCCTCGACCGGCTTGCCGCGGTGGGCCTGATCGACGATGCCGACTTCGCCCAGCAGTGGGTGCGCTCCCGGCACCTGTATGCGGGCAAGGGCAAACGCGCGATCGCACTCGAACTGCGCCGCAAAGGAATCGGGCAGCAGGACGCGGCGGAGGCCTTGGATCAGATCGACGGCGACGACGAACGCGCTCGCGCGGTCGATCTGGTCCGCAAGAAGCTGCGCACCCAACCGCCGCTGCCCACCGAGGGTGATCGACGCGAGATCGCTGCCGAGCGGGACAAACTCGTGCGCCGGCTGGTCGGGATGCTCGCACGACGCGGCTATTCCCAGGGCATGGCCTTCGACGTGGTGCGCGGCGCACTCGCCGACTTCGGCTCCGACGGTCTCGCGGACGACTGACGCGGTCCGGTCACCGCCGGACGGGTTGCGTCACGGCCTCTTCTCGTCACCGGTGATGTCCATGCCGGGAACCGCCATCACCGGCATGGTCTGGGGCTCTTCGGGTATCACGGCGCCCTTCTTGCGGCGGCCGGCCCGAAGACGCTTCTCGACCCTGGTGGCGAGTACAGTCAGGGAACTGTTCAGCACGATCATGATCGCGGCGACCACCAGCAGCGACGGCAGATAGTTGCCGAAGGCCGCGCCGAGCTGCTGACCGGATCGCACCACTTCGACGTAACCGATGAGATAGCCGAGCGCCGAATCCTTCAGGGCCACGACCATCTGGGAGATGATCGCCGGCAGCATCACCGTGACGGCCTGCGGCAGCAGGATCAGGCGCATGATCTGGTTCTTGCGCATCCCCAGGGCGCCTGCCGCCTCGGACTGGCCGCGCGGCAGCGACCGGATACCGGCACGCACCAGCTCCGCGATCACCGAGCCGTTGTAGAGAGTCAGGCCCGTGACCACCGCGGCGAGTGCGAGGTAGGACGATTTGAACACCCGATACTCGGCGAAGATCTGATACAGGAAGATCATCAGAATCAGCACCGGCACGGCCCGGAACAATTCGACGATCGTGCCGCACACCAGCCGCATCCAGCGATGATCGGACAGCCGGCCGATGCCGAGGGCGAACCCGAGAACCAGCGCCAGCACAATCGACAGCGCGGCGGCGATCAGGGTGCCGCGGATACCGGGCAGCAGATAGGTCGTCCACGACGTCGACTCGGTGAACGGGTCCCATTTGGCCGCGGTCAGCTGCCCCTTGCTGTCCAGCGCGCGGTACACGACGTAACCGGCCGCGACGAGTAGGACGACGACGAGCGCGGAGATCGCATGGTAGGTGGCGCGGGCCCGCGGGCCGGGTGCGTCGTAGAGGACGGTTGCGCGGGCGCTCATCGGGCCACCTCGTAGCGCTTTCCGAGCCAGCCGAACAGCAGGCCCATGGGAAGGGTGAGAATCACGAAGCCGAGCGCGAAGATCCCGCCGACGAGGAAGATCGCCGCTTCGGTCTCGATCATGGACTTCATGAGCAGTGATGCCTCGGCCACACCGATCACGGACGCGATCGTCGAGTTCTTCGTCAGGGCGATGAGCACGCTGCCGAGCGGTGCGATGACGGCGCGGAACGCCTGGGGCAGCACGATCAGCCGCAGATTCTGGGCGAACGTCAGGCGCAGCGAACGGCCCGCCTCCGACTGCCCGACGTGGACGGTGTTGATGCCGGACCGCAGCGATTCACAGACGAACGCGGCTGTGTAGACGCTGAGGCCGAGCACCGCGAGCCGGAAGTTGTTGTCCACCAGGAAGGTCGCCGAATCGGTCGGGGCGAGGTTGACACCCAGGGTTTGCGAGAGGCCGAACAGGCAGAACAGGATGATCAGGGTCAACGGCGTGTTGCGGAAGATCGTCACGTACGCGGTGCCGACGGCCCGCGCGATCGGGACGGGCGAGACTCGCATCGCGGCGAGGATCGTGCCGAGGATCAAGGCGCCGATCGCGGACAGCACGGTGAGCTGGATCGTGGTCCAGAACGCCTCGATCAGTTGACTGCCGTACTTGTTCAACAGATCCACTGGGGGACTCCAGGATTCGGTGGACGAGACGC
>NZ_BCXI01000012.1 GCF_001895025.1 Rhodococcus zopfii NBRC 100606 = JCM 9919
GGCCGGATCAGTAACGGTCGACCGTCGGCTTCTCCGGAACCGGCAGACCGGAACCGCCGACCGTGGACTGGAACGCCGCTTCCCACGCGCCGGAGTCGATCATCGCCTGGATCGCGTCGTTGATGCGGGCCCGCGACTCGTCGTCACCCTTGGCGAGACCGATCCCGTAGTTCTCCGTGGTGAACGGCTCGCCCACCACCTTGAACTCACCCGGGGACTGCGCCGCGTAACCGGCGAGAATGATCGCGTCAGTGGTGAGCGCATCGACCGCGCCGTTACGCAGTGCCTCCACGCATGCGGAGTACGTGTCGAACTCCTGCAGCTGAACGTCCTGCGCGTACTTGTCCTTCACGTTCTGCGCGGGGGTCGAGCCGGCGACCGAGCACAGCCGCTTACCACCGTTGAGCGACTCCGGCCCGGTGATGTCGGTGTTGTCGGCCCGTACGAGCAACGACTGCCCGGTGACCAGGTACGGCCCGGCGAAGTCCACCTTCTCCTTGCGGGCGTCCGTGATCGAGTACGTCGCAACGATGTAGTCGACCTCACCGTTCTGGATGAGAGTCTCGCGCTGTGCCGACGGCGCCTCCTTGAACGTGACGTTCTCCTCGGTGACGCCGAGCTGCCCGGCGACGTACTTGGCGACCTCCACGTCGAAACCGCTGAAGGTGCCGTCCGGGTTGCGCAGTCCGAGCCCCGGCTGGTCGAACTTGATGCCGATCGTCAGATCCCCGGCCTCGGCGGATTCGAGGGCGCTGCGCTGTTCGTCGCCGCCACATGCGGTGGCGGCGAGCGCAACGGCGATGGCTCCGATGCCCAGGCGGACGGTGCGGGACAGTTTCATTCGGGCTACCTCCAGTGGTCGGGCTGACTGATCAGTGACTGAGGATCTTGCCCAGGAAGTCCTTCGCACGATCGGACTTCGGGGCGGTGAAGAACGTTGCCGGGTCGGTGTCCTCGACGATCTGCCCGTCCGCCATGAACAGCACGCGGTCGCCGGCCTTGCGCGCGAAGCCCATCTCGTGGGTCACGACGAGCATCGTCATGCCCTCCTTCGCGAGCGAGGTCATCACGTCGAGCACTTCCTGGACCATCTCCGGGTCCAGCGCGGAGGTCGGCTCGTCGAACAACATCACCTTCGGGTTCATCGCCAGGGCCCGGGCGATGGCGACGCGCTGCTGCTGACCGCCCGACAGCTGGGCCGGATACTTCTCGGCCTGGTTGGCGATACCGACCCGTTCGAGCAGTGCGAGCGCCTGCTTCTTCGCCTCGTCCTTCTTCTTCCTGCGGACCTTGAGCGGTGCGAGCATGACGTTCTCGAGGATCGTCTTGTGGGCGAAGAGGTTGAACGACTGGAACACCATGCCCACATCGGCGCGGAGGGCAGCGAGGGCCTTGCCCTCGGCGGGCAGGACCTTGCCGTCGACCTCGATCCGCCCGGAATCGATCGGTTCGAGCCGGTTGATGGTCCGGCACAGGGTGGACTTGCCGGAACCCGACGGCCCCAGCACGATCACCACCTGGCCGCGCGGGATCTCCAGATCGATGTTCTGCAGCACATGCAGGGATCCGAAATGCTTGTTCACGTCCGCCATCGAGATCATCGACGACGGGGCCTCCCCGTGGGGGGCACTCTCCGGTGCGACAGCCTCTGGTGCCATGTCCAGGACCTTATGCGGTGACAGCCGCGCAGGATCGGATTTTGCGGTACGACGCGCGGCGGGAAACGGAACTCTTGCGGCCCACAGGCGGGTGGCGGCGCGACCAGGGCAGATGCGGCGCAGTTCGGGGCCTGAGCTACCCTGAGACGTGTCATTGATCGACGATGAAACCGTCTCCGAATCCCCGGCCGACGCCCGAACCTATGAGGTTCGCACGTACGGCTGCCAGATGAACGTGCACGACTCGGAGCGGCTGTCCGGTCTGCTCGAGGAGGCGGGCTTCGCGAAGGTTGTGCCGGGCGGCTCACCCGACCTGGTGGTCTTCAACACCTGCGCGGTGCGAGAGAACGCCGACAACAAGCTGTACGGCAACCTCAGCCATCTGCGTCCGGTCAAGGACGAGAACCCGAACATGCAGATCGCGGTCGGTGGGTGCCTCGCGCAGAAGGACCGCGACGTCGTCGTGAAGAAAGCACCCTGGGTCGATGTGGTGTTCGGCACCCACAACATCGGCAACCTGCCGGCGCTGCTCGACCGCGCGCGGCACAACCGCAAGGCCGAGGTGGAGATCCTCGAGTCGCTCGACGCATTCCCGTCGACCTTGCCGGCCAAGCGTGAATCCGCCTATGCCGGGTGGGTATCGATCTCCGTCGGCTGCAACAACACCTGCACCTTCTGCATCGTGCCCTCGCTGCGCGGCAAGGAGGTCGACCGGCGGCCCGGAGACATCCTGGCCGAGGTCCAGGCACTCGTCGACGAGGGCGTGCTCGAGGTGACGCTGCTCGGTCAGAACGTGAACTCGTACGGCCGATCCTTCGCCGATCCCGACCAGCCCCGCGACCGTGGCGCATTCGCCGCGCTGCTGCGCGCGTGCGGGCAGATCGAGGGTCTCGAGCGTGTCCGGTTCACGTCGCCGCATCCGGCGGAGTTCACCGACGACGTGATCGAGGCGATGGCGCAGACCGCCAACGTGTGCCCGCAGTTGCACATGCCGCTGCAGTCCGGCAGCGACCGGGTTCTGCGCGCGATGCGCCGCTCGTACCGCAAGGAGAAATTCCTCGGGATCATCGACCGGGTTCGCGCCGCGATGCCGCACGCGGCGATCACCACCGACATCATCGTCGGATTCCCCGGCGAAACCGAAGAGGACTTCCAGGACACCCTCGACGTCGTGGAGAAGGCCCGCTTCACCAGCGCCTTCACCTTCCAGTACTCGAAGCGCCCGGGCACCCCCGCCGCGGAAATGGACGGCCAGCTCCCCAAGGCGGTCGTGCAGGAACGCTACGAGCGGCTGATCGCGTTGCAGGAGCGGATCACCCTCGAAGAGAACCGCAAGCTCGTCGGCACCGAAGTCGAGTTGCTGGTGGCCGCCGGGGAAGGCCGCAAGGACGCCGAGACCGCCCGGATGAGCGGCCGCGCCCGCGACGGCCGGCTCGTGCACTTCAGGCCCGACGGAAACCTCGACGGCACAGTTCGCCCCGGCGACATCGTCACCATCGTCGTCAGCGACGCGGCGCCGCACCACCTGGTTGCCGACACCCCGATCCTGACGCACCGCCGCACCCGGGCGGGCGACCACTTCGAGCAAGGACGCATGCCCAAGACCCCGCCGATCGGCGTGGGACTGGGACTGCCGAAGATCGGGGTTCCCGAACCCCTTCCGACACAGATGGGATGTGACGCATGAGCGCCGCACACGACCACGGTGCGAACGACCCGATGAACGAGGTCCGCGCGGACCTCGAACAGGCCGAACGCAAGATCGCGGGTGAGATCGACCCCGGCGCGCGGGCGCTGGTCGTCGCGGTCGCGGTGATGGTGCTGCTCGGATCCTTCAGTCTCCCGCACGCCGGCGCCGCCAACGGCTGGGAGATCCTGTCGTTCGGGCCGGACGCCGTCGCCGAGGACATCGCGCTGCCGTCACGCATCTTCGTGTGGCTGGCCCTGGTCTTCGGCGGTGTGTGCTCGATCCTGGCGTTGCTCACTCGCAGGTGGGTGCTCGCATGGCTCGCTCTGGCCGGATCCGCGGTGTCCATCGTCTTCGGCATGCTGTCGATCTGGACCCGGCAGACGCTGCCCGTCGACTCGACGGCGTCCGGACCGGGATTCGGCCTCGTCCTCGCCTGGTTCGCCGTAATGGTGCTGACCTTCCACTGGGCCCGGGTCGTCTGGGCGCGCACCTCGCTGCAGCTGGCCGCAGAAGAAGAACTTCGCCGGGTCGCGGCCGAGGAGGAACACCGGGGACAGTTCGGTACGAACAACCACCTGTGACGGACCTCGGGTAGAGGTCGGACAAGGAAGAACCCCGCACCACCGGACACGGTGATGCGGGGTTCCTCCATCTGTACCTCCGGTCAGCGTTCGCCGACGGCACCCTCGGCGGCGTCGGCCCATTCACGCCACTGCTGCGCCTGCGCGAGTGCCTTCTCCGCGTCCCTGGCGCGTCCGGCAGCGGTCGCCTTCGCGGCCTGCTCCTCGAACTGACGGACCCGCTCACGGAACTGCGCGGCGCGCGCCAGCGCTTCGGGGTCGGTGCGGCGCCACTCGGACTCGGCGGCCTCGCGCACCTGCTTCTCGATCACCCGCAGCCGCGCCTCGAGGTCGTGCATGCGCTCGCGCGGAACCTTCCCGATCTGCTCCCACTTGTCCTGCAGTTCCCTCAACTGCGCGCGGGCGACGTCGATGTCGCCGGCCGGATCGATCGCAGTGGATGCGAGCAGCGCTTCCTTCGCCCGGGCGTTGTCCTCGAACTCCGCGTCCCGTTCGGCGCTCGCGGCGTTGCGGGCCGCGAAGAACACATCCTGTGCACCCTTGAAACGCTTCCACAACTGGTCGTCCGCCTCGCGGGGTGCGCGACCGGCCGCCTTCCACTCGGTCAGCAGATCCCGGAACGCAGCGGAGGTCCCACCCCAATCGGTGGAATCCTGCAGCGCCTCGGCGCGCGCGACGAGTTCCTCCTTGCGGCCCTTCGCTGCGGCTCGTTCACGGTCGAGTTCGGCGAAGTGTGCACCGCGGCGCCGGTTGAAGGCCTCGCGTGCCTTCGAGTAGCGCCGCCACAGCGCGTCGTCGACCTTGCGGTCCACGCCCCGGATGGTCTTCCACTCGTCGAGGATCTCCCGCAACCGGTCTCCCGCGGACTTCCATTGGGTGGACTCGGCGCCGATCTTTTCGGCTTCCGCAGCGAGAGCCTCCTTGCGAGCGGTGTTCTCCGCGCGCTGATGCTCCTTCTCGTGCTTTGCGGCCGTCGCGGCCTTCTCCGAGTCCGCGACGATCGTCGCGAGGCGTGCGGCCAGTCCGTCGAGGTCGCCGATCACCGCCGCGGTCGGCAGCGACTCGGCCAACGCCTCCGCCGCGGCTCGGGTCTTCTTGGCGTCACCGGAACGCGAGGCGAGCCGCGACTCGAGGATCGCGACCTCGGTCGCGAGGTCGTCGAAGCGGCGCCCGAAGTGTGCAAGGCCCTCGGCCGCGTCACCGGCCTGCCACGAACCGATGCACCGCTCGCCTTCGGAGGTGACCACCCACGCGGTGCCGTCCTCGTCGACGCGGCCGAACAGGCTCGGGTCGCTCGCCGGCACCGCGGGTGTCGCCGCCGCATGCACGTGCGAGGCAGCCGGATGCGGTTTCGGGGCGTGCTCGGTGCCGGGGCGCGGGGTACCGGGCGCGGGGGCGGCCGGCTTCGGAGCCGCGGGTGCCGGCACGGCACCGGATTCCCGAGTCACACTCGTGTCCTGTGCATTGGGATCGGTCATCGGGTCCTCTTCTCTGCCGCGCGGCACGGCTGCCTGGTCGCATGGCTCATCCGTAGGTCCGCCGCGGATCACCCGCGACGACTTCCGCCCACTATTGAAACAGGTCGCGCACGCGCGGGGCGGCCGGTCCGGTCGACTACCGTGGCTCGTGTGCTGACCGCTGCGGTATTCGTGCCGTCCCCGCCCCTGCTCGTGCCCGAGCTGAACGGTCTCGCCGCAGGCGAGACCGACGAGCTGCGCGGCGCCGCGCTCGCCGCGGCGTCGGAGATCGCGGACTGCACGCACTGGGTCGTCGTCGGCACCGGCCCGACCGCAGGACGGGTGGCGTCGACCGCCATCGGCACGTTCCGAGGCTACGGCGCCGACGTCCGGGTCGATCTCGGACCGGACGCGACCGGTGACCCCGATCCCGACCTGCCGTTGTCCGCGCTCATCGCCGGATGGTTGCGCGATCATGCCGCCCCCACCGTGCGTGCGGAGGTTCACATCGTGCCGATCGACGCCGGTCGCGACGAGTGCACCCGCCTCGGGCAGCGGCTCCGTGCCGGGCTGGACGACGCCGACACCCCCCGTGGGCTGCTGGTGATCGCCGACGGTGCGGCCACCCTGACCGCGAAGGCGCCGGGCGCGTTCGACGCGCGTGCCGAGGCCGTCGAAACCGACCTGACCGCTGCGCTCGGCGCGGGGGACCCCGGGGCGCTGACCGCGCTCGACCCCGACCGGTGCGCTGAGCTCCTCCTCGACGGCCGCGCCGCCTGGCAGGTTCTCGCCGGTGTGTTCGGCGCGGCACCGAGCGCGGTGAAGATCGCGTACAGCGGCGCGCCGTACGGAGTCGGCTATCACGTGGGGATCTGGCGGCCGTGAGCGCGCCGGTTCCCGTCGCCGTCGTCGGCCCGACCGCTACCGGCAAATCCGAACTGGGCCTGGACCTGGCAGGTGCGCTCGGCGGCGAGATCGTCAACATCGACGCGATGCAGCAGTACCGCGGCATGGACATCGGAACCGCGAAGCTGACCGTCGCCGAACGCCGGGGCATTGCCCACCATCAGCTCGACGTGCTCGACGTCGTCGAGACCGCTACGGTCGCCCGCTATCAGGAGGCCGCCATCGCGGACGTCGAGGCGATCCGCGCCCGCGGCGCCGTCCCCGTCGTCGTGGGCGGCTCGATGATGTACGTGCAGTCGCTGCTGGACGAATGGGAGTTCCCCGCGACGGACCCCCAGGTCCGATCCAAGTGGGAGGCGCTACTCGCCGACGGTGGCCTCGCAGCGGTGCACGCGGCGCTGCGGCAGGCCGATCCTGCCGCGGCCGCCACGATCCTGCCGAGCGATGGGCGCCGCATGGTGCGGGCGCTCGAGGTGGTCGAACTGACCGGCCGGCCGTTTGCGGCATCGCAGCCGCAGCGCGGGAAGCCCCGCTGGGGCACTGTGATCCTCGGGGTGGACCGGGACACCACCGAGCTCGACGAGCGCATCGCACGGCGCACCGACCTGATGTTCGAGCGCGGACTCGTCGACGAGGTCCGCGGCCTGCTCGATCACGGGCTGCGCGAGGGAGTGACCGCGAAACGGGCCATCGGCTACGCACAGGTTCTCGAATACCTCGACGGGGACTGCGACCTCGAGTACGCGCGGGAACGCACGTTCATCGGCACCCGTCGCTACGTCCGTCGGCAGCGATCCTGGTTCCGTCGCGATCCGCGGATCAACTGGCTCGACGGCGCCGACCCGGACCTGACGGAGGCGGCCCTGCGCGTCGTCGCCGCGTCGCGCGGCTCGATAAGCTGACCGGCATGGAGTTCAGCAAAGGGCACGGCACCGAGAACGATTTCGTGATTCTTCCCGATCCCGACGCCCGGCTGGATCTCGCGCCGGAGCGAGTGGCCGCACTGTGTGACCGGCGTCGGGGACTGGGCGCCGACGGCATCCTGCGGGTCGCACGGGCCGGCGCGCTCGTCGAGACGGGAGTGCTCGAGGCACTGCCCGACGGCACCGCCGCCGACGACTGGTTCATGGACTACCGCAACGGCGACGGCTCGATCGCCGAGATGTGCGGCAACGGCGTTCGCGTGTTCGCGCACTACCTGTGCGCGCACGGTTTCGAGGACCGCACCGAGTTCGTCGTCGGCAGCCGTGCCGGGGGTAAACCCGTGCAGGTGCACGCGGCCGGACCCGTCGACGGCGAGGTCACCGTCGACATGGGTGTCGTGCGTGAGCTGGGGGAGTCCGCCGCGACCGTCGAGGGGCGCGTCTACAAGGGCCTGGGCATCGACGTCGGCAATCCGCATCTGGCGTGCGTCGACCCGCAATTGGCGGGGGCCGGTCTGGCCGCGCTGGACCTGTCCGCGCCCGGTTTCGATCCGGGTTTCTTCCCGCACGGGGTCAACATCGAGTTCCTCACCCCGATCACGTCGGGCGCCGTCGAGATGCGCGTCCACGAGCGAGGCGTCGGGGAGACCCGGTCGTGCGGCACCGGGACCGTCGCCGCGGCGATGGCCGCACTGCGCTTCGACGGCGCCGACTCCGGTCTCGTGCAGGTGCGGATCCCCGGTGGCGCGGTGGAGGTGCGGATCGAGGACGCCCGGGCGTCGCTGCGGGGCCCGTCCGTGCTGGTCGCGACCGGGATGATCGCCGACGCGTGGTGGACGGCACTGTCCTGAACAGCGGCACGTCCGTGATGCCGGGAAAACTCGAATGCACGGACCCGGGCGACGTGGGACGATGGATCCTGTATGACGAACACACAGCGTTTGAAGAACACACCCCGTAGCGGGGCGTCCGTGACCGAGGACCGCACCGATCACGACGGATGGACCACCGACGACCCGTCGGTCGGCGAGATGCAGCTCGAGGACCGTAGTGCGCTGCGCCGCGTCGCGGGCCTGTCCACCGAACTCGAAGACATCACCGAGGTCGAGTACCGCCAGCTCCGCCTCGAACGAGTGGTGCTCGTCGGGGTGTGGACCGGCGGGACCGCAGGCCAGGCCGAGGCGAGCCTCGCCGAGCTCGCCGCCCTCGCCGAAACCGCGGGCTCCGAAGTCCTCGAAGGCCTGGTCCAGCGCCGCGACAAACCGGACGCGGCAACCTACATCGGCTCCGGCAAGGCGGACGAGCTGCGGCAGGTCGTCGTCGCCACCGGCGCCGACACCGTCATCTGCGACGGCGAGCTCACCCCCGCCCAGCTCACCGCGCTGGAGAAGGTCGTCAAGGTCAAGGTCATCGACCGGACCGCCCTGATCCTCGACATCTTCGCCCAGCACGCCACCTCCCGGGAGGGCAAGGCACAGGTCTCGCTCGCCCAGATGGAATACATGCTGCCGCGACTGCGCGGCTGGGGTGAGTCGATGTCCCGGCAGGCCGGTGGCCGTGCCGGCAGCAACGGCGGCGTGGGTCTGCGCGGCCCCGGTGAGACGAAGATCGAGACCGATCGCCGCCGCATCCGGGAACGCATGGCGAAGCTGCGCCGCGAGATCAAGGCGATGAAGGCGGCCCGCGACACCAAGCGGACCCGCCGCCTGCGCAACCGCATTCCCTCGGTGGCGATCGTCGGATACACCAACGCCGGCAAGTCGAGCCTGCTCAACGCGCTGACCGGTTCCGGGGTGCTCGTGCAGAACGCGCTGTTCGCGACGCTCGATCCGACGACCCGGCGCGCGGCGCTGCCCGACGGGCGGGAGTTCGTGCTGACCGACACCGTCGGATTCGTGCGGCACCTGCCGACCCAGCTCGTCGAGGCGTTCCGCTCCACCCTCGAAGAGGTTGCGGATGCTGATCTGCTGATGCACGTCGTCGACGGATCCGATCCGCTGCCCACCGAGCAGATCAAGGCGGTCCGCGAGGTCGTCACCGAGGTGCTCCGCGAATC
This sequence comes from Rhodococcus zopfii NBRC 100606 = JCM 9919, assembly GCF_001895025.1. GTDB lineage: Bacteria > Actinomycetota > Actinomycetes > Mycobacteriales > Mycobacteriaceae > Rhodococcus > Rhodococcus zopfii. The sequence continues at coordinate 9,272 of NZ_BCXI01000012.1, forward strand.
CGATGCGCCTGCACCGCCGGAACTGATCGTCGTGAACAAGATCGATGCCGCCGAACCGGTGATGTTGATGCAGTTGCGCGGCCTTCTGCCCGACGCGGTCTTCGTGTCGGCGCGCACCGGTGAAGGTCTCGACGAGCTGCGCGACCGGCTCGCCGGACTGCTCGAGGACCCGGACGTCGAGGTCGAGGTGATGTTGCCGTACACGCGCGGCGACCTGCTGGCCCGCATCCACACCGACGGGCAGATCCTCGAATCCGCGCATGGGGAGGACGGCACCCGCGTCCATGCCCGGGTTCCGAGGGCGCTGGCCTCGGCATTGGTCGAATACGCCGCCTAGTGCGGGCCGGAGTGGGGGCCACGCCGGTCGCGGTGACGATCGGATTGGCGATTGCGCTGGCCGTCGCGGCACCCGCGATCGCCGACACGCAGGACGTGCCGGTCGCGGACGTGCAGGAGGGGGTGCTGTGCACCCCGTCGGACGCCGGGCTCGCGGAACTGTCCGGACTCGCGATGCTCGACGGACGCCTGTTCGCGGTGCCCGATGCGGGGACGGACGAATCCGTCGTCGAACTCGGCGAAGACTGTTCGACGGTGCGTCGCATACCCGCCCCCGTCGACCCGTACGACGTGGAAGACCTTGCGAGCGGCCCGGACGAGCGGCTGTGGCTGGCCGACACCGGCGACAACACCGCGCGCAGGGAGACCGCGGCGTTGATTTCTCTCGATCCCGGCACCGGGGCCGGTGAGCTGTACCGCCTGACCTACCCGACCGGCGCCCGGGACGCCGAGACCCTGCTCATCGGCCGCGACGGCGTGCCGCTGATCGTGTCCAAGGCGCTGTTCGGTGCGGCCACCGTCTACCGGCCGGCGGATGGGAAGACCCTCGCGGACCTCGCGTCGCCAGGCCCGAATCCGCTCGAGGAGGTCGGCGTCCTCCGCCTCGGACCCACCGACACCCCGGGTGGCCCGCTCGCCGGGGGATCGTCGACCCTGATCACCGGTGGGGCGGTCAGCTCCGACGGTACGGTCGCGGCGGTCCGCACCTACACCGACGTGTACTTGTTCCACGCGCCGGACGGCGATCTCGCGGCCGCGCTCGCCGCGGGCCCGCAACTGCGTATCCCGGTAGCCGGCGAACCGCAGGGGGAGGCGGTCGCGTTCACCCACGACGGCGATCTGCTCACGGCGTCCGAGTCGAACGGGGGGCCGCTGCCGCAGCTTCGGGTGTGGCGTGGGGTGACCGGCCTGTTCGCGGACCCGGAGAGCGCCGCCTCCGAGACACGCGGTGTCGCGGTCGCCGAACGGGCCGGGGTGGCCGCCGCCGTGGCGGCGATCCTCGCGGCCGCGGCGGGCTGGTGGTGGCGCGGGCGCCGCCGGCCGGCCCCAGGCGGGCCGGCGTCGCGTCGGTGACACCCGTCAGGCGTCGAGATCGGCGACGACCAGTTCCGCGATCTTCGCCAGTACGGCTTCGTCGTCGCAGCTGACGGTGACGGCCGTTCCCTGCGTGGCGCCGAGCGTCATGATCATCAGTGCGGAGCCCGCGTCGACGGGTTCGCCGCCGTCCACCGCGAGGGTGACCGGAACGCCGGCGGCGACGACCGCCTCGGCGATGATTCCGGCGGGACGGGCGTGCAGCCCGATGGACGAGCCGACGGTGACTGTGGTGCTGGACATGGATGCTCCTTCGATCGGTTGAACGGGATGGGTCAGGCGGCGGCCGGCTGGGTGGCCGGGGCCGAGGTGGTCAGGTGGGCGGGGCGTTTGACTTCCTTGGCGAGCGTGACGCACAGGGCGCCGACGACGGTGCCGGCGGCCAGTGCGATGAAGAACCACAGGACGCGGTCCATCGCGAAGACCACGAACACGCCGCCGTGCGGCGCGGTGAGCGTCACGTCGGTCGCCATCACGATCGCCCCCGTCACGGCGCCGCCGATCATCATCGACGGAACCACCCGGAACAGATCGGCTGCGGCGAACGGGATGGCTCCCTCGGTGATGAACGAGGCACCCAGCAGCCACGCGGCCTTGCCGTTCTCGCGTTCGGCGGGGCTGTAGAGCTGCGGCCGCAGCGTCGATGACAGCGCCATCGCCAGCGGCGGAACCATGCCGGCAGCCATGACGGTCGCCATGATCTGCAGCGACGCGTGGTTGTCGACGGCCAGGCCGGCGACGGCGAATGCATATGCGGCCTTGTTGACCGGACCACCGAGGTCGAAGCACATCATCAGGCCGAGGATCATGCCCAGAATCACGGCAGAGCTGCCGGACAGGCCGTTGAGCCAGTCGGTGAGTCCGGTGGTGATCGCGGCCAGTGGGCGGCCCAGCACCAGGAACATCAGGGCACCGACGATCAGTGTGGCGAGCAGCGGGATGATCACGACGGGCTTGAGCCCGCGCGCCCAGACCGGCAGCGGGATCCGTCCCACCCACAGCGCGGCGAAACCGGCGATGATGCCGCCGACCAGACCGCCGATGAAGCCGGCACCGACGAAGACCGCGACCGCGCCCGCGGTGAAACCGGGTGCCAGGCCGGGGCGGTCGGCGATTGCGAAGGCGATGTAACCGGCGAGCGCGGGGACCAGGAACGAGAACGCCAGCGACCCGAGCTGGAACAGCACCGCCCCGAGATAGGTGGTGAGCCCGCCCGCCGGCAGGTTCCCCAGCGTGTTGTTCACGACGATCTCGGCGGCCGAATCGGAGATGTCGTACCCGCCGAGCAGGAATCCCAGCGCGATGAGCAGACCACCCGCCGCGACGAACGGAATCATGTAGCTCACGCCGGTGAGCAGGATCTGCCGGATGCGTGTGCCCCAGCCGAGTTCACCGGTCCCGGACTCCCCCGAATCCGCGGGAGCCGAGCCCCCCTCGACCGTCGCGGTGGACGGATCGGCTGCGGCACGGACCGCTTCGGCGATCATCGCGTCGGGTTCGTTGATCGCCCGCTTGACACCGGACGCGACCACGGGCTTACCGGCGAAGCGTTCGCGGCCCTTGACCCCGACATCCGTCGCGAAGATGACAGCGTCCGCGGCGGCGATGGCCGCGGCCGGCAGCGGTGTGCTGCCGCTCGAGCCCTGCGTCTCGACACGAACTGTGACACCGGCCCGTTGCCCTGCCGCGGTGAGGGCGTCGGCGGCCATGTAGGTGTGGGCGATCCCGGTCGGGCACGCGGTGATCGCGACAATTGTGCGTTCGGTGGGGGCTGGGTCCGCGGCCGCGGACACGGTATTGCTTTTCGGCTGGGATTCCGGCTCCGGCTCCGGTCGGGTGGGTGGTGGCAGTACGCCCTCGACGAGTGCGATGACTTCCGCCTCGGTGGCTGCGCCGCGCAGAGACGCGACGAACTCGGGCCGGACCAGAGCGCGGGCCAGCGAGGACAGCAGCTTCATGTGTTCGGCCCCGGCCCCTTCGGGTGCGGCGATGAGGAACACCAGGTCGGCCGGACCGTCCGGGGCACCGAAGTCGACCTTCGGGTCCAGACGTGCGAACCCGAGTGATGCCACGGCGACCGCCTCCGACCGGCAGTGCGGAATCGCGAGCCCTCCCGGTAGCCCGGTTGCCGACTTCGCTTCTCGGGTCAGGGCAGCGGCGGCGAGGGCCTCGGCGTCGGAGGCGCGGCCTGCGCCGGCGAGCCGCTCGGCCAGCGCGGTGATCACCGAGGCCTTGTCGGCGCCGAGGTTCGCGTCGAGCGTGATGAGGTCCGCGGCGATGATCGCGGGTCCGCGGTCGGGGCGGGATGCGATATCTGGCATGACAGGGTCCTTACAGGTGGTGGGGAAGTGTCGGGGTTCGGGAGGGGAGTTCGGTGATCTCGACGGCGGCCGGGTCGACGGCGCCGGGTCCCGGCAGTTCGGTGCCCGGCAGGGTGACGGCGGCGCATCCATAGGCCACCGCGTGCCGGAGCCGATCGGACGGACCGAGGCCCTCGCGTTCGGCGATGAGATAGCCGGCGAGCGACGAGTCGCCGGCGCCGACCGTGCTGCGGGCCGTGACCGCCGGCGCCACCGCCCGCCACGCGCCGTCGGCGGTGATCAGGACCGCGCCGGCTGCGCCCAGCGTGGCCAGCACCGCGCCGACCCCGCGGGAAACGAGGCTGCGGGCCGCCGCCACGACCGGATCGATGTCGCCGGCGACCGCGGCGGCCTCGAGCGTGACGGCATCCGAGCCGGTGAGCTGCGCCAGTTCGTCGGAGTTCGGTTTGACGAGATCCGGTGCGGCATCCGGGAAGCGCGCGGCGAGGGCCAGCAGCGGCGCCTCGGAGGTGTCGACCGCGATCCGGGTTCCGGTGGCGCGCAGCGCGCAGACCAGGTCGGCGTACCAGTCGTCCGGAACGCTCGGTGGCAGCGATCCGGAGAGCACTGTCCAGTCCGCCCCTCCCGCTCGTGCAACCACGGCGGCCTGCAGTTCGCCGCGCGTCCGGGGACCGTACGCACTGCCGGGTTCGTTGAGTTTCGTGGTGGTGCCGTCCGGTTCGGCGACGGTGGTGTTGGTTCGCGCCGGCGCCGCGGTTTCGACTGCCAGGCAGTCGATTCCGTGTGTCTCGAGGGAGGCGAGGAGAGGGTCTCCCGCGTTGCCCGGCAGAATCGCGAGTACCGGCTCGCCGGTTGCGTGCAGCACCCGTGCGACGTTGATGCCTTTGCCTCCGGGGTCGACAAGCACCTCGGCGGTGCGGTGCACGGCCCCGCGGACGAGCGGGCCGGACAGTGTGACCGTGCGGTCCAGGCTCGGATTGGCGGTCAGTGTGACGATCACGCCGTCACCACCTCGATTCCCTGGTCGATGAGCTCGGTTCGGTCGGACTCGTCGATCTCGCTGTCGGTGACGAGGACGTCGACGGCAGCGAGGGGGGCGAAACTCAGCAGGTGCCTGCGGCCGATCTTCGAGGAGTCGGCGACGACGACGACACGGTCCGCGGACTCGACCATCCGGCGTTTGACCGCGGCTTCGTCTGCGTCGGGGGTCGAGAGGCCGTGATCGACGGAGAGCGCGTTCGTGCCGATGAAGGCGACGTCGACGTGCAGCATGCCGAGGTAGCGCAAGGCGTCCTCGCCGACGGTGGCCTGCGTGATGCCGCGGACGCGACCGCCGAGCAGATGCAACTGGACGGAGCCGAGCCCGGCGAGTCGTGCCGCGATGGGTACCGAGTTCGTCACGACGGTGAGGTCGAGGTCCGTCGGCAGGGCCGCGATCATGCGCCCGGTTGTCGTCCCCGCGTCGAAGACGACGCTTCCGCCGGAGCCCGGGAGGAACCGGGCGGCGGCTGCGGCGATGCGGTCCTTGAATCCGGCACGGGTGTGTTCCCGTTCGGTCAGTCCCGGTTCGGTGACGGTGAGGGCCGCGGCCGGGACGGCCCCGCCGTGCACGCGCCGCACGTGACCGAGCCGTTCGAGCAGGGCGAGATCGCGGCGGACGGTTTCGGTCGTGACGCCGTAACGGGTGGCGAGTTCGGCGACGGACATGCGACCGCGTCGGTCGATCAGCTCGCCGATCGCTTGTTGCCGTTCCTCTGCGTACACCGGGGGCTCCTCGTCGAACGTTGGCGAATGTTGCTTTATGTTGTTTTACGCCCGTGTGTGTTGACATGTCAATGGTCGGGAGTAATCTCGATCACATCGAATCTCCGCCAGTGGCGAGGAGGAAGCATGAAGAACGTGATGCCGGTGGCAGACGGTTCGCCGGTGGGTGCAGTCCGCGGGACCCCCGTCGTGCCGGGTGTGGCCTACGGTCCTGCGATCCGGCCCGGGCCGCGCCCCGAGCTGCCCGCCGTCCACGCGAGCATTCCCGACACCGCTCGCGCGGCCGAAGCCGAACGGTTCACCGCCGCGGCACGCGCTGTCGCGGAGAGGCTGCGTGCCCGCGCAGCCCACGCCTCCGGGGCCGCCGCCGAGGTGCTGCTGGCCAACGCCGGCCTCGCCGAGGACCGCGGCTGGATCGGCGCCGCGACCGGCAGGATCCGCAGCGGATCGGACGCCGTGGGCGCCGCGATCGCCACCACCGAGCAATTCGCGACGATGTTCACCCAGCTCGGCGGGCTCATGGCCGAGCGGGTCACGGACCTGCGCGACATCCGCGACCGCGTCGTCGCGGAACTGAGCGGCCACCCCGAACCGGGGCTCGAACTGCCCGACGAACCGTCGGTACTGCTCGCCGAGGACCTCGCCCCGGCCGATACCGCGGGCCTGGACCCCACACGCATCATCGGCCTGGCCACCACCCTGGGCGGACCCACGAGTCACACCGCGATCATCGCGCGCCAGCTGGGCATACCGTGCGTGGTCGCGGCGGCCGGGCTCGACGCGATCCCGGCGGGCACCGCCGTCCTCCTCGACGGTTCTACCGGGGAGATCCGTACCGCTCCCGATCCGGAGGCCGCACGCGCGGCAGTCGCGGCCGACCGGCAGGAGCGGGCTCGTGCAGCTGCCTGGACCGGACCCGGCGCCACCGCCGACGGCCATCGGGTCGCGATCCTGGCGAACGTGCAGGACGGCCCGGGGGCGCGCGCGGCCCGCCGGACTCCCGCCGAAGGAGTCGGCCTGTTCCGCACCGAACTGTGCTTCCTGGACCGGGAGCTCGAGCCGTCGGTGGCGGACCAGGCCGACATCTACGCGGAGGTGCTCACCGCCTACGCAGGCCGCAAGGTCGTGGTACGCACGCTCGACGCCGGATCCGACAAGCCGCTGCGCTTCGTGACCCATCCCGAGGAGCACAACCCGGCGCTCGGCGTGCGCGGCATCCGGATCGGGTCGACCGCGCCGGGCATCGTCGAGCGGCAGCTCGACGCGGTGGCCGAGGCGGCCGCGCGTACCGGGCAGTCGCCGTGGGTGATGGCCCCGATGATCGCCACGGTCGCCGAGGCCGCCGCGTTCGCCGCGCTGGTGCGGGCGAGGGACCTGGTTCCGGGGGTCATGGTCGAGGTCCCGGCCGCGGCCCTGCTCGCCGATCGGCTGCTCGAGCACGTCGACTTCCTGTCCATCGGCACGAACGACCTCGGCCAGTACACGATGGCCGCCGACCGCATGTCCCCGCAGCTCGCGACGCTGACCGACCCGTGGCAGCCGGCGGTGCTCGCGCTCGTCGCCCGCACCGCGGAGGCCGGTCAGGCGGCCGGGAAGCCGGTCGGAGTGTGCGGGGAAGCCGCCGCCGATCCACTGCTCGCCTGCGTACTGGCCGGACTGGGCGTCACCTCGCTGTCGTGCGCGGCGGCCGCGGTCGCCGCGGTCGGCGCCCGTCTCGCGACGGTCACGCTCGACCTGTGCCGGGAGGCCGCCGGCGCGGCCGTGGCGGCCGCGGATCCGGCAGCCGCCCGAGCGGCGGTCACCCGCGCCCTGGGGTGACGGCCACGCGTCCGCCCGCCGAGCCCTACGATTCCGTTTCGTGAACGAACCGGTGAAGACCACGAAGAGGGCGCGCGCGGGCGTCGGCTGGACGCTGCACGGCGACGGACGCCGCATCACCGCGGGCGGTGTCGTCGCCCCCGACGAACGACTGTCGTGGCCGCGCACCGTCGGCATCGGCATGCAGCACGTGATCGCCATGTTCGGGGCCACGCTGCTGGTGCCGACGATCACCGGCTTCCCGGTCACCACGACCCTGCTGTTCTCCGGGATCGGCACCGCCCTGTTCCTGCTGATCACGCGAGGGCGGGTGCCCAGCTACCTCGGTTCGTCCTTCGCCTTCATCGCGCCGCTCACCGCATCGGCCGCCGACGGACCCGCCGCGCAATTGGGCGGCATCGTCGCGGTCGGCGTGCTGCTCGCCGTAGTCGGACTGGTGGTCAAGGCGCTCGGTGCCCGTGTGATCGATGCGGTGATGCCGCCGGTGGTGACCGGTGCGATCGTGGCGCTCATCGGCCTGAACCTGGCACCCACCGCGGCCGGCTCGTTCGAAGCGCAACCCCTGATCGCGGCGATCACGCTCGTCTCGATCCTGGTGGTCACCGTGCTCGGGCCCGGCCTGCTCGGACGACTCGGCATTCTCGTCGGTGTCGTGATCGGCTGGGTGTTCGCCGCGGCCACCGGTGGTCTGGCCGACGATCGGGTCGCGGCGCTGCGCGAGGCCGCCTGGTTCGGTGTCCCCGAACTGCGGGGCCCGACGTTCGAGCTGTCGGTGGTGCTGGTCGCGCTGCCCGTGGTGATCGTGCTCATCGCGGAGAACGTCGGCCACGTCAAGGCGGTGGCCGCGATGACCGGACGCAACCTCGACGACGTCGCCGGCGACGCATTGTTCGCCGACGGCCTGGCCACGACGCTCGCCGGCTTCGGGGGTGGCTCGGGCACGACGACCTACGCCGAGAACATCGGTGTCATGGCCGCCACCCGCGTCTACTCGACCGCCGCCTACTGGGTTGCCGCGGTCACCGCCGTCGTCCTGGCGTTCTCACCGAAGTTCGGCGCGCTGGTCTTCACCGTCCCCGACGGTGTGCTCGGCGGCGCGACCCTGGTGCTGTACGGACTGATCGGCATCCTCGGTGTCCGCATCTGGATGGACGCGAAGGTGGACTTCACCGACCCGGTGAACCTCACGGTCGTGGCGGCGGCGCTGGTCGCCGGTATCGGCGACCTGACGCTGTCGATCGGATCGGTCGAACTCGGCGGCATCGCGTGGGGCTCGATCGGGATCCTCGTCGCGTACCCGATCCTGCGGAAGCTGGCCGATCTCCGGAGCTGACGCGGGCGAGGACGGTCACAAAACGTGCTCGCTCCTGTCAGCGTCACGGCAGGTGGTACTTGCCTACGGTAAGGGCGACGTACGCCGCGACCTACAGGAGCGCACATGGAACGCACCCTCTTCGAGCCCGAACACGAACTCTTCCGCGAGTCGTACCGGAAGTTCCTCGAGCAGGAGGTGGCACCCTTCCACGAGCAGTGGGAGAAGGACAAGATCGTCGACCGCGAGGTCTGGAAGAAGGCCGGGGCACAGGGCTTCCTCGGCATGGCCGTTCCCGAGGAGTACGGCGGAGGCGGCGTCGACGACTTCCGGTACAACGTGGTGCTCACCGAGGAGACCACCCGCGGCCTCTACAGCGGTGTCGGTTTCATGCTCCACAACGACGTCGTGGCGCCCTACCTGCTGAACCTGGCGAACGAGGAGCAGAAGCAGCGCTGGCTGCCCGGCTTCTGTTCCGGTGAGATCATCACCGCCATCGCCATGACCGAACCCGGCACCGGTAGCGACCTGCAGGGCATCAAGACGCGCGCGGTGCGCGACGGCGACGACTGGATCCTCAACGGTTCCAAGACGTTCATCACCAACGGCATCAACGCCGACCTGGTGATCGTCGTAGCCTGCACCGATCCGGAGAAGGGCGCCCAGGGCTTCTCCCTCCTCGTCGTCGAGCGCGGCATGGCCGGATTCGAGCGCGGCCGCAACCTGGACAAGATCGGTCTGGACGCGCAGGACACCGCGGAGCTGAGCTTCGACAACGTGCGCGTGCCGGGCGCGAACCTGCTGGGCGAAGAGGGCTTCGGCTTCATCTACCTGATGCAGAACCTCCCGCAGGAGCGCCTGTCGATCGCCGTGGTCGCCGCCGCCGCGATGGAGCAGGTTCTCGAGGACACCCTGCAGTACTGCCGCGACCGCAAGGCGTTCGGCAAGTCCATCGGCAAGTTCCAGAACACCCGTTTCGAGCTCGCCGAGCTCGCCACCGAGACGCAGATCGCGCGGGTGTTCGTCGACAAGTGCATCGAGCAGCTCAACGCCGGTACCCTCACCGTCCCGGAGGCGGCGATGGCGAAGTACTGGACGACCGACAAGCAGGTCGAACTCATCGACCGGTGCCTCCAGCTGCACGGCGGCTACGGCTACATGCGTGAATACCCGGTCGCGAAGGCCTACCTCGATGCCCGGGTCCAGAAGATCTACGGCGGCACCAACGAGATCATGAAGGAGGTCATCGGTCGTTCGCTGAACGTCTGATCGAACCTCCGGAAAACGCGCCGGGGCGGTACCGCGACATGCGGTACCGCCCCGGCGTCGTTGGGGAAGTGCTCAGATCTTCCGGATCACGGTGACGACCTTCCCCAGGACGACGGCGTCGTTGCCGGGGATCGGCTCGAACATGGGATTGTGCGGCATCAGCCACACGTCCTTCTTCACCCTCTTGAACGTCTTGACGGTGGCTTCACCGTCGAGCATCGCGGCGACGATGTCGCCGTTGTCGGCGACGTTCTGCTGCCGCACCACCACCCAGTCGCCGTCGCAGATCGCGGCGTCGATCATCGATTCGCCGACGACCTTGAGCAGGAACAGCGATCCCTGGCCGACGAGTTCGCGGGGGAGCGGGAAGACGTCCTCGACGGCCTCCTCGGCGAGGATCGGGCCGCCGGCCGCGATCCGGCCCACCACCGGAACCATCGCGGCGGACGGAACGGCCGACGCTGTGGATGTGACGGTCTCGCTGGTGCCGTCGGGAGCAACCGTGCTGTCCTCGAGCCCGCGGACGTCGACGGCGCGCGGCCGGTTGGCGTCGCGACGCAGGAAGCCCTTGCGTTCGAGTGTGCGTAGCTGATGGGCCACCGACGAGGTCGAGTTGAGCCCGACGGCGTCGCCGATCTCCCGGATGCTCGGCGGGTAGCCCCGCTCGGCAACCGAATCGCGGATCACCTCGAGAACGCGGCGCTGGCGCTCGGTGAGTCCGGCTGTCGAATCGGTGGTGGCCGCCCGGGCCGGGCCGCTCGCGGAGTTGGCGTCCGTCATGGTCGTGACCTCCGTGCGTCGAGTGTCGGATGTGCTGAATGTGATGTGTCGAATCTATCCGCATTCGCGTGCGTTATCAAACATCTGTTCGACATTTTCGACGCGAAAAGCTGACAGCGCGAGCGTCGCGTGATAGAAATTCGAACAGATGTTCTTCGAACTTGTGATCGAACAAATGATCGGCATCGTTCGAACGATTGAGCGATCAAGTGGGATACGCGCAGTTCGCACGGCCGATCGAGTGCCGCCACCGATCGAGCACGGAGGATCCGATGGGTACAGCAGTTCGCCGAACCGGCTGGAACGAGTTCACCACGGCGTCGGCGCGGGTTGAAGGTTCCGCCCGCGGTCGCGACGCGCAGATCTATCACTTCCCGGTTCGCCCGCCGTTCTCCCGACCGGATGCGGGTCACGCCGAGTATCGACGCCCGGCGTCGAACCCCGTCTCGTGTGCCGACCGCACCCGCCCCGCGCCGCTGCCGTTCAGTGCGGCCTTGCGGCAGACGGCGGTCACGGTTCTGCTCACCGCGACCGCGCTGCTCGCGATCCTCGGGGTCGCGCACCTGCGCACGAGCCAGGTCGCGGCGGACGTTCCGCGCACCGACGTCGCTGTGGTCAGGATCGGCGAATCGCTGGCCGACGTGGCCGCCCGGATCGCTCCGGGCGCCGTCACCGCCCAGGTCGTCGAGCGGATCACCGAGCTCAACGTGCTGTCCGGCACCACGGTGCGTCCCGGACAGCGGCTCGTCGTGCCGGTGATCGGGCGCGGGTGAACCGAGGTGCCGGGTCGGGGGCCGGACCGGCGGGACGAATCGGTCCGGCAGGTATTGTCGTTTCCTGTAAGTCACACCACCCCGTGTGGTCGCGTCGAGGCAGCTCCACCTCAGGGCGGAGATGATCTCGGGAGGACGGTTCGACGCCGACGTCGCGGCCGGCACGGCAGCGACGAAGGACTCGACATGTATTGCCCGTACTGCCGGCACCCGGATTCCCGGGTCGTCGATTCGCGCGAGGCCGACGAGGGCGCCGCGATCCGCCGGCGCCGGGCATGCCCCGAATGCGGTCGCCGATTCACCACGGTCGAAACCGCGGTCCTGTCCGTCGTCAAGCGCAGCGGCGTGACCGAGCCGTTCAGCCGCGAGAAGGTCGTGCGCGGCGTGGCGCGCGCGTGCCAGGGCCGTGCCGTCGACAACGATGCGCTGAATCTGCTGGCGCAGCAGGTCGAGGACGCGGTGCGGGCCAAGGGCTCTCCCGAGGTTCCGAGCCACGAGGTCGGTCTGGCCATTCTCGGTCCGCTGCGGGATCTCGACGAGGTGGCCTACCTGCGCTTCGCGTCCGTATACCGATCGTTCAGCTCCGCGGAGGACTTCGAACGCGAGATCAAGGAGCTGCGCGAGCACCAGGAGCGGCGCGACATCGACCCCGCCGAGGGCTGAACCCTCCGCGGCCTCACGAGTCGACGTCACTCGTCCCGGCCGGCGGTGTTCTCGGGACAGATCAGCGAATTGTGCTGATTGCCTTGAGGATTCGCTTTTCCGACACCGGGATTCGTGTGCCCAGGCCCTGCGCGAACAGGCTCACCCGCAGCTCCTCGATCGCCCAGTACACCTCGTTCACATCCGCGGCGGCCCGCCGTTCCTCGGGCAGCCGGGCGAGCAGCCGATCGTACTCCGCATACACCCGGTCGAGAACGTCCATGCCCTGGGCGTCGCGGTGGGCGCTTGCCGGAAGTGCCTCGAGGCGCTGGGCTGCCGCCGTGAGATATCTCGGCAGGTCCGCGAGACGTCGCCCGCCGATTTCGGTGACGAATCCCGCGAACAGCAGCGATGCCAGTTGCTCGCGCACGTCGTCGGCGGCCTCGCCGCGCACCCGGTCCAGCAACACCCCGACCTCGTGGGCCCGGGTGAGCGCCGGCACCACGAGCTTCAGCAGCGCCGAGACCCTGCCCGGCAGTTGCGCCCGCACCGTCCTGACCATCGCATCGAACTCGGCGGGCGTGCGGATCGGGGCACCGTGCGCTGCGACCAATTCGTCCACCGCGCAGGCCCGGCAGTCCTCGAGCAACGCATCGAACGACCCGTCCGGATTGCGGCCCAGCGCCAGCCGTTCCGCATTGGTCAAGCCCGACGTGGCCGCCCGAGCCTGCGTCGGAACTGCCGCCAGCAGCAGCGCCCGCAGCCCGGTGCGGGTCGCGGCGCGTTGCGCCTGCGGGGTGCTCAGCACCCGCACCGCGACGCCGGTGTCCTCGCTGACCAGTGCCGGATAGCCGGTCACCTGCTGGTTCCCGACCGTGCGCGTGATTGTCTCGGGCAGGGTGCCCAACGTGTCCGCCGTCCACACCAGCGCGGGGGCGCGTTCGGTGCTGGAGGCGGCGCGGGCAACCTCGGCGTCGACGCGAACCGCCAGCTTCTTGCGCAGGGCCGCCAGGCTCTTGCTGTAGCCGAGGACCTTCCCGCGCTCGTCCACCGCCGCAAACGTCAGCCGCAGATGCTCGGGCAGGGCCGCGACGTCGAAGTCGCTCGGCTCGATGCGGCAGTTCCCGAGCCGCGACAACTCGCGGGCCATCGCGTTGACGAGCGGCTCGCTGCGCGGGGTAACCGAGGCGAGTGCTGCCGCCGCGAAATCCGGTGCCGGAACAACTTGGCGCCGAAGCTGTTTCGGCAGCGTCTTGATCAATGCCGTCACCAGTTCGTGGCGCATGCCCGGCACGAGCCAGTCGAACCCGACGGGGCGGATCCCGGCCAGCAGTGCGACGGGGATGCGGGCGGTGACACCGTCCTGTTCCGTGCCCGGCTCGAACTGGTAGGTCAGCGGGAACTGGACATCGCCCTGCCGCCACGCGTCGGGATAGTCCCCGTCGAGCACCGCGGCGGCGTCCTGGTTGACGACGGTTTCCGGGGTGAACGTCAGCAGGTCGGGGTCCTGCTGCCGGGCCTTCTTCCACCACGTGTCGAAGTGCCGGGCCGACACGGCATTCGGGCCGACCCGCTCGTCGTAGAACGCGAACAGTGCCTCGTCGTCGACGAGGATGTCGCGGCGCCGGGCACGATGCTCGAGCTCCTCGACGTCCTCGAGCAACGCGCGGTTCGCGTGGAAGAACTTGTGGCGGGTGCGCCATTCGCCCTGCACCAGCGCGTGCCGAATGAACAGGTCGCGCGAGACTTCCCGATCGATCGGGCCGTACTGCACCGGACGCTGCGCGACGAGAGGAATGCCGTAGAGCGTGACTCGCTCGTAGGCCATCGCGGCCTCGCGTCTGCTCGACCAGTGTGGTTCCGAGTATGTGCGTTTGACCAGGTGCGGGGCCAGCTTCTCGACCCATTCGGGTTCGATCCGCGCCGCCATGCGGGCCCACAACCGCGACGTCTCGACCAGTTCCGCGGCCATCACCCAGCGCGGTGGCTTCTTGAACAGCGACGACCCGGGGAAGATGGCGAACCGGGAGCCGCGCGCACCGAGGAAGTCCCGCTTGTCGCCCTCGCGCAATCCGATGTGCGAGAGCAGCCCGGCGAGCAGTGACTGGTGGACCGCGTCGTCGGACACCTCCTGGTGGCGGGTCTCCCAGCCGAGGTTCAGGGTGATCTGGCGCAGCTGCCCCTGCAGGTCCTGCCATTCGCGGATCCGCAGCCAGTGCAGGAACTCGTTGCGGCACATCTTCCGGAATTGGTTGGAGGACAGTTCTTTCCGTTGTGTCTTGAGGTAGTCCCACAGGCGCAGGAACGCCAGGAAGTCCGAACCCTCGACCGCGAAGCGGGCGTGCTTCTCGTCGGCCGCCTGCTGGAACTCGGCGGGACGTTCACGCACGTCCTGGATCGACAGCGCCGCCACGATGATCAGCACCTCGCGCAGACAGCCGTTGCGGTGACCCTCGACGATCATCCGCGCCATCCGCGGGTCGACGGGCAGCCGCGCGAGTTCGCGGCCGGTCGCGGTGAGCTTGGGCAGTTCGTCGCGCTGGGCCGGCTCGAGGGCGCCGAGTTCCTCGAGGAGTGCGATGCCGTCGCGGATCGCCCGCGGATCCGGTGGTTCGACGAACGGAAAGGAGGCGATGTCGCCGAGGCCGAGCGCGGTCATCTGCAGCACCACCGACGCCAGGTTGGTGCGCAGGATCTCCGGTTCGGTGAACTCGGGGCGGGCTTCGAAGTCCTCCTCGGAATACAGCCGGATGCAGATGCCGTCGGCGACGCGGCCGCAACGACCGGAGCGCTGCCGCGCCGACGCCTGCGAGATCTCCTCGATCGGCAGACGCTGCACCTTGGTCCGCACCGAATAGCGGGAGATCCGGGCGGTGCCGGGATCGACGACGTAGCGGATACCGGGGACGGTCAGCGACGTCTCGGCGACGTTGGTCGACAACACCACCCGGCGGCCGGCGTGCGGGGTGAAGACCTTGTGCTGCTCGGCCGCCGACAACCGCGCGTACAGCGGCAGGATCTCGGTGTTGCGGAGCTTGCGGTCGCGCAGGGCGTCGGCGGTGTCGCGGATCTCGCGTTCACCGGAGAGGAACACCAGGATGTCGCCGTCACCGGCCGCCTGTAGTTCCTCGACCGCCTCGCACACCGCATCCACCGGGTCCCGGTCGATCAGCTGCTCGCCGACTTCGACGGTCAGCGGCCGGTACCGGATCTCGACCGGGAACGTCCGGCCCGACACCTCGACGATCGGTGCCGGGGTCCCGTCGGGGGCGGCGAAGTGCTGTGCGAACCGTTCCGGGTCGATGGTCGCCGAGGTGATGATCACCTTCAGATCCGGACGCCGCGGCAGCAACTGCTGCAGGTAGCCCAGGATGAAGTCGATATTGAGGCTGCGCTCGTGGGCCTCGTCGATGATCAGCGTGTCGTAGCGGCGCAGCATCGGGTCGCGCTGGATCTCGGCCAGCAGGATGCCGTCGGTCATGAGCTTGACCAGGGTCGAGTCCGATACCTGGTCGGTGAATCGCACCGTGTAGCCGACGGACTCACCCAGTTCGGTGCCGAGTTCCTCGGCGAGACGTTCGGCGACGGCCCGCGCGGCGATGCGCCGCGGCTGAGTGTGCCCGATCAGCCCGCGCACACCGCGGCCGAGTTCGAGGCAGATCTTCGGGATCTGTGTGGTCTTGCCCGAGCCGGTCTCGCCGGCCACGACAACCACCTGCCGGTCGCGGATCGCGGCCGCGATGTCGTCCTTGCGCTGCGAAACCGGCAGCGACTCGGGATAGGTGATCGCCGGCACGGCGGCGGCACGCTCGGCCAGGCGCACGCGGGCCCGCTCGACCTCGGCGGCGATCGTGGTGAGCGCGTCGGCGTCGCGGGCGCGGTCGAGCTTGCGGCGCAGACGCAGTTCGTCGCGGAGCGACACCTCGGCGAGGGCCGATTTCAGGTCGCGACGGTTCGGGGCGGGAGAGATGGACATGCTGATGGGACAGCCTAGCGAAACGCGGACGTCGCCCCCGTCCGCAGGCCCACTCCCGGGGCGGTGAGCGGTCAGTCGGCCGGCGCGGGCGAGACCCCGTTCGCCCGAACCTGCGCGATCACTCGGGCGAATACGTCCCGGTAGGGTGCGTGGACCGTGAAGTGGGTGAAGCCGTAACGATCGCGTGCGGTCAGGATCTGCGCGGCCATCTCCTCGACCGTCCCGATCAGCACGAACGGCGTGTCGAGCAGGTCACCCACCCGTATTCCGAGGCGCTCCGCGGCGGCGGCTGCCGCGGCCCTCCGGTCGTCCGTTTCGATCACCATCTGGACCAGGGTGTGCCACTCGATGTGATCGGCTCGCGGTCCGGCGCAGGCCCGCGTGAACCGGATGCGCTCGTCGGCTTCGGCGGCCGACCCGATCCGGAACGTGCCCGGCGGTCGGCCCGGCACCTGGTAGGCGCCGGCGACACTGACGATGTCCGCGCAGGCGCCCGCAATCGCAAGGATCCGGTCCCCGGTGCCCCCGATGATCAGAGGCGGGCCCTCACCGCCGAACCCGTGCCGCTGGACCGGCCGCAGCACCGGGAGGCCGAAGGCCTCGCGCATCGCGGCCTGCGGTTCGTAGGCGGGCTGCGCGAACAGTCGCCGCAGTGCAGTGACGGTCGACTCGAGATGGTCGGCGCGGGTGCCGAAGCTCTCCCACGCGATGCCGGCGGACTCGAACTCCCACCTCATGTGGCCTGCGCCCAGGCCGACTTCGAGCCTGCCGCCGGTGAGCGCATCGGTCGTGGCGATCTCGCGGGCGAGCAGCGCCGGATTCCAGAACGCGGCGTTGAGCACGAGCGTCCCGACGCGCATCCGCTCGGTGGCGTGCGCGGCGGCCACCAACACCGGGAAAGGTGCGGGCACGCCGAGATGGTCGGCGGCGAACAGCGCATCGAACCCGGCGTCTTCGACGGCCCGGCAGGACCGCGCGAAGCCCTCCGGGGACTCGATGCCGAGAACGTTGACGGAGAACCGGAAATCGGTCATGCACTCCAGCGTGACGGGTGTGCGCGGTACGCGCCACAAATCGTTGCCGGTACGTACGATGGCCGGCGGAGATCGTACGGTCGTCGACAGGAGTGGATCGTGGGCGCGTTGTGGCACGGATTTGCCGACATGGGCGTGATCGAACGCGACGGGGCGTTCGTCGTCACCCGCGGCGAGGGCGCCTACATCTGGGACGACGCCGGAACCCGCTACCTGGATTCGACTGCGGGCCTGTGGTTCGCGAACATCGGGCACGGCCGCACCGAGATCGGTGAGGCCGTGGCCGCGCAGCTCGCGAAGGTCGCGCACTACTCGAACTTCGGTGATCTCGCGCTCGAGCCGACGATGGAGCTCGCCGAGCGGCTCGCCCTGATCGCCCCCGTCCCGGGCAGCAAGATCTTCTTCACCTCCGGCGGCTCCGATTCGATCGACACCGCCGCAAAGCTGGCCCGCCGCTACTGGCAGGAGAGGGGCCGTCCCGGCAAGACGCTGCTCGTCGGGAGGCAGAAGGCGTATCACGGCATGCACGTCGGCGGCACGTCGCTGGCCGGCATCCCCGTCAACGGCGAGGGCTACGGACAGCTGTGGGACGACACCGCGACGGTGCCCTGGGACGACGCGAAGGCGCTGCTCGAACTCATCGAAACCGTCGGAGCGGACACGATCGCCGCGTTCTTCGCCGAACCGATCATCGGCGCGGGCGGGGTCTACCTGCCGCCGGACGGCTACCTCACCGAGATCCGCGACATCTGCCGCGACCACGACATCCTGTTCGTCGTCGACGAAGTGGTCACCGGATTCGGGCGCATCGGCGGATCGTGGTTCGCGTCGTCACGGTTCGACCTGCAGCCCGACATCATGACCACCGCGAAGGGACTGACGTCCGGCTACCTGCCGATGGGTGCGGTGTTCGTCGCACCCCGGGTGGCCGAGCCGTTCTTCGCCGGCGGTGTGTGGTGGCGTCACGGATACACCTACGGTGGACACGCCGGGTCGGCCGCGGCAGCACTGGCGAACCTCGACATCCTCGAGAACGAAGGACTGCTCGACGAGTCGGCGCGTCTCGAGAAGACGTTGCACGCCAAGCTTGCGCCGCTCGCCGACCATCCCCGTGTCGCGGAGATCCGTAGTGGCCTCGGCGCGGTCGCCGCGGTCCAGCTCGCCGACCCGGCCGAAGCGCCGAAATTTGTGAAAGAGCTACGTGCGCGAGGCATTTCAGGACGTGCCGCGGGGCAGGGTGCGATGCAGATCTCACCTGCGTTCGTCATGACCGACGAGCAGGTCCAGGATCTCGCCGACGGGTTCGCCGCCGCCCTCGACTGACCCGTCAGCGGCGCCGGGGGCTCAGCCGGCGCAGCGCCCGCCGTAGCCGCGTGACCGGTGTCGCCGGGACCTCCGTCAGGGGTACCTCGCCCGAGCCGTCGTGCGCTGCGGTCGCCTGCGCGTACCGCTCGTGCAGCACCGAGCGCACCTCGTCGGGGGTGTAGCCCCGGCGCTTGCGTTCGGCCCGCACCGCGACCGCTCCGGTCGCCGCGACCCCGACGACACCGGCCAGTCCGACCAACTTCCACCACTGCCTGCCCCGAAGTGCCATGGTCTCGACCCTATCGGGGTGATGGTGCCCTTCACCCGGCCGGACCGGGTGAAGGGCACCATCATCCGGGCATGGAAGGCTGTCGGGCATGGAGCACAGCGCGGCACGGTCCCGGATCACGCTCGACGAGGCGGTGGCGGTCACCCGCACCGGTGACCTGTGGATCTTCCGGGGTAGCAGCGGAGCGGACCGCGCGATCCAGGCGTTGACGAACGCGCCGGTCAATCACGTCGGGATGGCGGTCGTGCTCGACGACCTGCCGCCGCTGATGTGGCACGCCGAACTCGGAAAGAGCCTGCCGGACATGTGGACCGGACGTCACCATCGCGGCGTGCAGCTGCACGATCTGCGCAGTGCGGTGCAGGTGTGGAGCGCCCGGTACGGGCAGCGGGGCTGGCTGCGTCAGATCTCGACGCAGATCACCCCGCAGCAGGAGGACCAGCTGTTGCGCTCGATCGCTCGGCTCGACGGGACGCCGTTCCCCTCGACCGCGAAGCTGACGGGCCGCTGGTTCGCCGGCCGCCTGCCGCGACGCCGGAAGGTGCCAGGTGTGAGCCTGGAGAGCGCGTACTGTGCCGAGGTGGTCGCGGTGACGATGGAGGAGATGGGGCTGCTCGAACAGCGGCGACGTGGCAGCAACTGGTACGACCCGGGCCGATTCTGGAGCGGTGACCGCCTTCCGCTGGCACCCGGCGTCGAGTTCGGCGGCGAGATCGAGGTCCTCCTCAGCGACGAGGACCTCGCGGCCGGGCGGGCCTCAGCCGGCGAGGGCGCGTGACGCACCGCGTGCGACGCGACCACCCACCTCGACCCGTCCGTCCGGTAGCCACGCCGTCCGGATCCGCGAACCGCAGCCCTGGATGATGTCGAGGTCACGGCCGACGTGCGCGGTCAAGCGGACCGCGGCAGCGCCGGTCGCCTCGTCCTCGGGAATGCCGAACGCCGGCGCGAACATCCGGGCACGCACGGCTCCCGCCGGTTCGTCGGTCCATGCCCACACGTACGACTCGGCTGCGCCGGCGTAGTCGTCGGGGCTGCACCGGTCGACGTCATCGGCGGACGGCCGACGGTCGAGCACGAACGGCGGGGCCCATTCCGCACGTGCGCACACCCAGGTGACATCGTCGGCGTAGCGCACCGCGACCGGGCCGGCCGGGACCTCCAGGATGTCGATCGGGGTGCCGCGCTCACCGAGCCACCGGGACAATCCCACCGTGGGATGTCCGGCGAAGGGCAATTCCGTCGTGGGAGTGAAGATCCGTGCCCGGGCGCGTGTCCCACCGGGCCGGGGCGGTTCCACGAAGATGGTCTCGCTGTACCCGAGTTCGGCCGCAATCCGCTGACGGTCGGTGGCGGCGACGTCGTCATCGAGCACGATGCCGAGCGGGTTGCCGTGTTCTCCGCGGTCGTCGGTGAAGACCCGAACGACGTCGACCCGAATCGTCATGGAGTGACCGTAGCGCGGCGCTGCTCAACCCGCCTCCGCGCGGCGTCGAAAGGAAAAGGTGATCGGTCCGGATATACTGATAGGCGTGTCCGATCAACAGTATCAACCGACCCTCTCCCAGCTGCGCGCCTTCGTCGCGGTCGCCACACACCGGCATTTCGGTACCGCCGCCGCGCGCCTGAACGTGAGCCAGCCGACCCTGTCGCAGGGGCTCGCATCCCTCGAGGCCGGTCTCGGCGTCCAGTTGATCGAACGCAGCACCCGTCGTGTGCTGGTGACCCCGGACGGTGCTCGGCTGCTGAGCCAGGCCAAGGCCATCGTCGACGCGGCCGACGGGTTCGTCGCCGCCGCCGCCGGAGTCACCGATCCGCTCACCGGGCCGCTACGGCTGGGCCTGATCCCCACCGTGGCGCCCTACGTACTGCCGACTCTGCTGCCCGAACTGCGGACCCGCATGCCCTCGCTGTCGCTGCACGTCATCGAGGACCAGACGGCCCGGCTGCTCGAGTCGCTGCGGGCCGGAACCCTCGACGTCGCGGTGCTCGCGCTCCCGTCCGGGATGTCCGGTCTGATCGAGATACCGCTCTACGCCGAGGACTTCGTGCTCGTCGTGCCCCCCGCACACGCGCTCGCCGGCCGAGACGACGTATCGCCGGCCGTGCTCGACGAGCTCCCGCTGCTGCTCCTCGACGAGGGGCACTGCCTCCGGGACCAGACCCTGGACCTGTGCCGGTCCGTCGATGCGCACCCGCTCTCCGGCGACACCCGGGCGACCTCCCTCGCTACGGTCGTGCGATGTGTCGCCGGTGGGCTCGGGGTCACGCTGATCCCGGCATCGTCGGTGGCGGTGGAGTGTGCCGCCGGTGATCTCGCGGTCGCGCGGTTCGAAGAACCGACCCCGGGGCGCACCATCGGGCTCGTGTTCCGGTCGTCGAGCGGGCGCGCCGACGACTATCGCGCCCTCGCCGAGGTGCTGCGGGAGGTCGCACCGGAGGGTGCTCGGTAGCGAGGCGACCGAACGCGCATTCTGGTGAACGGTCAGCGTTCCGTGGGTGAGAAGAGGACCATGGCGGCATGTCGCGCCCCGAGATCGGTCTGCAGGAGTTCGTGCTCGACACGCCAGACCCGCACGGCCTGGCCGCGTTCTATGCCGCGCTGCTCGGCTGGGACATCGACCCCGCTGCCACCGACGACGACTGGGTGCAATTGCGCGCACCGGCCGGGGGAGGACTGGCGTTCCAGCGGGCGCCCCGGCACGTCCCCCCGAGCTGGCCCGGTGAGACCGTGCCGCTGCGCGCCCACCTCGACCTCGCGGTCGCCGACCTCGACGCCGCGGAACGCTGGGCGTTGCGGCACGGTGCCGTCCGCGTGATCGGACCGAATTCGAGCCCGACGTTCCGCACCTACCGCGATCCGGGTGGCCACGTGTTCTGCCTCGTCGCCGGATGAGCGGAAGGCGGATGGGTCGACGAGTGACCCTTGTCGCATAGGTTGTTCCAACCTACTGCGTGTTTGCCAGGTTCTCGGTTCTCGGGGGGGTGCCGTGACATGCTGCTGTTGCGCGACGCGCTTCGGGATGCGCGCGTCGTCGGCGAGCGGTGGAGGGGGAAGTCGCCTGGAATGCCCGGGGCGCCATGGTCGACGTAGCCCACTGTGCAGGCCGAATGGATTCGAAACTGTTGCGCTTCAAGATGGTTCGGTCTTGCCAGGCAGAAACTCTCCATGGCGGCTCGGCATCCCGATGCGGCGTATCGGCAGGATCCGGTGGGCACGGGGTCGTCCGCGGAATCCGGCATCGTCGACTCGGGATGCCGACTCGACGTCGTCGCTCCGGGAACCGCCGACGTCTCCGACCCGCGACCGCTGCAGATTCTGGGTGTCGGTACCGGCGATCTCGAATCGGCGCTGAAGACGCGGCGCAAGGGAAAGCATCCGCACACGGTTGCTGTCGAGTCCAGGCTGTACAACTCCGACGCGCGCGTACGGAGCGGGGTTCACGCCGCTCTCGGACATCGTCCGACCGAAGTGACGTTGTGGGGCGACCCGGTTCCGCCTAAACTCCACAGCGACGTGCGGCTGGTGCAGCACCGCTCGGGCCTGGCTGCACGGGCGTTCAAGGCGCAGGCGCTCGCCGCGGCCGGGGTGGCGACGCTCGACGTCGCCGCCGCAGGGAACTTCTGTACGGGACGGCTGTGTCGGCCCCGGCTGCAATCGGATCTTCTGCCGGCCGGCCGAATTCCTCCTGCCGCACCGCCCCGCTCGTGAGAAGTGGTGGTCTGCCGACTCGATTCTGTTTGCCACGAAGGCATCTCGCGATCGCGGGTCCTGGGCCGTCCACTGGCGGACGCATAGTCTCAGTCGTCGACCGAGAGGTACTCGGCGACCCGCTCGCGATGTTTGCAGCGACTGCACGCCTGGCATCGACGGTATCCGGATGTGCGCCGGTCGGCGGCCTTCAGCCGCGCCGCTTGCGGGCGCGACCGGCGCTCTTCGGTCGACCGCCGTTGCCGCGCCGCGTTGTCGGCTTCTTGTCGCCTTTCGGCTTCTTGTCGCCCACGGACTTCCGAGGCTGCGAACCCTGCCGTTCCCCGCGCCGTTTGGACTTCTTGTCCGACTCGTCCTGCCGGCCCCGGGAACTGTTCGCGGTGCGGCCGCGCACGATTCCGACGAGTTCGTCGACGAGTTCGGTGGTGCGGTCGGTCAGCCACACCAGGCCGACCTGTGACTGGGGGGCGTCCACCACCGGGCGGTAGGTCAAGTCCTTGCGGTGGTGCAGCCGAGCAAGCGACTGCGGTGTGACGAGGACTCCGACCTCGGAAGCGACGTGCGAGATTGCGGCTTCCGTGGTCTCCGGCCGCTCGAACGCTTCCTCGCCTGGAATCTGTGCCCAGTCCAGCACGTCGTCGAGCGGTTGCAGGAGGGTCTCCTCCGCGAGGTCGGCGACCGACACCTCCTCGACTGCCGCGATCGCATGCTCGGTCGGCACCACCACGACCGAGACCTCGGTGTAGAGGCCGATCACCGACAGCCCGTCGCGTTCGAGCGGCAACCGCAACAGCGCGGCGTCGGCCCGATCCTCACGCACGCACGCCGCACCGGACGTCGACGCTACCGGCACCAGCTCGATCGGGACATCTGGCATCCGCTCGGTCCACACCCGCACCCATTTGGCGGGGATGACCCCAGGAACGTACGCCAGCCGGAACACCTGCGCGGACTCGTCACTCACCCGGTCAGGGTACCGGCCGGCCGCGACCACCCGCGTGCCGTGCCCGTGTCGCCTTCGACGAGCGCCGAGGAGACACCGCGCAGCGACCGATCGCTCGTCGGGCGCGTCAATCCTTTGCGGTGTCGGCGCTCAAGGAATCGATGGCCGCTCGCAACGCCGCGGTGGCATCGTCGGCGACCTCGTGAAGACCCGGCTGGTCGGCGACCTGGACCATGATCTGCGGGTTCATCGCGTCGATCAGCACCGCGCCGGGATCGGAAGGGTCGGTGCGCACCACCACGTTGCAGGGCAACAGAAGTCCGATCTGCCGATCGACGGTGACCGCCCGGTGCGCCAGCGGCGGATTGCAGGCGCCCAGGATCAGATAGTCCTCCATGTCCTCACCGAGCTTCGCCTTCAGGGTGGCCTTCATATCGATCTCGGTGAGTACGCCGAAACCCTGTTCGGACAGGGCTTTTCTGGTGCGTGCCACAGCATCGTCGAAGGACGTGTGCAGGGTGGTCGACAGTGCGAGTGCCATGAGCGTGGTGTGCCTTTCGATCGAAGTCCTGCAGATGGATGATGGGCCGGGGGCGATTGCCCGACAGGAACCGGTGGTGGTCGATTCTGTCAGGCGAGGGCGAGGAAGAGCTTCTCGAGTTCGGTTTCGGTCATGGGTTCCTTGGTCCCCTCGGCCTTGTCGGTAAGGCATTCGCGTAGACCGGAGGCGACGATCTTGAAGCCGGCGCGGTCCAGAGCCTTCGAGACCGCGGCGAGCTGGGTGACAACATCCTTGCATTCGCGGCCCTGCTCGATCATCGAGATCACCCCGGCGAGCTGCCCCTGGGCGCGGCGCAACCTGTTGAGTACCAAAGCGATGCTTTCTTCGTCGCCGACCATGCGGATTCCTTTCCGAGTTTCCTGCCATTGTACCCCTAGGGGTATCTCTATCGGGTATATGGCATCCGATCGACCGTGAGTCCGAGGTCGGCTCCGCGCTGGGGAGAGTCAACCGTCGTCACGGTGCGGGGGTGACAGGGCCGGGAGCCGATCGGTCAGGCGCTGGGCCCGCGTCGGACATCCTGTCCGGCGTGTAGCCAGGCGCTGGTTCCGCCGGCGACAGAGACTGCTGCTCGCCCGGCTGATTCGAGGATCGTGGCTCCCCGCTTGCTTCGGTTCCCGGACGCGCAGATCACGTACACGGTGTCGCCTGCCGGCACCTCGCCCACGCGTGCGGGCAGCTCCCCGAGCGGGATCAACTGGGCGCCGGGGACGTGACCGTCGATGTACTCGTAGTCCTCGCGCACGTCGAGTACCGGTGCTCCGGACTTCCACGCCCGGATCAACGTGGCTGTGTCGACTTCCTGCATGGTGAACTCCTCGAATCGGGGCGGAGGGGTGCTTCGGGATATGGGGGGAGGGTGAACTGCGTTATCCCGCAGCGGTGATAGCCGGTTCGCGGC
>NZ_BCXI01000013.1 GCF_001895025.1 Rhodococcus zopfii NBRC 100606 = JCM 9919
ATCCTGGAACAGCACCCCGAACAGCTTCCGGATCTCGTAGAGCTCCTTGCTCGAACACTGCAGGATGTCCGTGCCGTCGATGACGATCGAGCCCTGCTCCGGACGCAGCAGACCGATCAGCGACTTCAGGAACACCGACTTACCCGTACCGGACGGGCCCAGCAGCGCACTGACCTCACCCGCGGGGAGAGTCAACGTGACGTCCTGCCAAATCCTCTGTGAGCCGAACGACTTCGTGAGCCCCTCGACCGCTACCTCAACTCCCACCGCTACCTCCACACCTCTCCGACACCGTCCCCACCTGTGGGTCGCGTCACTCTATCGCATCGGAGTGGTACCTGTGACACCGAATACTACCCAGGAGTAAGAAAGGCGGTCAACGCGAGCAACATACCCTGACCTATGTCAGTGACCTGCGCCGATGCGACACACGTCACGTGGTTCGCCGACAACATATCGCCACCGGTTCGTTCCCGCAGGCCAACTCGCCGGACGCCCGGAAACACGAAAAGGGCCGCTTCTCGCGGACTTCACAGTCCACGGGAAGCGGCCCCTGTTCACACTCGAACGCCGGTCACCCGGCGAGCAGCGCAGGCACAGCCGTCTTACTTGACGGAAACCTTGGCGCCGGCCTCCTCGAGCTTCGCCTTGGCGGCCTCGGCAGCGTCCTTGGCGACCTTCTCCAGGATCGGCTTCGGAGCACCCTCGACGAGGTCCTTGGCTTCCTTCAGGCCCAGGCCGGAGACGATCTCGCGGACGACCTTGATGACCTGGATCTTCTTGTCGCCGGCACCCTCGAGGATGACGTCGAACTCGTCCTGCTCGGCCTCGGCCTCGGCAGCGGCGGCCGGAGCACCGGCGGCGGCAACGGCGACCGGAGCAGCGGCGGTGACCTCGAAGGTCTCCTCGAATGCCTTGACGAACTCCGAGAGCTCGAGCAGGGTCAGTTCCTTGAACGCGTCGAGCAGCTCTTCGGTGGTGAGCTTCGCCATGATGGCGGTCCTTCCTGTAAGTCCCTCGTCGCTGATCCGCGACCGTGGGATGGTGCGCGCCGGAGCGCGCATGGATGTGTCAGTGATTCGCGGAGATGCGGATCAGCTTCAGGCGGCCTCTTCGGCTGCCTTCTTCTCCTGCAGGGCGGCCGCCAGGCGAGCCACCTGCGAAGCAGGAGCGTTGAACAGGCCTGCGGCCTTTGCCAGGTTGCCCTTCATCGCGCCGGCGAGCTTGGCCAACAGCACCTCGCGGGACTCGAGGTCCGCGATCCTGTTGACCTGATCCACGGACAGCACAGCGCCGTCCATGTACCCGCCCTTGACGACGAGAGCCTTGTTGTCCTTCGCGAAGGCCTTCAGAGCCTTCGCAGCGTCCACGGGCTCACCCGCGATGAACGCGATCGCGGTGGGTCCGACGAACAGATCGTCAAGGCCCTCGACGCCTGCCTCTGCAGCAGCACGCTTGACGAGGGTGTTCTTGGCGACGGAGTAGGTGGCACCCTCTCCGAGAGCGCGTCGCAGTTGGGTAAGACTTCCGACCGACAGACCGCGGTACTCCGTGATCACAGCGGCCGTCGAGTTCTTGAACTGCTCGGTGATCTCCGCAACCGCGGAAACCTTCTCGGGCTTTGCCATACTTCGCCTCCTCTCAGTAACAGTCGTTTTCCCGTCCGTCCCGTGCGGGACGTCCCACTTACGAAAACCGCACAGGCCGGAAACGACGAACGCCCCGGTGCAGGGCACACGGGGCGCAGAAGGAGAAGGCTCACACGTTTCGCGCGTCGCCGCGCGTGATGTTCACATCTCCCCTGACCTCGTCCTCCTGCGTGGGCCGCCGGATGACTTCCGGACCTTCAACCGAATCCGCACGCGGACCCGGTGACCAACGGTCTTGGGTAGAACATGATCGGGGTGAGATCGGCACAATGCCGAACTACGCAGGACAGACTACCGGGCCTCGCAGAGCAAACACAAATCGGAGCAAATACACATCGGACCGGAAGATGTAGATCGGCCGGCCCGGACCCGAGGTCCGTGCCGGCCGATCGTGCTACGAGCGTGTCGTCCGACCTTACTGGTCGGCCTCCTCGAGGAGGTTACGCGTACGCGCCGGATCCACCGGGATGCCCGGTCCGGTGGTCGTCGCGATGGTGACCTTCTTGAGGTAGCGACCCTTCGCGGAGGACGGCTTGGCACGCAGGACCTCGTCCAGCGCAGCCGCGTAGTTCTCCACCAGCTTGGCGTCGTCGAACGAAGCCTTGCCGATCACGAAGTGCAGGTTCGCATTCTTGTCGACGCGGAAGTTGATCTTGCCGCCCTTGATGTCGGCGACAGCCTTCGCGACATCCGGAGTGACCGTGCCCGTCTTCGGGTTCGGCATCAGACCACGCGGGCCGAGGACACGCGCGATGCGGCCGACCTTGGCCATCTGGTCCGGGGTGGCGATCGCGGCGTCGAAGTCGAGCCAGCCACCCTGGATCCGCTCGATCAGGTCCTCGGCACCGACGACGTCGGCGCCGGCAGCCTCGGCCTCGGCGGCCTTCTCGCCGACCGCGAACACGATGACGCGGGCGGTCTTACCTGTGCCGTGCGGCAGGTTGACCGTGCCGCGAACCATCTGGTCCGCCTTGCGGGGATCCACACCGAGGCGCATCGCGACCTCGACGGTGGCGTCGTAGTTCTTCGACGACGTCTCCTTGGCCAGCTTCGCAGCCGCGAGCGGGCTGTAGAGGGCCGAGGCGTCGATCTTCTCAGCGGCGGCGAGGTACGCCTTGCTGCGCTTTGCCATGTTCTGTCCTAACTTCTCACCGTACGGTGAATGGTTCGGTCGTGGTTACGGGCCTGGCAGGCCCTCCCACGGGTTCCTGCTGTGGGCGTCAGCCCTCGACCGTGATGCCCATCGAGCGCGCGGTGCCGGCGATGATCTTCGCGGCGGCCTCGATGTCGTTGGCGTTCAGGTCTTCCTGCTTGGTCTTGGCGATCTCGCGCACCTGGTCCATGGTGACCTTGGCGACCTTGGTCTTGTGCGGCTCGCCGGAGCCCTTCTGCACACCCGCAGCCTTGAGCAGCAGCTTCGCCGCCGGCGGGGTCTTCAGCTTGAAGTCGAACGAACGGTCCTCGTAGACCGTGATCTCGACCGGCACGACGTTGCCGCGCTGCGACTCGGTCGCGGCGTTGTAGGCCTTGCAGAACTCCATGATGTTGACGCCGTGCTGACCCAGCGCGGGGCCGACCGGCGGTGCCGGGTTGGCCGCGCCGGCCTGGATCTGGAGCTTGATGAGCCCGGCAATCTTCTTCTTCTTGGGGGGCATCTCTATTCCTAGTTTCTTGCTCGGTGTGGTTCTTGCGTACTGCTACTGCAAGTTCTTGAGGGGGTCGGTTCCCGGAGCCGATCAGATCTTGGAGACCTGGTTGAACGACAGCTCCACGGGCGTCTCGCGACCGAAGATCGACACCAGGACCTTGAGCTTCTGCTGCTCGGCGTTGACCTCACTGATCGACGCGGGCAGGGTCGCGAACGGCCCGTCCATCACGGTCACGGACTCGCCGACCTCGAAGTCCACCTCGATCGTGGGCTTGGCGGCGGCCGCCGCGGCCTCACCGGTCGTCGCCGCGCCGGCAGCCGGCTTCTTCTTCGCCTGCTGCGGCAGCAGGAACTTGACGACTTCCTTGATCGTCAGCGGCGACGGACGCGAAGTCGCGCCGACGAAGCCGGTGACGCCGGGAGTGTTGCGCACCGCGCCCCACGATTCGTCGTTGAGTTCCATGCGCACGAGAATGTAGCCGGGCAGCACCTTGCGGTTGACCTGCTTGCGCTGGCCGTTCTTGATCTCGGTGACCTCTTCGGTAGGCACCTCGACCTGGAAGATGTACTCGGCGAGGTCCAGGTTCTGCACGCGGGTCTCGAGGTTGGCCTTCACCTTGTTCTCGTAACCCGCGTACGAATGCACGACGTACCAGTCGCCCGGCTCGAGGCGCAGCTGCTTCTCGAGCGCCTCGGCGGGATCCACATCGGCTTCCGCTTCGACTGTCTCTGCCTCGACCGCCTCGGACTCGTCGGTCTCGATCGGCGCGTCCTCGACGGTCTCGATGCCCGCCTCTGCCGACTCCCCGGCCGCTTCCGCGGTCGCGGCGTCGTCGACAAAGACCTCGTCCGAAACGCTCTCCTCGGCCGAAGGCTCGTATGAGTCGTTCTCGGGGGTGCTCACCGGGGCACTTTCCTCTCGTCGATCACAATTCGCCGGCACGCGTACGCGCTAGCCGAACAACCAGCTGACGCCCTTCACGAACGCCAGATCAATTCCAAAGATGAATGCGGTCATGACCGTCACGAAGACCACGACGACCGTCGTGTAGGTGACGAGCTGCTTGCGGTTGGGCCAGATGACCTTGCGCAGCTCGGCGATGACCTCGCGGAAGAAGCGCCGCAGACGCTTGAAGATGTTCTCGGGCTTCTTGGTTCCGGACTTTGCGGCGGGAGCCTTCGTGGCGACTGCGGATGCCGAACGTCCCGACCCGGCGGCACCGCGCGGGGAGTCGGGGGAACGTCGACCGGAACGCTTGCCGCTCGGACGGGAGGACGCAGAGGAAACGCCGGGGGTTGCGTCGGTTGCAGTCCGGCCGTCGCGGGGATCGGAGATCCCGGCGGTGTCGCCGTCGCGCGTACCGCGCTCCTCGCTCACATCGTTCCTCTCGGTCGCTGGCCGTCCGGGTGCAGGGGCGACAGGACTTGAACCTGCAACCTGCGGTTTTGGAGACCGCTGCTCTGCCAGTTGAGCTACGCCCCTTTGGTCGACTCGCCGGAACCCGGCGTCTTCCGTCGACCTATCCGTGACCACATGACACGCGCGCTACCCAGTCGGTCTGAACAAGCACCGAAGAGCAGCGCGCTGCGCTATGCGATCCCAGAAGCCTTAGTGTACTTCATAGCCCCGGAACAAACCCAATCCGACCGGCGCTCAGGCCAGACGAACCGTTGCGGTGGCCCGCCCGAAGATCTTACGCCCTTCGGACTTGGCCACAATCGCGACCACTGCTGTCTTGCTGGTCTCGTCCACCGACCTGATCTTGCCAGTGAACTCCACCTCGGCGGCCTTGTCGGCCTCCACGAAAACCGGGCTCGTGAAACGGACGTTGTATTCCGTCACCGCACCCGGATCCCCGAGCCACTCCGTCACGAAGCCGGCCGCGATGCCCATGGAGAGCATGCCGTGACCGACGACGCCGCGCAACCCGGCGAGTTCTGCAACCTTGTCGCTCCAGTGAATCGGGTTGGGATCACCCGACACACCCGCGTAGTTGACGAGGTTGCCCCGGGTCAGGGTGACGACCCGCGGGGGCAGCTCGTCTCCGACAGAAACGTCCTCGAATCTACGAAGCGACATGCATCATCACATCCTTGACCGCGTGGGCGATGTTCGCGTCCACCTCGCCGCCGGTCCGACCGACCAGCGTCGTCCACGTGGTCAGCACGAGGTTGTCGTGCTGGTCCGTGATGATGTTCTTGGTGGTGATGATGTCACTGCCGGCAGCCTGACGGAAATCGTCGAGGAACACGTCGCAGAACAGCCGATCACCGACCTGGATCGGGCGATGGAACACGATCCGCTGATCGGTCTGCATGATCTGGCTCAGGTCGTAACCGACGACGATCTCGTCGAACAACTTGCGCTGGGCGATCATGCCGATGATCGAGATGAAGGTCAGCGGCGCGATGAGACCGTCGTAACCGAGGCCCTTGGCCGCTTCCTCGTCGTGATGCGCCGGATGGGGATCCAGCACCGCACGCGCATACTCGCGCACCTTCTCCCGGCCGACCTCGTAGAAGTCTTCGACCCGGTAGTGGTGACCGACCATGGACGCAGCGTGGGCCGCGACATCGAACGGGATCCCGGCCTGTTCGGTCACGTCCACGATGTTCTCTTCACTCACCAGTGTGTCCGTCATACGAAAAACCCCCCGCAAATCTGCCCCGACGTCTGTGACGTGGGCAGTTCTGCGGAGAGCTCACGCGTCGACGTCGACCTGTTGACTACTTCGACTCGCGGTGTGCCTGGTGGCTGCCGCAGTTCGGGCAGAACTTCTTCAGTTCCAGCCGGTCGGGGTCGTTACGACGGTTCTTCTTGGTGATGTAGTTGCGGTGCTTGCACACCTCGCAGGCCAGGGTGATCTTCGGCCGAACGTCGGTTGAGGAGGCCACGGGATGCCTTCTTTCGCGTAAATCTGATCCGCTGTAGATCAGGGTGATTCATTCTGCTTTGGTAGCGATGGCCGGACTTGAACCGGCGACACAACGATTATGAGTCGTTTGCTCTACCAACTGAGCTACACCGCCTCGGTGTTGAGTGCCGTACGAAGCAGCTGCTCGGCGGGCACCACAATCCAGCGAGCCCCCTGACGGAATCGAACCGTCGACCTTTTCCTTACCATGGAAACGCTCTGCCGACTGAGCTAAGGGGGCGTGGCCGCCGTTCGCATCTCTGCTCCCTGCGGCCTCCAAAAGATTACACACACTCGCCCGCAGTACAAAATCACCAGGTCAGGGCGCGTAAATCACGCAAGAGGCGAGTGTTCCGCGAATCCGGCCGGAGCTGCCGGGGACACCACCCGATGTCGACCACCCGATGTCGACCACGCGACGAAACACAACCGGCCCCGAAATGCAGAACGGCCCCGATCCGCGAAGATCGGGGCCGTGCTGGTGGCAGGTGTAGGATTCGAACCTACGTAGGCGTAAGCCGACGGATTTACAGTCCGCTCCCATTGGCCGCTCGGGCAACCTGCCTGGTGCGATCCGGGACCGTGTCCCTGACGCGTTGGAAGAATACAACGCACACCCCCCTCGAATGCAAACCGGGTGGATACAGGCGGTTGCGAACCGATAGCGTCGGCATGGAAACCCGTACAGAACTCGATCCGAAGTGGAGTGCCTCGTGGCTGATTCGTCGTTCGATGTGGTGAGCAAGGTCGACCGGCAGGAGGTGGACAACGCACTGAACCAGGCCGCGAAGGAACTCGCGACCCGCTTCGACTTCCGCAACACCGACGCCTCGATCGAGTGGTCCGGTGACGAGGCCATCACTCTCACCGCGAACACCGAGGACCGGCTGCTCGCCGCGCTGGACGTGTTCAAGGAGAAGCTGATCCGCCGCGACCTGTCGCTCAAGTCGTTCGATGCGGGCGATCCGGCGCAATCCGGCAAGGTCTACAAGCTGACCGGCACCCTCGTGCAGGGCATCAGCCAGGAGAACGCAAAGAAGATCTCCAAGCTGATCCGCGACGAGGGACCGAAGGGCATCAAGGCGCAGATCCAGGGCGACGAGCTGCGCGTCTCCGGCAAGAAGCGCGACGATCTGCAGGCCGTGATCTCGCTGCTCAAGAACGCCGACCTCGACGTGGCCCTGCAGTTCGTCAACTACCGCTGACCGACGCCGCGCATCCGCAGCGGCCTGCGCTGGCACACCCCGGTCAGCGCAGGCCGGCCAGGCGTTCGAGACGCTCGATCCGCTCGTCCATCGGGGGATGGGTCGAGAACAACCGGCTGACCTTCTCGCCCGCCCGGAACGGATTGGCGATCATCATGTGCGACTGGGCCGCGATTCGCGGTTCCGGCGGTAGCGGCGCCGCCTGGGTGCCTCGTTCGAGCTTGCGCAAGGCCGACGCCAGCGCCAGCGGATCACCGGTGAGCTCCGCTCCCGATTGATCGGCTTGATACTCCCGCGACCGGGACACCGCCAGTTTGACCACGGTGGCCGCGATCGGACCCAACAGCGACACCAGCAGCAACGCGAAGGGATTCGCGCCCTCTCGGTTTCCGCCGAAGGCACCCGCGAACATCGCGAAGTTCGCCAGACCCGAGATCACCGCGGCCATCGCCCCCGCCACCGACGAGATCAGGATGTCCCGGTTGTAGACATGGGAAAGCTCGTGTCCGAGGACCGCCCGCAACTCCCGCTCGTCGAGAATCTCGAGAATCCCACTCGTGCAGCACACCGCCGCGTTGCGCGGGTTGCGGCCGGTCGCGAAAGCATTGGGAGCATTGGTGGGGCTGACGTACAGGCGCGGCATCGGCTGGTGTGCCGTCGTCGCGAGCTCCCGCACGATCCGGTAGATCACGGGGGCCTGCACCTCGGTGATCGGCTGCGCGTGCATCGCCTTCAACGCCAGCTTGTCGCTGTTGAAGTACGCGTACGCGTTCATGCCCACGGCGAAGACGATCGACAACACCAGGATCGTCGGGTTCCGGAACAAGGAGCCGATGAACACGATCAGTGCCGACATGCCGATCAGCAGCACGGCCGTCTTCATACCGTTCGCGTACCCGTGCACCTAGCACCTCTTCCCGATCACAGAACCTGCGACGTTCAACGAACCGGGGCCCGCGCCAGGTTCCCGGCCGGCTGCCAGGCGGGATGCACCCCGCCGAATTATCCGACCCGGGCGATCGTGTAGTCCACCAAACGGGACAAAGCGTCGTTCGCCGGACCCTGCGGCAGTGCGGTCAGCTCGGCATGCGCGCGGTCCGCGTACTCCGCCAGCGTGCGCTTGGCCGCAGCCATACCCGGCGAACGGACCAGCAGGTCGAGGGCCTCGGCGACGAGATCCTCATCGATGACGGGCCCGACGAGGATCTCGCGCAGACGATCCGCATCCGGTCCGGACTCCCGCAGGGCGTACAGCACCGGCAGGGTGTGCACCCCCTCGCGCAGGTCGGTTCCCGGAGTCTTCCCCGATTCCGTGGACACCGATGCGATGTCGATGATGTCGTCGGCAATCTGGAAAGCCGTGCCGACCGCGTCGCCGAGCCGCTCGAGCCGGGCGATGTGCTCGGCGTCGGCACCGGAGAACGTGCCGCCGAAGCGACCGCACGCCGCGATGAGCGAACCCGTCTTCTCCCACACCACCCGCAGGTAGTGCTCGACCGGGTCCTGTTCCTTCCGCGCACCGATCGTCTCGCGCATCTGGCCGGTGACCAGCTCGGCGAACGTCTCCGCGATGATCTGCACCGCAGACGGCCCCAGCGTCGACACCAGACGCGACGCGTGCGCGAACAGGTAGTCGCCGGCGAGAATCGCGATGCTGTTACCCCAGCGTGCGTTCGCGCTGGGCGCACCGCGGCGCATCGTCGCCTCGTCCATCACATCGTCGTGGTACAGCGTCGCCAGGTGCACGAGTTCGACGACGGTCGCCGCGATCACGAGGGACGGATCCGTCGGATTCGGCCCGAGCTGGCCGGTGAGCACCGTGAACAGCGGACGGAACCGTTTGCCGCCGGCCTTCGCCAGATGCAGTGCGGCCTCGGTCAGGAAGTCTTCGCCGTCGGAGAGTTCCTGCACGAGCAGATCCTCGACCCGGACGAGTTCGTCCCGCACGGTGGCCGCCAAGCTCGGATCGCCGAGATCGACCCCGGCCACCACGGTTCCCGACACCGCGCCGGACGAACCGGCGGTCTGCGCCGCCCCCTCAGTGCTCACGATGAAGTACCCATCCTGTTCTGTCGCCTCGGCTCCACCGTAGTGAACCTAGCCGCTCACCCGGCCGCCCACCTCGTCGAGGCACCGAACCTACACCTGACAAGATGAGCACGTGGTGGAACAACCCTCCGCGCGCGCGTCGCGCCAGACCGACAACTCCCTGCCCGAACGCACCGATGTTCTCGTCATCGGCGCAGGTCCCGCCGGTTCATCCGCGGCGGCCTGGGCAGCGCGGGACGGACACGACGTGCTGCTCGTCGACGCCGCGACGTTTCCGCGCGACAAGACCTGCGGCGACGGACTGACCCCGCGCGCCGTCGCCGAACTCGACCGGCTCGGGCTCGGCGACTGGCTCCGCACCCACACCGTCAACCGCGGACTGCGCCTCGAGGGTTTCGGGCAGCGACTCGAACTCCCGTGGCCCGACGGATCGTTTCCCACCCAAGGCAGCGCGGTCCCGCGCACCGAACTCGACGACCGCATCCGCCGTACCGCCGTCGAGGCCGGGGCGCACATGGTCGACGGAACGAAGGCCGTCTCCGTCGACCGCGACGGCGACCGCATCACCGCGGTGACGATGCGCACGTCCTCGGGGCTCCGAACCGTGGCATGCCGGCGACTCGTCGTCGCGGACGGCGTCCGCTCCCCGCTCGGAAAGATCCTCGGCCGGACCTGGCACCGCGACACCGCCTACGGCGTCGCGGCCCGCGCCTATGCCTCTTCCCCACGCAGCGACGACCCGTGGATCACCTCGCACCTCGAACTGCGCGACCCCGCCGGCACCCTGCAGCCCGGATACGGCTGGGTGTTCCCCCTCGGATCCGGCGAGGTCAACATCGGTGTCGGAACCCTCGCGACGTCGGCCCGCCCGGCGTCGGGATCGCTGCGACCGCTCATCGACCTGTACGCCGCGCAACGCCGCCCCGAATGGGGCCTCGGCGAGGTAACCCGCGTGGCATCGGCGTTGCTCCCGATGGGCGGGGCTGTCAGCGGGATCGCCGGACGCAACTGGGCGCTGATCGGCGACGCCGCCGCCTGCGTGAACCCACTCAACGGCGAAGGAATCGACTACGGCCTCGAAGGCGGCCGCCTGGTCGCCCGTGTCCTCGACTCCGACGACCTCACCCACCTGTGGCCCACGCTCCTGCGCGAACGCTACGGACGCGCATTCTCCGCGGCACGACGGCTCGCGGGCCTGCTCACCATCCCGCAGTTCCTGCCCGCGACCGGGCCGATCGCGATGCGCTCACGCGCACTCATGACGGTCGCGGTCCGTGTGATGGGCAACCTCGTCACCGACGCCGACGCCGACCTCGTCGCCCGCGCCTGGCGGACCGGGGGGCGCGTCTCGATGCACTGGGACCGACGTCCCCTGTTCGCCTGAGACACCGCGCTGCTGTGCAGCGCTCTACCGAACCGCGCTGTGCAGCGCTCTACCGAACCGCGCTGTGCAGCGCCACGATCCCCCCGGTGAGGTTGCGCCACCGCACCGACTTCCACCCCGCAGCCTCGATCCGCAGCGCCAGTTCCTTCTGATTCGGCCAGGCCCGAATCGACTCCGCCAGATAGACGTACGCGTCGGGGTTGCTGCTCACCGCGCGGGCCACGCGCGGCAGCGTCCGCATGAGGTACTCCATGTAGACCGTGCGCAGCGGCTCCCGGACCGGAGTGGAGAACTCACACACCACAAGCCGTCCCCCCGGCCTGGTGACGCGTGCGATCTCGCGGAGCCCGGCATCGAAATCGGAGACGTTGCGCAGCCCGAACGAGATGGTCGCGGCATCGAAGACGGCGTCGGCGAACGGCAGTTTCATGGCATCACCGGCGACCATCGGCACCTGCCGGAAACTGCCGGCCTTCAGCATGCCGGTCGAGAAGTCGGTGGCGACGACCCACGCCCCGGAGCGGCCCAATTCGACGGTCGAGACGCCGGTGCCGGCCGCGAGATCGAGGACCCGCTCCCCCGGCTTCAGGTCCAGCGCCGCGCGCGTCGCCCGTCGCCACCCGCGATCCTGCCCGAACGACAGCACCGTGTTGGTCAGGTCGTATCGTTCGGCGACACCGTCGAACATGGACGCGACCTCGCGCGGATCCTTGTCGAGGGACGCACGCGATCCGTGAGTAGTTGCCACGGCCGAAACGTTACCCGCTACGACCGCCGCCGCAGATACAGCAGTATCGGCGTCGTGATGAGCCAGGTGACGACGATCACGGACCCGGCAGGCACGATCGCGACGCGCGCGTCCCGGCCCGTGACCCGGACGAGGTCCGGGTCGCTGCGGGCGTATTCGACGGCGATGCGCTGCCCCACCGTCAGGCCCGTCGGATAGAGCACACCGAGTTCCGGGTTGTGGGTGACCCCGTCGGGTGTGACGAAGCTGATCGCGGATCGCACGGAACCGGCCGAGAGCACCTCGGCGGTCGCGGTGCCGGTGTCGGAGCCGATGATCCGGTCGTTGCGCCATGCGCCGAGCACCAGGATCACCGCGAGCACCGAGACCGCGACCGCGACGGTGAGCACGGCCCGGCGGGTCCGCTCGGAGGCGGTCGTGCCCGGGGATCCGCCAGTGCCCGGGGAGCCGACAGGGGGGATGGTCACGCCCGCGACCTCACAGTTGCGCCCGCACAGCCGCGTGGAGTTCACGCAGGCCGGCGCGGTCGGTGGCGACCTCGAGCACCCGGATGCCGCCGACGGGGAGGGCCGGATCGGCGAGCGCGGCGGTCAGGCCCGGCAGATCGACGTGGGTGTGCGGTACCCGGTAGGCGGTGCACAGCGCGGCCAGGTCCATGCCGTGCGGTGTGCCGAAGACGCGCTCGAACACGCCCGCGTACTGGGGATCGCCCTGTTCGAGCAGCTCGAAGATGCCGCCGCCGTCGTCGTTCGCGACGACGATCGTCAGGTTCCGGGGACGCGGTTCGGCGGTGCCGACCAGCAGACCGGACGCGTCGTGCAGGAACGTCAGGTCGCCGAGCAGCGCGACGGTTCTACCGTCCTCGTACGCGAGGGCCGCGCCGACCGCGGTGGAGACGGTGCCGTCGATCCCGGCGACACCGCGGTTGGACAGCACGGTCACACCCTGCTTCGGGTAGCTCACCAGCGCGGCGTCGCGCACCGGATTCGACGCACCGAGCAGCAACTGGTCGCCGGGGCGCAGGGCATCGGTGACGGCCGCGGCGACGTGCAGGCCCGTCGGCTTCGGATGCCGGTCGAGCTGAGCGCGCACCGCCTTGTCCGTGTGTGCGGTCAGCCGGCGGCAGCGGTCGAGCCACGCCGGATCGGGGTTGCCGGTGACGACAGCGCGGGTGCCGGTGGCCAGGACGTTGCCGGACACGTCGGGCCACCGCGGGCCCGTGGTGAGCGCGTACACCTCGACGGACGGGTCGGCGAGCAGCTTCGACACGGGCCGATGCAGCGTCGGCCGGCCGGTGACCACTGCCTTGCGGGGCTGGAGCTGCGGCAACGACATCGGATGTACGGGAATGCCGTGCATCGGCGCGGTGGGTTCGGCGACGGTGGGCAATCCCGCCAGTTCCGGCCGGTACGCCGAGCCGTGTCCGGAGATGACGATGGTGTCGTCGGTGACGTCGAGTTCGAGCGGCACGTCGAGGGTGGCGTGGGCCGTCGTGGTCCACGCGCTGCCGTCGGCGCGTCCTTCCGGCACCGGCCCCTGCACGTGCACATCGGGAACGAGCGGTTCGCGCAGTGGGATGTCGAAATGCACGGGACCGGCATTGCCGGAGCGGGTGCCGCGCGCGGCGGCGAGGACGCGGCTGACGGCCGAACGCCACTGGCTGTTCTGCTCGAGCCCCTCGGCCAGGCCCAGGCTGATCGTCGCCCGGACCTGGCTGCCGAACAGGCCGAGTTGCTCGACGGTCTGGTTGGCACCGGAACCGAGCAATTCGTACGGCCGGTTCGCGCTGAGCACGACGAGCGGCACGCGGGCGTAGTTCGCTTCGAGGACGGCGGGCCCGAGGTTCGCGACCGCGGTACCGGAGGTCATGACGACCGGAACGGGCTGACCGGATGCGAGCGAGAGCCCGACGGCGAGGAATCCGGCGGTGCGTTCGTCGATGCGCATGTGCAGCCGCAACCGGCCGGCCGTGTCGGCGGCCTGCAACGCGAACGCGAGCGGCGCATTACGCGAACCAGGGCACAGGACCACGTCGCGAACACCGCCTCGGGCAAGTTCGTCGACTACTGCGGTGGCCTGGGCGGTGGACGGATTCACGGCGTCCAGCGTAGTTCGGGGTTCGGTGCCGGTTCTCGTTCCCCCGGCCGATCGCGAGTGGTGTCACAGGACGAATATGTGCGGACGCACGTGAGAATGGGTGCATGCGCACAGTCTTCGATCCCGCCGAACTCGGCGCCGGTCGCTTCTACCGACTCCTCACCGCGACCGTCGTGCCGCGACCGATCGCGTGGGTGTCGACGATCTCGGCGGACGGGGTGCCCAACGTCGCGCCCTACAGTTTCTTCACCGTCGCCGGTACCGCACCGCCGGTCGTACAGTTCACGTCGGTGGGCCGCAAGGACAGTCTCCGCAACATCGAGGAGACCGGTGAGTTCGTGATCAACATCGCGACGGTGCCGTTGATGGAGCAGGTCAATGCGACCTCCGCCGGGTTCGCGCACGACATCGACGAGTTCGAGCAGGTGGGCCTGCGCGCCGAACGCAGCGAGCGGGTGCATCCCCCGCGGGTCGCCGAGTCGCCCGCCTCGATCGAGTGCACACTGCATCGGGTCATCGAGGTCGGTGACTGTTTCGTGGTGATGGGGGACGTGGTGGCGGTCACGGTGCGTCCCGACGTGCTCGCCGACGACGGCGCACCCGATTTCGCGGCACTCGCCCCGGCCAGCCGCCTCGGACGCACCGAATGGGGGCTGACACCCGAGGTCCGGACACTTCCGCGGCCGCCGCAATAGGCTCCCGCGCTGCTGCGGCGAGTGGTGATACCTTCCCGTCCCCGTCCGCGAGGCCGGAAAGGTATCCACTGCTCAGGTCAGCCGGCGTGCTTCTGGATGAGCGCACCCAAGCGCGGCAGCGCCTCGCCGACGTGCTTCTTCGCCGACGGACGCAGCGCGTCGTACACCTTCTTGATGGCGGTCTTCGACGTACCGGCGATGCGCTCGTCCGTCACACCCAGGAGTGCATCGGAAACCTGTTCCTCGCGAGCCACGAGGAAGTCGGCGAAGGATCCGGCACCGCCGAATTCCTGCCAGAACGGCTGGATCTTCTGGACGAACTCGGGCAGCAGCCCTTCGATCGCGCCCGGCACGATCGACGGTCCGACCTTCTTCACCGCGGAGTATCCACCCTTGAGGGCGAGACCCGAGGCGCCCTTCTTGTCCGAGACCTCAGCATCGATCAGAGCCTCGACGTCGGTGACGACTGCCGGGAACTTGTCGGCGCCGAGCAGAGCATCACCCAGAGCTGCAACCACTTTCACTGCCTCCATACATGGGACTTGTGTGACCATTGGGACGCCCGAACGATATACGACGCGACGGCCGCAACATACTCCCGAGTTACCCGAGCAGCGCATGGCAGCGCCGAAGCCGGTCCGTCCACCACCGGGCCCGATCCTCGGGAGCGGCCAGCTCGGCAAGGCGGGCAGGATCGGGGGCGACCGCGCCGACCGGGATCATCCCGTCGGTCATCGTCCTCACCGCTGCCACGTCGGTCGTGAAGAAGCCACCCGTGCCCAGGCCACAGGCATAGGGCAGATCCGGAAGCGCGGCGGCGGCAGCCAACCCCGCGCCCATGCCGACCGCGGAATCGAGCGCGCTCGACACCACGACTGGCACGCCGTACTCGGCCAGTTCCCCGGCGAGCGCCAGCAGCCGCCTGGCGCCACCGAGCGGTGCGACCTTCACCACAGCAATGTCGGCGCCGCCCGCGCGCACCACACGCAGCGGGTCCTCGGCGCGCCGGATGCTCTCGTCCGCCGCGACCGGGACTTCCGGCAGCCGTCGTCGCACCTCGACGAGTTCGGGCACGGTGGCGCACGGCTGCTCCGCGTACTCGAGGGGTGCGTCCGCGGTGAGAGCGGTCAGCGCGGTGACGGCCTCGTCGACGGTCCAGCCGCCGTTCGCGTCGACGCGCACGTTGCCGATCAGTTCGCGGACCGCCCGCACCCGTGCGATGTCCTGGGCGAGGTCCTGCCCCTTCTCGGCGACCTTCACCTTCGCGGTACGTGCGCCGGGGAACCGGGCCAGGATCTCGGGCACCCGGTCCGGATCGACCGCGGGTACGGTCGCGTTGACCGGGACCGCCGCCCGTCGCGGAGCGGGATCGCCGAGCCAGGCGGATTCGATCGCCGAGCGCAACCAGCACGCCGCTTCCTCGTCGCCGTATTCGGGAAACGGGCCGAACTCGCCCCAGCCGGCCGGACCCTTGACCAGCACGACCTCGCGGGTGGTGATCCCCCGGAACCGCACCCGCATCGGCAGCGCCACGACGACCGAGCCGGCGAGGACCTCGTCGAGCGGGGGCAGTACCGGCTCGGTCACGGCTGACCGGGCAGCAACTGGACCATGAGGGCCTCGCAGTCGCACAGCAGCGTGCCGTCCGGGGTGCGCAGCTCCGCCGAGCAGAAGATCTTGCGGCCTTCGACCCGATCGACACGGCCCTCGACGACGAGCTCGGTCCCGATCGGAGTGATCTTGCGGTAGTTGATGCGCAGATAGCCGGTGCGGGCGATCGGATGCCCGGAGGCGTGCACGATCATGCCGAACAGGTCGTCGAACAGCAGCGGGATGGTGCCGCCGTGCACGGCGTTGTTGCCGCCGCGGTGGAACAACCGGAACATGCCGCGTTCACGGACAGCGTCGGCGTCGAACTTCTCGATGAGCCACGGCGGTTGCAGCAGGCTGCCGCGGCCGGGCAGGTCCGGATTGAATCCCGCCGGCGACTTGCCCTCCGGAACCTGGTGCGGCTCGAGGAGATCGCCGAGGGCCTCGGCCTGCTCGATCGCCTGTTCGACTACGTCGTCCGGCGGGTTCGTCGAGACCGCAAGATCCTGCAGCCGACGCAGGGCTTCGACGAGCCGGCCGTAGTTCGGACCCGCCTTGACGGGCGTGTACACGGGGAA
This sequence comes from Rhodococcus zopfii NBRC 100606 = JCM 9919, assembly GCF_001895025.1. Classification (GTDB taxonomy): domain Bacteria; phylum Actinomycetota; class Actinomycetes; order Mycobacteriales; family Mycobacteriaceae; genus Rhodococcus; species Rhodococcus zopfii. Next base: position 16,559 of record NZ_BCXI01000013.1, read on the forward strand.
CCCGCCGTGGTGTTCGTGTTCCGTGTCCACCGACCGGTCCGTTTGCTCACTCATACCCAGCACGCTATCGGCCGCTGACGATCGGGGCGTGCCAACCCCACCCTCTAAGGTGACGACGTGACCTTCAATCCTGAGCTGTGGCGTCCCGTTCCCGGGTTCGAGAATCTCACCGACATCACGTACCACCGGCACATCACGCAGGGCACCGTGCGTGTCGCGTTCGACCGGCCGGAGGTGCGCAACGCGTTCCGTCCGCACACCGTGGACGAGCTGTACCGGACGCTCGATCACGCGCGTATGACGTCGGACGTGGGTGCGGTGCTGCTCACCGGCAACGGTCCCAGCCCGAAGGACGGTGGCTGGGCGTTCTGCTCGGGTGGCGACCAGCGCATCCGAGGCCGCAGCGGTTACCAGTACGCGAGCGGCGAGACCGCCGACACCGTGGACAAGGCTCGGGCCGGGCGGCTGCATATCCTCGAGGTGCAGCGGCTGATCCGGTTCATGCCGAAGGTCGTGATCGCGCTCGTCAACGGCTGGGCCGCCGGTGGCGGGCACAGCCTGCACGTCACGTGCGACCTGACCCTCGCCTCGCGCGAGCACGCCCGGTTCAAGCAGACCGACGCCGACGTGGGCAGCTTCGACGGCGGCTACGGCAGCGCCTACCTCGCGAAGATGGTCGGGCAGAAGTTCGCCCGCGAGATCTTCTTCCTCGGCGACACCTACACCGCCGAGGAGATGCACCACATGGGCGCGGTGAACCGGGTCGTCGACCACGACGAACTCGAGAACGTCGCGCTGGAGTGGGCTGCGAAGATCAACGGCAAGTCCCCGCAGGCGCAACGCATGCTCAAGTACGCGTTCAACCTGCAGGACGACGGACTGGTCGGTCAGCAACTGTTCGCCGGTGAGGCCACGCGCCTGGCGTACATGACGGACGAGGCCGTCGAAGGTCGCGACAGCTTCCTCGAGAAGCGGGACCCGGACTGGTCACCGTTCCCCTGGTACTTCTGATCTCCTCACCGGCTGCTCGACCGAAGGCGAGCCCGGAGACCCCGATGCCTGGGCGCCGAGTCGCGTCCAGGCACCGGCGTCCCGGCTCCGATCGACGGCTCGCGGATCGGAGTCGGCGTATCCCTCCCGCCTACCGCGGCATGACGCCGCTGAATCCGCCGGGAGTCTTGCAGGGCACATCCGTGGGATCGGGAACCTGCACACCGGGCTGAATCGGGATGCAGGCCGGGTCGATGATCGGCTGCTGCGGGGCGCCCTGTTCGACGGTCGGCCCCGGTGTCCAGCCATGGGGCGCGCCGCCCGCCTGCGCCACCCCCGCCGCCGCCAGGACCGCTCCTGCCGCCGCCATCGTCATAATCGCGCCACGAATCATCTTCGTACCCATCGGTTTTCTCATCTCGTCTCGACGGAAGCCTTATTGCCTCACTACATCGTTCGATGAGCGAAGGCAGCGGAATGTTCCCGGCGATCGGGCATCGACCCGAACGATCCGCGCCGGGATGGGAATCCGGGATGCTTTGCACCCCAGCATCTTCAGAGCAGTCAGGACCGGGGCACGGCGACGGTGATGTCGGCGCCCCGCAGTTCCTCGTATCGTTCGGTATCCACATTCCGCGCCGTGATCGAGATCCACAGGGTGCCGATGAGTAAGCCGCCGGTCGACCGTCAGCCGAGATGACCCGGGGTCATACGTTCGGTCGATTCCACAATCAGCTGGTGCCCGACCGTCGTGGCCTTGCGCAGCGAGGTTTCCATCCGTTGCAGGACCTCGACGATGTCGTCGTTCGACAGGCCCGACAGGTCGACACCGAGCAGGCCGTCGACGGCGGTGTCGAGGGCGGTCAGCCGCGCCTCGATCGTACCTCCGCCCACCTGATTCGAAATCATGTTCGAATATAGCGAGGGGTACCGACAGGACCGGTCGAGCTTCCGAAAGGATCGGGGATGAATCGATCGCAAACCCGCCCGGTCCGGCACACTGTGCACCATGACCGACCGCGAGCGTCCGGCACCCGAACACATCCGCCCGGAGGGTGTCGACGACGCGACGATCGAGGCTCTCGGAAAACTGTCCGAGGCACTCGAGACCGTCGAGCAGGCCCGTGGTCACCTCTATGCGTTCCATCAGCTCATGGGCCGCGGCGACCTTCAGGTCGGGGAAGCCGCCGACCTCCTCGACGCGGCGGGCCACACCGAACTCGCCCAGCGGGTGCGGACCGAACTCGTCGGCCGCAACATCATCGAAGGTCGGTGGAGTTTCCAGCTCGTCGAGGAGTTCGACGACGGCTACTGGTCGGAATTCCGGGCCCTCGACGCGGACGTACGCGGCAAGCTGGCCGGCGGTCGGCGGCACTTGTTCGAGGCCGAGATGAAAGAGGAGCGGCGCACCCACGGCCGGCGAGGGCACGAAGCGCGACCCGGCTCGCCCGAGTGAAGGCTCACCCGAATCGAAGGAAGGAAACCGGAACGTGGAGGTACTGAGCAGCCGGACGATCCTGCGTCCGCGCGACCACGAGGCGGCGCTCGAGTTCTACGGAACGACCCTCGGCCTGGCGATCGCCCGCGAGTACCCGGGCGGCACGGTGTTCTTCGCCGGCCAAGGTCTGATCGAGATCGCTGCACACGGCGGGAGCGACGAGCCGACTCGTTTCCCCGGTGCTCTGTGGCTACAGGTGCGCGACGTGTACGACGCCGAGGCCGAACTGGCCCTCGCGGGCGTGGAGATCGTACGGGAGGCCAAGCAGGAACCGTGGGGACTGCACGAGTTGTGGATCGCCGATCCCGACGGCATTCCCGTCGTACTCGTGCAGATTCCGCCGGACCACCCGATCCGGCGCGACACCCGGTAGCGCGGGCCCTGCCCACACCGATCACGACGCGATATGACCACGATCACATCGGACCGGGAGTGACTCCTCCCACACGGCTCCGGCGACACCCTGCCGCGACCTCGCGTAACAGGTTCGAAACGCTCCCAGTTCATCAGACGTTCGCTGTACTTTTACCTCCCTGCTACCGCACAATCTTCAGATGTGACCGCTGAGCTTGTTGTCCTCCTGGTAGTGGTCGTCACTGCCCTCGCATTCGACTTCACCAACGGATTCCACGACACCGGCAACGCAATGGCCACATCCATCGCCACAGGTGCGCTGAAGCCGAAGGTGGCCGTTATGCTCTCCGCGGTCCTCAATCTGGTGGGCGCGTTCCTGTCCGTCGAGGTCGCCGCGACCGTCGCGAAGGGCGTCGTCGATCTGGGGAGCACCGGTGGTGAGGAACTTCTCACGATCGTGTTCGCGGGCCTCGTCGGCGGCATCCTCTGGAACCTCGCGACGTGGCTGTTCGGCCTCCCGTCCAGCTCCTCCCACGCATTGTTCGGCGGACTGATCGGCTCGGCTCTCGCGGCGATCGGTATCCACGGCGTCGTCTGGGACGGCGTGATCGGCAAGGTCATCATCCCGGCGCTGCTCGCGCCGGTGGTCGCAGCGCTGGTCGCCACCGTCGGCACATGGACCGTGCATCGCCTCACCCACGACATTCCCGAGGACCACCGCTCCCGCGGCTTCCGCATCGGCCAGGTCGGCACCGCGTCCCTCGTGTCGCTGGCCCACGGCACCAACGACGCCCAGAAGACGATGGGCGTGATCTTCCTCGCGCTGGTTGCCCACGGCACCATCACAGCCGACGCCGAGATGCCGTTCTGGGTGAAGTTCGCCTGTGCGGTCGCGATCGCGCTGGGTACCTACCTCGGCGGTTGGCGAATCATTCGCACCCTCGGCAAGGGACTCGTCGAGATCTCGCCGCCGCAGGGCATGGCCGCGGAGTCGTCGTCGGCCGCCATCATCCTCACGTCCAGCCACTTCGGTCTGCCGCTGTCGACCACGCATGTGGCAACCGGCTCGATCCTCGGCACCGGACTCGGCACCAAATCGGCCGAGGTCCGCTGGGGTGTCGCCGGCCGCATGGCGGTGGCCTGGCTGATCACGCTGCCGTCGGCTGCTCTGGTCGGCGCGATCTGCTGGGGTATCGCACATGTGATCGGTGGCCTGCCCGGCGTCCTGGTGGTCTTCGCGATCCTGTGCGCTCTGGCCGGGTTCATGTACCTGCGGTCGCGTAAGCAGCCGATCGACGCCTCCAACGTCACCGCGGAATGGGACGGCGGGAAGAGCGGCAACGCCCCCGGTACCGCTGGCTCCGCGACCAACTCGGCGGCTCGGCCGGCCGGTTCGAAGGAACGCCTGTGAATCTGCTGACCCACACCCTGAGCTCACTCTGGCAAGTCGTCCTGGTCGGACTGATCTTCGGCGCCGGCCTTCCGGCGCTGTTCGCACTGGGGATGCGTTCGCTTGCCTCGGGCGGCAGCGGTGAGAACGCCCGGCCCACCCCCCTCGGCACCACCGGTGCCGTCGTCTGTTTCGCCGTGGTTCTAATTGCCATCATTGCGGGAATACTGCTGTTGACTGCGGACTTCCTGTCCAGCAGTTTCGGCATCACCCTGTTCTGATCGCACACCACGAAAGAAGCGCCAGTGTCCAAGTATTCGCTCCGCTCGGTCCTCGACTGGCTGCGCGCCGGCTACCCGGAGGGCATTCCGGCCAAGGACCACTTCGCGCTGCTCGCGGTACTTCGGAGGCGACTGACCGACGAAGAGATCGCCCAGGTCGTGGAGTTGTCCATTGCGACCGCGCACGAACGTCCCGATCGTCACGTCGACTACGACACCCTGAAACAGATCATTGCGGGGGTCCTGCACGAGGATCCGACGGAAGAGGATGTCGAGCGGGTCACCGCACGGCTCGCCGGCGGCGGATGGCCGGTGGTCTCCACGGACGACAGCGCCTCCTCCGCCGAGGCGGCCTCGGGCGACATTCCCCCGCCCGACGAGGCCGTCCCGACCGGCAACCGGGTCTGGGACGATATGCCCGTGAAGGAGCCTGCCCACGGCCCGGGCCGAGGGGCGCCGTGATCTTGCCCCCGTTCCTTTCCTCGATCATCGAATGGCTGCGCGCCGGCTACCCCGAAGGGGTACCGGAGCAGGACTACGTTCCGCTGCTGGCGCTGCTCACCCGGCGCCTGTCCGAGCAGGAGGTCGATCAGGTCGCCGATGCGCTGATCGAGGCCGGCGACCTGCCCATCACCAAGACCGACATCGCGGTGCTCATCACGAAGGTCACCAACGAGATGCCACTCGACCGTGATGTGGACCGGGTTCGGCGGCACCTGGAGACCGGAGGCTGGCCCCTCACCGGACGCGACCTGTGAACGGCGTCCTCGAGGTCCTGCCGGTCCCGTCCGGTCGGGACGTCGTCGCGGTCCTGCCTGCGCTCCGCCGCATGCTCGGCGGCGACGGCCCGGCCATGCTGCCCGTGCCCGCCGACGACGATCGCGAGACCCGCCGCCTGACCGACGCTCTGCATCCCGGAGAGCCCATCGCCGACGGTATCGGGCTGGTGATGGCGACGTCCGGCACCACCGGAACCCCCAAGGGCGCCCAGTTGTCGGCAGCGGCCCTCCGCACCAGCGGCGAGGCCACTCACGAACGCCTCGGCGGAACCGGTTCGTGGCTTCTCGCGCTGCCCGCCCATCACATCGCCGGAATGCAGGTGCTGTTGCGCAGCCTGCTGTCGGGCACGGACCCGGTCGTCGTGGACGTTGCGAACGGGTTCGATCCGGCAGCGCTTCCCCCCGCGATCGCCGCGATGGACGGCCCCCGGCGGTACTCGTCGATGGTGCCGACCCAGCTGATCAAGACGCTCGAACATCCGGACGCCACGCGAGCTGCCGCGGAACTCGACGCGATCCTGCTCGGCGGTGCCGCGACCCCCGCGCCGGTGCTGCGGCGCGCCCGCGACGCCGGGATCACGGTCGTGCGCACCTACGGGATGAGCGAAACATGTGGCGGTTGCGTGTACGACGGGGTCCCGCTGAACGGGGTGGACGTACGGGTCGACGCCGATTCTCGGGTGTGGCTCGGCGGCGCGACCCTCGCGTCCGGCTATCGCGGCCTGCCCGACCATCCCGGATTCGCCGAACCGGGCTGGTTCCGCACCGACGACGCGGGGCTCGTCGACGACGGGGTGCTCCGCATCCTGGGGCGTCTCGACGAAGCCCTGTCGACGGGCGGGCTCACCGTCGTGCCGCAGGTCGTCGAAGCGGTCCTGATGGAGCATCCGTCGGTGCGGGAGGTCGCGGTGATCGGCCTGCCCGACGACCGGCTCGGCCAGCGTGTGGCCGCTGTCGTGGTCGCGGCACCGGGCCGCTCCCCCGCTCTCGACGAGTTGCGCGACCACGTGTCCGGGACGCTCGATCGCACCGCCGCGCCGCGCGAACTGCACGTCGTCGACGCTCTGCCGCTGCGGGGACCCGGCAAGGTCGATCGTCGCGCGCTCGTCGCCCGGTTCTCCTGACCACCCGGCCGGGTGCGAAGATCGACCCATGGCAACCGCTGGTCAATGGCTCGAAGGCGCCCGTCCGCGCACCCTCCCCAACGCGATCGCTCCCGTCGTCGCCGGTACCGGCGCCGCCGCGGCGATCGACGGTGCGGTGTGGTGGAAGGCGCTGCTGGCGTTGCTCGTGGCGTTGCCCCTCGTCATCGGCGTGAACTTCGCGAACGACTACTCGGACGGTATCCGCGGCACCGACGACGATCGAGTCGGTCCGCTGCGGCTGGTGGGTTCGGGTCTGGCGTCGCCGGCGAGCGTCAAGCGCGCGGCGTTCGCGTGTTTCGGGATCGGCGCGGTCGCGGGCATCGTCCTGGCTGCGACGAGCGCGTGGTGGCTGATCCTCGTCGGCGCGGTGTGCATCGTCGGCGCCTGGTACTACACGGGTGGTCGCACCCCGTACGGCTACAGCGGTTTCGGTGAGATCGCGGTGTTCGTGTTCTTCGGCCTGGTCGCGGTGCTGGGCACGCAATTCGTGCAGGCCGGGCGGGTGACCTGGGTGGGTCTGGCATGTGCGATCGCGGTCGGATCGCTGTCGACGGCGGTGCTGGTGACGAACAACCTGCGCGACATCCCGACCGACACCGTCAGTGGGAAGCGCACGCTCGCGGTGCGGCTGGGCGATCCGCGGACCCGTACGCTGCACCTGGTGCTGGTCGTGGTGCCGTTCGTCGCGTCTCTTGCCCTGGTGGCGGTGACCCCGTGGGCGCTGGCGGGTCTGCTGGCGGTGCCGTTCGCGGTGCGCGCCCACGCCCCGGTTCGTGCCGGTGGCCTGGGTATGAGCCTGATCCCGGCGTTGCGGGATTCGGGACTCGCGATGCTGGTGTGGGCGCTCGCGACCGCGCTGGCCCTCGCGTTCGGCTGAGGGCTCGGCGCGGCAGCGGTCAGTCTCCGTCGGGCACGAACGCACCGAGCACGAGGTTGACGATCGAGATGATCAGGGCGCCCCACACCGCCGCCCAGAATCCGCTCAGGGTCAGGCCGTAGTCGGTGAACGAGCTGATCCACGAGGTCAGCCACAACATCAAGGCGTTGATGACCAGCGTGAACAATCCGAGGGTCAGGATCAGCAGCGGCAGGGACAGCAACTTCACGAACGGCTTCACGAGTGCGTTGACGATCGTGAAGATCAAGGCGAGGACGAGGAGCGCGAGGATCGTGCGGCCGGTGAGCCCCTCGTCTCCTTCCACGGCCCCGATGTCGACGCCGTTCACGAGCGTGGCGGCGAGCCAGAGCCCGACCGCGTTGATGACCAATCGCAAGATCAGTGATGTCATACCGTCACTGTTACACATGCCTGCCGGTGTGGCCGATGCGATAGGTGGTGCCGGTCGGGCGGCGTGAATCAGGCGGCGCGGCCGAGGCGCGCTGTCAGCAGTTGCCGCAGGTCTTCACGGGTGATGCGGGTTTCGATCAGCCGGATGACGGGCGAGTCGTCGGAGCGCAGGATGCCGAGCAGCAGGTGTTCACTCCCGATGGATCGTTCCCGCCGGACGATGGCCTCGCGCAACGCCAGTTCGAGCGACTTCTTGGCGCCGCGAGCGATGGGGATGCGTCCCCAACGGCCCGGACGTCCGCCGTCGGGCGACGATCGGTCGAGGATCCCTTCCCCGAAGGCGCGCTCGAGTCGTTCACGGATGGCGTCGAGATCGATGCCGATGCTTTCGAGGGCGTCGGCATCGTCCGGTCCGAATGTGTCCTGGCCGGCCTCGAGATCGATACGGACGGCGTCCGCGGTGAGTCCGGCATCGGCGAGTTGCGCACGCAGCGACGCGTCGGCGGTGGTGAGTATCCCGAGCAGCAGGTGCTCGGTGCGGATCTCGGCGGCGTGGAGTGCCCGCGCCTGCGCCTGGGCGTCGACGACGGCGGACCGAGCGCTGTCGGTGAATCGTTCGAACATCGCCTCTACCTGCGCTTCCTGTTGTATTTCTGGTGGACGGCCTGCCTGCTCACCTCGAGGGCGTCGGCAATCGCCTGCCAGGACCAGCCCTGGGTGCGGGCGTTCTCGACCTGGATGGCTTCGAGTCGTTCGAGCAGTCGCCGCAGAGCCCGCACGGCCCGCAGCCCCTCGGCAGGGTCGGGGCTGGCGGCGGATGCGGCGAGCGTCGTTGCTTCACTCATGTTGTCAATCTAGGTTGACACCGACACTCTGTCAACCAATGTTGACAGTCTCGCCGATCGGATCAGCCGGTCCGGTACGTACGTCCGGCTGCGTCGAGGTGCTCCCGGAGCGCCCCGAGCATCGGCCGCTGTCCCTTCACCAGCGCCGATGCCGCGACGGGCAGCGTGACCCAGCGCGCGTCGTCGACCTCGGGAAAGTCCTGCATCCGTCCCGACCGCGGCGGCCACTCGAGTTCGAACGTGTTGCTGCGGACGAACGCGAAATCCTCGGCAGCCTCGCCGACGTACGCGGTGACGACCTTGCCGGAAGGCTGCCGGAACTGCCCCAGCAGCGACGTCGGCACCGGCGGCGCCGGAAAACCGCACTCCTCCTCGAATTCGCGCAGCGCGACGACGAGAGGATCCTCGTCCGCGTCGTACGTCCCCTTCGGAATCGACCACGCCGCCTCGTCCTTCCCCGTCCAGAACGGGCCGCCGGGATGCACGATCCAAACGGTGAGCAGGTCTGACGGATCGATGCGGTACAGCAGCAGACCCGCGCTCGTCACCGCCATCGGTCGCTCCTCCCCGACTCCGTGCCGACACCGTGCGCCGGCGTGTCAATACCGTGCGACGGCGCCGTCGACCGCGCACTGCAGCTCGTCCGCGACACGGTGGGTGATCTCCCGCGGGGTCCCGGTCAGCTCGGGCACGGGGATGGTGATGAAGACACTCGCGGGCCTCCCGGGATCGTTGTCCGGTCCGTAGGCGATGCCGATGGTTACCAGCGCCGGCCGGGCACCGAGCGCGGCGGCACGTCGCACGATATGGCCGACGCCGCTTCCCACCGCCTGTATCCGGATCGGGTCCCCGGTGTTGCACGTGCCTTCGGGGAAGATCGCCACCGCGTCACCCCTGCTCAGCCGCAGCGCGGCGATGTCCATCATGCGGCGGCCCGCATCGGCGACGGCCCGCACACCGTGGTTCTTCGCGCGGAACACCGGAATGCCGCCCATCATGTCCACCTCGCGCCGCTGTCCCCGCTCGCGGAACAGCTCGTCCTTCGCGAGTACCCGGGTGCGTCCGATCAGCGTGCGCAGCGGGGACCGCCACGCGGTGGCGGCGAGCGTGTACTGGTCGCTGTGGGTGAGATGGTTCGCGACGATGACCAGCGGTGCACCGTCGTCGATCACCGCGCGCAGTGCGTCTCGCGCCCCGGCACGGTAGTGCACGTGCGGACGGTAGCGCGCCGCGAGCATCGCGTAGGCCGCACGCGCGAGCAGGCGGGGCTGCTGATGGTCGCGGTAGAAGTCGTAGACGGCATCGTAGTTCGCCAGGGTCACCTCGGGGCGATCCATGCGACCACGGTACGCGCACGACCGGATCGCCGGCGCAGTTCAGATACTCCAGACCCCGGTTTTCGCGAACAACTCGAGGGTGCCGGCCGGACCGGTCAGGTCCAGCCCTTCGGCCGCAACCCACTCGTCGGAGAAGTAGGTCTGCGCATATCGTTCCCCACCGTCGCACAGCAGGGTCACGACGCTGCCGCGACTACCCGTCTCGAGCATCTCGGCGATGAGCCCGAACGCACCCCACAGGTTGGTGCCGGTCGACCCGCCGACGCGCCGGCCGAGGACCTCGCTGGCGTGCCGGACGGCGGCGACGGAGGCTGCGTCGGGGACGCGGATCATCCGGTCGACGACGTGACAAACGAACGACGGTTCCACGCGCGGGCGCCCGATGCCCTCGATCCGGGACGGCATCCCGGTCGTATAGTCGGCCGATCCGGTTGCGTAGGCGCCGAAGAACGCCGAGTTCTCCGGGTCGACGACCGCGAGCCGACTGCGATGGCGCTGATAGCGCAGGTAGCGGCCGATGGTGGCGCTGGTACCGCCGGTGCCCGCGCCGACGACGAGCCACTCCGGCACCGGATGTTCCTCCAGCTGCAACTGCGCAAAGATCGACTGAGCGATGTTGTTGTTGCCGCGCCAGTCGGTCGCGCGTTCGGCGTGGGTGAACTGGTCCATGTAGTGACCACCGAGCTCGGAGGCCAGGCGTTGCGCCTCGGTGTAGATCTCGGGCGGCCGGTCGATGTAGTGGCAGCGGCCGCCCTGCGCCTCGATCAGCGCGACCTTCGCGGTGCTGGTGCTGCGAGGGACCACCGCGACGAACTCGAGCCCGAGGAGGTTCGCGAAGTACGCCTCGCTCACCGCGGTCGATCCGGACGACGCCTCGACGATCGGGGTGTCCTCCCGGATCCAGCCGTTGCACAGCCCGTACAGGAACAGCGACCGCGCGAGCCGGTGCTTGAGGCTGCCGGTGATGTGGGTGGACTCGTCCTTGAGGTAGAGCTGAATGCCCCAATCGACGGGCAGCGGGTAACGCAGCAGGTGGGTGTCCGCGCTGCGCTGCGCGTCGGCCTCGATGAGCCGGATCGCGTCGTCGACCCAGTCTCGCGGCGAACTGCGATCGACGGAGATCGGCTCTCCCGGTTCGGTCACCTGCCGTCCTGCCCCCGCAGGCGGGCCTCGAGGTCGGCGCGGTCGGCGCGACGGCGGGCGTCGACGTCGGCGATGCCCTCGTTCACCCGGCGACGCAGCGGCGCGAACAGCACCAGCGACAGGGGCAGCGCGATGAGCACCGCGAACAGGGCCGCGATGACGAGCGGAATCTCGACACCGAAGGCGCGCGGCACGTAGAGGATCAGGGCGGCGAGGACGACGACGAGCAGTATCCGCGCGAGCGAGTACAGGGCCACGTCGCGGGCGAGAGCTCCCTTGCCGGTGGGGGTCTGTCGGTCCTGATCGGGGCGGTTGTCGGATGCGTCGTTCACACGTCCAGGGTAGCCGTCCGCCGCGGGGCGGCATTCCGTACAAGTCGTCCGTTTTGTCTATTACTTCCGCTTTACCAACCGTAGACCGTTCGAGCAACCGGGGGTTTCGGTGTCAACATGGCGGGGAACAACCGATCGAAACACCCGATCAAGACGAAACACCCGGAGGACTACAGCAATGAGTGCACCTGCTTTCAACGGCGCCAAGGAATCTCTGCTGACACCCGGTCAGGTCGCCGCGCTCTTCCATGTCGATCCCAAGACGGTGACCCGCTGGGCCCATGCCGGCCGGTTGGGATCCCTGCGCACGCCGGGCGGACATCGCCGCTTCCGCGAATCGGAGGTCCTGGCCCTGCTGCGCTCGCTCACGACCGAAGCCACCCACTGATACCGCACCTCCGACGCATTTGCGCCGGCCCCTTCGGCATTCCGGCTTTCCGGACGAACCCGGCAATTTCGCTGCCGGGTGCGCCGGAGCACCTGTTCGTGTCGCCCCTGGTCGCGGCGCATAGACTGGTGAGAAGAGTTCCCCACGGCTGTGTCCGGACCGACGGGGCGCGTCCACGGCAAGGAGGTGCATCGTGCTTTACCTGCTGGCATTCATCGGTGCGGTAACACTCGCGGTTCTGCTGTGGAAGGGGTTCGGTCCGAGTGCGCACACTCACCCCGGCCGTGCCCTGGGTCCGGACGACGATCCCGAATTCCTGTGGAAAGTCGATCGCGAGGTGCACCGACGCCGCACCGAAGGTCCCGCGGCCCCGGATCAGGACCCCGGCGACTGAGCTTCCGACCGCCGCGGGAAATCCGCGGCGATATCCGCCGCGAGCCCCAGCAGCGCGCGCCGGGTGCGTCCCTGGAGGCGATCGAGGTCCACCTCGGCGCCTTCCTCGAGATGCGGGTCGAAGGGCAGCACATGGACCGCGCGGCAGCGCTGCGCAAAATGCCCGACGAGCCGATCGATGTCGACCTTGCCCGACCGTGGCCTCACCCCGTTGACCGCCGCCACCGACTGGGCGACCAGCTCCCGGTAGCCGTGCGCGTCGAGCCAGTCCAGCGTGGCGGACGCACTGCGCGCGCCGTCCACCGAACCGGAACTCACGACGACCAGCGCGTCGGCGTTCTCGAGGATCGCGCGCATCGCCGAGTGCATCAGTCCGGTTCCGCAATCGGTGAGCACGATGCTGTAGAACCGCTCGAGCGTCGACAGGACCTGCTCGTAGTCCTGCGCACTGAATGCTTCCGACACCGCCGGATCGCTGTCGGAAGCGAGCACCTCGAGCCGGTGCCGGTTCTGTGAGGTGTAGGCGCGCACGTCGCCGTAGGTCCGCACATGCGATTCGTCGCGCAGCAGGGTCCGCACGGTCGCCGGGGTTTCCGACGGCACCTTCTGGCTGAGTGTGCCGCGGTCCGGGTTCGCATCCACCGCGATCACGCGATCCCCGCGCAGCGCCGCGAACGTCGACCCGAGCGTCACCGTCGTCGTGGTCTTGCCGACGCCGCCCTTGAGGCTGAGCAGGGCGATGCGGTAGCAGCCGCGCAGCGGTTGCCGGACCTGGTCGACCAGTTCGAGCCGGTTCCGGTCGCGGCTGTTGTCGCCGACGTTGAGGCGACCGCCCGTGCCCTGGTAGAGCGCGCGCCGCCAGCCCCCTGCCGGTGGCGGTACCACCCGGCGGACCAGCAGCGACGCATCGAGATCCTGGGCCGTCGGCCCCCGGTTCGTTCCCTCCGGCATCCCCGTCCCCCTGTCCTCGCCCCCAGCTACGACCGCCGAGGACGATAGCAGGATCAGGTCAGGCCGGCGTACGAGTGCAGACCGGACACCACCATGTTGATGATGAACAGGTTGAACAACATGGCGACGAACCCGGCCACGTTGATCCATGCCGCGCGGGTGTTGCGCCAGCCCGACGTCGCGCGCGCATGGAGGTACGCCGCGTAGACGACCCATGTGATGAACGAGACGGTTTCCTTCGGATCCCAGCCCCAGAACCGGCCCCACGCGGCCTCGGCCCAGATCGCGCCGAGGATGATGCCGGCGCCGAACAGCGGGAATCCGATGATCGTCGTGCGGTAGGCCAAGCGGTCGAGGGTCTGCGCGTCCGGCAGCCGCTGCGCGATACGGCCGAACGCCCCGCTTCCCTCGGCGTCCTTCGGGAACCGGATACGCAGCAGGAACAGCATGCTCGCCACACCGGAGACGAGGAAGATGCCGCTGCCGACACTGATGATCGTCACGTGGATCGGCAGCCAGAACGAACGCAGCGCCGGGACCACGGGCGCGGCGTCCGCATACAGGACGGTCGCGGCGAGGAACATCAGGATCAGCACCGGCACCAGCAGGTAGACCCACATGATGCGGTAGGACGGCTTGCGCAGCGCCACCAGACCGAACAGGACCGCTGCGGTGCAGGCCATCGCCACGAACTCGTACATGTTGCCGAGCGGGAATCGCTCGGTGGCCAGGCCGCGCAGCACGATCGAGGCGACCATCAGCGCCGCGACGACGACCACGAGCGCGCGGCCCATGTTGCCGAGCCGCTCCGACATCGTCCGGGTCGGTGGGGCGTCGATCCGGCCCGGAACCTGCGAGCCGGCCGGAGTTCCACCGGCGGGGGCACCGGCCGGGACGAGTTCCCGTTCGGCGACCCGATCGGCCCGATAGGTGGCGTACTCGGCAACGAGCAGCACCATGGCCAACGTCAGCACCGCGAATGCCGATTCGAACGCCCAGTCGCTGTACCGGGCGAGCGTCTCGTGAACAATCATGCGTTCTTCTCCTCTGCCCTACCGGCAGCGTCGTGACCGAGCAGGCGCGCAACCAGACGGTCGAACTCGTCACCCCAGCCCGCCTGATCCGTGCGGGCCAGACCACCGAGCTCTACTACGGTTCGTCGTTCGCCGTCTGTCACTGTACCGGCCGGATACACCCGGACCCAGACACGCCGACGCTTGACCAGCAGCGACACGAGCAACCCCGCCATCATCGCCAGCGCCGACACGAGCACCCATTGCTGCGCCGGATCGTGCGAGACCTGCAGGTTCACGAAGTCGGTGGCGCCGTCGAAGCGGACCTGGGTGCCGTCCGCGAGGGTGACGCTCTCCCCGGGTCGCAGGTTCACCCGATCCTGCTTGACCAGGCGACCCTGGTTGATCAGCTCGCCGTTGAGCGAGAACAGCGACTGCGGGCTGCCGGTGTCGAGGCCGGCGTCGCCCTTGTAGATGTCGATCGCCACGGCAGGATCCTGCATCGCCGGGAACGCCGACGACAGCAGCGACCCGTGCAGCGCGGCCGTCGGCGCGAACAGGCCCTCGATCGCGATCTGGTTCCTGCGGCGTTCGTCGGCGTCCGGGAACATGCCACCCGGCGGGTCGAAACGCATCGCGCCGCTGCTCAGGAACGTCCTCGCATCGCTGGGAGCGAACTGCAGGGTCTCGGTGCGGGTCTCCCCGTTCGGCCAGGTCACGGTGAACGTCGGCGCGAAACCGTGGCCCTGCAGGTAAACACGGTCACTGCCGACGCGCAGCGGATGGTTCACCTTCAGCTCGGCCTGCTGCCACGTGTTCGAGGTGATGTCGTCGCCGTACTGGTAGTCGATGTTCGAGGTGAACATCTCGGCCTGACCGCTGTCGAGATAGTCCGCTTTGAAGTCGTTCACCCGGATGCACATCGGATTCAGACCGGTGCCGTCGAGGGTGACTCCGGCCCGGAACGAATCGAACGACGCCGGGGAGGTCGTGCAGAACTCCTCCCCGTTCGCGATGAGGATCCGCTGCCCTTCGTAGCCGAAGAGCTTGCCCATCGCGACCGTGGCGAGGAGACCGACCAGAGAGATGTGGAAGACGAGGTTGCCGAACTCGCGCAGGTAGCCCTTCTCCGCGGACAGGGTCAGCTCACCGTCCTTCGCGCGCGGGCCCCCGGCACGTTCGGCGATGCGCCAGCCCTTCAGCTGGCCGCGGACCCGGGCGAGTACCGCCTCGGGGCTCCCCTCGACGGTCGTCTCGGCGTGGAGCGGCAATCGGCCCAGGTTCCGAGGTGCGGGCACCGGGCGGGTCCGCAGCGCCCGGTAGTGCTCCGCGCAGCGCGGCAGGATGCACCCGACGAGCGAGACGAACAGCAGCACATAGATCGCGGTGAACCAGAAACTGCCGAAGACGTCGAACAGTTCGAGCTTGTCCATGAACGGACCGAGCGTGGGCCGCGCCTCGATGTAGTCGTCGACCTTGCCGGCGTTGAGGCTGCGCTGTGGCAGCAACGCGCCCGGGATCGCGGCGAGCGCCAGCAGGAACAGCAGTACCAGAGCGGTCCGCATCGACGTCAGCCCGCGCCACGTGTTGCGCGCGAACGCGACGGCGCGTGCGACCGGCCCCTGCCGGGGCGGCGCCGGCTGCGGCGCGGCGGTGGGGGTGTCGGTCGCGGTCACCTGTGAACTCCCCTGCCGCTGCGGCCTCCCGGGACGTGGTGGTCACCCGTGCGGACCATCGGATCGGGCTGCATCTACTGCCTCTCGAAATGTTCGGAACTTGTGGCGACCGCTGCCGTCAGATCGGCAGCGTCACCTCGGAGATGAAGGCGTCCCGCACCCAGGACACGAACATGTCCCACGCGCCGGTGACCAGGGCGACCCCGACGGCGATGAGCATGATGCCGCCGAAGATCTGCACGGTGCGGGCGTGCGTCCGCAGCCAGCCGACTCCCCGCAACGCGCGTGCAGACCCCAGAGCCAGCACCACGAACGGCAGACCCAGCCCGATGCAGTAGAAGACGATCAGGGTGACACCTCGCGCCGCCGTCGTGCCTTCGGTGCCGGCTGCCAGCGAGATCACCCCGGCCAGGGTCGGTCCGAGGCACGGAGTCCAGCCGAGCGCGAAGACACCACCGAGCAGCGGCGCACCCGCCAGGCTCGACAGGCGACGCGGCTCGGGACGGGTGTCGCGTTGCAGCGCGGGGATCAGACCCACGAACACCAGACCCATGACGATGGTGACGACCCCACCGACCCGCATCAGCACGTCACGGTTGACCGAGAGCAGCGATATCGCGCCGAACACGGAGGCGGTGGCCAGGACGAACACGACAGTGAACCCGGCGACGAACAACCCCGCAGCACCCGCGACCCGCAACCGGCCGTCGCTGCGCAGCGTCGTCGTGCGTGCCTGCGCCTGCGCCTCGGTGACGGCGGGAGCCTCGGCACCGACGACACCGGCCAGGTACGACAGATAGCCGGGAACGAGCGGCACGACGCACGGCGACGCGAACGAGACGAGACCGGCGAGCAGGCACGCACCGGCGGCGAGCAACAGCGGACCGCTCGCGGCGATCGACTGGAAGGTGTCGCCCACCCCGGCCGCCAGCAGCGCCTCGGCGCCGGTGGGGGTGACCGCGGCGGTACTCGTCATCACTGCTGAACTCGTCATCACTGCTGGCCGGCCGGTTCCGCGGCGACCCGCTCGACGACGGGCTGCAGGTCCTCGGCGAGCAGTTCGGTGAGGAACACCGCGGCGACCCGGTGCTCGCGGTCGAGAACGACCGTCGTCGGCACCACCGACGTGGGGTAGTTGCGGCCCAGCGCGAGCAGCGACCGCATCGCCGGATCGTAGATCGACGGGTAGCTCACCTTGTTGTCGACGACGAAGTCCTGCGCCTTGTCGCGCTGGTTGTCGCGGACGTTGATGCCGAGGAACTGCACGCCCAGGTCCTTGGTGGACTCGTACACCTGCTCGAGGTCGCCGACCTCGCTGCGGCAGGGCGCGCACCACTGACCCCACACGTTGAGGACGACGACCTGCCCGTCGTAGTCGGCGAGCGAGAGCGTCTGCGCCTCGTTCATCAGGTCCTCACCCGACAGGGCGCCCAGGGTGCCGCGTTCGGACGGCGGATCGTAGAAGATGCGGGTCTGACCGCCCGGGGAGACGAAATCGAACGTGCCGCCCGTGGCGACGGCGTCGTCACCCGTCGCGCACGACGTCAGAGTGGCGACACCGCACAGCAGCGCCGCGACGGCCACGAGGATCCTTCTCATGCGCCGTGCACATTCGGGTCGGAGGCTCCGGCCGGCTCCGAGTACACGATGTCGACGAGGGTGTCCCCGTCGTACACCAGCGACGTCAGGGAAGCGAGGCTGCACTGACGGTTCCGCGGGTCGTGCCACAGCCGCTCACCCTCGAGGAATCGGCGCAAGGTCCACACCGGAAGCTGGTGGCTCACACACACCGCTTCGCGGCCGACTGCGGCGACGCGGGCGGCATTGACCGCGGCGAGCATGCGATGCGCGATCTGCAGGTACGGCTCACCCCACGACGGGGTGAAGGGATCGCGCAGCTTCCACCAGTGCCGGGGCCGGCTCAGCGCGCCGTCGCCCACCGCGACCTTCAGCCCCTCGAACTGATTGCCCGCCTCGATGAGGTTCTCGTCCGTGACGATCTCGAGGCCGTGCTTCTCGGCGATCGGCGCGGCGGTCTGCTGCGCCCGCTCCAGCGGGGACGCGACGACGTGCGCGATGTCGTGATCGGCGAGCGTCGCCGCGACCGACCGTGCCTGAGATTCACCCGTGACGGACAACCGGTAGCCGGGCAGCCGGCCGTAGAGGATGCCGGTGGGATTGTGCACCTCGCCGTGCCGCAGCACGTGCACGATGGTGCGCTTCTCGGACGGGACGGATTCGGTCACGTGGGGATTCCTCGCGTCGGGCGGTGAGCAGATCGGGGTGAGGGGCGGATCGGGGCCGGGTCGGTCAGGGTGCCGTCGCTGCCGCGGCGGCCTTCGCGGCGTGCGGCAGCGCGTCGGCGATACGCGAGAACGCGTCGTCGTCGAGGGCGGACGAGACGAACCACGTCTCGAACGCGCTCGGCGGGGCGTACACACCGTGGTCGAGCAGGGTGTGGAAGAACGCCGGGAATCGCCAGGTCTGCGCGGCCTTCGCCTCGCTGTAGTTGGTGACGGGTCCGTCGGTGAAGAACACGCTGAGCAGGGTGCCGGCGTTCTGCACGCGGTGCGGCACGCCTTCGGCGGTCAGCGCCTCGTCGAGCAGCCGGCCCAGGGTCGCGGCGTTGCGGTCGAGGGTGGCGTACACGTCGGCGTCGGCGGCGCGCAGGCTCGCGAGACCCGCGGCGACCGCGACCGGGTTACCCGACAGGGTGCCGGCCTGGTAGACCGGCCCGGCGGGAGCGAGACGGGCCATGACGTCGGCGCGGCCACCGAACGCGGCAGCGGGAAGGCCACCGCTCATCACCTTGCCGAACGTGACCAGGTCGCCGGCGACACCGTCGATGCCGTGCCAGCCGGTGGCGCTGGCGCGGAATCCGGTCATGACCTCGTCCATGATCAGGAGCGCACCGTGCTCGCGGGTGATCTCCCGAAGTCCCTCGTTGAATCCGGGCAGCGGCGGGACGGTACCCATGTTCCCGGCGGCGGCCTCGGTGATGACGGCCGCGATCTGCCCCGGGTTGGCGGCGAACGCGGCTCGGACGGCCTCGAGATCGTTGTACGGCAGAACGAGGGTGTCCTCGGCCTGCGCGCCGGTCACGCCCGGGGACGTCGGCAGCCCGAACGTCGCGAGGCCGGACCCGGCGTCGGCGAGCAGCGCATCGACGTGACCGTGATAACACCCGGAAAATTTGACGATCTTGCTGCGCCCGGTGAATCCGCGTGCCAGACGCACCGCACTCATCGTCGCTTCGGTTCCGGAATTGACGAGCCGAACCTGTTCGACGGGCGCGATCCGCGCCACGATCTCCTCGGCGAGTTCGACCTCACCGGCGGTCGGCGCACCGAACGACAGACCGGACGTCGCGGCGGTCCGCACCGCCTCCACGACCGCGGGGTGCGCGTGGCCGAGAATCATCGGCCCCCACGAACACACCAGGTCCACATAGGTATTGCCGTCGACGTCGGTGAGGGTGCTGCCGGAGCCCGATGCGATGAAGCGGGGGGTTCCGCCGACCGAACCGAACGCTCGAACCGGCGAGTTGACGCCTCCGGGCGTCACCTTCGACGCCCGGTCGAACAGGGCGGCAGAAGCGGTGTCGTGGGTGCGGGAGGCATCGGGAGTCGCAGTCACGACCTCCAGTGTCCCAGTTTCGGCGGATTTGCCAAAAGGCACCCGGGCGTGCGGGGAGCGAGCGCGTGACCCGCGTCTCGGTCCGTCCGGGCGCTGCGGTTCACGGAGTGCCGGAATGCGAACGCCACCGCTCGCGGTGGCACCGCCCTAGGGTCGGATTCATGGCGACCACAGCTGATCATCTCCGCGACACACTCGACGGCGCGTGGCGGCAGGCCCGCTCCCGGGCCCGCACCGACCTGGCACGGGAGGAGTTCGCGCCCCATCACATTCCCGATCTGAACCGGGCCCGCGCGGCCGTCCTCGACCAGATGCGCCTGCTCGCCGCGGCCGGCTACGCGTCGGCCGGTTTCTCCGAGGCGAGCGGCGGCACCGGAGATCCGGGCAGCGCGGTCGCGTCGATCGAGATGCTCGCGATGTCGGACCTGTCGCTGATGGTGAAGTCGGGTGTGCAGTGGGGTCTGTTCGGTGGCGCGATCGAGAATCTGGGCACGCAGCGGCACCACGAGCGTTACATCCGCCCGCTCATCGACCTCGAACTGCTCGGGTGTTTCGCGATGACCGAGACCGGCCACGGCAGTGACGTGCAGGCCCTCGAGACGACCGCCACGTACGACCCGGGCACGCAGGAATTCGTCATCGACTCCCCCACCCCGTCCTCACGCAAGGACTACATCGGAGGGGCGGCGCGGCACGCGACGGTCGCGGCGGTGTTCGCGCAGCTGATCACCGGGAACGCGACGGAAGGTGTGCACTGTTTCGTCGTGCCGATTCGCGACGAGAACGGCAACGACCTGCCGGGCGTAACGACCTCGGACTGCGGATACAAGGGTGGTCTGCCCGGCGTCGACAACGGCCGCATCACCTTCGACGGGGTCCGGGTGCCGCGGGAGAACCTGCTCAACCGGTATGCGGATGTCGATCCGGACGGCACCTACCGCTCGCCCATCGAGAACCCGAACCGCCGGTTCTTCACGATGGTCGGCACCCTCGTGCGCGGGCGCGTCACGGTCGGCGGCTCGGCCGGGGCCGCCGCGCGCGTCGCGCTGACCATCGCGACGCAGTACGCGCTGCAGCGACGCCAATTCTCCGCACCGAACGACGAGCAGGAGGTGCTGCTGCTCGACTACCTCGTCCACCAGCGCCGGCTGCTGCCCCTGATCGCCCGCTCGTATGCGCTCGGCTTCGCGCAGAACGAGCTGATCTCGGCGATGCACCGCATCCAGACCGCGCCCGCCGAGGAGGTCGATCCGCAGGAGCAGCGCGAGTTGGAGGGGCGCGCGGCGGGTCTGAAGGTCGCGAACACGACGCACGCGACCCGCGCCATCCAGGAATGCCGGGAGGCGTGCGGCGGCGCCGGATACATGGCCGAGAACCGGCTGACGGCGCTGCGGGCGGACACCGACGTGTTCACCACCTTCGAGGGCGACAATCACGTCCTCACCCAGCTCGTCGCGAAGGAACTGCTCACCGCGTACGCCGACGAGGTGCGCGGGATGAGCCCGGTCGAGTGGATGCGGTTCGCGGCGACCACCGTTTCCGACATCGTCAAGAAGCGCACCGCGGCGCAGCAGATCATCCAGACACTCGTCGACACCCGGCAGGACAACGAGGAGGACGGCAGCCTGTTCAACCGGGGCACGCAACTCACGATGTTCGAGGACCGCGAACAGTACCTGCTGTCGACGGCGGCGCGCCGCCTGCAGGCGGCGTCGAAGCGGGAGGACAACCCGTTCGACGCGTTCAATTTCGTGCAGGATCATGTGTTGCACGCGGCCCGCGCGCACATCGACCGCGTCGTGCTCGAGGCGTTCGTCGCCGGTATCGAGTCGTGTGAGGACGAGGCCGCCCGGGAACTGTTGTCCGGCCTCTGCGACCTGTACGCGCTGAGCGTCATCGACGACGACAAGGCGTGGTTCATGGAGCATCGGCAGCTGTCGGTGGAGCGGGCGAAGGCGGTGCTGCGCGGCATCAACGAACGGTGCCGGTCGCTGCGTCCGCACGCAGCGACGCTCGTCGAGGGTCTCGGTGTGCCCGAGTTCCTGGTGGGGTCGGCGATGCTCGACGGGCCGGGCACCGACGCGGGTCGCGTCTGAGTTCAGTCGGGTGCCACCCGGAGGATGCGGTCGTCGTCTCCGTTGTCCGTGGTCACCAGCAGGGAACCGTCGGGTTGCGGAGTCAGGGACCGCAGCCGCCCGTATGTTCCTTCGAGCAGGGTCGTGGAATCGGCGACGCTGCGTCCGTCTTCGGACAGTTTCAGCAGGATCAGCCGGGCCTCCTGCTGGCTGCTGACGACGAGGGCGCCCGACCAGGGTCCCCACGCGTCACCGGTGACGAACGCCGTGCCCGGGGTCGCGATGGTGGGCGACCCCGAACTCCACACCGCGCCGATCGCGCCGGGGACCCGGTCGGGGTCGGTCATGGGCACCGACTCGTCGTAGCGGCCGGGCTCCCGGTCGGGACGGTAGCCGTAGTTGCCGCCGGGTTCGAGCAGGTTGACCTCGTCGTCGCGCCGGGTGCCCTGTTCGACGGAGTAGATGCGCCCGGTGCCGGGCTGCAGCGCCAGGCCCTGCACGTTCCGGTGTCCGAGCGTGTACACGACGCTGCCCGGGTCCGGGTTGCCGGCGGCGGGTGTTCCGTCGGGATTCAGGTGCAGCACCTTGCCGCCGAGGCTGCCGCGATCCTGCGGGACGGTGGGGCGCGCGCTGTCGCCGGTGCCCACGTAGAGGGTGCCGTCGGGGTGGGCGAGGATGCGGCAGCCGCCGTGGCGTCCGCCGCCGGCGACGGGCATGCCGGAGATCACGGTGCGCAGCCGGGTGGCGGCGGTCCAGTCGGCGTCGACGGCCCATGCGAGGACCCGCACGTCGTCCGGGTCGCGGTGGCCCTGGCAGGTGTAGAACGTTCGATCGGTGGCGAAGTCGCGGGACAGGGCGATCCCCATCAGGCCGGTCTCCCCGACCGCGTAGAGGTCGGACAGGTCGGCCTGCAGCGGCGCGGCGCGCCCGTCCGGGTGGCGTACGACGAAGCGCCCGCCGCGTTCGCCGGTGAGAAGCGTTCCGTCCGGTGCCCGGACCACGTCCCACGGATGGTCCAGACCGTCGAGCAGGGTGTCGACGGTGACCGACGGCGGCGCGCTCACGGCGGGCACGGTCACGGAGGACCCCGGCACCGGGGTGCGGGGCGGCTCGTCGGCCGCGCACGCGGACGCGAGCGCCGCGCACGCGAGCAGCGCCGCGGCGGCCGTCCGCATTCGCGCGGTCACTATGTCAGCGGACGAGCACGTATCCGGCTTCGTCGACGGCATCCGCGACGGCCTGCGGGTCCAGTTCGGTGTTGCTGGTGACTACGACGGCACCGGTCTCGAGGTTCACGTCCACGTCGGAGACGCCGTCGAGTACGGAGATCTCCTCCCGCACCGCCGAGACGCAGTGTCCGCAGGTCATGCCCTCGACGCGGTAGGTGTTCTGCATGGTGGCTCCTTCGAGTCTCGACAACACAGCCGACAATACCCCCAGGGGGTACCTGCCGCTACCGGCCCCTCAGCGCGAACGCCCGCTCACGAGACCGTCGAGACACCGGCGCAGAGTGGCGTCGTCCTTCGCCCACGCCCGGACGAACGTGCCGCCGCGCAAGCGCAACCCGATCGCCGTGCGTTTCCGTGGCACACCGGCCAGTTCCCCGAGGGTCCGCGCGTTCTCCCACCGGGCCGGGTCCAGCGCCTCCGGATCGGCGGGCGCGAGGACCGCCTCGATGTCCGCGACGGGCAGTTCCTCGGTCCCCTGCCGCAACACCGTCTCGGTCAGCTCGACACTCACGTGCCGGCGGCCGGCGACGACCATGACGTACGCGAACACGGCGAGCACGACCGCAATCACCGGCAGTGCGAACCAGTGCACGACCGGCCCGGTCGCCACTTCGATCAGAAGCGCCGCGAGGCAGAACAGCGGACCGAATGCCACTGTCCGCCAGCGGGCGCCGGGCTCGTGGAACAGCGGCGCGGGCACACTGCCGGTCAACGTGAACTGTCGATCAAGGTGAGCCGTCCGTCGAGGTGGAGCTGTCCGTCAGGCCGAGAAGGTGCCGGGAACGACCAGGAGCACGAGCGTCACGAGACCCAGGACTGCGATGAGGCCGATCAGAAGGGCCTCACGTCGACGGCTGTAGGGTCGCGGTTCCACGTACGGGTGTTCCACCTGCATGAGTCCTCACGCTCGTCGGGCACGGCCACAGACCGTTGGTCGAGCTCACCGTACTCGCAACGGGTGCAACGTCAAATCCCCGGATGGAGCGGGTGCCGAAACCTCAATTTTTAGGAATGCGAAGGAAGTACAGATTTGATTCCCGGCGATGCATGAGTACGATCGCGCCGACCGTCAGCACCGCCTGGAGGATCCCGACGATCCCGAGCACCCAGCTCTCGGCACCGGTTCCGGTGCCCACACCGAACAGCGTCGGGACGGTCGACAGGGTCATGAACACGCCGACCAGGGTCAACAACATGCGCGCCCAGTTCTTGCCGCGCCGAATCTGCCGCACAACGAGATAGAGCAGACCGAGAATCACGCAGCTGCCCACCGCCGCGACGCCGAGCCCGAACGGAATCAGCGCGAGCACCTCGTCGCGGGTCAGCGCCTCCGATCCGGACATCGTCGACATCTGGTCCATCATCAAGTCGACGAACGCCTGACGATCCCGCCACATGAGAGCCAGGCTCGTGACCGTCGACACGATTCCGAGAATCAGGACCCCACACCACAATTGATAGGCAGTCCCGACATCGACGGGCATCGGGCGCGGCCCACCGCCGTCCGGCCCGTGCGGCGGCGTCGGCATCGGCATCAGCCCCGGCGCGGTCACGACAACCAGCCCGCGGCCTCGGCGGCCCAGTACGTCAGGACGATGTCGGCGCCGGCGCGGCGGATGCTCATCAGCGACTCCAGCACGGCGGCATCGCGGTCGATCCAGCCGTTCTGCGCGGCGGCGGTGATCATCGAGTACTCCCCCGAAATCTGGTATGCCGCAACCGGAACGTCGGCACGATCCGCGACCTCCCGAAGGATGTCGAGATACGACATAGCGGGCTTGACCATCACCAGGTCCGCCCCCTCGGCGAGATCGAGGTCGACCTCGCGGAGCGCCTCACGGCGGTTCGCCGGATCCTGTTGATAGGTACGACGATCGCCCTCGAGCGACGATCCGACGGCCTCACGGAACGGGCCGTAGAACGCCGACGCGTACTTGGCCGCGTACGCCAACTGCCCGACGTCCTGGAAGCCGGCCGCATCGAGAGCCGCGCGGATCGACCCGACCTGCCCGTCCATCATTCCACTCGGTCCGAGCAGATGCGCCCCCGACTCCGCCTGCGCCACAGCCATTTCCGCGTAGCGCTCGAGCGTCGCGTCGTTGTCGACCCGCCCGGACCCGTTGAGCACACCGCAGTGCCCGTGATCGGTGAACTCATCGAGGCACGTGTCGGCCATCAGCACCGTCGCGTCACCGAGTTCGTTGCGCAGTTCCCGCAGCGCCCGATTGAGCACCCCGTCGGGATCGGTGGCGCAGGATCCGCGCGCATCCTTGTCCTCCGGGCGCGGCACACCGAACAGCATCAGACCGCCGACGCCGGCCTCGACCGCCGCCGTCGCCGCGGCCCGCAGCGAGTCCTCGGTGTGCTGGAACACCCCGGGCATCGAGGAGATCTCGCGGGGCGCATCGATCCCGTCGGCGACGAACATCGGTAACACCAGATGCCGTGGCTCGAGCGAGGTCTCGGCAACGAGGCGTCGCATCGCCGGGGTGGTGCGTAGCCTGCGGGGACGGAATTCCGGATACACGGTAATCACCTTCCGATACGAGTCGTGCGCGGTTCCGGTAGCGGTGGCTACCGAAACCGCGCACGAGTGGAGTCAGCGCCGGGCTCGGGACTTCTTGCGCGGCGGCGGCAGAGCACCTTCGGCGCGCAGCCGGGCGGCGTGCTCGGCGAGCGCCTCGACGAGCGGACCGACCTGCGCGGTCTCGGGCTGTACGTCGACCCGCAGCCCGAACTCGATCGCGGTCTCCGCGGTCTTCGGCCCGATGCACGCGACGATCGTGCGCGCGTGCGGCTTACCCGCGATACCGACGAGATTGCGGACCGTCGACGACGACGTGAAGCACACCGCGTCGAAACCACCGGTCTTGATCATCTCGCGGGTCTCGGCCGGCGGCGGCGCGGCCCGGACGGTCCGGTACGCGGTGACGTCGTCGATCTCCCAGCCGCGTTCACGCAGCCCCTCGGCGAGCGTCTCGGTCGCGATGTCCGCGCGCGGCAGCAGGACCCGGTTGACCGGGTCGAACACGTCGTCGTACGGCGCGAACTCGGCGAGCAGCCCCTCGCTGGACTGCTCCCCCGTCGGCACCAGCTCCGGGGTGATGCCGAACGAGCGCACCTTGTCCGCGGTGGCCTGACCGACACACGCGATCTTCACCCCCGAGAACGCCCGCGCGTCCAGACCGAACGCCTCGAACTTCTCCCACACCGCGCGCACCGCGTTGGTGGAGGTGAACACCACCCACTGGTAGCGACCGTCCACCAGGCCCTTGACGGCCCGTTCCATCTGGGCGGGACTGCGCGGCGGCTCGACCGCGATGGTCGGCACCTCGATGGGGATCGCACCGTGGGTGACGAGCCGATCGCTCATCTCCCCGGCCTGATCCTTCGTGCGCGGCACCAGCACCGTCCAGCCGTACAGGGCACGCGACTCCCACCACGACAGCTTGTTGCGGTGCGCGACGACCTTGCCGACCGTGACGATCAGCGGACCCACCAGCTCGGACCCGGCGTCGTTGAGGGTCGCGAGGGTCGCTTCGACGGTGCGCTGCTGGCGTGTCGTGCCGCGCACCGTGATCGCGGCCGGGGTCTGCGGCGCGAGACCGTGTTCGACGAGGGCACTCGCCGTCTCCGCCAGATGTCCGGAGGTCGCGTGCAGCACGAGAGGGCCGGGTGCGGCAGCGAGCGCAGCCCAGTTCACCTCTCCGCGGACGTCGACCTCGGTGTGGCACGAACCCAGCGCCATTCCGGCGTAGCTGGGGACGGCCGAGCCGGACGGCAGGCCCGGCAGGACCTCGAACACCACCTGGGTGCGGGACACGGCATTGACCTCGGCGATCACCGAATCGGTGGTCATCGGATCACCGGCGACCAGACGCACCACGTCGTGGCCGTTCCGGGCCTCGGCGACCAGGGTCTTCGCGACCTCGGCGGGCTCGCCCAGCGCGGGACGGACCTCGGCGATCGGTTCCCCGGTCTCGGGGTCACGTCCGGCATCGGTGCCGACGAGCGCGACGACGGCCTTGTCGACGTCGGGGTCGGTGAAGGCCATGGTGGCGCCTGTCAGCACGTCGTGGGCGCGCACCGTGAGCAGCGCCGGGTCACCCGGCCCCGATCCCACGAACAGGATCCGTCCGGGAGTGTGCTTGCGGACTCGGCTCATCGGTCATTCTCCAGTGCGATCAAATCTGCGGTATCGGGAAAACAGGAAGGGGAAGGAAGGGCGTCAAACATCTGCTGCACCTTCCGATGCCGGCACGCCTGCGGCACCTTCCTCGGCGGCCATCAGGTCGCGAGCTCCGAGATCGAGGAGCTCACGGGCGACGGCGCGACCCACCTCGGCGGCACGGTCCAACGGTCCGACGGCGCTGGCGCGGATCGCGTCGGAACCGTCGAGCGCTGCGGCGCAGCCCCGCACCGACAGCTCTTCGAACACCCTGCCGTCGTCGTCGAGGGATTCGACGACCTCGGCGAGCGCCCCGACCGGTGCGGTACACCCGGCCTCGAGCTCGGCGAGCAGTGCACGCTCGGCGTCGACAGCAGCGCGGGTTGCCGGGTCGTCGAGCGCGGCGAGCACGGCGATCAGGTCCGGGTCGTCGGCGCGGCACTCGACGGCGAGCGCTCCCTGCGACGGTGCCGGCAGCATCTGCACCGGTTCGAGGGACTCGGTGATGCGATCGGTCCGGCCGATACGGGAGAGGCCGGCGCGGGCGATGACGATCGCGTCGAGCTCGCCCGACTCGACCTTGCCGAGCCGGGTGTCGATGTTGCCGCGCAGCGGCTGGATGTCGAGGCCGAGTCCGAGCGCGGCGAGCTGCGCGCGACGTCGTGGCGCGGACGTACCGACCTTCGAGCCGGGCGGCAGTTCGCCGAGCACCAGGCCGTCGCGGGCCACGAGCGCGTCGCGCGGATCCTCACGCGGCGGCACCGCGGCGATGACCATGCGCGGATCCTGGACGGTGGGCAGGTCCTTGTACGAATGCACAGCGAGATCGACGTCGCCGGCGAGCAGCGCCTCGCGCAGCTCCGCGGTGAACACCCCGACGCCGATCCGCGCGATCGGCGCCATGGACGTGTCGCCCTTCGTCGTGATGATCACCAGTTCGGCGGGATGTCCGGCGGCGATCAGCGCGTCTCTGACGGTGCCCGCCTGCGTGGTGGCGAGGAGGCTGCCGCGCGTTCCGATGCGCAATGTGCGGCTGCCGGCCCGGTCGTCGCTCCGGGTGACCGATGCGGCCTCGGCGCTCATGCCTGCCTGTCCTTTCGTGGAGCCCGAAGCTCCGATGTGAGGGCGGGATCGAGGGCTGCGGACAGGTCGGTCGTGCCGACCGGGTCCGTCAGGGCGCCCAGTTCCTTCGCCGTGGGCGTGGCGACAGCCTCGACCGCACCCGGGCGCAGTTCGAACAGTTCGCGCAACGCCTCGGCGTACTGGTCACCGCCGGGGGTGGACGCCAGCTGTTTCACACGCACCGTCGGCGCGTGCAGAAGTTTGTCGACGACGCGACGGACCGTCCGCGCGACCTCGCCGCGTTCCCCGTCGTCGAGGTCCGGCAGACGGGATTCGAGGCGCATCAGTTCCGCCTCGACGACCTCGGCGGCGCGCTGCCGCAACGCGGTGACGGTCGGGGTGACCTCGGCGAGACGCTGCGCGGTCAGATAGTCGGACAGTTCCGCGGCGACGATCGCGCGGGCGGCCTCGGCGTCGGATGCGGCCGCGCCGGCGGCGGGATCGTTCTGCAGCGCCTCCATGTCGAAGACGAGGACACCGGGCAGACCCGAGACGGACGCGTCGACGTCGCGGGGCAGACCCAGGTCGCAGATGACGAGAGGGCGGTCCGGTCCGCGGCCGGGCTCGGCGAGCGCGCGGTGCGCGTCCGCGAGGGTCACCACGGTCCCGACCGCGCCGGTACAGGTCACCGCGACATCCGCCTGGGCGAGCGCGGACGCGAGATCGCCGAACCCGACGACGTCGGACTCGACGCCGTTGCCGCGGGCGGTTTCGGCGAGGCGTTCGGCGCGGTCGCGGGTGCGGTTGGTCACGATGATCCGGCCGATTCCGGCGCGAGTCAGGTGCGCGACCGCGAGCCCGCCCATCGCGCCGGCACCGATGACGGCGGCGGTGCGGCCGACGAGCCCGCCCAGCCGGGCACCGGCCTTGTCCAGCGCCACCGAGACGACCGAGGCGCCGGCCGCGTCGATGCCGGTTTCGCTGTGGACGCGCTTGCCGACGCGCAGCGCCTGCTGCGCGAGTTCGTGCAGCGCCCGGCCCGCGGCCTGCTGGGCGTCGGCGCTGGCATAGGCGGTGCGGATCTGGCCGAGGATCTGCTGTTCCCCGACGACCATCGAATCCAGGCCGCTGGCGACCGAGAACAGGTGCTCGGCGGCGGCCTCGCTGTACCGCACGTACGCGTGCTGGTGCAGGTCGGACAGGGTGAGCCCGGAATGCTCCGCCATCAGGGAACTGACGTCGGCGAGCGCCCCGTGGAAGGCGTCGACGACCGCGTAGATCTCCACCCGGTTGCAGGTGGAGACGATCATCGCCTCGGAGATGTGCCCGGACGACATCATCTTGTCGGTCAGCTTCGGCCGGTCGGTGTCGGTGACCGCGACCTTCTCGAGTACGGAAACCGGGGCACTCCGGTGCGAGATTCCGACGAGGAGAACACTCACGGCGCGATCACCGATCCGTTTCTTGTGACGGCCGGACCCAGCGGGCCCGACTTCCCGGACGAGGCCCGATGCGGGGCGCTCGTTGCCTTCACCGCGGTGCTGCGAGGACCGCAGGGCTGCCCCATTCCGGCGGGGCGTCCGTCACCGGAAGCGTGTGCGAGTTCGTCGTTGCGGGCGCTGTTGAACGAGAGCACCTGCATCTCGACGGCGAGATCCACTCGGCGCACCTCGACGTGCTCGGGCACGTCCAGTGGCGTCGGGGCGAAGCTGAGGACGCTGCGCACCCCGGAACGGACCAGGACGTCGCACACCTGCTGGGCGGCGTCCCCGGGGGTGGCGACGACCCCGATGGTCGCACCGAGTTCGCGGGCACCGGACTCGAGCCCGTCGACGTGGCGGATGGTCAGTTCCCCCACCCGGGTACCGACGATCGAGGGATCGGAATCGAACAATCCGGCCATGGTGAATCCGCGGCGGTCGAAACCCGGGTACCGGGCGAGCGCACGGCCGAGATTCCCGACCCCGACGAGCACCACGCGGTGTCCCTGGTCCAGTCCGAGCGCGTTCTCGATGCGCGCCTGCAGGCGCAGCACGTCGTAGCCGACACCGCGCACACCGTTGGGTCCGAGAAACGACAGATCCTTGCGGAGCTTCGCCGATCCGACCCCGGACGCGGTCGCGAGTTCCTCGCTCGAAACGATGAGGGTCCCGGCATCGGCGAGCCCGCCGAGGACCCGCAGATAGGTCGCGAGACGCGTCACAGTAGCCTGGGGGATGTCGCGCACCGGAACTCCGGGAGAGGCACCCCCGCCGGTCCCGGCGGTGCCGCGGGCGTCGTCGCCCTGCGGTGGGTGCAGCTCTGTCACGTTCGTGGCTCCTCGTCCGGCCGACGGATACACGTCGGTCCTCACGGTGATCCGGGATTTCGTTCACACCACGGTAACCGCTTGTGAAGCCATGCACAAAGTTGCTCCGAGGGGTCCGAATGTGCTCGCTACCTGCGCGACGACTGCGCCGGCGGAGGTCAGCGAGCGAGATCGGCCCTCAGGCGCGACTCGTCGACCTCCCAGTAGCTGTGCTCGCGACCGTCGAGCAGAACGACCGGCAACCGGTCGCCGAACTCCGCGCGCAACTCGGGATCCGTTGCGGCAGCGTCGTCGACGTCGATGCACGTCACGGTCAGCCCGAACTCCTCGCACACCTGCTCGAGCTGTTCCCGCGCGGGTGCGCACGCGCCGCAGCCGGCGCGGACGAGGAGAGTGACTTCGTGGGCGGGAACGGATGCGCCTGCGGCGCCCGGTCGAGGCTCTGTCATTCCCCTACTGTGCGCCATCACCCGTCGAGATGAACGTCACACCCGGTTCCCGCGTTCGATCCCGTCCGGAACACGGCCCGGTCCCGGGCTAGGCTGGGCGCGTCGTCCGCTGCCCGCGGCGACACGGCCGTCGTGACACGGAGGTGCGAGTGCCTGGACGTTCATTGCCGTACGGGTGGGGAATCGGCGAGTCGCTGTCCGGGCTCATCCGACCGGGACGACCCCGGTTGTTCAGCAAGTTCGGGCCCAGCGAGGCCGAGGTGCGCGCGAACCTGGCCGGTGAGGCCAGCGCCGACGCCGCTCTGGCGTTGCACGAGGCACGGACCGAGGCCCTGATCGAGGCCGGTGCCGAAACCGAGGCCGCGGCCCCGGTGCCACGGGATCTGACCGCAGCGGCATTCTTCGACGTCGACAACACGATGGTGCAGGGCGCCTCGATCATCCACTTCGCCCGGGGGCTGGTGGCGCGGGACTATTTCCGCAAGACGGATCTGCTCGAGTTCGCGTGGCAGCAGGTGAAGTTCCGGGTCACCGGCAAGGAGAACTCGAACGACGTCGCAAGTGGTCGAGAGAAGGCGCTGTCGTTCGTGCAGGGGCGATCGACGGAGGAACTGCGCCGGCTCGGCGAGGAGATCTACGACGAGATCATCGCCGACAAGATCTGGCCCGGCACACGAGCGCTCGCGCAGATGCACCTCGACGCGGGGCAGCAGGTGTGGCTGGTCACCGCGACCCCGGTCGAACTGGCCGATGTCATCGCGAAGCGGCTCGGCCTGAGCGGGGCACTGGGGACGGTCGCCGAATCGCAGGACGGCATCTTCACCGGCCGTCTCGTCGGCGACATCCTGCACGGCCTCGGCAAAGCACACGCGGTGCGGGCCCTGGCGATCCGGGAGGGGCTCAATCTCAAACGGTGCACCGCCTATTCCGACAGTCACAACGACGCGCCGATGCTGTCGCTGGTGGGTACGGCCGTCGCGATCAACCCCGACGCCGACCTGCGTGAACTCGCCAAGACCCGAGGCTGGGAGATCCGGGATTTCCGGACCGCCCGCAAGGCCGCGCGGATCGGGGTGCCGACCGCGCTGGGAATCGGTGCGGCAGGCGGGGCGCTGGCGGTCCTGCTCGGACGCCGGCGGGACCGCGCCGCATAGTCCCACGGCCGCATAGTCCTTCGACAGCGGTTGCACCGCGTGTGACGGCAGCGGGTTCAGCCAAGGAAGACGTTGCGGCGCCGGGTGAGCAGCTTGTACAGCGTCTGCTGGATGGTTTCCCGCACGTGGTCGGTCACCTCGAACAGAACCATCGGGTCGTCCGCGGCCGCGTCGTCGTACACGTCGGTGGGGATCGGGGTACCGAACTCGATGTACCACTTGGACGGCAACGGAACGAGCCCGAGCGGGCCCAGGAGGGGAAACAGGGGCGTCACCGGAAAGTAGGGCAGACCGAGCACGCGCGCGAGCGAGGTGAGGTCGGCGATGTTCGGGTAGATCTCCTCCGACCCTACGATCGAGCAGGGCACGATCGGAGCATGCGTCTTCAGCGCCGCGGACACGAACCCGCCGCGACCGAATCGCTGCAGCTTGTACCGCTCACGGAACGGTTTGCCCAGGCCCTTGTAGCCCTCGGGGAACACCGCGACCACCTGGTCCTCGCGTAGCAGCCGCTCGGCGTCGGGATGGCAGGCGAGGGTGTGACCCGCCTTGCGGGCGACGGTCCCCACGACGGGCATGTCGAATGCGAGGTCGGCGGCGAGCATCCGAAGCGGCCGGTGCGCCTGATCCCACACCGCGACCGACGTCATGAGCGCGTCGATCGGGAGCGTGCCGGCGTGATTGGCGACGACGAGCGCGCTGCCGTCGGCGGGGATGTTCTCGATACCGCGGACCTCGACGCGGAACCACTTGTCGAACAGCGGACGCAGCATCGGCATCACGACGTTCTCGGCGAAGTGCGGGTCGAATCCGAAGTCGTCGACGTCGTAGTCGCCGGTCATACGGCGACGCACGAACTCCGCGGTCCCGGTGACCTGGTCGATCAGGGTCCGGCGGAGGTCGTCGAGGAAACCGTCCGCTGCGGTGTGCTGTGCCGGCAGGTCGAAGGCGTCGAGATCGAGGCCGCCGAGGTCGCGGCCGGCGGGGTGTCCGCTGCCGGGTCTCGCGCCGCCGCGGCGCTGCGCATTCGCACCGCCGTGCAAGGGAATGACTTTTGCAACCTGTGTCATCGCGCCTCCGTTCTCTCTCCCAGTGCGGAGAGAACCATCGATTCGGCTCGATCCACCCATTCGGTCTTCACGATGCGGCTCAGCCGGATACTGCGGGCGAAGTCGTCGAGTGCGTCCTTCGTGGTCCAGCGCGGTTCGAACCCGAGTTCGGCACGCATCCTCGTGGTGTCGAGTCCGCAGCCGAAGTGGAAGTAGTCGAGCTCTTCCTTGGTGAACGACTTCATGACCGATCCCATGAGCGCATGTCCGGCGGTGCGGAACAGCCCGTACGGCATGGGCACGGCCAGACCGCCCGCACGCCGGACGGCCTGCGACATCATCACGATGCCGTCGCCGGCGACGTTGACGGCCCCGGGAGGGCCCGCCATGGTGGCCCGCTCGAGAGCGGACAGCGCGTCTTCTTCGTGCAGCAACTGCAGCCGGGCGTCGCGCCCGAGCACCGTCGGCACCAGCGGTGAAGTCAGGTATGCGGACACCGAACCCGGCAGCCGGTTCCCGACGGTGGGGGCGAGCCGCAGGATGGTGGTGGAGATGTCGCTTCGCCGCCGGGCCAGACCCCGCAGATAGCCTTCGATCTCGATCATGTCGCGAGCGAAGGCACCGGTCGGGCGGCGGCGGGCGCTCATCTCCTCGGTGAACTTCGCCGGGTCCTTGGCGCTGGATCCGTACACCGCCGACGACGAGCGCAGCACCACACGCCGGACGGACGGCGCCTTCTGGCACACCGCGAACAACTGCATGGCGCCGAGGACGTTCATGTCCTTCATGGCGGTGCGGCTACCGGACTTGGGCGCCTTCGTCACCGTCGAGGCATGGACGACCGTGTCGACGTCCATGTTTCGGATGACTTTGCCGATCAGGGGGTTCCGGATGTCCGCGAGGACGAACTCGGCGCGGCCCATACGCCGGAGCATGTCCTTCGTGGGTGACTGGGTATCGACCGCGATGACACGGTCGATCGCCGGATTCTGAGCGAGCCGCGTGACGAGGTATCCGCCGAGGAATCGGCTCGCACCCGTCACCAGAGCGACCTTCGGCGGCTCGACGTCGGCACTCGAGGTCACGCACAAACCCCCTGTCGTTTTCGGGATTACCGGTCTTCGGGACTACCGGCTTTCCGGAACTCGGCGAACCGCCGATCGTCGGTTCGGTTACCCGTGTCATGTCGACCGAGCCCGCGCCACGGAACGATCCTCGTACGGTATGGGTCCCAACAATACGGTGAGTTGCGCCACCCCGCATTACGCAGAGGCAATCCCTGATCCCGAACGGCGCACAACGGTCGAACCCCCCCGAGCCGGAAATGCCGTATGCCCGCCACCGAAACGGTGACGGGCATACGGCATGTCGAAATTACTTGCCGAGTTTACGACGCTGAACGCGCGTACGGCGGAGCAGCTTGCGGTGCTTCTTCTTCGACATGCGCTTGCGGCGCTTCTTGATCACAGAACCCATGGCGGGTATCCCTCGTTCTCTCTAGCGGTCCTGCGCACGCCGGTGACGTACGCCTGTATGTCGACGCTGGGCCTCGTGGTGACGAGCTCAGCGCCTTACGACACCGGCTGGCCGGTACGACGAGTTGCAATCGTACCGGGGCGGAACCGCCGAGCGAAAACGAGGTCCGTCCTGCTCGCCGATACGCCCGACGGCAGTCACCCGACGTCGAAGTACGAAGTTTCCAAATAGTCGTGAACGGCCTTCGCGTGGACGCGGAACGACCGTCCCACGCGCACGGCAGGTAGCTCACCACTGTGGACCAACCTGTACACGGTCATCTTCGACACCCGCATCAACGCCGCAACCTCGGCCACGGTGAGAAACTGGGTGCCGGCGAGAACCGACTGTCCGTCCTGGGGCGGTTGCCCTTTCGACGGTGTGTTTCCAGAAACCATTGGACACCTCCGGCACGTCCCGCGCCGCCGGCTTCCCCTCCGGCGGAACAGACACGCACGTGCTTATCCGAGCTTAGCGTGACGATTGGTTCCTGTGCGACGGTGCGGACAACGAATTTGGTGCGCCGTCCGTTCCGTCCGTGTTCTACTCGCCGGTTGCGCCGGTTCTACTCGCCGGTGGAACCGAGTTCGGCGGAACGGTTGCGGGCGGCGGTCAACGCCTCGTAGAAGGCGTGGCGAATCCCGACGCGCTCGAGTTCGCGGACGGCCGCCGCTGTGGTGCCGCCGGGCGAGGTGACCGCCGCGCGCAGGTCCGCCGCGTTCTCCCCGGAACGGTCGAGCATCGCCGCCGAACCGGTCATCGTCTGCACGACCAATTCGGTCGCCACCGCACGGCTCAGGCCGAGCGAGACACCGGCGTCGATCATCGCCTCCGCAATCAGGAAGAAATAGGCCGGGCCGGAACCGGACACCGCGGTGACCGCGTCGATCTGGGATTCCGGGACGACCGTGACGGTTCCGACGGACGACAGGATTTCGCGAACCAACTCGAGATGGCCGGCCTTCGCGTGCCGGCCCGCGGCGATGACGCTGGCGCCCTCACCCACGAGCATCGGCGTGTTCGGCATGACCCGCACCACCGGGAAACCGGCGGACAGCTTGTTCTCGTACCGCGTGGTGGGGATACCCGCGGCCAGCGACACCAGCAGCTGTTCGCGATCACCGTCGAGGTCCGCATTCGCCAGGTCGGTGAGGACGGCATCCACGTCACCGGGTTTGACCGCGACGACCAGGACGTCGGCGCCTTCGGCGGCGTCGGCGACTGCGCCGGTCACACGGATCGAGTACTCCTGCGCCAGCGCCTCGGCTCGGGCCTCGGACTTCTCGGAGACGACGAGGTCCTTCGTCGCGAATCCACCCTGCAGCAGGCCCGACACGAGGGCCTCGCCGATCCGGCCGCCACCGATCACCGCAATTCTCGTCATGGCCGTAAGCCTGCCACGCCGGCGGAACAGCGCGTAGCCCGCCCTGCCGGGCAGATGCCTGAGGCCTACCGGGGCATCATCGCGAGCTGGCGGCTCTGCACCACGACGGCGCCGGTGGAGTCGACGACGGTGTGATCCTCCTCGAACCACGTGGTGCCGAGCACGGTGCTGCTCGCCATGACACGCATCCAGCCCGGCTGAGGAACGCGACGCAGGTAGGCGGTCAGCTGCACCGTCGGAGCCCAGCCGAACCGGCCGAGGTTCATCGCGACCGGCGCCGAAATGTCCCCGGCCATGAGTGCGAACAGCGCGGCGGTGTCCCGGTCGGCTTCGTCCCCGGGGCGCGGGCGGGCCCACATCCGCACGACGGGGTCGCCCTGCTTCCCGGCGAGAAAGTGCGCGCTCGTCTCGTCGATGGACAGGTCCGCGCCGCCGGACACGTGGACGATCTGCCCCATCGGATGCTCCGGCGTCACGAGGGTCGATCCCGGCGTCGGCTCGGCCGGCAGCTCCGCGACGGGCTGCGCCGCGGCGAACACATCGCCGCCGTCGTCGGGGCGGCCGAGTGTGACCGACGCCCGCACGGCCACACGGTCTCCCTGCACGAGCTCGACGTCGACCACGGAGATCTGTTTGCCCCGCTTGCGGATGACGGTGATCAGGTCGACGTCGCCGGGGTCGGGTGCCGCGACGAACGAGGCACTGACCGCGAGCGGCTGCATGTCGGCACCGGCGCTGCCGGCCGTGTCGGTGATACCGGCTGTCTCCGCGACCTCGGCGGCGAGGAGAGCGCGGCGCGCGGCGGCGGCGCACACGGCGAGCATGCAGCCGCCGTGGACCTTGGGACCGATCGTCCAGGTGGCGTGGATGTGGGCGCGCCACCGACCGTCGCCGACGGAATCGAGGGTGGTCAGGTCCCGGAACGGGTGGGGGCCGAGGTCGGTCACTGCTGCTCCTGCTGGTTGTGCGAGTCGTCGAGGAAAATGCGGGCGGCGAGGTCCTGGTGCGCGAGCCGGCGCATCGCTGTGAGGACCGGCTCGTAGAGGGCGGTGCCGAGCACCGCGGCTTCGACGGTGTCCTGCCGGGGATGGCTGGGCAGCAGCGCGAGGTCGATCTCGGCGATGCCGCGGATGTGCCTGCCGTAGACGTCGATGCGTTCGTCGGTCATCGACAACCCGGCCGCTTCGAGTGCTTCGAGCGCACGCTCGAGCTGGACGACAGCCGCGAAACGCGGGTCGTACATCTGGCCGAGCCGCTCGAGGACACGCCGCGCGCGCGGGTGGTCGCGGGCACCGGCCGCGTCGTCGGGTTCGCTGTCCGGCGCGTAGGGCGGGAGCGCCTCGATTGCGCGGCCGAGGACGGCGAAGAGCGGGTCGTCGCGGTTGTCGATCAGGTCGACGACGATCTTGACCTGGCTCAGCGGCAGCCCCCGGGCGACGAGGGCGCGGACGAGGGCGAGGCGCCGGACGTGTTGTTCGTCGTACCGGGCTTGCGTGGCACTGGTGATCTCGCCCGGCATGAGCAGGCCCTCGCGCAGGTAGTACTTGACGGTCGCGAGCGGCACTCCGGTGCGGGCGACGAGCTCCGAGATCCGCATGTTCACCTCCGATCCTTGACATCGGATACTACAACTATCCATTATTGGATAGCTGCACTACCCAATGAGTGTCCGGCTCGGCAGAGGAAATCTCATGAATCCCGTGCTCACCATCGTTCTCGGCATCACATTGCTCACGGTCGTCGGCATCGCCTTCGGCGGCACCTTCCTGCTCCGCGTCGGGAACGGCACTGTGCCGGCCAACGACCTGCAGAAGACGTTCTTCAGGGCGGGACACGCCCACGCCGGCGTTCTCGTGACCCTCGGCCTGCTCGTCGCTGTGCTCACCCACGTCGCCGGTGCCTCGCCCGGCTGGGGGACGGCCGGAGCCGTCGCCGTGCTGCTGGCGGCAATCTTCGTTCCGGCGGGATTCTTCCTGTCCGTGCTCGGACCGGACCCGCAGCGGCCGGGACCGATGATCGCGTCGGCGTGGATCGGCGCGGCGACGCTCGTGGCCGGACTCGTGATCTCAGGCGTCTCGGTTCTCGCCGCGGGCCTCGCCGCTGTGTGAGTGTGGCTCGATCCGCGCGATCTCCGCGGAACGCGGCTGCACCGGACCCGCGGTGATCGCGCGGCGCGGCGCCCGCTCCAGATGTTCGCGCGCGAACTCGAGCGCACGCCGCAGCAGCACCGTCCGCTCCGCGCGGGTACGGGCACTCTGGGTGCTCACCTCGAGTACCACCTGCCCGGCGAAGTCGCTGTCGGCGAGCCGACGGCAGATCTCTTCACACGGCTGGGTGCCGTCGCCGGGAATGAGATGTTCATCGAGCGACGCACCGCGACCGTCCGCGAGATGCAGGTGGGCCAGCCGCTCCCCCATCCGGTCCGCGAGCGCCGTCGCATCCATGCCCGCGGTCGCGGTGTGCGACAGATCCAGCGTGTAGTTCGCGAAGCCGGTGTCGGTCGGGTCGATCGACGGACTGTACGCCGACACCGCCCGGCCCGGCCCGCCGCGGCGACGCAGCCGCTCGGCGCTTCGACTGCCGAAGAAGGCATCGGCCCGCATCGGGTACATGTTCTCGACCGCAACCGACACATGGCTGCGTTCCTCGAGTCGCGCGACCTGGTCGGAGAATCCGTCCGCGTAGCGACGCTGCCAGCGGAACGGCGGATGCACCACCACCGTCCGCGCCCCCAGCTGCTCGGCGGCCCGAACCGAACGGTCCAGCTTGGCCGCGGGATCCGCACCCCACACGCGCTGGGAGATCATCAGGCACGGCGCGTGCACGGCCAGAACCGGCATCGCATATTTGCGGATCAACGACTGCACCGCCCCGACATCCTGGCTCACCGACTCCGCCCAGACCATCAGTTCGACACCGTCGTAGCCGAGGTCCGCCGCGAACCGGAACGCCGCCTCGGTCGTCTCCGGATACACCGACGCGGTGGACAACCCCACCAGGATCCGCTGCGCCGTCCCCATGCCTGTGCCGACCTCAGCCGTTCGGCAACAGGAACAGGAGCGGGCCGAACGTGACGAACGCCCCGACGGCCAGTGCGATGAGCTGGCTGGCGATGTCGTCGGTGCGGCGCAGGATGCGCACGACCGCCACCAGCCCGACGATCACCAGCAGCGCCAGCGCGAACGCCACCCACGGCAGCGAATCCCACAAGCGCTCGAAGCCCTTGAACAGCAGCGCGCCGGCGACGATCGCGGCGATGCTTTCACCGGCCAGCATCGCCCACTGCTTGAGACCACCGCCGTCGCTGTCGTCGGAGCCCTCCGAGCGGACGGTCTCGTCGGTGTCGGCTGCGACACCCGTGTCCTTGCCGTCGCGATCCTTGACGGCACCGCGCCGTCGCTTGCCCCGGCCGCGGGAGGCGTCCTTCGAGTCGTCGGCGTCCGCTGCCGAATCCTTCGCGCTCTTGGCACCCGCGCCCGTCGACTTCGCCTTCTTCGGATCGGCAACGCCGGCACCACCGATCAGATCCGTGTCCTCGAGCGAGTCCGCGTCGTCGGACCCGGTTCCGCGCAGGTCGCTGGCGGGTCCGGACAGCAACCTCGGCTCCGGCACGTCGGCCGGTCGCGGCGGGAGCGGCGCGGCAGGCACGACCGCGGGGGCGGCGGCGGTCGTCTCGAGGTGTGCCCGCGCACGACGCGGCAGCACGGACGGGCGGATCACCTCGGTCGGCGATTCGACCTTCGCGCTGTCCGCGGTGGTCGGCGCATCCTCGACGGTATCTCGCGACGGTCCGACGACGGGTGCCGGCTTCACCGCGGCCGGTTCGGGCTCGGACACCCTCGCAGCGATCGGCGCGGGCGCCGGTTTCGGCGACTCGACCACCGCTGCGGCCGGTGTCGGGGGTTCGAGCCTCGGGGGTTCGACGACCGGCGCAGGGGTGGCCTTCGTCTCGACGACCGGTTCGCCATGCGGCGGCACCGACGCCCGCGTGATCGGGATTTCCCCGGTCAGTTCCGCCACCGAGATACCACCGCTGGAGCCGCGGCGCCGGCGCCCACCCGCACGCGAGTCCACCTTCTTGCCATTGCGCGCGAGCAGTTCGGCAACCGAGATCTGCCCGGTATCGGGTTTGCGCTCGGTCATCGGGCCGCCACCACCAGTTCTCCCCCCATCTCCGTGTCCAGCTTGCGCAGGATAAGCCCTTCCCGCAGCGCCCACGGGCAGATCTGCACCGACTCCACTCCGAGCGCCCGCATACTCGCCTCGGCGACGAGTGCACCCGCGACGAGTTGCTGCGACCGGTCCGAGCTCACCCCCTCGAGTTCCGCGCGATCCGACGTGGTCATGCGGGAGATGAACGAGATGAGCTGACGCAGCCCGCTCACGGTCAGCGTCCGGGGTGCCCGGATTCCCGCCGACGACGGTGCCGCGCCGGTCAGCCGCGCCAGGGTGCGGAAGGTCTTCGACGTCGCGACCGTCAGGTCCGGGTCACCGGCGCCGCGCAGGTGCTTGGCCGGTCCGGCCAGCTCCGCGTCGAGCCAGTCCCGCAGCGCCGCGATGCGCCGTTTGCCCGGTGGGTCCTCGCGGAACCAGTCGCGCGTCAACCGGCCGGCACCGAGCTGCAGCGAGTACGCGACCTCGGGATCTTCGTCGCCGCCGAACGCGAGCTCGAGGGATCCGCCGCCGATGTCGAAGTTCAGGATGCGCCCGGCGCTCCAGCCGTACCAGCGGCGAACCGCGAGGAACGTCAGCCGGGCTTCGTCTTCACCGGAGAGCACGTCGAGCGTGACCCCGGCCTCGGTAAGCACCCGGTGCAGCACCGCGTCGGAGTTGCAGGCGTCGCGTACCGCGGAGGTCGCGAAGGCCATCAGCTCACCGCACCCGGAGGTGCGGGCGATGCTCTCGAATTCGCGCACCGTCTCGACCAGCCTGTCGGCGCCCGACGTGCTGATGTTGCCGTCCCCGTCGAGGCTCTCGGCGAGCCGAAGGGTCGCCTTGGTCGAGCTCATCGGCGTCGGGTGTCCGCCCCGATGGGCATCCACCACGAGCAGATGAACCGTATTGCTTCCGACGTCGAGTACCCCAAGGCGCACATACACAAGGTACTGGGTCTACCGTCGGACACTGTGACAGCAGGTATGTCCGGCAGCGAACGCAAGCTCGATCCGGCCCCGGAAGTTCCCCTCGATTTCCCACGAGAATGGGTCGAGTTCACCGACCCAGACAACGACGAACATGTGATCGCCGCAGATCTGACCTGGCTGCTTTCGCGCTGGACATGCGTGTTCGGCACGCCCGCCTGCCAGGGCATCATCGACGGCCGGCCGGACGACGGCTGCTGCTCGCACGGTGCGTTCCTGTCCGACGACGAGGACCTCGACAAGCTCAATGCGGCAGTGAAACATCTCACGGCCGACGACTGGCAGCTCATGCACAAGGGCCTCGGCAAGAAGGGCTATCTCGAGGAGGACGACCTCGAGGACGAGCCTGCATTGCGCACCCGCCGCTACAAGGGTGCGTGCATCTTCCTGAACCGTCCCGGCTTCGAGGGCGGCATCGGCTGCGCCCTGCACAAGATGGCGCTGCGGCGTGGCATCGAGCCGCTCGAGATGAAGCCCGACGTGTGCTGGCAGCTGCCGATCCGCCGGACGCAGGACTGGGTCGAGCGTCCGGACGGCACGGAGATCCTCCGCACCGTCGTCACCGAATACGACCGGCGCGGCTGGGGCGAGGGCGGACACGACCTGAACTGGTACTGCTCCGGCTCCCCCGACGCACACGTCGGGTCCAGGCCGGTGTGGCAGTCGTACGCGCCCGAACTGCGCGAGCTGCTCGGCACCGCCGCATACGACGAGCTGGCACGCCTGTGCCGGCGGCGCGAAGGCCTGGGCCTGATCGCCGTGCATCCCGCGACAACCGCCGCCGCCGAGAAATGACCCGTGCGTGGTTTCGGTAGCAGCCGCTACCGAAACCACGCACGAGGATCAGGCTTCGAGCTTGTACCCGAGACCCCGGACGGTGACCAGGTGCCGGGGCTTGGCGGGATCCGCCTCGATCTTCGATCGCAACCGCTTGACGTGCACGTCGAGCGTCTTGGTGTCGCCGACGTAGTCGGCACCCCACACGCGGTCGATGAGCTGGCCGCGGGTGAGGACTCGGCCGGAATTGCGCAGCAGGTATTCGAGCAGGTCGAACTCCTTGAGCGGCAGCGTGATCTGTTCCCCGTCCACATGGACGACGTGCCGGTCGACGTCCATCCGCACCGGGCCCGCCTCGAGGACCGCGTCGTTGAACTGGCTCTCGGCCTCGCTTTCGGCGCCGCGGCGCAGCACCGCGCGGATGCGCGCGATCAGTTCCCGTGCCGAGTACGGCTTCGTGACGTAGTCGTCGGCGCCGAGCTCGAGCCCGACCACCTTGTCGATCTCGCTGTCGCGCGCGGTCACCATGATCACCGGCACGCTGGATCGGCTGCGTAACTGCTTGCACACATCGGTGCCGCTCATGCCGGGCAGCATCAGATCGAGCAGCACGATGTCCGCGCCGGCGCGGTCGAACTCCGCGAGAGCCGACGGACCGTCGGCGACAACGGTGGTTTCGAAACCCTCCTTGCGCAGCAGGAACGCCAGCGGATCCGCCAACGACTCCTCGTCCTCCACGATCAGCACATTCGTCACCGCTGGGCCTCCGTACCTTTCGTCGTGCGCGACCGTGACGGTCGCGTGGTTCGCCACACGGCGTGCGGCAGTGTCCTTCTTCGCAGCGCGTCCGAGGTCCTTCTTCGCAGCGCATCCGAGGTCTTCATCGCTGTCCGGCCCCTGCCTCGTGTCCCGCCGGGGCCAGGTCCTCGTCGGTGCCGCTCTCGAAGTGGGCAGGGATGAGCAGAGTGAACGTCGAACCGGTTCCGGGACGACTCCACAGGACGATCTCGCCGTTGTGGTTGGCGGCGACATGCTTGACGATCGCGAGACCGAGGCCGGTACCGCCCGTCGCCCGCGACCGCGCCTTGTCGACCCGGAAGAACCGCTCGAACACCCGTTCCTGGTCTTCCTTCGCGATGCCGATTCCGCGGTCGGTGACCGAGATCGCGACCCGCCCGTCGCGCAGCGACCGGCTCACCGAGACGGGTGAGCCCTTCGGTGAGTACGCGATCGCGTTCTCGATGAGGTTGGTGAGCGCGGTGACGAGCAGGCTCTGGTCGCCGAGCACCTCGTATCCGGTGGCCCGGTCGGTGGCGACGGCGATGTCGGCGTTCTCTGCGGTCAGCGCGGTGCGTTCGAGTGCTTCCTCCACGACGGTGTCGACATCGACGATCTCGAGGTCGGGCAGCTTCTCGGCGCCCTGCAATTTGGACAGCGAGATCAGTTCGGTGACCATGTTGCCGAGCCGGTGGGCTTCGCTCTGCACCCGCTGCCCGAAGTGCCGCACCGTGTCGGGGTCGTCGACGGATTCGAGCAGCGCCTCGGCGAGCAGGGCTATCGCACCTACCGGTGTCTTGAGTTCGTGGCTGACGTTCGCGACGAAATCCCGTCGGGTCGCTTCCATGCGCACCATCTCGGAGTCGTCGTAGGCGTAGAGCACGACGAATCGGGGGTCGTTGTCGAACAGTCGGCGCGCGAGGCCACGTACCGCGATGCGGTCCCGGCCCCGCGGGTTCTTCCCGCTGAGGTCCAGTTCGACGACCTGGTCACGGTCGAGCACCCGGTTGGCGGCGACCCAGGCACGATCATCGATGAGCCGGTCGCGGACGAGGCCGAGATCTTCGGCCCGGGGATTGAACAGGATCACGTCGTGGAACTTGTCGACGACCGCGATCCCCGTCGACGCGCTGAAGACCACCCGGTCCAGCACCTGCGCCATGGTCAGTTCGCTCTGGTCCGGGCCGCTGTTCCGGGAGCGCGCGATCCACATCAGTCCGGCTCCGACGGCGACCCCGACGACCGCGGCCAAACCCGCGAGCAGAACGCCCTGCAACACACTCACGTCTCGAATCGTACGTACGACCGAGCGGGCAGTGACGGCGGGTTCGCCCGTTTCGGCGCACGTCACACCCGATTTTTGGGAGGTTTGCCGGTTGTTAACCCGGCGTTTGCCGGGGCCGCACGGTGTCGCCGCGCGGCCCCGGCGGGTGGTCGCCCGTTCCGCCTACGGCCTGAGCTCGGCTGACCTCGCCGGAGCGAACGTGCCATTCGTCTTCTTGAAGAGACGGAATGTACCGTTCGCTCCGGGGAAAGGCGAGGGCTACTACTTGCCGCCCTGGCCGGCGACAGCGGCGGCACCGGCCGCGGCGGCCTCGGGATCGAGGTAGGTGCCACCCCGGTTCAGCGGTCGCAGGTTCTCGTCGAGGTCGTAGCGCAGCGGAATGCCGGTGGGGATGTTGAGGCCGGCGATCTCCTCGTCGGAGATTCCGTCGAGGTGCTTGACGAGCGCGCGCAGCGAGTTGCCGTGCGCGGTGACGAGCACGGTCTTGCCGGCGAGGAGGTCCTTCGAGATGGTCTCCTCCCAGTACGGGATGAGCCGCTCGACGACGTCCTTCAGGCACTCGGTCAGCGGGACCTCGTCGACGTCGGCGTAGCGCGCGTCGGTGTCCTGGCTGTACTTGCTGCCGGCCTCGATCGGCGGCGGCGGGGTGTCGTAGCTACGACGCCACAGCATGAACTGCTCGTCGCCGAATTCGTCCTTGATCTCGGCCTTGTTCTTGCCCTGCAGCGCACCGTAGTGGCGCTCGTTGAGGCGCCAGTCTCGGACGACGGGGATCCAGTGGCGGTCGGCGGCGTCGAGCGCGAAGTTCGCGGTGCTGATGGCACGGCGCAGCAGCGAGGTGTAGAGCACGTCCGGGAGCAGGTCGTGTTCCTTGAGCAGTTCGCCGGCGCGCTTGCCCTCGGCGATGCCCTTGTCGGTCAGGCGCACGTCCACCCAGCCGGTGAACAGGTTCATCGCGTTCCATTCGCTCTCGCCGTGGCGGAGCAATACAAGTGTTCCGATACTCATAGCCCTCAATCCTGGCACGTGACGATCGCCATTCGGCCACGGGAGGGCCGTCCCGTCGACTATATGTGACAACACGCGTTTTCACTCATCTCGCGAACGCTGGGGGTTCCACATGATCGACGCCCGCTTCACCCGCCGCACCGCCCTCACCGCCCTCGGGCTCCTCGGCGC
The DNA here is from genome assembly GCF_001895025.1 of Rhodococcus zopfii NBRC 100606 = JCM 9919. Classification (GTDB taxonomy): domain Bacteria; phylum Actinomycetota; class Actinomycetes; order Mycobacteriales; family Mycobacteriaceae; genus Rhodococcus; species Rhodococcus zopfii. The sequence continues at coordinate 61,550 of NZ_BCXI01000013.1, forward strand.
CGCCGCCGCGCTACCGGGCGGTGCCGCGGCAGCGCCCGCACCACGCCCCGGACCGCGGTCGCCCGCACTGCGCTCGACCGGTCGACGGGTCGCGGTTCTCGGTGGCGGCATGGCCGGACTGACCGCCGCGCACGAACTGATCGAGCGCGGATTCGACGTCACCGTCTACGAACCGACCGCGCTCGGCGGAAAGGCCCGGAGCATCCCGTCACCCGGCACCGGCGCGGACGGCCGGCTGGACCTGCCCGGCGAGCACGGATTCCGGTTCTTTCCGGGCTTCTACCAACACATTCCCGACACGATGCGGCGAATCCCGTTCCCCGGCAACCCGAACGGTGTCTTCGACAATCTCGTCGCAGGCGACGCGTTCCGGCTCGCCCTGCCCGGCGCCCCGGATCTGACGGCAACGGCCTCGATCGCACCGTTACGCACCGACATCTACGATCCCGCGACACTGCAGCAGTCGCTGGCCGCGGCGTTCTCCCTCGGCGGCGCGATCCCGCCGCACGAGCTCGCAGTGTTCCTGCGCAAGCTCGTCATGTTCCTCACCAGCAGCCTCGAACGACGCACCGGGGAATGGGAACACCAGACCTGGTCGCAGACGCTCGAGAGCGACGGAAAATCGCAGGGCTACCGCGACATCCTGGTATCGGCGCTGACCCGGCAGCTCGTCGCGGCCCGGCCGGCGGTCGTCTCCACCCGGACCATCGGGATCATGGGACAGGCATTCGTGTGGAACGCAATGGGCACCGTCCCCGCATACGGTCACCTCGATCGCCTGCTGTCCGCCCCGACCAACGAGGCGTGGATCGATCCGTGGGCCCAGCTGCTGCGCGACCGCGGTGTCCGATTCGAGATGGGTTGGGCCGCAGAGGCACTGGAAATGTCGGGCGGACGGATCAGCTCGGTCCGCATGATCGATCGCTCCGGCGGAGCCACGACCGTCGAGGCGGACTGGTTCGTCGCGGCGATGCCCGTCGAACGCGCGGTTCCGCTGTGGTCACCGCAGATCCTCGCCGCGGACCCGCACCTGGAAGGGATGCGACAGCTCCACACCGACTGGATGGTCGGCATCCAGTACTTCCTGCGCCGCCCCGCCCCGATCGCGAAAGGCCATGTCGCCTATCTCGGCTCACCGTGGGCGCTCACATCGATCAGTCAGGCGCAGTTCTGGCGCGGCGACTTCGCCGCGCGATACGGTGACGGCTCGGCACACGACTGCCTGTCGGTCGACATCTCCGATTGGGACACCCCCGGCATCCTGTTCGGGAAGACCGCCAAGGAGTGTTCCCGCGAGGAGATCGCGAAGGAGACGTGGGCACAGATGACGGCCTGCCTCGCCGACAGCGGCGATGCACTCGACGAGAACGATGTGGCGTCCTGGTTCATCGACCCCGGATTGCACTGGGGCACAGGAGGAATCGCCAACGACACTCCGCTGCTCATCAACACCGTGGGATCGTGGGCGAACCGTCCCGACGCGCGGACCGCGATCCCGAACCTGTTCCTGTCCGGCGACTATGTGCGCACCGACATCGACCTGGCGACGATGGAATCGGCGAACGAATCGGCCCGCGCCGCGGTGACGGCCCTGCTCGAGGCCGCCGACTCCCCCGCCGCCCCACCGTCGCTGTACCGGCTCCACGAGCCGCCGGAACTCGAGCCCGCGCGGCGCATCGACGCCGACCGGTATCGGGCGGGCCTACCGCATCTGCTGGCGTAGCGGCAACCTGCACCGGTCCGGAAATGCCGCGCAGCGGGGATCGCGCAGGATCCGAGTCCCGAGACGCTCTCGCGGCGCATCCGGGCCGGATCCTGCGCGGTTGATCGCATTCGGACGCTAGGCGCCCGTCCGCAGGTCCTTCCGGAGAATCTTGCCGGCTGCCGACTTCGGCACCAGGTCGATGAACTGCACCTGGCGGATCTTCTTGTGCGGGGACACCCGCTCGGCGACGAACGTGATCACGTCGTCCTCGCTCAGTTCCGCGCCGGGCTGCAGCACCACGAACGCCTTGGGAACTTCCTCGCCGTCCGCGTCGAGCACGCCGACCACGGCGGCGTCGGCGATCTTGGGATGCGTGAGCAGCAACGCCTCGAGCTCGGCCGGCGGCACCTGGTAGCCCTTGTACTTGATGAGTTCCTTGAGCCGGTCGACGATCGTGACCACGCCGCGTCCGTCGACGGTCGCGATGTCACCGGTGTGCAGGTAACCGTCGGCGTCGAGGGTCTCGGCGGTGGCTTCGGGGTTGCCGAGATAGCCGACCATGATGTTCGGCCCCTTGCACCACAGCTCTCCCGGCTCGGACACACCGGCGCCCTCCGGGTACGCGACCTCCTGCCCGGTGACCGGGTCGACGAGCTTGCATTCCATGTTCGCGACCGTAGGGCCGACGGAGTCGAGAGCGGTCTGGTCGTCGTCGAACGGGATCGCGTGGCTGACCGGGCTCATCTCGGACATGCCGTAACCCTGCCGGACCTTGCAGCCGAGCCGGCGCGCGACGGCCCCGCCGAGTTCCCGGTCGAGCGGCGCCGCACCCGAGAAGATCGTGTGCACGCTGGACAGGTCGTAGTCGTCGACGAGGGGATGCTTGGCCAGCGCAACCGCGACCGGCGGGGCGACGAACACGTAGGTGCACTTCTGCTCGGAGACGAGCGTGAGGAATTGGACGAGATCGAACTTGGGCATCGTGACGAGCGTCGCCCGATTGCACAGGGCGGCGTTGAGCAGCACGGTCATGCCGTAGATGTGGAAGAACGGCAGGACGGCGAGGATGCGATCATCGGCGCCGATGCCCATGCGCGGATTGATCTGGCACACGTTGGCCACGAGGTTGGTGTGGGTGAGCATCACGCCCTTGGGCCGCCCGGTGGTGCCCGACGAGTACGGCAGCACCGCGAGGTGGGTGGCGGGATCGAAACTCACCTCCGGGGCCGGGGCGGCCTCGGTGAGCAGATCACGCAGCGACGGGTGACCCTCGGCGCCGTCGAGGACGATGAGCAGCTCGTCCGGGATCCCGATCTTCGCGGCGGCTTCCTTCGCATGCGGGAGCAGCGGCGAGACGGTGACGAGGATCTTCGCGTGTGAGTCCTGGAGCTGCTTGGCGATGTCCTCGGCGGTGTACAGCGCGTTGATGGTCGTCGCGGTCGCGCCGGCCCGCAGGATGCCGTGGAACACCGCGGCGAAGGCCGGGATGTTCGGCGCGAGCAGGCCGACGACATCTCCGATCCCGACACCGCGTGCGGCGAGCGCACCGGCCACGCCGTTGATCTGCCCGATGAGCGTGCGGTAGTCCGTCACCTCACCCGAGAGACCGTCGACGAACGCGGGACGGTCCAGCTCGGCTTCGGCGATGGAGCCGAACAGGAAGTCGTAGACACTCAGTGCCGGAATCTCGACGTCGGGGAACGGGCTGCGGAAACTCATGGGTTGTCCTCCGGTGCAGACGCGGTGGCACGCAGTGCCAGGTGGGTCGACGGGAATTCTACCCGACACGTGTGAAGACACTCACAATCACGATCGGACGCTACCCGAGATCGCCTCGGGGAATCGCGCGCTGTCGCGACCGAACGCACCGAAGCCCCGCGCGCGAATATCTCGCGCACGGGGCTTCGTGGATGCGTCACCGGACCCACGGGTCCGGGCCGGATCAGAGGTACTGACCGCAGACCGGCCACGCGCCGCGGCCCTGACCGGCCAGGACGTTCTCCGCGACCGCGATCTGCTGATCCCGCGAGGCCTGGCTGGCCGTGGGGGCGTACTGCTGGCCGCCGTAGGCCGCCCAGGTGCTCGGGGAGAACTGCAGGCCACCGTGGTATCCGTTGCCGGTGTTGGTGGCCCAGTTGCCGCCGCTCTCGCACTGCGCGACGGCGTCCCAGTTGCCCGAAGCGGCGTTGGCGGTGCCGGTACCCAGAGCGATCGGGGTGACCAGGAGAGCGGCACCGGCCGCGAGGGAACCGAGGGTGCGCTTGGTGAAGGTGAGCTTTGCCATGATGGGGTGGATCCTCTCCGCGTCTGCTGACGGGCGATCGGCGAAAGGTGCATCCGGAGAACACATGCGACCGAGAACTGGCTCCTGAGAACACAGCTCGCGAAACACGCGGTCCGGAACCGTCGATCGTTCCGTCCCTGCCCCTCGAAGGTTTCGTGTGTCCGATCCCGCGGGGCAGAGCAAGCGGCGGCGGGTCGGTGTTCGGTATGGGCCCGATCGGTTCGGGCCGGGCTCGTCGTTTCGAGCTGATAACGACGTTAAGCGACTATCTCGGAAAGGTCACGCCCCGAATTTTCGGGACGACCGTCCCACATTTCAAGATCAGATCACGCAAGAACGCCAGGTAGCACCGAAATTATCGGGGCCACCGGCGCTTTCGTTTCCACACCCATAACGTGACGAGCGTCACACGGTTTCTGTGGACCGGGTCACGCGTATCGGACGTATTACGAACCCTGCTGCGCGTCCTCATCGGGCGCGTCGCTGCCGGAGATGTCCGGTGATTCCGTTCCCGCACCATCGTTTTCGATCAAGTGCCGGAACGGCTCGAGATTGCGCAGCGACTCGCCGCGGGAGACCCGCCAGGCCCATTCCCGCTTGATCGACGTCAGGAAGCCCAGGCCCAGCAGAACATTGAAGTCGTAGTCGGCCGCCTCGAGGATCTGCCCGAGCACCGCGTCGAGCTCCTCCGGCGTCACGGATTGCTCCGACAGCCGGCCGACCAGATAGATATCGCCGATCTTGTCGAGCGTGTACGCCACGCCGTACAGACGGCGGTTGCGCCGCAACAGGTACTTGTAGACGCCCTCGAAGTTCTCGTCGGGCTTACGGCACACGAACGCCTCGAATCGCACACCGTGGTTGCCGACGGTGAGCAGCGCCGTCGTCTCGAGCTTGTTCTCGCCGGGGAGGGTGACGACGAAGTGCCCGCCCTCCTTCCGCGAGAAATCGAGGCCGCGGTCGTGCAGCGTCGACTCGATCAGTTCGCTCAGGCTCGCACTCATGCCTTCACCCCACCTGTCCGCCGTAGCTTCCACAATCCGCGCTGTCTGCGCAGCGAGAACTCGCCGGCCCCGAATGCCCGGTTCCGCCGCGCACCCGCGGTGCGATAGGCGGTGAGCAGTCCGTCCGCGGTGTGTTCCCACGAGAAGTTCTCCGCGTGCCGCGGCGCGGCCGCCGCCAGCACGTCGCGCCGGCCACGATCGGCGACCAGCGATCCCAATGCCGCCGCCCAGTCCTCGGTGCGGTGCCCGTCGACGAGCACCCCCGTCTCGCCGTCGCGCACCGCCACCCCCAGACCCCCGACATTCGCGGCGAGAACCGGGACGCCACACGCCTGCGCCTCGATCGCAACCAAACCGAACGACTCCGAATAACTCGGCACCGCAACGAGATCCGATGCCCGGTACACCTGCACCAACCGATCGGACGGCTGCGGAGGCAGGAACGTCACCCGCGCCGCGATCCCGAGGTCGGCGGCGAGTTCGATCAACGAATCCGGACGCTCGAGGCCGGTGCCGGACGGTCCACCCACGATCAGCACCCGCAACGGAAGGTCGGGCGCGTCGGCGACGGCGCGCGCGGCGGCGCGCAGCAACACGTCCGGCGCCTTGAGCGGCTGGATGCGACCGACGAACGTCACGATCGTCTCGCGCGGATCCAGCCCCAGTTCCGCCCGGGCGCGGTCGCGGTCGCCGGGGCGGTAGCGCGACAGGTCGGCGCCGGGCGCGACCACGTCGATCTTGGCCGGATCGGCACGGTAGATGCTCTCAAGCGCGTGCGCCTCGTCGACGGTGTTCGCGACCAACCGGTCCGATTCCGCGACGACCTGCTGCTCACCGATCTGCCGCGCCGCGGGCTCCGGGGTGTCTCCCGCCGCGAGGGACGCGTTCTTCACCGCGGCGAGCGTGTGGGCGGTGTGCACGAGCGGCACCCCCCAGCGGTCCCGCGCGAGCCAGCCGACCTGCCCGGACAGCCAGTAGTGCGAATGCACCAGGTCGTAGTATCCGGGCGCGTGGCGGGCCTCTTCGCGTAGTACACCGGCCGCGAACGCGCACAGTTGGGTGGGCAGATCGTGCTTGTCGAGACCTTCGAACGGCCCGGCCTCGATGTTCCGGACCAGGACCCCGGGCGCAGCTTCCTGCACCGCAGGATCCGACGACGACGTGGCCCGCGTGAAGATTTCGACCTCGACGCCGCGGCGGGCGAGCTGCAGGGAGGTCTGCAGTACGTAGACGTTCATTCCGCCTGCATCCCCGGTGCCGGGTTGCGCCAGCGGTGAGGTGTGCACCGAGATCACGGCCACTCGTCGGGGTCTGCCGGGCTGAGACGTCACGCGTTCCATACTGCCCTGTCCGGCACCTCCGCTCCCATCTGCCTCCCCGTTGCGGGCGCGCCCCCTTCCCGTGCGCCTACTCCAGCGTGTCGACGAAGCGCACGACGTCCTCGGCGAATCGCCTCGGGTCCTCGACGAACAAACCGTGCTCGGCGCCGTCCCAATACGAGGTGGTCGCGCGCGGCAGCAGGCTCGCCGCATGCTCGGCCGCCGAGAGGTCGACCACGGAATCGGCGGTGCCGTGCAGCACCAGAACCGGAAGGTCGAGACCGCGCAGCAGGTCGTCGTTGCCCACGGCACGGGCGAACAGTGCCGATCGCACCCGCGGCGGCGTCCTCAGGCTGTTGCCGAGCAGCGCCTGGGCGATCGGCCCGGTCGCGGCGGACCGGCCCGCGCCGACGAGAGAGGCTCCGAATGCGTCGAGCGCCGCGAGCGCGATCTGCGGGTCCTCGGACATCGCGCCCGGGACCGCCGCGCGCATCGCCGCACCGACCTTGCCGCCCTTCTCACCGCGGCCGATGCTCGTGATGGCACCGACCAGCACGACACCGGCGATGTCCGCGGTCCCGTGGACGGCGAGGTAGTCGCAGATGACCAGGCCGCCGTAGGACCAGCCGAGAAGCACCGCGCCGGTGCAGTTCTCGGCGGCCAGTACCGCCCGCACATCCGATGCCCACACGGCGCGGTCGTCGTATCCGTCCGCGGGCGCACCCGAATAGCCGTGCCCGCGCAGGTCGACCGCGATCACCCGGTACCGGCCGGCGAGGTCCTCCAGAAGCGGATCACCCCAGCAGCCCGAGGACTGCGCCCATCCGTGCAGCAGCACCAGCGGCCGCGACGAGGGGTCCCCGAAGGCCCGGTAGACGATGGGTGTGCCGTCGGCACCGAGAACTTCACGCACGGTCATGCCGGCTACGTTAGCCGTGCCGCAATCGAATTCCCGCAGCCAGGGCGCAGCCGACGAGTCCCGCCGCGATCGCCACCCCGATACCCGCGGAGGTGCCGGACCGGTCGATGACCTGTCCGACCAGCGCCGATCCGGCGGCGACACCGACGCCGAGCCCGGTGACCGTCCACGTGATTCCCTCGGTGAGCCGTTCGGCGGGGACGACACGCTCGACGAGCGACATCGTCACGATCATGGTCGGCGAGATCGTCACGCCGGCCAGCAGATAGAGCGCGGCCAGGGCAGGAACGGTGCCGGCGAGCAGCAGCGGCCACAGCAGCACCGCGACCGCGGCGGTCGCGATCAGCAGTTGCCGGGTCAGCGGGGCGGCCACGTGCCGCGCCCCGAAGAAAAGCCCGCTCACGGCGGATCCGGTCGCGAACAGGGCGAGCACGAACGTCGCGGCGCCGGGCGCGTCGCGGTCGGCGGTGAAGGCGACACCGACGACGTCGATCACCCCGAAGATCGTGCCCATCGCGACCATCACGGCCGCGAGGGCGACCAGCACCGGGCTGAGCAGGGAGCCGCGGTGGGGACGCTCGGATCTCACAGCATCGGGACGCTCGGATTTCACCGGTGGTTCGGTGCGGCGCTGAGCTGCGAGGGTGAGGGTGCCGACCAGCAACAGCACCGCCCCCAGCAGCGGCCCCGACTCTGGGAACAGTGCGACGCTCAGCCCCACCGACAGCACCGGGCCGACGATGAAACACACCTCGTCGATCACCGCTTCCAGGGCGAATGCGGTGCGCAACCGGTCGGTGCCGCGGTACAGCTCGGTCCACCGGGCCCGGACCATCGCGCCGATCGTCGGCATGAGTCCGGCAGGGATCGCGCACAGGAACAGCAACACGGTCGGCGCCTCGAGCCGGACCGCGGCGAGCATCGCGACGGTCGCGGCCGCACTGATCGCGGAGGCGGCCGGCAGCACCCGGTACTGGCCGTGCCGGTCCACCGCGCGGGACACCAGCGGCGTCAGGGCCGCGTACGACAACGCGAATACCGCGGACAACGCGCCGCCGAGGCCGTAGTCTCCGCGCAGCTGGGAGAACATCGTCACGATGCCGATCCCCACCATTGCTATCGGCAGCCGCGCGACGAATCCGGCGGCGCAGAATGCGGCCGCGCCCGGCGCGGCGAACAAGGCGCGGTAGGAACTACCCGCTGTCGATGTCACTGATGCTCGTCCTTCTCCAGGATTTCCCGCGTGTCGGTTATCCGTGCCAGCATGCACGGTATGGGTGTCCTGGTCTGCTTTCACGCGCATCCCGACGACGAGGTGTTCACCACCGGCGGGGTGATGCGCCTCGCCGCCGACGCCGGCCACCGTGTGGTGCTGGTGGTCGCGACGGACGGCGCGGCCGGTGAGTCCCCGGAGGGTCTGCTGCGTCCCGGCGAGAGCCTCGCGGCCCGTCGGCTGACCGAGGTCGAGCGGTCCGCCGAGGCGCTCGGCGTGGCGCGGCTGGTTCCGCTCGGTTATCCCGATTCCGGCATGGCGGGCACTCCCGAGAACGCGAACCCCGCGGCGTTCTGCAACGTCGACGTCGATGCGGCGGCCCGTCGGCTGGCCGCGGTGCTGGACGAGGAGGGCGCCGACGTCGTCACGATCTACGACCCGAACGGCGGCTACGGGCATCCCGATCACGTGCAGGTGCATCACGTCGGGTTGCGGGCGAGCGAACTGGTCGGTCATCACGCCGTCTACGAATCGGCATTGAACCGCGACCATCTGCGACGCATGTTCGCCGCGAATCCGGACATGATCGAAGACCGGACGCCCCCGGACCTCGACTCGTTCGGCCTGCCGGAGTCGGAGCTGACCACCACGGTGGACGTCTCCTCGACGATGGCCGCCAAACGGGTTGCGATGCAGGCTCACGCGTCGCAGATCGGCGATTTCGGTCCGATGCTGTCGTTGCCGGACGAAATGTTGCGTGCGGCCTTCGGGTTCGAATGGTTCCGCCGGCTGGGCGCCGCGCCCGGGCTGGCCGAGACGGCACTGCCACTCTGACCTTCAGCGGCCGAAACACCTGGGGCATATACTCTTTCGAGGACGCGCACACCCCTTCCGAGCTATCGGAAGGGGTGTGCGCGTCGCAGCGGGGTTGTGTGCCCTGCCGACACGAGACCGCTCAGCCCTGCGATCGCCGCATCGAGCCGAGCGGATCGGAGTACAGCGAGCTCAGCGCCACCACACCCGATGCGTGCGCCTGCACCCGGTTACCGAATCCGGTGATGCGAATGTCCTTGCGCGGCAGGTTCGATGCCCGCGCAAACGCATCGGCGACGTGCGGCACACCGGCGGGATACTCGGTGAAGGCCTGCCCGCCGAGGGTGACGCGGTCCGGGTTGAACAGGTCGCGGAGCATCGCGACGGTACGGCCGAGGACGGTGGCGCGGTCGATGAGGATCTCGTGTGCGGGCCTCGAACCCTCACGGGCGAGCTTGTACAGCGCGCCGATCGTGGGATCCTCGACGTCGCCGAGCAGGCCGGCCTCGCGCGCCCGCAGCAACACCGCCCGGTCGCTGACGGTGGCCTCGAGGCAGCCGGTCGCGCCGCACGAGCACAGGGCCGTCGAACCGGTCGGCAGATGCGCGATCGAGCCGGGGCCACCGTTCGGGGTGTGCACTCGTCCATCGAAAGTGATTGCAATACCGGTGGTTTCGCGTGCGTAGAAGTAGAGGCCGGTGCCCTTGACGTCGGCTGCTTCCCGGTCCGGGGTGAGCAGCAGTTCCGACGCGGCCATCGCCTCGACGTGCGCGGCAACCGAGACGGGCAGCCCCATGCCACGGCCGATGATCGCGCCGACACGCGCGCCGCTCCAGCCGAGACGCGGGTGGTCGACGAGGCCGGTCTCCGAGTCGACGCGGCCACCCAGTGCGACCCCGACCCACAGCGGGGTGCGGCGATGCCAGCGGGATGCGAAGGCCCGCGCGCTCGCGGTGATCGCCCCGAGGACGACCTCCTGATCGCCTCGGGGCGTGGGGATCTCGACGGCGCCGATGATACGGCCGCGCAGATCGGCGGCGACGATGCCGGTGACGACGGCACCGATGTGGATGCCGATGGTCAGGTAGGGCTCGTGATCGACCTCGAACGGGACGCGGGGGCGACCGATGGCGCCGGACGCCGCGAGATCGGCCCGCTCACGGAGCAATCCGGCGGAGAGGAGGGCCGACACCTGCCGATTGACGGTGGCGATGCTCAGACCGGTGACCTTGGCGGCGACGTCGCGGGACACCGGGCCGCGCGCCGCGGCGACGCGGAACACCGACGCCGCGGTGCCGTCGGCGATCCGCAGGTCCGGCGCGACGATCTGCACCCGAGCAGTGGAACGGGCCCGGGCGGTTGCGGACTGCGAGAGCCCCCGGGCACCGGTGGATGAGCGAGCGGACTGGACAGGAAGCGTGGAAGTCGACACAGGTGTGGATCCTCGTGATTCGGCCCGGCTGGGCTGTCGTGACACGGTCATGAACGCGCCGAACCGCCGCGACGTGCGCAAACACGTCGAACAGCCGATCAGAGGGAAAGCCAGAGCAGGCTCGAACCCGGCGCGAAACTACTTGATGGCACCGTGACTACGACAACAGAGTTCCCGTGCCAGAGGCAGGCGCGAGCCCAGCGCGGCGGTCACGTATGTGACCCGCGGGGCGGAGTGGCGGCCTGCTGACATGCCGTCGAACATAACGCCCGCACGCGTGACTGTCCAATTCAGGCCGAAACGGTAGGGAATCGCCGCGGCGGTGGCCACCGCCCGAATCAGGGCGAGCCGAATGCTTCTCGCTCACCCGGCCCGGTGTTTGAATGGAACCAACCATCCATCGGCACGTTCTGCTCGGCACGCTGGCAGCGTCGCATCCGACCGTCGAGGTCGCCCGGCGCCCGGATCCTGCCTACCGACTCCGGCTGCGGCAAGGCGAACACCTGAGGAACATCACCAGAAACTCGAGTACACCACCCGGTTGGCCTGGCCGCTCGGTGACGTCGCAATCCGAGACAACCGTGCCACCCGGCACTACGCGGTCGCCGGCGACGCGGGCGAGTACTCGATCGTCGAGACCGACACCATCCCCGCCTAGGATCGGGGCCATGACCAACTCCCCGAATTTCCGTGTCGCCGATTCCCGCGTCGCCGTCGTCACCGGGGCCTCGTCCGGCATCGGCGAGGCCACCGCCCGCACGCTCGCCGCGCAGGGTTACCACGTCGTCGTCGGCGCCCGCCGTCTCGACCGGCTCGAAGAACTCGCCGAGGAGATCGGCGGCACCGCACTCGAACTCGATGTCACCGACGAGGATTCGGTCACCGCGTTCGCCACGGTGCTGCCCCGGGTGGACGTGCTGGTCAACAACGCCGGGGGCGCCAAGGGGCTGGCGACGGTCGCCGAGGCCGACGAGGACGACTGGCGGTGGATGTGGGAGACGAACGTCATCGGCACGATGCGCGTGACGAAGGCGCTGTTGCCGAAGCTGATCGATTCCGGGGACGGCCTGATCGTCACGATCACCTCGGTCGCGGCGTTCGAAGCCTACGACAACGGCTCGGGGTACACCTCCGCCAAGCATGCCCAGGCGGTGGTGCACCGGACGCTGCGCGGCGAACTGCTCGGCAAGCCGGTGCGGCTGACCGAGATCGCCCCCGGCGCCGTCGAAACCGAGTTCTCGCTCGTGCGGTTCGAGGGCGATCAGGAACGCGCCGACAAGGTGTACGAGGGCATCACGCCGCTCGTCGCACAGGACATCGCCGAGATCATCGGGTTCGTCGCGTCCCGTCCGTCGCACGTGAACCTGGACCAGATCATCGTCAAGCCGCGTGATCAGGCGAGCGCCGGCCGGTTCCACCGCGTGAGCAACTGATCGGCTGATTGCATGATCCGGTTCGGTGGTCGTAGGGCGATCGACTACCGACCGGTTCGGCATTTCCGTCAGACCCTCCCGCTATGGCCCGACATGCTTTCGAACAGGGTGGGCGGGGACGCGATCGAGGCACGGCTGACCGCCCTCGACGGCCTGCTCGGCGACGACATGACCGGGTTCTCCCGCGACATACCTGGTCGAGTTCTTCCAGCGCTTCGAAACCGTCCTGCGCAAGGCCACCGCGGTCGGGCACCGGGCGGTCGTCGAGGCGGTCGAACGACGGGTTCCCGAAGATCTCGGGTGCCGCTCGATCAACGACTTCCTCATCGGCACCCTGCCGATCTCCGCCGCCGACGCCGCCCGCCGCGTCAACGGCGCCCGGAAGGTCGGGGTGTGGCACGCCGCCTCGCATGGCTGCACCCGACCCGGCTGCGACGCCCCGGCCACCTTGACCGCGGTGCATCACACCACCGACTGGAAGGACGGCGGCCCCGCCGACATCACCAACGAGGACCGCGCCTGCGACGCCTGCCACGCACTCGTGCACGAGGGACCCGGCGGCTGGCAAACGAGAGTCGCACCAACAGAGTCGGAGTATCCGGGCCGCACCGACTGGATCCCGCCCCCCGCACATCGACCCGGACCGGACACCGCTGGTCAACCACCGGCATCGCCTCGGGGATCTGCTGGCCGCGGCGTTGGCGCACCACCGCGCCCGCCGCGACACCGAGCTGCGCGAACACCGACGACGCTGGCTGCGGGAACCGGCCGGGGACGCCGCCGGCGGCGAGGTTCCGTAGCGGATCGCCGCTCGGGGAATCCACCATCTAACCTCTGGAGGTATGCAGCAGCAGCGTCTTTCACCCGGGCCACTGCTCGACGACCGCGGTCGCCTCGAACAGGCCGGCTGGGCCACCACCGAGATCCGCACCTACGACCGGGCGCGGATCTCGGCGTCGCGGCTGCGGATCAAGGAGTGGGACTACTACTGCCTCATCTCCGACCCGGCCTCCGACGATGCTGCCGGCCCCGTCGGTCTCGCACTGACGGTTGCCGACAACGGGTACATGGGTCTGGTCGGGGTGAGCTGGCTGGATCTGGCCGCCGGCACGGAGGTCACCGAGAACAAGCTGATTCCGTTCCCGCTCGGCCGCATGCGGATGCCTTCGAGCGCCGACGCCGGTGACGTGGTCGTGCACCGGGGTGCGTTACGCGTCGAATTCCGCCACGAGACGAGGGGGCGCCGCCTGATCGTCGACCATCCCGGTTTCGACGGCGGACGTGGACTGTCCGGGGAACTTCTGCTGCAGCAGCCCGCCGACGATCGCATGGTGATCGCGACGCCGTTCCCACGGGCCCCGAAGGCGTTCTACTACAACCAGAAGGTCAACTGTCTTCCCGCTTCGGGCACGCTCACCGTCCGCGGCGTGCGGCACGAGTTCGACGCGGCCTCGACGTTCGGCGTCCTCGACTGGGGCCGCGGCGTGTGGACGTACGACAACACCTGGTACTGGGGGTCGGCGTCCGGCCTGCACCAGGGCGCCCGGTTCGGATTCAACATCGGATACGGCTTCGGCGACACCACCGCCGCATCCGAGAACATGCTGTTCCACGACGGGATCGCGCACAAACTCGACCGCGTCCACTTCCACCGCCCGCACGGCACATACGCCGGCGGACCGTGGCGTTTCACGAGCAGCGACAGCCGCTTCGAGATGGACTTCGAGCCGATCGTCGACCGCGCGGCCGATGTCGACGCCCTGGTCCTGCGGTCCACCCAGCATCAGGTGTTCGGGCGGTACAGCGGGCACGTGCTGCTCGACGACGGCACTCGCCTCGAGATCGAGAACCTGCTCGGATTCGCCGAGGAGGTCCGCAACCGCTGGTAGCCGGGGTCCGGATGCCTACAGTGCCGACATCGACTGCCAGGTCGGCCAATCCACGGCCCAGTCCCACAGGTCTCCGTCCGCTTCGGACAGGTCGATCGAGGTGCCGCTGACCTCCACCGGATCCCCGTACATCGCGATCGCGAAGTACTCCTGCGCGTCGGCCGTCGACAGGTTGATGCAACCGTTGGTGACGTTGGAAGCGCCCTGCTGGCCTGTGGTGAGCGGGTTGGCGTGGATGAACTCGCCGTTGTTGGAGATCCGCACCGCCCAGCGCTCGCGCACGTTCTCGTAGTAGGGCGGGTTCGACATGAGGAAGTCCTCGTGTTTCTCGGTGACCACGTGGATGCCGCTGCGCGTGACGTTGCGGGCCTCGTTCCCCTCGCCGTAGCTGACCGGGATGTCCATCACGATCTGCCCGTCGCGCACCACCCGCATGCGGTGGCTCTGCGCGTCCGCGACGACGACCTGGCTGCGGCCGATCCCGAAGTCGAGGGACAGATCCTCTGCGCCGTACGCACCGTCGCCGTAGGCGAGTCCGTAGAGCCGCGCGTCCAGGCTCACCGTCGTGCCGGGCGCCCAATACTGCCGGGGCCGCCAGTGCGCCCGCGCACCGCCGTTGTCGTCGGGCAGCCATGCCCAGGCGCCCTCGGTCGGCGGGTTCGTGGTGACGACGAGCGCCTTCTCGACGGCGGCCTTGTCGCTGATCGGTCCGTCGAATTGCACGATGATCGGTGCGGCGATCCCCACCTCCTGACCGTCGGCGATGTTGAGGGTCGCGGAGACCACTTCTCGCGGTTCGACGGTCGAGAAGCTGCCCTCCAGCGGGAACGTGTCGCCGCCGGGGGCGACCACGGTCCCCGACCATTCGTACGTCGCGCCGTATCCGAGCGGTTCGGTGACGGTGTAGGTGTGACCGTCCGCGGTGAGCGTCCCGTCGACGACGAGCCCCGAGTCGCTGTTGGTCAGCGCGACGTCCCCGAGGGTGCCGCCGGTGGCGGTCACCGAGATCGGCGTGGTGGGGTCGACGTCGGTGGTGCCGTCGGCCGGGTTCACGGTGACCGACACGGCCGGCTCCGGGTCGCCGGTAATCGACCCTCCGCCCGACGTCGAACAAGCGGCGAGCACCGCCACGAGACCGAGGCACCAGAGCCACACCAACCGATTTGTCCGTTTCAGCAGGTCATGCACCCTTTTCACGGTACGCGCGGGCACAGTGTGGCCCAGCTCTCGGCGGCCGGCTCTCGACGGCTCCGGTCTCGGCGACCGGGACTCAGATCTCGCAGCCGACCGGCACCGGTTCCGGTTCGAGCCGCACCCCGAACGCCTGCTGCACACCGTCCCGGACCTGTCGGGCCAGGGCCACCAGGTCCGCGGTGGTCGCGTTCCCCCGGTTGGTCAGGGCGAGGGTGTGCTTCGTCGACAGCCGCGCCGGGGCGTCCTCCGACGGGAACCCCTTGCCGAATCCGGCGCGTTCGATGAGCCAGCCGGCGGACAGCTTGGTACCTCCGTCCGCGGGAAACCGCGGGACCCGGACGTCGGCGCCGACCCGCGCGGCGACCGCCGCGAGCACCGCGGGCAGGGCATCGTCGGACACGATCGGGTTGGTGAAGAACGAGCCGGCGCTCCACGTGTCGTGATCGGCCGCGTCGAGAACCATGCCCTTGCCGCGGCGCAGTGCCAGCACCTGCTCGCGGACCTCCGCGGCCGGTCGTCGCTCACCCTCCTCCGCGCCGAGCGCGGTCGCGAGTTCCCGGTAGCCGAGCGGCGCGCTGGTCCCGTCGGGCCGCACCTCGAGCTCGACGTCGAGGACCAGTGCCGCGTCGGAGTGCTTGAGCACGCTCGTCCGGTATCCGAGACCGAGTGCCTCGGGACCCACCCACCGCACGTCGCCGGTGCGTCGATCCAGCAGCCGCACCCGGTGCAGTACCGAACCGACCTCGACGCCGTACGCCCCCACGTTCTGGACGGGAGTCGCGCCGGCGGACCCGGGTATCCCGGACAGTGCCTCGAGACCACCGAACCCGGCGTCGACGGTTTTCGCGACGACGTCGTCCCACACCGCCCCGGCCTCGGCGCGCACCCGCCCGGCGCCGAGCTCGACCCCGGTGGTCGCGATCCTCACCACGACCCCGTCGAATCCCGCGTCCCCGACGACGAGGTTGGAGCCGCCGGCCAGGATCAGCGTCGGCACGCCCTCGGCGTCGAGCAGACGCACGACGTCGACGAGAACATCGGTCGTGGCGCATTCGGCGAGGACTCGGGCGGGTCCGCCGAGCCGCAGCGACGTCAGAGTCGACAACGGCACCTGCTCGGACACCGTGGCTCCCGATTCGGTGAGCCGGGACGTCATACGTGGATCGGGCACCCGCAAACGGTAGCGTGACGCCCCATGGGTACCCCTATCGACCATTCCGCGCACTACGAGTTCCCCGCGGCGATCGTGCACGCGGCGCTCGTCGATCCGGATTACTGGCGGCAGCGCCTGACGAAGATCGGCGGCCCCGGCGCCACCATCGAGGACGTGACGACCGGCGCCGGCACAATCGACCTGCACATGACGCAGGCCATCCCCGCCGAGCACCTGCCGAGCGTGGTCACCAGCATCCGGCCCGGCGACCTGGTCATCCACCGGCACGAATCGTGGAAGCCGCTCGACGGTGACCGTGCCCGCGGTCGGTTCTCCGCCGGCGTCGACGGGATGCCCGGCAAGGTCGAAGGTGCCGTCACGCTCGCTCCCGGCCGCACCGGGACGATCGTCGAGATCGACGGTGAGGTCGAGGTGAAGATCCCGTTCCTGGGAGGGAAGATCGAGGGCATGATCGCCGAACAGTTGATCGAGCTGTTCGACGCCGAGCAGGAGTTCACGACCGGCTGGCTGGGCCGATCCGGCTCCTGACGATTTCCGGGTGATCGGGGCGAGCCGGTACCCTGGCCCGCTATGGCACGGCGCATGGACTATTCCGCCCGCTATCCGTATCCAGCGGAGCGGGTGTACGCGGCGCTACGCGACCCGGCTCACTGGGAAGCCCGGATGGTGGAGATGCGCAAGTATTCGCAGAACCATCTCGAGTCGTTCGAGGTGTCGGACTCCGGCATCTCGCTGGTGCTGCACCACATCCTGCCCCGGTCCGAACTGCCGGAGATCGCGCAGGCGGTGATGAAGAAGGACATGGTCATCACCCGCAAGGAGTCCTACAGCGCGTTCGACGGGAGGGCGACCGGTCGTTACGAGGCGTCGGTCCCGGCCGGTCCGGGCAGTCTCACCGGCACGATGGAACTGTTCGCCGGCGACGACGGGTGCACGCTGCGCACGACGTCGGAAGCGAAGGTGCACCTGCCGTTCGTCGGCGGCAAGCTCGAAGAGTTGATGCTGCAGAACCTCGTCGACCTGTTCCGCACCGAAGCGGAAATCACGGCCGACTGGCTGGCCCGGCGGTAGGTCGGGTCCGATCGTGCGAGCGCCACGTCCGGAAGGTGTCGTCACCCGCGGCACCACCGGCATCAACCGTCTGCGTCGCAGCGACCGATGGGCGGTGCACCATCCCGACATCGCCGGTGTCCTGCGGTCGGCCCCGGATCCGCTGGTCGTCGATCTGGGCTACGGCGCGATGCCGGTGACCACGTTGGAATTGGCGTCGCGGCTGCGCAGCGTCCGCCCGGATCTGCGGATGGTCGGTCTCGAGATCGACCCGGAACGGGTGGTTCCCGGCCGCGACGGTGTCCGCTTCGCGCGCGGTGGTTTCGAGCTGGCCGGGCTGCGGCCGGTGCTGGTGCGCGCGTTCAACGTGCTGCGGCAGTACCCGGAGGATGCGGTCGCACCCGTGTGGGAGCGGCTGCGGTCGGGGCTGGCACCGGGCGGTCTGCTCGTCGACGGCACGTGCGACGAACTGGGCCGGCGGTGCGCCTGGGTGCTGCTGGATCGGGACGGCCCGCGCACCCTGACGCTGGCGTGGAGTCCGTTCCACATCGACACCCCGTCCGATCTGGCCGAGCGGTTGCCGAAGGCACTGATCCACCGGAACGTTCCCGGCGAGCGGATCCACGACCTGTTGCAGGCCGCGGACCGGGCGTGGGCGACCGCGGCCCCGCACGCCGCGTTCGGGCCGCGCATCCGCTGGCGCGCCACCCTCGACCTTCTACGCGCACAGGGGGTTCCGGTGTCCCCGCAGCGGCGACGCCTGCGCGACTGCGTACTGACCGTCCCGTGGGACGTGGTCGCGCCCGCCTGACTGCGCTACCGCGCCGGTGTGCCCGTCGAGCTGGGCTGGTTCAACTGCCCGGAAGACACACGACTCACCCTGCGGCGAGCAGCGCCAGCTCGATACGGTCGGCGACCGCGGCGGGCTGGTTCGCTACCGCCGCGTGCAGCTGGTCGGTGTTCGCGCGGCCGATCGCGATAGCGTCGCCGACGAGTTCGTCGAGCACTTCCTGGGACACGCCACCGGCGGCGAGATCGACGGCGGTGCGCGCGGGGGTGGTCACGCGGAAGCACCCGACCATCTCGCAGTCCTCGTTCGTCAGCGCCCGGTGGTGCAGCGCGAGCCGGTTGCTCGGGACGGTGCGCTGATCGAGCGTCGACAGGTGCAGGAACCTCGGTTGCAGATGCCCCATCGCGTGGAGTTCCGCGGCGCTCTGGTGCGACACGACCGCGGCGCCCTCGTACCAGGCGCACCACTGCGCGAACTCGTCGAATTTCGTGCGGGGGCTTTCGGCGAGCCGGAACAGCTCGTTCTCGACGCGCATCCACAGCCCCGCATCGATACGCGTGACGAACGCGTCCGCGTCGATACCGTGCCCGATCGCCTGTCGGGCGGTGAAGAATCCGGCCTGCGTCAGCGCGAGTCGGCGGAGCGCTTCGTCCGCGTCGGCCCGCCCGGAGGCCCCGTACCCAGAACCCGTCCAACTCGTCATGCCGCCAACAGTACCGAACAATTGTGGCCCAGCTCACAGTTTCGCGGGGCGGGTCGGCCCGCGCGGCTCAGAAGATCCTCAGAGTTGTCGGAAACAATCGGCTCATGACCAACCCGAAGCGCTCCACCCTCGCCACCGTCGCCGCCGTGGTCGTCGTCGCGCTCGTCGCGGTGCTCGTCGGCGCCGAGGTCTACGTCCGCAACCGGGCGACGACGTGCCTTGCCCAATCACTCGAATCCGAACTGGGAACCGGCGTCGACGTCGATCTCAGCTGGAAACCGGTGCTGCTGCAGCTGATCGACAAGAAGGTTCCGTCGGTGACGCTCGACAGCGACGACGACGCGTTCGGTCCGGCCGAGGAGATGACCGTCCACGCCGTCGCGAAGGACGTCGATCTGAACGCGACGGCCGACAGCACCGGCACGATCGGCAGTTCCCGCGCCGAGGTCGTGTGGCCCGCGAGCGGCATCCTCGCGACCGTCCAGGGACAGGGCCTCGGTTCCCTCGTCACCGCCGTCACCCCGGACGCCGACGCGGGAACCCTGCGGTTCACCGTCGGCGGCGGCGGTCTCGCCGAGTTCACGGTGCGGCCGGTCGTCCAGGCCGGTGTCGTCGCGGTCGAGACCGTCGACGCGTCCGTGCTGGGATTCGGGTTGCCGACCGCGCTCGTCGACAGTGTCGTGCAGATCCTCGCGACCGGCCTGCAGCAGTATCCGCTCGGCATGCAGGCCACCGCGGTCGCCGTCGACGACAACGGCGTGAACCTCACCCTCGAAGGCGGCAGCTTCACGATGCCGCGCCCGCAGGAGGGTGCCCAGCAGCAGGGCTGCAGCCTGATCTGACCGGTGCGATCCGACCGGTGCGATCCGACTACTGCCGCGGCGACCGCTCGTCGACCCGGTCCGGCAGTCCGTCGAGCACGGCACGCGAGGACGACAGGCCGAGCCGGGTGGCGCCGGCGTCGATCATCTCCAGCGCCGCCTCGGCCGTGCGGATGCCGCCGCTGGCCTTCACGCCGAGCCGGCCGCCCACGGTCTCGGCCATCAACCGCACCGCGTGCGCGGAGGCACCACCGGCCGGATGGAACCCGGTCGACGTCTTCACGAAGTCGGCCCCGGCGCGTTCGGCCGTGCGGCACGCTTCGACGATCGCGTCGTCGGACAACACCGCGGATTCGATGATCACCTTGAGCGCAGGATCGAAGCCGATCGCCTCGCGGACGGTGAGGATGTCGGCGAGCACTGCGTTCCAGTCCCCGGCGACCGCTGCGCCGATGTCGATGACCATGTCCACCTCACGCGCGCCCTGCTCGACGGCCAGCCGCGCCTCGGCACCCTTGACCAGCGAATGATGCTTGCCCGACGGGAATCCCACGACGGTCGCGACGGTGACACCCTCGGCACGCAGCGGCAGCATCGACGGCGACACGCACACCGCGTACACACCGAGTTCGACGGCTTCGTCGACGAGCGCGCGCACGTCGGCAGCCGATGCCTCCGGCTTGAGCAGGGTGTGATCGATCATCGCGGCGACCTGGGCGCGGGTGTGTGCGGTGTCCGGCATGCCGCCAGCCTCCCACACCGCCTCACCTCGGTGCGTCCGGCCGGTGAGCGGCCTGTTCCGGTACGCCCCACCGTTCTACGAGATCGGCTAGCGTTCCGGGCATGGCCGATCCGATCGATCAGGTAGCCCGCACGTTCGACGATGCCAGCGACCGGTTCGACAGTCTGACCGCGACCGTGTGGGGACCGGCCGGGCAGTCGCTCGTGTTCGCTCTCGGACTGCACCCCGGCGACACCGTCCTCGACGTGTGCTGCGGCGCCGGAGCGTCCGCGTTGCCGGCCGCCGCAGCGGTCGGGCCGACCGGACGGGTCCACGCCGTCGATGTCGCCGCGGATCTGCTCGAGCTGGGTCGGTTGCGCGCCGAGGAACGTGCCCTGCAGAACATCGATTTCGTGTGCGCCGACGCCACCACGTGGGAGCCGCCGTCGTCGGTGCCCGAGGCCGGATACGACGCGCTCGCCGTCTCCTACGGGGTGTTCTTCCTGCCCCACATGGACGCGACTTTCGCGCGGCTCGTCGGCCTGGTCCGGCACGGCGGCCGGGTCGGTGTGACGGTGTGGCGGACCGGCGCGATGGCGGAGTTCACCGCGCTGGTGTTCGACGTCGCCGCCCGCTACTCCCCCGAGGTGGCCGACCGGTTGTCGCTCCGAGAACGCACGCCCCTGCACCGCATCGACACCCCGGAGACACTCGGGGCGTGGCTCGCCGGCGCGGGCTGCCATTCGGTCGAGGTGGACATCCTGTCGAACCTGCTGCCCGCCACCGACGAACTGTGCTGGAATCTGGTGGTGGGCAGCGGTTTACGCGGCGTTCTCGACGGGCTCGACGAGCCCCTGGTCGACGCGGTCCGACGCGATCTGCTGGCTGCGGTCACCGAGCGCGGTCTGCACACGATCGACGCGACCACCCTGGTCGGCACCGCGACCGTGCGACGTCCCCCGGCAACCGTCTGACCGGCGGACGGAACCCACCTGAGACAATCGGCGGCATGACCGCTGCCTCGACCGACGACCGTCGCTACGTTCTGACCCTCGGCTGCCCGGACACCACCGGCATCGTGGCCCGGATCGCCACCTTCCTCGCCGAGGTCGGCGGTTCCATCGTCGAAGCCGCCTACCACGCCGATCAGGACAGCGGCTGGTTCTTCACGCGGCAGGCGGTGCGCGCGTCGTCCATCCCGTTCGGGATCGACGAGCTGCGGGAGAAGTTCGCGGTCGTCGCCGAGGAAATCGGCCCGGAAACCGAGTGGACGCTGTCGGACACCGGCGAGACCAAGCGCGTCGTGCTGCTGGTGAGCAAGGAAGCGCACTGCCTGCACGACATCCTCGGACGCGTGGCGGCGGGCGAACTCAAGGCCGAGATCTGCGCGGTCGTCGGGAACCATCCGGAACTCGAGACGGTCGCGCGGCGGCACGGGATCGACTACCACTACGTGTCGTTCCCGAAGGACCCGGCCGAGCGCGGCCCGGCGTTCGAGCAGGTGCGCAAACTCGTCGACGTGCACGATCCGCACGCGGTGGTGCTGGCCCGGTTCATGCAGGTACTCCCCGCCGCGTTGTGCGAGCACTGGGCGGGACGGGCCATCAACATCCACCACAGCTTCCTGCCGTCGTTCATCGGCGCCCGCCCCTACCACCAGGCGTTCACGCGCGGCGTGAAGCTGATCGGCGCGACCTGCCACTACGTGACCGCCGAGCTCGACGCGGGCCCGATCATCGAGCAGGACGTGATCCGCGTCGGTCACGGCGACACGGTGAGCGACATGGTGCGCCAGGGCCGCGACGTCGAGAAGCTCGTGCTGGCGCGGGGTCTGCGCTGGCATCTCGAGGATCGGGTGCTGGTGCACGGACGCAAGACCGTGGTGTTCAACTGATCCGGTGTTCGACTGATCCGGTGTTCGACTGACACGAGACGCCCTCACCCGACCGTGACGGTGCGGCTGTGCAGACCCGTCGCACCGTCCGGTACCGGCGGGCGCCGCTGCTCGTCCTGCCCCGCCCCGGTACCGTCGACGGCCCGGACCTCCAGCCTGTGCTCGCCGGGGCTCGCGTCCCACACCCACCGCCATTGGCGCCAGGTGTCCGCCGAATACTCGGTGGCCGGTTCCGTCTCCTGCCAGGGACCTCCGTCGACTCGGATCTCGACCCGGCCGATGCCGCGGTGCTGCGCCCATGCGGTGCCGGCCACGACGACGGGCCCGGCCGTGATCCGCGCGAACGGAGCGGGCACGTCGATCCGCGACGCGGTGCGGATCGGGCCCTGCGGCGCCCAGCCGCGTTGCGTCCAGTAGGCCTGCGCGCGGTCGAACCGGGTCAGTTCCCAGTCGACGACCCATTTCGTCGCCGAGACGTAGCCGTAGAGCCCGGGCACCACCTGCCGTGCCGGATAGCCGTGCTCGAGCGGAAGCGGTTCGCCGTTCATCGCGACGGCGAGAAGCGCGTCACGACCGTCGCGTACCACCGCGACCGGTGTCCCCACGGTGAACCCGTCGACGCTGGTGGACAGCAGCATGTCGGCGTCGGGCCGGACGCCGACGCGGTCGAGGATCTCCGACATGCGGTAGCCGGTCCAGCGGGCGTTGCCCGCGAGGTCGCCGCCGATCTCGTTGGATACGCACGTCAACGTCACCAACCGCTCGACCACCTCGAAGCCGGCAAGATCGTCCCAGGTCAGCGTCGTCTCCCCGTCCACCATGCCGTGGATGCGCAGTCGCCAGTCCGCGGTGGTGAGGCGCGGCACCTGCAGCGCGGTGTCGATGCGGTAGAAGTCGCGGTTCGTCGTGACGAACGAGGTGGCGCCGGGCACCGCGCGCGGTCCGGTCGTCAGGTCGCTGCCGGACGGGACGACCGGGGCGGCGTCGGCGGCGAGCGGCACCCGGAATCGGCTGCGGTCCTCGAGGACCTGCGCCAGCCGGTCCCCCAGGTACCGGCCTGCGGCTCCGGCGGCGACCGCGACCGCGGCACCCGCGCCGAGGACGGCCAGGAAACGCCTGCGGTCGATACCCGACGACGAGGACGGACCGCCCCCGCGCCGCGGCGTCCACAGCACCCGGATCGCGAACTGCAGGAACAACATTCCGGCCACGACCGCGATCACGGTCGGGACCGCCGCGGACGCGGTGGCCCCGGGGCGGTTCAGCACCGCGTACACCCCGACCGCCCCGAGCGCCGCGAGCAAAGCGCCGCCGTAGGGTCGCCGCGGACGCTCGATCAGGCCGGCCACGACCGCGCACGTCGCGAGGAGGACCGACATGCCGACGAACAGCGCCGGCTTGTCGGCGGTGCCGAACGTGCCGATCGCGAACTCGCGTGCCCACGCGGGCGCCCGGTCGACGGTCGTCGCGCCGACCGCGAAGTACGGCGACGCGTCCGGGCCGGTCGTCGCGGCGAGCAGTTCACCGAGCCCGAGCACCAGCCCGGCCGCGACGACCCCGGCCCCGGCACGCGAGAGCATCCCGGGCGTACGGGGGGTCGGCGGCGGTCGGGTGCTCGACGGTGTGGCCATGGCGATCCTCCGGTGTCCCCGGTGGTTCGGACCTGCAGCGCCGTCGGATGGGTCGGTGGGTCAGCCGCCGACGGGTTGGCGGGCGAGTTCGAAGAGGTGCTGCAGTTCGGAGTTGAACACGTCGATCGCCTCGACCGAACTCATGTGTCCGATGCCGTCGACGACGACGAGGTGCTCGAGGTTGCCGGCTTCGTCGAGTTCGGCGGCCAGGCGACGCGCGTGGCTCGGCGGGGTGAGCCGGTCGGCGGTGCCCACCAGGACCGTCGTCGGGACGGTGAGGTTCGCGAGCCCGTCGTGGACGTCGAGGCCGCTCAGCGCGATACCCCAGCCGCCGCGGGTGCGGGGCGGGCAGCCGAGCACGATCTTCTCGCAGAACGCGACCGCAGCGGGCGTCGCGGTCCGCGACAGGGCGACGTACTTGATCGCGCGGGTCGTGACCGGAGATGCGACGAGCGGCACGGTCGCGCCCATCAGCCGGCGCGCGACGGGTACCGGGACGCGAGGGGCGCGCTGCGGCAGCGGCACCACCGTCGAGGACGCGACGAGATTGTCCATGCCGGTGCTCGCGAGGAGCACCCCCGACACCTTGCCGCGCACCTGGTCGGGGTGCCGTTCGGCCCACGCCATGATGCTGATTCCCCCCATGCTGTGACCGGCGAGCACGGCCGTGCGGCCGGCGGGAACGGTCGCGGCGAGCACCGCGGCGAGATCGTCGGCGAGCACGTCGGGTCCGAAGACGCGGCTGCCGGCTTCACTGCGCCCGTGTCCGCGCTGGTCGTAGACGACGACGCGGTACTTCTCGGCGAACGCGTTGATCTGCGGCGTCCAGAATTCGGTGGAGCAGGTCCAGCCGTGGCTCAGCACGAGGATGTCGGCGTCGGGATCTCCGTAGGCACGGACGTGCAGGCGTGCACCGTCGTCCGTGGTGACTTCGACGTCGTCGTGCCCGACCTGCGGATCCGCGAGGAGGGCATCGCTGGGATCCCCGGGTACCGCCACACGGGTGCGGGGTGCGGCGCGGCGGCGACGGGCCGCCACGGCTCCGAGGGTGGCGCCGACGACGACGAGTCCGGCGACCGTGAGCACGGTCCGGCGGGAGGGCTTCTTCACCTGTGTTCTTCTCCGATCTGGGATGTGGCGGGTGCCGGGTCAGATGATGTGTGCGCGGCGCAGCAACACGGTCGAGGGACCACCGATCAGCCCGACCCCGTCAAGGAAGTCGACGGTGCGGCGCGAGGCGTGGCGGATGCGGTCCTGATAGTGGGTGTTGGTCCGGGCCGCCGCCTTCGCCTCGTCGACGTCGAGACCGGCTGCCGCGTAGACGCGGGGGTTCACCAGGTTCGTGACGATGAAGTACGCGGAGACACCGAGATGCATCCGGATCCACGTGCGTTCGAGGCGGGACGCGTCGCGCATGCGGCGCGCGGTCTCCTCGCGGGCGTAGCGGATGTGCCGCGATTCCTCGATCACGTGGATCCGGCTCACGGTCCGGGTGATCGGCTGGACGCGCTCGTCGCGCATGAAGTCGCGCTGCATCGCGTCGAGGATCTCTTCGGCGAACAGTGCCCCGCCGAACGCGAGTGCGCCGGCGGCGACCGCTTTGAAAGCACGTCCGGATTCGCGAACCCAGCGTGGCGGCCGATAGGAGGGGACCCCGAAGTGCTGCGCGGATCGGGCGAACATCGTCGAGTGTCGGCATTCGTCGGCGATCTCGGTGAGGCCGAACTGCACGTAGGGCGTCGCGGGGTCGTGCCGGTAGAGGTCGCGCACGAGCATCTGCATGAGGATCATCTCGAACCAGATCCCGGTTCCGGCGATGCTGGCGGCCTCGTGCCGGGTCAGGGTGATGCGCTGATCTTCGGTCATACGGTCCCACAGGTCGGTGCCGTAGAGGCTGGACCATTCGGGACTCATGCCGTACTTGTCCGGCGGGATCGGCGCGTCCCAGTCGATTTCGATCCCCGGATCGAAGGACGAGCGTGCGGCGGAATCGAGCAGCCGCGCGGCGGTGTCCTGTCGGTCACCGGTGCGGACGGGTCGGGTGAGCGTCACGGCGATCACCTCGTCTCGGAAATTTAGCCGTAACTCCGAGTGTCACTATCTCGCCGTCCGGTGTCAAGGGACGGCATGTGTCACCAGCGCGGGCGCTGCACCTCTTCCACGCGCGGCCGGACGTCCACCAGATACACGGACACCGCCACAACCCCGACGATGCCCAGCATCCCGATGGCTCCGAACAGGAACAGCACGATCAGCGCGACCGCGAGGATCCCGATCCACACCGGCTTGGTGAGCTTGTCCACGGCGGGGAACGCCTCCGCCGGCTGACGCACCGCGTGCACCAACGCGAAGACCGCACCCGCGATCGCCAGGACCTGCAGGGCGAAGAGGATCAGACCGGCAAGAGAATCGACATTTGGCACTCCCCCATCCTACGAGAATCGGCCCCCGTGCGACGTCGCACGGGGGCCGATTCTCCGGTGTTGCTGCGAGGACCTGCGATCAGGCGCCGGTGGTCTTGCGCGGGGCAGCCTTCTTCGCCGGAGCCTTCGCCGCGGCGGACTTGGCGGGCGCCTTGGCCGGAGCAGCCTTGGCGGGAGCCTTTTCCGCAGCAGCCGTCTCCGGGGCAGACTTTTCCGGGGCGGACTTCTCCGTCACGGACTTGACTGCCTCGTCCATCTCCAGCGCGGCGACCTCGACGCGGTCGGCAGCCTCGTCGGCGACCTCTTCGGCCTGGTCCGCAAGGTCGAGGACCTTCATCGCCGCCTCGTCGCCGGCGTCGGAGATGGCCTCGCCCACGCCCTCGGCGGTCTCGGAGATGCGGCCGGCGGCCATGCCGGCCAGCTTCGCCGCACGCTCGCCGACGGCGCGCGTCTGACGAGCGACGGTGCCGAGGGCGTCCTCGGTCAGATCGACGGCGTCACCGAACGCAGCTTCGGCGCGCCCGAGACCCTCCTCGACGGCGGGCTGCTTGCGGAGCCGCTCGACGGTCTCCTCGCCACGCTCGGCGAGCGAGGTGTACAGGTCGGACGCGACCTTCAAGTACGCCTCGGCTACCTTGCGCAGCTCCTCGGGGGTGAACTTCTCGCGCAGATCCGCGAGCTCTTCGGGGAGCTCGGCGGGGAGGCCGGCGAGACGCTCGCGCAGGGACTCGACGGTCTCGGTCAGGTCGCCGAACTTCTCGCGGGCGGTGCCGACGCGCTCGTTGACGTCGTTCCGGTTGGATTCGGCGCGCTCGCGCACCTGGGCGACGACGTCGGCGACCGCCTGGACCACAGCATCGCCCGCGCCGACCGCGGCGTAGAGGGAGGTACGGATGGAGACATTGGGATTGGAGACATTGGGATCGGTCATGTCATTTCTCCTGTTCATCGGGATCGGTCTCGTACAGGGCGGCGGTCCCGGGATCCGTGTCCGGCGCCTGCCCGGGCGGGGCGGACTCGTTCTCGCGACAGAACGAGTCGTAGATGTCGAGCAGAACCTGCTTCTGCCGCTCAGTGAGGACGGCGTCGGCCAGGAGCGCGTCACGTACCGCGCTGTGCGGGCGCTGCTCGAGAATCCCGGCCCGCACGTAGAGAACCTCCGCGGACAACCGGAGGCCCTTCGCGATCTGTCCTAACACCTCCGCAGAGGGCTTGCGCAGCCCACGTTCGATCTGGCTGAGATAGGGATTGCTGACGCCGGCGAGCTGCGACAACTGCCGCAGCGACACCTGCGCCGCCTCGCGCTGGGCACGGATGAACCCGCCGATGTCCTGAGCGGCGGAGTTCACGACGCGCGACGCGAGGTCGCCCGGTCCGGTGGTTCCGTCGACGTCCGAGCCGTCGACCGGTGCGGCGTCCCCTTCGATCGTGGGCATGCTCTCAAGCATACGATCATGTGCTAGCTGGAGCAAGCACTCTGCTAGCACGTGGGCGGCCTCACGAGAACAGCAGCTGGGACACCGTATAGATGGCCAGGCCGGCGAGCGATCCGACGACGGTGCCGTTGATGCGGATGAACTGCAGGTCCCGCCCGACGGCCAGCTCGATCTTGCGGCTCGCCTCGTCGGCGTCCCACCGCTCGACGGTTTCCCTGATGACCGCGGTGATCTCGTCGGCGTAGTTCGAGGCGATGTACCGGGCGCCGCCGAGCAGCCAGCCGTCGACCTTGCCGCGCAACTCGTCGTCGTCGCGCAGGCGTGCGCCGAAGTGCATGACGTTCTCGGCAACCTTGGTGCGCAGGGTGCTGTTCGGATCGTCGACGGATTCGAGAATCATGCGCTTGGCGGTCCGCCACGTGGCGGCCGCGAGCTGCGTCACTTCGTCCCGGCCCATGATCTCCGCCTTGACGCGTTCGGCCTTGGCGATCGTCGCGGGATCGGTCTGCAGGTCGCGGGCGTAGTCGGCGAGGAACTTGTTCGCGGCGAGCCGGACCTCGTGCCCGGGATTGGACCGGACCTTCCAGGTGAATTCGACGAGTTCGCGGTGGATCTTCTCGCCGAGCAGCATGTCGACGAACTTCGGCGACCACGACGGCGAGTCCCGCGAGATGATCCGGTCGATGGTCTCCTGGCTGCCCAGCGCCCACTGGTGGGCCCGCTCGGCGAGCATGTCAATCAGCGGCAGGTGGCGTTCCTCGGCGATGAGCTCGGTCAGCACCCGGCCGATCGGCGGCCCCCACTCCGGCTCCGCGATGCGCTTGACGATCGTGTTGTCGATGATCTGCTGGATGTCCTCCTCGCGCAGCACCGTCACGATGCCGCGCAGCACCGTCGAGGTCTCCTGCGCGACCCGCTGGGCGTTCGCCGGCTGGGCCATCCAGCCGCCGACGCGCAGCGGGATCTGCGCGGACTCGATCTTGGCCGACACGACCTCCGGAGCCAGGAAGTTGGTGCCGACGAACGAACTCAGGCTTGCCCCGAGCTGATCCTTCTTCTTCTTGATGATCGCGGTGTGCGGCACCGGGATACCGAGGGGATGCCGGAACAGGGCGGTCACGGCGAACCAGTCGGCGAGCGCACCGACCATGCCCGCCTCCGCGGCCGCCCGCACGTAGCCGACCCATTCGCCGGCTCCGCGGGTTTCCTGCCAGCGGCAGAAGAGATACACCACCGTGGCGAAGACCAGGAACCCGGTGGCAACCGCCTTCATTCGGCGGAGATCCCCGCGCTTGACGTCGTCGTCGTTGCTCAGAAGCTGCACCTTCGCCATTGTGCCGAAACGGGAGGGACGCCCGCGGAACCCCCGACAAGAAGCCGCTCACCGTAGACTGAGCCGACGATCGAAGACCGAACGGATGTGCCAACCCAGTGCCCAGCAAAAGCGCGACCTCCCCGACCACACCTCCCGAATCCGCAGCCCCGCAGCCGACGCCCGCCAAGCAGGACGGACGTAAGCGCCGCTGGCACGAGCACAAGATCGCGCGGCGCGAGGAACTCGTCGACGGCACGATCGCCGCGATCCGGGTGCGCGGCCACGACGTCGGGATGGACGAGATCGCCGCGGAGATCGGTGTCTCGAAGACGGTGCTCTACCGCTATTTCACGGACAAGAACGACCTGACGACCGCGACGATGATGCGGTACGTCGAGCGAATTCTGGCACCGCAGATCTACGCCGCGGTCGCCGAGGATCTCGACGAGTACGAACTGACCCGGGTGGCGATCGCCGCATACGTCGAAACGGTCGCATCCGATCCCGAGGTCTACCTCTACGTGATGAGCAACAGCTCGTCGGCGAGCCGCGACGTGGTCGCCGATTCCGAGCGGATGATCGCCGAGCTGGTGGCGACGGTCCTCGGTGAGCGCCTGCGGCTGCTGGAGATGGATTCGGGAGGGTCGGTGCCGTGGGCGTACGGCATCGTCGGCGGAATCCAGCTCGCCACGCACTGGTGGATCTCGAACAAGTCGATGACCGCGGAAGACCTCATCGACTACCTGACGATGATGACCTGGGGCGGTATGACCGGTATCGCGTCGGCAGGCGGTTCGCCCGTCAGGTTCAAGTCGCAGCCTCATCCGTTGCGCCGCGAGGACCGCGAGGCAGTAGCGGAGTGACCCGTTTCACGTAACTTGTAGTTACGTGTAAAATCGGGGCCATGTCCGAGGGATACCGTGGCCGCGCAGAGATCCTCGTCGACGGCAGGCAGGTCGTCGTCGACGTCCAGCTCGCCGACTGGTTCGATCCGATCAGCGGCCGCCACCGCTGGCGCGGTCGGTTGCGCGACCTGGCCGCCGCGCTCGCACCGGACGCTCCGCCGTCCACCGGGACCGAACTGACGGTGACGGTTCTCGACACCGGCCGTGCCGCCGCGACCGCGCGCGTCACCGACATCGACCTGTGGGGCAGCCACATGATCGACGGCATCTCCGCGCCGCCCTATCCGGCCGGACCGGACGAACTCGACCTGCTCGACGGCGACCGACCCGACCCGGGTCTTCCGGCCACCGACACGGCCGACATTCGTCGCGAACAGCGCTGACGACCACAGCGTGTGTGGCACGCTTCGTGCCATGCCGAACGACGCCGAGAACAGCCCGTGGACGAAGCCCGTCACCGAAGCGCTGCGCGCCGGACCGGACACCCGTGTCGCCGACATCGATACGGACGCCACACCCGGATTCGAGGGCGACAAGGAACTCGGCACACGACTGCTCGAGGAACGCGGCACGTACCTGTCGCAGCTGCAGGAGAAGCTGTTCGCGAACGGCCGGTCGGGCGACCGCAGATCGGTGCTGCTGATCCTGCAGGGCATGGACACCGCAGGCAAGGGCGGAATGGTGCGTCACGTGATCGGGCACGTCGATCCGCAGGGCGTCGATCACGCGTCGTTCGGGGTGCCGACCCCGGAGGAGCTGCGGCACCACTACCTGTGGCGGATCAACAAGGCACTGCCGCGCGCTGGGCAGATCGGCGTGTTCGACCGCTCACACTACGAGGACGTGCTCGTCGTGCGCGTGCACGATCTCGTACCGGAACGGGTCTGGAGCGCCCGGTACGACGAGATCAACCAGTTCGAACGCGAGATCGTCGAGAACGGCACGACGATCGTGAAGGTCGCCATGTTCATCTCTCTCGACGAACAGAAGAAGCGCCTGGCCGAACGCCTCGAGCGCCCGGACAAGTACTGGAAGTACAACCCGTCGGACGTCAGCGAACGCGCCCTGTGGCCCGCCTACCAGGAGGCATATCAGGCCATGCTCGACAAGACCAACACCGAGCACGCACCGTGGTATGTCATCCCGGCCAACCGCAAGTGGTACAGCCGAGTCGCGGTCGGCGAACTCATGATCGACGCCCTGGAGCGTTTCCGCCTGGACTGGCCCGCAGCGATGTTCGACGTCGAACTCGAGAAGAAACGACTGGCACTGTCCTGAGGGCCCCGCAGCCCTCAGGACAGCGCCGGTCGGACACTGTGCCGGTCAGAACAATTTGGGAGTGACCTGGTGCACCTTGTGGTCGTGGCGGATCGTGCCGCCGATCATCGCCATCGCCAGCCCGGCCGCGACGACAGTGCCGATCCCGGCGACGATCGCCGGTCCGGTGTGGCCGTAACCCGCGGCAAGCAGGAACAGGGCGAGTGAGGCGACCGCGAGTAACCCGAGGGTGTATCCCGCCCAGGCGACGAAGAGGTTGAGTTTCATCCGACGCTCCTTCCTCGTGGACGAATACCGAGGCCGGTGCAGCCGACGGTACCCCACGGTGATGCGCGTCACAAGGTTGCGAAACGCGCACATCGGCCCTGCCGAGCCCGGCAGCATGACAACTTTGACCCATGACGAGTTCCGACCGGTTCGACGACGAGGACGAGCTGCCCGGCGCCCGATACTCGCGGCGTTACGAGAGCGACGCCCAGCAGCTCGACCGGAACTGGTCCAGCCTGCTGCAGGAACTTCGCGTCGTACAGACCGGAGTGCAACTGCTGACCGGCTTCCTCCTGACCCTGCCGTTCCAGAGCGGGTTCGCCGCCCTGTCGAACAACGAGAAGGGCGTCTATCTCGTCACCGTGCTCGCCTCGATCGCGGCGACGATTCTGCTCGTCGCGCCCGTCAGCATGCACCGGCTGCTGTTCCGGCGCAGGCAACTCGACCGGCTGGTGCTCACCGCGCACCGGTTCGCGCTTGCGGGCCTGCTGCTGCTCGGGGTGTCGCTGACCGGCGTCGTCGTCCTCGTTGTCGGGCTCGTCGTGAACTCGACCGTGGCGACCATCGCCGGAATCTGCACCGCCGTGCTGTTCGTCGCGATCTGGCTGGTCTACCCGTGGCGTTTCCGCCGTCGCGCCACGCGCTTCCCCGAACCGGAACAGAGCGAACAGCACCGGAACGAGTGACCGCACACGGTCAGCATCGATCGACCGCTCGCGGTCAGCATCGATCGACCGCTCGCGGTCAGCCGGGCAGCGTCTCGCCCCCGATCGGCGCCAGCACCTCGCCGCTGTAGTACGACGACATCGTGTTCGACGCGAAGAACACATAGGACGGTGCGATCTCGTCGGGCTGCGCCGCGCGCCCGTACGGCGCCTGCTTGCCGAAGTCCGCGACCTTCCCTTCGTCGAGAGTGGCCGGGACCAACGGGGTCCACACCGGCCCCGGCGCGACGCAGTTGACTCGAATTCCCCTGTCCTGCAAGGCCTGTGCGAGCGAGTAGGTCAGCGCCAGCACGGCGCCCTTGGTGGCCGCGTAGTCGATGAGTGTCTTGTTCCCGCGCAGCCCGTTGATCGAGGACGTGTTGATGATCGACGATCCGGACGGCAGGTGTTCGAGCGCGGCCCGCGTGACGTGGAAGAAGCTGTCGATGTTCACCGCGAACGTGCGGCGCCACTGCGCTTCGTCCAGATCGGCGAAGTCGTCGACCGGTTCCTGGTAGGCCACGTTGTTCACCACGATCTGCAGACCCCCGAGCCGGTCGGCCGCCTCGGCCACCACCTCCCGGCAATGTGCCGGATCGGCGAGATCGCCCGGGAACAGGTGACACTCACGCCCTTCGCGCCGGACCAGCTCCGCGGTGTGCTCGGCGTCCCGGTCCTCTTCGAGATAGGCAATGGCGACATCCGCGCCTTCCTTGGCGAACGCGATCGCCACCGCGCGGCCGATCCCGGAGTCCCCGCCGGTGATCAGCGCCTTGCGTCCCTCGAGCAGTCCGCGACCGCGGTATCCGCGCATCTCGTCCTGGGGGGCGTCGGCCATGTCGGCGGTGTCGCCGGGGTAGTCGATCGTGTGCGGGGGATGTACGTGTTCCTGGTCATCGATGCTCATGACCAGCGGATACCCCTCGATACCCGGTTCACACCCACCGGTTTCCTTTGGTCCCGGTCCGGGTATCCGGCGGTCATGCGTGATCCTGCCTCCGCCCCGCTGCCCCGGCCGCGCGGGCCGGTTTCCGACGCCGTCATCACCCGGCTCGCCGGGACGCCGGACGAGTCGCCGTG
This sequence comes from Rhodococcus zopfii NBRC 100606 = JCM 9919, assembly GCF_001895025.1. Taxonomy (GTDB): domain Bacteria; phylum Actinomycetota; class Actinomycetes; order Mycobacteriales; family Mycobacteriaceae; genus Rhodococcus; species Rhodococcus zopfii. The sequence continues at coordinate 94,947 of NZ_BCXI01000013.1, forward strand.
GCCGCGGCCTCCCGCGGACGTCGACCCGTACGGCGACGATGCGCAGTTGACCCTGACGGTGCTGTACGAATTGCACTACCGGGGGTTTTCGGGCGTCGATCCCGGTTGGGAGTGGGCGCCGGGTCCGCTCGGTGTGCGGGCCGCGCTCGAACGGGCGTTCCTGGACCGCCTGCGCACCGACGTCCCGGCCGGTGTGGATGTCGACGCGACCTTCGATGCGGTGTGCCGGGAGCCGCGCGACGCATGGAGCGTGTCCCATCACCTGGCCGAGCAGGGCACGTGGCCGCAGTTGCGGGAGTACTTCGTGCACCGATCCATCTACCAGCTCAAGGAAGCCGATCCGCAGGCGTGGGCGATTCCGCGACTCACCGGCCGGGCCAAGGCGACGCTGGTGGCCGTCGAATTCGACGAGTACGGCGGCGGGCACCACGACCGTGTGCATGCGCAGCTGTTCGCCGATCTGATGGTCGCGGCCGGCCTGGACGACAGCTACCTGGGATGTCTCGACCGCGTACCCGCGCTGACCCTGGCGCCGGTGAACTTCATGTCGATGTGCGGGTTGCACCGGTCCCGCATCGGCATGCTCGTCGGCCAGTTCGCGGCCGCCGAGATGACGACCGGCCCGAGTGCGCGCCGGCTGGTGCGGGCGCTCGAACGCCTGGAGGCCGCACCGGCGTGCGTGCGGTTCTATACCGAGCACGTCGAGGCGGATGCGGTGCACGAACTGGTGTTGCGGCACGACGTCGTCGGGGACCTGCTCGAGCGCGATCCGGGCGCGGCACGCGACGTGGTGTTCGGGGCCGAGGCCATCGAGTTTCTCGAGGGCCGGCTCGGCAGCCACCTGCTCGACCGGTGGTCCCGCGACGAGTCATCGCTGCTCGAACCGGCAGAGCTGCTCGAAACCGAAGAGGCGACCTGAGTCCCGTTCAGCTTCTGTCGATGTCGTCCTCGTCGACGATGTGCACGGCCGCTTCCTCGGCCGCAGCTCCCGCACCGTCGATGCCGACGTCCTCGGCGATGAGTTCGGATTCGGTGTCCTCCCCCGTTCCCTCGTCCGGTGCGACGAGCCGGCCCGCGCGCCGGGTGTCGGCGCCGCGGGGTCCGGTGTCCGGTTCCTCCTCCGCCAGACGCGAATCGAGGTCGTCGTGCGGTTCGAGGGCGACCGGACGTTCGGGCGGCGAGATCCCTTCGTCCAGAACGTCGTCGACTCCGCGATCGATGAGGGTGTCCTCGCGCTGCAACTGATCCTCGTCGTCGACGCTGTATTCACCCGGGACACTCGCCCCGGGATTTTCCGAAGTAGGCATGTTACGACCATGCCACCGCCGGGCGGGTTGCGCCACATCTGTGGAATCCGGTGTGGGAAAGGGTATCCAACAGGCTCGGCCGGCGCGCGGGGGATTTCCGTCCGCTGGCGGGGGGTTTGAAATGCCCTGATCGGGGTATTCACTCCCATCGTCCGAGCCAATTCGAGCACGGGCACCGACAGCAAGGTGACGATCATGATCATCCTCGGCTTGATCCTGCTGGTGGTCGGATTCCTGACCGGGATCTCGATCCTGTGGACGCTCGGCATCATCCTCGTCGTGGTGGGCGTCATTCTGGCACTGCTCGGCGCCACCGGACGGGCGGTCGGTGGCCGCAAGTACTGGTATTGACACTTCCCACCCCCGGCACTTCTCACCGCCGGAGCCTCCGGCACTTCTCACCGCCGGAGCCTCCGGCACCAGTCACCGCCGGGGCGTGCGCGCGCTCCGGCGGTGACTGGTGTCGCACAACGGATAGATGCCGCTGCGATGGCAGCGGCACACCGCGACCACGAAACGATCCGACGTCACTTCGGTGCCGTCCTCACCCACAATCCGCACCGGTCCCTCGACGAGCATCGGGCCGCCCGGCACGAGCCGGACGGTCCGGGCGTCTGTTCGCAGGTCACCGGGTGTGTTCCGGTCGATCGGCACGGATCACCACCACTTCCTCGGTCTCGGTTCCGGCCTTGCTCTCGATCGCGACAACGGAAGCATCTGCCGCAGAATCTGTTCGACGGTGCTGCAGGTAGTCGGCACGACTGCGCATCACCGGGCCGAACGGTATCCGCTCCCGCGCGACCACGGTGGCTTTCACGCCGCCGGCCCGCAGCATGTCGAGCGTGGTGTCCACGCCGGTGAATTCGGAGTGCACGACGAGGGCGAATCCACCCGGCCGCAACAACTCCGGGATCTCCCGGCACAGCGGGTCGACGACGGAGCGCCCGTCGGGGCCGGCATCCCAGCGCGGGTCGTGAGCCCCACTGGGTGCCGGCACGTAGGGGGGATTCGAGACGATCACGTCGAACGGTGCGAGTCTGCGCGCAACTCCGAGGCCGCCACGAAGAACCCTGATGGGCAGTCGCCGTGACCATGCGTTGAGCCGAGCGGTGAGTACCGCGCGGGGCGCGATATCCAGTGCCGTCACCGATTTCGCGCCGGCCCGCGCCGCCGCAACCGCCAGGATTCCGGTGCCCGTGCAGAAGTCGAGGACCTTTGCGTCCGGGGGTGGACCGGCGCAGCCGAAGGCGTGCTCGAGCAGCCACGAATCCTCTTGCGGCCGGTACACACCCGGCATCCGCCATACCACTCCCGATCGCGTCACTACAGGACTCCAGGCTCGTGGGTGGAGGTGCCGCCGGATCCGCCCAGCCGGCGCCGCCGGAAGTTGAGAACGATCATCACTGCACCGACGACGAGGAGGGCGACGGCAACGATCGTTGCGACGGCCGTCCAGCCTTCGAAACCGCCTCCGGCAGCGGTCAGGACCAGAGCTATCGCGACGACACCCGCCAGGACACACGCAAACCCGACCCAGCCCGCGAGCCGGGTTCCCGTCGTGGGGCCACCGCGATTCGTTGTATTCGCCATGCGGGCGGTTACCCATCCGTGCGGTCACCGAAACCGGACCGGAGCAGCACCGGAATCCGGCCGGGCCCGGAACACGATCACGGTCTCGATCGTTGCTCCGGGTATGACTTCCGTGAATCCGGTACCGAATGTGGCGCTCAGCGACGGAAACTCGATTCCACAGATCGGGTTCGGAGTCTGGCAGGTGCCCGACGACGAGTGTTTCACCGCGGTCACCAGCGCTCTGACCATCGGATATCGCAGTATCGACACGGCTGCGATCTACGGGAACGAGGTCGGAACCGGACGGGCGATCGCGGCGGCCGGGGTGCCGCGCGACGAATTGTTCGTCACCACCAAGCTGTGGAACAGCGCCGATCGACCGTGGACCAGGGACCGCGTGCTCGCCGAGTTCGACACGTCCCTGGACCGCCTGGGGCTGGACTACGTCGACCTGTACCTGATCCACTGGCCGCGGCCGATGCGCGAGGACTACCGCACGATCTGGCAGGCGTTCACCGAGTTGCAGGCAGACGGTCGGGCCCGGTCAATCGGCGTGTCCAATTTCCAGCCGGCTCAGCTGCGCACGATCATCGCGGACACGGGCGTGGCGCCGGTGATCAACCAGATCGAGGTGCATCCGGATTTCGCGCAGGCCGAACTGCGGGCGGTGCACAAGGAACTGGGCATCGTCACCGAGGCGTGGTCGCCACTCGGCCAGGGACGGGGCCTGCTCGACGATCCCACGCTCACGCGGATCGCACTCGAACGTGATCGCACTGCCGCGCAGGTGGTGCTTCGGTGGCATCTGCAGATCGGCAATGTGGCGATCCCGAAGTCGGTGACACCGCATCGGATCCGGCAGAACCTCGAGATATTCGACTTCGAGCTCGATGCGGCCGAGATCGAGGCGATCGAGGCGCTGGACACCGCGAATCGGCTCGGCGGCGACCCCGCCACCTTCGACGTGGGGTGACGGGGCAGCGGGTCGATCCGTTCGCACGGCTACGATTCGCCGGGTGACCGACTACGACGATTTCGACATGTTCGGCGGCCTCGACGCCTCGTCCCTGCCGCTGCGTCAGCAGCAGATCCTGGCGGTGATCCGGGACTGGGCGGCGGCCAACGGATGTGCGCCGAGCACCCGGCAGATCGGGGATGCGGTCGGACTGCGGTCGACGTCGTCGGTGTCCAAACATCTCCGCAGCCTCGAGGACAAGGGGTTCCTGCGGCGGGGTTCGGCGGTGGCGCGCCAGCTGGATGTGCGCCCGTTCCTCGCCGCATCGGCTCCGGCCGGGTCCGACCGGACGGTCGCGGTTCCGGTCGTAGGCGACATCGCGGCCGGGATGCCGATACTCGCCGAGCAGCACACCGACGACGTGCTGGCGCTGCCGCGCGAGCTCGTCGGTTCCGGCACGGTGTTCGGCTTGCGGGTGCGTGGCGATTCGATGGTCGACGCGGCGATCTGCGACGGTGACGTCGTGGTGGTGCGGCAGCAGAGCGAGGCGCATTCGGGCGAGATCGTGGCCGCGATGATCGACGGCGAGGCCACCGTCAAGGTACTGCGCCGGCGCAACGGGCATGTGCAGCTCGAGCCCCGGAATTCTGCGTATCCGGTTCTCGACGGTGATGGCGCCGTCGTGCTGGGCAAGGTGGTGTCGGTGATGCGGCGGATCTGACCTGCGCGCCCGGTCAGGGCGGGCGACGAAATCTACGACGAGAAGTAGTAAACGGACGTGGATCGGTCCTACCATCGGCCTGTGAGCACCACGCGCCCGGCGAAGCGACCCAAGAGCTGGCACCAGCGCGCCGGAATGCCCGTGCGTGTCTGGCTCGTGCTGCTGGTCCTCGCGGGTCTGACGCACCCGTTCCTCCCCGAATCCCGATGGCTGCTGGTGCATCTGTTCACCCTCGGTGCCGTCACCAATTCGATCGTGGTGTGGTCCCAGACCCTCGCCGAACGATTTCTCGGCTATCACCTTCCCGAGAGCGCCCGCGCACCGCAGCTCGCCAAGATCTACCTGCTCAACGCGGGCATCGTCGTCACCGTTGCCGGTGTCCTCGGCGGATGGTTCCCCGTCACACTCGTGGGTGCGGTCCTCGTCGGCGCGATGCTCGCATGGCATGCCGTCTCGCTGCTGCTGCTGATCCGTCGGGCCCAGCGGTCGCGGGCGGCCGGCGGCGAGGAACCCGCACTGCACGCGCAGAGCGTGTGGTTCCTCGTCGCGTCGTCGGCGCTGCTGCCCATCGGAGCCGGATTCGGTGCCGCACTCGCCTACGGACAGACCGACAGCACCGAAGCCGGGTTCCTGCTCGCCCACCAGGCGATGAACCTGCTGGGCTTCCTCGGCCTGGCCGCCGCCGGGGTGCTGACGGTGATGTACCCGAACCTGATCGGCATGGACAGCGGCAGCGACACCCCCCGTCGCTCCGCTCGCCCCGACACCCCCCATCGCTCCGCTCGCCCCGGCACCGGGGCACGCCGACGACCGGTCGCGCTCGCGGTCCTGCTCACCGGAATCGCCGTGCTCCTCGTCGGCGCCCTGACCGCGCATCCGCTGGCCGCGGCGGCCGGATGCGCGATCTACCTGGCCGGATGGGTCGTCGTCGCAGGTCCGCTGCTGCGCGGAGCCGTGTCACATCCCCCCGCCGGGTTCGCGCCTGCCTCGATCACCGCGGCGATGCTGTGGCTGCTCGGGTCGTTGCTGAGCCTGACCGTCGTGCTCGCGACCGGTCCCATGACCCCCGAGCGCGCCACGCTGATGACCGTGCCGTTCCTGGCCGGCTTCGCGGCACAGTTGCTGTTCGGCGTGATGAGTCATCTGCTGCCCACCCTGATGGGCGGCGGGCCGGCTGTCGTCGGCGCCGGCGTCGACAAGATGAACCGGTGGTGGGTGTGGCGGCTCGTCGTCGTCAACGTGGGGCTGCTGCTGTGGTTGCTGCCGCTCGCGAGCTGGATGCGCGTGGGTGTCTCCGCGATCGTCATGCTCGCGTTCGTGCTGTTCCTGCCCATCATGGTCACCAGCGCCAAGGCTTCGGTGGCGGGCCGCCGCGCCGTGATGTCCGGCAACGCCGCGCCCGAGTACACACCGGCACCCCAGCACCGCGGGTTGCAGGCCACCGCCGCCCTCGCGTGTCTCGCACTCGTCGCCGCCGTCACCGCGGGTATCGGCGGAACCGGTTTCGACAACGCCGACGCCTCCGCGGGGGTGACACCCACCGGCAACACCACCGAGGTGCAGGTCGACATGGTCGGGATGCGTTTCGTCCCGGACCGGATCACGGTGCCGGCCGGCGACCGGCTGATCCTGACCGTCACCAACTCCGACGATCAGGTCCACGACCTGGTGCTGTCCACCGGCCAGGACAGCGGCCGGGTCGCGTCCGGCGGGACCGCGACGGTCGATGTCGGGGTCGTCGGCACCGACATCGACGGATGGTGCTCGATCGTCGGGCACCGGCAGCAGGGGATGCTCCTGAGCATCACCGCCGAAGGCACCGACAGCACCGCCGAAGGCACCGACAGCAGCGGTGCAGGCGTGCACGATCACGGCTCGGGCGGTCCACCGGACGTCGATCTCGCCGCCGCCCCGGACGACGGCTTCGTCGCCCGCGATCCGGTCCTCGCCCCGGCACCCGGCGGCACCACCCACCGCTACACGTTCGAGGTCACCGAAGTTCAGGGCGACTACGCGGTCGGTGCGCGACAGACCATGTGGACGTACAACGGGCAGCCCATGGGGCCGACACTGCGCGGCCGCCTGGGCGATGTCTTCGAGATCAGGCTGGTCAACAACGGAACCATGGGCCACTCCATCGACTTCCACGCCGGGATGGTCGGGCCGGACGAACCGATGCGCACCATCGACCCCGGCGCGGAACTCGTCTACCGGTTTCGTGCCGAACACAGCGGAATCTGGTTGTATCACTGCGCAACCGCCCCGATGGCCGTACACATTGCCGCGGGCATGTTCGGTGCGGTCGTGATCGATCCGCCGAGCTTGACACCGGTCGACGCCGAATATCTCGTGGTGCAGTCGGACGTGTATCTCGGCGACGGCACGGTCGACGCGGACAAGGTCGTCGCGGCGGCGCCGGATCTGGTGGTGTTCAACGGTTTCGCGAACCAGTACGTGCACCGGCCGCTGCGCGCGAAGGTCGGCGACCGAATCCGCGTCTGGGTGCTCGATGCCGGCCCGGCCGAGAGCGTCAGCTTCCATGTCGTCGGAAGCCAGTTCGACACCGTATACAAGGAAGGCGCGTATCTGTTGCGCGCGGGCGACCCCGATCGCGGCGGTGCCCAGGCGCTCGATCTGGCGGTGGCGCAGGGCGGATTCGTCGAAATGGAGATCCTCGAACCCGGGACCTACACCTTCCTCAACCATCGGATGTTCGATGCCGAACGCGGCGCGAAGGGCAAGATCGTCGTCGAGTGAAGGTTCCGTCACCGAAAATGCTCACGGATTCGGAATCCGCCCGCTCTACAGCGTGTCGAGGATTCGGACCCACCGCGTAGACACCAGGTGGCGGGTCGGCCGTTTTCTCCCATGGCTTCCGGGGTACGCGTCGAGCATGTCCACGTCGAACATCTCCACACAGACTCCCCATCGTTCCCCGCCGCTCGCACGACTGCTCGAGAGCACCGAATCGGCGTCCTGGCTCGACCGTCCCGCGACGAGGGTCCGCGCACTGGTGCGGCCGCTCGCCGACGGCCCGGCCGGGGGCGTGCTGCGCGGCGACTTCCTCGGCCATCCGCTGCATCCCGCACTGGTGGCGGTCCCTATCGGCGCATGGTCCTCGGCAGCGGTCTTCGATCTGGTCTTCCGCCGCCCGGATGCGGCCCGGCGCCTGCTGGGAATCGGCCTGGCCGCGACCCCGCCGACGCTGGCCACCGGATGGTCCGACTGGTCCCGGTGCACCACGGTCCAGCGGCGAGTCGGTCTGATCCACGCGGTGACGAATGCCGCGGGCATCGCGCTGACGGCCGCGTCCTATCGACGCCGGCGGTGCGCCTCCGAATCCTCGGCGTCCGCGGTGGCGCTGAGCCTCGCCGGTCTCGGGCTGATCGGTGTCGGCGGCACGCTCGGCGGGCACCTGGCATACGTCCTCGGCGCCAGGGTGTCACCGCACGCGGACGTGCCCGATGCCGAGGCGAACGGTCCCGCATACGATCCCGTGCTCGCCGAACCGGTCACGCCGGCAGATCGGTGAGCCGGGATCCCAGGTATCTCCAGACTCAGGGTTCGAGGAGGATCTTCACGGCCCCGTCCGCCTTGCGCTGGAAGATGTCGTAGGCGTGGGGTGCCTCGGACAGCGGGAGCCGGTGCGTGGCGAACGTGTCGACGCCGAGCGGATCATCGTCGGTGAGCAGGGGGATGATCTCCGGCACCCAGCGATTCACGTTGGCCTGCCCCATGCGCAGCGTGATCTGCTTGTCGAACAGGGTGAGCATGGGCAGCGGGTCGGCCGCGCCGCCGTACACGCCGCTGAGCGAGATGGTGCCGCCGCGCCGCACCACGTCGATCGCGCTGTAGAGGGCGGCGAGCCGGTCGACGCCTGCCTTCTGCATCAGCGGTTCGGCGATCGCCGACGGCAGCAACCCGGCCGCGGTCTGGGCCAGTTTCGCCACGGGACTGCCGTGCGCCTCCATGCCGACCGCGTCGATCACGGAGTCGGTGCCGCGCCCGTCGGTGAGGTCACGGATCCGGTCGCCGAGTGCACCGTCGGTCCCGTTCAGGTCGATCGTCTCGATTCCCCGGGCGTCGGCGCGGGCCAGACGCTCCGGCACGAGGTCGACGCCGATGACCCGGGCACCTCGATGGTGCGCGATCCGGGCGGACATGTCGCCGATCGGACCGAGGCCGAGGACCGTGACCGTGCCACCCTCGGGAATGTCGGCGTACTCGACCGCCTGCCATGCGGTCGGCAGCACGTCGGACAGGTATACGAACCGGGAATCGGGCGGACCGTCGGGAACCGTGATGTGCGTGGACTGTGCATGCGGGACCCGCAGGTACTCCGCCTGGCCACCGGGAACACTTCCGTACAGCTTCGAGTATCCGAACAACGCTGCCCCGCTGCCATATTCGCGCACCTGGGTTGTCTCGCACTGTGAGAACAGGCCGTGCCCGCACATGAAGCAGCCGCCGCACGAGACCTGGAACGGGATCACGACCCGGTCCCCGGCCTTCAGGTTCGTCACCTCGCTGCCAACTTCCTCGACGATCCCCATCGGTTCGTGTCCGAGGATGTCGCCCGGCGTCATGAACGCGCCGAGCACCTCGTACAGGTGCAGATCCGAGCCGCAGATGTTGGTGGTGGTGACGCGGACGACGGCGTCGGTCGGCTCCTCGATCCGCGGGTCCGGCACCGTACCGACCTCGACCTTGCGCTTGCCCTGCCACGTCACGGCCTTCATCGCTGCATCGCCTTCATCGCTGCATCCTTCCCGGTTCTTCTCCGGCCTGGTTCGTTCCTGTCCTCGATTACCGCCGAGCGGTGCCGTTCAAACGCCCCGGAGCCACCCGACGGGAGTCGCGCTCGCCGGAGCACTGACGGTCGCCGTCGCCGCGGCGCCGAGGTAGGCGAAACGGCGGCCACGCCGCACCCGCCGGATACCGGACGAGGTGGTCACGCTGCGCCGCAACCTCATCCGTCCCTCCACTCGACGCGTTCCGTCTTCGGAGGAATATCCGGATTGGGCCTCTCCTACACTCCCGCCCCGCGGGTACCCGGTGTTTCCCCACCCGGTTGCGGGTACCCCATGGCGGACGACGAAAGGACGGTCAACCATGAATTCTTCGGATACCGGCCCGCTGGCGTCGCGCCGGGTCGCGATCCTGGCCACCGACGGGGTGGAGGAGGTCGAACTCGTCGAACCGCGGCGCGCCGTCGAACGCGCCGGCGCCGAGACCCGGCTGCTCTCGCTGTCCTCGGGAGAGATCCAGGCGATGAACTCCGACGTGAATCCGGCGGGTAAGCACCACGTCGATCAGGTCGTGGCCGACGCCTCGGTCGATGACTTCGATGCTCTGCTCCTACCGGGCGGCACCACGAACCCCGATCACCTGCGCCAGGATTCGGACGCGGTGGCGTTCGTCCGGGACTTCGTCTCGTCGGGACGCCCGGTGGGCGTCATCTGCCACGGGCCGTGGACGCTCGTCGAGGCGGATGTGGTGCGCGACCGTACCCTCACCTCGTATCCGAGTGTGCGCACGGACATCCGCAATGCCGGCGGCACGGTGGTCGACCAGGAGGTGGTCATCGACCGGAACCTCGTGTCGAGCCGCAACCCCGGCGATCTGCCCGCGTTCTGCGACGCCGTCGTCGACGTGTTCTCCAGAGCCTGACACCCGCGAGAGCCGGACACCCACAATCAGACAGGACAGCCGCACACGGATATCCGTGTGCGGCTGCCTCTTTCGTCTTCGGATTCCGCCTATGCGCGGGCCTTGTCGGCGGCTTTGCGTTCGGTCGCGGCCCCGCTGTTCGCGAGGCTTCCGGACGCGTTCTCGAGGTGCGCACGCACGAACCACTGGAACTTCTCGAGCTGGCCGGTCTGCCCGATGAGCAGGTCCTCGGTGATGGGATCGAGTTCTCCCACTTCGGATATCGCCTTGCGATTGCCCGCGATCAGCCCGTCGTACACCAGATCGAGGGCGGCCAGATGCGCCTGCGCGCTGTCACGCCCCACCGAGTAGTCGTCCCAGGTGCGATGCTTCTCGATCGCACCTGGCGTACCCTGCGGCGAAGCCCCCAGCGCTGCAATACGTTCGGCGACATCGTCGGCGTAGGACCGCACGAGTTCCACCTGGGGGTCGATCATCTCGTGCACCCCGATAAAGTTGGGGCCCACCACGTTCCAGTGAATATGCTTGAGCGTGAGGTGAAGATCATTGTAGGCACTCAGACGTTCCTGGAGGACCTCCGCGACGCGCTCGCCGTCCTTCTCGCTCAGACCCGGAACTGTGAACTTACCCATGTGTTCTCCTCTCGACTACACCGTCCGCCCGACCGCGGAATCGGCACCACGGTAGCGACGATGGGTAACATCTACCCGTTCGATCTCACCGGTAAACCTCGCCGAATTCCGAAGTCTCAGAACCTCCGTGGTGATACAATCGCGCCACCGGATCCGAACTACGGACCGCAGTTCCGTGAGGAGGACCGCAGTTCATAGGGGCCTTTCGGGACGACTTCCGAAGGCCGTGGCGTCGCCACGTTCGCCGGAACACCGGGCGTCGGCGCCGCCGGAATCGTGAAACAGGGGCTGAAAATCGTGATAGATGCGACTCACGCAGATTTCCTGGTAGTGGCCAATCGGCTGCCCGTCGACCTCGAACCCGATCCGGAGGGTGGTCCGGGAACGTGGCACCGCAGCCCCGGTGGCCTGGTCACCGCGCTCGAACCGATCCTGCGGCACGCGAACGGCGCGTGGGTGGGCTGGCCGGGAACACCCGACGTCGATCTCGATCCGTTCATCGAAGACGGGCTGAAACTGCATCCGGTCGGGCTCACAGAAACCGAGGTCGCCGAATACTACGAAGGTTTCTCCAACACCTCCCTGTGGCCGCTCTACCACGATGCCGTGGTCACGCCCACTTTCGACCGCCGCTGGTGGCGGACGTACGTGCAGGTCAACGAGAAATTCGCGCAAGCAGCCGCCCGCGCGGCAGCGCCCGGGGCGACGGTGTGGGTGCACGACTACCAGCTCCAGCTCGTGCCGCGCATGCTCCGGGAGGCACGACCGGACCTGACGATCGGTTTCTTTCTGCACATCCCGTTCCCGCCCCCGGAACTGTTCCTCCAGCTGCCGTGGCGCTCGGAGATCGTCCAGGGTCTGCTCGGAGCCGATCTGGTCGGATTTCACCTTCCCGGCGGCGCCGAGAACTTCCGGTTCCTGACGCGGCGGCTGTTCTCCGCGTCCCGGGTCGGATCCCTCGGCGCGGTCGACACCGGGGAACGCCTCGTACGAGTCGGCGCGTATCCGATCTCGATCGACTCGGCGCACATCGACGAGCAGTCACGCTCGGCCTCGACGCAGTTGCGGGCCAAGCAGATCCGGGTCGAGCTCGGCGACCCGGACATCGTCCTGCTGGGCGTCGACAGGCTCGATTACACGAAGGGCATCGACATCCGGCTCGATGCGCTGCGTGAGCTTCTCGAGGAAGGCACGCTGGACCCGGCGAAGGCGGTCATGGTGCAACTCGCGACGCCGAGCCGCGAACGACTCACCGCCTACGCGCAGCTCCGCGACGACGTGGAACGGCAGGTCGGGAACATCAACGGCGAATTCGGCCGGCTCGGCCGCCCGGTCGTGCACTATCTGCACCGGCCGGTGGACCGCGACGAGCTGATCGCGATGTACGCGTGTGCCGACGCCATGCTCGTCACTCCCCTGCGCGACGGGATGAATCTTGTCGCCAAGGAGTACGTGGCCTGTCACGGCGACGGCAGCGGCGCCCTCGTCCTCAGCGAATTCGCGGGTGCCGCCTCGGAACTGCGCCGCGCGCACCTGGTGAATCCGCACGATCTCGACGCGGTCAAGCGTGCGATCGTCGCCGCCGTGACGGAAGAACCCGCGGTCGCGGCGCGACGGATGCGCTCGATGCACAACCAGGTGATGAAGCACGACGTCGACCGATGGGCACGAACGTTTCTGGACGATCTTCGCGCCGGGTGATCAGCTGCTGGGTTCGGGCAGACGGCAGTCCTCGATCCTCGGGTTGACCCCGAAGTAGTTGAGCGGACCCGCGATCACCGTCACCACCACAGTGGCGACACCCGCGCAGTTCTGCTCGGAATTGCTGAAATAGCCCCGCTGCCCGGCGGCGACGGCACCGACCACCAGCCAGATCAACACCACGAGCGTGAGAATCCGCACGACTGTGACACCTCCCTGTGACGGCAGTGCGGCCGGGTCCGCAGGACACCGGCCGCACCGCGAGGACCTCACTGTTGTGAGCGCTGCCTGGCTTCGTCCGCCTCGGCCTTCGCCCTGGCCTTCTCCGCCTCCGCTTCCTTGCGGGCGACCTCACGCTGGTCTTCTGCCTTGTCCTGCTGGGCGCGACCTTCGCGGGTCAGATCGTCGTTGCCGCTGACGGCACCGACGGCCTCCTTTGCCTTGCCCTTGACGTCCTCCACGACGCCCTTGACGCCCTCGCTGGGACCACTCTTCTCGTCTGCCATGCGAATCCTCCTGTCGGATCTCTTCACGGACACAGGGGGTCTACCCCACCGTCGCCGGTCTCAACCGGTCCGGGAGCGGGTTCACACCATCGCGGCGATCAGACCGATGATGACGGCGACGAAAACGATCACGATCACGATCACCGCGCCGAGCGTCATCCAACCCGTCGCGGGGAAACGCTTCCGGGTCTCCGGCTCCGGGGCGGACAGCCCCGAGGTGCCGGCCGATTCGGGAGGCGTGGTTCCGGGCGGTACTCCCCCACCGGGCTCGAGACCGGGCGTGCTGTCGGGATCGGGATCGGTGTTGCCGTGTTGTTCGGGATCGGGAACGGTCATCGGACCCACCTTCCGGACGGAACGTGCTGTCCTGATCGCATACCCTCACTCGACGGCCGCGACACCTCCCCCTACACCGCCGTAGTCGGCGACCGCCCGCAGCGCCTCCTCGCGGGTCCCGTGGGCCGGGGTCGTGCGCAGCGCCCGTCCGTCGCGTCGGAGACGTTCCACGAACGACCGCACCGCCGACGGCGGCGGGACCCGCGCCGACCCGAGGTAGCCCGCGAGGATCATGTCCTCACCCGATCCGGTCTCCACGGCCAGCGCCCATCCTTCGTCCGGATTCCACACGAGCGCCACCTCACGACCGGGGTACAACTCCAGCTCCGGGATACCGACGTAACCCTCCCAGGCATCGTCGTCGCGCACCGCCCAGTTCCCCGCCGGAACGCCCAGCTCCTGAGCCACCCGCTCGGTGTAGTGGGCGAATCCTCGGACCATCACCTCGTCACCCGACGGCCGTACCATCACGCTCTCCTCACTTCCGCAGGATCCGCTCGGCGCGGATCCAGCGGAAACGGGAATACCCACGCCGGACGAATCCGACACCGGTGCGTGCTCCTCAGTATCCTCCCGGATCCTCCCGGCGCATCTCGTTTGGCCGGGTACCGACAGGGGCACCCGATCGGAGAGTCCTAGGAAGGGAGCGATCTCATGGCTACGTGCGACACCTGCGGAAACGATTACGACAAGACTTTCACCGTGACCCGTGACAGCGTCACCGGCACCTACGACAGCTTCGAATGTGCGGTCAACGCGATGGCCCCGGTCTGCGCGCACTGCGACTGCCGGATCCTCGGCCACGGCGTCGAGGTCGACAGCACCATCTACTGCTGCGCGCACTGCGCGCGTGCTGCCGGTCGGCCCGAAGTCGTCGACCGCGCCGAGCACCGCTGAGGACCCCATGACCCAGGACGTCGAGAAGCGCTGGCGCGACCCAGCGACCTTCCGGTCGGCGATGTGGTACGCGGCGATCGTCGTCGCCATTGCACTGCTGGTGATGGCGGTCGCGGTGGTGTGGGGGCTTGCCGTCTCCGACGACCGCTGCGTCGAGGAGTCGTTCGCGGTGTGCACCGCGCCGGCGAAGCAGATCCTCGCGTTCGGGCCGCCCCTGGTCCTGTTGATCGGCGGGCTCGGGGCCCTGCTCCGCGCCTACCGCACGTGGCGGCGTCACGGCACGTGGCCGATCTGGCAGGGCGTCGGATGGGCTCTGCTCGTGGGGATGATCGTGTTCCTGATGTTCTCGTTCGGGGTCCTCGTCGGCAGTTGACCTGCGTCCGGGTTTGCCGGTCGAGTCTGGGGGTAGCCACGGTGTGAGCACTGCTGGCAACACCGTCGCACCCCCGGAACGGAGCGCAGCATGACGAAGAGCGATCCCGGCGGCTCCGCCCGCGAGCCCGAGAATCGTGACCCGAAGGACAAGCAGCTCGACGGATTCCGCGTCGACCGCAACTCCGGATATCTCACCACGCAACAGGGGGTACGGGTCGACCACGACGACGACTCTCTCACCGCCGGGACCCGGGGGCCGACCCTTCTGGAGGACTTCCACGCTCGGGAGAAAATCACCCACTTCGACCACGAACGCATTCCGGAAAGGGTCGTGCATGCGCGCGGCGCCGGTGCCTACGGCTTCTTCGAGCCGTACGACGATTCGCTCGCCCAGGTGACTGCCGCCCGGTTTCTCACCACCCCGGGATTGCGTACCCCGGTGTTCGTGCGGTTCTCGACCGTCGCGGGGTCCCGAGGCTCCGCGGACACGGTCCGCGACGTCCGAGGTTTCGCGACGAAGTTCTACACCGATCAGGGCAACTACGATCTGGTCGGAAACAACTTTCCGGTCTTTTTCATCCAGGACGGCATCAAGTTCCCGGACTTCGTGCACGCGGTGAAACCCGAGCCGGACAACGAAATTCCGCAGGCTCAATCCGCCCACGACACCTTCTGGGATTTCGTGTCGCTGCAGCCGGAGACACTGCACACGGTGATGTGGCTGATGTCGGACCGGGCACTGCCGCGCAGCTATCGGATGATGCAGGGCTTCGGCGTCCACACGTTCCGGTTCGTCGATGCGCACGGCATCGGAACATTCGTCAAGTTCCACTGGACTCCGAAGCTGGGAACGCACTCACTGGTCTGGGACGAATGCCAGAAGATCGCCGGTAGGGACCCGGACTTCAACCGCCGCGACCTGTGGGACGCCATCGAGGCCGGGCAGTATCCCGAATGGGAACTCGGTGTGCAGCTGGTGGCAGAGTCCGACGAATTCGCTTTCGACTTCGATCTTCTCGACGCCACGAAGATCATCCCCGAAGAGCAGGTGCCCGTGCAGCCGGTCGGGCGGATGGTGCTCGACCGGAACCCGGACAACTTCTTCGCCGAGACCGAGCAGGTCGCGTTCCACACCGCGAACCTGGTGCCGGGCATCGACTTCACGAACGATCCGCTGCTGCAGGCCCGCAACTTCTCCTATCTGGATACCCAGTTGATCCGGCTGGGCGGACCGAATTTCTCGCAGCTGCCGGTCAACCGGCCTGTCACCGAGGTGCACACCCATCAGCACGACGGCTACAGCCAGCCCACGATCCAGCGCGGAAAGGCGTCGTACCACAAGAATTCGCTCGGCAGCGGATGTCCGGCCCTGGCCGACGAGGAAGTCTTCACGCACTACGCGAAGCATGTGGACGGACACGTCGTGCGGGCCCGTAGCGACAGTTTCACCGACCACTACAGCCAGCCGCGCCTGTTCTGGCGCAGCATGTCCGACGTCGAAGCCGAGCACATCGTCGCGGCCTTCGGCTTCGAACTCGGGAAGGTCACCAACGTCGACATTCGCGAACGTGTCGTCGCCCAACTCGATCTCGTCGATCACCGCCTGGCGTCGCGGGTCGCGGCGCAACTCGGCCTCGACATCCCACCCGAGTCACCGGTCGTCGACATCGCGCCGCCCTCCCCGGCACTGTCGCAGCTGAACACCGCAATGGACAGCATTCTCAGCAGGCGGGTCGCGGTACTCGCCGCGGACGGTGTCGACGTCACCGGCGTCGAACGGCTCGTCGAGGCGCTCTCCGAACGCGGCGCGATCGTCGAGGTGCTCGCGCCCAAGGGCGGTGGCGTACTCACCGGCGGTTCCGGCGGCGAGATCGCCGTCGACCGCGCGATCACCACGATGGCCTCCGTGCTCTACGACGCGGTGGTCGTCCCGTGCGGCCCCGACTCGATCGCAACCCTCCGGGACGACGGCTACGCGCTGCACTTCCTGGCCGAGGCGTACAAGCACGCCAAGCCGATCGCCGCGTTCGGCGCGGGTCTGGACCTGCTGCCCGCCGCCGGTCTGCACTGTCCGGTCGCCGAGGGACCCGACATCCTCGCCCATGCCGGCGTGGTGACCTCGACCGCCGCCGAGGCATCGCTGTCGGACGAGTTCTTCGATGTCTTCGCCGACATCATGGCGCGGCATCGGGCCTGGGAGCGCGACGTCGACGCCGTGGTGGCGTGACACGCGATCCCCGCTGCGTGTCAGATCTGCTTCGGCAGCGTGGTCACCGTCGCGCCGTCCTCCGAGCGCGCCGGCAACGTCTGCAGGGGCAGCGCATCACGGTCGTCGGCGAGGGATGACAAGTGCCGCAACACAATTCCCTCCCGCAGCGCCCACGGACTGATTTCTAGGCTGTCCAAGTCCAGTGCCGTCATCGCACAATCTGCCACGATCGCACCGGCGAGCACCTGCCGGGCGCGGGATTCGGAGACACCCGACAGCCGGCTCCGATGCTGGGCGGGCATTCCCGCGAGCTTCTCGATGACACGATGCAGATCGTCGCGCCGCAGGGTGCGGGCCACGAACGGTCCCTTGCGCTGAGCCGGGGAACCGGTGAGCCTCGCCAACTGCTTGAACGTTTTCGACGCTCCGACGGTGACGTGCGGATCGCCCTCCCACTTCAGGCGGTCCGACGCGTCGCCGAGGGTGTCCCGCACATCCCGGCGCATCCGCTTGAGTTCCTTCGACGTGGGTGGGTCGCTTTCGAGATAGCGGCGCGTCAGCCGATTGGCACCGAGCGGGAGAGACAGCGCGATATCCGGATCGGTGTTTCGTCCGAGCGCCAGCTCCATGGAACCGCCGCCGATGTCGAGAACCAGCAACCGGCCGGCGGACCAGCCGTACCACGCGTGCACCGCCAGATAGGTCAACCGTGCCTCCTGGTCGCCCGAGAGATATTCGGGGCGGATACCGGATGCCTGCACGATCCGGTCGAGCACGAGATCCCGGTTCTCGGCGTCGCGGATCGCCGCGGTCACGAACGGGAAGAGCCGATCCACCCCGTAGCGATACGCCGCGTCGACTGCGGTCGCGACCGCGTTGGCCGCGCGGTCTGCGCCCGCAACGCTCAGGGATCCGTCGGGCTGAACCTCGTCGGCCAGCCGTGTCGGCACCCGGATCGCGTGCACGGGCAGTGGTGGCGCACCGACGGCTGCCTCGACGATCTGCAGCTGCGCCGAGTTGGAACCGATGTCGAGAAGACCGAGCCTCACCCCCACGGGATACCCGTTCGGGGTGGTGACCACACTCGATTCGCGCGATCGTTCTACTGCGCGACCACGCGAAACGTGTCGAGTTTCGGATCGGTGGCGTCGGGCACCGCCATTCCGGCGGCGAGCCCGCTGCGCAGGTACTCGACGACGGCATCGTCGAGCACCTCGCCGGGCACGGCCACCGGGATACCCGGCGGATAGGGCGTCAACTGCTCGGCCGCGAGTCGTCCGGGCGCCTGTGCGGCGGGTACGTCCTCCACCTTCTCGGCGAAGAACGCCTCCCGCGGCGACATACGGGATTCGAGCTGCAGCTTGTCGGGAGAGGGCAGGCGGATCGGTGGGGGCGGATCGAGCCCATCCACGGCGGCCACGCACGCTTCGAACGCCCGGACCAGCCGATCGGCGGTGTCGGGTCCGTCGGCCATCGACATCGTGGCCATGATGCGGCGGTGGTCGGAAAGGCCCATGTCGACCCGCTGGTGTTCACGGATCCAGTCCGCGAATTGGTATCCGGAGGCCCCGGTCTCGCTGACGTCGACGAGGATCTGCATGCGGTCCAGATCGTGCGATGCTTCCTTGCCGAGCAACTCGTCCTCGAGGACCCGCAACCCCGGTATCCGCGAAAGCCGTTCGCGTAGTTGCCTGCTCAACCCCAGCGCATCGCCGAGCAATCTCTCGCCGCGCTCGACCATCTGGCGGCGCCACGCGTCGATTCCGCAATAGACGAGCACGTTCGGGCTGGTCGTCATCAGCAGGTCCGCGCACGTCGACAGATACGCGAAGTCGACGAGATCGCCCTGGGTGTGGAAGACCGAGCCTTGCTCGAACCCGGCTCCCATCTTGTGCACGCTGACAACGCAGACGTCGGCGCCGGCGTTCATCGCCCACGTGGGCAGATCGTCGTGGAACGGCAGATGCGCACCCCACGCCTCGTCTACGATGAGCGGCTTACCCCGCTCGTGACAGACCTCGGCAATACCCTCGATGTCCGCGCACGTCCCGTACGGGCTGGGCGAGACGATCAGCGCTCCCGCCGCGTCGGGATACTTCTCCCAGCCGTCGCGAATCTGCTCCGGCGACGGCGGGTGCGACATGTGGCGCTCGGCGTCCCACTGCGGGGTGACCCACCGCGGCTGGATTCCACCGAAGATCAGCCCTCCCACGACGGACTTGTGGCTGTCGCGGCTGAGCAGCAGGCCACCGGAGCTGGGCCCGGCCACCGCGGTCATCGCCGCCTTCACCGACAGGGAGCTGCCGCATGTCGAGAAGAACGTGTGTTCGGCGCCGACGGCGTCGGCCATCAGGTCCTCCGCGTCGGACAGGTACTGGTTGCGCGCGAGCCGGTCGTCGAGTCCACCGGTCGACAGCACGTCCGACCGATAGGCGTCACCGAGCACATCCAGGGCACGGGGGTCGGCGCCGCGGCCCTGGCGATGCCCCGGTGGGCTGAATCCGTAGCGGTCCTGCCGACGGTAGTCCGCGAGCGCGTCGAGCAGCGGCGCCCTCCCCTGATCCTTCCGATCTCCGCTCATGTCGCACCGGGTACCCACCGGCGGCGGGTTCGATTCGTCGCCACCGGGTATCCCTCCGCCATGGAATTGATCGCAATCCTCATCCTGATCGGCGTCGTCGTCTTCGTGATCGCCAAGAGGTCGGGGCCACGCCAGCAGGGATGAAGCCCGCCCCGCAGGGATCCCGCAGCGATGCAGCACAGAATCACGGCAGCACAGAGTCACGGCAGCGCGGGCGCGAACTTGCGGTACCCGTCGCGCACTTCGACCCGCCCGTCCCCGATGCGTCGCACATCGGCCCATCGGACCAGGAACGCACCCCGGTGCCGCCATCGCAGATAGCGTGCGATCAGCGCGGGAGCGTCGACCGAACGCCGTTCGTAACCGAGGAACGAGCCACCGGACCTAGGGCTGACCAGCAGCGCCACCAGGGTCAGGCTCATGCCCTCGTCGTAGCTGAACCGGACGTCGACGACCGTGCCGAGACGGTGGCCCCCGCCGTCTCGGGCTTGCGCACCGATGATCTCACTCAGCCGCACGACGACCTCCGGGGATGCGTCCGATGAGGCGGTCGCGGGTCCACCGTTCGACCCACAGGTGGTCGAGATCCTCGCCGCGCACGTTCAGGTGCACCGCAACGTCGATGCGATCGACGTCGGTCCAGTCGATGCGGTCCAGCCGCGAGTCCGGTGGCCTGCCACCGAAGATGCGGGTCGGCAGCGCGTTGCCGCTCAGGATGGCCTCCACCCGGGGCGGCGCCGACCCGGCCGGGATCTCCCGGCCCGCTTCGACGCCGTCGAGTTCCAGATCGTCGACGGTCGTGACCGGAAGGCCGTCGACGTCGACGAGGAGCCGGTCCAGCAAGTGCAGCCGCGCGTCGAGGACTCGGCCGTCGGCCGGCAGCGGAGGTAGTGCGTCGGATTCGGTCATGCACCCGCTCCCGTCATGATCAGCAGGGGTACCGCAGCGGCCGCGACCACGAGGATCACGGGCACGTAAGCCAGTGCGAATGCGTTGACGATCCGGCCGTTGACGTGCTCGCCCATGTACTCGGGGTCGTTCGCGACGATGAGGATCGGAATGTAGGTCAAGGGCAGCGCCACGGCCGAGAACACCACCGAAACCTCGGTCACCAGAACGGGATCGACACCGGTGGCGAGGACCGCGAGTCCGACGAGCAGCGACACGATCATCACGAGATGGAAGCGGGCGGCGTTCGCAGGCGCCCGGAACTTGCCCCACCGCCAGCCGAAGAACTGCGCGAGCGTGTAACCACTGGAAAGCGTCGTCTCGAGGGCGGCGCCGAAGGTCGCGGCGACGATCCCGACGATCGCGAACGCCAGCGCCAGCCGACCGCCGGCCTCCGCCACGGGCAGCGCGATCTGGGAGAGGGATTCGACGGCGATACTCTGCGGAAGCAGCACCACCGCGGCGCATGCGGCCACGGACAACGACAGGACCCCGCCGAGCGGGAAGCCGACGAGCACATTGAGCCGGGACTTACCCAGATCGTCGACGGTCCACTTCTCCTCCACCGCGCCCGACGAGAAGAAGAACACCTCGTACGGCGTCATCGCCGCACCGAACAACGCGACCGCATAGAACCAGTACACCGACGTCGATTCCGATGCGGGGACGGCCGGGGCGAGGATCTGTTCGCCGAGTTCGCCCCAGTCGGGCCCTAGCAGGAACAACACGACCGCGAACACGATCAGGCACAGGCCGGCCAGTCCGGTGGCATTCTCCATGACGGTGAAACGCACCCGCCAGATCACGAGCCACACCGCGAACCCCGCAACGGGCAGCCACATCATCGGCCCGATCCCGGACGCGAGTTGCAGCGCCAGCGCGATGCCGCCGACCTCGGCGGTGAGCGTCATGAGATTGATGAGGAACGACGCTGCGAGGTTCGCCAGCGCAGAGCGAGCGCCGAGACGCTCACGGACGATCTCGAACGTCGCGCGCCCACTGACCGCGGCGACCCGTCCGGCCATGTTGGCGTACAGGCAGATTCCCCCGACGCCGAGCACGACGACCCAGGCCAGACTCAGGCCGAACCGAGACCCGACAACGGCGTTGGTGACCAGATCCCCGATGTCGAGGAATCCGCCGATGGCGGTGAGAACGCCGAGTGCGACGGCGAACAGCTTCGTCACCGGGCACCTTCTCCGAACGCCGACAGGGTGTCGGTGAGCCGGCCGAGTTCCTGGTCCAGGGATGCCGCGTCCGGCGAACCCGGCACGCCGGCGACGTGCCCGCGGGCCTCGCCGAGCACGGATGCCGCGTCGTCGAGGTAACCGAGAAGCACGTCCTGATGTCCGGATTCGTCCTGCGACGACGTCTCGGCCGTAGCCGCGGCGCTGTAGGAGGTGAGCACCGACTCGAGGGCCTCGTCGAGCACCACCTCGGCGTGGTTTCCGGTGGTGCGGTGCGCGGCCACCAGCGACAGACCGAGTCGCGCCGACGCGGTCGCCGAGGCCGCATCCGCGGCCGCCCTCGACAGGTCGCCTTCCGTTCCGCCCGGCAGACCCGAGCAGCCGCAGGACAGAGACACGGCGACCAGTCCTGCGACCACGCCTCGACGCCAACGCAACACCGGGAACCTCCTGAGCTGCACCGCCGCATGTGGTGGGTACCGGAGTACCCGCGCCCGGGGTTTTCAATCCGTGTGGTCGGTTTTGTGCCCGGTCACGGGCGGGGGCACTGCGCTCGCGGAAAGGTTCCGCCCGGCATAATCGTGAAATGACCGATTCCACCCCCGACGCCCGCGCGGCCGAGCACCCGTGCCCGGACAGGCCACCGCGTCCGGACAGGCCACAGCGGGTGGGCAGCTTCCGGTTCATCGTCGCCACCGACGAGTGGGAGTGGTCCGACGCAGTGGCCAGAATGCACGGATACGAGCCCGGCACCGTACACCCGACAACAGAACTGGTTCTGTCCCACAAGCATCCGGACGACCTGGCGCAGATCACCGAGGTGTTGAACTCCCAGCGCACGACCGGCAGACCGTTCAGCAGCCGGCACCGGATCATCGATACCGACGGAAACGTCAAGCAGGTCGTCGTGGTCGGCGACCAGCTGCTCGACGCGGCCGGCACGGTCATCGGGACGTCCGGGTTCTACGTCGACCTCACCGACAGCTACGCGGACGACATCCGCGAGAACGTCGACGAAGCACTGTCCACTCTCGCCGAGTCACGCGCGATCATCGAGCAGGCCAAGGGGGTGCTGATGCTCGTGTACGGGATTTCCGCCGATCACGCATTCGAGATACTCACCTGGCGGTCGCAGGAGACCAACATCAAGCTCCGGGCGCTCGCTCAGCGGATCGTGGACATCGTTGCCGAGGGATCGGGACCCAGAATTTCCGACTCCGCGCGCAACGAGTTCGACCACTTCCTGATGACCGTGCACCGGACGGTGCCGCACCCGGATCACTCGGTGACCCGCACCGAATCCGGCTCCTAGGGCTCACGCCGGACAAGCGGATTCGGCACGGCCCGTTCTCACCGTTCGGTTCCGCGCCGGGTCACCGCGTCACGCATGCGATCGAGCAGGCCGGTGACCGGGCCGAGCAGCTTGTCGCCCGGCGGTTCGTCCGGGGCGGACGGGTGCGGCCGCGTCGGAGCGATCTTTTTCGTCGATTCCACCTTCCTGCCGAGGTCGACCAACTCCTCCTCGGTGAAAACGCTGCGCATGTGCGGGAACATTTCGCTCTCTTCCTCGGCGACATGTTCGCGGATCTCGTGCATCAGCAATGCGAGCTGGGCTTCGAACTCCGGCTCGTCCGGCTTCAGCCCCTCGAGCCGCTTCATCGTCCGCTCGGCTTCGGCGTGCTCCTCCTTGGCGTGTTCGGCCTCGCTCTCGCTGACCTTCTTCTTGACGGCCGGATACACGTCGGCCTCCTCCGCGACCGAGTGCCGCACCAGCTCGATCGTCACCTGATCGGTGAGATCCTTGCGCCGCTGCCGCGCCTCGTGGGTTTCGATGCCGTGGAGTGCCTCGAGTTCGGCGAACATCCGTTCCACTTCGCGGTGATCGTGGGTGAGGACCTCGATCACGTCGCGCTGGCTCGCTGTCATCGCGCTACCTTCCCTTCGAACTGCTCCTGTGGCGGGTAACCCCTTCTGCTTCAGCGGAAACCGTCCCGAGATTGCGGTGCGGCCCCGGCATTCGCAGCGGCCGGCACCTTCTACGCGTAGTGCCGGCCTTCCCGGCCGGTGCCGCCCTCGTCCGCCCGCACGTCCCGCTGCGGTTCCGTGTCGACCGACGACGGAGCCTGGGCGTCGGGATCGAGGCGGTCGGCGCGCTCACGCTGTTCGTCCAGCGCACTGCGGGTCGATTCGGCTTCCTCCCGCTGCACCTTCGCACGGTTCTCCAGGCGGACCGCCTCGGCCTGCTTCTCGGAGGCCTCCGCGGCGGCCCGGCGGGCCTTGGCGGCGGTCTCGTCGGCGATGGCCGCGCGCTGTTCGGCGGCCGGTGCGCGTTCGGCGATCTGTGCACGAAGGTGAGCCGCTTCGGTGCGGCGATGCTGTGTCCGGCGCCTGGTCAGCAGCCATACCAGCAGCAGTACGACGATGACGACGACGACTGCCAGCACTATCCAGCCCAACGTATCCATATCGAATCCTCCGATCGGATCGGGTTTTCCCGGGCATACCCGCCGACTCGAATCCGGAAACCACGGGCCGTCGAACCGGCCGCCGGCGGAACGGTCGACCGCGCGTCCGTCCCACTGATCAGCGAGCGCCGAATCCGTCGAGGAGCGCGGTGTTCACCGCGGCGGCCGGGTACAGGGGCAGCGTGTGGTGCGTGGCATCGTCGAGCACAACCGTTCGCGCGGCCGGAAGTACCCGCCGGACCGCTTCTTCGACGTGAGTGCTGTCGTGCACCTTGCTGCCGCGAGCGAGGATCACCGTGGTGGCGACGTCGAAGTCTTCGAACGCCTTCGCGGGCGGTCGTTTCGGGACGATCGTCTTCGATGCCGGGAAGGCCGCACCGAGCGCGAGCACTTCCAGCCACTCCTCGTCCAGCTCGCGTCCTCCGGTTTCCCACGTGACGAGGGCTCGTTCACGCTGTTCACTCGGGCGCAGCAGGACCGGCAGTGCGCGCCACAGATAACCCGGCTTCATCCCCGCGAAACACGAATTCGGCTCGAGCAGAACGAGATCGACCACCCGGTCGGGCACGCGCAGGGCGGCGGCGAGCGCGATCATCGCACCGTACGAGTGCCCGGCGAGCCCGAAGGTGCCCAGCCCGAGTCCGTCGACGACGCCGACGAACCACGCGAGCAGATCGTCGACGGTGCGCGGCGGGCGCGAGCCGACGACACTGCGTCCGGCATCTCCGAGAATGTCGACGGCGTAGATGCGGTGCCGCGCGCCGAGTGCCGCGACATTGGCGAACCACACCGTCGATGTCGCACCCCCGCCGGGCAGCAGCACGACGGGCGGCGCCTCCGGCGGCCCGTACGCGTTGATCCGGGTGCTGCCGTGCTCGGATTCGAGGTCGAACGAGGTGGTGCCGTCGGGCCATCGGGACAGGACGGTGTCGTAGGCACGGTAGAACGCGGCGCCTGCCGCGGTGTTCGCGAATTCGTCGATCGTCGGTTGGGACATGGCAACCTCCGCTTGTGAATTATCTCGATGATCGAGATAATAGGCTGACGAGGCAACTACGTCGAGCCGGAGGAGCAGAAGGTGGCAGCCAGGGAGGACAGCCGAACTCCGGCGATGGTGCACGGCCTGCGGGAACTCGTGGTGCAGCTGAACCTGTTCGGGTCCGAATTCGCACGCACGCACGGGCTTCACACCACCGATGTGCGAGCGCTCATCGCGCTGCTCGACGCCGCCCGTGCCGGCCGTATCGCGACACCTGGATGGCTGGGACAGCAACTCGGCCTGAACTCCGCGTCGACCACCGCGCTCGTCGACCGGCTCGAGAAGGACGGCCTGGTGTCGCGGGAGCGCGACGCGCGGGACCGACGACGCGTGAAACTTCAGGTCACCGAGTCCGCCGAACAACTCGGCTGGAGCTTCTTCGGACCCCTCATCGGACAGGCCGTCGGCGTTCTCGACTCGTTCTCCCCCGACGAACTCGCCACGATCGACGAGTTCCTCGCGAGAATGCGGGCCGTGGTCGAGAATGTCCGCGAGACCGGGGCCGGACCCGTCCCCTAGCCGTCACCGTCGGAGGTCAGCACCCGTGCAGGAGAAACATCTCGCGTTCTTGTTCGCTGCGCTGACAGCGGTCGGTGTCGTCGTTCCGTACGCCGCGCTGGTTCCGTTCCTGTTCGAACACGGCGTTGACACCACCCGGATCGTGGACGAGATCACCGCGACCCGGCTGGGCGCCTTCGCGTGGCTCGACGTACTGATCTCCGCCCTCGTACTGCTGCTTGCCGCCTTCGGCACCGGTTGGATCAGCACCGGCCGCGCCCTGGGGGTCACGCTGGCCACGTGCCTGGTGGGCGTGTCGGCGGGACTTCCGCTGTTCTTCTTCGTCGTCGGAAACCGGATGTCCGACCCGACAGATCACCCTCGCCGACCGATGTCCGGCCGGCGAGGGTGACCCTCCGTTCACGCTGAACGCCGAAGCGCTCCCATCGCACTCTCGAGCGATGTATGCAGTTGCAGACGGGTCTCCCCCGCGGCGAGCAACAGCCGTTGCACCGGGCGGTTCCCGACGAGCACCCACCGTGCGTCGCACTGGTGCGCTCTCGCGTCGAGACCCTCGAACACCGAAAGCCCTGCGGATCCGATGAATTCGACTTCGGACAGGTCGAGCACCATCCGAGCGGACGGAC
The DNA here is from genome assembly GCF_001895025.1 of Rhodococcus zopfii NBRC 100606 = JCM 9919. Lineage (GTDB taxonomy): Bacteria > Actinomycetota > Actinomycetes > Mycobacteriales > Mycobacteriaceae > Rhodococcus > Rhodococcus zopfii. The sequence goes on from NZ_BCXI01000013.1 coordinate 121,193, forward strand.
GCAGCCGCGCGCTGGCGTAGCGCCGCAGCGCCGGGGCGTTGAGCAGGTCGATCTCGCCCTGCACCTCGACCCTCATCATGTCACCGCTGATCCGCTCGGTCTTGAAGCGCGCACCGGCGGATGTTTCGTCGGGCACGCCCGCGCGGGCAGCCCAACGTGTCGCGGCACGGAAATTGGGTACAGCAGTCATGGCACTCCCATCGAGTCGATGGGAAGAATCGCAGAAAGGGGCAGCCGTCCACGGATGCCCGCTCGCGCGATGCTTCCTGGTCCAGGCTGTGTGCTCAACCTTCAAACAGGCTACTTCAGTCGGCAGCACCACTCAACGAAAGGCCGCGAGATATCACAATTCGGACTCGCCGGCGGTTCGTCTCAGCGTTTCAACCACCTGTTTCGCCACGCCCGACAGCCGGAGGTTCATCCGCTGGGATGCCTCCCTGAGCAATGTGAACGCCTCTTCCTCGGACGTCTCGTGCAGTGCCATGAGCAGTCCAATCGCCTTCCCGATCTCCCGGTTGCTGTCGAGACCCAGACGCAGGGTGGCCGCTTGCTCCCGGTGTGCCCTCGCGGTCAGCGCCACCGAAATGAACGCAGCAAGGACCGCACCCGAGTCGAGCGACTCCTCGGTCAACGCGTCCGGGGTGTCGGAGAAGATGTTGAGGGCCGCGACATCCGCACCCTCCACGAGCAGGCGGAATCCCGCTGCTCCCCGAACCGGCGTGTAGTCGAGAATCCACTTGGTCAGCGCGGGCCAGCGGGTTCGGACGGTCAGGTCCGCATCGAGTTCCGCGATGTCGTGGTGCAGCACGTCCATGCACGGGCCTTCGCCGAGTTCACGTTCGGCAGCGTCGATTCGGCGGGCCATGTCGTCACCGGCCGCGATGGTGCGGATCGACGTCCCACGCCGGAGCATCAGACTCGCCCGATCGCAACCGGGGACGAGCAGCGGAGCGGCAATGCACAGCGCGGCACACATCTCCTCGTAGCTCTCGGTGCCGTACACGATCCCCGCGAGCCTCGTGAAGACGGCCGCGGCCTCCTGGCGCTGTGCATCCTGGTTGCTCATCCGAATCACCTTTCGCGGTAGCGATTGATTCACCACCTTCCTGGGTATTCTGCGCTCGAACGGGAGATGCCGGCTCACGTCGACCCCGGGCACCGACCGAGAATCCGACTGGAAAGGCCAGGACCCATGGCGACGACCGCTTCGATCGACTCAGATCGCGCACACACGCATCCCATCGTGGAGTTGCGCGTCCGCGCCGACCCGGGCCAACTCCCGGTGCTGCGAGCCGTCGCCGCCGCGATCGCGCTCCAGCACGACTGCGATCTCGATACCGTCGCCGATGTGAAGCTCGCCGTGGACGAAGCCGCCACGCGCCTGATCATGAGTGCGGTCGACGGAACCGACGTGACGTGCCGCTTCCAGACGATCGCGCCGACCCTGCGCATCAGTGTCTCCGCCACGACCCGGCCCTCCCCCACCAGTTCGGCCCGCACGTTCGGCTGGCACGTCCTCAACTCCCTCGCCGATTCGGTGGACGTGCGCCTCGACGACACCGCGTCCGGCAGCGTCACCACCATCGACCTGTCGGTCACCGAAGGGAGCGCCCCTCGGTGAGCGGACACAGGCGCGACCCCGACGAGTACGCCGACGTCCTCGAGCTGTTCACCGAGATCGGGTCCCACAGTGCGGACGACCCGGCCCGTGCGGAACTGCGCGAGAAGATCGTCGAGCGATGCCTGCCGCTCGCCGAACACATCGCGCGTCGTTTCGACGGGCGCGGGGAAGCGTTCGACGATCTGGTGCAGGTAGCACGGCTCGGCCTGGTCAACGCCGTGGACCGGTTCGATCCGGAACGCGGCTCGGACTTCGTGTCGTTCGCCGTCCCCACGATCATGGGCGAGGTACGACGGCACTTCCGCGACACCGGGTGGGCGGTGCGGGTTCCGCGCCGGATGAAGGAACTCCACATCGCCCTGAACAAGGCGACCGGCGAACTGTCGCAGCGGCTCGGTCGTGCACCCACCGTCGGGGAGCTGGCCGCCGAGCTGGACCTGGACCGCGAGGAGGTCGCCGAGGGCCTGGTCGCCGGGAACGCCTACCAGACCGTGTCGGTCGATCGCAGCGCGCAGACCGATTCCGGCGGGAACGGCGTCACCCTCGCCGACACGCTCGGCGAGTACGACGCCGCGCTGTCCGAAGTCGAGAACCACGAGACATTGCGCCCTCTGCTGGAGGCGCTGCCCGAACGCGAACGCACGGTGGTGCTGCTGCGGTTCTTCGGGAACATGACGCAGACGCAGATCGCCGAGCGGGTCGGCGTTTCCCAGATGCACGTCTCACGGCTGCTCACCAAGACCCTGGCCCAGTTGCGTGAGCAACTCGGCGACCAGTTCTGAACCCTGGGCCGCGTATCGTGTCTCAGATCGTGGCCGCGTCGATGACGAAGCGGTAGCGCACGTCGCTCGCGACCACCCGATCGTATGCGTCGTTGATCTGCTCGGCGGAGATCAGTTCGATCTCGGCGCCGATGCCGTGCTCGGCACAGAAATCCAGCATCTCCTGGGTTTCGCCGATGCCGCCGACGCTGGATCCGGCCACCGCGCGATTGTTGGCCCCGAGGCTGAACGCGCGCAGGGTCAACGGGTGTTCCGGCAGGCCCAGTTCGACGAGGACGCCGTTCAGCCGCAGCAGCGACAGGTACCGGTCCATGTCGAGGTTCACCGACACGGTGTTGAGGATCAGGTCGAAGCGGTTGCGCAGCTCCTTGAAGACGCTCGGGTCGCTGGTCGCCCGGTAGTCGACGGCGCCGAACCGCAGGCCGTCGCCCTTCTTCGACAGGGAATGGCCGAGCACCGTGACCTCGGCTCCGAGCGCGGCGGCGATCTTGACGCCGACGTGCCCGAGGCCGCCCATCCCGATGATCGCGACACGAGTGCCCGGTCCGGCACCGTAGCGACGGAGCGGGGAGTACAGGGTGATCCCGGCGCACAGCAGCGGGGCGGCCGCCGCGGGATCCACACCGGCCGGCACCCTCAGCACGAAATGCTCGGTGACGACGATGTGCGTCGAGTATCCGCCCTGGGTGACCTCGCCGTCGGAGCCGATCGCGTTGTACGTGCCGGTGACGCGGTTCTCGCAGTGTTGTTCGGCTCCTGCCCTGCAGGCGTCGCATTCACGGCAGGACGCGACGAAGCAGCCCACGCCGACACGGTCACCCACCGCGTGCTTCGTGACGTCGGAGCCGACGGCTTCGACGATGCCGACGATCTCGTGTCCCGGGACGAGGGGATAGCGTGTGCGGCCCCACTCGTTGCGGGCGGTGTGGATGTCGGAGTGGCAGATTCCGGCGTACTCGATCCGGATGAGCACATCCAGCGGGCCCGGTTCCCGGCGCTCGATGGTGGTCTTGGTGAGGGGTGCGTCTGCGGCGGGCGCAGCGTAGGCGGCGACGGTCGTCATCTTTCATGCCTACACCCGAAGCGACGGTGCGCACCCGCGGGGGCTGTCCACGGGTGCGCACCGATCGGGCGGGATGCTGCTACTGCTGGGCGGCGACGCGGCGCCGCAACCGGCGTGCCGCCGCGACGAGGTTGCGCAGCGACGGTTCGAGCTGCCAGTGATGGCGGGTCTTGAGCCCGCCGTCCGGGTTGGCCCACAACCGGTCCGGGTCCACCGACTCGGCGGCCTCGGTGAGCAGTTCGTCCAGCTCGTCGATGTCCGGGATCCGCGCCGAGCGGCTCTCGTACACGCCGGGACCGACGCCGTGTGTGAGCGCGTGGTCCTTGATCGCCTCGAGCACCCAGCGGATGGACCGGGTCGCGACGATCGCGGTGACGTCCGCGTCGAGCCGTTCGATCGCCTCGACCACCGACTGCTGCCCGGAGTACGTCAGGTGCGTGTGGATCTGCGTCTCCGGCTTCGCACCGCCGGTCGCGAGCCGGAACGCGTCGACGGCCCAGTCCAGGTACTCCGCGCGGCCGTCCTGCCGGAGCGGCAGCAGTTCCCGGATCGCCGGCTCGTCGACCTGGATGATCGCGATACCCGCCCGCTCGAGATCGGCGATCTCGTCGCGGATGGCCAGCGCGAGCTGGTCGGCGGTTTCGTGCAGCGGCTGATCCTGGCGCATGTACGACCGGGCGAGCATCGTCACCGGGCCGGTGAGCATGCCCTTGACCGGCTTGTCGGTGAGCGACTGCGCAAACGCGATCCACTCGACGGTCATCGGCTTCGGCCGCACGATGTCGCCGTAGAGGATCGGCGGACGCGTGCACCGGGAGCCGTAGGCCTGCACCCAGCCGAAGTGCGTGGTGGCGAAGCCCTCCAGCAGCTCGGCGAAGTACTGGATCATGTCGTTGCGCTCGTGCTCACCGTGCACGAGCACATCGAGGCCGATATCCTCCTGCAGCCGGATGGTGGACTCGATCTCTTCGCGGATCCGTTTGACGTAGTCGTCGTACGAGATCCGGCCTTCGCCGAGGTCGTGGCGGACCTTGCGGATCTCGTCGGTCTGCGGGAACGACCCGAGAGTGGTCGCGGGGACCGGCGGCAGGTTCAGCCGTTCCTGCTGCGCAGCGCGACGCTGCTCGTACGGCGCGCGCATGCGGTGTTCGGGCTTCAGCGCATTGATCCGCGCGCGGACGGTGTGCTTCTGCTTGAAGTGCACCGATGTCGGCGGCACGCGCCACTTCTCCTCGGCGCCGGTGGTCAGTGCCTTGGCGAGCGAGACCACCTCGCCGACCTTCTGCTTCGCGAAGGCGAGGCGGTCGGCGACGTCACCGGGGATGTCGTATTCGACGAGCAGGTCGTAGGGCACGTGCAGCAACGAGCACGACGTCGACACGACCAGGTCCGGAGCGACCGCGGCGATCGAGTCGAGGTATTCGAGGACGCGGCGGCGGTCGGCGCGCCACACGTTGCGGCCGTCGACCACACCGGCGTAGATGCGTTTGCGCTTGAGGCCGGGCACAGCGGCCAGTTCGTCGGCGCTGATCCGGCCGTTGATCAGGTCCAGGCCGATCGCCTCGATCTTCGACGCCGCGAGGATCGGCAGGGCAGCACCGAGATGTCCGTACGGGCCGGTGACGAGCAGGCGCGGGCGCAGCGGCGCCTGGGCCAGCACATCGTAGGCGCGCTTCAGTGCAGCGAGTTCGTCCTCGCTGCGGTCCTCGGTGAACGACGGCTCGTCGAGCTGGACGCACGTGGCGCCGGCCTTGGCGAGCTGCTCGAAGAGCTTTTCGTACTCGGGGAGCAGAGCGTCGAGCAGGTCGAGCGTGGAGAACTCGTCCTGCTGCGAGGTCGGCGAGACCTTCGACAGCAGCAGCAGCGACACCGGACCGAGCACGACCGGGCGCAGCTCGATGCCCTTCGCCTTGGCACGTTCGAACTCGTCGAGCACGGCGGCCGAGTTCAACGCGAACGTGGTGTCCTCGTCGAGTTCGGGCTGCCGGTAGTGGTAGTTACTGCCGAACCAGCGGACCAGTTCCAGCGGCGGGAAGTCTTCCCGGCCGCGGCACAGCGTGAAGTAGAAGTCGAGCGGGTCGAGCTCGCCGACCAGGGGACGGAACCGCTCGGGGACCGCGCCGAACAACAGGGCGTTGTCCAGGACGTGGTCGTAGTAGGAGAACGTGTTGCCGGGGACCTGCGTCAGTCCGGTCGCCGCGAGTTCGCTCCAGGTGTCCTCCTGGATTTCACGGGCGACGGCGACGAGTTCGTCGCGCGTGCTGGTGCCGTGCCAGTAGGACTCGAGGGCACGCTTGAGTTCGCGGCGGGTTCCGATACGCGGGTACCCGAGGATGCTGGATCCGTAGCCGGTGGCGTTGCTGGCCATCTCGGAATCGACCTTTCCCTCATGCACCTCGCGCCCGTGCACCGACGAGCAGTGCGCAGGGCACTGCTGTCGGGCACGGGCGCCGAAGTGCGGTGTGGTGCTACCTACTACTTAGCTGGCCTTCTTGGAGGCCCGACCGTTTTCGGCGTACTCGTAGAAGCCGGCACCCGACTTCTTGCCGACGAGGCCGGCCTCGACCATGCGGAGCAGCAGCGGCGGCGCCGAGTACAGCGGCTCCTTGAACTCGTCGTACATCGAGTCGGCGATGGCCTTGACGGTGTCGAGACCGACCAGATCGGTCAGGGCGAGCGGACCCATCGGGTGGGCACAGCCGAGCACCATCGTCTTGTCGATATCGTCCTTGGTCGCGAAACCGGATTCGACCATCCGGATCGCCGACAGCAGGTACGGCACGAGCAGCGCGTTCGCGATGAAGCCGGCGCGGTCCGAGGAGCGGACGACCTGCTTTCCGAGCACGTCGGCGGCGAAGGCCTCGGCCCGCTGGGCGACGGTGGAGCTGGTCTTCAGCGTGGTGACCAGCTCGACGAGCGGAAGCACCGGCACCGGGTTGAAGAAGTGCAGGCCGATGACGCGCTCGGGGGCGCTGGTGGCGATGCCCAGCTTCATGATCGGGATCGACGAGGTGTTCGAGGCGAGCACCGCGTTCGGATCCGTGACGATCTTGTCGAGTTCGGCGAAGATCTCGCTCTTGACCTTCTCGTCCTCGACGACAGCCTCCACGACGAGCTGGCGGTCCGCGAAATCACCGAGGTCCGAGGTGAACCGGAGACGCCACGCGGCCTGCTCCCGTTCCCGTTCGGTGATCTTTCCGCTGCTCACACCACGGTCGAGGGACCGGAGGATGCGGGCTCGTCCTGCAGCCGCGAGCTCGCGGGTCTGCTCGAACACCAGTACGTCGACATGAGCGCGCGCGCACACCTCGGCGATACCTGCGCCCATGATCCCGGCGCCGATCACGCCGACGCGCTGAATCTTTTCGCTGGTCACGTCAGCTCCTTCTCGTCTTGTGGGTTGGTCGTGGAGTTCTTCTGCACGGTGTGCTCTGCAACCGTGTGGTCTTGCACGACGATCCGGCGGGGATCATCCACCGACCGGATCGTCGCAAGGGTCTAGCTGGGTGAAGTCACCGCGGCGGAGTCCGGGACGGATCCCGCCGCGGTGTGTGACTTCGGGGCCTGTTCCTAGTGGAACTGGCCCTCCTCGGTGGAGCCCTTCAGGGCGGCCGTGGAGGTGTTCGGGTCGACCGTGGTGGCGATCGAGTCGAAGTAGCCGGCACCGACCTCACGCTGGTGCTTGATGGCGGTGAAGCCCCGCTCCTCGGCAGCCTTGAACTCGCGCTCCTGCAGCTCGACGAACGCGGTCATGCCGTTGCGGGCGTAGCCGTGAGCCAGATCGAACATGCCGTAGTTGAGCGAGTGGAAGCCGGCCAGCGTGATGAACTGGAACTTGAAGCCCATCGCGCCGAGCTCACGCTGGAACTTCGCGATGGTCGCGTCGTCCAGGTGAGCCTTCCAGTTGAAGGACGGCGAGCAGTTGTAGGCGAGGAGCTGGTCCGGGAACTCGCCACGGACGGCCTCGGCGAACTTCTTGGCGACCTCGAGGTCCGGAACGCCGGTCTCCATCCAGATCAGGTCGGAGTAGGGGGCGTAGGCCTTGGCACGCGCGATGCAGGGCTCGATGCCGTTCTTGACGCCGTAGAAGCCCTCGGCCGTACGGGTGCCGTCGAGGAATTCGCGGTCGCGCTCGTCGACGTCGGAGGTCAGCAGCGTGGCGGCCTCGGCGTCGGTGCGGGCGATGACGACGGTGGGGACGTCCGCGACGTCGGCCGCGAGGCGGGCCGAGGTCAGGGTGCGGATGTGCTGCTGGGTCGGGATGAGCACCTTGCCACCGAGGTGGCCGCACTTCTTCTCCGACGCGAGCTGGTCCTCCCAGTGCGAACCGGCGACACCGGCAGCGATCATGGCCTTCTGCAGCTCGTAGACGTTGAGCGCGCCGCCGAAGCCGGCCTCACCGTCGGCGACGATCGGAGCGAGCCAGTTGTCGACCGAGGTGTCGCCCTCGACCTTGGCGATCTCGTCGGCGCGGAGCAGCGCGTTGTTGATGCGGCGGACGACCTGCGGCACCGAGTTCGCCGGGTACAGCGACTGGTCCGGGTAGGTGTGGCCGGAAAGGTTCGCGTCACCGGCGACCTGCCAGCCGGACAGGTAGATGGCCTTGAGGCCGGCGCGGACCTGCTGCACGGCCTGGTTGCCGGTCAGGGCGCCCAGCGAGTTGATGTAGTCCTCGTTGTTGACGAGATCCCAGAGGATCTCCGAGCCACGGCGAGCGAGGGTGGCCTCCTCGACGACGGTGCCCTGCAGCTTCACGACCTGCTCGGCCGTGTAGTTGCGGGTGACGCCCTTCCAGCGGGGGTTGGTGTCCCAGTCCTTCTGGATTTCTTCAGCGGTCCGCGGGGTGCCGGTGGTCGACATCAAAGCTCCACTCTCTAGATTCGAATCCGCTCCGGGTGTTCAGCAGTACGTGCGTACGACTTCACACCCTTCACGTGCCGTTCGGATGTACACCAAGACAATGACACAGCCGAAAAAGGCCCGTCTACCTGTTGCTAATGCCAACCTTGGCTATTTTTCGAGGGGGCCTTGCAAAGATTGCAAATCAATGGCCGCTCCAACGAGTCTCAACTCGGACGATTCGATTACCGGCCGGTAGCCCTACCTCGGGTTTCGCAGTGCCACGACCGGCGACCGCATCCTCCCCCCGACCGGCGCCCACCGGCCGTCGCACCCCGAAGCCGACGCGAATGTGGGCGGACTCACACCGCCCCCGCCGCCGAGCAGGGCCTTCCGTCACACCTAGATCAAGACGATTTCTGCAGCCGGACGTAACATGACTCACGGCGACCGGATCGGGGCTGGACTCGTCGCGCATTTGTGCTGCGCAGCTGCTCGCGTCTCGCCCACCCACACGAGCAGAGGAGCGGTCATCCTTTCCCCCACATCACACGCCGTCATCGCGGCCACGCTGCCCGCCGTGGAAGCCCACATCGGCCGGATCTCCGAACGGTTCTACGAGCGCCTCTTCACGGCGGCACCGCACCTGTGCACGGACCTCTTCAATCGCACGAACCAGCGCAACCGGGAACAGCAGAAGGCACTCGCGAGTTCCATCGCAGCCTTCGCCAAGCTCCTCATCACCGAGCAGCCCGAGGACATCGACGCGATCATGGCCCGGATCGCCCACAAACACGCGTCGATCGGCATCCAGGCCGGGCACTACGAAATGATCCGCTTCCATCTGTTCGCCGCGATCGGCGAAGTGCTCGGCGACGCAGTGACCCCCGCGGTCGCGGCAGCCTGGCACCAGGTCTACACGCTCATGGCGAATTCTCTCATCAGCCAGGAAGCCGCCCTCTACGACTCGGCCGGCGTCCCCCACGGTCACGTCTGGCGACTGGTGATCGTCTCCGAGGTCGAATACGACGGCGCCCGGGTCGCGACGTTCGTGTTGCGATCACTCGACGGCCGCCCGCTCCCCGGTTTTCAACCGGGACAGTACATTTCGCTCTGTGTGCGACTTCCGGACGGCACCCGCCAGATCCGCCAGTACACCCTGGTACGGGGCCGGGTCCCCGGCGAGTGGGCCGTCACGATCAAGCAGGTCCCGGGCGGTCTGGTCTCCCCGTTCTTGGTCGACGCCGTCCGGCCCGGCACCGAACTGATCGTGTCGCATCCCTTCGGAAGCCTCCGCATCGAAGGCGGCCACACTCCGTTGGTGCTGATCTCGGCCGGTATCGGTATCACCAGCACACTGACCACCCTGCAGAACCTCGCCGAGACCGCCCCGTTGCGTCGCGTCGTCGCACTGCACGTGGACCACTCCCCCTACGACCATGCCCGGCGCGCGGACATCGCCGAACTCGTCTCCCGCTTGCCCAATTCCCAAATGCAGGTGCGGTACAACGACTTCGAAGAGTTCCATGTACTCGGCCGATCCCCGGTCGACGATCTCGACATTCCTCCGAGCGCCAAGATCTACGTGTACGGACCGGTCATGTTCATGCGGGCGGTCAGGGACGGCCTCGTCGCGCGCGGTGTGCCGTTCGAGTCGATCCACTACGAGGCATTCGCGCCGGGGTCGTGGCTCGGCGTCGACCGGCCCCTGCAGGTCGCCTCGGGCCGTCTCGATTAACACGTTGCGAACGCTTCGTTGCAAAGCCCTGTAGCTGGTCGTACGCTGGGCGAATGGCCAAGACCTTCGTGGGAGCCCGCCTACGCCAGTTGCGTACCGAGCGGGGCCTCAGCCAAGCCGCACTCGCAAAGAACCTCGAGATCTCCGCCAGCTACCTCAATCAGATCGAACACGACGTCCGCCCCCTCACCGTGCCCGTGCTCCTGCGGATCAGCGAGGTCTTCGGAGTCGACACCACCTTCTTCTCCTCTCAGGACGACACGCGCCTGATCGCCGAGATGCGGGAGGTTGCGCTCGACCAGGAAATGGGCATCGAAGCCGACGCCCAGGAGATCGCCGAGATGGTGGCCGCGCACCCCGGGCTGGCCCGCGCGATGGTGAACATGCACCGCCGGTTCCGCAACACCACCGCCCAGCTCGCCGCCGCGACGGAGGACCGGTACAGCGACGGCAGCGGCAGCGGCGCCATTACGATGCCCCACGAGGAGGTGCGCGACTACTTCTACCAGCGGCAGAACTACATGCACGACCTCGACACCGCAGCCGAGGAACTCGCGAACCGCATCCGGTTCCATCGCGGGGACGTGGGCGGAGAGATCGCCAAGCGGATGGCGACCGTGCACGACGTGCAGATCATCAAGCGCATCGATCTCGGCGAGAACGTGCTGCACCGCTACGATCCGGAGACTCGCATCCTCGAGATCGCCCCCCAGCTGTCCGGCGGGCAACAGGTGTTCAAACTCGCCACCGAGCTCGCCTACCTCGAGTGCGGTGACCTCATCGACAAGATGGTCGAGGACGCCATCTTCACCTCCGACGCTTCACGTGCCCTCGCACGCCACGGTCTCGCAAACTACTTCGCGGCGGCGATGATCCTGCCCTACACGCAGTTCCACGAGATCGCCGAGGACTTCCGCTACGACGTCGAACGGCTGTCCGCGTTCTACGGTGTCAGCTACGAGACGATCGCCCACCGGCTCTCCACCCTCCAGCGGCCGAAACTGCGAGGGGTTCCGTTCTCGTTCGTCCGCGTCGACCGGGCCGGCAACATGTCCAAGCGTCAGTCCGCCACGGGATTCCACTTCTCCACCAGCGGTGGCACCTGCCCGCTGTGGAACGTCTACGAGACGTTCGCGTACCCGGGCAAGATCATGACGCAGATCGCGCAGATGCCCGACGGCCGCCGCTACCTGTGGGTCGCGCGGACCGTCGAACGACGCGCCGCCCGCTACGGGCAGCCGTCGAAGACGTTCGCGATCGGACTCGGTTGCGAGCTGCGCCACGCGCATCGGCTCGTGTACGCCGACGGGCTCGACCTCGACGACTCCAACCCCGGCACCCCGATCGGCGCGGGCTGCCGCATCTGCGAACGCGTCAACTGCCCGCAGCGCGCGTTCCCCCCGCTCGGCAAGGAACTGGACATCAACGAGCACCGCAGCTCGGTCTCGCCCTACCTCATCCGCTGATTCGCGCGGCGCACAACCCCGCGTCGCACAACCGCGCGCCGCCCGGCTGTCGGGTACCGCCCCTGTCCACCGAGCGAGTGGTACACCCAGTCGATTGAAGGAGACGAGGGATACATTCGCTCGGGCGCCCGGGCAGGGTCCGGACGCGCCGACGGGTCCGGCTCCGGCCTGTTCACCCAACGGAAACATCGAACATCCAATTGTCACAAGCAGATACACCTGCGCAACACCATCCCTTTACTGTTTGGCCGACGGATACAGCGTTGTATACGCACCCGGATACACCGGGAACCGAGGCTTCTCATCTTCGAACAAGGGGTATCTCCATGCCAGTTGCCAGGTCCACGTTCGCAAAGCGCGCCGTCGCCGTTCCGGTAGCCCTCGCCGCCACCGGCCTGCTGCTCACCGCCTGTGGCAGCAAGGCCGGTGACACCACGACCGGCGCCGCCGGCGAATCGTGCGTCGACACCTCCGGCGACACGATCAAGGTCGGCTCGCTGAACTCCCTGTCCGGGACGATGGCGATTTCCGAAGTCACCGTGCGTGATTCGATTGCGCTGGCCGTCGAGGAGATCAATGCCTCCGGTGGTGTTCTCGGCAAGCAGATCCAGATCGTCGCCGAAGACGGCGCTTCCGAGCCGACGGTGTTCGCCGAAAAGGCGGAGAAGCTCATCAGCTCCGACTGTGTCGCTGCGGTATTCGGCGGCTGGACGTCGTCGAGCCGCAAGGCGATGCTTCCGGTGTTCGAGGACAACGACGCACTGCTGTACTACCCGGTGCAGTACGAGGGCCTGGAATCGTCACCGAACATCTTCTACACGGGCGCCACGACCAACCAGCAGATCGTCCCGGCACTGGACTTCCTGAAGGAGAAGGGCGTCAAGTCTCTCTACCTGGTCGGCAGCGACTACGTATTCCCGCAGACGGCGAACCGCATCATCCGTGCATACGCCGAGGCAAACGGCATCGAGATCAAGGGCGAGGACTACACCCCTCTCGGCTCGACCGACTTCTCGACGATCGTCAACAAGGTCCGCACCGCCGACGCAGACGCGGTGTTCAACACCCTCAACGGCGATTCGAACGTCGCGTTCTTCCGCGAGTACGCGAATGTCGGCCTCAAAGCCGCTGACATGCCAGTGGTTTCGGTGTCCATCGCCGAAGAAGAGGTCGTCGGCATCGGCGCTCAGAACATCGAGGGCCAGCTCGCCGCGTGGAACTACTACCAGACCGTGGACTCCCCCGAGAACCAGTCGTTCGTCGACGCGTACAAGGCGAAGTACGGTGCGAACAAGCCCACCTCGGATCCGATGGAAGCCGCCTACACGTCGGTATACCTGTGGAAGAACACCGTCGAGAAGGCGAACTCGTTCGCGGTGGCGGACATTCAGGATGCCGCCGACGGCGTCTCGGTCGACGCTCCGGAAGGCACCGTCACCATCGACGGCGACAACCACCACATCACCAAGACCGCTCGCATCGGTGAGATCCGCGGTGACGGACTGATCTACACCGTGTGGGATTCGGGCTCCCCGATCCAGCCGGACCCCTACCTCGAGAGCTACGACTGGGCCGCGAGCCTGTCCGGTAACTGAGTCGAGGCGACCAGGAAACCGGCGAGAGGAGGCGTAATGGATGTTGTTGTAGGACAGTTGTTCACCGGATTGAGTATCGGCTCGATCCTGTTGCTCGCGGCGCTGGGTCTGTCACTGACGTTCGGTCAGATGGGCGTGATCAACATGGCCCACGGCGAATTCATCATGGCCGGCTCGTACACCGCGTACGTGGTGCAGCAGGTGGTGTCCGCGGCCGGCGTCTCGCTGCTGATCTCCCTGCTCGTCGGCTTCCTGGTCGGCGGCGTCATGGGCGTGTTGCTCGAGGTCACGCTCATCCGCCGCATGTATCACCGGCCGCTCGACACACTGCTCGTGACGTTCGGTGTGGGCCTGCTGTTGCAGCAGGGAGCACGCGACATCTTCGGGGCTCCCGCCGTCAATGTGGCTGCTCCGCAGTGGCTGTCCGGCGGTGTCGAGATCCTGGGCGCGGTGGTCCCGAAGACCCGCCTGTTCATCCTGGTGCTGGCCGTCGTGTGCGTGGTCGTGCTGACCGTGGCGATGAAGTACACACCGATGGGCCGGCGCATCCGCGCCGTCGTGCAGAACCGCGATCTCGCCGAAACCGTCGGCATCTCGAGCCGGCGCACCGACATCACCACGTTCTTCCTCGGCTCCGGTCTCGCCGGTCTGGCCGGGGTCGCACTGACCCTCATCGGGTCGACGAGTCCGACGATCGGCCAGTCGTATCTGATCGACGCGTTCCTCGTCGTCGTCATCGGTGGGCTCGGCCGCATCGAGGGCGCCGTGATCGCGGCGGTCGCGCTGGGCCTGCTCAACTCGTTCATCGAATACTCCACCACCGCGTCGATCGCGAAGGTGATCGTGTTCGGAATCATCGTGGTCTTCCTGCAGATCCGACCGCAGGGTCTGTTCGCGGTCAAGACAAGGAGCCTGGTCTGATGTCCGTTCTCACCCGGCCCGGACCGGTGCGCACGTGGGCGGGTTTCGCGATCGCCGCGCTCGTGCTGTTCGGTCTCGCGCCCACCGTCCTGTCCGACTTCCGCCTGAATCTGCTCGCGAAGTTCCTGTGCTTCGCCATCGTGGCCGCCGGCATCGGCCTGGCCTGGGGACGCGGAGGCATGCTCACCCTCGGCCAGGGCGTGTTCTTCGGTCTCGGCGCCTACATGATGGCGATGCATCTGAAGATCGCCGACGCCGAGATCCGCGGCGACACCGTCCCGGACTTCATGCAGATCGCCGGTATCCGGGAGTTGCCCGCATACTGGATGCCGTTCACCTCGCCGCTGGTGACGCTGCTGGCGATCCTGCTCGTGCCCGCGCTGCTGGCGCTGCTGCTCGGTCTCGGCGTATTCAAACGCCGGGTCAAGGGCGCCTACTTCGCGATCCTGTCGCAGGCCCTCGCCGCGGCGTTCGCGATCCTGCTCATCGGTCAGCAGAGCACCGGAGGATCCAACGGCCTCAACCGGTTCCGCACGTTCTTCGGCTACGACCTGTCCGATCCGGTCAACAAGCGAATGCTGTTCTTCATCGTCGCGGCCATCCTGCTGCTCGTCGTCGCCGCGACCCGCCAGCTCATGCACTCGCGATATGGCGAACTGCTCGTCGCGGTCCGCGACCAGGAAGAACGAGTCCGCTTCCTCGGCTACGATCCGGCGACCGTCAAGGTCGTCGCCTACACCGTCGCCGCGTTCTTCGCCGGCATCGCGGGCGCCATGTTCGTTCCGATCGTCGGGATCATCTCGCCCGCGGACATCGGCATCGTGCCGTCCATCGCGTTCCTCATCGGTGTCGCGATCGGGGGCCGCACCACCCTGCTCGGACCGGTCCTCGGTGCGATCGGTGTCGCGTGGGCGCAAACGGCCCTGTCGGAGAACTTCCCGTCCGCGTGGACGTATGCGCAGGGCCTGCTGTTCATCGTCGTCGTCGGGTTCTTCCCCGCCGGCCTCGCCGGGCTCGCAGCGCTCCGACGCCGCAAGCGCACCGAAACCTACTCCTCCACAACAGAACCCGCCTCCGACCCTGACCCGACCGCCGAGAACACCGAGATGGAGCCGGCCCGATGACCGAACCCACCTTCGGCGGAAACGCCGGAATGTCCAGCCAGTACCTCGAAATCCGTGACCTGCGCGTCCAATTCGACGGTTTCACCGCTGTCGACGGTGTCGACCTGACCTTGCTGCAAGGCGACCTACGGTTCCTCATCGGCCCCAACGGCGCCGGGAAGACCACCCTGGTCGACGCCATCACCGGCCTCGTCCCCGCCACCGGGTCGGTCACCAAGTCCGGGGTCGAACTGCTCGGCAAGAAGGTCCACAAGATCGCCCGGCTCGGGGTGGGACGCACCTTCCAGACCGCGTCGGTGTTCGAGGAACTTACGGTCCTGCAGAACCTCGACATCGCCGCCGGAGCGGGTCGCAGCCCGTGGCAGTTGCTGCGGCGCCGCAAGGATGTACTGCCGCAGATCGAGGAAGCCCTCGAGACAACCGGGCTCGCACGGCACCGCGACACCCCCGCCGGAATCCTCGCGCACGGCCAGAAACAGTGGCTCGAAATCGGCATGCTGCTCGTGCAGAACGCCGACGTGCTACTGCTCGACGAGCCCGTCGCCGGCATGAGCCACGACGAGCGCGAGGAGACCGGGCAGTTGCTGCGCCGCATCGGCGCCGAGCGCACCGTCGTCGTCGTCGAACACGACATGGATTTCATGCGGGCGTTCGCGACGTCGGTGACGGTGCTGGCGCGCGGGAAGGTCATCGCCGAAGGCACCGTCGAAGAGGTGCAGAACGATCCGCAGGTCCAGCAGGTCTACCTGGGTACCGCAACCCTCGAGGAGGCGAACTGATGCTCGAACTCGTCGATGTGCGAACCGGTTACGGGCGCACCGAGATCATCCACGGTGCTACGATCACCGTCCCGTCCGACGGGGTCGTCGCGGTCATGGGCCACAACGGTGCCGGGAAGACGACGCTGCTGCGCGCGGCGGTCGGGCTGCTGCCGGTCACCTCCGGCAAGATCCTGCTCGACGGCGAGGACATCACCGGTCTGCGCCCGGCCGCTCGGGTGGCCCGCGGTCTCGCGTACGTGCCGCAGGGGCAGCAGTCCTTCGGGCAGCTCACCTGTGCCGAGAACCTGCAGGTGGTCGCGGACGGCCGGAAGAACGGCAAGGCGCTGATCGCCGAGATGCTGGAGCTGTTCCCGGCCCTGATCCCGCTGCTCGATCGCCGCGCGGGCCTGCTGTCCGGTGGGCAACGCCAGCAGCTCGCGATCGCCCGAGCACTGATCACCCGTCCGCGGATGCTCATCCTCGACGAGCCAACCGAGGGCATCCAGCCGTCCGTCGTCGCGGAGATCGAGAAGACCGTCGTGGACCTGAGCAGGCGTGGCGACCTCGGGGTGCTGCTCGTCGAGCAGCACATCGGTTTCGCACTCGACAACGCCCGCCACTACTACGTCCTGGAATCGGGACGCATCACCGCCACCGGTGAAGGAGGCACAGACGCCGCCCGGACCGTCCGATCCGCGATGGCGATCTGATGCTTGCCCCCGGCACCCGGCGGGAGCGGGTCTACCGGGCACTTCGCGCCGATCTGATGGCAGGCGTCGTCTCCCCCGACGACCGGCTCAGCGAGGAACGGCTCGCCGAGCTGTACGGGGTCTCTCGCACGCCCGTGCGGGAGGCCCTCGCCCGGCTCGTGTCCGAGGGACTGGTCGAACGCCGAGAGCACGGTCTGTTCCCGTACCGACCGCGCTTCGAGGATCTCGGTGACCTCTACGAACTGCGCGCCACGCTGGAACTGCGCGGCATCACACGGGCGATGTCCGGCGGGATCACCCACGACCGGGATGCACTGGGGGCCGAGCTCGACCGGTGGCGCCGGTTCCGCGACGATCCCCCGGCACCCGATTCCGGGTTCGTCGCGCTCGACGAGCAATACCACCTGGCGCTGCTCGCCGCGTCCGGAAACCTCGCTCTGTGCGGCGCGCTCGACGCGGTCAATGTGAAAGTGCGCACCGTCCGAATGTTCGACGAACTCACCCCGCAGCGGATCGTGCGCGCCGTCGACGACCACATCGCCGTCGCGGAGGCGGTGTTCGACGGCAGACTCGACGACGCCCACACCCGGCTGCGCGATCACATCGTCAACGCGTGCACGGCCGTCGTACAGCGCACCGAGGCGGCACGGACGATGGCCCGGCTCTCCCGGGCCGTGCGAGACTAGCGCGCATGACGCCCCGCATCACGCCCGGACGGTTCGGTCAGCTCGGCCCGGTCAACTGGATCGCCTGGCGCGTTCTGTCGCTGGCGGCGGGAACCTCGGACGCGCACCTGTTCAGCACACTGGGTCGCGCCGGCGGCCTGTTCCGCGGCTGGCTGCACTACTCCGGCAAGCTGATGCCCGGCGGCCGGCTGCCCCGCCACGAATCCGAGCTCGTCATCCTGCGTGTCGCACATCTGCGCGGCTGTGACTACGAGATGGACCACCACGTGCGGCTCGGACGCCGTGCGGGTGTGACGGCGGAGATCCTGCAGCGCGTCATCGAGGGGCCTGGTGCGGACGGGTGGAGCGCGCGTCACCGCGCGCTGCTCACCGCGGTCGACGAACTGGTCACGACCAAGGACCTCGGTGACGATACGTGGGCGGCGCTGGCCGACCACCTCGACGACCGTCGGATGATCGAATTCTGCCTGCTGGTCACACAATACGACGGCCTGGCCACCACGATCGGTACGCTGCGCATCGAACGGGACTTCACCGCGTCATAGTTGCCCACCGATCCGGAAACCCGCTCCGCCTGCAGAGTGCAGTGGATTCGCAATCACCGCGTCGATCGGCAGGTGACGGCAAAATCGAGTAGTCGACTACTCGTGCCTGCGACGACGCCGCGCGGAACGCTGGGGTCGTAGTTACCCCGCAGCGAGCGGAGCACACGATGACCCGCATATTCCTGAGCCATTCGAGCCGGGACAGCAGGCAGGCGATCGCGCTGAAACGTCACGCAGTCGTTGGCCGAGGGGCGGCAGGTTCTCGTGTTGGCGGGCACCGGCCGCGCCGCGGATCTGCTCGCCGCGACCGCGGTGTCCCTGCTGGTCACGGTCGTCGAGGCCGAACCCGAGGCAGTGCGGACGGCGCTCGAGGCCGCACTGCGGGGCTGACCGTGCATGCGCTCACGGTTTCGGAAGTCGCCCACGCTGTAGCGTGAGCGACTTCCGGCTCACCGCGTCGATTGCCGGGCGGCGGCCCGCTCGAATCGCTGTGCGACGACGTCGAACCGCGCCAAGTCGGCCCACGTCCAGCGGATGACTTCGAGGCCGAGATCGCGCAGGGCGTCCTCGCGGAGCTTCTCGGCGACCAGGTCGCGACGATCGACGTACTTACCGGCCCCGTCGAACTCGCCGACCACCCCGTGTTGCGCCCAGAAGAAGTCGAGACGGAAGCGCCGGCCGTCGCGCAACACGATCGGATGCTGGAGCACGGGACGTGGCAGTCCGCTCTCTGCGATCCGCACTCGCGACAGCGATTCCCCGGGACTTTCGCTGCGTGCGTCGAGGAACGGCACAACTGCTGCGGCCCGCGCGATCCCGTTGCGGTGGCGGGCCGACGCCGAAGTCGCGGACAGCAGATCCAGGATGTCCGGGTACTTCCGCAGTGCCGAGTCGCCGACGACCACTGCCTGATCCCGAGAAAGAGTCCGCGAGAGATCCACGACCGTGCGCGCCGGGGAGGTGACGGCGACACCGTCCGCCTCGACGACGTCGCCGTCCGCCCACGTGGTTGCGTGCACGTGCAGGTTGCTGGTGCGGCGTCCGTGCGAACCCGTGCGGGAGACATGCACCTGCTCGAGATCGATGTTCCAGACGTCCAGGTTCAGGAGCGTTGCCGCCGAGACATGGCTGATCACCGCGCCGGGCGGCAGCGTCGAGGCGACGTGTCGCGCCCGCACGCGGTGGCGTCCGGGGCCGTCCAGCCGGTCGTGATCGGCCCGCCGCAGGTACACGCCGCGGGCGAGAGGAACGAGGCCGCCGGTGCGCACCGCGGCACGAATGTGGTCGTCCGAGACGCCCGCCGCGAGCAGGTGTGGACGGGTCAGTGGTCGGGGTTCGGTCATGTGGCGACAATGCTCGATCCGATCCCGCGAAACCGTGCGGACCAGGCCCCGAACACTGATTCTGTGGATGAACCGTACGCCTGTGCACAATCGTCGGATCAGTTGATGCGCCGCGCGTTTCGGAATCCGCCCGCGCTACAGGATGGGCGGATTCCGAATCACCGCGTAAATCAGCCGTGCGTCACCGCAGGACGACGAGCGTCACCACGGAGTCCGCGTTCGCGACGAGGCGGTGCATGATTCCCGCCTCGACGTGCACAGCCGTGCCGGGCACCAGTTCGATCGACTTCCCGCCTACCTCGAAGGTCACGTGTCCCGCCGCCCCCGACACGAGAATCGGGAATCCCGCGCGGTGCTCCTCCATCGTCTGGCCGGCGGTAAAGCTCAGCCGGACGACGGTCGCACCGGGACCGGCCGCCAGTCGTTCGATGCGCGGGGTGTCACCACTCTGGGCGTTCAGATCCGCGAGCCCTTCGATTCGCGTCACTCCGGCGGTGCTGCTGTCCTGCTCGGTGGACGCCGACGGGTTCTGCGACATACTCGACTCTCCTTCGTAGTGACCGGACGCGACCCGAGGTTGCGGCGACCGCGATTCCCGAACCGATCGCCGCCGCCGTACCGTTGACCCGGTCGCGCTGTACCCGGCGACGACTATAAAGGAAAAAATTCACTTCAATACGGTGGGTCTCGGTCGAGATTCACCGCGAGCACGACAGAGGGACAGGAATTGGCACGACAGGTCAAGCAACGGGACCGTGTTCTCGCCCTGCTGGAAACGTCGGCCGACCCCCTGGACGCCCACCTGCTGGCCGACAATCTGGACCTGCACGTCACGACCATCCGGTTCCACCTCAACTCGCTGATCGAGGACGGTCTGGTCCGGACGCATCAGCTGCCGGTTCCGACGGTCGGCCGGCCGCGCCTCGGATACGCGGCCGTGAGGAAAGCGACCTATACGGACCTCGTCGCACTGCTCGCAGCCCGACTCGGCGGCACCGCCGACGAGCGGGAGCGCACGGCCTGCGAGGTCGGCCGCGACTGGGCCGGGATACTCGGATTCGACCCGGCCGGCACCACGGACGCCGTCGCCTTCGTCAGCGACGCCCTCTCCCGGATCGGATTCGAAACCAGATCCGCGACAAGCGCATTCGGCAATCACGAGCTCACGCTGTGCACGTGTCCGCTGGTCGAGGTCGCCCGCACCAATCCCGAGGTGGTACGCGGCATCCAGCGGGGGCTCATCCAGCGGATCCTCGACGACAACGCACCGGCCCTCGGCGCCCGGTACACCGCCGCCGTCTTCCCGGACCCGCAGGACGGGAACTGCTCGATCCGCCTGACGCTCCGCAAGTCCGGCTGAAGCCGCACGAACGACCGGATCGACGGCCGAGACGGATGAACGACCGAGACGGATGAACGACGACGGCCCGCGGTGACGGTGAAGTCTCCACGGGCCGAGGCCGGTACATCCGAGCGGGGATCGTCCCGCGCGGAGGTTTCTCAGAAATTGATCATGTGTCCCGCGAGGCCGTGGATGGCTTCCTGCAGCGCCTCCGACAGCGTCGGGTGCGTGTGGACGTTGCGGGCCAGCTCGTTGACGGTCAGATCCCACTTCTGGGCCAGTGTCAGCTCGGGCAGCAGCTCGGAGACGTCGGGGCCGATGAGGTGGCCGCCGAGCAGTTCGCCGTGCGTCTTGTCGGCAATGAGCTTGACGAATCCGTTCGGGTCGCCCAGACCGTGGGCCTTGCCGTTGGCGGTGAACGGGAAGGTCGCGACCTTCACGTCGTAGCCCTCGGCCTTGGCCTGCTCCTCGGTGAGACCGAACGACGCGACCTGCGGCTGGCAGAACGTCGCGCGCGGCATCATCCGGTAGTCGTCGAAGGTGAGGGTCTCGGCGCCGCCGATGGTCTCGGCCGCTACCACGCCCATCGCCTCGGCGACGTGCGCCAGCATGAGCTTGGCGGTGACGTCGCCGATCGCGTAGATGTGCGGCACGTTGGTGCGCATCACGTCGTCGATGGCGATGGCACCGCGGTCAGTGAGCGCGACCCCGGTGTTCTCGAGGCCGTAGCCCTCGACGCGCGGCGCGAAGCCGACGGACTGCAGCACCTTGTCGACGACGACGGTTTCGACGTTGCCGCTCTTGTTGTCCTTGATCGCGACGGTCACCTTGGTGCCGTCGTCGTCGATCGTCTGCACGGCCGCGCCGGTCTTGATGGTGACGCCGAGCTTCTTGTACGCCTTGGTGATCTCCTTGGAGACATCGGCGTCCTCGTTGGGCAGTGCGCGGTCGAGGAACTCGACGATGGTGACGTCCACGCCGTAGTTCTTCAGGACGTAGCCGAACTCCATACCGATGGCGCCGGCGCCGACGATGAGGATCGAGCCGGGCAGGTCGCGGGTGAGGATCTGCTCCTCGTAGGTCACGACGTTCTCACTGAGCGAGGTGCCGGGCAGCAGCTTGGTGACCGAACCGGTCGCGATGATGACGTTGTCGAAGGTCACCCGATCGGTGCCGCCGTTGGTGAGCGCCACGTCGATGGTCTTGGCGTCGACGAACGAGCCCTTACCGTCGTATTCGGTGATCTTGTTCTTCTTCATGAGGAAGTGCACGCCCTTGACGCGACCGTCGGCCACCTTGCGGCTGCGGTCGAAGGCGGCACCGAAGTCGAAGGAGACGTCCCCCGAGATACCGAACGTCTTGGCCTCTTTGTTGAAGAGATGCGCCAGTTCGGCATTGCGGAGAAGTGCCTTCGAGGGGATGCAGCCCACGTTCAGGCACACACCGCCCCAATACTTCTGCTCGATGATGGCGGTGCTCAATCCCAGCTGTGCCGCGCGGATAGCAGCGACGTACCCACCGGGACCGGCTCCGAGGACAACGACGTCATAGTGTGAGGTCACGGATATACAGGGTAGTCCCGCCGCTTTCCGCTGTCTGTCGATGGTCCGGTTACTCGTCGGTAGCCTCCGTTTCCCACGCTCATCGCTGCGCTCCGTACCGGCGCACGCCACGGGAACGGCCACGAGGAGGATCACCGCGACCCACCCGAATGCCGCGGCCACCGGGTGCCGCATCGGCCATGCCGCATCCGCTGCGGTACCGCCGCCCGAGCCGAACAACTCCCGCAACACCGCCGCGACCGCGCTCACGGGATTCCACTCCGCGACGGCCCGCACGACGGGAGGCATCGCCTCGGTGGGCGTGAACACGTTCGAGAACATGATCAGACCGAAGATCATCGAGGCTGCCTGCTGCAACATGCGTTCGTCGGCGATCGCCAGCCCGAGCAGGATCCCGAGCCGGCCGAGCACGAGACGGAACGCGGACAGCTGCACCATCCCGAGCGGCGCGGCGCACATGTCCGCGATGCTCGCGCACGGCAACTATCCGTACCTGACGGCCCTGTTCTCCGCGGATTGGCGCACCGGATATCGGTACGCCAACCGTCACACGGGACACTTTCGGGAGCGCGGGCTACTTCTTCTTCGCCTTGTTGAAACGGCGCATCGCCGCCAGGTAGGCCGGAACCTTCCGAATCGACACCGGACGCGGCCAATCGCTGCCGCGGAAGAAGGGCTCGGTACCGCCGTCGACGACGATGACGGATCCGCAGAGGAAGTCCGCGGCGGGCGAGAGCATGAACTCGACCCACGCGCCGATCTGCTCCGGCCGGCCGAAGCCACCGATCGGCACCGGGAAGTCCCGCACCCGATTGCCTTCCGGGCTGTCGAGCTGGGAGGTCAGCAGCGGCGTTTCGATAGCGCCCGGGGCAATGACGTTGAGGCGGATCCCCGCGCCCGCCCACTCCGGTGCGACAGCGGTGCGACGCACCCAGTGCGTCACGGCGAGCTTCGAGGCGGCGTAGGTGAACGTCGGGCCGGCGGGCTTGATGCGGGACGCCCGCTTGACGGCCTTCTCCACGTCGCCCGCGAGGAACGCCTTCACCGCCGACATCGGGGCGGCCGGAACCGTGGTCGTCGAGTTCGACCCGAACACCACGACCTTGCTGTTTCCGGAAGCGGCGAGAGTCGACCGCCAGCCCTCGAGCAGTTCGACGACACCGCGGAAGTTCACCTCGGCGATGACGCGTTCCTTCCCGGGGAGCGGGCCGAGCCCGGCGGCGAGGACGGCACCGTCGAGGTGACCCTCAGCCTTCTCGAGCGTCTTCGCGATCGCCGTGGCGCGACCTTCCGTCGTCGACAGGTCCGCGACGACGTCGCCTTCCGTCAGGTCGATCCCGATCACGGTGTGACCTGCGGCCCGCAGCCGATCCGCGCTCGCCTTCCCCATCCCGGAAGCCGCACCGGTCACCGCATAAACGCCCATTGCCATCCCCTCGTCGCGTTCGGTTCCAGGGGACGCTACCGCCCGGCCGCACCCTTCCGACAGCCAGTACGCAGGAGAGCTCGTCCGGGAAGTGGACGGCTCGCCTGCTGCGCGAGGCCGGCGCCCTCGTGGCGGGACAGCAACGCGCGCGAGGATCTTGCCGCTCGGCAGACGCGGCACTGCGCCGAACTCGACGGTGCGCGGCACCTCGAAATGCGCACGCTTCTCCCGCGCACAGCCGATCGGCTCGACCGCGAGGTCGTCGTTCGCATCGGCTCCTTCGACAGGAGTCACCACCGCATGCACCGCTGACCCATCTCGTCGTCGGGCTGTCCCGATCACCGCCACGTCGAGGACCGCCGGATGCATGATGCGCGCGTCCTCGATGTCCTGCTGGTGGATGTTCACCCCGCCGGACAGGACCAGGTCGGTGCGTCACGCCGACGGTGGGTCTGCCCACGGATCCGCGGTGCGCGAGCCATTCCGGCGTGGAGATCATCAAGAACCCGTTTCCCTTGCTCCCCGCATAGAATTCGAGGTTCTTGGGCCCGAGCCAGTCGACCATACGTTCTTTGGCTTCGACCGGACACGGTGCGGCCGCATGGATCACCCCGCTGAATTCCGGCGCGCCGGCGAGCCGATGCCGAACGACTCGCGACCGCACGACACGAGGTACGCGGGCCGCGAGGCTCGCGACAGGCCTGCACCACCGATAATCTGGGCCGACCATGACAGCGAACACACCTCCGGCCGCGCCCGTCCGCATCAGGGTGCTGGGCTCCACCGAGGTCACGGTCGGTGACCGCATCGTGCCCCTCGGGGGTCCGGGGGCGCGTGCGGTGCTCGGCCGGCTCCTCGTCGCCACGGGTCACGTCGTCTCGACCGATCTTCTGATCGAGGATCTGTGGTCCGGGGGTCCGCCGCCCAAAGCGTTGGCCGCACTTCAGGTTCACGTATCGAACCTGCGCCGCCTGCTCGAACCCGCACGCGCACCGCGGACACCCGCAACCGTCATCGTGAGCGCCCCACCGGGCTACGCGCTGCGATTGCCCACCGACGCGGTCGACGCGTGGCATTTCGACCGGCTCGTCACCGAAGGACTCACCGCTTCCGATCGCGCGTCGCGGATCGAGATCCTGTCGCGGGCGCTGGACCGATGGAAGGGCATCCCCTACCACGAACACCTCGACACCGACTGGGCCCGGGTCGAGAGCGCGCGCCTGACGCAGGTGCACGCCACCGCGCTCGAAGCGCGAGCCCACGCCTATCTCGACGAGGGCCGCGTCGAACTCGCGGCGGACCAGCTCGACCATCACGTGACCGAGCATCCCGGACGCGAATTCGCGGTCCGGCTGCTGGCGTCGGCTCAGTATCGCTGCGGCCGCCAGGCCGACGCGCT
The DNA here is from genome assembly GCF_001895025.1 of Rhodococcus zopfii NBRC 100606 = JCM 9919. Lineage (GTDB taxonomy): Bacteria > Actinomycetota > Actinomycetes > Mycobacteriales > Mycobacteriaceae > Rhodococcus > Rhodococcus zopfii. The sequence continues at coordinate 146,116 of NZ_BCXI01000013.1, forward strand.
GGCCACGCTGCGCCGGACCCGCGCATACCTGCTCGACGAACTCGGAGTCGACCCCTCCCCCGAACTGCAGCGACTCGAACGCGACATCCTGCACCAGCGGCCGTCGCTGTCCCCCGGGCAAGCGGACATCTCCCTGCCGGTGGAGTCTCCTGCCACGCAACAGGACCCGGATCCGGGAGACGTCGTCGGCCGAGACGGTGAACTCACGCAGCTGCTCGACGCGGCGCATCGATCGGAGACGAGCGGGCTGCACGTGGTGTGGATCGCAGGCGACGCCGGGGAGGGAAAGAGCACCCTCGCCCGCTCGTTCCTGCACCGGACGACGGAGGAGGGCCGGCAGAGCGCATGGGGTGGCTGCCCCGAGGTCGACGGGGCACCGCCTGCCTGGCCGTGGACGGAGATCCTGCGCGGGCTCGGAATGCCGGAGCCGCCCGCATCGCCATTCGAGCTCAGCCGTGCTCTCGAACACCTGCTGTCCCGGCCCGGGCGGAGAACCGTCCTCGTCCTCGACGACGTACACCGGGCCGACGAACCGACGCTGCAGGTGCTCCGGCACGTCGCCGCCTCGGCTCGGAACTCGGCGACCCTCGTCGTGGCCACATACCGCCCCACCGAGGTCACAGACGACCTGCGCGCGACCTGGGCCGCGACCGCCGGGACACCCGGAACGCGGATCACCCTGCACGGCGTGGGCCGCGACGAAGCCCGCACGATCGCCCGTCGGGCCGGGTCGGCCGGCCTCGGCGAGGAGGCGCTGACCGAGCTCGTCGAACGGACGGGCGGCAACCCGCTCTTCCTCGAGGAGTACTGCCGCCTGATCGCCTCGGAAGGCGTCGGCACGCTCGGCACGCCGCAGGGTGTCGAGGCTCTGCGCACCACCGTCCCCGACGGAGTGCGAAACATCCTCGCGCGCCGCATCTCCCGCCTCCCCGACCGCACGGTCGTCGCGCTGCGGCGCGGTGCCGTGCTCGGTCGCGACTTCGACCTGTCCGTCCTCGGTGCCCTCAGCGACATGGACGACGAGAACGTGATCGACGCGCTCGAACCGGCCGTGGTCACCGGAATCCTCGTCGAGCCCGGTCCCGATCACCTCCGGTTCAGTCACGACCTCGTGCGCGAGACCCTCTACGACGCCCTACCCGGTATGCGGCGCAGACGAATTCACGCCGCGGCGCTCGAGATTCTCGCACGGCGAGATCCCGCCGACCCGACCGTCCTCGCGCACCATGCGATCGCAGCGGCCACGCCCGCCACCGCCGAACAGTGCGTGCAGTACGTGCTCGTGGGCGCGCGCACCGCCGAGAGGCAATCCTCCTTCAAGGACGCGTTCGCATTGTGGGCCGCGGCCCGGTCGCTGTGGGAAACGGCGGTCGAACCGAGCAGCCGTATCCTGCTGGAGATCCTCATCGGACAGGTGGGATCACAGGCCCGAACGGGCGACATCGCCGGGGCACGGAGCACCCGGCTCCGCGCGGTGAGGACGGCCCGCTCGCTCGGCGACCGTGACGCCCTCGTGCGCGCCCTCGTGTCGTGGACCGCCCCGGTCGTCTGGACGATCCTGGTCGACAACGACGCCGACACCGAGATCCTCGACGGAATCGCCACCGCCCTCTCGTATCCCGGGCTCACGACGACGAATCGCGCCCTGCTTCTGGTGGCCCGGGCGTTCGAACTCGACGGGCTGGACGACGCGGGATGCCTCGCGGCGGCCGTGGAGGCCCGCGCGGTCGCTGAGGAGTCCGGCGACCCGGCGACGACGATGCGGGCACTCAACGCCGTCGGTTATGTCGCGTTCGGTCCCGATCTGGCCGACGAGCGGCTCGGGAACGCCCGGCGGCTGCTGGAGATCGCACAGGAGGTCGGTGACGAAGGGTTCGTCTCGGTCGCCCACTTCCAGCGGTTCCTCGCCGCCACGGCCGTGACCGATTTCGACCACGCGTACGAGAGCGCTTCCCTGGCAACCACATACGCGGCTGGTCATCAGCTGGTTCAGATGCTGGGCGTCGTCGCCGTGTTCGATGCGATGGTGGAGTTGATGGCCGGCCGGGTCGAATCCGGCCTGCGCCGCTACAGCGAGATTTCGGCGACGATGCACGCCCAGGGAATGGTTGTGGCGCAATGGGTCGGCACCATCGGCCGCACCGGTGCCGCCGTGGTCTGCAACGACCTGGCGCCACTCGTCGAGGAACTCGAGGACATCGAGGCGGTGCGTCCGCATTCGGTCCGGTTCCCGTTGATACTGGCGCTTCTGGATCGCGGCGACCACGCCCGCGCCCGGCAGCTGTGGGAGGAGAGCCGACCGTATCCCCGCGACTACTACTGGCTTGCGATGACGACCTTCCGTGCCAGGGTGGCCGCGCGTCTCGCCGACGTGGATGCAGCTCGCGACCTGCACGCCGACCTCCTCCCGTTCGCCGGCCGGATCGCCGGTCTCGACTCGGGGTCCTTCTACGCCGGTCCCGTCGACACCGCGCTCGCCGAGACCGCCGATGCCATCGGAGATGCCGATGCGGCGACCCGGTGGCGGGACGCCGCATCGGAACTCGTCACACGGCTAGCGGATCGCCTGCGCGACGCGACCCCGACGGCGCCGCACTCGCAGGCCGACGCCCGTCCGCCCTCAGGATGAGCACCCCGATCGCCGCGAACGCGAGACCGCGCGGCAACTCGATCACCAGCCCGCTCACCCCGGGCAGTTCGGGCAGCGGCAGGAGGAGGACCACGCCGCCGGCCGTCATGATCGCGCCGATCCAGCGGGGGACGGCGCCCGTGCGGAGCAGGCTCACGCCGAACACGATCATGCTGAGCATGAAGGTCAGTCCGCTCGCGGTCTGCAGCACGGTGAACGCCGTCGAGGGGAACAGGGACCCGTCCGCGGGGACGAGGTGGGCGGTCTCCGGGTCCGCCGCGAGCTCGTAGGAGACGAAGGCCTCCACCGTCAGGTGGGTGAGCGTCACGAGCATCAACGAGGTGTAGAGCAGGACGAAGCCGATTAGTCCCGCCGGGCCTGCCTTCGCGGCGACCCACGCGTAGACACCCGGCAACGCTGCCAGCTGGATGATCGTGCCGGCCAGCAGCAGCATCTGTGCCCACGGACTGAATCCGGAGGTCAGCGACTCGACGGAATGGGCGTTGCCGTCGACGACGGGATGCAGCAGGCCACCGGTGAGGTTGAGCACGAACGCGACGACGACGCCGATCGCGCTGAGACGGAACAGAAGCGAGGGTGTGATGGTCATTGCCCGAGTGTGGGTACGAGCACTTGGCCATCGGTTCCCGGTCCGCGCCCGGGTGGCCCGCGCCGGCCAAGCGATCACCAAGCCGCAGCCAAGCACCGGCGAGCACGCTACCGGCATGGCACCTGTAACCACGGCCCCGCGCCTCACCACCGATGAAGAACTGTTCGGAATGCGACTCGCGCACCGCGTGATCCTCCACGACCTCGCCCGGATCTCTCGTCTCTCCGACGAGATGGTCGCGGACCCGTCGCGTTTCGATCGCGCCCGCTGCGCCGCGATCTCCGACTACGTCGCGCTGTTCGCCACGAGTCTCCACCATCACCACACCGTCGAGGATCTCGCGTTGTGGCCGTTGATCACGGAGTCGGCGGGCCCGCACGTCGATTTCACCGAACTCACGGGCGATCACGACGAACTCGACCCGATCCTCGACAACCTCGTCCGCCTGGCCCCGGAACTACCCGGAAAGACCGCACTCGCCGAGTTCGCGCAGACTGTCCGCCGGCTTCGGGAGCTGCTCGACGAGCACATCGACGACGAGGAACGAACCGTGTTTCCGCTGATCACCGGCTATGTGTCCGCCGATGCATGGCAGTCTTTCGAGAAGGAGGCGCAACGCGGCGGCCGAGCGGACTTCGACCTCACCCGCGCGTTCGCGGCCATGACCGCCGAGGAGACCGCGCGGGCACGCAAGCAGCTGCCGTTCCTCCTGCTCGTGCTGGTCTCCGTGCTCGCGCGCAAGCAGCGGCGGCGCGAGCGAGCGGTGTTCGGGGCCGAGGCATGATGTCGCCGTGCGTGTTCCCGGTCGATCCCAACCCGCGCGGCGCGAGGCCGCTCGGGTTTTCGACACGGGAGAACACATGGAGTTCAATGCGATGATCGAACTCGACGTGCCCGTCGCTCTTCTCAGCGACGAGGATGTCGACGACCTCCTGGAGCCGATCGTCCCGCATCACGGCTCCGTCGGCAGCAGCGACAATGCTCTGGTCCATCTCACGGTCACGGTCGACGCCGCGGACGCGGCCCACGCGACGCAGATCGTGCACGACCTGCTGCGCACCTCGTATGCGGACTACCGCGTCAACTACGTGGACGTGCTGCCCACCAGTGCATTCGATGCGATCTTCGGGTTCGGTGACTACTTCCACTGAGCGGCTGCACCGGCCGCGTGCGCGACACCCGCGGCACGGGCGCTACTCTCACCCGGTGCATTCACCCACCAACACCGTCGCGCAGGTGCGCGGCGGTTTCGTGGGTGCCGTGTCCGGCGCGGTCAGCATCGCCGCACACGGCATGGCCGGCGGCGGAGCACCGCCGGGTGACGGTGCCGTTCTGCTCCTGGCCGCATGCGTCGCGATCGGAGCGATCGTTTCCTCCCTACCCGCCGCGGCCCACCGCCGTGGTGCGCTCCTGGCCGCGCTGACCGCCGGGCAACTCGTCGGCCACCTGACTCTGACCATGGCAGGCGAGCACACGCACTGGCTGTCGATGTCGGCGCCCATGCTCGCGGCGCACCTCGCCGCGATCGCCGTCTCCGCAGTGCTCATCCGCGGCGCCGAACGCGGCTGCCATGCCGCGATCGCGGTCGTCACCCGCTTGGTGCTGGCGGTCCTGTCGTCGCCGCCCGCGGAGGCACCGCTGTGGACGTCCACCCCGGTCCATCGGGCGACGCTGTCGCCGTGGCTGCTGGCCGGCGCCACCGCGGGTGTCCGCGGGCCTCCCGTGTCTGCCTGACCGATCCCGCCTCGCCCCGTTCCCTGTCGGCGACCTCGGGTTCGGTGCATTCCTCCACGTCCGTATCCGTGGCACGCACGCGTGCCACGGTGTCGTCGACGTGTGCCGATCCGGTGCGGCGACCACTCGCGGTTCGCTGCGCCGGCCCACTTCACCGGTCGACGCCGGAGTGCCCGCACGAGCGCCGCGTCGATCCGGCATCTTCCGAATCGAGTACACGCATGCCCATTCCCGAACTCGAACGCGACAGGCCCGCCGGAACAGCCGCGGCGACGGCGGATCCGTCACCGCCGGCGCGGAGTCTCCGCCCGCTGATCCTGCGGCTGCACTTCTACGCCGGCATCCTGGTCGCGCCTTTCCTGCTGGTCGCCACGATCAGCGGCGGGCTCTACGCGATCGCCCCCGCACTCGAACAGGTCGTGTACCGCCAGTACCTGCACACCGACGCGACCGGGCCGGCGGTCCCCGTCGCCGAGCAGGTCGCCGCGGCACGAGCGGTACTGCCGGACCTGCCCGTGACCGCGGTCCGTCCGGCGTCCGCACCGGGCGAAACCACCCGGGTGCTGTTCACCGACCCGACCCTCGGCGAATCCGAGCGGCGCGCGGTGTTCGTCGACCCCACCGACGCGTCACCGCGCGGTGACCTCGTCGTCTACGGCAGCAGCAGCGCCCTGCCGATGCGGACCTGGATCTCGCAGCTGCACCGGCATCTGCACCTGGGTGATCCGGGACGCCTCTACAGCGAACTGGCTGCGTCGTGGCTGTGGGTGGTCGCCCTGGGCGGCGTCTACCTGTGGGTGCAGCGCTACCGCACCGCCCGACGCCGCAACCCGGACACCGCGCGACTGCTGACCGTCGACCGGGCTTCCCGTGGCCGCAACCGGACGCTCGGGTGGCACGGCGCCGCCGGCATGTGGATCGCGGTGGGATTGATCTTCCTGTCCGCGACCGGGTTGACCTGGTCGAAGTACGCGGGTGAGAACGTCGCGGCCCTGCGGACCGCGCTGAGCTGGACCACCCCGGCGCTCGACAAGACCCTCGACGGGGCGTCCGGGCCGGCCGGCGGGCACGACGGGCACGACGGCCATACTCCGTCGGTCCCCGATCCCGGCATCCTCGATCGCAACGTCGCGCGACTCGACACCGTCCTCGCGGTCGCCGCCGACAACGGGGTCACCGCACACGTGGAAGTCGGCATTCCGGCCGGCGACCGCACCGCGTTCACGGTCACCGAGACCCGGCAGCCGTGGCAGTTCACCACCGACGCGGTCGCCGTCGACGGCACGACCGGCACGGTGACCGACGTGAACCGGTTCGCCGATTGGCCCCTGGCCGCGAAACTCACCTGGTTGAGCATCACTCTGCACATGGGTCTGCTGTTCGGGGTGTTCAATCAGCTCGCGCTGCTCGCCCTCGCGATCGTGCTGGTGACGGTGATCGTGCGCGGCTACCTGCTGTGGTGGAAGCGTCGACCGACGCGCGGCACACGCGGCGTGGGACGGCCACCGGTCCGCGGCACGTGGCGTCGCATCCATCCCGTCGCTGTCGTCGCGGTGGCGGCGACGGCGGTCGCGGTGGGCTGGTTCGTCCCGCTGCTGGGCCTGAGCCTGCTCGGGTTCCTGCTGGTCGATGCGGCGGTCGCCGGGGCGCAGCGGCTGCGGGCGTAGTGCCGGGCCTGCTCCGGGCGCGCTACAGCCCGCCCAGCGACGCCCGGAGCAGCTCCACGTACCGGTCGAGTGCGGCATCGTCGAGGACGTCGGGGCTCGTGGTGACCGACACCGCGACGGTGTCGCCGAGGCCGTGCACGCCGTGGGTCAGCGCCATCACCGGCGACAGGCTCGGATATCCGGCGGTGAACCGCACCGCCGCGCCGCCGAGCACGAGGTCGGCGCTGCCCCGGTTCACGCTCGACACCACGGTGTTCCCGGTGACGGTGGGCGGAACGACGGACAGGTCGGTGCGGTCGGTGCCGAACCGCAGCAGCGGTGCGGGCACGTGGTCCTCGGTCCGCGACCGCACGGCCATCGCCGGGTGCGTGACGCGGCGGCGACGCAGGTCCAGTTCGGCGGCGATCGCGGCGGCCCGTTCGGCGGTGTCGCGGAGGTCCGGGCGGAGCGCCACGCCGACGCTGCGATAGGCGTTGCGTCCGGTGGCGGCCGGCACCGCGACCGGGACCTCCGCGCCGAGAGCGTCGCCCACCTCCAGGAACCTGGCGAGAGCCGGACCGATCGCGGTCAGCGCCGCGACCGTCACGGTGCCCGCGCGCCGCAGGTCGGCCGCATCGCACACGAGGGTCCGCACCGTACGGCGGGGACCGGGCGCGGTGTTCACCGCGACGAGCGGGCAACCCGGCGCCGGGGGCGGCACCGACGGCCCGGCCAGTTCCCGTTCGGCCCGGTTCGCGCGCACCCCGTCGGCGACGACCCCGACGATCTGCCCCGGCAGTTTCACCGCCGCGCGCACGAGCATGGCCGCCGGCGCCGGCGCGCGGGGCGGTTCGGTGCGCGGCGGCGAGTCCTTCTCGAAGAGGGCACGCGCCAGCGCGGACGCGCGCACCCCGTCGGCGACAGCGTGCGAGATCTGCAGCACCGCGATCAACGCGGGGCCGTCACCGCCGGGTGCGCCCGTCACGTCCGGGATCAGGTGCAGCCGCCACGACGAGACGCGGATGTCGAGGCTGCCCTCGACGAGGCGGCCGAGCAGGGTGGTCGCCGCCTCCCAATCGCCGCCGGGGTGTGTGGTGAATTGGTCGTCGCCGATGTCGCGGTCCGTCCAGTAGGGGTAGTCGAGCAGGCCGGGAACATCGACGGCCCGGGTGCGCAGGTCCCCGATCAGAGCGGCCCGGGCGGCAAGCTCGGCAAGCACCCGTTCGAGCTGCACGGACGGCGCGTCGAAGCAGTACACGAGGAACTGGTCGCTGGGCAGGCGGTCGCCGAGCCAGTCGCGGCGCGCGTCGGTTGGATGCATCTGCATGCCCGTCAGTGTGCCGGTCCGGGTAGAAATAGCGACATGACCTCTGCGACGAACTCCGAAGCCACGGCCTCCGATCCGACCGACCCGTACCTCTGGCTCGAGGACGTCACCGGCGAGCAGCAACTCGACTGGGTGCGTGCCCGCAACGCACGCACCGTCGACGAATTCACCCGCACCGACGAGTTCGAGACGTTGCAGTCCCGGATCCGCGAGGTTCTCGACACCGACGCGCGCATCCCCTACGGGCGGCGGCGCGCCGAATATCTCTACAACTACTGGCGGGACGCGCAGCATGTCCGCGGTCTGTGGCGCCGCACCACGATGGACCAGTACCTGCGCGACGACCCGGAGTGGGATGTGCTCGTCGACCTGGATGCGCTCGCCGACGAAGAGGGCGAGAACTGGGTGTGGTCGAGCGCGCAGGTGCTGCGTCCCGACCAGACGCGCGCGCTGATCGGCTTGTCACGCGGCGGCGCGGACGCGACGGCTATCCGCGAATTCGACCTGGTGACAAGGCGGTTCGTGTCGGGTCCGGACAGTTTCGAGCTGCCCGAGGCGAAGACGGACGTCGGGTGGATCGATGCCGATGCCATCTACGTGGGTACCGATTTCGGCGACGGTTCGCTCACCGATTCGGGATATCCGCGGCTCGCGAAGCGGTGGCGTCGCGGCACCCCGATCGCCGAGGCGGAGACCGTGTTCGAAGGCGAGAAGGCCGATGTGGCGGTGTCCGCGGCGTACGACCGCACCCCCGGATACGAGCGCACCTTCGTCGAACGGGCCCTGGACTTCTACACCGCGCACCGGTTCGAGTCGACCGACGACGGTGAGCTGGTGAAGCTCGAGGTGCCGGACGACGCCCGCGCCGGCGTCTACCGCGACCATCTGCTGGTGCGTACCCGGTCGCCGTGGCTGGGTCATCCGGCCGGTACGCTGCTGGCCACGAATTATCCGGCATTCCTGGCTGGTTCGCGTGACTTCACGGTGCTGTTCACCCCGGACGAGCACACCTCGCTCGAGCAGTACGCGTGGACCCGCAACCACCTGCTGGTCGTGACGTTGCGCGACGTGCAGACCGAGGTGCGGGTGCTCACGCCGGGACCGGACGGGTGGGAGGACCGCCCGCTCGACGGTGTTCCGCCGGCGACGTCCACGTCGATCATCGACGTCGATCCGCTCGAGAGCGACGACTTCTTCCTCAACTCCAGTGGTTTCACCGTCCCGGCGACGCTGCTGTCCGGGACGGCCGGCGGCCCGCTCAACGCGATCAAGCAGGCCCCGTCGTTCTTCGACGCCGAGAATATATCCGTCACACAGCATTTCGCGACATCAGACGACGGAACCCAGGTGCCGTACTTCGTGGTGGGCAGCAACATCGGCATCCCCTCGCCGACCCTGCTCTACGGCTACGGCGGATTCGAGAACTCGATGGTGCCCGCCTACGGCGGCGGCGTCGGCCGGGCCTGGCTCGAACGCGGCCACACCTACGTGATCGCGAACATCCGCGGCGGCGGCGAGTACGGCCCCACCTGGCACACCCAGGCGCTGAAGGAGAACCGGCACAAGGTGTTCGAGGACTTCGCGGCGGTCGCGAAGGACCTCGTCGCGCGGGGCATCACCACCGCGGAACAGCTCGGCATCCAAGGCGGCAGCAACGGCGGCCTGTTGATGGGCGTGATGCTCACCCGCTATCCGTCGCTGTTCGGGGCGATCGTGTGCCAGGTGCCGCTGCTGGACATGAGGCGCTATCACCTGCTGCTTGCGGGTGCGTCGTGGATGGCCGAGTACGGCGACCCCGACAATCCGGACGAGTGGGCCTTCCTGAAGAAGTACTCCCCCTATCAGAACGTCGACCCCGACGCGACGTACCCGCCGATCCTGATCACCACCTCGACTCGCGACGACCGGGTGCATCCCGGTCATGCCCGCAAGATGGTCGCCCGGCTCGAGGAGCAGGGCCACAGTGTGCGGTACTACGAGAACATCGAGGGCGGTCACGGTGGCGCGGCGGACAACGCGCAGGCCGCGTTCAAGTCCGCGCTGACGTTCACCTTCCTGGAGGAGGTTCTCGCGCGCTGACCGGGCTCGGACACCACATCCGCTCGGCGACCGGTTGTCCGCCCCGGCAATCGTCACGGCGGATGACTGGACGCCACACGGATGTGACCGACCGGCCGCGACACGCAGGCTCGCCCATATGGCGGCACCGGAGTCGGCGCCGCGACGTCAGCGATCGTGCAGCCACCCGGCGATCCGCTCGACGATCTCCGCGTTGTCGCGGATCCAGCCGTTGTGGCCGAGCGGACGGTTCAGGTGCCACGTGGTGATCTCGGCCGCGGGCAGCTTCTCGAGCAGGTGCCGGGCCGATGCCACCGGTGTCATGTCGTCATTCTCGACGGTGATCGACAGCACCGGTAGCGTCAGCCGCGCGAGGCGTTCCTCGTAGTCGATGTCGGCGCCGTACGGCTCGAATCGTCCGCCGCGCGCCAGGCGCGCCCAATCGGAGATGAGCACGCGGGACTGCCGCCCGAACCCGCCGACGTCGAGCTTGTCTCCCGGCCAGAAACCCGCGACGCTCGCCGTGATCGACATGGCCGCGGATCCGAGCAGGAGCCCGGGACCCCGCGACCCCGGAAAGTGCCGGTAGTAGGGAGTTCCCGCGGCGACGAGGATCAATCCGCCGAGCCGGCCCCTGATCCGCGACGCGTAGAGCACGCCGAGCTGACCGCCCATCGAATGGCCCAGCAGATACGGGGTCGAATCGGGGAAGCGCTCCCGCACGACCTCGAACATCGCGGGGAAATCCACGGACACCAGCTCGTGGTAGCCGTAGGTGCTGTCGGCATCCGGGCGCGGCCGGCTGTCGCCCTGCCCGCGCAGTTCGCAGATCGCTACGTCGAGGCCGTGCCCGGTCAGCGCCTCCGCGAACGGTTCGTAGTAGCCGCCCGGGATTCCGAGCCCCGGGACGACGACGACCACGATCCGGGCCGCGTCGCGGCGCGTCTCATGCTCGTGGTCCGGGCCGGGGAACAGACGGACCGGCGCGGTGGTACCGCCCGGCAGTTGGATCGGTACGGTTTCCACCGCTTCAGGGTAGGTCGTGAGGCGGGTCCCGGTCCGGTGGTTGGCCGGTGTCGCCGCCCTCCCCCTGCGTCGGCGCGGTGAACCCGGCAGTGTCGAGTGCCGCCGCGGTCAGCGACCATCCGAGTTCGATCATTTCGGCGGCCTTGTGGAAATCGAGGCTGCGGCACGCGGTGCGCGGTACCTCGACCAGGACGTCCGGCGGGTAGGCGGCGAGCTGATGCCGGGCCAGCGCCGACTGCATGATGTCGATCGACCGGCTCATCACCGCGACGCGACCGAGTTTCGGCGCGGCCACACCGCCGGATGCCACCGCGCCCTCGAGGACCGCGTCGACGGGCGTCTCGGCCGGGTCCTCCTCGTCGGCGGCATCGGATTGGGTCGAGTCCGAGTCGGCGGGGGTCTGCGCCGAGCCGAACCGGCCCACCACCGATCGCACGATGTCGCGTTCGAGCAGGAATCCGGCGCTGCGGCGGAACCGGCCGATCCATTCCTCGACCGGGCGCGGTTCGGCGCTGACGTTCACCGGTGACGCGAGCCCACCGCGCTCCTCGCCGGCAAGGCTGATCCCGATGGTCAGGTCCGATGCCAATGCCACGGTCGGCGCGACCGGCAGCGGCGCAAGAGTGCCACCGTCGGTGAGCACCCGCCCGTTGAGCACCGCCGGAGTGATGACGCCGGGAATCGCGATCGAGGCGCGGATGGCGACGTCGAGCGGGCCTCGTTGGAACCACACCGGCCGCCCCGCGACCAGATCGGTCGCGACCGCGGTGAACGGGAGCGGCAGGTCCTCGATCTGCACGTCACCGAGGATCTCGCGGACCCGGGCGAGTACCTTCTCGGCGCGGATGGCGCCGGGTGCGGTGACCGACACATCGAGCAACCGCACCACATCGAGCTGCGTCAGTGTCAGGGCCCAGTCGGTGTACTCGTCGAGTTTGCCCGCCGCGTACACGCCGCCGACCAGGGCGCCCATCGAGGATCCCGCGATACCCGCGATCTCGAAGCCGCGCTCGGTCACAGCCCGGATCGCTCCGATGTGCGCATATCCACGCGCGCCCCCACTGCCGAGTGCGAGAGCCACCCGTTTCGGTTCGGCCATGGCTTCGACGGTACCGCCCACACTCCCCGACGAACCCCGACCCGCAGATTCGGGGTGCAGATGGGTGGCTCCCCCGATGTGCCCGAGACGGTGGTGAAGCCACGATGAGATCGGCTCGAGATCACAACCCACATCTCGTTCACACCAACGTCTTTCCTGTCGTCACCGCCTGTTCTTCACCATCGAAGGGAATCACCGTGCACACCATCACTTCCGCCGCCGCCGCCGTCACAGCCGCCACCGCAGCCGCCCTGCTCCTCGGTGGCCCCGCCGCAGCTGCCGAGCCGGTGCCGTCCGTGGTCGGGATGAGCGAATCCACCGCCCGCGCAACCCTCACGGAGGAAGGCGTTCCGTACACGGTCCTCAACCGCTCCGGCAGCGCCTCGGCTTCGTGCACGGTCACCGAGCAGCGGGATCGCGGCTACCGCACCGAGACCGACATGGTCTACGACCACGACGACCACGAGTTCGACCGCGTCGAGACCCAGGTCTGGCGGGGCATCGGCCTCGTGGTGCTGTGCAACTGACCCGGATCCCGAGACGGTCGTCAGCGCAGAGCCTGGTCGAAGACCGGCCACGACCGGTGCAAGTCGTCCTGCCAATAGGTCCACGAGTGGGTCCAGGTGGGGCGAAGCTCGACGTGGGCCGGAATTCCGAGCTCGTCCAGTCGCGCGGCGAAACGCCTCGTGCATTCACCGGTCGCAGCCTCGATGACTCCACCGGTACCGGCCTGCCGTACGAGCACCAGCGGATCGCCCGCGACCTCACGCCCATCCAACGTGTCGTCGTACCCGGGAAGCCCTGTACCGCTGGAAATGTAGAGTTCGATGCCGCGCAGCCGCTCGGCGTTCAGGTAGGGATCGTGTGCGGCCCACGCCGGATCTCCGACGGGGCCCCACATGTTCGTCACGTCGCCCCGCCCTCGGTCCTCGACCACCATTTCGACGAAGCGCCTGCTCACCGGGTCGCTCGTGGACGGACACCCACTGTACGAACCGACCGCGCCGTACAGTCCGGGGCTTTCCACCGCAAGATTGAGGACCGAGGTGGCCGAGGCCGATACGCCGGCGATCGCGTTGCGCCCGGACGTACCGAGGGCGGCGTCGACGAGGGGCGAAACGAACGCGGGTGAGCAGCGCCCGCATTCGTGCGTACGGGCGGTCAGTTCAGATCGAAACCACGTCGTTCGAGCGCCTCCCTCAACCCTTCCCGGACCCCGAGCGCTCCCCGCGTCGCGAACCGGCCGACGACCCGGTCGGTCCAGCTGTCCGGCAGGCCCTGCTCGCGGTAGAACGCGGAGATGCGGGCCTCGTACTCGGCGATGCCCGCCTCCTGCGCCGCCAGGTCGTACTGTTCGCGGTGCAGCACCACATCGACGCCCAGGCGCGGCTTGACCTCGGCGGATTCGGCGGGATCCGGGTGCCCGACGACGAGCCCGACCACCGCGAAACTGTGCGCCGGAAGGTTCAGCTCCTCGGCGAGCCGGGTCGGATGGTTCCGGATCGCGCCGATGTACACGGTACCCAGACCCAGGGACTCCGCGGCGAGTGCGGCGTTCTGCGCGGCGAGCGTCGCGTCGACCACGCCGAGCAGCGCCGATTCGACGAAGCCCGCGTTGACGAGGTCGCGGTCGCGCTGCTCGGCGATGCGACCGGCGCGCGCGAGGTCGGCGACCCACACCAGCAGCAGAGGTGCGTTGCGGACCGCGTCCTGGTCACCGGCAAGAGAGGCGATCCGGCCGAGCCGATCCCGGTCGGTCACCGCCACGACGCTCCACAACTGCAGGTTGCTCGAGCTCGCCGCGGACGACGCGGCCGCCACGATCGCTCGCAGCTGATCGTCGGACAGTGTGTCCGGCAGGAACTTTCGCACCGACCGGTGTGCAAGCTGGGTGGCGAGCACCTCGTTCCACGCCGGATTCTCGGACTGCACGGGATTGTCGGACGTCACGGGATTCTCGGCTTCGGTGGCGCCGTAGCGGAGGCCGAGTGCGGCGCGGCGGCTGTCGACGACGGTGTCGGTCATGAGTGTCCCTTCTACAACGAGCCCTGACCCTCATCGTGCCGAGCCGCCTCGACACGGCCCAGCCTTTGCCTCACCGCGATTCCAGACGATTCGGGCTTCCTCGTTTACGCTGACCGCATGATGCGACTCCTCGCGACTGCGGTCGTCTCCCTGATCGCCAACGCGATCGCCCTGATCGTCGCGGCCTGGGTGCTCTCCGGCATGTCCCTCACCGCCGTCGCGTTCCTCATCGCCGTGGTGATCTTCACGGTCGTCGCGGTCGTCATCGACCCGTTGATCCGCCAGGTCTCGGTGACGAAGGCGCCCGTCCTGCTGGGTAGCAGCGCCCTCGTCTCGACGCTGGTGGCGCTGATCGTCACCGCGCTCGTCAGCGACGGCCTGCAGATCACCGGTATCGGGACCTGGATCCTGGCGACGGTGATCGTCTGGGCGGTATCGGTCGTCGCCCGCCTGCTGTTGCCGATGGTGATCTTCAAGAAGACACTCGCCGCGCGCAAGTAGATACCCTGAGGCGAAAGATCAGGGTCGGAATCCGGGCGTCACCGGATGTGCCCGAGACCTGCTCGGCGGCAGTCTGAGTGCATGACATCCGATAGCAATTCCACGCCCCGTCCGTTCGCCCGTTCCCGCTCGCAGCGCATGCTCGGCGGCGTGTGCGGCGGTCTCGCCGAGTACTTCGACATCGACGTCAACCTGGTCCGTGCAGGTGTCGTCGTCGCCGCCTTCGTCACCGGCGGTGGCGCCGCGCTGGTCTACCTCGCCTTGTGGATGCTGCTACCCGAGTGAAGGAACTTCCGTCGGCCTCGCGGGTCCGCGACGGCGGCGGGTACGCCACCCGGTGCGCGGGGCCCCGCGCACCGGATCAGGCGCTTCCCCTACCGTCGAATCATGCTCTCGAAGATTCCCCTGCTGAACCGACTCGACCCTTTCCTGGTCGGCATCCTCGCGACGGTCGCCGTCGCCGCGGTGCTGCCCGCCGGAGGTGTCGTGCTCACCGGGTTCACATGGGCATCCAAGATCGCGATCGGCCTGCTGTTCTTCCTCTACGGCGCGCGCCTGTCCACCCGTGAAGCGGTCGACGGCCTCAAGCACTGGCGGCTGCACGCGACGATCCTCGCCACCACGTTCGTGATCTTCCCGCTGCTCGGCCTGGCCGCGAAGGTGCTGGTGCCGTGGCTGCTGACGGACCCGCTGTACATCGGGGTGCTGTACCTGTGCCTGCTGCCGTCGACGGTGCAGTCGTCGATCGCACTGGTGTCCGTCGCGCGCGGCAGCGTTCCCGGTGCGATCGTCAGCGCGTCCGCGTCGAGCCTTCTCGGCATCTTCGTCACGCCGGTCCTGGTCGCCCTGACCATGGCGACACAGGGTGTGACGTTCAGCGCCTCGGCGGTGCTCGACATCGTGCTCATGCTGCTCGTGCCGTTCGCGGTCGGTCAGGTGCTGCGCCGCTGGATCGGCACGTGGGTGACGCAGCACGGCAAGGCCCTCAAACTGGTCGACCGCGGCGCCATCCTGCTCGTGGTGTACGTGGCGTTCAGCCGCGGCATGAACGAGGGCATCTGGTCGAGCCTGTCGATCGCCCGGCTGCTGGCGCTGATTCTCGTGTGCATCACCTTGCTCTCGCTCGTCCTCGCGCTCACGTGGTTCGGCTCGCGCCGCCTCGGTTTCAGCTACGAGGACCGGACCGCGATCCTGTTCTGCGGGTCGACGAAGTCGCTGGCGACGGGGCTGCCGATGGCGACGGTTCTGTTCCCCGGTCAGCCGATCGGCCTGATCGTGCTCCCGCTCATGCTCTTCCATCAGATCCAGTTGCTGGTGTGCGCGGCGATCGCGGCACGGCTGGGGAAGAATGCTCCCGAGCCGGTGACGGCATCGACGGGAACGTCCTGAACGACCCCGGATCTCACCGCCCGGACGCGGCCGGACCCGCCCCGCCGAGCAGGCTGAGGTAGGCGTCGAGCTGGGCCGCGCCGGAGAGCAGATGGCGACTGCGCGCGTTGAGCCGGTCCTGCCACGCATCGAGAAACGCGCGCAGCTCGTCGGTTCCGCCCGTCTCGCGCAGCGAGTCGAGGAATCGCACGATCCGGGTCAGCGGGTACCCGCCGCGCCGTAATTGACGCGCGATCTCGGCGTCCCGCACGCTGTCCGGACCGTAGGTGCGGTATCCGGTGGCGCGGTCGCGTCCGGGCCGCAGGATGCCTTCGGCTTCCCAGGAACGCAACGTCGCCCGGTGCACGCCGAGCCGGTGCGCGAGTTCGCCGACGGACAGCAGCCCGCCGCTCGGAGCCGGGGTCGCGGTGGACAGGGCAGCGAGCGCCGACGCGACCTCGGCGCGCGCGCCGCGTTCGGCGAGCAGGTCGACGTGCGCGGCGTCGATGAGACGGTACGCCGATTCGGTGTCGCCCCGGTTGACCGAGCGCATGATCTCCATCGCGGGCCGATGCCCGTGGCCGGCCCGCAACGCGAGAAAGGCCCGCAGGGCGTGCGCGTGCAGCCGCGTGTACTGCCGGTAACCGGTGTCGCTGCGTTCGGCCGGCGGGAGGATCCCCGCATCGTCGTAGTTGCGGATCGCCTGCGCGGACAATCCATGCTCGCGAGCCAGGTCGACGGGTCGCAGCGCACACCTCCCTTTGAGACTTCGAACCAGGAACCACAGGTCGTTCCCGCAGAAGCCTCACACGATTCTTCAACGATACCGTCGAGGGGGTAGGTGATTCCGTCGAGAGGAGTGCTCATGCCGACCACCGCATCACTGCACGACATCGCCCGCCCACTGGGCGATCCCGAGAGCCTCGGCCGTGCGGTCGACGAGCTGCTCGCCGCGCGACCCGAGCCGCCGGCCGTCCTCGCCGTCGGCGAGCCGACCCACGGCATCGAAGCTTTTCCGTTGCTGCGCAACGACATCCTGTGTCATCTCGTCGATCGCGGATTCCGGTCGATCGTGCTCGAGACCGATGTGTTCGCCGCGGCGGTCGTCGACGACTACGTATGCGGGGCGGGGACGGAGATCGACACTGTTCTCGCGACCGGGTTCAGCCACGGTTTCGGCGCCGTGCCGGGCAACCGCGAACTCGTCGGATGGCTGCGCGCGCACAATGCCGGTCGCGCGCCGGCCGATCGGGTTCGCTTCCACGGCTTCGACGCGCCGCTGGAGTTCTCCGGTGCGCCGAGCCCGCGGCGCGCGCTGTCCGAGGTCGTCGAGTACCTGCCCGCGACGCTGCGGCCCGCGACGGCCCGCGATCTCGACATGCTGCCCGGCGACGACGCGGACTGGTCGAACGAGGCAGCGATGTTCGATCCTGCTGCTTCGCTGGGTAATTCGGATCGAGCTCGGGCGCTGCGCGTCGTCGCCGACGATCTCGCCTGCGCGTTGCACCGTGCGGGACCTCTCCTGCGGTCCACCGACCCGGACGGATACGACGGTGCCGTCGCGCATGCGCGCACCGCGCTGGGTCTGCTGCGCTATCACGCGGCGATGGCGACCGCCGGACCCGATCGGATCGGGAATCTGCTCGGTGTGCGCGCCGAGATGATGGCGGCGAACCTGCTCGCGATCGCCGCGCAGGAACAGCGGCGCGGACCGAGCCTGCTGTTCGCGCACAACGCGCACCTGCAGCGGGCCGGGTCCGGAATGCGGGTCGGAGCGGAGAACGCGACCTGGTGCAGCGCCGGGGCCCTGGCGGGACTCGAACTCGGTGAGCGCTACGTGTTCGTGGCGACCGACGCCGCACCCCACAGCGAACCGGGCACCCTCCAGCACGCGCTCGCCGAGGCGACCGTCCGGCGCGCGCTGTTCCCCGCATCCGAACTCCGCGGTGCGCTCCCGCAGGGTGTCGGTGCGGGCGATCCGATCGTGCCCGGTCACATCCCGCTGGCACCGGCCGTCCTGGACGGTGCCGACGCGGTCGTGTTCGTCGCCGACACCGACGGAACGCGGCACCCATACTGGTAGCCGCCTACCGGGTCAGGGCGGCCTCGATCATCGGCCACGACTGGTGGAGGTCGTCCTGCCAGTAGCCCCACGAGTGGGTGCCGACCGGACGGAACACCGCCTGCACCGGGATGTCGAGCTCACCGAGCCGGTTCACGAACCGGTGCGTGCACTCGTCGGTCGCGGCCTCGATGACACCGCCGACCAGGATCTGGTTGGCGAGCACCTCCACATCGCCGTTCACCTGCGCCTGATCGAGTCGTTCGTGCTGGCCGGGCAGCCCGGTCGCGCTCGACACGTACAGGTCGGTGCCACGCAGCCTCTCGGCGTTGACGATGGCGTCGTTCGCGACCCAGTCCGGGTCGTCGGCCGGACCCCACATGTTCTCGACGTTGCCGTCGCCGCGTGACTCGACGACGGTCGTCACATAGGCCCGGCCGAGGTCGTCGCTGGTGGACGCGCACCCGCTGTAGGAGCCGACGGCACGGTACAGCCCGGGGCGTGCGATCGCGAGATTGAGCACCGACGTGGCCGACGACGAGATCCCGGCGATGGCGTTGGCACCGGACGTCGCGAACGTGCCGTCCACGACCGGGGGCAGTTCCCGGGTGAGGAAGGTCGTCCACTTGTTGCGGCCGAGAACCGGATCGTCCTGCTGCCAGTCGGTGTAGTACGAGAAGGCGCCGTCGATCGGCGTGATCACGTAGGCGTCCTTGTCCGCGAAGAAGGACTCGACGTCGGTCATCTGCTCCCAGGTGTTCCTGTCCTCACCGCCGCCGGCGCCGTTGAGCAGGTACAGGACGGGCTGCGGCGTGGTCGTATCGGCCGGAAGCAGGATGTCGAGCGGGATCGTGCGACCCATGGACGGCGAGTAGACGTGGGCGACGACCTTGCGGTCGGTGATCCGATCGATCCGATCGATGTAGGCGCCGGTCGAGGCGGCGTCCGCGGGCCCGGCGCCGGACGGGGCGGGGTCGGCGGTCGCGACGGCGGTGGGGCCTGCAAGGCACAGCAGGGCGAGCGCGGCGATGGTGGTCCGGGATCGGAGGGTGGAACGCATGGAGAAGAGGAAAGCCTTTCACGCGTGACCGCAGCGGCAGACCGCTGCGGTCACGGTTGATCGTCGGGAACGAACCCAGTCTACGAGGACCCGCCTGCCGAGCGGGCGAGCACCGGGAAGTCCACTACAACGAAACTTCCGACACCCGCCGCGACAGCGCAGGTGGAGACCGCAGACAGCGATATGCAAATTGTGGGGAATGCACAAGCGAAATGGTTCGAACGGAACTGTGCACGCGTTTCGGACGGTCCCGGTGTTTCGCAGAAACGGGCGAGGCCCGACCCCACACGATGTGGGATCGGGCCTCACGCGAGCTGACGGGCGGGACTCAGAAGTCCATGCCGCCCATGCCGCCGGTCGGGTCCGCGACGGGCGCGGCCTTCTCCGGCTTGTCGGCGACGACGGCCTCGGTGGTCAGGAACAGGGCCGCGATGGACGCCGCGTTCTGCAGCGCCGAGCGGGTGACCTTGACCGGGTCGTTGATGCCGGCAGCGAGGAGGTCCTCGTACTCACCGGTGGCGGCGTTGAGGCCGCTGCCGGCGGGCAGGTTGCGAACCTTCTCCGCGACGACGCCGGGCTCGAGGCCGGCGTTGAACGCGATCTGCTTCAGCGGAGCCTCGAGGGCAACCTTGACGATGTTGGCACCCGTGGCCTCGTCACCCTCGAGCTTGAGCTCGTCGAGGACCGGAGCGGACTGCAGCAGCGCCACGCCACCACCGGCGACGATGCCCTCCTCGACGGCGGCCTTCGCGTTGCGGACGGCATCCTCGATGCGGTGCTTGCGCTCCTTGAGCTCCACCTCGGTGGCTGCGCCGGCCTTGATGACCGCGACACCGCCGGCCAGCTTGGCCAGACGCTCCTGCAGCTTCTCGCGGTCGTAGTCCGAATCCGACGCCTCGATCTCGGCGCGGATCTGGTTGACGCGACCGGCGATGGCGTCGGGATCGCCCGCACCCTCGACGATGGTGGTCTCGTCCTTGGTGACGACGACCTTGCGGGCCTGGCCGAGCAGCTCGAGACCGGCGGTCTCGAGGGACAGGCCGACCTCTTCGCTGACGACCTCGCCACCGGTGAGGATGGCGATGTCGGCGAGCTGGGCCTTGCGGCGGTCACCGAAGCCCGGAGCCTTGACGGCGACGGACTTGAAGGTGCCGCGGATCTTGTTCAGAACCAGGGTGGACAGCGCCTCACCCTCGACGTCCTCGGCGATGATGACCAGCGGCTTGCCGGACTGGATGACCTTCTCGAGCAGCGGCAGCAGGTCCTTGACCGTCGAGATCTTGGAGCTGACGAGCAGGATGTAGGCGTCCTCGAGGACGGCTTCCTGACGCTCGGCGTCGGTGGCGAAGTAGAGGGAGATGTAGCCCTTGTCGAAGCGCATGCCCTCGGTCAGCTCGAGCTGAAGGCCGAAGGTGTTGGACTCCTCGACGGTGATGACGCCTTCCTTGCCCACCTTGTCGATGGCCTCGGCGATGAGCTCACCGATCGCGGGGTCACCGGCCGAGATACCGGCGGTAGCAGCGATCTGCTCCTTGGTCTCGACCTCCTTGGCGGTGTCGAGCAGCTTGGCGGTGACGGCCTCGACGGCCTTCTCGATGCCGCGCTTCAGACCCAGCGGGTTGGCGCCGGCAGCGACGTTGCGCAGACCTTCACGAACGAGCGCCTGAGCGAGGACGGTGGCGGTGGTGGTGCCGTCACCCGCGACGTCGTCGGTCTTCTTGGCAACTTCCTTGACCAGCTCGGCGCCGATCTTCTCGTACGGATCCTCGAGCTCGATCTCCTTGGCGATGGACACACCATCGTTGGTGATCGTGGGGGCGCCCCACTTCTTCTCGAGCACGACGTTGCGACCCTTGGGGCCCAACGTCACCTTGACAGCGTCGGCGAGGCTGTTCAGGCCCCGCTCGAGACCGCGACGGGCCTCTTCGTCGAACGCGATGATCTTGGCCATTGCGAAGTGATCCTCCGGATATCGGGGTGACACCTAGGACGACCGCTCGTCGGGTCGGCCCATTCACGGCTCGACCCGCGTCGGGTCGGTCCGCTCACAGGACGACCGCTCGTCGGGACGCCCCGTGTTGCCTCGGTCGGAATCAGTGCCCGCGACGGACGACCAGGGGTGTCGATATTCCCGGCCTCACCGTCCCGACCTGGCACTCACTCATCGTGAGTGCCAACTGCATTTTTAGCACTCGGGTGTGGCGAGTGCAAGGCTCGCCACACCCGTCGGTGCCGTACCGATCAGCGACGGGTGGACCCCACACCGACCGCGCACCACTGACCCGACCCGGTGTTCACCGCGAACGACTGCGCCCCGACGCACGTGACCCCGGTTTCGTCGGCGGTCGCACCCGATCCCCAGCCCGCGAGCGAAAGGGTGATCACGGACGGACCCTGCGCCGACGAATGACTCAGACCGCCACCGAGCGCGTAGGCGAACGAACGCCCGCCGTCCCGCGCGGCACTCAGCGCGGTGCCGAATCCGGTCGCCTCCGACTCGGCTGCCCCGGCCGCGCCGGCGACCGACACCGCGGTGCCGCTCTCCGACGCCGCCGCGCGGGCAGTGCCGCCGGCCTCGGCCTTGGCGCCACAGCTCGCGGTGTCTGCCACGAGGATCTGATTCTCCGACGGCGGCGACACACATGTCACCGGCGCGGCCGCCGCGGTACCCACTCCGAGCAGGGACGTCGCCGCAACGCCCAGGGCGGCGACCACACCGGCACGTGCCATGCGACGACGGCCGGGACGAACGGAGCGGAAGGAACGAATGAACAATGCAGCTCCTCGAGAACAGATTCGGGATCGGTCGGATACGACCGGTGGAGAGAGCCCCCGGGCGCGAGCGTATCCCGTCGCCTTCCGCCCGCGCCGAGTGGGCCGGGTCACAGCTGCCGAGAGCGGGCGGCGGCTACAGCCGGTCGAGAAGGGCAGGGAGATCGGCGATCGAATCGACGACGTGATCGGGCCGCTCGACGGCCAGATCGAGAACCGATTGACGGAACTTGCCGGTACGGACGAGCACACCGGTCATCCCCAGCCGCTGACCGGGGATCACCTCGGCCCCCAGGTCGTCGCCGACCACGACCACCCGGTCCGCTTCGGTGCCCATCAGCTCGGCGGCCTCGAGGAAACCCTGCATGGACGGCTTCCCGACGGCGACGACGCTGCGACCGGACAGCTCCTCGAGACCCGCCAGGTAGGTCCCGGTGTCGAGGCGCAGACCGTCCGATGCCTGCCACGAGCCACCGCGGTGCATCGCCACGACGGGCACACCGTCGAGCATCAGTTCCGCGACCCGACTCAGCGCCCGGTGCGTGAACTCGGGGCCGGCGCCGCCGAGGACGACGACCTCCGGATCGTCGTCGTTGCGCGTGATGCCGGCGAGATCCGCGTCGACGTGACCGTGGTTGAGCACCCAGCACCGGCGACCGGGATAGGTCTGTCGCAGGTATTCGGCGGTGAGCGACGCGGCGGTGACGATTTCCGTCTCGTCGACGGGCATACCCAGCTCGGTGAGGCGGTTCGCGATCTCCGCGCGGGTGCGCGACGTCGTGTTGGTGAGGAACGCGCGCGCCAGACCGCGGTCACGCAGCTCCGCGAGGACATCCGCGGCTCCCGGGACGGGGTCCCACGACAGGACGATCACGCCTTCGATGTCGAACAGGACCCCGTCCACGCCACTCATGACGCCGAGCTTATCGGGCCGCCACCGGCTACAGACTGCGGGCGAGCTTGTCGGCGAGCAGCCGCGCGAAGCGAGCCGGATCGTCGAGTTCGCCGCCCTCGGCGAGGACCGCCGTCCCGTACAGCAGTTCCGCGGTCTCCGCGAGCGCCGGATCGTCGCTGCGCTGCGCATGCGCGGTACGCAGACCGGTCACCAGCGGATGGTCGGGGTTCAGTTCGAGGATGCGCTTCATCGGAGGCAGCGCCTGACCCGATGCCCGGTACATGCGCTCGAGGGCGGGCGACATGCTGAACGTGTCGCCGACGATGCACGCCGGGGACGTCGTCAGCCGTGACGACAGGCGCACCTCCTTGATGTGCTCGTCGAGCGCGTCCTTCAGCCAATCGAGGAGACCCGCGAAGTCCTTCTCCTTCTCCTCGCGGGCGGTCTCGGCGGCCTTCTTCTCGTCCTCGCTGTCGAGATCTACCTCGCCCTTGGCGATAGAGCGCAGCGCCTTGCCGTCGAACTCCGGCACCGACGACGCCCACATCTCGTCGACCGGGTCGGTCAGCAGCAGCACCTCGATGCCCTTGGCCCGGAACGCCTCCATGTGCGGGGAGTTCTCGAGCTGCTGCCGCGACTCGCCGGTCAGATAGAAGATGTCCTCCTGACCGTCCTTCATCCGCTCGACGTACTCGGCGAGTGTGGTCTGCGTGTCCTCGTCGGCGGTGGAGTCGAACGACGACAGGGCCAGCAGGGTGTCGCGGTTGTCGGCGTCCGAGATGAGGCCTTCCTTGACGACGCGGCCGAACTCCGCCCAGAACGTGCGGTACTTGTCGCGGTCGTTGGTGAGCAGCTCCTTGAGCGTGGAGAGCACCTTCTTGGTGAGTCGACGCCGGATCGCCCTGATCTGGCGGTCCTGCTGCAGGATCTCACGCGAGACGTTGAGCGAGAGGTCCTGAGCGTCGACGACACCCTTGACGAAGCGCAGATACTCCGGCATCAGCTCTTCGCAGTCGTCCATGATGAATACCCGCTTGACGTACAGCTGGACACCGGACTTGCGTTCGCGCATGAACAGGTCGAACGGGGCCTGCGACGGGATGAATAGCAACGCCTGGTATTCGAAGGTGCCCTCGGCCTTCATCGGGATGATCTCGAGCGGCTCGTCCCAGGCGTGAGAGACGTGCTTGTAGAACTCGTTGTATTCGTCCTCGGACACCTCGTCCCTCGAACGAGCCCACAGCGCCTTGCCGGAGTTGAGGGTTTCGGTTTCGACGACCGTCTCGACGACCGGTTCGCCGCCGTCCGCACCGGGGGTGGTCTTGGTGCGTTCGATCTCCATGCGGATCGGCCAGGCGATGAAGTCGGAGTACTTCTTGACGATCTCGCGCAGCTTGTGCGCCGAGGTGTAGTCGAAGAGATGGTCGTCGGCGTCCTCCGGCTTGAGATGCAGGGTGACAGCGGTGCCCTGCGGCACGTCCTCGACGGCCGCGATGGTGTACGTCGACTCGCCGCCGGACTCCCAGCGTGTGCCGGTCTCCTCCCCCGCCCGGCGGGTGACGAGGGTGACGTTGTCGGCGACCATGAACGCCGAGTAGAAGCCGATGCCGAACTGGCCGATCAGTTCCTCCGATGCGGCGGCATCCTTGGCTTCCTTCAGTTTGCGGCGCAGTTCGCCGGTGCCGGACTTGGCGAGCGTGCCGATCAGGTCGATCACCTCGTGGCGGGACATGCCGATGCCGTTGTCCCGGACGGTGAGGGTCCGCTTGTCCTTGTCGACCTCGAGGTCGATGTGCAGATCGGACGTGTCGACCTGCAGGTCCTTGTCCTGGAACGCCTCCAGCCGCAGCTTGTCCAGCGCGTCGGACGCGTTGGAGACGAGTTCACGCAGGAACGTGTCCTTGTTCGAGTAGATCGAATGGATCATCAGGTCCA
Source organism: Rhodococcus zopfii NBRC 100606 = JCM 9919 (assembly GCF_001895025.1). GTDB lineage: Bacteria > Actinomycetota > Actinomycetes > Mycobacteriales > Mycobacteriaceae > Rhodococcus > Rhodococcus zopfii. The sequence goes on from NZ_BCXI01000013.1 coordinate 170,863, forward strand.
GCAGTTGCCGGGCCTCCGCCTGGAACTCACGCTGTTCGACATGTGTGCTCATTTTCGGTCCCCTTCGAAGCAGAACGGTCGACCGTCGATCCTACTGGCGGCGGGCAGCTCCGCTGCCGGTGTGTGCCTCGGTGTCCCTCGGACGGGTCACCGAGGCGCACCGGCAGCCTCTGCCTCCGTGAAACTCCGGCGCAGGGCGTCCATCCGTGCGTCGACGTGCGACAGATAGTGCGGGTGCGTGAGGATGTACGGCAGGTCGCGGGTGATGCCGTCGAGCACGCGGGCACCGGCCTCCGCCGGATCCATGCCGAGGCTCCCGTCGCCCTTGATGTGCACCACCTCCTCGACCTGACCGCCCAGCCGGGCGGTGGTGCTGTCCAGGTTCGACCGGACCAGTCCGGGACACAGCACCGACACACCCACCCCGTGCGGCGCCATCTCCTGTCGCAGGGCCTCGGACATCGCCACCACCGCGCTCTTGGCGGCGCTGTAGGCGCCGCGACCGGGTGCCCCCGCGGTCAACGCCATGACCGATGCGGTGTTGACGATGTGGCCCCGGCCGCGAACGCGCAGGTCGGCCGCGAACGTCGAGATTCCGTTGAACACTCCGGTCAGGTCGATGTCGATGATCCGGTCGAATACCTCCGGGTCGAGGTCCGCGATGTCACGGCCGTTGAATCCGATGCCGGCGTTGTTGACGAGGATGTCGACGGGCCCGAAGCGCTTCTCCGCCTGCGCCTTCGCCGCGCGCCACCCCGCGCGGTCGCGCACGTCGAGTTCGAGTGCGGCCAACTCCCCCGGCCGGGTCGCCGCGACCGTCTCGGCTCCCGAACGGTCGATGTCGGCGATGGTGACGTGTACGCCTGCGTCTGCGAGCGCTTCGACGATCCCCCGGCCGATGCCGCTGGCCCCGCCTGTGACGAATGCGTGGCGCGCGGAACCGAGGTCCACTCGCATCCACCTCCTCCTACGCAAGTTCGGAAAGAATGTTGTTGCCGAAAATCAGAACATCATTCTTGTCGACGGTCAAGCATCGTCGGGAGACCGGCCCTGCACCGCGTACCGCGAGTAGGTGATGCCGTTGCGGAACGCCTTCGCGTCGAGCAGCGTCAACCGAGGCACCTCGAACCCGTCGGGAAACAACCGGCGCCCGCGACCCTGCACGACCGGGTAGACGAACAGCCGGTACTCGTCGACGAGACCCGCCTCGATCAGCGCGTGACAGAGCGTGATACTGCCGGTGGTGACGATGTCGCGGCCGGGCTGCTCCTTCAGCGCCCGGATCCGCCCGATCGGATCGGAGGCGATGATCGTGGTGTTCTGCCACTGCGGGTCCGTCACGGTCGCGGACACGACGTACTTCTGAACCCGGTCCAGGTAGTCGGCGACGCCGGTCGGATCGTCCGCCAGCTGCGGCCAGTAGCCGCGCAGATCCTCGAACGTGCGCCGACCCACGAGGAAGCCGTCCGCGCCTTCGTCCTGACGGTGCAGCTCGTCGAGCAGATCCGAATTGTCCGCCCCGCCCTGCCCCTGCGGGTCGAACCAATCGCCGAGTATCTCGATCGATCCGTCGACGGTGATGTTCTGGGTGATGGCGAGTGTGCGCACGGCGAGCCTCCTCCGGTGGCGGTCCTCCCAGTTCCGACCGGCGGGCCGGGCCGAACTCATCGCGCGCACGACCCCCGGGGAGCCGAATCCGTGCTTCGCCACCGCACCGTGGCACCTGCGGGGTGTAATCGGTACAGGCCCGCACACCGCGAGGTGATCATGACCGACCCGTCCGGCGCCCGGCCCGTCCGCGCCCCCCGCGGCCGCGACCTGCACTGTCGCAGCTGGCAGCAGGAGGCGGCGCTGCGCATGCTGATGAACAACCTGGACCCCGAGGTCGCCGAGCGCCCCGACGAACTCGTGGTCTACGGCGGCACCGGACGCGCCGCCCGCAGCTGGCCGGCGTTCGACGCGATCGTCGCCGCACTCACGACCCTCACCGACGACGAGACGCTGCTCGTCCAGTCCGGCAAGCCCGTCGGGGTCCTGCGCACCCACGCGTGGGCGCCGCGGGTGCTGATCGCGAACTCGAACCTCGTCGGCGACTGGGCGAACTGGGAGGAGTTCCGCCGCCTCGAAGCACTCGGTCTCACCATGTACGGGCAGATGACGGCCGGTTCCTGGATCTACATCGGCTCGCAGGGGATCCTCCAGGGCACCTACGAGACGTTCGGGGCGGTCGCCCGGAAACTCGCCGCGTCGGGCCGCTTCCCGGACAGCGGCGGCACACTCGCGGGCACGCTCACCCTCACCGCGGGACTCGGCGGAATGGGTGGCGCGCAACCGCTGGCGGTGACGATGCACGACGGCGTCGCGCTCTGCGTCGAGGTCGATCCCGCGCGCATCGAACGACGCCTCGACCACGGCTATCTCGACGTGCGCGCCGACAGTCTCGACGCCGCGCTCGAACTGGCGGTCGCCGCCCGTGCGGCCCGCACGCCGCTGTCGGTCGGGGTGGTCGCCAATGCCGCGGACGCGTTCCCGCGACTTCTCGAGCGTGGCGCTCCGATCGACATCGTCACCGACCAGACGTCCGCACACGACCCACTGTCCTATCTGCCGCTCGGCGTCGCACTCGGGGACTGGCACCGGCTGAGCGAGAAGGACCCTGCCTGGTTCACCGAGCAGGCCCGCGCGTCGATGGCACGACACGTCGAGGCGATGGTCGGATTCCTCGACCGCGGCGCAGAGGTGTTCGACTACGGCAATTCCATCCGCGACGAGGCCCGCAAAGGTGGATACGCCCGTGCGTTCGACTTCCCCGGCTTCGTCCCCGCCTACATCCGGCCGCTGTTCGAGGAGGGGCGCGGCCCGTTCCGGTGGGTGGCGTTGTCCGGCGACCCCGCCGACATCGCCGCGACCGACCGGGCGATCGCCGAATTGTTCCCGGACAACACGCATCTGACGCGCTGGCTGCGACTCGCCGGCGAGCGGGTGCGGTTCGAGGGCCTGCCCGCCCGGATCTGCTGGCTCGGGTACGGCGAGCGGCACCGGGCCGGCCTGCGGTTCAACGAGATGGTCGCCTCCGGCGAGGTGTCCGCCCCGATCGTCATCGGCCGCGACCACCTGGACGCGGGGTCGGTGGCGTCGCCGTACCGGGAGACGGAGGCGATGGCGGACGGGTCCGACGCGATCGCCGACTGGCCGCTGCTCAACGCGCTGGTGAACACCGCGTCGGGTGCGACCTGGGTTTCGATCCATCACGGTGGCGGCGTCGGGATGGGCCGGTCCATCCATGCCGGTCAGGTGTGTGTCGCCGACGGCACCGAGCTCGCCGCCCGCAAGCTCGAGCGGGTACTCACCAACGATCCCGCGACCGGGGTGCTGCGGCACGTGGACGCCGGCTACGACAAGGCCGGTGACGTCGCCGTCAGCCACGGCCTGCGCATCCCCATGCAGGAGCGGTGAGTCGTGGACGCGGGTCCGTGGACGCTGCTCGACGGCATCGGCGCCCTCGTCACCAACGATCCCGGTATCGGTGCGGGGCCGCTGGGGCCGGTGCGCGACGCAGCTCTCCTGTTCGGGGACGGTGTCGTGCAGTGGGTGGGACACCGCGGCCGGGAACCGTACGGCGACAAGGTTGTTCGCATCGATCTCGACGGTCGCGCGGTGCTTCCGGGATTCGTCGACAGCCACACACATCCGGTCTTCGCCGGCGACCGCGCCGACGAGTTCGCAGCCCGGATGGCCGGACAGCCGTACACCGCGGGTGGCATCCGTTCGACGATCGCCGCGACCCGTGCGGCGACCGACGCTCAGCTCGATGCAACGGTGTCACGCCTGCTGACCGAAGCGCGGCGATCGGGGACGACGACGATCGAATGCAAATCCGGATACGGTCAGACCGTCGCCGACGAACTGCGCAGCCTGCGTGTGGCCGCGGCGCACACACCGGAGACGACCCTGCTCGCGGCGCATGTCACCCCGCCCGAATTCGACGGCCGCACGGACGACTACGTGCGCATGGTGATCGACCGGATGATTCCGGTGTGCGCACCGCACGCGAAATGGATCGACGTGTTCTGCGAACGGGGCGCATTCGACACCGAGCAGTGCCGCACGGTGCTCACGACGGGCGTCGCGGCGGGCCTGATTCCGCGGGTGCACGGCAATCAGCTCGGCCCGGGCGCCGGCGTGCAACTCGCCGTCGAGATGGGCGCTGCATCGGTCGATCACGTCACGCACACCGACACCGACGACATCGCGGCGCTGGCCCACGGCACCACGGTCGCAACACTGCTACCGGGGGCCGAATTCTCCACGCGCACCCCGTATCCCGATGCCCGACGATTGATCGACGCCGGTGTCACGGTGGCGGTGGCGACCGACTGCAACCCCGGCACCTCCTACACGACGAGCATGCCCCTGTGCATCGCACTGGCGGTGCGGGAGATGCGCATGACCCCGGACGAGGCGGTGTGGTCCGCGACCGCAGGAGGAGCACAGGCACTGCGCCGCACCGATATCGGAATCCTGCGCCCGGGCGCCCGGGCGGATGTGATCGCGCTGGACGCGCCGTCGCACGCGCATCTCGCCTACCGGCCCGGCGTGCACCTGGTGTCGCACGTATGGAAGGACGGACTGCGGCAATGATCCTGCGGACAGATGTGCCGGCACAACCGTGGACCGGCCGCGACGACGGGCCCGGCGAGGAGCACCTGCGCTGGCACGGCGCGGTCACGTCCTGGCCCGACGACCCGGCGGCCGGGACACCGGCCCTGATCGGGTTCCGCAGCGACGAAGGGGTACGACGCAACCGAGGGCGGCCCGGCGCCGCCCTCGGGCCGGTCGCCGTGCGCGCGGCGCTCGCGTCCCTGGCGCTCCCGCCGTCCGGGCCGTCGAGGGTGTACGACGCGGGCGATGTCGTCGTCTCCGGCAGCGATCTCGAGGCGGCGCAGCACCGTCTCGGCGTGGCGATCACCGGGATGCTCGACCGCGGGCATCCCGTCGCGGTCCTCGGCGGCGGGCACGAGGTCGCGTTCGGCACCTATCTGGGGGTCGCCGCGAGCGCGGCAGTGCGCGCGGGTGCACGCTGCGGCGTGCTGAACCTCGACGCGCACTTCGACCTTCGAGCCGATACGACACCGAGTTCGGGCACCCCGTTCCTGCAGATGGCGCGGCAGGAACGGGCACACGGCCGGGCGCTGCGATACGCGGTGGTGGGGATCGCTCAGCCGAGCAACACGACCGCGCTGTTCACGACCGCCACGGAACTCGGGGTGCGTTACCTGCTCGACGACGAGTGCCGCATCGCGCACCTGCCGGACGTCGAGACGTTCGTCGGCGAGTTCCTCGCCACGGTGGACCTGGTCCACCTGACCGTCGACCTGGACGTCCTGCCGGCCGCGATCGCGCCGGGGGTCAGCGCGCCCGCCGCGTACGGTGTTCCGCTCGAGGTGGTCCAGCACGTGTGCGACCTGGTGGCGCGCAGCGGCCGGCTCGCCGTCGCCGAGATCGCCGAGCTCAACCCGGCATTCGACATCGACGATCGCACCGCGCGCACCGCAGCCCGGCTCGTTCACCGACTCGTCACCGGCCGGCACACCGGTCGATCGATCGGCGCTCCGTAGAGCCGGCACGGGCACAGGCTCCTCGGCAGCGGGGAGGCGGTGAATCCTGTCATGGCCTCCGGACCACTTCCGCGCCTTCGTATTTCATGAGATCCAGAGCGTATCCCACGTACAGTTGTGCCACTTCCTCAGCGCTCATACGTCCTCCCTCGCTCCACCAGGTCGGGAGCGCAGTGCACATCGAGACCACCGCACGGGAGGCGTCCTCGGGGTTCCGGACGTGAAAGGCCCCGGCGTGCACCGCGGCCAGGACCTGTTCGTCCACCACAGCCTGTTGCCAGTTCCGCTTCGCGGCGATGATTCGCCGGTTCTCCGGTGTCAGAGCGCGCATCTCACTGGTTCCGATGAAGCCCAGTTCGCGACGGTGGGTGTGGTACAGAGCGAGGTTCTCGACGAGCAGACTGAAGACGGCGACGGGTTCCTGTCCGACTCCCTCCGCGAGGGCTGCTTCGGTTCTCCGGGCCAGGTCGTCCATCGTCACCTGATAGATCGTCATCAGGATGTCCTGTTTGCTCTTGAAGTAGTTGTAGATTCCGGGCACCGAGAGACCGCATCGCTTGGAGATGTCGCGCATGCTCGTGCCGTGGTATCCCACCGCCGACATCTCGTTCAGCGCCGCCTGCACCACGGGCGTCAGGACGAGCGGTTCGTATCTGCGCCACTGGAGAGGCCCCTCGTGATCCGTGGCGGATCCAGCCGGAATCCCGGCGGAGGTTCCGGCTTCTCCGAACGGCCCCGGGCGCGACGGGGGCCTGACCTCGAGTATGTCGGCCGGTGTCGTTCCCAGGGCGTCGGCGATGCGGTTCAGCCGATCGACGGTCAGGTTCGTCCTGCCGTTCTCGATCTGGCTCAGCGTTGCGGGGCTGACGTCGATGCGGCGCGCAAGTGCCCGCAGACTCATTTCACGGGCCATTCGTGCACTACGCACCCTGGCCCCGGTCGATTCCCGTGCACCGACTTCGGACGAGCCCATTCCCCACCCCCATGTTTACAAATTCTAAACGTCTTTCCCATCATGCCTGATGGATCCTCCGACGCGGAGAGAATTATCCGTTGATGGCCAGATCATTTGACCGGTGCGTGCTGTTGACATCCCGCGAATGTGACGTGCATCATGATCGCACACCGAGCGGGTGATCGCTCTGGTGTTCATCCCCGACGGAGGAGAAGAGATGACGGACATCGCAGCCCCCTCGATGCGCGAACTGCTCGGGCAGGACACTCCGAGCAATTGGGGCAAATGGGGAGCGGACGACGAGTTGGGCGCCCTGAACTATCTCGACGCACGGGAAGTGTTGCGCGGGGTCCAGCACATCAAGTCCGGCGAGACCTTCACGTTGCAGATCCACATGGGCCGCACCGAAAGCCCGGGCGACCCGCTGTGGCCCGGCCGCGAGGGCATCAAGCGGCAGAATGTTCTCGACGAGAGCACGTGGGACGGTGACGGAGCGCCCGCGTTCCCCGGCGGTCTGCACTACGCCGACGACACTGCTCTGGTCTTCCTTCAGGGATCCACCCAGTACGACGCGCTCGGCCACGTCTGGTACGACGGAAAGCTCTGGAACGGATACGACGCCCGCAGCACCGTCGGAGGCATGGACAAGGCCTCCGTGCTCCCCATCGCCGAAAAGGGTGTCGTCGGGCGCGGCGTGCTGATCGACATGGCCCGCCACCGCGGCAAGCGCAGTCTCGACAAGGGCGAAACGTTCGACCACCGCGACCTCGAGGAAGCCGCGGCCGCGCAGGGCGTGACCATCGAACCGCACGACATCCTGCTCATCCGCACCGGATGGCTCACCTACTGGTACGAACTGAACAATCCCGAGCAGTTCTACGACGGCTTCTGCGAGCCGGGTCTGACCTATTCCCGCGATCTCGTGGAGTGGTTCCAGGACAAGGAGATTCCCAACCTGGTCACCGACACGATCGCGAACGAGGTGACCTACGAACCCGAAAGTGGCGTCGCACTTCCGCTGCACTGCGCCCTGATGCGCAATCTCGGCGTCACACTCACCGAGATCGCCTGGCTCGACGATCTCGCCGAGGCGTGTGCCGCCGACGGCCGATGGAGCTTCCTCTACGTCGCTGCGCCTCTGAAGATCGTCAACGGCACCGGCGCCCCCGTCAATCCCGTCGTCATCCGCTGAAAGACGAGTCATGAGCATCTACGACGAGAAGGTGTGGCTGGCGCAGTACAGTCCGGCTCAGCGTCAGCCGCGCACCATCGAGTACGACAACGCCCTGGCGATGTTCGACGCTACGGTCGAGCGCAACCCCGACGGCGACATCATCCGGTACTTCGACGGCCGGATCACCGCCCGTGAGCTCGACGAGTTGAGCGATGCATTCGCCGCCGGCATCACCGATGCGGGATTCCGGCCCGGCGAACGGGTGGTGATCTACGCGCAGAACATTCCGCAATTCGTCATCGCTCAGCTCGGCACCTGGAAGGCCGGCGGAACCGCGGTGTCCGCCAACCCGATGTACCGTGCACGCGAACTCGAGGAAATCCTCCGCGATTCCGGCGCCACGGTGCTGGTGGCACTGCAATCGCTGTACAAGGACGTCGCCGAGAACGTCGTCGGGTCGACCGGCGTGCGGACGGTGATCACCACTTCGGAACTCGACTTCCAGAGCGCGAACAGCGGGACGCTCGCAGGCGCGGAGCGCGTCGACTGCCCGGGCACGATCGACCTGGTGACGATGCTCGAGCGCTTCCGTGGAACGCCCGTACCCGCGGTCGACGTCGGCCCCGACACGGTGGCGTTCCTGACCTACACATCCGGAACCACCGGGCCCCCGAAGGGCGCAATGACCACGCATCGCAACGTGGCGTTCAACGCGCAGACCTATCGCGACTGGATCGGAATCGACGCCGACGACGTGATTCTCGGTGTCGCCCCGCTGTTCCACATCACCGGCCTCGTCGGGCACATCGCTCTGTCCCTGCTGACAGGTGCCCCGCTGGTGCTGATGTACCGCATGGACCCGGAAGCAACCATCGAGACCATCCAGCAGCAGCGCGTCACCTTCACCGTCGGCTCGATCACCGTGTTCATCGCGCTGATGAACTCGGAGAATTCCAGCCGTGAGGCCTTGCAGAGCCTGACCAAGATCTGCTCGGGTGGGGCACCGATTCCGCCCAGCACCCTGGCCGCGTTCGAGGAGAAATTCGGGCACTACATCCACAACATCTACGGTCTGACCGAGACGACATCCCCCTCGCACTGCGTACCGTTCGGGACGAGGGCCCCGGTCGACGAACTCACCGGCGCCACCTCGGTCGGGGTGCCGGTCTACGACACGGTGGTACGCATCGTCGACGACAACGGAAACGACCTGCCGCCGGGCGAGATCGGTGAGCTGGTGACCGCCGGCCCGCAAGTCGTGGCCGGATACTGGAACAAGCCCGAGGCCACGGCGAAGTCGATCCCGAACGGGGTCCTGCACACCGGCGACGTCGGATACATGGACGCCGACGGCTGGTTCTACATCATCGATCGCAAGAAGGATCAGATCAACGCGAGCGGCTACAAGGTGTGGCCGCGTGAGGTCGAGGACGTCCTCTACGAACACGACGCCGTCCGTGAAGCCGCCGTGGTCGGAGTCCCCGACTCGTATCGGGGAGAAACGGTCAAGGCCTTCGTCAGCCTCCGACCCGGATCATCGGCAACACCCGAAGAGCTCATCGCGTTCACCAAGGAACGACTCGCCACCTACAAGTGCCCTCGGGAAGTCGAGATCATCGCCGAGATCCCGAAGACAGCCACCGGAAAACTACTGCGCCGAGAATTGCGCACCGTCCCCGAGCCGTAGCCCGACTCGCCCGTCACGCCGGACCGGGCCGGTGCATCCAGGCTCGTTCGCCGTCCCGGTCCGGCGCACGCGGGCATGATGGAACCGGATGGGCCTTTCGGCTACGGGAGTGCGTCATGACCGTTCGTCGGGTGATCGTCGTCGGTGCCGGTGTCGTCGGCCTGTCCACCGCCTGGTTCCTGCAGGAACACGGGGTCGACGTCACGGTGCTGGACCGCACGGGTGTCGCCGCGGACGCCTCGTGGGGCAACGCGGGGTGGCTGGCCCCGGCGTTGACGCTGCCGCTGCCCGAGCCGTCGGTGCTGCGCTACGGACTGCGGTCCGCGCTGACGCCGTCGTCGCCGGTGTACGTGCCGCCCACCACCGACCTGCGGTTGCTGCGATTCCTCGCCGGTTTCGCCCGCAACTGCACACCCGGTCGCTGGCGCGCCGCGCTGGCGGTGTTCGTGCGGGCGAACCGGGTGGCGCTGGACGCGTACGACGACCTGATCCGCGGCGGGCTCGCCGAGCAGACCCGCACCGCCGATCCGTTCCTGACCGCGTTCCTCTCCGAGCAGGATCGGCAGGGTCTGCTCGACGAATTCGAGCAGGTGCGGGCCGCCGGCGGCGAGGTCGAGTGCGAACTCCTCGACCGCGACACCGTCCGGTCGCTCGAGCCGTTACTCGGCGACGCGGTCCGGGCCGGGGTCCGGATTCGCGGGCAGCGGTTCATCGATCCCCCACGGTTTCTGGCGGCGCTGGCAGACTCCGTGCGCGAGCGCGGCGGTGAGATCGTCGCCGGGTTCGACGCCGAGTCGGTGCGTCCGCGCGCGGATGTCGCGGAGGTTGTCGCTGCGGGCGGCGATGCTCGCTCCGCGGACACGGTGGTCCTCGCGACCGGCGCGCGACTCGGCGACCTGGCGGGGCCGTTCGGGGTGCGGACGATCGTGCAGGCCGGTCGCGGCTACAGCTTCAGCGTCCGCCCCGCGGAACTGCCCAAGAACCCCATCTACTTTCCGACCCAGCGGGTCGCGTGCACACCACTGCACGACCGGTTGCGGATCGCCGGGATGATGGAGTTCCGCAGCCCCGACGCGCCGTTCGATCCGCGGCGGGTGCAGGCCATCGTCGAGGCCACCCGTCCGCTGCTCGGCGGGATCGATTGGTCCGCACGGGAAGAGGAGTGGGTGGGGTCTCGCCCGTGCACCGCGGACGGGCTTCCGCTGGTCGGCGCCACCCGGTCGGCGCGGGTGTTCGTCGCGGGCGGGCACGGCATGTGGGGGGTGGCGCTCGGTCCGCTGACCGGACGGATGCTCGCGCAGGCGGTGGCGACCGGAACTCCGGATCCGCTTCTGCGCCACTTCGATCCCCTGCGGTGAGGGTCACGGCAAGGGGCCGACGACCGCCTCGGCCGCGGCGACGAGTTCACCCGACGCGGCCATGGCGACCGCCTCGTCGATCTCCGGCGCGAGATGCCGGTCGGCACCGGGACCGGGTACGCGACGGCGCAACGCATCGCGGACCGCGGCGGTTCCCGCCGCCGGGACGAGCGGGGATCGAAGATCCAGAGCCCGTGCAGCGGTGAGCATTTCGATCGCCAGCACGCGGGTAAGTCCGTCCAGTGCGCGGCGCAGTTTACGGGCCGCGGACCACCCCATCGACACGTGGTCCTCCTGCATCGCCGACGACGGAATCGAGTCGACACTCGCCGGTGCCGCCAGCCTCTTCAGCTCCGCGACGATGCCGGCCTGCGTGTATTGCGCGATCATGTGGCCGCTGTCGACGCCGGGATCGCCGGCGAGGAACGGCGGCAGACCGTGGTTGCGCGCGACGTCGAGCATCCGGTCCGTGCGGCGTTCGCTGATGCTCGCCACATCGGCGACGGCGATCGCGAGGAAGTCGAGGACGTAGCCGAGCGGGGCGCCGTGGAAGTTGCCGTTCGATTCGATACGCCCATCGGCTGTGACAACGGGATTGTCGATGGCCGAGGATAATTCGCGGACAGCGACCTGCTCGGCGTGCGCGAGGGTGTCACGGGCAGCACCGGCGACCTGCGGGGCGCAGCGCAGCGAGTACGCGTCCTGGACGATCGGGCAGTCGTCGGTGCGGTGGCTGGCGACGATCCCCGACCCGGCGAGCAACCGCGTCATGTTCGCCGCCGCGGTCGCCTGGCCGGGGTGCGGGCGCAGCGCGAGCAGATCGGCGGCGAAGACCCGGCCGGTCCCGAGCAGCGCTTCGACACTCATGGCCGCGGCGATGTCGGCGAGCCGCAGCAGATTTGCGAGGTCGCGGCTCGCGAGCACGAGCATGCCGAGCATTCCGTCCGTGCCGTTGATCAGCGCCAGCCCCTCCTTCTCTGCGAGAACCACCGGTGTGCAGCCCGCCTCGGCGAGTGCCTGCACTGCCGGCAGGGCGGTACCGGCGCGATCGCGAACAGTGCCCTCCCCGATCAGGGCGAGCGCAACATGCGCGAGCGGCGCGAGGTCGCCGGAGCAGCCGAGACTGCCGTGCTCCGGCACGATCGGGGTGATCCCGGCGTCCAGCATGGCCGCGTACGCGACGGCGGTTTCGCCGCGGACGCCGGTGCGTCCGGTGGCCAGGGTGGACACGCGCAGCAGCATCATCGCCCGCACGACCTCCCGTTCGACCTCGGGGCCCGTTCCCGCGGCGTGGGAGCGCACGACGCTGCGCTGGAGCCGGGCCCGGTCCTCGGTGGGGATGTGCCGGGTGGCGAGTGCACCGAAGCCGGTGGAAATGCCGTACACCGGCCGGTCGTCGCGGGCCAGTGCGTCGACGAGGGCGCGGCCGTCGGCGATCGCGGTCAGCGCCTCGCCGGACAATCGGACCGATGCGTCGCCGCGCGCGACCCGCACCACCTCGTCGGGGGTGACGGGTCCGATTCCGACGACGACCTCACCGGCCATCGTTGCCTCCCGAATGCGCGCTCGAGGTCGTTGTGGGCTTCGAGTCATTGTGGGCGTCCCCCCGGCCCGGCGGGGTCGTCTTGCGGATTCGGGCCGGTCAGGCGGTCCCCGACGCGGTCGAACCAGTCGAGCACGGCGCGTTCGTAGATCAGGCCGAACTCGAGAGTGGACGCGAAGTAGGGGTCGGCTCCGTCGAGCGCGGCAGCGTGTTCGTACTCGGCAAGCTGCCGTTCGTGCGCGGCGCGGTGGGTCGCGAGCATCTCGGCGAGTCGCTCGGGCGGCAGGTGCCCGCCGAAGGCGACGGTCAGCAGCAGCGGATAGCGGATGTTCTCGGGGCCGGGTTCGCGGGTGATCCAGTGCGCGAAGGCGCGGCGGCCGTCGTCGGTGACGGTGTAGGGCTTACGGTCGCGCGGGCCCTTCTCTCCCGCCTCGATCAAGCCCGCGGCCTCCATCGCCGCGAGTTCCCGGTACACCTGGCTGGTGGTGACGGACCAGAACTTGCCGATCCGGTCCTGTGCGGTCGCGACCAGGTCCCATCCGGTCTTCGGACCCTCGTGCAGGAATCCGAGCAGCGACGCCGCGGTCGCGTTGAGGGGTCGGGCTGCCATCGCTGTTCCTTACGTCCGAGGGTTGACATTCCACTGTGGCATATCGCATGCTGATGTACGCGACATTCCACAATGGAAGATCCGGGGAGGGATCATGGAGTACGCACCCGCTCCCGAACTACGAATCTCCGACGCCGACCGCGAACGGCTCGTCGAGATCCTCGGTACCCACGTCGGCACCGGCCGCCTGACCCTCACCGAGTTCGACGCGCGCGTCGCCCGGGTGTACCGGGCCGTCACCGAGAACCAGGCACGGCAGGTGCTCGCCGACCTTCCCGCCCCTGCACCTCCGGCCCCGCCTCGGCACCCGCTGCGGGACCCCCTGCGCGGGCTTCCGTTGCATCAGCGCATCGAATGGTCGGTGTGGCTCGCTGTCGGCGTTCTGAATCTCGCGATCTGGGGCCTCGTGTCGGTCGCGGCCGGCACGGTCGTCTACCCCTGGCCGGTCTGGGTGATCGGGCCGTGGGCCCTGGTCCTGCTGGGCCGCACCGCGCTGGGCGTCGAGGGCGGGTGCGCGGCGAGCATCCACCGGCGCCCTGCGCCCCGTGCGTGGTTCCGGTAGCGGCCACTGCCAGAACCGCGCACGAGCACGGGGGTCGCGGGAGGCTACGAGAACCCGGAGGTTCTGGGATAGTCGAGCCATGCGACCGCAGCACCCCGGACCCCGCTGATGTTCCTGCTCGACGACACGCTGGTGTACAGCGCCAGCGACCTCGCCCATGCCGCGACCTGCGAATTCTCCTTGCTCCGGGCCCTCGACGCGGCGCTGGGCCGGTGCGCTCCGACGGACACGGTCCCCGATCCGATGCTCGAGCGAGCCTCCGCGCTCGGCGACGCGCACGAGCAGCGGACGCTGCACGATTTCCTGGAGCGCTTCGGTGACGGGGTCGCGATCATGCCGCGTCCGGCGCACACCGCGGCCGGCTACGCGGCGGCGGCCGCCGCGACCCTCGCCGCCATCGGCGCGGGGAAGGACGTCGTCTATCAGGGCACGTTCTTCGACGGCCGGTTCGTCGGCTTCTGCGACTTCCTGGTCCGCGAGAACGACACCTACGCCGTCTACGACACGAAACTGTCTCGGAACGCGAAGATTCCGGCGCTGCTGCAGTTGGCGGCGTATGCGGATGCACTCGCCGCGGCGGGTGTTCCGGTTTCGCCCGACGCCCACCTGCTGCTGGGCGACGGGACCGACTCGGCGCAGCCGGTCGCGGACATCGTTCCGGTCTTCGCGCTGCGCCGCGCCCACCTGCAGAAGCTCGTCGACGACCATCACCGCTCGGGTGCGGCCGTGGCCTGGGGCGGCACCGGGCATATCGCGTGCGGGCGCTGCGCGGCGTGCGAGCCGGAAGTGTCGTCGAATCGGGACCTGCTGCTGGTCGCCGGGATGCGGGCGACGCAGCGCGCCCGGCTCATCGCCGGCGGGGTCACCACCGTCGACGGCCTCGCCGCCCGCGAGGATGCGGTTCCGGGTATCGCCGCGCGCACCTATGCGTCGCTGCGCGCGCAGGCGCTCGCGCAGCTCGAGCAGGAACGCACCGGCTCGGCCTATGTGGAGGTGTTCGCCCCGAACAGCCTCGGCGCACTGCCGAAACCGGATGCCGGTGACATCTTCTTCGATTTCGAGGGAGATCCGCTGTGGTGCACGGGGGACAGCCCGGATTGGGGGCTCGAGTACCTGTTCGGCGTGGTCGAAGGGACCGCGCAGGAACCGGTGTTCCGGCCGTTCTGGGCTCACGATCGAGCCGAGGAACGGCGCGTGTTCACCGAGTTCCTCGACTATCTGACGGACCGGCGGCGGCAGTACCCGAACATGCACGTCTACCACTACGCGGCGTACGAGAAGTCGGCGCTGCTGCGACTCGCCGGCCGACACGGGGTCGGCGAGGAGATCGTCGACGACCTGCTGCGGGCGGGCGTTCTCGTCGACCTGTACCCGGTGGTGCGGGCATCGCTGCGGATCGGTGCGCAGTCGTACAGCATCAAGAAGCTCGAACCGCTGTACACGACGAAACGTGACGGCGACGTCACCGACGCGGCGGCTTCGGTGGTCGCGTACGCCGACTACTGCGATCGCCGCGACGCCGGTGACGTCGAGGCGGCCGCGGAAATGCTCGCAGGCATCGCGTCGTACAACAGAGACGACTGCGTCTCGACGTTGCTGCTGCGGGACTGGCTGCTCGCGCGGGCGGACGAGCACGGTGTCGCGACGACCGACCCCGTCGCGGTCGCCGAGACCGACGAATCCACGCCCGATCCCGTCGAATCGGCACTGCGCGAGTTCGCCGGCGTCACACAGCATCCGGAGCGGAGCGACGACCAGCAGGCCGTGGCGTTGATGGCCGCGTCGCTCGGATACCACCGTCGCGAGCGGAAACCGTTCTGGTGGGCGCACTTCGACCGGCTGTGCGATCCTGCCGACGAATGGTCCGACACCCGCGACACCCTGGTCGCGACGTCGGCGACCCTCCTCGACGACTGGCACAAGGCCACACCGCGGCAACGCAAACTGCGCCGCAATCTGCGGTTCGCCGGCGAATTCGGCACCGGCAGCACCGTCGGCCCGGGCACCACGGTGTATCTGCTCTACGACGCCCCCGTGCCGGACGGACTGCCCGACGGCGGCCCCGGCACCCGCGGGTGGAGCACCGGCACGGTCGTCACCCGCGACGTGGACGACCATTTCCACGACGTGCTCGTCGTCGAGGAGACGCTGCCCACCGATTCCGACGAGTACACGCAGCTGCCGATGGCGATCACCCCCGGCCCGCCGATCCGGACCACGAGCGTCGAAGCGGCCATCGCGACGGCCGCCGACGAGATGTGCGAGACGCTGCCGATACTGCCGGCCACGGCGGCGGTCGACGTGCTGCGCCGGGTTCCGCCGCGCACCCGGTCGACGGCAGATCTGCCCGCGGCGGCCGACGGCGACCACGCCGCCGCCATCACCGCCGCACTGCTCGACCTCGACGACTCGTACATCGCGGTGCAGGGCCCACCCGGCACCGGCAAGACCTACACCGGGGCACGGGTCGTCGCCGGCCTCGCGCTCCGGCACGGCTGGCGGATCGGGGTCGTCGCACAGTCGCATTCGGTCGTCGAGAACATGCTCGACGGGATCATCGACGCCGGCGTCCCGGGTGCATCCATCGTGAAGGCCAAAGCCAGGAAGTCCGATCCGGCGTGGACCGCGGTCCCCGATGCGAAGGCACTGGCCCAATTCCTGGAGCACGCGGTCGACGGTTGTGTCGTCGGAGGCACGGCATGGGATTTCACGAACCTGTCCTGCTTCGAACCCGGCGGTCTCGATCTGCTCGTGATCGACGAAGCGGGGCAGTTCTGCCTCGCGAACACGGTCGCGGTCGCGCGAGCCGCGCGAAAGTTGTTGCTGCTGGGCGACCCTCAGCAACTGCCTCAGGTCAGTCAGGGCACCCATCCGGAGCCGGCGGACACCTCGGCGCTGGGATGGCTCGCCGAGGGGCACGGCGCACTGCCCGCCGACCGCGGCTACTTCCTGTCCCGCACGTGGCGCATGCACCCGGCGCTGTGCGCGCGGGTATCGGATCTGTCGTACGAGGGTCGTCTGCTCTCGCAGGAGAACGTCACGGCCGCACGGTCGCTGGACGGAGTGCTACCCGGGGTGAGCAGTGTCCTGGTCGAGCATCACGGCAACTCGACCGAATCGGCGGAGGAGGCGGCCGAGATCACCCGGCGCATCGCCGCGCTCCTGGGCACACCGTGGCGTGACCCGAACTCGTTCGAGGGCGCGCGCCCGCTCGCCCAGGGCGACGTCCTGGTGGTCGCGCCGTACAACGCGCAGGTCATCGCGATCCGGGAGCGGCTGGCCGCGGCGGGACTGAGTGGGATCGACGTGGGTACCGTCGACCGGTTCCAGGGTCGCCAGGCCGCCGTCGTGTTCGTGTCGATGACCGCGTCCGCACACGAGGACGTCCCGCGTGGCATGTCGTTCCTGTTGTCCCGCAATCGGCTCAATGTCGCTCTCTCGCGAGGGAAGTGGCACGCGGTTGTCGTGCACTCCCCGGCACTGACCCGGTATCTGCCGAGCACACCGGAGGGACTGACCGAACTGGGGGCGTTCCTGCGGCTCACCCGCTGAGCCGCCGCACACACCCGTCCCTTCACACCCGCTGCACGACGACCGCCGCCCCGAGCCCGAGGCCACCGGGAATCACCAGCAGGGCGAACTCCCCGTCGGTCCGGACCAGCTCGTCCAGGGCATTGACGAGAAGCATCCCGCCACTCGCACCCAGCGGATGTCCCGTCGCGACGGCGCCGCCGTTCGGATTGACGCGCGCAAGGTCGAGGCCGAGTTCCCGGGCGACCAGCAGCGGCGACACCGCAAACGATTCGTTGGCCTCGACGACATCCAGGTTCGCGGCCGTGATCCCGGCCCGATCCAATGCGGCGCGGGCCGCGGATACGCCCGCGGTCAGCCGCGGCGAGCGCACCGCCGTCTGGGTCACCGCCACGATCCGCCCGATCGGGTCCGAGCCCGCGGCGGATCGGGAGCGCCCGGATCCGAGGACGAGGGCCGACGCCCCGTCCGCCAGTTGCGGCGCGGTCCCCAGCGTGTGCAGGCCCCCGACGGGCCGGAGCGAATCGGGGAGTTGCCGCGCGACGAGCGCCCATGACGGGTCGTCCCCGAACAGCGTTCCGAGAGAAGCAAATCCGTCGAGACTCGCGTCGGCGCGCGCTCCTTCGTCCCGGTCCAGCACGACGGTGTCGCCGGAGGTGATCGGGACGATCGACGCGGATGTCGATGCGGCGGAACGCCGATGCGACGTCACGGCATAACGGTCGAGATCCTCGCGGGTGAAGCCCGCGTCGGCCGCGGTGAGGTCTGCCGCGACACCGATGGTCACGTACCCGGTGACGTCCTGCAGCGGTCCTTCGTACGCGAACGCGGGTTTGTCGGTCAACATCGGCACCCGCGACATGGACTCCACCCCACCTGCAACGACGACGTCGTGCATCCCGGACGCGACCTTGGCTGCGGCGGTGCCGATCGCGTCGAGCCCGGAGCAGCACAGCCGCGACACCACCCCACCCGGAACCGTGTCGGGCCACTGCGCCCACAGGGCCGCGGCGCGGGCGACGTCACCGCCCTGGTCACCGGCGGCCGTGCTGGTGCCGATGACGATGTCGTCGACCTGCTCGGCGTCGAGTCCCCTCGCTTGCAGCGCGCGCAGCAGTGTCGCGAGAAGTTCGTATGCGGGCACGTCGGCCAGGGTTCCGCCGCCGCGCCGGACGCGGCCCTTGGGTGTCCGGACCGCGTCGTAGACGAAGACGTCCGAGCTGAACTGGGACAAGGAATCTCCACTTCGGGAAAACAGAGGGATGATGCAGGAGTCAGTCGACGGGCGTGGGTGTCCGCCGGAGTTCACGCTTGAGGAGCTTTCCGACGGCGTTGCGGGGAAGCACCTCTCGGACCTCGAGGCGCTCGGGAAGCTTGAACGAGGCGATCTTCCGTTCCTTCAGGAACGCCACCAGTTCGTCGAGGGTCAGCGAAGCACCGGCGCGGCACACGACGACCGCGGCCACCTTCTCGCCGAGCACGGTGTCGGGATCACCGACGACGGCGACCTCCGCCACCGCCGGGTGTTCGGCGATGATGCCTTCGAGTTCGACCGGCGCGATGTTCATGCCGCCGCGGATGATCAGGTCCTTGCTGCGGTCGACGTAGCGCAGGTACTGGTTCCGGTCGCCGGCGATCTCGAAGATGTCGCCGGTCTTCAGGTATCCGTCGTCGTCGAACGGGCTGGGGAGGTCCGCTCCCCCGATGTATCCGGGGAAGACGGCGGGACCCGCGATGCGAAGTTCGCCGGGCCGGCCGGGTTCGGTGATCTCCTCACCGGTCTCGAGGTCGACAAGCATGACGCTGACACGCTCGGCGATCCTCGACGACCACCGGATGCCTTCGGCTCCGTAGCGGGGGAAGAACTGCGCTCGGATGTCGGGGTCGGGGAAGTCCTCGGGACTCGACAGCAGCGACACACCCTCGTTGGAGCCGAAGAAGTTGATGACGCTGAGCCCGAACCGTTTCTGCCACCCTCGCACCATCGCCGGTTGCAGCGGCGCCGAACCCGAGCCGATCCGGGTCAGGCTGGACAGGTCGATCTTCGCGAGCAGGTCCTCGTTGTTCAGGAGCATCCACATCAGCGCCGGTGGCGCGATCGTGTAGGTCACGCGCTCGACCGCGATCTGCCGGAAGAAGGTGGGCGCGTCGAAGGGATGGTGTTGCACGAGCGTCGCCCCCATGACGAGCCACGGCAGCAACATGCCGTTGATGCCCGCCATGTTGATCATGGGGAACGGATTGAGCAGCACGTCGTCGACTACCACGCGGGGTGCGTCGATCGTCGCGATCGAGAAGGCGAGCCAGTCGTAGTGGGTCCGCTGCACCCCCTTCGGTTCGCCCTCGGTGCCGGACGTCCAGCAGATCGTGACGCAGTCGTTGGGATCGTTCGGGTCCGCGGTACGTAGCGCCTCGACCCGCCCCCTGTCGGTGTCCGAGGCCGGACCCGGGACGATGTGCGCATCGGCCGTTCCCGAATTCTCCTCGGCTGCACCGATCGTCAGGACCGACCGCAGGGACGGAATCGCGTGCCGCGCCGCAACGACTTCCGCGGCGGTCGGCCGGCCGCCGAACTTCTCCACGGTCAGCAGGATCGCGAAGCCGCCCTTGTTCGACATCGTCACGATCTCGTGTTCGCGATACTGCATCGCCAGCGGCGACACGATGGCACCGATCGACCACGCGGCGAGGTACACCTCGACCAGTTCGACGGAATTGGGCAGTTGCACTCCGACGACATCCCCGCGACCGATGCCGTGATCGAGCAGTCGCGCCGCGAGGTGGACGACCTCGGATTCGAGTTCGTTCCATGTGAGGCGCCGGGGCTGCGATCCGACGAGGTCGGCCCGGTTGGCCGGGTCGACGATCGCGGTGGCGTCACCGCGCGCGCTCACCTGCTCGCGGAACACCCGGTCGAGCGTTCGATCCGTCCACCATCCGCGCCGGACGTAGTCGTCGACGCGCTCTTTCGGATGCAGGCCTCGGCGTGGCTGGGCCATGTGCCACCTTTCCTTCTCGACTGTGCGAACTGAGTTACGGGGAGAACGGATTCACGATGCTCACAGGCCGATCGCCTGCGCCGGGTCGTCGGCGGCGCGCCAGCGCCGCAGCTCGGCGCCCGCCGCCCACGTGGAATGGGTTCCGCTCGAAATTCGTTCGGGCAGACGCAGTTTGCAGACCGGTCCGTCTCCGACCGCCGCGGCGTCGAACACCAGGCAGTAGGAGGCGTCGTCGTTCATATCGGTGGTGAGCGTGACGAGGTATCCGTCGTCCTCCGACGTGCTGCCCACACGCGGAGCCATCGACGTCTCGCTGCCGTACACGCCGTCGCCGAACGACCAGCTCTCCTCGGCGCCGGTGCGCACGTCGTGCTTGACCAGGCCGTTGAACAGGAACCGTCCCGGCACACCCGTCGCCGCGTAGACGTAGCGATACTCGCGTCCGCCGAGCGCACCGTTGATCATGCCGAACTCGGTGATCGTGTCGGTGAGGGGTTCTTCCTTCACCGCTCCGGTGACGAGGTTGAAACGCCAGCGGTGCAGCCGGGTCTGCAGGTAGTCCAGCGCAAGGAACCGGAATGCCCGCTGCTGGTCCGTCAGTCCTTCGGTCGAGGGATCGGGGGCGCCCTGGTAGAAGCCGTCGAGCACGATCTCGTCGCCGTCCTCGTAGGCGTTGGCGAAGTGCAGGACGTAGGTCGGGTCGGCTTCGAACCACTTGATGTCCGACGTCTGCCCGCGGCGCGGGATGACCGCGAACCGGGCCGGCATATCGCGATGGAACTTGGGTGCGTGGATGCCGCGCCCGAGCAGTCGGGGATCCCAGAACAACGGCAGATCGTTGAGGATCGCGTAGTTCTCGGTGAAGGCCATGTCGTGCGGCAGGCGCGGACCGGGGAGCGGAATGTCGACGTAGTGCACGAGGTCGTTGTTCTCGTCGACGACGCCGTACTTCATGTACGGCGCCTCCTTGCTGTAGTTGAAGAACAGCATTTCGCCGGTCGTTTCGTCGACCTTCGGATGCGCCGACACACCCCAACGGGAGGGGAAGCGCCCGTTCCAGTCCTCCTTGCCCAGCGTCCGGGCCGTGTACGGATCGAGGCGGTACAGGTCACCGCACTGCCAGAAGCTCGTCAGGGCACGCCCGCGATGGACGACAACGTCGGTGCTCGACGCGTCCTTCATCCGCCGCCGCGCACCCCAGCCGTCCTCACGTTCGGCCCACTCGGGCATTTCCGAGGCACCCGCCCACAGGGCACGGCCGGCTTCGTTCTCGGCGAGAAGGCCGTCCGTGCGGACGAAACGGTTGCGGTAGAACGCCTTCCCGTCCCGGAAACCGACGACGTGGATCATGCCGTCGCCGTCGAACGGGTGGTATCTCTGCACGGCCGGATGGAGCGGGTTCTCGGTGTTGCGCAGGTACACACCGTCCAGGTCCGCGGGGACCTGCCCCTCGACGACCTCGAGATCGTCGGCCTTCCATTCGGTGGTCTGCGGCCGCCACGGGCCGGTGCGGTAGGGGTGATCGTCGTCCTCGGGAAGGGTCGACAGCAGTCGGCCGACGATCTCGATATCCATGATGGCGTTCACCTTTCGCATCGGCTGGCGCGGCATCCCGGCGTGGGAGTCGGGGTGCGCCTTCGTTCTACAACTAAGAGAGTGACTAACAACACGTGCCGTTGTCAAGACGCGCTCGACATCCACGTCTCGAGGGAATGAGGACTTCCCATTTCCCGCAAACTCTTATAGTTGTAGTAACGATCGCAGTTCACACAGCCCGAAAGCAGAGACCCATGAGCCCTGAACCGGTGTGGATCGCCGGCGGATACCAGTCCGACTTCTCCCGAAACCTCACCAAGGAGGGTCTCGACCTCGACGCACTGACGGTCGAAGTCGCCCGCGGTGCACTCGACGCCGCGCGCATCCCGATCGCCGACATCGACGTCGTCCACGTCGGGAACGCGTTCGCGCAGGTGTACACCGGTCAGGGTCACCTCGGCGCGATGCCGGCCTCGGTCCTCCCCGACCTGTGGGGTGTGCCGGCCACCCGCCACGAGGGCGCCTGCGCGTCCGGATCCCTCGCGATCCTCGCGGCGATGGCCGACCTCGAATCCGGGCGATACGACTGCGCCCTGGTCGTCGGCGTCGAACTCGAAAAGAACGTACCCGGCGACCTCGGTGCGAAGAACATGTCCGGCGCTGCCTGGATCGGGCACGAGGGTCAGGATGCTAAATTCATGTGGCCCTACATGTTCAGCCGCATCGCCGACGAGTACGACAAGCGGTACGGCCTGGATCCCCGGCACCTGTGGAGCATCGCCGAGTTGAATACCCGCAATGCACGCTCCAATCCGAACGCACAGACCCGCGGGTGGCAGTTCGGTCCGGCGTCCTTCACCGACGACGCCGATGCCAACCCGGTCGTCGAGGGCCGGTTGCACAAGGTGGACTGCGGTCCCCTCACCGACGGCGGCGCCGCGGTCGTCCTGATATCGGACCGGTACCGCCGGGCACACCCGGAAACGACCGGCCTATCGCGCATCCTCGGCTGGGGTCACCGCACCGTCGGCCTGCTGCTCGAGGACAAGCTCGCCCGCAGCGCCGACGAGCCGCTGATGTTCCCCCACGTGTCCGCCGCCATCGGAGATGCCTTCACCCGCGCCGGCATCACCGGGGTCGACGACCTCGACCTCATCGAGACCCACGACTGCTTCACCGCCAGCGAATACATGGCGATCGACCATTTCGGCATCACGAAACCCGGCGAGAGCTGGCGCGCAATCGAATCCGGGGATCTCGAGATCGGCGGGCGTATTCCGATGAATCCGAGCGGCGGTCTACTCGGCGGCGGACACCCCGTCGGCGCAACCGGTGTGCGCATGCTCCTGGACTGCCACAAGCAGGTCACCGGCACGGCAGGCGACTGCCAGGTGCCCGGCGCTGCCCGTGCCGGAATGCTCAACTTCGGCGGAAGCACCACTACCACCGTCAGTTTCGTCGTCGGATGACGACTGCGCAGACAGAGAAGACGAACATGTCGACAGCAACCCGCCCGGTGACACACTTCGAGAATTTACGCCTGCCGGTCGTGGCGGCTCCGATGTTCCTCGTCTCCGGCCCCGATCTGGTGGTCGCCGCCTGCGAGGCGGGCATCGTGGGATCCTTCCCCAGCCCGAACTGCCGCACCACCGCGGACCTCGACGTGTGGATGGGCACCATCCGCGACCGCCTCGCATCGTCGCGCATCGCGACGGCGCCGTGGGCACTGAACCTCGTCACTCACCGAACCAACACACGTCTCGCCGACGACCTGCGGCTCGTCGCCGAACACCGGCCCGACATCGTGATCACTGCCCTCGGCTCCCCCGCCCCGGTGATCGACGTCGTCAAGTCGTACGGGGGAACGGTCATCGCGGACGTCGTGAGCATCGCGCTCGCCCGCAAGGCCGCACAGGCAGGTGTCGACGGGCTCGCGTGCGTGTCGGCCGGCGCGGGCGGCCACACCGGCCATCTGTCCCCCTTCGCGTTCATCTCCGCGGTCCGGGAGTTCTTCGACGGGATCGTGACCGTCGGTGGTGCCGTCACCGACGGCGCCGGCATCGCCGGGGCGGTCGCCGCGGGCGCCGACCT
The DNA here is from genome assembly GCF_001895025.1 of Rhodococcus zopfii NBRC 100606 = JCM 9919. Lineage (GTDB taxonomy): Bacteria > Actinomycetota > Actinomycetes > Mycobacteriales > Mycobacteriaceae > Rhodococcus > Rhodococcus zopfii. The sequence continues at coordinate 194,527 of NZ_BCXI01000013.1, forward strand.
CGTCTACATGGGCACCCGATTCCTGGCCGCCACCGAGAGCATGGCCTCACCCGAATACAAGCAGATGGTCGTCGACCACGGACCCGACGATCTGATCGTGAGCGCCGGCGTCACCGGCACTCCCGCGTCGTGGCTGCGCCCGAGCCTGGTCGCCAACGGATTCGATCCCGACAACCTGGTTTTCGGTGCCGAACGATCCTATGATGCGGCATCGGACGGTCCCGCCCGCTGGAAGGACGTGTGGGCGGCCGGACAGGGACTGCAAACGATCAAGTCGGTCGAGCCGGTGGCGGGAATCGTCGACCGGCTCGAATCCGAGTTCGCCGCAGCTACCGCGCGATTCGTCGCCCACGGCTACAGCGCGGCGGCCGGGGCACCGACACCGCACCGAGCCTCGGAGCGGCACCACTAGAGTCTGCGGATGTGGCCGAACGAATGTTCACCGAGCTTGCCGAGGGTGGCGACAACGCAATCGCCGTCACCCTCGGTGTACTCGGCGACGAATGGAACCTGTGGATCCTGCGTCACGCGGTGGCGGGGTGTCGGCGCTACGGCGACTGGATCGCACAGGGTTCCATCTCGAATTCGGTTCTGTCGAAGCGGCTCACCCAGCTGACCGAGCTCGGCCTGCTCGACAAGGTCCGCTATTCCGACCGTCCCGTCCGCTTCGAGTACCCGCTCACACCGCGCGGACTCGGTGTGTGGCCGGTGCTGCTGAGCATGTGGGCGTGGGAGCAGACGTGGTCGCCCGAGTCCTCCGACATACTGCCGTCCATGCGGCACGGCACCTGCGGCGCGACGTTCACGCCGGTTCTGGTCTGTCGCGCATGTGGTGAACCCAGCACCCGCCGTGACGTGTCGGCGGATCTCGGGCCGAGTGGAGACTGGACGCGCAGCGTGCCCGCGTCGATCGGCCGTCGCCGGTCCACGTCGACGCGGCAACCGTCCCAGGTACTGCCGCACACCATGGAGCTGTTGGGGAACCGGTGGTCGGCCGCGATGATCGGGGCGTTGTTCCTGGGCGCGAGGCGGTTCGGCGAACTGGCGGAGCGCACGAGCGCGCCGCCGGCGATGGTCGCCGACCGGCTCCACCGGCTCGAGGCACTCGGGGTCGTCGAGACGTCGCCGAACCCGGCACGGCCGAACTGGGTGACCTATGGGCTCACCGCGAAGGGTGAGGCCTTCTTCCCGGTCGTCGCGCTGATGATCGACTGGGGCCAGCAGTGGTTCCGGGCGCCCGAGGGTCCGGCGATCCGGTTCCGGCACGTGGTGTGCTGGAAGGACTTCCATCCGGTCCTGCACTGCAACGTCTGCTCCCAGCCGCTGCGCGGCCGGGAGGTCCTGATCGAGCCCCCGGCGTCCGGCCCCTGATGAGACGGAGGTTGTGCGCGAGATCTTCGGGAATGTCGCGCTCAACCTCCCCCTCACCGCGCCGGAGACCTGTGGATATCGTCGAAGTTGTACACATGCGCGCCCAGCCGGTTTCGCAACCGTTCGCGGTCGCGCACGCTGGCATCATGATCGACTTGGACCGGCCGTTCCGGGGTTCGGAGGCCCTCGGCGCGGGGATGGTCACCCGGCACGGCCTCAGCCGGAACTTCGTACGTCTGCACCGGGACGTCTACATCCGCCCGGGGATCGCGCCGGCGGCGCGACTGCGAGCGGAGGCCGCGTGGATGTGGTCCAACCGCAGTGGGATCCCGGCCGGGCTGTCGGCGGCCGCGGTGCACGGATCGCGGTGGATCAACCCGCACGCGCCTGCCGAACTGATCAGGGACGGGCATGTGCGATCGGTGCCCGGCATCGTGGTTCGTACTGCACGGGACGTGGAGACGTGTGCGGTCGACGGGATGATCGTGACGTCACCGGCGCAGACAGGCTACGACCTTGCGCGGCGTCACCGCCCCACCATCGCGTGCGTCGAGGCGCTCGACGCACTCTGCAACGCAACCGGATTGAGGGTCCGCGACATCCAGGACATCGCGACGACGCATCGGGGCGACCGAGGTTCCGGCGACCTGGAACGGATACTCACCCTCGTCGACGGGGCGCCGCGTCACCCCCCGAGACGCACACACGACTGCTGTTGATCCGCTCGGGATTGCCCGCACCGGAGACACAGATCGAGGTGTTCGACGGCGACCGCGTCGTCGCGCGCGCGGACCTGGGCTGGAAGCACTGGCGGGTACTCGTCGAGTACGACGGCAGCCACCACTGGACCGATCCGGCCCAGCGCGCGAGCGACATCGAACGCTATGCCTTGCTCCCGGAACTGGGTTGGACGGTCATCCGAGTGGGCGCAGACCTGCTGTACCGGCGATCCGGGGTCCTCGTCGAGCGGGTCCGGGAGGCGCTGCGTCGTGCAGGTGCTCCCGCTCGACGGAGGCTCAGGTCAGGTGCCCGGCCCGGTGGACTCCAGAACGTCGCCGCTCGCGCCGTCGGCCTCGCCCGCCGGCGGAGTCGTGGGTGCCGGGCGGCCGCGCCGCGCGATCCCCACGACGATGAGCACGACACCGATCGCGGTGAGCAGCAGGGGCAGCCACCCGGCGACGATGTCGAGCATGGTCTCCGAGGAGGACAGCTTGGAGGCCGCGTTCGCGACGGACGCGTTGTCGGTGCTCACGACGGCACGGGACAGGTCGAGCAGCGGGATCAGCTCGTCACCGGCCTTCATGTTGAGGACGGTGGTCTGGTCCTGGACGGTCCGCAGCGGAGTGCCGAAGCGGGTGTCGACGTCCATCTCGATCGTGGTGTCGGCGGTCAGCACGACGGGGACGAGGTCGGGCTGGGTCGCCAGCGCCGCGGTGAGGGGCTGTGCCTGCTCGGGCGGGAGGAAGCCGGCGAGGATCCCGAGGATCTGCTTGGGGAGGACCGAACCGTCGCCGACGCCCGCCATCGCGGCGATCCCGGCCTGCGCCGGGGTGAGCACCTCGGGGTCGACGATCGGAGCCGTGCGATCGCCTCGCAGTTCGAAGACGTCGCGACCCTCGAGGACCGAGTCGCCGACGTGCTCGAGCGGAATCGGTTCGCGAGTAACGGTGTAGTACAGCGCATTACCGTCCGGGTCGGGGTTCATTGGCAGCGAGAAGGTCATCGCGCCCTTCTGGTCCTCGACCTCGAATCCCTCCGGCGCCGGCCGCTGCGTGTAGTCGACCCGGCTGATCGCGTAGGTGTGGGACGACGTGGAATTCCCGTCGGGCCGCTGGGTTTCGGCCACGGTCGTGATGACCGCGACGTCGCCGTCGACGTGCTCGACGTCCACGTGCCGGGCGACGGTGAACGCGACGCCGTCACCGAGCGCGAACTTGCTCGGGTCGAACGACTGCAGGCTGCCCGTGTACGTCGACTCACTGTCGATTTCGGTGGGGAGTTTCGTCATCGACGGGACGGCGACGAATCGGATGAGCGCGGCGGCTGCGATGAGCAGCACCCCGACAACGGCGAGTACGAGCGACGAACGGCGCAAAGCCACGTGGTCCTCCTGAGATTGCAGGCAGCACCGGTCCACGGACCACCGACGCTGCGGGGACCGCTCGATACCGCCGAAAGACGTGATTCACTGCAGCGCAATGGATTCAGATCGATCCACTGCAGAACTACCATCCCCTGCCGGCGCCCCCACGCCGCATTCCTCCGATCATCCCCACTCCGTGATGCGCTCAGCATACGGACTGTATGTATGAAATACAGCACTTTTCCGGGAGAATGTGGGCGCGAAGCCGGGTTGCATGAATCCACGAGGCTTTCCCCGCCGGTCGACGTACGATAGTGTCGACCTGTTTGTAACTCGAAGTACCACATATTTATCGGGAGTGACGTGTCCAGAACCCTCGAAGCCACGATCGACATCTCCGCAACCCCGCAGCAGGTGTGGGCGGTTCTCGCCGACCTCGAGCGGATGGGAGAGTTCAGCCCGCAGTGCCGCCGGATGACGGTGCGTGGTGGCCCCGTCGGAGTCGGAACCACCACGATCAACATCAATCGCAAGGGCCTCCTCGTCTGGCCCACCACCTCGAAGATCCTGACCTTCGAGCGAGACCGCGAGCTCCGATTCCGCGTCAACGAGAACCGCACGATCTGGTCGTTCCTCCTCGAACCCATCGAGACGGGAACCCGCGTCGTGCAGCGACGCGAAGCCCCCACCGGCACCAGCAAGGTCTCGCAGCTCCTGATCAAGCTGGCGATGGGTGGGACCGAATCGTTCGACGACGAAATGGTCGTCGGGATGAATGCCACCCTCGCCCGGGTGAAGAACGCGGTGGAGACCACGCCCGCCACGGTGTGACACTGCTCGCGTACGCTGTGGTAGCCCGCGGGCCCCGTCGGTCCGCGGTTCACATCGCACGCGACAGTAAGAGGAGCCGTGGCACGTAAGCCCACACCCGCCGGTATGCCCCCGACCAGCGGTGTCGCCCACATCGCCGATCTGGTCCGGAAGGCGGTTCCGCCGCTCCATCCCGCCGGACTGCCGTTCGTCGCGGCGCCGCTCGCGGTGGCCGCGCTCGGTCGCAACCGCAAATGGGTGCGCCGCGCCGGGCTCGCATCCGCCGCGGCAACCGCGACGTTCTTCCGTCATCCGCACCGGGTCCCACCGAACCGGGTCGGGGTCGTCGTGGCCCCCGCCGACGGCGAGGTCGCGCTCGTCGACACCGCGGTGCCGCCGGCCGAACTCGGTCTGGGCGGCGAACCGCTGCCGCGCGTGAGCATCTTCCTGTCGGTGCTCGACGTGCACGTACAGCGCAGCCCCGTCGGCGGCATCGTCCGCCAGGTCGTACACCAGCCGGGCAAGTTCCTCTCCGCCGATCTCGCGGACGCCAGCGAGGTCAACGAGCGCAACAGCATGCTGCTCGAGACCGGCGACGGCCACCAGGTCGCCGTGGTCCAGATCGCCGGCCTGCTCGCGCGCCGCATCGTCTGCGACGCCGGCGTCGGCGACACCCTGCCGATCGGCGACACCTACGGCCTGATCCGCTTCGGCTCCCGCGTCGACACCTACCTCCCGGCCGGCACCCGCCTACTCGTCGAGCGCGGACAGCGCACCATCGGTGCCGAGACCGTCATCGCTCAGCTGCCGTGAATCCGCCGCTCACCCCTGCCCCCGAACCGGAACGCAAACGCCGCGGACGACCGCAGGCGGTGCGCCTGTTGCCCAGCGTCATCACGATCCTGGCGCTGTCGGCGGGTCTGTCCGCGGTCAAGTTCGCGCTCGACGGCGAGCTCGGCACCGCGCTCGGCATGATCGGCGCCGCCGCCGTCCTGGACTCGCTCGACGGGCGCATCGCGCGACTGCTCGATGCCACCAGCAAGATCGGCGCCGAACTCGACTCGCTGTCCGACGCCATCTCGTTCGGCGTCGCCCCGGCCCTCGTGCTGTACGTGACGCTGCTCGACGTCAGCGCGTTCGGCTGGATCATCACGCTGCTGTACGCGGTGAGCATGGTGCTGCGCCTGGCCCGGTTCAACACCCTCCTCGAGGACGACTCCGTTCCCGCCTACGCCCGGGAGTACTTCGTCGGGGTACCGGCACCGGCGGGGGCCCTGGTCGCGCTCGCCCCCGTCGCCGCGTTCATCCAGTGGGGCGACGGCTGGTGGGCCTCCTACCCCGCGGTCGCGGTGTGGACCCTCCTCACCGCCTCGCTCGTCGTCAGCACGATCCCGACCCTCGCCATGAAGTCGGTGTCCGTGCCGCCCCGGCTGGCCGTGGTCCTGCTGTTCCTCGTCGCGCTCGCCGCTGCGGCCCTGGTGACCTACCCGTATGTGCTGATGCTCGTGCTCGTCGGCGCCTATCTCGCGCACATCCCGTTCGCGGTCCGCTCCAAACGCTGGGTCGCGGCACGACCGGAAACCTGGGACATCAAGCCGTCCGAACGTCGCGCGATCCGTGCCGAGAACCGTGCCCAGCGTCCCCGCCGCGTCGTGATCCGCCGCGCGGCCGCCCCCGCGGATCGCTCCTCGGCGCGCCTGGGGCTGCGACGCCCTCGAGGACGGTGAGCACGCTCTAGGCTCGGCGGGGTGACCACCGCTGAACTCGCGCTGACCGTCCGGCTCAACACGTCTGCTGCGGACGCACGCCGCGGTGTCGTGCGCCTGCACCCGGAAGCGCTGACTGCGCTGGGCCTGCGCGAATGGGATGCGATCGCGCTCATCGGCGCCCGCCGCACGTCAGCCGTCGCCGGGCTCGCCCCCGCCGGCACTCCCACCGGCACGATCCTGCTCGACGACGTCACGCTGTCGAACACCGGCCTGCGCGAGAACGCCACCGTCGTCGTCGCACCCGTCACCGTGTACGGCGCCCGGTCCGTGACCGTGACCGGGTCGTCGCTGGCCACCCACTCCATCAGCGACGCGACGCTGCGACAGGCCCTGCTCGGGAAGGTCGTGACCGTCGGCGACACCGTGTCGCTGCTCCCCCGCGATCTCGGTCCCGGGACGAGCACCGCCGACACCACCCGCACTCTGTCGCGCACGTTCGGCGTCGCCTGGACGTCGGAGTTGCTGACGGTGACCGCCGTGGACCCGACCGGACCGGTCAGCGTGCAACCGAACACCGCCGTGACGTGGGGCGGTCGCACCGGGGCACCCGCGCCGTACGCACCCGCGGTCGCGGGCGCCGCGGCGACGTTCACGGCACCGGAACGCGCCGCCGCGCCGCCGCCGGAAGACCTGGTCGGGGTGCAGGCACAGGTCGCCAAGCTCACCGAATGGCTGAAGCTGTCCCTCGACGAACCGGAACTGCTGCGCACCCTCGGCGCGTCCCCGCATCTGGGGGTACTCGTCACCGGCCCCGCCGGGGTCGGCAAGGCCACGCTCGCCCGTGCGGTCCTCGCCCACCGGAAGGTCGTGGAGGTCGACGGCCCCGGGGTCGGCGCACTCGCAGCCGACGAACGGCTCCGCCGCGTGACTGCCGCCGCCGATGCCGTGGCCGGCGACGGGGTGCTGCTCGTCACCGACATCGACGCGCTGCTGCCCGACACCCCGGAACCGGTGTCCACGCTGATCCTCGACGTGCTGCGGCGGATCGTCGACACCCCCGGGGTCGCGCTGGTGGCGACGACCGCGCATCCCGATGCGGTCGATTCGCGGTTGCGTTCCCCCGAGATCTGCGACCGCGAGCTGAGTCTGCCGCTGCCGGACGGCGCGACCCGTCGTGCGCTGCTCGACGTGCTGCTGCGCACGGTTCCGTCCGAGGGTCTGAAGCTCGACGCGATCGCCGCGCGCGCCCCGGGCTTCGTCGCCGCGGATCTCGCGGCCCTGTGCCGGGAAGCGGCGCTGCGGGCGGCGTCACGGGCGAGCCGCGACGACGAGGACCCGGTGTTGCTCCACGAGGATATGGTCGGTGCGCTCGAGGTGATCCGTCCCCTGTCGCGCTCGGGAACCGAGGAACTCGCCATCGGCAGCGTGACCCTCGCCGACGTCGGCGACATGGTCGAGACCAAGCAGGCTCTCACCGAAGCCGTGCTGTGGCCTCTGCAGCATCCCGACTCGTTCGCGCGGCTCGGCGTCGATCCCCCGCGCGGGGTGCTGTTGTACGGCCCGCCCGGCTGCGGCAAGACGTACCTGGTCCGTGCGCTGGCGAGCACCGGACATCTGAGTGTGCACGCGGTCAAGGGCGCCGAGCTGATGGACAAATGGGTCGGCGCATCCGAGAAGGCCGTGCGAGAACTCTTCGCCCGGGCGCGCGATTCGGCGCCGTCGCTGATCTTCCTCGACGAGGTCGACGCGCTCGCACCGCGACGCGGTCAGAGTTCGGATTCGGGGGTGGCCGACCGGGTGGTCGCGGCGCTGCTCACCGAACTCGACGGCGTCGAACCGCTGCGTGACGTCGTGGTGCTCGGCGCCACGAACCGTCCCGATCTCATCGATCCGGCGCTGCTGCGGCCCGGCCGGCTCGAGCGCCTCGTGTTCGTGCCGCCACCGGACGCCGAGGCCCGCGTCGACATCCTGCAGACGGCAGGAAAGTCCGTTCCGCTCGCCGACGACGTCGATCTCGGGGCACTCGCCGCGGACCTGGACGGATACTCGGCGGCGGACTGTGCGGCTCTGCTGCGCGAGGCTGCGCTCGCCGCGATGCGCCGCAACGTCGACGCGGCGGTGGTCACCGCCGACGATGTCGCGACCGCCCGCACCGCGGTGCGGCCCTCGCTGGATCCGGCGCAGGTCGAGCATCTGCGGGCGTACGCGGAGAACCGCTGACATGGCCACGCTGACCGCGGCCCGCGTCGATGCCCCGCTCGCGGCGCTGGCGGGTTTGTGCGCGGCGGCGCTCGCCGGGGTCGTTCTGGCGGTCGACGGTGCCGTCATGGCTGCGCCCGTCCACAACGACAGCACGCCGGTCGTCGCGGCGGTACTCGCGGTGGTCGCGGTGGCGGGACTGCAGCACTCCGGGTCGCGGCGCACCGGGTGGATGATCGCCACCGGTTGTGTGCTGGTGCTGGGCACCGTCCGCTACATCGCGCCGTCCGACGCCGACACGGACACGCAATCCGCTCTGCAGATCGTGGTCGCGGCGACCGCGGGCATCCTGCTCGGCGCGGCGATCGCCGCGACGTGGGGGCGTGCGAGCGGCCAATGGGCGGTCATCGCCGGTGCCTGGTCTGCGTTCCTCGCGGCGGCGGCGACCGGGACCGAGCGGCCGTTCCACTCACTGCACTGGACGGTGCCGCAGTGGCTGCTCGCGATCACACTCGTCACGGTCGTGGCCGCGGCGCTCGTCGCGCAGCCGGGGATGCGGGTGCAGCGAGCCGATCCGCGGTTGTGGCCGGTCGCTGTCGGTGCAGCGCTGGCCCTGTCCGTCGGATACCGACTGCTCGGCGACCGGGTGACCGCCGAGTCGGCGTCGTCGACCGTGCGGATGTGGTTGTTCGTCGGCGGCGCACTGCTGCTCCTCGTCATCGGCGCGGAGGTGACGGCACGGTTCCTGCCGCCGGGCGACGGCCCCTTCCCGATGGCGGTGACGGGTGCGACCGTCACCGCGTATCCGCTCGTCGCAGCGCTCGGCGGGCCGGAAGTGCCGGGGTGGACTCCGGCCGTCGCGGTCGTCGCGGTGCTCGCCGGGCTGCGCGCGGCGCCGCGCATGCCGCGCCCCGAGCTGGGTCTGGCCCTCGCGCTGGTGACGACCGCGGTCGCGGCACTGTGGCCGGATCTCGCCGCCGACGGCTGGCCTCTGCTGGTGCGGGTCGCGCTGATCGCGGCGGGAACGGGCCTCGCGCTCGGCTCTGCGCTGCCGGGCTCAGCACCCGTCGCCGCGCTCGGAGCCGCGTTGCCGTTCGCGGCGCTTCCGGTCCTGGGGGCGGTGTGGTCGATCGCGGCGGACCCGATGCTGGTCGTGGGCGCTCTGGTGGTGGCGGGGGCGGTGTGCGCGTGGGAGGTGCGGTGATCTAGCTGTAGTTCCCA
>NZ_BCXI01000014.1 GCF_001895025.1 Rhodococcus zopfii NBRC 100606 = JCM 9919
TCCCGGACACGCGCTGCGTGTCCGGGCACGTCGATACGCCGCCATCGGGTCCCGAGATGCTGTACTTGATCGTTGGTGAGACAGCGGTGCTGCGATGTGTGGAAGGACCGGGTGGTGTATCGGAAGATCGAACTCAGCGGTCGGGACGGGTTCGACGCGATGACCCCCGAGGCCGGCAACAAGACGTCGTTGTCGGTGCCGGATGCGGATCACTTCCGGTTCACGATGGAGATCTGCGACGTCGGCTCCGTTGTCGTCACGAGCGTTTCGATGACGAGTCACTGTGCGATGGCCGGGAACGTCGAAGACGCCGACGTGGTGAACCTGGGTCTGATGCTCACCGGCGAGCGCCGGATCGACACCGGAAATGAGCAAGTCACCGTCGCGACCGGACAAATGCTCGCGCAGGTCGGCTGGAACCGCCACGAGGCGCTCGACGTCGCCGGTTCCACCATCCTCCTGATGCAGTTCGACCGGCTCCGGCTGCTGGAGCGCGGTGTTCGGCTCGGTCACGACGAAGTCGCATTCGGTCCGGCCCAGCCGACCTTGTCCACGCACGCGCTGCACTCCGTGGCCCATTCCGCGCTGCGGTGGAGCGCCCGGAACGACTCGGCCCCGACGAGCCGGGGCGTGGAGAAGGCGCTGGTCGACCTGATCGTGGGTCTCCACCACGAATCCTCGGACACTCGAGCCGATTCCCTGGAACTGGCGGGTGGTTTGTACGCCCGTGCCGCGATGGTGCTCGACACCGAGTTCGCCGATCGATCCCTGACGCCGGCGACACTGTCCGAACGAGTACAGGTGCCGCTGCGCACCCTGCAGCGGGCGTTCTCCCTGCGCGGCACCACGATCGCCGGCCATCTCCGGATGCGGCGGACCCGGCATGCGGTGCGACTTCTGGGGGATCCGAACTGCAGGCACTTCACGGTCGCGGAGATTGCCGTAGCGGCCGGATTCACCTCGAGTGCGGAGCTGCGTCGCGCGTTGCGGGCAGAGCGTGGTGTCGCTCCGGGAGAGGTACGGCCGCCGTCACAGCACCCGTCCCAGCCTTGATCGATTTGCGCCACCGATGATGCGATCTGCGCCGTCCGCGCGCGCGGACGGCGCGTCGTCGAGTACTGATATTCCCGGGTCGGGGCACCCGTTGGTGAGGTTTCTCGAATCTCACCCATGTGAAAGGTCTGTGACGTTGTTGAGCTCGTTGTGGGATCTGTTCTGGTACACGCTGGTGGTCTTCGCGTTCGTCGCGTACCTGCTCATTCTGTTCCAGGTGCTCACTGATCTCTTTCGCGACCGTTCCGCTTCGGCAGTGGTGAAGGTCGTCTGGATCATCTTTCTGATCGTCTTCCCGTACATCACCGCGTTCGCCTACCTGCTGATCCGCGGTCGCGGCATGGCCGAGCGGTCCAGCGCCGCGCACGACGCCGCGCAGCACGCCGCCGACGACTACATCCGCAAGGTCGCCGGTCGCACCCCGGCCGCCGAGATCGCCGAAGCGCAATCGCTGCTCGACGCCGGCACGATCACCGGCGACGAGTTCCTCCGGCTCAAGGCCAAGGCACTGAGCTGACCACCGAGGCATCGTCCGATCCCGCACCGATGAAGGTCGTGCGGGATCGGATCTTCGGCTACGGCCGGAGTTTCCCTCCCGTCGGGCTCGCCGTCGCACTGGTGTTCTGGGCTGCCGTTCTATCGGTTGCGCACCGGCTGGTACGACGCCTCGCACACGAACGCCTCGGCGGTGCGACCGATCCGTGTCAGCACAACAGACAGCGACCGCGTCCCTCGCAGTTTCAGGCGCGGGCGCAGCACCGCGGGATCGACGTCGACGCCGCGAACGAGGATCTCGGCGATCCCGCAGTCATGCTGCGCGAGAGCCTGTTTCAGCGTCTTCTCGGTGTACTTGAAGCGGTCGAGGATGTGGAAGCCGCGCACCCCGCCGGGCAGGGTGTCGCCGGTGAGATAGGCGATGCGCGGATCCAGTTGCCACAGACCGTGATGCGCCGCCCAATGGCGGACCAGTCCGGCCCGCACGATCGCACCGTCGGGATCGACGATCCACTGTCCCGGCGGGCGTTCGTCGATGTCGTCGGTCATCGCATCGGTGACCTCGAACCCGGTTCCGTCCGAACGCAGCACGCTCGCCCGGCGCCGGACACCGGGGCCCGACAGACCCGGTGAGTACAGACACGCCTCGCGGACGCCGCCGTCGAGCGAAACCACCTCGACCTCCCCCGCCCAGTCGAGTGCGTCGAAGTTCAGCCCTGGTGCGCACTTGACGGCCAGATCACGGCCGTCGTACACGTCGAGCAGATCCGGCAGAGGCGGCTGCAAGGCCGCCGGGTCGTGTGTGCGGCGACCGCCGGCGCGACGCGCCGGATCGGCGATCACGGTGGTGCCGCGGGTCACCGGCCGCAACGCGTCGGCCCGGAGCAGGGACGCGCCCGGCACATTGTGTGCGGCCATCGCCAACCGAACCGGGTCCAGGTCGCTGCCGATCACGAGATCGGCGACGCCGACGAGCGCAGCCAATTCCGCACCGATCGAGCAGGTCACGTCGTGGACGCGCCGCCCGGCCAGACGCCGGGCGCGGTGCGCGGCCACCGCGGCGGGGGTGGCCTGCTGCACCGCGTCGTCGGTGAGCAGCCACGCCCCGGCCGCCGGCAGTTTCGCCACGGCCTTGCGGCGCGCCAGCACCGTCTCGACGAGCAGTCCGGCGCGGTCTCCGAAACGCGTACGCGCCCAGCCGGTGTCGGCCAGACGCGTACGCGCGGACAGTTCTCGTCCGTCCACCTCGGTCAAGGCGGACGCCGCCTCGTCCGACGTCAGGTACGCGACGTCGGCGAGGGTGAAGTCGTAGCCCAACTACTTGCCGGGCTTCACACCGGTGATCATGACGTTGTAGAAGAAGCTGCGCGGGACGACGTGCTTGAGCACGTTCTCGTCGACCCAGCTCAGCGTCCTCCAGCCGCCGAACGCGAACTTCGCCCAGCCCCAGCCGAGCTTCCCCTCCGGCACAGCAGCCTCGAAGGTGCGCACGGGCCACCCGAGCAGCGCCGCGGCGAACTCCTCGCTCGACGCCTTCACCTCGACGGCACCGGCGGCGGTCGCGATCTTCTCGAGATCGGACGGATCGAAGGTGTGCAGGTCGACGACGGCTTCGAGCGCGGCGGCACGCGACGACTCGTCGAGCTCGGTCTGCGGGCGGCGCCAGCCGCTCAGGAACGGCAGCTTGGTGACGCTGGTGGTCGCCTCCCACGTGATGCGGCCGAGCCACCGTGCGTAGAAGTTGCCGACGGTGCTGGGCTCACCGGCGAACACGAACCGGCCGCCGGGCTTGAGGACGCGCAGGACCTCGCGCAGCGACTGCTCGACATCCGGGATGTGATGCAGGACAGCGTGACCCACGACGAGGTCGAAGGTGTCGTCCTCGTACGGGATGGTTTCGGCGTCGGCGACTCGGCCGTCGACGTCGAGTCCGAGGTGCTCGGCGTTGCGCAGCGCCACCTTGACCATGCCGGGCGACAGGTCGGTCACCGAACCGGACTTCGCGACGCCCGCCTGCATGAGGTTGAGCAGGAAGAAGCCGGTGCCGCAACCGAGTTCGAGCGCCTTCCCGTACGGGAGGGGCTGCTCGCCGGCGGCCGCGTCGAAGCGGCCCTTGGCGTAGTCGATGCACCGTTCGTCGTACGAGATGGACCACTTCTCGTCGTAGGACTCGGCTTCCCAGTCGTGGTAGAGCACCTGGGCGAGCTTGGTGTCCTCGAGCGCAGCGGCGACCTCTTCGGCGGTGGCGTGCGGGTTCGGCGCGGGATCGGTCCCGTCGGTCCTGCTTGCAGTCATAGGGGTGATCCTACCCATCGGTAAGTGTGGAACAAGTTCCAGTTTCTCCGGGCCTATTCCCCCGTGAACACCGCCTTACCCGGCCCGTTCGCCATGAACGACTCCATCCCGATCGTGCGGTCGGCCGTGGCGAACAGCGACGCGAACACGTGCTGCTCGATCTTCAGGCCGGTACCCAGGTCGGTGTCCAGACCCTGATCGATCGCGGCCTTCGCCGCCGCGAGGGCACGCGAGGCCGCGCCGGTGAACTGCGACGCCCACGTCCGCGCCGCGTTGTACACCTCGTCCGGCGCGACCACTTCGTCGACCAACCCGATCTCGAGCGCCTCGTCCGGTCCGACGAACCGGCCCGTGAACACGATGTCCTTCGCCTTCGACGGACCGACGAGCCGCGCGAGCCGTTGCGTTCCCCCGCCACCGGGGATGATGCCCAGCAGGATCTCCGGCGTCCCGACCTTGACGTTGTCGCCGATGACCCTGCGGTCCGCACCCAGCGCGAGTTCCAGGCCGCCGCCGAGCGCGTAGCCGGTGATCGCCGCGACCGTCGGCTTCGGGATGTCCGCGATCGACCCGATCGCCGACTGCAGATCCGCGATGATCTCGCTCATCTGCACGAAACTCGTCTCGGCGAGTTCCTTGATGTCGGCACCGGCGGCGAACACCTTCTCACCGCCGTAGACGATCACGGCCTTGACGTCCTCGCGCACCGTGGCCTCCCGGGCCGCTGCACGGATCTCCTCCTGCACCTGCCGGTTCAGCGCGTTCATCGGCGGTCGGTCGAGTCTGATCGTTCCGATGCCGTCGGACACCTCGAGAGTGACGAATTCAGCCATGCCGCTCAGGCTAGTGCCCGGCTGCCACGGATCGGCGAGCAGGCCGTACGCGACCCGCTACACATCCGTGCGCGACGCCCACGGGTGCGGTCCCCCGGTGTAGTAGCCCTCGTCGTCGACGAACGAGATGTGGATCTGCCCGTCGTCGTTGCGCGACATGATCGGCAGGATCGGTTCGATCACCACCTCGTCGGCGAGCGCGTCCGCGATGCTGGCGTAGCCGGTCAACGACGTGAGCTGCGCCCAGGTCGGCGGCAGCAGGATCGACGCACCCGACTTCCAGTCCTCGAGCGCCTCGGTGGCCGTGCGCCACTGCACGTGCTCGGCTTCGCTGGTGTCGCCGTCTGCGTGCTGCCCCTCGGGCATGGCCGCGACGAAGAAGTGGGTGTCGTAGCGGCGGCGCTCACCGAGCGGGGTGATCCAGTTCGCGCGGGGCCGCAGCAGGTCGGTGCGCACCGCGAGCCCTTCGGCCTCGAGGAAGTCGCCGAACGACAACTCCCGCGCCTCGAGACGTCGACGCGCCTGCGCGTAAGGCGTGGTATCGGCGACGACGGTGTCCTCGGTGGGTCCGGCCAGCAGCAGACCGCACTCCTCGAAGGTTTCACGAACCGCGGCAAGCACCAGTGCCTGCGCGCGTGCCTCGGTGGTCCCGAACCGTTCGGCCCACCATGCGACGGGCGGGCCGGCCCACCGCACGGACGCGGCGCTGTCGGATGGGTCGACGCCACCGCCCGGGAACACCGTCATGCCGCCGGCGAAGTCCATGCCGACGACGCGGCGCTGCAGGAACACCTCGACGCCACGGTCGGAATCGCGGATCAAGAGCACGGTGGAGGCGTCCTTGATCGGCACCGCGGCCGGATCGAAGGGCGCTGCCGAACGTTCGGTAGACATGCATACAAAGTACGTGACGGCGTGATCCACATCGCATCGGGACCGGCACCGTCGCGGCGGGACCGGCACTGGGCGCCGGCCCGACCCGGGCTCAGACCTGCACGCGGTGCCGGCCCGGCTCCCGGGTGCGACGCGCGAAGTACCGGCCGTCGACACGGTCGAGCGTGATCGACTGGCTGAACGCGGTGCTCAGGTTCTCTGCGGTGATCACGTCGTCGATCAGCCCCTGCGACACCACCTGCCCTTCCTTGAGCAGCATCGCGTGGGTGAAGCCCGGCGGGATCTCCTCGACGTGGTGGGTGATCAGCACCGTCGCGGGGGCATCCGGATCCGCGGCGAGCGTCGCGAGACGCGCGACCAGTTCCTCGCGACCCCCGAGGTCCAGGCCCGCGGCCGGCTCGTCAAGCAGCAGCAGTTCCGGATCGGTCATCAGCGCCCGGGCGATGAGGACACGCTTGCGTTCACCCTCCGACAAGGTGCCGTACGTACGGCCGGCGAGATGTTCGGCGCCGAGGCTCTCGAGCATCTCCGTCGCCCGCTCGGTGTCGATCGCGTCGTACTGCTCCCGCCACCGGCCGAGCACCCCGTACCCGGCGGACACCACCAGATCGGAGACCTTCTCGTCGTACGGCACTCGATTGGCCAGTGCCGACGACGACATCCCGATGCGCGGCCGCAATTCGGACAGGTCGGTGTGCCCGAACCGCTCGGCCAGCACGCTCGCCGTACCGGAGGTCGGGAACGTCTCCGCGGCCGCGATCCGCAGCAACGAGGTCTTGCCGGCGCCGTTGGGTCCGAGCACCACCCAGCGTTCGTCCAGCTCCACCTTCCAGGTCACGGGTCCGACCAGGACGTTGCCGCCCCGCCGCACCAACACGTCGTCGAATTCGATGAGCAGATCGGGATCAGGTTGTGCCACGCCGTCCATCTTGGACTACCCCGGCCGCCGATTCACGGCAGGATCGTCTTTCGTGTCGTCCTCCACCGATCCCACCGCGCCGCCGGCGGCGCATGCCCACCGCGGTCCCTTCCCGCTCGGAGCGACCGTCCTCGGCGTCGGCCACCCCGACGCGGGCACCCATTTCTCCGTGCACGCCCCGCACAGCGACCGCGTGCAGGTGTGCCTGATCGACGACGACGGTCGCGAGCAGCGAATCGATCTGGCGGACCGGACCTTCGGGATCTGGCACGGCACCGTCCCCGGGGTCGGTCCCGGGCAGCGCTACGGATACCGGGCGCACGGCCCCTGGAAACCCCGCGCCGGGCTGCGCACCAACCCCCACAAGTTGCTGCTCGATCCGTGGGCACGCCGGCTGGCCGGGGACGTCGGCGATCCGGAGCGGCTGCTCGCCTACCACGACGATCCGTTCGGTGATCCGTCCACCGTCGATTCGCTCGGCCACACCCCGCTCTCCGTGGTGACCGGCCCGTCCGGACCAGCCCGGCACGACCGGCCCGGCACCGCATGGGAACAGACGGTGCTCTACGAACTGCATGTCGGTTCCTACACCGCACGGCACCCCGGGGTGCCGCCCGAACTGCGCGGCACCTATCCGGGGCTGACCGCGCCGGCGGTGCTCGAGCATCTCGTCGATCTCGGGGTGACCGCGGTGGAGTTGCTGCCGGTGCACGCGTTCGTGACCGAACCTCCGGTGCGGGCGCGCGGGATGCGCAACCACTGGGGCTATTCGACCGCCGCCTATTTCGCGCCGCACCCCGGATACGCGAGCGTGCCCGGCGCCGAGATCGACGAGTTCCGGTCCATGGTGGACGCGCTGCATGCAGCCGGGATCGAGGTGATCCTCGACGTCGTCTACAACCACACCTGCGAATGGTCGGTGGCCGGCCCGACGCTGTCGTGGCGCGGACTCGACGCGCCCGGCTACTACCTGCTCGACGAGCACGGCCTCGACGTCGACCTGACCGGCTGCGGCAACACCGTCGACGGCAACTCGCCGATCGCGGTGCGGATGGTGTGCGACAGCCTGCGCTACTGGGCCACCGAGATGGGTGTCGACGGGTTCCGCTTCGATCTGGCCAGCGCGCTGGGACGCCCGCGCGGCGGGGAGTTCGATCCGCGGGCCGCGTTGTTGACGGCGATCACGACCGATCCGGTACTGACGGATCTGAAGCTGATCGCCGAGCCGTGGGACGCGACCGGGCCGGGCTATCGGCTCGGCGAGTTC
The DNA here is from genome assembly GCF_001895025.1 of Rhodococcus zopfii NBRC 100606 = JCM 9919. Lineage (GTDB taxonomy): Bacteria > Actinomycetota > Actinomycetes > Mycobacteriales > Mycobacteriaceae > Rhodococcus > Rhodococcus zopfii. The sequence continues at coordinate 7,757 of NZ_BCXI01000014.1, forward strand.
GGGGCGCAATGGTCGGAATGGAACGATCGCTACCGCGATGCGGTGCGCCGCTTCTGGACGGGCCGGTCCGGGGTGCGGGAGATCGCCTCGCGCCTTGCCGGTTCGGAGGACTTGTACAGCCGGACCGTGCGGCAACCGTGGATGTCGATCAATTTCGTCGCCGCCCACGACGGATTTCCGGTTGCCGATCTGGTTGCCTACGAACGCAAGCACAACGAGGACAACGGCGAGGACGGACGTGACGGTGCCGACCACAACGAGTCCGTCAACCACGGCGTGGAGGGCCCGACGGCCGACCCGGAGATCGTCGCCGCCCGCGACCGGCACGTGCGGGCACTGCTGTCGACTCTGTTGCTGTCCACCGGCACCCCGATGCTGCTCGCGGGCGACGAATTCGGGAACAGTCAACGCGGCAACAACAACGCGTACTGCGTTCCGGCGGACACCCCGCGCACCGATGCGTGGCCGCTGGACTGGTCGTCGGCCGACACGACCCGGATCGCGTTCGTGCGTCAGCTGCTGCTGTTGCGCAAGGTCGTGCCGGTGCTGCGCCAGCGCCGCTTCTTCGACGGCCGCGCCCGCACCGTCGGCTTCCCCGACCTGGTGTGGTTCGGCGGTGACGGCGTCGAACTCGACGAGTCGGGCTGGCACGACGACGACCGGCGCACGCTGCAGGCGTGGGTGGACGGATCGCGACTGGGCACGGTCACGCGGGCCGGAGTTCCGCTCGCGGACAGCAGCGGCCTGATCGTGCTGCACGCCGGTGGCCCGACGACGATCGTCCTCGCCGGACCGGAGTGGTATCGGGCCCGGGTGGTGTGCGTGTTCGATTCGAGCGCTCCCGACGGTGCGCCCGCCGACACGTCTCCCCGAGCCGTCGGCGCCGAGCTCGAGGTGACCGGACCGACCGTGCTCGTGTTCCGGACCGACGGCTGAGCCCGGCGTGGGTTCAGCCGGTGACCGCGATCACCGTCGTCGAACCGGGAGCGACCTCCGTGAAACCGGCGTCGCGGACCGCAGCGACCGGGCCCCGGCCGTCTTCTACCCGGGCGCGCAGTTCCCGCCAGCGCGCGGGGTCGGCGTCGCGCACGGCGCAGCGGTAACCGTCCGCGGCCCACGCACGCGCCGCGTCCTCGTCGAGATCACCGGCCAACAGCATCGCCGCGTGCCCGACCTGAGCAGCGGCCTTGCCCACGGTCATGTCGAGTGAGGCGTCGATCCAGAACACCGGGACGCCGGGTTCCGGGTCGGCGGGGTCGTCGGGGGGTAGGTCGGTGCCGCCGATCTGCAACCGCGAAATCCGCGGGTCGAGATCCCCGACCGGTCCCGGGACGAGCGCGCGGGCCTGCGCGCCGGCTCGGTCGACGGTGATCCCGTCGACGTCCTGCGCGGCCCGCCACTGCGCGCCGCGGGCGCGCCGGCTGACCTTCCGGATCCGCGCGTCGTTCCACGCGAGATAGGCGTCCTGCCACGGGCCGGGCCGACCGTCCGCATCCGGCCCGACGCGCGGGTCCAGGCACAGGGCGATCGTCGCCGCCGCCGCGGCTTCGAGCAGCGCGCTGCGCCGCGGCGGGTCCTGTTTGGGAATGTGCAGCACGATCGGCATCGCGAGGACCGCGGCGGGATCGTCCGGGTCCGGGCGGTGCCCGTATCCGCGCGCGAGCACCCGGTGACGCGCACCGAACCCGGGGTCGGGATCAGGCACCGCTGTCGAGCGGCACGCGGCGCAGCGTGCCGTCCACCCGGTCGGCAGCCTCGACCTCGTCGCGAGTCACGCCGAGCACGAACAGCACCGCATCGAGGTAGGGGTACGACAGGGCGGTGTCGGCGACCTCGCGCAGCGCGGGCTTGGCGTTGAACGCGATACCGAGGCCGGCGGCGCTGAGCATGTCGATGTCGTTCGCGCCGTCACCGACCGCGACGGTCTGTTCGATCGGCACCCCGACCTCGTCGGCGAACTCGCGCAGAGCGCGGGCCTTGGCGGCGCGGTCGACGACGTCGCCGACGACACGGCCGGTGAGCTTGCCGTCGACGATCTCGAGGGTGTTGGCGCGCACGAAGTCGAGTTCCAGTTCGTGGGCGAGACCCTCGATGACCTGACGGAAGCCGCCGGAGACGACACCGCAGCGGAACCCGAGGCGGCGCAGCGTGCGGATGGTGGTGCGGGCGCCGGGGGTCAACTCCAGGGTTGCGGCGACCTCGTCGATCACGGTCGCGGGCAGACCGGCCAGAGTGGCGACGCGCTGGTTCAGCGACTCGGTGAAGTCGATCTCGCCGCGCATTGCGGCTTCGGTGACGGCGCGGACCTTGTCCTCGACACCGGCGTGGGCGGCGAGCATCTCGATGACCTCGCCCTGCACGAGGGTCGAGTCGACATCGAACACGATCAGGCGCTTGGAACGCCGGGCCAGACCGCCGCGCTCGACGGCGATGTCGATCTCGAGACCCGCGGCGACCTCGGCGAGGCCGGCCCGCAGCTTCGCGTCGGCGTCGGCATCCGTGTCCGCCGCCGTCACCATGAGTTCGAGACCGGTCACCGGGTAGTCGGCGATGCCACGGATCGAGTCGATGTTGGCACCCAATCGGGCCAGTTCCCGGCCGACCGAGCGCATCGCGCGGGCGCTGACGGGGCTGCCGAGCACCACGACGGCGTGCGTCGAGACCGTGTGCTCGAGGCCCCGTTCGACGCCGGTCTGCACATCGGCGTTCATGCCGACGGTGGCCATGGCCGCCTCGACCTCGTCCTGCAGGGCCTCGGGGTCGTTCGGGCACAAGACCAGAACTCCGAGGGTCAGCCGACCGCGGATGACAACCTGCTCGACGTCGAGCAGATCCACATCGTGGCGGGAGAGCGCCGCGAAGAGCACACCGGTCACACCGGGATGATCCGGTCCCGTCACTGTCACCAGCACTGTGGTGTCAGACGCCACTACGTCTCCGATCCTTCGTCTTCTCGCGGCACGTGCCCGTCCATTCTGCCAATCGAAGGGGCTGCCGCCGGGTTGGGGGTCTGTGCACCGCCCGGTCACGCGCAAGGCCCCGCCCGAGCATTCGGGCGGGGCCTTGCGTTCACCGTTGCGGTGCCGGTCGGCGGACCGGCCTACTTGAGGGCTTCCCTGTCGGCGCCCTCGTGCACTGCCACGTTGTGCTTGTGGCTGCCCGGGCCGACGTGGGCCTCGGCCCGCATCCGCTCGATCATGTGCGGGTAGTGCAGCTCGAACGCCGGACGCTCCGAGCGGATACGCGGCAGCTCGGTGAAGTTGTGCCGCGGCGGCGGGCACGAGGTGGCCCACTCGAGGGAGTTGCCGTAGCCCCACGGGTCGTCGACCGTGACGACCTGGCCGTACCGGTAGCTCTTGAACACGTTCCACAGGAACGGCAGCGTCGACGCACCGAGGATGAACGCGCCCACCGTCGAGATCGTGTTCAGGGTGGTGAAGCCGTCGGTCGGCAGGTAGTCGGCGTACCGGCGCGGCATGCCCTCGTTACCGAGCCAGTGCTGCACCAGGAAGGTCGTGTGGAAGCCGATGAAGGTCAGCCAGAAGTGCCAGCGTCCGAGGCGCTCGTCGAGCATGCGGCCGGTCATCTTCGGGAACCAGAAGTAGATGCCCGCGTACGTGGCGAACACGATGGTGCCGAAGAGCACGTAGTGGAAGTGGGCGACCACGAAGTACGTGTCGTGCAGGTGGAAGTCCAGCGGCGGGCTGGCCAGGACGACGCCGGTCAGGCCACCGAAGAGGAACGTGATGACGAAGCCGACCGAGAAGAGCATCGGCGATTCGAACGTCAGGTGACCCTTCCACATGGTCAGGATCCAGTTGAAGAACTTCACACCGGTCGGAACGGCGATGAGGAACGTCATGAACGAGAAGTACGGCAGCAGCACCGCGCCGGTCGCGTACATGTGGTGTGCCCACACCGCGATGGACAGCGCGGCGATCGCCAGGGTCGCGTAGACCAGGCCGGTGTAACCGAAGATCGGCTTGCGGGAGAAGACCGGGAAGATCTCCGAGACGATGCCGAAGAACGGCAGCGCGATGATGTACACCTCGGGGTGGCCGAAGAACCAGAACAAGTGCTGCCACAGCATCACACCGCCGGTGCCCGGATCGAAGATGTGGCCGCCCAGCACCCGGTCGACGAACAGTCCCATGAACGCGGCGGTGAGCAGCGGAAACACCAGCAGGATCAGCAGGCTCGTGATGAGGATGTTCCAGGTGAAGATCGGCATCCGGAACATCGTCATGCCGGGGGCACGCAGGCAGACGACGGTGGTGGTGAAGTTGACCGCACCGAGGATCGTGCCCAGACCCATGATGGCCAGGCCCGTCACCCACAGGTTCGCGCCGACGCCGGGCGTGTGCACCTCGTCGGCGAGCGGTGTGTAGGACGTCCAGCCGAAGTCCGGGGCGCCGCCGGGCGTCAAGAACGACGAGGCCACGACCACCGCACCGAACAGGTACAGCCAGTAGCTGAAGGCGTTCAGGCGCGGGAACGCCACGTCGGGGGCGCCGATCTGCAGCGGCAGGATGTAGTTCGCGAAGCCGAACACGACCGGTGTCGCGTACATCAGCAGCATGATGCCGCCGTGCATGGTGAACAGCTGGTTGTACTGCTCGTTCGACAGGAACTGCATGCCGGGGACCGCGAGCTCGCTGCGTATCAGGAGGGCCATGAGGCCACCGATGAGGAAGAACGAGAACGAGGTGACCATGTACATGATCCCGAGCACCTTGGGATCTGTAGTCGTGATCATCTTGTAGATGAACGAACCCTTGGGTCCCTGCCGCGGTGGGTACGGCCTTGCTGCAGCTATCTCTGGGACTGGCTGGGGCGCTACGGCAGTCACTAATCCTCCTGAATGCGCGCTCGACCTCGGGCTGGAGGTGAGCGGTCTCTGGCTTGCGCTGAATCGAATCGTAGACCCTGCACGCAGTGGCCACCCACCGGGTCCTACTCAGTGTCGTACTCGGTGCGACAGCGTACCTCGAGGTGCCGCCGTGACCAGCGCGTTGTCCACCGGGCGGACACGCCGAACCCCTCCCTGCGCGTTGCGGGATCGCCGCGCTCGGATGATCTACGTCACACTTCCACGCAGATTAGGGTAGCAATACCTTAGTTCGATACCGTTGGCGCCGCATCATCGATCCGCCCCCCGAAAGGCCCAGGTATAGACGTGCTCCCACTGTTCCGCCGCCGCGCGACCATCGCACTCGCATCGGCGCTCACCGCCGCAATCACACTCGCCGGCTGCTCGGCCGAAGACGCCGAGTCCGAGACGTCCGTCTCCTCCGCGGCGGGCTTCCCGCGAACTGTCGAACACTTCCGCGGCTCGACCACACTCGACGACACTCCCCTGCGCATCGTCGCGCTCGACACCAGCTACGCCGACGCGACGCTGCTGCTCGAGAGCGAACTCGTCGGCTACGTCGACTACCGCACCGAGGGCCTGCCCGAGTACGTCGGCGACGCCCGCGAGAAATACGCCGCAGACGCCGTCTCGGTCGGCAAGGTCTCCGACGTCAGTCTCGAGCAGATCGCCGCCCTGCAACCCGACCTGATCCTGTCCGCCGAGGTCCGCAACGGCGAGCAGTACGAGGAGCTGTCCGCGATCGCGCCCACCGTCTTCTCCCAGTCCACCGGGCCTACCTGGAAGGACAACATCCGGCTCACAGCGCGGGCACTCGGCAAGGAGGACCTCGCCGAGCAGAAGATCCGCGAGTACGAGACCCGGGCGAAGGCCATCGGCGACGAGATCAACGCCTCGGCGCACAACCCGACCGTCTCGGTCGTGCGCTTCGCCGGCGAACCGACCGCCCGGCTGTACCGCACCACCTCGTTCAGCGGCATCGTCCTCGGGGACGCGGGCCTGGCGCGGCCCGAGAGCCAGGGACCGGACCCCGCCGATCCGAGCAGCATCATGAATGCAATCAGCCCCGAGCTGATCGCCCAGGCGGACGCCGACGTCATCTTCGTCTCGATGTACCGGGACCCCGACGGCAAGACCGCGGACGCCGCGCAGCCGTTCCTGACCAACCCGCTGTGGAAGAACCTCCGGGGCCGCAAGATCGACGTCGACGACAGCATGTGGATGACCCCCGTCAGCATCCAGGGGGCGCACCTGATCCTCGACGACCTCGCGGAGGCGTTCGGGGTCGATCCGCACAAGGGATAACCTGGACCGTCCCCGAAACAGGAAGTGGTCGAATTGCCCGTTGCGCACCGGTCCCGCACTGCCGTCCTCGCCGCCGTCACCGTAGCGACCCTCGCCCTCGCGGGATGCGGGGAAGCCACGGACGATCCGGCGGACAGCATCGTGCGGACGACCACCCGCATCGCCGGCGCCGCGGTGATCGGCGTCGATCGCGACACCACGACGTCGTGCGCACTGCCCGCCCCGCCGGACGCCGGGCACCCGGCGTCCGGCACCCGGAGCGTCGTGCACACCTCGGGCACCACCGAGGTTCCCGCGGATCCGCAGCGCATCGTCGTGCTCGACCTCGCCGCCATGGACGCGGTGTGCGCGCTCGGACTGTGGGAGCGGGTCGTCGGCACGGCGTTCACCCCGATCGATCCCGGCTACTTCGACTACCTCGGCACCGGCATCGCCCAGCTGCCGTCGGTCGGCTCCGGCGACTTACCCGATCTCGACCGGGTCGCGCAGGCACAGCCGGATCTGATCCTGGGATCGTCCGTCGATACCGATCTGTACGACCGGCTCGACGCGATCGCACCGACCGTCACCGTCGGTTCCGATCCGGTGTTCTGGCGTCAGCAGTTCCTGCGCGTCGGCGACGCCCTCGGCCGCCGGGACGCCGCGCAGCGGGTGCTCGACGACTACCTCGCCGCCGCCGCCGAGGTCGGACGTGCGCTCGCCTCGCCGCAGACACAGGCGTCGATCGTCCGGTTCACCGGCGAGGGCCCGGTCGTCGAGGGCACCGCGTCGTTCGCCGGTCAGGTCATGGCCGACGCCGGCGCCGGCCGCCCTCCGGCCCAGCGCTTCGGTGTCGTCGACGGGCGGTCGTTCGAACCTGTCGACACGGACGATCCGGCGGCGGCCGACGCGGACGTGATCTTCGTCCGCTTCGACGGCGACGACGGCCTCGCCGAGGCCACCGAATACATGAAGACGGACCGGTGGCTCGACCTCGGCGCAGTGAGCGACAGCCGGTTGTTCGCGGTGACCGACGACGTGTGGTCCACGCCCGGCCCGGTCGCCGCGCGGGCCGTGCTCGTCGACCTGACAGTGGCGCTCAACGGCTATTCGCACTGACCGCATCCCCCGAAGGAGCCCCGTGCCGATCCCCGAGTTCGTCGCCGCGCTGCGTACCCACGTCGGCACCGCTCCGCTGTGGCTGTCCGGCGTCAGCGCCGTGGTGCGCGGCGACGACGGCCGGATCCTGCTGACCCGGCGTGCCGACAACGGCCGCTGGGCCGTCGTGTCGGGCATCCTCGAGCCCGGCGAGGAACCCGCGGTCGCGGCGGTGCGCGAGGTCGCGGAGGAGACCGGGGTGGTCGCCGACGTCGTGCGTCTCACGAGTGTCGACGTCACCGCTCCGATCACCTACCCGAACGGCGACGTCGCGCAGTATCTGGACGTGTGTTTCCTGCTGCGCGCGACCGGCGGGTCCGCCCGCGTGGCCGACGACGAGAACGTCGAGGTCGCGTGGTTCGAGCCCGACGCGCTGCCGGCCGAGCTGACGGATACCTCGGCGCTGCGCGTCGACAAGGCGCTGCGCGACGTGCCCGAGGCGTGGTTCCGCCGCCCTTGAAGACGCCGCTGCCCGTGCGTGTTTTTGGTAGTACCTACTACCAAAAACACGCACGGGCACGGGGGATCAGAAGTCCCAGTCCTCGTCCTCGGTGACGACGGCCTTGCCGATGACGTACGAGCTGCCCGAGCCGGAAAAGAAGTCGTGGTTCTCGTCGGCGTTCGGGGACAGCGCCGACAGGATCGCCGGGTTGACGTCCGTCTCGTCCTTCGGGAACAGCGCCTCGTAGCCGAGGTTCATCAGCGCCTTGTTGGCGTTGTACCGCAGGAACTTCTTGACGTCCTCGGTCAGGCCCGCCTCGTCGTACAGATCCGAGGTGTACTGGGTTTCGTTGTCGTACAGCTCGAACAGCAGCTCGAAGACCCAGTCCTTGAGGTCGTCGCGCTCGGCCTGGGTGATCTGCTCGAGGCCCTTCTGGTACTTGTAGCCGATGTAGTAGCCGTGCACGGCCTCGTCGCGGATGATCAGGCGGATCATGTCGGCGGTGTTGGTGAGCTTGGCGCGCGAGGACCAGTACATCGGCAGGTAGAAGCCCGAGTAGAACAGGAACGACTCGAGAAGCGTCGAGGCCGCCTTGCGCTTGAGCGGATTGTCGCCCTGGTAGTAGTCGAGAACGATCTGCGCCTTGCGCTGCAGGTTCTCGTTCTCCTCCGACCAGCGGAACGCATCGTCGATCTCGCGGGTGGAGCACAGCGTCGAGAAGATGTTCGAGTACGACTTCGCGTGCACCGACTCCATGAACGCGATGTTGGTGAGCACCGCCTCCTCGTGCGGAGTGATCGCATCCGGGATCAGCGACACGGCACCGACGGTGCCCTGGATGGTGTCGAGCAGCGTCAAGCCCGTGAACACGCGCATCGTGAGCTGCTGCTCGTAGGCGGTCAGCGTGCCCCAGGAGGGGATGTCGTTGGACACCGGCACCTTCTCCGGCAGCCAGAAGTTGCCGGTGAGGCGATCCCAGACCTCGGAGTCCTTCTCGTCGGGGACGCGGTTCCAGTTGATCGCGGACACCCGGTCGATCAGCTTGACGCGGGCGCCGTCGGCCGGCGAATGCGCACGGGGTGCGGAAGTGGTCATCAGTCTTTCCCTACTGGATGTCGAAGAGTGTCGGCGGATTTCGTCACAGCATGCAGGAGACGCAGTTCTCCACCTCGGTGCCCTCGAGCGCCATCTGCCGCAGGCGGATGTAGTAGAGCGTCTTGATTCCCTTGCGCCACGCGTAGATCTGCGCGCGGTTCACGTCGCGGGTGGTGACGGTGTCCTTGAAGAACAACGTCAGGGACAGACCCTGGTCGACGTGCTGCGTCGCCGCGGCGTAGGTGTCGATGATCTTCTCGTACCCGATCTCGTACGCGTCCTGGAAGTACTCCAGGTTGTCGTTCGTCAGGTACGGCGCCGGGTAGTAGACGCGCCCGATCTTGCCTTCCTTGCGGATCTCGATCTTCGACGCCACCGGATGGATGGAGCTGGTGGAGTTGTTGATGTAGGAGATCGAACCGGTCGGCGGCACGGCCTGCAGGTTCTGGTTGTAGATGCCGTGCTGCTGCACCGACTCCTTCAGCTCACGCCAGTCGTCCTGGGTGGGGATGTCGATGTTCGAGTCGGCGAAGATCTGCCGCACCTTCTCGGTCGCCGGCTCCCACACCTGCTCGGTGTACTTGTCGAAGAACTCACCCGAGGCGTACTTCGACTCCGGGAAACCCTTGAAGTACGTGCCGCGCTCGATGGAGAGCTTGTTCGACGCGCGCAGCGCGTGGAACAGCACCGTGTAGAAGTAGATGTTCGTGAAGTCGATGCCCTCGTCGGAGCCGTAGAAGATCCGCTCCCGCGCCAGGTAACCGTGCAGGTTCATCTGGCCCAGGCCGATCGCATGGGAATCGTTGTTGCCCTGTTCGATCGACGGCACCGAGTCGATGTGGGTCTGATCGGAGACGGCGGTCAGGCCGCGGATCGCGGTCTCGATGCTGTGCGCGATGTCCGGCGAATCCATCGTCGCGGCGATGTTCAGCGACCCCAGGTTGCACGAAATGTCCTTGCCCACATGGCTGTAGGACAGGTCGTCGTTGTACGTCGAGGGTGTCGAGACCTGCAGGATCTCCGAGCACAGGTTCGAGTGCGTGATCTTGCCGGCGATCGGGTTCGCCCGGTTCACGGTGTCCTCGAACATGATGTACGGGTAGCCGGACTCGAACTGCAGCTCGGCGACCGTCTGGAAGAACTCGCGGGCCTTGATCTTCGACTTGCGGATGCGCTTGTCGTCGACCATCTCGTAGTACTTCTCGGTGACGTCGATGTCCGCGAACGGCTTGCCGTAGACACGTTCGACGTCGTACGGCGAGAACAGGTACATGTCCTCGTTCTTCTTCGCCAGTTCGAACGTGATGTCCGGGATCACGACGCCCAGCGACAGCGTCTTGATGCGGATCTTCTCGTCGGCGTTCTCGCGCTTGGTGTCGAGGAAGCGGTAGATGTCGGGATGGTGCGCGTGCAGGTAGACGGCACCGGCACCCTGACGGGCACCGAGCTGGTTGGCGTACGAGAAGGAGTCCTCGAGCAGCTTCATGATCGGGATGACACCGGAGGACTGGTTCTCGATCTTCTTGATCGGGGCACCGTGCTCACGAATGTTGGTGAGCAGCAAGGCGACACCGCCACCGCGCTTGGACAGCTGCAGAGCCGAGTTGATCGCGCGACCGATGGACTCCATGTTGTCCTCGATGCGCAGCAGGAAGCACGACACGGGCTCGCCGCGCTGCTTCTTGCCGGAGTTGAGGAACGTCGGGGTCGCCGGCTGGAACCGGCCCGAGATGATCTCGTCGACCAGGTGCGTCGCGAGGACCTCGTCGCCGTCGGCGAGGGTCAGCGCGACCATGCACACACGGTCTTCGAAGCGTTCGAGGTAACGCTTTCCGTCGAACGTCTTGAGGGTGTACGACGTGTAGTACTTGAAGGCGCCCAGGAACGTCGGGAATCGGAACTTCTTCGAATACGCATGCTGGAACAGCTTCTTCACGAACGGGCGCGAGTACTTCTCGAGAACCTCGGGCTCGTAGTAGTTCTCCTCGACGAGGTAGTCGAGCTTCTCGTCGAGGTCGTGGAAGAACACGGTGTTCTGGTTGACGTGCTGCAGGAAGTACTGCCGGGCCGCCGCCACATCCTTGTCGAACTGGATCTCGCCGTTGGGTCCGTAGAGATTGAGCATCGCATTGAGCGCGTGGTAGTCGAGGCCTTCGAGCGAAGCGTCCGACTTGATGCTCGTCGAGGTCGGCGCGGGATCGGTGATGGTCACGGTGTTTGCTCCCACTGTGAGTACGGGTAACGCGAGTTACGGGCGTTGCCGCGCACCCGGGTCACCGGTACGCGGTCTGTCGTTCGGGGCGTGGAGACCACGCGGGGTGGCTAGGCGGTCTGCAGTGACCGGTCCCAGAACTGCGCGAGCCCCGCCCGGACGCATTCGACGTCCTCGGCGGTTCCCATCAGTTCGAATCGATACAGATACGGAACCTTGCACTTGCGCGAAACAATATCGCCTGCAAAGCAATACGACTCGCCGAAGTTGGTATTGCCCGCGGCGATGACGCCGCGGATCAGTGCGCGGTTGTGTTCGTTGTTGAGGAATCGGATGACCTGTTTCGGGACGAAACTCGTGTCCCGTCCGGTCACGGTGGTGCCGCCGCCGTAGGTCGGCACGATCAACACGTACGGCTCGTGCACCTCGAACGCTCCGTCACGGTCGTGCAGCGGAATCCGGTGCGCCGGCATCCCGAGCCGCTCGACGAATCGATGGGTGTTCTCCGACGCACTCGAGAAGTACACGAGGCGCGTTCCCGTGGGCGCTGACGAACTCATCGGTACTCACCATCTGCTCGCTCGATCGGAAAGGACCGGCCCCACACGCGCGGGGTCGCGCCGGTGCCGCCGAAGCAGCCCGGGAACATCAGGCTGCGACCGCGAGGTCCTTGATGCGATCGGGACGGAAACCCGACCAGTGGTCGTCTCCGGCGACGACCACGGGCGCCTGGAGGTAACCCAGCGCCATCACGTAGTCGCGGGCCTCCGGGTTCTCGGAGATATCGACGACGTCGTACTCGATTCCGGCCTTGTCGAGGGCACGGTAGGTGGCATTGCACTGGACGCAAGCAGGCTTGGTGTAGACGGTGATGTTCATGGGAGCCCCTTTTGCTTCGAACGGGCCGAAACGGCCTGACGACTGACTGCTGCGTGATGCTCGAATGCCTGCCGAATCGAGTCGATCCTTCTTCCCCGAGGGACCGGCGGCGTTGTGGCCTTCCAGCGGTCTAGACACTACACCTTGTGGCAGACAGATTCACCAAACCCAGGATGTTGTGAACTACATTCTTGGTATTCCCAGGTCGCGCATCTTCGACCGCGCGCTTTTCACCCCTCCTTCGGCGTGTCGGGCGCCGTCCGTCACAGTGTGGGATCCACCACACCTCGAGACGCGTTCGAGCACAGTGTGGCGCAGCCCACCGACACGTTCGGGAGGGGGCGTGAACTCAGGGCAGCGCGGGGAGCAGATCGTCGAGTCGCACCGGCAGCGACCGCACCCTCACACCCGTCGCGTGCCAGAGCGCGTTGACGACCGCGGCGGCGCTGCCGACGATGCCGATCTCCCCGACCCCGCGCGACCCCATCGGGGTGGCGTGCCGATCGTCCTCGTCGAGCCACCCGGCGTCGACGTCTCCGATGTCCGCGTGGGTCGGGACCAGATACTCGGCGAGATCGTGGTTGACGACGTGGCCGAGCCGCGCATCACGGACGCTCTCCTCGAACAGCGCCATCGAGATCCCGAAGCTCATGCCGCCGATCAGCTGCGAGCGGGCGGTACGCGGGTTGACGACCCGCCCCACCGAGAACATCCCGAACATCCGGGGCACCCGGATCTCACCGGTGTCGACGTCGACCCGGACCTCGGCGAAGTGCGCACCGAACGAATGGATGCTGTAGTGCTCGAGCGCCGGATTCCTGTCGGCGGTCGCGCTCGCCTCGGCGCCCGGTTCGGGGTTGTCGCCGTGTCTCTTGCGGAACTCGTCCGCCGCCGCAACGATCGCGCTGCCCCACGACGACGTGCCGGACGACCCGCCCGCAACCGTCGCGTTCGGCAGGGCGGTGTCGCCGATTTCGACGTCGACGTCCCCGGGGCGGCAGCCGAGCGCGTCGGCGGCGACGAGGGTCAGTGCCGTCCAGGCGCCGGTCCCGATGTCGGCGGCCCCGGTGCGCACGGAGAAGCGGCCGTCACCGAGATATCGGACGGCGACCTCCGATCCGGGGCTGACCATGTGCGGGTAGGTCGCGGAGGCGACGCCGGTCCCGACGAGCCAGCGGCCGTCGCGCCGGATTCCGGGTTCGCGGTCGGCGGGATCCCAGCCGAACCTGCGGCCGCCTTCGCGCAGGCACTCGATCAAACGCCGCGACGACCAGGGTTTCCCGGACTCGGGATCGACTTCCGGTTCGTTGCGTACGCGCAGTTCGATGGGGTCCAACGCGCACCGGTGGGCGAGTTCGTCGAGGGCGACCTCGAGCGCGAACATCCCCGGCGCCTCGCCGGGTGCGCGCATCCAGAAGGGGGCCGGCACGTCGAGGGCGACAGCGCGGTGGGTGGTGTACAGGTTGTCGGTGGCGTACATGATGCGCGCGGGAACCGCGGCCTGCTCGACGAATTCGTCGACGTGGGAGGACTGCACGACGCAGTCGTGGGCGATCGCGGCGAGACGGCCGTCGCGGTCCGCGGCGAGCCGCACCCGAGACACGGTCGGCGCGCGGTAGCCGACGTAGCAGAACATGTCGCGGCGCGGCACCGCGAACTTCACGGCGCGGCCGGGCAACTTCCGCGCGGCCATCGCGGTGAGCACGTCGTGCGCGTGCGGCCCACCCTTGGACCCGAATCCGCCGCCGACATAGGGCGCGACCACCCGGATCCGGTCCTTCTCGATGCCCAGTGCGGACGCGAGCACGGCGGCGACGCCGTGCGGGTGCTGGGTCGAGTCGTAGACGGTGAGCCGGTCGTCGGCCCACACCGCGACCGCGGTGTGGGGTTCGAGCGGATTGTTGTGTTCCTCGGGGGTGGAGTACGTTTCGTCGACGACCACGTCGGCGCGCGCGAGGGCCGAGCCGACGTCGCCGCGCGCGGTGTCCGGCGGGAACCCGCCGTTGACCTTCTCCGGCCGGTAGCGGCCGGGATGGTCGGCCCGGAATGCGGCATCGTGCGGCTGCTCGTCGTAGTCCACGGCGATCAGGTCGCACGCCTGCTGCGCGACCTCGGGTGTTTCGGCGACGACGGCGGCGACGATCTGACCGCGGAAGGCGACGTCGGAGCTCTGCAGCACCCGGTGCTCGCCGCTGTCGGGTTCGACGAGCCGGGGCGCGTTCTTCGGAGTGAGGACGGTCAGGACTCCGGGTACGGACAGCGCCGCGTCGGTATCGATGGATCGGATCGTTCCGCGCGCCACGGCCGCCGTCAGCGGAACCAGGTAGGCGGGGTGCTCGACCGGATGTTCGTATGCGTAAGGCGCTGTGCCCGCGACCTTCTGCGGGCCGTCGACGCGCCCCGTCGAGGTTCCGATCACCGTGTGCGCTGTGGTCACGTTCGCTCCTTCCGGGTCGCGAGTTCGGTCAGCTCGCGCAGAACCGCCACACTGGTCCGGCACAGCAGCGGCACTTTGAAGGCGTTGCCGTCGAGAGGCCGGGCGGCGGCGAGTTCGGCGGCCGCGGCCGCGGCGAACGTCGCGTCGTCGGGAGCGCTGCCGAGCACGACCTCCTCGGCGCGATGGGCACGCCACGGGCGGGTTCCGACGCCTCCGTAGGCGAGGCGGCAACCGGTGACCGTGCCGTCCGAGACGGTGAGATCGGCGGCGACGGACACCAGCGCGAACGCGTACGACGCGCGGTCGCGCACCTTGCGGTAGCCGGCGACGGCGTTCTGCGGGGGCGGCAGTTCCACGGCGACGACGAGGTCGTCGCGGTCGAGGACGGTGTCGGTCTCCGGCTCGTCACCGGGTAGCCGGTAGAGCTCTTCGAGGGGGATCCGCCTCTCCCCCGTCGCGCCGAGCACCACGACGACCGCATCGAGCGCGACCATCGCCACGGCCATGTCGGACGGATGCGTGGCCACACATCGGTCCGAGCCGCCGAGGACGGCGTGCTGGCGGTTGTAACCACCGAGCGCGGCGCAACCGCTGCCGGGGTCTCGTTTGTTGCACGGCGTGGTCGCGTCCCGGAAGTACACGCAGCGGGTGCGCTGGAGCAAGTTTCCGCCGACGGTGGCGGCATTGCGGATCTGCGCGGATGCACCGGAGAGGAGCGCTCGCGACAGGGCGGGGTATCGCTCGCGGATCGCCGGATGCACCGCCAGGTCAGTATTGGATGTGATGGCGCCGATCCGCACTCCCCCGTCCGCGGTCGGTTCGATCCCGTCGAGCGGCAGGCGGGAAATGTCGACGAGCAGGCCCGGGGCGGTGACACCGAGTTTGAGATGATCGACCAGGTTCGTCCCACCGGCGAGGTACACGCCGTCGGGCCTGGAGTGCATCACGGCGACAGCCGCCTCGGGATCCTCGGGGCGGGTGTATTGCAGGGGTTTCACGGCCGGGCCTCCCGGACGGCGGCGACGCTGCGCACGGCAGCGACGATGTTGGGATATGCCGCGCAGCGGCACAGGTTCCCGCTCATCCGCTCCCGGATCTCGGCGTCGTCGAGTTCGGGTGAACAGCCCGGTGCGGTGACGGCGCTGGGGGTGACGGCACTGGGATCGCCGCGATCGAATTCGGCGAGCATGCCTGTCGCCGAACAGATCTGGCCGGGCGTGCAGTAGCCGCACTGGAAGGCGTCGTGGTCGACGAACGCGTCCTGCATCGGATGTGGCCGCCGTGCGGCGAGTCCGGCGGCGGTGACGATGTCGGCGCCGTCGTGCGCGACCGCGAGCGCCAGGCAGGTCACGACGCGGCGTGAGTCGAGCAGGACCGTGCACGAGCCGCACTGACCATGGTCGCAGCCCTTCTTCGCGGACATGCAGCCGAGCCGGTCGCGCAGGGCGTCGAGAAGGGTGGTGCGCACATCGACGACGATGCGCCGCTCGTCGCCGTCCACCCGCAGGGTGACGGGGTGCCGGTGGCCGTCGGTCTCCGGGCGGTCCGCGCCGTTCGACATGGTCCCTCCGATCGGTGTGTGTCATCGGAGGGTTTCCCGCTATTCGCGGCCGGAAACGCGGCCGGGCTGCCGGCGCGGCCGGGCCCGTCACCGGTGGTCGATCCGGCCTTCGTGCCGGGAACGACGCGGCCCCGCATCACGGTGGCGATGCGGGGCCCGCGGGAGCGTGGAAGGGGTGTCAGGCGTCGACGAGCGCCTTGTCGGCGGCGACCAGCTTGACGAGGACCTCGGTGAGCCGGCCGGCGGTCTCGGCGTGCTCCCTCGGGTGACCTTCACCGAACTTGCCGATGGTCTGGCCGACGGACAGCGAGCTGTCCTCGACGATCTTGCCGCCGGCGATGCCCACGGCCTTGACGGCGTCCTCGAGCGCCCACTTGGCGGCGTTGCTGCTCGGGGAGGCGCTGACGACCGCGACGGGCTTGCCGGCGATGGCACCCGCGCCGTACGGGCGGGACAGCCAGTCGATGGCGTTCTTGAGCACGGCCGGGAGGGTGCCGTTGTACTCGGGGGTGAACAGCACCACGGCGGCGGCTGCGGCGCCGGCTTCGCGGAGCGCGACCGCGGCGGCCGGTGCGTTGTCGCCGTCGATGTCCTCGTTGTAGAAGGGAACCTCGGCCAGGCCTTCGTAGATGACGACCTCGGCGCCCTCGGGCGCGAGTTCGGTCGCGGTCTCGGCGAGCTGACGGTTGACGGAGGCGGAGCGGAGGCTGCCGACGAGAGCGAGAATGCGCGTCTGGGACATGGGTCATCCTTTGTTGGTGTGGGGTGGGCGGATACCCACGACAGCATAAACGGACCGTGGTCCACTTTCATTCCCGGGGCGCTATTGTGATCTCGTGAACACCATCCCCCTGCCCCGGGCGGACGACGCGCACACCGCCGAACGCTGCGATGCCGCCCGCAACCGCCGGCTTCTCCTGGACGCCGCGACCCTCCTCGTCGGCGAACGCGGCGTCGACGCCGTGACGATGGAAGCCGTCGCGGCCCGCGCCGGCGTCGGCAAGGGCACCGTGTTCCGCCGTTTCGGATCGCGTGGCGGCCTGATGCAAGCGCTGCTCGACCACACCGAACGCGAATTCCAGGAAGCGTTCATGACCGGCCCGCCCCCGCTCGGCCCCGGCGCCGATCCCGTCGACCGGCTCATCGCGTTCGGCCGTGCTCGCATCGCACTCGTCGAGGTGCAGGGCGAGTTGCTGCGCGCGGCCGAGGCATCGAGTTCGAACAGGTTCGACGTACCCGCCCGCGCGGTCACCCACACCCACATCGAGGCACTGCTACGGGCCGCGGACGTCGGCGGCGACCTGCCACTGCTGGCGCATTCGCTGATGGCGTCTCTGGAGGCCACCCTGGTGCTGCACCAGTGGCGCAATCTCGGCTACACCCTCGACCGGCTCGCCGACAACTGGTCCGATCTGGTGCGTCGCGTTGCAACCCCACCCACGACGGACGGCCGCACCGTACTGTGACCGCATGATCCGCGCCTTCGGAGTTCTTGCCGCACTTGCCCTCACCGTCATCGCGACCGCGTGCAGCAGCGACGAGGGTGCGGACGCCGCGGCGGGGGCGGCGGACCCAGCCGCCCTGATCGGCCGCACGTTCGTTTCCACCGAGGTCACCGGCACCCCCATCCCCGGCGACGGCCCGCTCGTCGTCGAGTTCCCGCAGCCGGGCCGGATCGCGGCGACCGCCGGCTGCAATCGGGCCGTCGGCGACGTGGATCTCGCGGACGGTGTGATGCGCACCGATCGTCTGGCGAGCACGATGATGGCCTGCCCACCGCCGAAGGACGGCGCCGACGCCTGGCTGAGCGGACTGTTCTACGCCGACCCGCAATGGTCCGTGGACGGCGACGTGCTCACCCTCACCGGCGACGCGGTGACCGTCTCGCTCACCGACAAGAAGATCGTCGACCCGGACCGGCCCCTGACCGGGACCGAATGGGTCGCCACCACCCTGTACACCGCGGACGCGAGCACCACATCGACTGCCCTCGAGACGTCCGCCCCGACCCTGACCGTCTCGGAGAGCGGGTCGGTCAGCGGCAGCACCGGATGCAACCGGTTCACCGGGACCGCGCAGGTCGGCGACGGCACCCTGACATTCGGCCCGCTCGGCACGACGCGGATGGCATGCCCGGACCCCGAGGTCACGGCGATCGAGAACCACGTCCTGGCGGTACTGGCCGGCGAGACCACCTACGAGATCGACGCCGCGACGATGCGGATCACCGCCCCGAACGGTGTGGACGGGCTGGGTTTCACCGCCAGGTAGCCGCTCAGTAGCGGTCGGTCAACCATGTCGCGAGGATCCGGGCGCTCTCGTCGACCCGCGCCGGCCAGTCCAGCGCGGACTCGTCGGCGTGATCGCTCACGTGCTTGACGAGCCGGCACCGCGCGCCCATGCGGGCGGCAGCGAATGCGATCGCGAACCCCTCCATGTCGACGAGGTCGGCGCGGGCCGCGAGCGCATCGCGCACCTCGGCGTCGGAGACGAACGCGTCACCGGTGGCCAGCACCGAGCCGTCGCCGTCCGGCAGCTCGAGCACATCCTGCACGGGATGTCCGAGTGTGCGCAGGATCTCGCTGCTGATGTCGTGGTTGATCGCCGTCGACGGCACGTACAGGCCCCCGTGGTGCGAATGCAGCGCGCCGGCGGTACCGATGTTGACGACCAGCGGTCGTGCGTCCGGCGGAAACGCCGCCAGCGCCTCGGTCACCGCGACCGCCGCGGCGATCTTCCCGATGTCGGTGATCACCGTCTCGTAGCGCTTCGGCACGTGCGCGGCCTCGCTCTTCGTGGCGGCGACGACAAGAATCCCGTTCACGTGCGTTCTCCGATGTCGAGGGTCGCGAGCGCCGCCCGGTGCAGCGCCCGCCCGTACCCGGAACCGTATCCTGCGGCGTACACCGCCAACGGATGCAGTTGGTGCAGCGGCACCCGATCGCGCCACCCGGGCCGCAGTGGATGCGCCGAGTCGTATCCGGCGAGCACGTCGTCGAGATACGGGCAGCCGAACAGCGCGAGCATCGCGAGATCGGTTTCGCGGTGCCCGCCGTGCGCCGCGGGATCGATCACGACGACCCCACCGGCAGCCCACAGCACGTTGCCGTTCCACAGGTCGCCGTGCAGCCGGGCCGGGGCTTCGCCGTCGTCGAAGACCCCGGATGCGACGAGCGTGCACGCCCGTTCGATGTCGGGCAGCTGTCGCGAGGTGACGTGGCCGGCGTCGACCGCGATCCGCAGGAACGGCAGGACGCGTTCGATCGCGTAGAACTCCCCCCAGCCCGCATGCACCGTGCTGCTCATCGGCCGCCGACCGATGAAGATCTGCCCGTCGAAACCCTCTGGTGCGCATCCGAATCCGTCCGCCCCGGCGTCGTACACGGCCGCCAGGCGCGCACCGAACGCCCGGGCTGGCGCGGCATCCGGCGCCGTCTCGGTGATCCGCTCGAGTTCGATGGACCCGGCGTCGACGCGGTACACCCGCGGCACCGGCATCCCCGCCCGCGCCAGCCAGGCCAGACCGGCCGCCTCGGCACGGTAGAAATCCCGGTGCGCACCCGGCCCGTGTTTGCGGAAGACACCGTCGCTGCTCACCGCACCGAGTCTGCCCGCGACCCGGGATATCCGCGCGCGGCACCGCAACGACACCGCTAGGGTTTTCCGAATGACGACCGTTCGCGCCCAGATCATCGAAGAACTCGGCGTCAAGCCGACCATCGACCCACAGGCCGAGATCCGGTCGCGGGTGGACTTCCTCAAGGACTACCTGCGCAGCACGCTCACGAAAGGTTTCGTCCTCGGCATCAGCGGCGGCCAGGACAGCACGCTGGCGGGCCGGCTGACGCAGCTCGCCGTCGAGGAACTGCGCGCCGAGCACTACGACGTCGAATTCGTCGCGGTGCGCCTGCCCTACGGTGAACAGGCCGACGAGCACGACGCGCAGGTCGCGCTCGACTTCATCCGGCCGGACCGGTCGCTGCGGGTCAACGTCAAGCCCGGCGCCGACGCGAGCGCCGCCGAGGCCGGCCAGGCACTCGCGGAGATCTTCGGGGAAAGCACCCGGCTGCGCGACTTCGTGCGCGGCAACATCAAGGCCCGCGAGCGAATGATGCTGCAGTACGCGATCGCCGGGGAACTCGGCTATCTCGTCGTCGGAACCGACCACGCCGCCGAGGCCGTCACCGGGTTCTTCACGAAGTTCGGCGACGGCGGCGTCGATCTCACCCCCCTGACAGGGCTGACCAAGCGTCAGGGTGCGGAGCTGCTGCGCGCACTCGGCGCACCGGAGAGCACGTGGAAGAAGGTTCCCACCGCCGATCTCGAGGACGACCGCCCGGCCCTGCCCGACGAGGTGGCGCTCGGCATGACCTACGCCGAGATCGACGACTACCTCGAAGGCAAGCCGGTCACCGAGGACCTGGCCGCCAAGCTGGAGCAGACGTTCCGCAACACCCGGCACAAGCGCGCCGTCCCGGTCACGCCGTACGACACCTGGTGGCGCTGACGGACCCGGCACGCGCCGACGACGATCGACCACGGAGGGGGACGAAAAATGACGACGGTCCTGGTGGCCGGGGGCACCGGTGAGGCCGGGCGGGCCGCGGTGGCGGAACTGCTCGGCCGCGGGCACGACGTGCGAGTACTGAGCCGCCACGGCGGCACCCCGGTCCCGGGATCGCATCCGGTCGCGGCCGACCTGGTCTCCGGTTCCGGTCTGGCCGACGCACTCGCCGGCGTGGACGTCGTCGTCGACACCACCGACGGCAAGTCACGCCGGGCGCGGCCCGTGCTGACCACCGGCGCGGCGAATCTACTCGCCGCGGCCGAGGCCGTCGGCGTCGCGCGGACGGTGCTGCTGTCGATCGTGAACGTCGACCGCGGTCCCCTGGCCTATTACCGCGCCAAGGCCGAGCAGGAACGGCGGTACCGGGCCGCCCGCCTCGACACCCGGATCGTGCGGGCCACCCAGTTCCACAGTTTCGTGCCGATGCTGTGCGCTCCGGCCGCGCGGGTCGGACTACTCCCGGCGTTCACGCACACTGCCTTTCAGCCGATCGACGTGCGGGACGTCGCGCGCGCCCTCGCCGACGCGACCGACGCGCCTGCGCTCGCCGACATCACCGACGGTGTGGCGCAGGCACCGGAGGTCGTCGGCGGACCGGAGATCCTGCCCATGCACGACATCGTCCGGCAGTGGAAGAGTGCGGCCGGAGTCCGCGGGGTGGTCGCCCCGATCCGGATCCCCGGTGGTCTCGGCCGATTCTGGCGTGCCGGGGAGAACCTCGTTCCCGAGCACCGTGACGGCGCGATCACGTTCGCACAGTGGCTCGCGGAACAGCCACGGCACTGACGAAACGGTCGCTATCCGCCGGCGAACGGGGGAAGCACGTCGACCCGGTCCCCCGCCGGGCGGGTGAGGTCACGGGTGAGTTCGGCGTCCGGGCCGGCCCCGACGAGGAACGCCGCCACCGTCAGCACCCGTTCCATGCCGGGACCGTGCCGCTCGATCAACGCCGCCTTCAACGCACCCAGATCCGCCGGCGGAGCCAGTTCGACGGTTTCCTTCTCGCGGCCCGCCGCGTCGACGGCCGCCGCGAAGTACCGCACCTCGATGCCGGTCACCTGATCACCCACCGATAGCTCCCATGCTGCGTTGCGGCGGAGCGAAGTCCGCCGCGTCGATGCCGTGCCCGGCCCACTTGTTCCACATCGCGCCACGCCACACCGCGGCGAGTTCCTCGTCGCTCGCCCCGCCGCGCAATGCCGCACGCAGGTCGGTTTCGGTGTCGCTGAACAGGCAGGACCGCACCGTTCCCTCGGAGGTGATGCGGGTGCGGTCGCAGTCCGAGCAGAACGACCGGGTCACCGAAGCGATCACACCGACCGTGGCGGGACCGCCGTTCACAAGCCACCGCTCCGCCGGGGCGGACGGATCCTCCCGACCGGATTCGGTGAGTTCGAACCGTTCGCCGAGGACGTCGAGCAGACGCTGCGCGGTGACCATGTTGTCCCGCGCCCACGCGTGGTCCGCGTCGAGGGGCATCTCCTCGATGAACCGCAGCTCGACATTCTCGTCGAGGCACCACTGCAGCAGATCGACGGCACCGACGAGCGTGTCGGGCATGAGCACCGCGTTGATCTTGACGCGGGAGAACCCCGCGGTGTTCGCGGCCCGGATTCCGGCGAGCACCGAGTCGAGGCGGTCGCGGCGCGTGAGCCGCGTGAAATGGTCGCGATCGACGGTGTCGAGGGAGATGTTCACCCGGGTCAGGCCCGCCTCGGCCAGCCCGGCAGCGCGGTGCGCGAGACCGACCGCGTTGGTGGTCACCGCCAGCGGGGTTCCCGGCGCGACTGCGGCGCAGCCGGCCACGATCTCCTCGAGGTCCCGGCGCATCAGCGGTTCACCGCCGGTGAAGCGGACCTCCTCGATTCCGAGCAGGTGAACACCGATCCCGACGAGCCGGGCGATCTCGGCCGCCGTGAGCAGGTTCTCGCGCGGAATCGCGGGCAGTCCCTCCTCCGGCATGCAGTACGTGCAGCGCAGGGAGCACTTCTCCGTGATCGACACGCGCAGGTCCCGGGCCACGCGACCGAAGCGGTCCACCAGTTCCGGGGTGTCGGGACGATCGGACACGTCGTCCGTGGCAACCCGCACGGACGGAATCCCCACATCGATCGTCGTCATGTGATCACCGCCGCCATGACGCCAGTATGCCGTTCCGGGCCGATTCCCGGAGGGAGACGCTGCGGCGCATGATCGGCGCCGGGAACGATGTCCATGCCCGCGCGTCGGACGGTCGCAGCGATTGCCGACCGGCCCGGTATGCCTAGGATTGCGGGCATGACAGGCGGCAGGCGGTCCGTGGAGGAACACGTGGAGCACGTCGCGGCGCTACTGGCGTCGCTGCGAACCAGGCCGGCGGTGCGGGTTCCGCTCGCCCGTGCACTGAATCGAGTGCTCGCCGAACCGATCTACGCACCCATCGACCTGCCCGCTTTCCGCAATTCCCAGATGGACGGCTACGCGGTCGACGCCGCCGCGGTCGCGACCGTGCCGGTGACGCTGCCGGTGCGCGGTGTGCTCGCCGCCGGCGACGGGAATTCCGTCCACGAGGCGGGCACCGCCCGCAAGATCATGACCGGCGCCCCGATCCCGGACGGCGCGGACGCGGTCGTGCCTGTCGAGGACACCGACAGCTCCGTCGACGGGGGAACGGCCACCGTCACCGTGCACCGATCAGTCGGGGCCGGCACCTATGTGCGCGAACGCGGCAGCGACATCGCGGCCGGGGCCGAGTTGCTGCCCGCCGGGCAGCTCATCGCGGCCCGGCATATCGCCGCGCTCGCCGCGGTCGGGGTGACCGCGGTTCCGGTGCGCGCCCTGCCGCAGGTCGCGGTGATCTCCACCGGCAGCGAACTGGTCGTCGGCGGCACCGACCTCGGGCCCGGGAAGATCTTCAATTCCAACGGGCCTGCCCTGGCGGCCAGCGCGCTCGCCAACGGCGCGGACGTGGTGTCCGTCGACCACAGCGACGACGACGCGGAGGAGTTCGCCGCGAAGATCGCACACGCCGCCTCCGTCGCCGAGGTCGTGTTCACCTCCGGTGGCGTCTCCCAGGGCGATTTCGAGGTCGTCAAGGACGTGCTCGGCCCGCGCGGCGGCGAGTTCGTATCGGTGGCGATGCAGCCCGGCGGTCCCCAGGGCACCGCGATCGTCGACGGGGTTCCGGTTCTGGCGTTCCCCGGCAACCCGGTCAGTGCGCTCGTCTCGTTCGAGATGTTCGCCCGGCCGTTGCTGCGCGCCGCCGCGGGCCTGCCCCCGATCGATCCGGTGATGCTGCCGCTCACCGCCGATCTGACCTCGGTCGCGGGCAAACGTCAGTTCTTCCGGGGCCGCCGCGACGGTGACGGTGTGACCGTCGTGTCCGGACCCGGGTCGCACCTCATCGCCGGAATGTCGGGCGCCGACGTGCTGCTCGACGTCGCGGCGGACACCACCTCTCTCCGCGCCGGAGATCTCGTGAAAGCGCTTCCGCTGTGAGCGATCTGAGTCATCTCGACGACCAGGGCCGCGCCCGCATGGTCGACGTCTCCGCCAAGGCCGACACCACCCGGGTCGCGGTCGCGGCCGGCGAACTGGTCACGACCCCCGAGGTCGTGGCGCTGGTGCGGGCCGACGACATGCCCAAGGCCGACGTCCTCGCGACCGCGCGGATCGCGGGAATCGCTGCCGCCAAACGCACCTGGGAACTCATCCCGCTGTGTCACCAGTTGGCGTTGTCGTCGGTGAAGGTGTCGTTCGGATTCACCGACACCTCGATCACCGTGGAGGCGACCGCGAAAACCAAGGGCCCCACCGGCGTCGAGATGGAAGCGCTGACCGCGGTCGCGGTGGCGGGCCTGACCCTGCACGACATGGTCAAGGCTGTCGACCCGGCCGCCGTGATGAACGGGGTGCGGCTGATCTCGAAGGACGGCGGCAAACGCGGACACTGGACCCGCGACGACGAATCCGGTCCGGAAGCTGGAGCGACGCAGGACCGCTCGGCGGTGGCGACACCGGACCGCTCCGCGGTGGTGCTCGTGTCGTCGACGGGTGTCGCGGCCGGCACCCGCGAGGACACCACCGGGCCCGTGATCGTCCGGTGGCTGACCGACCGCGGATTCACGGTGCGCGGACCGCTCGTCTACCCGGATGCGCGGATCGCCGAGGGGCTGGCCGACGCGCTCTCCGGCGCGCCCGCGCTGGTCCTGAGCACCGGCGGAACCGGCGCCTCCCCGACCGATGCGACCCCGGAAGCGACGCTGGCCGTGCTCGATCGGGAACTGCCCGGCGTCGCCGACTCGATCCGGCGTCGCGGTCTCGAGGTCACCCCGCACGCGGTGCTCTCGCGCGGCGTCGCCGGGCTGGCCGGTCGTACCGTGGTGGTGAACATGCCCGGGTCGCCGGGCGGAGTGAAGGACGGGCTCGCTGCGCTCGAGCCGATCCTCGATCATCTTCTCGCGCAGGTTTCGGGAGGCGGGGCCCATGAGTGAACTGCTGGCTCGGATTTCGTCGGAGCCGCTCGACCCGGTAGCGGTGGATGCCGCGGTCGCCGGACCCGAGCACGGCGCCGTCGTCGTGTTCACCGGCGTCGTCCGCAATCACGACGGCGGGCAGTCCGTGACCGCCCTGGAATACCAGGCGCATCCGGAGGCAGAGACGTTCCTGCGCAACTGCTGCGCGCAGGTGGCCGCCGAATCCGGCCTGCCGGTCGCCGCGGTGCACCGAGTGGGCGATCTCACCATCGGCGACCTCGCCCTGGTCGCGGCGGTCGCGGCCCCGCACCGCGCGGAAGCGTTCGCGACCTGCGCGGAACTGGTCGAACGCATCAAGCGTGAGGTGCCGATCTGGAAGCGGCAGGCATTCACCGACGGCACGTCGGAGTGGGTCGGTCTCTGACGGTGTCCGGGGCCCGCCCGTCCATGCGGTAGGCTTGCCCGGTTCGAGTGTCACGACGACACTCACCGTCGTGGGATACCGGCGGCCCGGGATCGTGCCCGGCCCGCACGCAAGCAGCATCGGCCTTCCTCGCGGCGATCCACCGCACCACCGGACCTTCCGGTCGCGTGCACACACGCCGCAATGAAAGGCAGCGCCGTACCTTGACCATCTCCTTTTCCGATCTCGGTGTCCCGCGGACCCTCGTCGCGACCCTCGGCGACAACGGGATCACCGCACCGTTCCCGATCCAGGTCGACACCCTCCCGGACACCCTCGCCGGACGCGACGTCCTCGGTCGTGGCCGCACCGGCAGCGGCAAGACCCTCGCGTTCTCGATTCCGATGACCGCCCGCCTCGCCGGCGGTTCGACGCGCGCCGCGGGCCGCCCGCGCGGTCTGGTGCTGGCTCCGACCCGCGAGCTGGCCACCCAGATCGCCGCGACCGTCGAGCCGCTCGCGCACACCACCGGCCTGCGCGTCACGACGATCTTCGGTGGCGTGTCCCAGAGCCGTCAGGTCGAGGCGCTGCGTCGCGGTGTCGACATCGTCATCGCGTGCCCGGGTCGTCTCGAGGATCTGATGCGTCAGGGCTTCGTCTCGCTCGACGCCGTCGAGATCACCGTGCTCGACGAGGCCGACCACATGGCCGATCTCGGGTTCCTGCCCGGTGTCACCCGGATCCTCAACGCAACCCCGCAGAGCGGTCAGCGGCTGTTGTTCTCCGCGACCCTCGACAACGGTGTGGACAAGCTCGTCAAGCGCTTCCTGCACAACCCGGTGATGCACTCGGTCGACGAAGCGCACTCGCCGGTCGCCGCGATGACCCACCACGTGTTCGACGTCGACAGCGTCGACTCGAAGAAGGCGCTGGTGCGAACCCTCGCGTCGGGCACGGGCCGCCGGATCCTGTTCATGCGCACCAAGCATCAGGCCCGGAAGCTGGCCCGTCAGCTCACCGAATCGGGGATCCCGGCCGTCGATCTGCACGGCAACCTGTCACAGAACGCCCGCGACCGGAACCTCGCGGCGTTCGCGTCGGGCGAGGCGCGCGTGCTGGTAGCGACGGACGTTGCGGCGCGCGGCGTGCACGTCGACGACGTCGAGCTGGTCGTGCACGTCGATCCGCCGGCCGAGCACAAGGCATATCTGCACCGGTCCGGCCGTACCGCGCGCGCCGGCAGCACCGGCGACGTGGTGACGGTGGTGCTGCCGGATCAGCGCAAGGATCTTCAGGTCATCATGCGCAAGGCCGCGATCACCGTGTCGCCGATCCGTGTGACCGCGGACTCGGAGCATGTGCTGAAGCTCGTCGGCGAGGTCGCACCGCACGTTCCGCCGGCCCCGAAGGCAGCTGCGGCACCGTCGCGGCCGCAGCGGTCGGGCGACCAGGGGCGTCGCGGGGGCGCACGTCAGGGCGAGGGTTCCCGTCAGGGTGGGGGCGCACGTCAGGGCGGCGGGACCCGCCAGGGTGCCGCGTCGCGGCAGGGCAGCGGAGCGCGGCAGGGTGGCGCGGCCGGTCAGACCCGGTCCGGTCAGGGCGGTTCCGGTCAGGGCGCGGCGGGTCGCCGTCGCCGTCTGCAGCGAAATTCCCCCGCGCGGTAGTTCTTTTCGCTGACGGATGTCAACGTGACGTGAACCGGTGGACGGCGTACATCGCGTCCGCCGACACCGGTTCCGTCGGTATGCACCCCTCCAGCCGCTCGCGCACCGCTTCGGTGTCGAGGTCGGCGCCGATCACGACGAGTTCGGTGGTCGCGGGTGCCTCGCCGCGGCGGGCCGGCTCGAACCGGATGTGGTCGCCGACGGTGTGCACCAGATAGGCGCGGCTGCGCAGACCAGCGGCCACGTGCACGTATCCCTTGATGCGGAACACTCCGGCGGGTTGCGTCTCGAGGAAATCCACGAACAGTCGCGGGTGCAGCGGCTTGGCCGCTGCGAACGTGACGGCATCGTATCCGTCGTGCAGATGCCCGTGGTCGCAGTCGTGCTCGTCGTCGTACAGCAGCCGATCGAGGGTCAACTGCTCCCCCGGTTGCGGTTCCGGCCGGTCCGGGATGTCGAACAGCAGGCCGGGGTCCATGCGGGAGTGCTCGGTGGAGACGACCGCTGCGCGTCGATTCAGCGCGCACAGCCGCCCGAGCAGATCGTCGTGCACGTCTGCGTCGATGCGATCGATCTTGTTGAGCAGCAACAGATCTGCGAGGGCGACGTGCTGTTCCAGCTCGGGGTGACGGGCGCAGGCGTCGTCGAACTCGACGGCGTCGATGACGAGAACCAGCCCTCCGTACGTGATGTACTCGTTCGCCGAGCCGGTGACGAGCCGGATCATGTTGCGCGGCTCGGCCAGACCACTCGCCTCGACGACGATGACATCGAGATCCGAGGACCGGTGCGCGAGCTTGTCGAGCATCGTATCCATGTCGCTGACATCGACCGCGCAGCACAGGCAGCCGTTGCTGAGCGAGACCATCGAGTCGACCTGCCCCGCGACCATCATCGAGTCGATGTTGACCGACCCGAAATCGTTGACGATCACCCCGATCCGCGCGCCGCGCGTGTTGCGCAGCAGATGGTTGAGCAGAGTCGTCTTCCCGGACCCGAGGAAGCCGGCGACGATCACGACCGGGATCCGCGTGCTCGACATGGCTGTGTCAGTCCTCCGGCGTCGACGTCGCGTTCATCCGGGCATCATACGTGCGCCCACAGGGGGTGACGTGTCGGTCAGGCCTTCCTGACGACACTCGACTTGAGCTGCATGGGACCGAATCCGTCGATCTTGCAGTCGATATCGTGTCCGTCCACGCCGTCGACGAGGCGAATGTTGCGGACCTTGGTGCCCGCTTTGATACCCACGGCGCTGCCCTTGACCTTGAGCGACTTGATCACGGTGACGGTGTCACCGTCGGCCAGCGCATTGCCGACCGCGTCCCGGATCACGCCGTCGGCGAGGCCCTCCGACGGCGCGGTTTCCGGGGACCACTCGTGGGCGCACTCCGGGCATACGAGCAACGAACCCAACTCGTAGGTGTAGGCGCTGGAACATTCGGGGCACGGCGGCAGGGTCTCATCATCCACCACGGCATCATACGGCGGTGTGCCCGCCGGGTTGCGCGGGCAACCCGGCAGGCACCGCAGTGGGGTCAGGATCCGGCGCGGATCCATTCCTCGAGATGCGGGAATTCCGTGCCGATCGTGGTGCCGTCACCGTGGCCGGTGCGCACCGTGGTCTCGGCGGGCAACGTGAACAGCTTGTCGCGGATGGAACCGATGATCGTCGGAAAGTCCGAGAACGACCGGCCGGTCGCACCCGGGCCGCCGGAGAACAGGGTGTCGCCGGTGAACAGCTCGCCGGCCTCCGGCAGATACAGACACGTGGAACCGGGCGAGTGCCCCGGCGTCGCGATCGCCTGCATCTCGGTGCCGGCCACCGCGATCCGCTGGCCGTCCTCGATCGTGCCGTGCGCGACACCCGGGTGGGTCATCTCCCACAGCATGTCGTCGGCCGGGTTGAGCAGGATCGGGGCGTCGAGCTTCTCGGACAGTTCCGGGGCCACGGTGATGTGGTCGTTGTGCGCGTGGGTGCACACGATCGCCACGACCTTGCGGCCGCCGACCGCGTCGATGATCGGCGCCGCGGTGTGCGCGGCGTCGATGATCACGACCTCGTCGTCGTTGCCGACGAGCCAGATGTTGTTGTCGAC
Source organism: Rhodococcus zopfii NBRC 100606 = JCM 9919 (assembly GCF_001895025.1). Classification (GTDB taxonomy): domain Bacteria; phylum Actinomycetota; class Actinomycetes; order Mycobacteriales; family Mycobacteriaceae; genus Rhodococcus; species Rhodococcus zopfii. The sequence continues at coordinate 36,882 of NZ_BCXI01000014.1, forward strand.
CTCCCATTCGCCGCCGTCGAGCGCGAACGTTCCGCTGGTGACGACCCGATCGACGCGGATCGGCGAGATGCTCACAGGACCACCACCGAACGCAGCACCTCACCGCGGTGCATGGTCTCGAAGGCCTTCTCGACGTCGTCGATGCCGATGCGTTCGGTGACGAACTTCTCGAGCGGCAGACGGCCCTGCTGATACAGATCGACGTAGGTCGGGAAGTCCCGCTCGGGCAGGCAGTCGCCGTACCACGAGGACTTGAGCGACCCGCCGCGGGAAAAGAAGTCGATCAGCGGCATCTCGAGGGTCATGTCCGGGGTGGGGACACCGACGAGGACGACGGTGCCGGCCAGGTCGCGGGCGTAGAACGCCTGCTTCCAGGTTTCCGGCCGGCCGACGGCGTCGATGACGACATCGGCTCCGAATCCGCCGGTCAGTTCCTGGATCGCCTCGACGGCGTCGACCTCGGCGCTGTTGATCGTGTGGGTCGCCCCGAGGTCGGTGGCCCACTCGAGCTTCTTGTCGTCGCGGTCGACGGCGATGATCGTGCCGGCCCCGGCCAGGCGCGCACCCATGATCGCGGCGTCGCCGACGCCGCCGCAGCCGATGACCGCGACCGAGTCGCCGCGCGTGACACCGCCGGTGTTCACGGCCGCACCGAGTCCGGCCATCACGCCGCAGCCGAGCAGGCCGACGACGGCGGGGTCCGCGGTGGGATCGACCTTGGTGCACTGGCCGGCGTGGACGAGGGTCTTGTCGGCGAACGCACCGATTCCCAGGGCCGGGCTCAGCTCGGTTCCGTCTTCGAGGGTCATCTTCTGCGTCGCGTTGAATGTGTCGAAGCAGTACTGCGGCTCGCCGCGCTTGCAGGCACGACACTGCCCGCACACCGCGCGCCAGTTCAGCACAACGAAGTCGCCGACCGCGACGGAGTCGACGCCCGCACCGACCGATTCGACGACACCGGCGGCCTCGTGTCCGAGCAGGAACGGGAATTCGTCGTTGATGCCGCCTTCGCGGTAGTGCAGGTCGGTGTGGCAGACGCCGCACGCGGCGATCGCGACGACGACCTCGCCCGGTCCCGGATCCGGGATCACGATGGGCACGACCTCGACGGGCGCACCCTTCGCGCGGGCAACGACGCCCCGGACTGTCTGCGGCATGACGGTCTCCTTCTGCTGTGGATCGATGGCGATATCGCGATATGTGCACACCGTATCCAGACGGGGACTGCGCCCGTACCTGATCGAACGGCCTGATCTACCTACCCGAAAGACCAGATCGAAAACTTTGTTCTTGAAAAGACAGAAGTGGCGTTGTGTGCAGTTCTAAGTTCGGCTAGCGTCGGATTCGCCCCCACCCTGGCCTGCCCGAGGAGTGCAATGTCGATCGTCAACACGGTGACCCTCCCCCGCCCCCACGCCGACGTCTGGGACTGGCAGCGCGACGCAGCCTGCCGCGGATTCGCGTCGTCGGCGTTCTTCCACCCCGACGGGGAACGCGGCCACGCCCGCGAACAGCGCGAACTGCGCGCGAAACTCGTCTGCGCCGGATGCCCCGTCCTCGAGCTCTGCCGCGACCACGCCCTGTCGGTCGGCGAACCCTATGGCGTGTGGGGTGGACTGTCCGAAACCGAACGCCGGTCCCGCACCAATGCGGCGAGCCGCGCCCACCGGTGGGCGGCGCTGCACCGCTGACGTCCGGGACGGGACTACACAGCGGCCTTGATCCCGGCTTCCGCGCCGATCGCCGCGGCCTCGCCACGACTGCCGGCGCCGAGTTTCCTGAGCACGCTCGCCACGTGGAACTTGACGGTGGATTCGCTGACGCCGAGCCGTTCGGCGATCGCCCTGTTCCGCCGGCCCGCCACCAGATGTTCGAGCACCTCGACCTCGCGGGGACCGAGTTCGGCGAGCGCATCGAGGGCCGGACCACCCGGGGACGGCACCGACAGATCCAGCGGCAGCCGCGCCGCGACCCGGCAACCCCAGCCTGTCGTCGACTCGGATTCGAGTCCGCCACCGAGGGTTTCGACGCGATCACGGAGCTGACGGCCGAGTTCGGCAGCGTCGAGCTCCCCGTCTCCGTCGTCACGGATATCGATGTGCAGATTCTCGCCGTCGCAGTGCCACGCGACCCGGATCCGCGTCACTCCCCGTTGCTCCGCCAGCGCGAGCACCGCCCCGCGCGCGACGGCCCGCGCCGCGTGCGCGACCTCACCGGGCATCCCCCGGCCGGCCGCCGACGGCTCGACCATCTCCAGGGTCAGCGCCCGGTGCCGGACCAGGCCGCGCAGTTCCCCGTGCATCCGGGCGAACGCGGTGGTCATCGCCTCCTCCGCGAAGTCACGGTGACGATCCACCGCCGACCGCAAACCGATCAGCGCGCTCGTCGCCGTCTCCCGCGCGGTCGTGCGAGCGCGGCTGTCGTCGAGGTCCCTCGACCGGAGAGTCGCGAGGATCGTCTCGAGGGTCACGGCGTGCGCCTCGGTCAGTTCGGCGACGGTGCGGGCCCGTTCGGTGGACGCCGCCCGCGACTCGGCGAGATACGCCGGGCTCGCACCCTGAACCTGGAGCTGGATTCCGGTCGCAACGACGGTGAACAGTGCCCGGACCAGCTCGAATCGTTGCGTCGTCGGCCACGATCCGCGCGGCACCAGCACGAGCAGGGTGTCGGTGCGATCGAGGATCGCGCACACTTCCCTGGTGCGGCCGCCGATCACGGCGGGACCGCGCCTGATCTGGCCTGCGGTGAGTTCGCCTCGGACACGGTCGAGTTCGGCGATCGTGACCCGGTTCACGACGGTCGCATCACCGGCGACCTTCCGCGGGCGCCCCGTGCATTCGCGGGTGAAGACGACGAGCGCATCGTGCGGGACGAGGTCGGTGAGCAGCGCCGAGAAACGCTGACCGATGTCGGTGAGCGGACCGACGAGCACGTCGCGCAGTGCGGTGATCAGCGGGCCGGACTCGGGGTTCGTCGTGCTCACCTCCCCACGATATCGGGGCGGTGCTTCCGACCCCTGCCCGAGACGGTCCGCGCTCCACGGCCCAGCGGCGACTACGATTTCGAATCAGGGAACCGGAGGTGAACATGGTGTCCGCAGCACGCGACGACGCGGCGCCCGACACCGTGCCGCGCCTGCTGTTCGATCGGGTTGCGTACACCCCCGACGGCGAGGCCTACCGCTTCCCGGACACCGACGGCTGGGCGAGCGTGACATGGTCGGAGGTCGGCTCGCGCGTCACGACGCTCGCGGCCGGGCTCATCGCGCGGGGGGTCGCCCCCGGCGCCCGGGTCGCGATCCGCGCGGCCACCGGCTATCGGGCGATCCTCGCCGATTTCGCGGTCGCGTGCGCGGGCGCGGTCTCCGTGCCCATGTATGCACCGACCCGCGACGAGGAGGTCGCTCGGCTGGTGCGGCACTGCGACGCGGTCCTGACCGTCACCGACCGGGGAGCGAACGACCAGGCGTTGCACCTCGACGGGCTCGCCGATCTCGCCGCCGACGGCGACCGTCTGCTCGCCACCGAACCGGACGCGGTCGAGTCTCGGATCGCGGAGGTGACCCCCGACTCGCCCGCATGCCTGATCTACACCGCGCGCGACGACGGAACCGCGAAGGGTGCGACCCTGTCGCACGGCGCGGTGGCATACGTGGCGCGGGCGATGGCGGAGTTGGGCATGATCGGCCCGCGAGACGTGCAGTTGCTGTGGCTTCCGCTGTCGCACGTGTTCGGCCGCGGGTTGCTGTTCGCCGCGGTGCGTGTGGGCCTGCCGACCGCGGTCGACGGCCGGGCCGACCGGGTGGTGGAGAACCTGCGGTCGGTGCGGCCGACCTTCCTCGGTTCCGTGCCGCACGTGCTCGAGAAGATCGGCGTCGCGGCCGCGGCCGATCCGGCAGCGCTCGGCGGCAGGCTGCGGTTTCTCATTTCGGGCTCGGCACGCCTGGCCCGCGTTCTCGCGGATCGATTCGACAACCTCGGTGTCTCGGTGTTCGAGGGTTACGGCATCACCGAGACCGCGGGGCCCGCATGCGTCAACCGCCCCGACGCGCACAATCCCGGGTCGGTCGGCCTCCCGTTGCCCGGCACCGAGATCCGGGTCGCCGACGACGGCGAGCTGCTCATCCGCAGTCCCGCCGTGATGACGGGCTATCACGCCGACCCGGCCGCGACCGCGACCGCGCTCGACCACGGCTGGTTCCACACCGGCGACTGCGCGACGATCGACGCGGACGGCTTCGTCTCGATGTGCGGTCGCAAGAAGGACGTGTTCAAGACAACCACCGGAAAGTACGTGGCGCCCAACGCAATCGCCGCCCGGTTCCGCGCGTTGTGCCCCGGCGCGGAAATCGTGGTGGCCGGCGAGGGACGCTCGCACTGCGTCGGCCTGGTCTTTCCCGGCGGAGACGATGCCGATGTGCAATCGGCCGTCGAGCAACTCAACAGCGAGCTGAACCGATGGGAGCGTATCCGGCGCGTCGCAATCGTCGACCGGCCACTCGGCGACGACGACCGGGACGGGACCGGGGTCCCGCAGCGCGCGCGGATCCTCGAGCGGTTCGCGAAGGCGATCGACCGGCTGTACGACGATCGGCGTTGAGACACGCGGCCCGCGGACTTCTGTGGAGCTAAGGGGACTCGAACCCCTGACCCCCACACTGCCAGTGTGGTGCGCTACCAGCTGCGCCATAGCCCCTTGTGAAACTGTGATACCCGAAACTGTGATCCTCGGCCTGCGGAGCAGGGACGAGTACCTCTTGTCAAGACTACAGGCGAGAGTGTGAACTCTCGCCTGTAGTCGGAAGTGGAGCTAAGGGGACTCGAACCCCTGACCCCCACACTGCCAGTGTGGTGCGCTACCAGCTGCGCCATAGCCCCGTATTCAGTTCCTCGTTCGCGTCCGGGGCGAGCCCCTTGCGCTGAAAGAAAGCTACACCATCGCGCTCGGCGTCAACAAATCGGCTGGTCAGTGCGGTGATGCCGGGATCGCCTCCCGGCATCACCGCCCGTGCTCAGCCGAGTTCGGCGACCCAGTTCTCGTTACCGAAGGTGTCGATGACGGTGCCGTTGTGAACGACGGCGGGGGTACCGGTCGCGCCGGTGGTGGCGAGCAGCTGCCGGCCCGCCTCCGCATCGACGCGGGCCTGCTCGATCTGCGAACCGTCGGTGATGCACGCCGCTGCCTCGTCGGAGGCGCCGGCGTCGCGGGCCATCTGCGCCAGATCCTCGTTGGTGTGGTCGCTGTCGCCGCGCTCGGCGGGCTGGTTCTCCGGCGACATCAGCGCCGTGTGGAACGCCGAGTATGCGACGGCATCACCGGTCACTGCGACACACTGCGAGGCCGCGACCGCGCGGGTCGAGTAGTCACCGCTGGCGGAGAGCTGATCGAGGAACGCGAGCATGTGGTAGCGCACCGCGACCCTGCCGTCGTCGATCGCCTGGGCCAGTTCCTGGCCGTGCTTGTGCTCGAGTTCCCCGCAGTAGGGGCACATCGGGTCTTCGAACAGGTCGATGGTGGTCGCCGCGGCGGGCTGTCCGAGCAGCACCGCGCCTCCGTCCTCGACCGTCACCTGCACCGCCGCGTTCTGCACACCGCCGTAGCCTTCGTTGCGGGCCTTGCCACTGTTGGACTGCCACAGGACACCACCGATGACGAGCGCGGCGATGACGAGGAGGGCGAGGCCACCGAAGATGAATGTGGACCTGCTCGACGTCGGCTCCGGTGTGTACTTGACCGGCTTGACCTTCTTCGCGCTCACGGTTCTACCCTTCGCTGCTCGGGGATTGCTGACGGGATCTCACTCTGCCATCGAGGGCTGAGCGATAGCTGAGGACGCCGGGCGCGACCGAGCCCCCAGCGCCGCGGGACTGCGCGGGAACACGATCAGCCAGGCGGAGAGCGCCAGGAACCCGAGGTCGCGCAGGATTTCCCGGGCATAGTCCCAGTCGTCGACCTCCGCGAGACCGCCGCCACCGAAGCAACCGCAGTCGATGGACAGGCCACGCGACCACGCCGACACGATCGCGACGATCAGGGTGACCAGCACGGCGGCGCTGACCGCCGCGACCGGACGCACCGCCATTCCGATCAGCAGCAGCAGACCCAGCACGAGTTCGAGAACGGGCAACCCGGCCGCGACCGGTCGCACGAAGACCTCCGGCAGCAGCTGGTAGGCCCGGACGGCGACGATCGTCTGGGTGGGGTCGGAGAACTTGATCCATCCGGAGACCAGCCAGACGGCGGCCAAACCGAGCCGGGCGATCAGGCTGACGATGCGAATCCACACCCCGTCGAGAATACCGAGCGTGAGCTCAGCGGCGTATGTCGTCGGTCACCGCCGGCTCGGTGACCGCACCGAGCGGTGCGGTGCGCGCGAGCAGCGCCCACGGCAGCGCCGCGGCGAGCAGAATCACACCGGTCACCGTGAACGCCACCCCGTAGGACAGGTTGTCCGCGAGCAGGCCGCCGACGACCGGGCCGATCACCGCCCCGACATCGGCGGTCATCTGGAACGCCGCGAGGACCGGGCCGCCGCGCGCCTTGCTGCCCACGACGTCGGCGACGGCCGCCTGCTGCGGTGGGCCGAGCAGACCGGATCCGATCCCCGCGACGAGCGAGGTGACGAAGAACAGCGGAACGTTGTCGGTCAGACCCATCCCGATTGTGCCGACGCCGCACACCACCAGCCCGGTCAGCACGAACGGCCGGCGCCCGTAGCGGTCGGACAGGCGGCCCGACGACATGAGCACCAGGGCGTTGCCGACCGCGAAGACCGTCAGCGCGACGCCCGCGAGGGAAGCGTCGCGCTGCAGGACCTCGACGACGAACAGCGGCATCATCGCCACCCGCACCCCGAAGACCGCCCATCCGTTGGCGAAGTTCGATCCCAGCGCCGCGCGGAAGACCGGCACGCGCAGTGCGTCGCGCAGCCGCAGCGTCGGTGCGCCGTCGGCCGGGGCCGGGGCGGCGAGCGCCGATCCCCGCAGGCTGATGCCGACGACGGCAGCGGCCACCAGCAACGAGACCGCATAGATCACGAACGGGACGCGCAGGCCGAAGCCGACCAGCGCGCCGCCGACGAGGGGCCCGCCGATGTTGCCGAGCAGGAAGCTCGTCGCGTACAGGCCGGAGACACGTCCGCGCGCGTCGGGTGGCGCGATCCGGATGATCAGGCCCAGCGCGGAGACGGTGAACATCGTCGAGCCGATACCGCCGAGTCCGCGGAACACCAGCAGTTGCCAGTAGGTCTGGGCGAACGCGCACGCGCCGGTGGACAACGCGACGATGAGCACACCGGTGATATAGACGGGCCGCTCCCCCAGCTTCTGCACGAGCGCACCGCTGGCCGGCGCGAACGCCAACCTCATCGCGGCGAACGCGGAGACGACGACGGTCGCGGCGGTGATACCCACGTCGAAGCTGCGGGCGAACTGCGGCAGCGCCGGGGCGACCAGTCCGAACCCGAGGGCGATGACGAAGCTGGCGCTGACCAGCACCCAGATCTCCCGCGGCAGCGCCGCGTCACGTGTGCGCATGATGAGCCGATGTTAGCCTCGCGCACGACCACGACCGGCGGCGGTCAGGCGAGCACGCCCGACACGAGGTCGCGGGCTGCGGCCTGCACCTGCGTCAGGTGATCGGGCCCGAGGAACGACTCCGCGTAGATCTTGTAGACGTCCTCGGTGCCGGACGGCCGGGCCGCGAACCAGGCGTTTTCGGTGGTGACCTTGAGTCCGCCGATGGCGGCCCCGTTGCCCGGCGCCTCGGTCAGGGTCGCGGTGATCGGCTCCCCGGCCAGTTCGGTGGCACCGACCTGGTCTGCGGACAGCTTCGCGAGCACCGCCTTCTGGGCCCGGTTCGCCGGGGCGTCGACCCGCGCGTAGGCGGGGCTTCCGTACCGGGCCGCCAGATCCGCGTACCGCTGCGACGGGCTCTGCCCCGTCACCGCGGTGATCTCGGAGGCCAGCAGCGCCAGCAGAATACCGTCCTTGTCGGTGGTCCACACGGAACCGTCCTTGCGGAGGAAGGACGCACCGGCGCTCTCCTCCCCGCCGAAACCGAGACTGCCGTCGAGCAGACCCGGCACGAACCACTTGAACCCGACCGGTACCTCGAGCAGGTCGCGGCCGAGACCGGCGGCGACCCGGTCGATCATCGACGAACTGACCAGCGTCTTGCCGACCTTCGCCGCGGACGGCCAGCCGGGCCGGTGCCCGTAGAGGTAGTCGATGGCGACAGCGAGATAGTGGTTGGGGTTGAGCAGCCCGCCGTCGGGGGTGACGATGCCGTGCCGATCCGCGTCCGCGTCGTTGCCGGTCGCGATGTCGAACTGCTCGCGCGCCCCGATCAGGGACGCCATCGCGTTCGGTGACGAGCAGTCCATCCGGATCTTCCCGTCCGTATCGAGTGTCATGAAACGCCAGGTCGCGTCGACGAGTGGATTGACGACGGTCAGGTCCAGGCGGTGCCGTTCGGCGATCGCGGCCCAGTAGTCGACGCTGGCACCACCGAGCGGATCGGCGCCGATCCGCACCCCGGCCGCGCGCACCGCGTCCAGGTCGACGACGTTCGGCAGGTCGTCGATGTACGCGGCGAGGAAGTCGTGCCGGCCGGCCGTCGCGAGCGCCCGGGCGGCGGTCACCCGTCGTACCCCGTCGAGGCCGGCGCCGAGCAGGGCGTTGGCGCGGGCCGCGATGACGGACGTGGCGTCGGTGTCGGCCGGCCCGCCGTGCGGCGGGTTGTACTTGAAACCGCCGTCGCGCGGCGGATTGTGCGAGGGCGTCACCACGATGCCGTCGGCGCGAGGGCCGGTGCCCGCGTTGTGCTGCAGGATCGCGTGGCTCACCGCGGGGGTCGGAGTGAAGCGGTCGCGGGCGTCGACGACGACCTCGACGCCGGCCGCCACGAGCACCTCGAGCGCGGTGGTCCAGGCCGGCTCGGACAACGCGTGAGTGTCGCGGCCGAGGAACAACGGCCCGGTGATGCCTTGGGCCGCACGGTATTCGACGATCGCCTGCGTGGTGGCGAGGATGTGTTGCTCGTTGAACGCGCCGTCGAGGCTGGAACCGCGATGCCCGGACGTGCCGAACACGACCTGCTGCAGCGGGTCCTGCGGGTCGGGCTGCACTGTGTAGTAGGCGGTGACCAGATGCGCGAGGTCCTCGAGGTCGCCGGGGGCCGCCGGTTGTCCTGCTCGTTCGTGCGCCATGGGTCCTCCTCGTCGCGGGCAATCAGCCGTGTCCCATCTTGCCCGCGGCCGTCCGGGGGCGCGCGGCGGATCGCGAATCAAGCCGTGAGCGTGTATCCGACCCACGCCGCGGCGAGCCCGGCGACGACACTGAGGACGACGTAACCGATTCCGGTGAGCGGCCGTCGGATCCGGGTGAGTCCGACGGCTTCGACCGCGAAGGTCGAATACGTGGTCAGTCCACCGCAGAAGCCGGACCCGAGCAGCGCGAACAGCTCCGGCGACAGGGCCGGACCGGACAGGACACCGAGCAGGGCGCAGCCGAACACGTTCACCGCGAGCGTCGCGAGCGGAACACTGCGGTAGGACCGGATGTGCCGGCCGGCGAGGTAGCGCACCACGGCGCCGGCGCCGCCGCCCAGCGCGACGAACAGCACGGTCATCGCGCCGCCCGCCGTCGGTGCCACCGTTCACCGGCGGCCATCCCGCAGCGCGCGGCGACCAAGGCCCCGGCGAGCGTGATCGTCACGTACACCGCCGCGAGTGCCGGACTACGGACAGCGTCGACCGCGAACGTCGAGAACGTGGTGAATCCCCCCAGCACCCCGATGCCGAGGAACAGCCGCCATAACCTGTCCGGCCCGACCATCGCGGCGAGAATGCCGAGCAGCAACGAGCCGACGACGTTGATCACCGCGATCGTCCAGACGCCCGGGAACGCTGTGGACAGGCCGTAGCGCGCGACCGCGCCGAGTGCTCCCCCGGCCGCGACCACCGCGACCGCTCGGGCGTGCACGGACATCACCGTTCGCCGGTCGGTGGGGACGGCAGGACCTGGGGGCATGGGCACAAATCTGCGACGGTACCCGCTCCCGCCGGACCGTGCGGCGGAGTGGCGGGTGAACCGCCGGCCCGCGTTGGGCTGCGGCGAGCGGAGCCGCCGGCCCGTTCACCGACGGGAGGTTCCCGGTGGGCGACGAGGCCGGGCCGGCATCTTGCAGGACGGAGCGACCGTTCGGTTTCCTCGATGCATGAAGAGGGCGCGATGGAATCCGGACAAACCGTTGTTCGGCGACGACAATGCGACGGCCTCGGCCGCGCTCGCGATAGGTCTCGTGGTAGTCGTCGCGCTTCTGCTGGTCGCCTGCCTCCTCCTCTGATCCCGGCTGTCGGCGGACGGAACCACCGGCCCATTACTCCGTGTGGAGCAGCCACAGCTTCGATGGGAGGATGTTCCGGTACGAAAACGCTGCGAAACAGGCTGACCGCCCCGTTTCATGGAAGGCATGGACAAGGCGCGTTGGGATTCGGAGACACCGCTCTTCGCGGAAGACTGCGCGGCGGGCGGAGCCACGCTTGCGGTCGGTCTCGGTGTGGTCATCGCCCTGCTGGTGGTGGTGTTCTTGGTGCTCTGACCAAAAGGTGCGCCCCGCCTCTCCGGGTACAGGGGTCGGGGAAGCGGGGCGCGACGGTGGCCGCAGCGAGCGTGTCGGGGGCGCGTCTCCACGGCCACCGGCAGTTGAATCGACAACCACGTCCCGGGCGTTACGCGCATTTCCGCACCTATTTCCGGATACGAGGAAGGCCAGGTCGAACACCTCCCAGCCGAATGGCTGTTCAGGTGTCCGACCTGGCCTCTTGTGGAGCTGCCGGGAATCGAACCCGGGTCCTCCGCCGCCTCACCAGGGCTTCTCCGTGTGCAGTTCGCTATGTCTCTACTTGGATCTCCCGGTCTCGCGAACCAGCCGAGATGACGATCCCAGTCACTGTTTGATGTCCCGCCCGACTCCGTGACCGAGTCGAACGGTAGAGCTCCCTAGTCGATGCCAGGAACCGGGTCGGGAGCGAACCCGGGCTGACAGAGACGCGATCGCTACTTAGGCAGCGAGGGCGTACTCGCGCTGAGTGGACTCGGCGCTTAATTGGTTGCAATGACGCTTACGGTGGTCTCTTGCCTGCACCGACACGCTTCCCCTGGTTGAACGTACGCAGTCGAAACCGTTCAGCCCCGTACGTACCTGCGACTCTCGCAGGACTACCCACTGTAACGCCCGATCCGGGTGCTGTCATTCCCATTTTCCGTCGCGTTCACATGACGCGCCTCACAGCGGCCGGGTGAGCGCAGCGACGGTCGCCGCGGCCTCCGTGTCGGCCTCGACCAGATCCATGTTCAGTGCGGCTGCAACACTCGCACCGGACGCGGCACTGACGATCAGGTTGGCCATCGGATCGGCGACGTTGCCGGCTGCCCGGACACCCGGAACGCTCGTAGCGCCCTGCGCGTCGACCGCCACGAAACTGCCGACCGGGGTGTCGGTCCGGGCGCACCCGATTTGCCGCAGCACCGTGTCGCGCGGGGTGAACGCGAGCGCCCCACCGACGAACAGCGCGGCCCGCTCGAGCACCCGGCCGTCGGCCAGGGTGATCTCGATGTCGTCGTCGCCGGCAACGGAGAGCACCGGCCCGTCGGTGATCATGACGCCGCGCGCCTCGAGCCGTGCGCGCTGCTCACCGGTGAGATCCGACTCGGTGCGGTCCCAGCCGCACAGCAGCGTCACGTCGTCGGACCACTGCCGCAGCAGCAGACCCTGGTGCGCCGCCATGTCGGGGGAGTTCGCCAGCACCGCGATGGGGCGGCCCTGCACCTCCGAGCCGTGGCAGTAGGGGCAGTGCACGACGGTGCTGCCCCACCGTTGCGCGAGGCCGGGAATGTCGGGCAGTTCGTCGGCCAGGCCGGTCGCGACGAGGAGCCGTCGTGCACTGACGGCTCCACCGTCATGATCGACGACGAATCCGCCGTCGCCGGCTCGGACGCCGCGCACGTGTGCAGATTCGATGCGGCCGCCGTAGCGCCGCACCTCGTCGCGTCCGGTCGCGAGGAGCTCTGCCGGAGGTCGCCCGTCGAATCCGAGATAGCCGTGCAGGTGGGCGGCGGACGCATTGCGCGGGGTGCCGTCGTCGAGGACCAGCACCGACCGGCGGGCCTGCGCGAGCACGAGTGCGGCGTTGAGGCCGGCGACACCGGCGCCGAGGACGATCACGTCGAAATCCATGACCACAGCCTCCCAGCGCAGCGCGGATCCGGCAAGGTTCTTTGCCGTATCGGCAACAAGGGCGCATGCTGGGTCCATGGATCTCACCGCCCGCCTTGCCGCTATCGGACCGCGCCTGAAGGCGCTGCGTCAGGACCGCGACATCACGCTGCAGGACCTGTCCGACGACACCGGCATCTCCGTGAGCACACTCTCCCGCCTCGAATCGGGACTGAGGCGGGCGACGCTCGATCTGCTGCTTCCCGTTGCCGCGGCCTACCGGGTCACGCTCGACGAACTGGTCGGCCCGGAGGTCGAGGATCCTCGGGTGACCGCCCGACCGCGGACCGTCGGCTCGATGACGATCATCCCGCTGACGCGCCAGCCCGGGAACCTGCAGGCCTACAAGATGATCCTCGCGCCCGACGATGCGCTCCCCGAGCCCCGCACGCACGAGGGTTTCGAATGGTTCTACGTGCTCTCGGGGCGTCTGCGGTTCATCCTCGGCGACCGCGAGCTCACCATGAGGGCCGGCGAGGCCGCCGAGTTCGACACCCGCATTCCGCACTGGCTGGGCCCGGCCGACGACCGGCCCGTCGAACTGCTCACCCTGTTCGGCAAGCAGGGCGAACGCATTCACCTGCGGGCCAGCAGCAGGGGCACGGCCACTCCGCGAACCTAACGCGCAGCGAGGTCAGCTCGCGACGGTGATCATCGCGACCGCCGCGACGGCCAGCACCATGCCGACCCGCCGATCCGGACCGACGTGTTCACCGAGAACCGTCGTCGCCAGCAGCACCGTCGCCGCGGGGTAGAGCGCGCCGATCACGCTGACCAGCGACAGCATGCCGTGCTGGAACGCGAACATCAGCGCCCCGTTGGCGACGATGTCCAGGACCGCCACACCGGCGATGAACGGCCACAGCTGCCTCGGCGGTCGCAGCAGCATCCCGGCACCCAGCGCGACCACCGACACCACCAGCGACGACGTCAGCCGCGCCATCGCCAGCGGCCACAGCCCGGTTCCCTCGGGGACCCGATGCATCGCCACGAACATCAGGGCGAAGGTGACGCCGGACGCGACCGTCAGCCAGGCCACACGGGTGGTGAACCGCGGGTGGGCACCGCCGGCGACATTCTCGTCGGATTCGCGGCTGACCAGCACCACAGCGATCAGCGCGAGCGCGATACCCACGTACGCGAGCGGGCCCGGCCGCTCCCCCAGCACAAGACCGACGAGCACCGGTATGCCTGCGACGAGCAGCGCGGTCACCGGCGACACCACCGACATCGGTCCCTCGGCGAGCGCCTGGTAGAACCACCAGATCGCGACCCCACCGGCGAGCCCGGCGGCTGCGCCCCACGCCAGCGACGACCCGGTGACCTCCCCGCCCACCAGCGGAGCGACCGCGAGCACGAGCAGCAGCGACAACGGATACGACGCGATGACGAAACGCAGCGCCGCGACACGCCGGGAGGCGACGCCCCCGACGAAATCGCTGACGCCGTAGCCGACCGCCGCGACCAGTGCGAGGAGGACCGCGGTCAGCGGCTCATGCCCTTCACCCGCCGGCCGAGCTCCCGCGTGACCTCACGCTCGGCGGTGCGACGTGCGATGTCCTGCCGCTTGTCGTAGTCCTGCTTACCCTTCGCCAGGGCCAGTTCGACCTTCACCTTGCCGTCGGAGAAGTACATCGACAGCGGCACCAGCGTCTGGTTGCCCTCACGGGACTTGCCGACGAGCGCGTCGATCTCGCGGCGATGCAGCAGCAGCTTGCGGGTGCGCCGCGGCGAATGGTTGGTCCAGGTGCCGTGGCCGTATTCCGGGATGTGCAGTCCACGCAACCACACCTCGCCGTCGTCGACCGTCGCGAACGCGTCGACGAGCGATGCCTTGCCCTCGCGCAGGCTCTTGACCTCGGTTCCGACGAGGGCGATGCCCGCCTCGTAGGTGTCCAGGATGGTGTAGTTGTGACGTGCCTTGCGGTTGGTCGCGATGACCTTCCGGCCCTTTTCCTTCACGTGCAGGCCTTTCCGGTCCACGATCGATCGAACAGAACACCATCCAGCATAGGAACTCCGGCAACCCGTTATTCACGCACGTACAGGCGCAGCGTGGCGTACGCGGTGATCGCGGCCATGCCGACACCGACGATGACGAGGATCGGCGAGACGAGCAGCACGTCGCTGGTGGTGACCCGGGCGACGATGTTCGCGTCGTACACGTCGGCGAGCACGTCGTCGATGAACGCGCTCTTCGCGGTGAACAGGGCCGCGATCGCCAGCACCGCGCCGATCACCGCGGCGACGACCGCTTCGAGCAGGAACGGCAACTGCGTGTACCAGCGGGTCGCGCCGACCAGGCGCATGATGCCGACCTCGGTGCGGCGGGTGAACGCCGCGATCTGCACCATGTTCGCGATGAGCAGGATTGCGGCGACGGCCTGCACCACCGCGATCGCGAACGCCGCGTTGCGGACACCGGAAAGCACGCTGAACAGCCGCTCGACGAGGTCCTTCTGGTTGAGCACGCTCTCCACGCCGGGCCGGGACCCGAACTCGTCCTGGATGACGCCGAACCGGTCCGGGTCGGACAGTTTCACCTTGAACGACGCAGGGAAGCTGTCCGCGCTCACCAGTTCGGCGAGCTCGGGCTGGTCCTTGAAGACCCGTTCGGTCGCGTCGGCGACGGCGTCCTCACGGTTGAGGTACTGCACCGACACCACCGACGGGGTGTTCTCGAGATCGCTGCGCAGAGTGCGGCAGATGTCCTGCTCGCAGTCGGGGTCGAGGGTCGAGACGTCGTCGGTGAGGAACAGCTGCACCTCCACCCGGTCCAGGAAGATGCGCTGGGTCTTGTCGGCCATCTGCACGACGAGCAGACCGGCACCGAACAGGCCGAGGGAGATCGCGGTGGTGAGGATCATCGCGACGGTCATGGTGAAGTTGCGGCGCAGGCCGGTGACGACCTCGCTGAACAGGAAGCTTGCTCGCATCGGGGTGGAAGGTCCTTCGGTTGCCGGGCGGTCGAGGGCTGTGGGCTGGTGCCGGCTACCGGCCGACGCCGTACACGCCGCGCGCTTCGTCGCGGACCACCCGGCCGAGGTCGAGTTCGACGACGCGTCGGCGCATGGAGTCGACGATGTGGTGGTCGTGGGTGGCCATGACGACGGTGGTGCCGGTGCGGTTGATCCGTTCGAGCAGCATCATGATGTCCTGGCTGGTCTCGGGATCGAGGTTGCCGGTCGGTTCGTCGGCCATGAGCACCAGCGGCCGGTTCACGAACGCCCGCGCGATCGCGACACGCTGCTGCTCCCCGCCCGACAGCTCGCCGGGCAGCCGGTCGGCCTTGCCGGACAGGCCGACCAGGTCGAGAACCTCGGGCACCGTGCGTTCGATGATCGACCGGGGTTTGCCGATCACCTCGAGCGCGAACGCGACGTTCTCGGCGACCGTCTTCTGCTGCAGCAGCCGGAAGTCCTGGAAGACGCAGCCGAGGGATTGCCGCAGCTTCGGCACGCGTCGCCCGGAGAGCTTGTTGACGTGGAAGTCCGCGACATGGACGTCACCCGAGGTCGGTGTCTCCTCACGCAGCAGCAGTCGCAGGAATGTCGACTTGCCCGAGCCCGACGGTCCGATGAGGAACACGAACTCGCCCTTGCCGATCTCGACGTTGACGTTGTCCAGGGCAGGTCGGGTGGACGTCTTGTACGACTTGGACACATTCTCCAGGCGGATCACGACGCCATGCTAGCGGTTCGTTACCCGATGGTGACCTATTGACCGGGAGCGCCGGACGGTTCGGTGCCGTCACCGCCGGTGCCGCCCTCGAGTCCCGGGATTCCGGGGATCGTCGGCAGGCGGAACAGCGGCGTCTCCGTCGTCGTGGGTGCCGTGGTGGTCACCGACGGCGCTGTCGTGGTCGGTACCGACGTCGGGCTGCCCGTGGTGGCCGGCGTCGTGGTGGTCACGGGCGCGGTGGTCTGCGAGGGCAGCGGCTCCACGGGCGGCACGTACGGCACGTACGGGGTTTCCGAGATCACGACTGCGCCCGGCTGCGCGGGGGCCTGATCCGTGTCCTGATTCAGATAGAGGTAGAGCACCCACAGTCCGAGCCAGGCGACGCACATCGCCACCGTCGTGGTGCGGAAACGACCGCCGAACAGCCTGCCCGGGACCCTGAGGCGCGGGCGCGTCGCCACGACCGGTACCTCACCGGTGGCCGGGTTCGCGGAAGTCCCCGGATTCCCCCGATCGCCGGTCCCGCTGCCGCCGGGCCTGTTGTCGCCGGTCATGCGTCCACCTCCGACCGGTCGACAACGGACACCGTGTCGAGTTGCGGCGTGACGGTGATGCCCTTGCGTCGCAGCGCGGCTGCGATGCGGGCCCGCAGCGCGCGGCCCACCTGGAATTGTTTGCCGGGCAGTGTCCGCGCCACCACGCGGATGCTGACCTGGTCGACCTCGAGGCTCTCGACGCCCATCACGCTCGGCTCGTCGAGCAGCAGTTCCCGCAGCTTCGAGTCCTTGTAGGCGGCGACACCCACGTCGTGCAGGATCTCGTTGACCTCGGAGATGTCCGCGGTAACCGGAACCGGCACGTCGATGACGGCGCGCGCCCAGTCCTTGGACAGGTTGATCGCCTTGTTGATCTGGCCGTTGGGCACGATGATCACCTCACCGGCCGAGTTCCGCAGCCGGGTGACCCGCAGCGTGACGTTCTCGATGGTGCCGACCGCGTCCTGCGCGGACCCCGTGACGGAGATCTGCACGGTGTCGCCGAACCCGTACTGGCGTTCGGTGATGATGAAGAACCCGGCGAGGATGTCCTGCACGATGCGCTGCGCGCCGAAGCCGAGAGCCGCACCGAGCACGGTCGCGGGGGCGACGAGACTGCCGATCGGCAGTTGCAGGTAGTCGAAGACCTTCAGTGTCGCCACGATGTAGATGAACGTGATGACCACCCACCGCACGACCTGCGCCACCGAGTGCCGATGTTTCGACGCCTCCGACCGCACCAGGTCGTCGGACTCCTGGTACTTCTCGTCGATGTTCCGGGTGATCCGATTGCCGACCCAGCTGGCGAACCGGGCGATGATGACGGCACCGAGCACCGTCAGTGCGATCAGCAGCCCGTTCGTGGACAGCCAGTCGAGCAGTGTTCTACCGGGAAACAGAAAGCATCCTCCCTGAGTTCGATCGGTTGGTTCGGTTACTGGTTCTGGTTCTGGTTCTCGCGCATGCGCCACCGGATTCCCTCTTCGAGGAATCCGTCGATCTCACCGTCGAGCACGGCCGACGGGTTGTTGACCTCGTACTCGGTACGCAGGTCCTTGACCATCTGATACGGGTGCAGCACGTAGGAGCGCATCTGGTTGCCCCACGAGCTGCCCCCGTCGCCCTTGAGGGCGTCCATCTCGGCGCGCTCCTCCTGCCGCTTGCGTTCGAGCAGCTTGGCCTGCAGCACGCGCATCGCCGACACCTTGTTCTGCAGCTGCGACTTCTCGTTCTGACAGGTGACGACGATGCCGGTGGGGATGTGCGTCAGGCGCACCGCGGAGTCGGTGGTGTTGACGGACTGGCCACCGGGACCGGAGGAGCGGTACACGTCGACACGCACGTCGTTCTCGTCGATGTCGATGTGGTCGGTCGTCTCGACGACCGGCAGGACCTCGACCTCGGCGAACGACGTCTGGCGACGTCCCTGGTTGTCGAACGGGCTGATGCGCACGAGACGGTGCGTACCCATTTCGACGGACAGCGTGCCGTATGTGTAGGGCGCCTTGATCGCGAAGGTCGCCGACTTGATGCCGGCCTCTTCCGCGTAGGACGTGTCGTAGACCTCGACGCCGTAGCCGTGCTTGTCGGCCCAGCGGATGTACATGCGCATGAGCATCTCGGCCCAGTCGGCGGCGTCGACACCGCCGGCGCCGGCCCGGATGTTCACGAGCGCGTCGCGCTGGTCGTACTCACCGGACAGCAGCGTGCGCACCTCCATCGCCTCGATGTCCACGCGCAGCGACGTGCGCTCGGCATCGGCATCGGCGAGCGCGGAGGCACGGTCGTCGCCCTCCTCGCCCTCGGCGAGCTCGTAGAGCACCGGCAGGTCGTCGAGCCGCGAACGCAGATCCTCGACACGGCGCAGTTCGCCCTGCGCGTGTGAGAGCTGGCTGGTGACCTGCTGCGCGTGCTCCTGGTCGTTCCACAGCTCGGGATCGGCCGCCTGGTGCTCGAGCTCGTCGATCCGACGGCGCAATTCCTCCACGTCGAGGACCGTCTCCACGGTCTCGAGGGTCGTCGCGAGCTCGGCCAGGTCTGCGGAAACATCGGGATGCACGATTGCCAAGGTTACCGGCTAGCGTTCTCGGCATGACCACCGACTTCACCGCCGACCTGGACCTCGCCCTGCGCATCGCCGACGAGGCGGACGCCGTCACCCGCGAGCGCTTCGGCGCGCAGGATCTGAAGGTGAGCGACAAGCCGGACCTGACACCGGTGTCCGACGCGGATCTCGCGGTGGAACGTCTGGTCCGCGACGTGCTCGGTTCCGAGCGGCCTGCGGACGCGGTGCTCGGCGAGGAGTTCGGCGGCGATGCGGTGTTCTCCGGCCGTCAGTGGGTGGTGGATCCGATCGACGGAACCAAGAACTTCGTGCGCGGCGTGCCGGTGTGGGCCAGCCTGATCGCGCTGCTCGACGACGGGATTCCGGTGATCGGCGTGGTGAGCGCACCGGCGCTGAACCGCCGGTGGTGGGCCGCCGCCGGACAGGGTGCCTGGACCTCCTTCGGAGGTGGGGCTGCGCGCCGGATCGCCGTGTCTGAGGTGACGAGCACGGCGTCGGCGTCGTTGAGTTTCTCGAGTCTGTCGGGCTGGCGTGACCGGGGCCTGCGCGACGAGTTCGTCGCCCTCACCGACGAGGTGTGGCGGGTCCGCGCGTACGGCGACTTCTTCTCGTACTGCCTGCTGGCGGAGGGCGCTCTCGACATCGCGCTCGAGCCGGAGGTCTCCCTCTGGGACCTCGCCGCGCTCGACGTGCTGGTCCGCGAGGCCGGGGGCCGGTTCACCAACGTCGAGGGGGCGGGCGGGCCGCACGGCGGCAGCGCCGTCGCGACCAATTCGGCGCTGCACGACGCCGTGCTCTCGAGGTTGCGCCCGACGCACTGACCTGCGTCGGCACAGTCGCCGGATACTTCTTACTCCGTAGTAGACACGCTTCTTACTCCAGAGTAAGGTTCGTGGGGTCCGATCCCCTCGAGAGACTTCTGGTGATCATGAGCAAGCAAGACAGTGTGGCCCGGAACGCCCGACGCGATACGTCTGCGGTCGGCTTGAACCCCGTCAAGCGCGATGTCATGGGCGCCGCGATGCGCGTGCTCACGCGGATCACCGGTTCGGAGCTGGCGGATCGCTACAACTTCCGCCAGACCATCGACCGGGCCACGTACCAGTCCACCAAGACCGGCTTCAAGACGCTCGGCGCCGCCACGCGCGCGTTCAAGCAGGTTTCCGGCGGCGGAACGCCCCAACGCCTCGACACCCCGAAGAACCACGACTTCTTCGACCTCACCCCCACCGACGATCAGCAGATGATCGCCGAGACCGTCCGCGAATTCGCGGCCGAGATCCTCCGGCCCGCAGCCCACGACGCCGACGCGGCCGCCGCCGCACCCGCCGACCTGCTCGCGCGCGCCGCCGAGCTCGGCATCACCCTCGTCAACGTCCCCGAGGCGTTCGACGGCGCCGCCACCGAGCGCGGCACCGTCACCAACGCACTCGTCGCCGAAGCACTCGCGCACGGCGACATGGGCCTGGCGCTGCCGATCCTCGCGCCCAGCGGCGTCGCAGTCGCCCTCACCCACTGGGGCAGCGACGAGCAGCAGAAGACCTACCTGCCCGCATTCGCGAGCGACGACGTGCCGCAGGCATCGGTCGTCATCACCGAGCCCCGCGCCCTGTTCGATCCGTTCGCGCTGCAGACCAAGGCGGTGCGCTCCCCCAGCGGC
The DNA here is from genome assembly GCF_001895025.1 of Rhodococcus zopfii NBRC 100606 = JCM 9919. Taxonomy (GTDB): domain Bacteria; phylum Actinomycetota; class Actinomycetes; order Mycobacteriales; family Mycobacteriaceae; genus Rhodococcus; species Rhodococcus zopfii. The sequence continues at coordinate 57,103 of NZ_BCXI01000014.1, forward strand.
TACCGCCTCAACGGCGTCAAGGCACTCGTCCCGGCCGCGGGCAGCGCCGAGCTGTTCGTCGTCGCCGCCGAACTCGACGGCCGCCCGGCACTGTTCATCGTCGAAGCCAAGAGCAAGGGCGTCGTCGTCGAGGCCGACCCGAGCATGGGCCTGCGGGCCGCCGGTCTCGGCCGGCTGCACCTGACCGACGTCGCGGTGCCGCAGTCGGCGCTGCTCGGCTGGGACGGAACCGATTCGCACGACACCGCCGCCGCGGACCTGCGCGCCGAGCAGTACGCCGACGCCGTGCGTCTGGCGCGTCTGGGCTGGGCGTCGCTCGCGATGGGCACCGGCCAGGCCGTCCTCGACTACGTGATTCCCTATGTCAACGAGCGCGAGGCGTTCGGCGAACCGATCAGCCACCGCCAGGCCGTGGCATTCATGGTCGCCAACATCAAGATCGAGCTCGACGGCATCCGCCTCGTCACCCTGCGCGGCGCATCCCGCGCGGAGCAGGGTCTGTCGTTCGGGCGGGAGGCGGCGCTCGCCCGCAAGCTCGCCACCGACAAGGGCATGCAGATCGGCCTCGACGGCGTGCAGCTGCTCGGTGGCCACGGTTTCACCAAGGAACATCCCGTCGAGCGCTGGTACCGCGACCTGCGTGCCGTCGGCGTTGCCGAGGGCGTCGTCCTCATCTGAGCGGTCCGACCCGAACAAGGAACCGGTAAATGATCAATCTCGAACTTCCCAAGAAGCTCAAGGCCTCAGCCAATCAGGCTCATCAGGTCGCCGCGCAGATCTTCCGTCCCGTCTCCCGCAAGTACGATCTCGCCGAGCACGTGTACCCGGTCGAGCTCGACACGATGGCTGCGATGGTCGAGGGGCTCAACGACTCCGGGCAGGGCGCCGCCGGCGCCGCACTCGGGCGCGACTCGAAGAAGCAGGGCGCCGCCACCGGCAACTCCAACGGCGGGAACATGGCCGGGCTGCTCAACGTCATCGAAACCTGCTGGGGTGACGTCGGTCTGACCTTGTCCATCCCCTACCAGGGGCTCGGGAACTCCGCGATCGCCGCGGTCGCCACCGACGAACAGCTCGAGCGGTTCGGCAAAGTGTGGGCGTCGATGGCGATCACCGAACCGAGCTTCGGCTCCGACTCGGCGGCCGTGACCGCCACCGCCGTTCTCGACGGCGACGAGTGGGTTCTCAACGGCGAGAAGATCTTCGTCACCGCCGGTGAGCGTTCGACGCACGTCGTCGTGTGGGCCAGTGTCGACAAGTCCAAGGGCCGCGCCGCGATCAAGTCGTTCGTGGTGCCGCGCGACGCGCCGGGGCTGAGCGTCGCCCGGCTCGAGCACAAACTCGGCATCAAGGCTTCCGACACCGCGGTGCTGCTGCTGCAGGATTGCCGCATCCCGAAGGACAACATCCTCGGATCCCCCGAGGTGAACGTCGAGCAGGGCTTCGCGGGCGTCATGCAGACCTTCGACAACACCCGCCCCATCGTCGCCGGCATGGCAATCGGTCTGGGACGGGCCGTGCTCGAGGAACTGCGCGCGATCCTGTCCGAGGCGGGCGTCGAGGTGTCCTACGATATTCCGCCGAACAACCAGCACGCCGCAGCCGCCGAATTCCTGGCGCTCGAGGCGGATTGGGAGGCGTCGTACCTGCTGGCGCTGCGCGCCACCTGGATGGCCGACAACAAGAAGCCGAACTCGCTCGAGGCGTCCATCTCGAAGGCGAAGGCCGGCCGCACCGGGACCGCGGTGTCACTCAAAGCCGTCGAACTCGCCGGCACCTACGGGTATTCGGAGCGTCCGCTGCTCGAGAAGTGGGCGCGGGACGCCAAGATCCTCGACATCTTCGAGGGCACCCAGCAGATCCAGCAGCTCATCGTGGCGCGACGCCTGCTCGGCAAGTCGTCGTCCGAATTGAAATAGACTGCACCCCAGGGAAACCCGGTCCGGACCGCTACCGCGGTCCGGACCGGACCCGTTTTACCGCGGTTCCGCTCCCGACGAGGCGGTCCGCACCACCACCGCCGAGACCGCCGCCACCACCGCGGCGACAACGGCAGCCACCGCCGCCGGCGTGGACTGCCATCCTTCGGAGTCGGTGCGGGCCAAGGCAATCCACAGCAGACCCCAGACGACCGCAGCGGCGACCGCGAGCCGGCCACGTCCGACGACGGCCACGACCACCGATACCACGGCCACCAGGGCGAGAACGACCACCGCCCACGTGTCCGCGCCGAGACCCAGTGGGTCGACCCGGTCGGCCTGCAACGCGGCCGCGATGTTCGCCACGGTCGCGACCGCCACCCATCCCAGATAGACGAACATCGTGCCGTCGACCACCACGGCCTCCAGGCGAGATCCGGGGCGGGATGCGGAGAGCAGCACGAACACCCTCGCCAAGACGGCAAGCAGCACCACGATGATCGCGACGCTGAGCCACACCAGGTCGAACTGCACCGCCAGGATCCACGCCGCGTTGAGCAGCATCGACGCCGCGATCCACCACCCGGCCTGTCGCTGGCGCGTACTCGGGCGTTGCGTCGGCAGTGCCTGCCACACCGCGAGCGCGATCAACCCGAGATAGATGAGCGTCCAGATCGAGAAGGCGGCGCCGCCGGGTGCGACGGCCGTCGCGTCGGCCGACAGCGCTCCCCCGGCCGCCTCCGACACCGGCGTTCCGGCGACCGCTCCGGAGCCGAGAAGCGAGAACACCACCGCGACGACCGCACACAGGGCGACGATCGTTGATCGAACCGAGTCGGTGGACGAGGCTGCGACAGCTGGGGGCGTCATGCGACCCGAGATGCCCGTTCCTCCGCCTGACGAAACCCTGGGCGGTGGCCGACAGGACGGGGCGGTCGAAACCGCGGTGACCGGAACCGCCGCGATCAGAACCGCGCCGCCAGTTCGGCGACCAGGTCGCCGCGGTCTCCGATCACGACATCGGACAGACCGAGCCAGGTCGCCATCTCCCGCAACTCGTCGGCGAGCGATTCGGCGACTTCACCCGCGGCGCGGCCCGGTTCGACGAACGCGCCGGGCACGCGCAGGGCGTCGGCAGCGCGGTCGGCCTTGAGGTCCACCCGCGCGACCAGGTCGCCGTTCTGCAGAAACGGGAAGACGTAGTACCCGTGGATCCTCTTGTGCGCCGGCGTGTAGATCTCGATGCGGTACCGGAAGCCGAACAGTCGCTCGGTGCGCGGCCGGCAGAAGACCAGCGGATCGAAAGGGCACAGCAGCGCGGTGCCGTGCGCGCGGCGCGGGATCCGGGACCCGGCATGCAGGTAGGCGGGATCGGACCAGCCGCGCACGGTGACCGGCACGAGCGCGCCGTCGTCGACGAGTTCGGCCACGGCCGCCGCGGTCTGCTCGGCCGAGAGGCGGTAATAGTCCCGGAGGTCGGCAGCGGTGGCCACACCGAGCGACCGCGCCGATCTCCGCACGAGCTCGCGGACCGCGTCGCGCTCGCCGATCTCCGCACCGATCACGCCGTCGGGGAGCACCCGTTCCGCGAGGTCGTAGTGCCGGGTGAATGCGACCCGCCGGTCGACCGACAACGCTCCGGACGCGAAGAGTTGCTCGCAGATCACCTTCGTGTCGGTGCGGCCCCACCAGGGCCCGCCCCGATCCTGCGGCGTGATCTGCAGATGCCGTTCGATGTCGCCGGCGGTGGCGGCGCCGACCTCCGTGACGACGTCGAGAACGTCCTTACCCAGCGTCGGATTCTGTTCCATCACACGTCGTTCCCCGGCCCAGCGCCCATGCGAGTAGCGCGTCATGCGCCACCTCATCAGCGGCCAGTCCGCGACGGGAATCAGCGCGGCCTCGTGCGCCCAGTATTCGACGAGGGCTCGCGGCGAGCGGCCGGTGTTCTGCCAGGCCGCGCCGTCGAGGAGATCGCGGTCGTAGCCGCCGATCCTGCTGAACACCGGCATGTAGTGGGCACGGACGGCCACCGAGACCGAGTCGAGCTGAAGCAGCGAGGTTCGCTGGACAGCGCGCAACACGTGGCGGCGGGTTGCCCGGCCCGCGGGGCGGCGGTCGGCGAATCCCTGGGCGGCGAGGACGACCCGTCGGGCCGCGTCGGCGGTCAATTCCAGCACCCCTCCACACTGCCATCGACCACCGACATCGACGCTTTCCCGCCGACGGGCCGGCGGCGAGCGGAAAGACGCCCACGTCCGCTGTGATGTACGTCACGATGGGTGAGTCCCTCGAAGACAGGAGGTGCCGTATGTCGGCGCAGGATCTCGTCCGGAAGATCACCGACACCATCGGATCGCTTGCGGTGATGCAACGCGCCGGGATGCTGCCGTTCCCCCGGGTCGACCACGCGGTCTCCACGCTCCTCGCGGTGCGAAAGTACGGGCCGTTCGCCGGGACGGTGCACGCCGACGTCGCCCGCGGCCTCGACGCCGTTGCGATCGTCGACGAACGCGGCGCATTGAGCTACCGGAACCTCGACGGCATGTCGAACGCGCTGGTGCGCGCGTGGCAGGCCGACGGCATGCGCCCGGGTACGGCGCTGGGCGTGATGGCGCGCAACCACCGCGGCCTGGTGCTGACGATGATCGCCTCGGCGAAGCTCGGCACGAATCTCGTGATGATGAACACCGGACTCGCACCCCGCCAACTCGCGGACATCGCGGCCCGCGAGAACGTCGAGACGTTCGTCTTCGACTCCGAGTTCGCCGATGCCGCAGCCGCCCTGCCGGCAGGCACGCGGACCTATCTGTCGTGGCAGGACGAGCCGGTTCCCGGCGCGCCGTCGATCGAGTCGCTGCTCGCCGAGTTCGATCGATCGGCGGTCCCGGCCCCGTCGGAGCCGGGCGGATTCGTGCTGCTCACCAGTGGCACGACGGGCACCCCGAAAGGCGCCCCCCGTGGCCGGACCTCTCCGTTCGCGTCGGCCCAGTTCCTCGACCGGGTCCCGTTGCGTCGCGGGCAGCGGATGCTCATGGCCGCCCCCGCCTTCCACGGCACCGGCGTCTCCCAGATGGCCATGGCCCTGGCGCTCGGCCAGACGGTGATCATGCCACGCCGGTTCGATCCCCTCGAGACGCTGCGTCTTGTCGAGGCGGAACGAGCGAACGTGCTGGTCGCGGTGCCCACGATGCTGCAGCGCATCCTCGACCTCGGCCCGGAGAAGATCGCGGAGTTCGACACCTCGAGCTTGAAGATCATCTTCGCCGCCGGGTCGGCCCTGTCCCCCGACCTGTGCCGGCGCACGCGCGAATCGTTCGGCGACGTGCTGCACAACCTGTACGGGTCGACCGAGTGCGCGGTCGCGACGGTCGCAACCCCGGAGGACCTGCGTCGCGCGCCCGGCACGGCCGGCCGGCCACCCGTGTCGTGCCGGGTGGAAATCCTCGACGACACGGGCAACGCCATCACCGAACCCGGGGTCTCCGGGCGCATCTTCGCCGCGAGCGGGTTGAGTTTCGAGGGATACACGGACGGACGCGACAAGGAACGCGTCCGCGGAATGCTCTCGACCGGTGACGTCGGCCACTGGGACGCCGACGGATACCTGTTCGTCGACGGACGCGACGACGACATGATCGTCTCCGGCGGCGAGAACGTGTATCCGCTGGAGGTGGAGAACCTGCTCGTCGAACGCGACGACGTACTCGATGCGGCGGTCGTCGGGGTCGAGGACGCCGAGTTCGGCGCCCGACTGCGGGCGTTCGTGGTCCCCGCGCCCGAAGCAGCACGCGACGCCGAGGACATCAAGGCGTATGTCAAAGCGAACCTGGCGCGCTACAAGGTGCCACGCGAGGTGATCTTCCTCGACGAACTTCCTCGCAACACGACGGGCAAGCTGCTGCGCCGTGTCCTGGTCGACATGGAGATCTGACCCGTCAACCGGTCGTCCGAGATCATACCGGCGCAGGCAAAAGGAAAGGCCGGCATCCGAATTCGAATGCCGGCCTTCCGGTGGTAGCGGGGACAGGATTTGAACCTGCGACCTCTGGGTTATGAGCCCAGCGAGCTACCGAGCTGCTCCACCCCGCGTTGCAGAAACGAAGTTACACGAGCGTTTGAACGGAAAGCAAATCGCCCGCATCGCAATCCCGGGCGAAGGGAATCTTCATCCGGTCAAGCCGAATCCCGGTTCCCGTCACCGGGGCCGCGGCGCCCTCCGCCGCGTGGCCGGGGCCACACGGAGGACATGATTCATTTCACATAACGGGTGGGTAACGGAACTGTGGATCTCGCGTGATTTTCGCGTAGCGACCTGGGGAAACACCTCTGAAGCATCCCACTGGTTGGACACTTGTCCGCCGATTCGGGTGGGGTGACCGCGACGCGGGGGCTCTGTACGGTCGGTCCCGGCCCGAAACCAACGGGCCAACATCGGACTGCCGCTGCTGTCACCCTGCCCCGCAGGATCCGGTGCCTACGAAACCTTCGAGGGGCAGGGACGCGGCCATGAGATGCGTCCGCTCCCGATCGCACCGCCATCCGGTGCTCGACCGGGACGCCGGGCCCGCCGCCGTCAGCGAGCGCGGAGAGGATCCACCCGCATGACCACTCTGTTCAGCAAGCGCGGCCTCGGCATGGCCGTCGCCACCGGCGCCCTCGTCGCCCTCCCGTTCGGCCTCGCCACCGGCACCGCCTCCGCGGCTTCCCACAACTGGGACGGCGTCGCCCAGTGCGAGAGCGGCGGCAACTGGGGCATCAACACCGGCAACGGCTACTACGGCGGCCTCCAGTTCTCCCAGAGCACCTGGGCCGCGAACGGCGGTACCGGCAGCCCGCACACCGCCTCGAAGGAAGAGCAGATCCGCGTCGCCGAGAACACCCTGCAGACCCAGGGTCCCGGCGCGTGGCCGGTGTGCGGCCAGTACCTGACCACCGAGTCCGCTCCCGCTCCGGCTCCGGAGACACCGGCCCCGGCTCCCGCTCCGGTCGCACCCGAGGTTCCCGGCGCGGCCGGCGACCAGGTGCAGCAGGCCCTCGACGCCGCGCGAATCGCCGCCCAGCAGAACGGTTTCGGCGCGCAGTTCCAGCAACTGATCGACATCACCGGTCGCTGACCGAACGCGACGAAGCCGGGCCCCGCAAGCGGGGCCCGGCTTCGTCGGTGTCGCTACGCTCAGCCGCCGGTTGCCTGGTAGGCATCGACCGCGCGCTGCACCCGTTCCAGAGCCCGACCGTAGGCGGCGAAGTCGCCGCTGCGCTGCGCAGTGCTCAGCTCGCTCAACGCGGCGTCGAGTTCGGTCACCGCCGCGGCCCGATCCGCCGGCACCGGAGCCGGTGCAGCCGGCTGCGGCTGCGGCTGCGGTGCGGTCCCTTGCGCCTGTTCGCCGGACGCACCGGAGTCCGCCGGTGCGGTCGGCGCCGATTCGCCGCCCGGTGCGGTGGCCGCATTGCCGACCCCGCCACCGAACACCTGATCCAGTGCTCCCGCCAGCGTCGGCGCGTAACCGATGCGGACACCGCCACCCTGTCCCGGCTCGCGGTAGCTCACCAGCACCCGCGACAGCTGCGGGAACGTCGACGTACTGCCACCGGTCGAATTGCGTTCGGTGTACATCGGCTGGACGTACAGGATGCCGCCCTCCGCGATGGGCAGGGTGAGCAGGTTGCCGTAGTGGATCCGGTTCGATCTCTCGAGCAGAGTCCGTTCCGACGCCACCCGGGTATCGGAGATCATCGCGTTCTGCGTCTGCTCGGGACCGAACGTCTGCGTGTCGGTCGGCAACTGCAGGATCGTGAACTTTCCGTAGTCCTGCGGATCGGCGTCCACCGAGATGTACGCCGACAGGAACTGCCGGTTGTATCCGACCATCGCCGAGCTCAGCCGGAACGACGGCGCAGCCGTCTCCTCGTCACCGACGAGCACGTAGTACGGCGGCTGGTTGGCGTTCGTCTCGACCGTCGGATCCGACGGCACCGACCAGAACGCGTTGTTGGTGAAGAACTCCCGCGGGTCGTCCACGTGGTACTTCGCGAGCATCTCGCGCTGCACCTTGAACAGGTCCTCGGGGTACCGGAAGTGCGAGCGCAACTCGTCGCTGACCTGGTCCTGCGGAGTGACCGCATCCGGGAACACACCCATCCACGCCTTCAGGACCGGATCCTGATCGTCGACCTGGTACAGGGTGACCGTGCCGTCGTACGCGTCGACAGTCGCCTTCACCGAGTTGCGGATGTAGGAGACTTCCTTCCGGGGCAGCAACCGGCCGGTGTTCTGGTCGATGCTGTCCTCGACGAGCCCCTCGAGGGAGCTGCGCTGCGCGTACGGGTAGTTGTCGAGCGTGGTGTACGCATCGACGATCCACACCATCCGTCCGTTCACCGCCGCCGGGTAGGCGTCGCCGTCGGCGGTCAGCCACGGCGCGACCTTGGTGACGCGGTCGCGGGGGTCGCGGTTGAACAGGATCTTCGAATCCTCGCCGATCGCGCCGGAGAACAGGATGTTGCGCTCGGCGTACTTCGCCGCGAACGCGAGCCGGTTGAACCAGTTGCCGATCGAGACACCACCGGACCCGTCGTAGGTGTACTTGTCGGTGTCGGTGTCGTATTCACGCGGACCGGAGTCGCCGGCCGCACCCACGATCGCGTAATCCGGATTTGCCTGTGCGATGACCTCACCGAAGTAGATCCGCGGCTGCTCGACCGGGATCACCTGGCTGTCCGATTTGAGCGAGGCGAGGTCGCTGACCATGTACACCGGGTAGCCGCTGTTGCTGTTGGCGGCTTCCTCCGCCGATTCGCTGGCGGCCGCATTGACTCGGTTCGCCGGTGCCGCGACCAGACCGTTGCCGTGCGTGTACACGGTGTGGCGGTTGATCCAGTCGGTCTGGTTGCCGGTCAGGCTCGACGGGGACAGCTCGCGGGCCGCGACGATGTAGTCCTCGACCCTGCCGTCCACGTTGTACCGGTCGATGTCGAGCGACTGCGGGAACCCGTAGAAGTTCTTGAGCTGCTGCTGCTGCGTGAACGTGCGCGGCAGCACGTTCGGGTCGAGCAGGCGCGTGTTCGCGATGGTCGTCAGGTCCGCGGGCACATTGCTCGGCGACGCGGTGCCGACCCCCGGGTAGTCCCGGTATTCGACCTTGTCGTCGGTGATGCCGTATGCCTCACGGGTTGCGGCGATGTTCCGTTCGATGAAGGGGGACTCCTTGTCCGCGGCGTTCGGGCGCACCGAGAACTGCTCGACCACCAACGGGTACACCGCGCCGACGAGGATCGACGAGAGCACCAGCAGCGCGGTGGCCAGCGCCGGGATGCGCAGATCCCGCAGCACGATCGCCGCGAAGAAGGCGATCGCGCAGATGACCGCGATGGCCAGCAGGATGAGCTTCGCCGGCAGCACCGCGTGGATGTCGGTGTAGCCCGGACCGGTGAACGTCGGTTCCTTCCGGCCGCTCCACAGCAGCGTGTACCGGTCGAGCCAGTACGCGACCGCCTTGAGCGCGACGAACAGACCGGCGAGGACGGCGAGCTGGATCCGCGCGGCGCGGCTGACGTTGCCGCCGCGGCCGGCGAGCCGGATCCCGCCGAAGATGTAGTGGGTGACCAGGTTCGCGATGAGCGCCAGGATCACCGCCACGAACATCCAGTTCAGCAGGAACCGGTAGAACGGCAGGTCGAACGCGTAGAACCCGACATCGAGACCGAATTGCGGATCGACGGTGCCGAAGGAGCCGCCGTTGAAGAACATCTGCACGGTCACCCAGCTGGCCTGCGCGACCAGGCCCGACAGCAGACCCAGCACGATCGGGATGCCGAGCCCGAACATGCGCATGCGGGTCATCACCGTGGTGCGATACCGAGCGACCGGGTCGCTGGGACCGACCGTGGGCACGAACACCGGCCGCGATCGATAGGCCAGCAGCATCGCCAGCCACACGACGGCACCGACGAAGAGCGCGGCCACCAGGAACAGGACGATGCGGGTCACCAGCACCTTGACGTACACGTCGCGGTAGTCGACCTCACCGAACCACAGCCAGTTGGTGTACGCGTCGACGAGCCGGGGACCGAGCAACAACAAGGCCGCGACCACCAGCGCGAGGATCAGTAGAACCTTGCTACGTCTCGACAGGGTGGGTACCCCTGAGGGGGGCCTCATGCCCACGTGTCACACTCCCAATTCTCCGGCGACGCGGATCACGCCGCAGTTGCTCGCCTCCGGCGGCTACCGGTGACCGTTTCGCCCCACTCTACGGAACGATCCGGCCCTGCCGCCGAACCGCCGAGCCCGGGACCGCCGTCCCGCGCGCCGCGGTTGCTCACGGTGCAAGGATAGGACGGTGAGTGAGCATCTTCCCGTCCCGTCCGAAGAAGGCCTGCGCCGCTGCGTCGGTGAGATCGTCGATTTCGTCGACGCCGACGGCTGGGGCCGTCCGCCGGTGATGTTCGCGCTGGTCCCGACCGTGCTGCTGGCGGCGGAGGAGCCGTCGCTCGGCGACCAGCTCGACCAGGGCAGCGAGTACACCCCGATCGAACAGGACGCCTTCCCCGACGATGTCGAGGGTGGCAGCCCGGCGCTCGACGAGTTCCTCGCGACGACCAGCTGGCCACCGTCGGTGGCCGGGTGCGTGCTCGTCCAGGAGATCGTGGTGTTGCCGCCGAGCGCCGAAACGGACCTCGACGACGCGCTCGTCCCGCGGCTGGCCGACGCGCACGCTGCGGACGAGGCGGCCCGGCACGCGGCGCACAGTCATCCCGAGCGGCGGGACGCGCGCCTGATCGCGGCGGTGCTGCGCGACGGGCCGTCACAATGCCTGCTGCAGCTGCGTCCCACCGACGACGACGATCCGTTCGCGGGAATCGAACTGCGCACCTACGAGAACCTGGCGCCGAATCTGGTCGCCGCGCTGTACGCGACGCTCGAGCCCGGCGACGACGACTGACGCCCGGCCGTCAACCGCAGGTGGGTGCGTCGCCACCCGCGGTGACGGCCGCGAGAGCGTCGATCGCGCCCGCGAGGGATTCGACGCGGATCAGCTGCAGACCGTCGGGGACGTCGGTGAGCGCCTCGGCGCAATTGTCGGCGGGCACCAGGAAGACGGTGGCGCCGTCCTCGACCGCACCCTCGAGCTTGTGGGTGATGCCGCCGATCGGTCCGACTTTGCCGTCCGAATCGATGGTGCCGGTGCCCGCGACGGCGAGCCCGCCGTTGAGCGGTCCGGGACTGAGCTTGTCGACGACGGCGAGGCTGAACATGAGGCCGGCCGAGGGTCCGCCGATGTCGGCGAGGTTGAACGTGACGGTGAAGGGCACCTCGGGCACCTCCTCGGTGGTGATCCCGAGATAGCCCTTGTCCGGGTCACCCGGACGTGACGCGACGGTGACCTGCACAGCCTCGTCGACGCCGTCGCGGCGTACCTGCACATCCAGTTCCGTGCCCGGCGCGACCGCACCGACGGCGCGCTGCACGCTGCCGGCGGTGGTCACCTGTTCGCCCGCGACCGCGACGATCTGATCGCCCTCCCGGAACACTCCGGTGGCCGGTGCATCGTCGCCGACCTGCGCGACCCGTACGGTCACCGGCATGTCGAGGTGGTGCAGCGCGGCGAGTTCGGCGCTGCGTTCGGACTGCGTGAACATCTCCTGGTCGGCGGCGCGGACGTCGTCCTTGCTGACATCCGGCGGGTACACGGTCTCGCGCGGAGCGAGCGCGTACCGGTCGCTGATCCACACCGTCAGAGCCTGCGCGAGCGTCAGCTGGTCGTTGACGCCGACCGTAGTCATCCGCAGCTGGCCGCTGGTCGCGTCGGGTTCGACGCCGTCGATCTGCACGACGGGCTTGCCGTCGGCCTCGCCGAGCGTGTCGAACGTCGGCCCCGGACCGAGCGCCACGTACGGAGCCTTCGTATTGGTGGCGATACCCGCCAGGCCCAGGAGGGGGATCAGCACCGCGAGCGGCGTCACGAAGCGTCGATTCACCCGGCCCAGGGTAGCGGGCAGCCGATGTTCGCGATCAGCGTGATCACGGATGTCCGATCCCCACGCCGGCGCCTTGTACCGTTGAATACATGAGCGACACGCCTTTCGGATTCTCGAGCTCCGACGACGACCCGGACCGGAAGAAGGACGACAATTCCGGCACCGGCGGGTCCGGATCGGAGGGCGGCGCGTCCGGCGGCTTCCCGTTCGGTTTCGGGCTGCCCGGCGGCGCGAACCCGTTCGGCGGCGGCGACGCCGGTGCGAATCCGTTCGGGGCGCAGGGTTTCGACCCGTCGCAGTTCGGCCAGATGCTCTCCCAGTTCGGTCAGATGCTCAGCGGTATGGGCAGCGCGATGGGCACCGGCGGTTCCGGGCCGGTGAACTACGAGATTGCGATGAAGCTGGCCCGGCAGCAGGTCGGGTCGTTCACACCCGTCTCCTCCGGAGAAGCCGACGCGGTCCGCGACGCGGCGCATCTCGCCGAACTCTGGCTCGACGGCGCGACCACGCTCCCCGCGGGCGCGACCCGCACGGTCGCGTGGACGCCGGTCGAGTGGCTCGAGAACACCCTCGACACCTGGAAGCGGCTGTGCGATCCGGTGGCCGAGCAGGTCAACGGCATGTGGCTGCAGGGTCTGCCGGAGGAGGCCCGCACGATGGCGGGTCCGATGCTGGGCATGTTCGGTCAGATGGGCGGACTCGCGTTCGGTTCTCAGCTGGGTCAGGCGCTCGGTCAGTTGTCGAAGGAGGTACTGACCTCCACCGACATCGGTCTGCCGCTCGGTCCGGCCGGGACCGCGGCGTTGCTGCCCGAGGCGGTGGGCAGGTTCGGGGAGGGTCTCGAACAGCCCGCGCAGGAGGTTCTGGTGTTCCTGGCCGCCCGTGAGGCGGCGCACCACCGTCTCTACAGCCACGTGCCGTGGCTGCGGCAGCGGTTGCTCTCGACCGTCGAGGAGTACGCCCGCAATATTCGCATGGACTTCTCCGCCATCGAGGATCTCGCGCAGGGCCTGGACCCGTCCGCGCTGACCGACCCGTCGAAGCTCCAGGAGATCCTCCAGCAGGGCGCCCTCGAACCGCAGACCACCCCGGAGCAGAAGCAGGCTCTCGAACGGCTCGAGACGCTGCTCGCCCTCGTCGAGGGCTGGGTCGAGACCGTGGTGTCGAATGCGCTCGGCGAGCGGCTGCCCGGAGCGTCGGCGCTGAGCGAGACCCTGCGGCGGCGCCGCGCCTCCGGTGGTCCCGCCGAGCAGACCTTCGCGACGCTGGTCGGCCTCGAACTGCGGCCGCGCAAGCTGCGGGAAGCCGCGGCGCTGTGGCGCACCCTCACCGAGCAGGCCGGCGCGGAAGCGCGGGACAAGGTGTGGGCCCATCCGGATCTGCTGCCCGATGCGTCCGATCTGGACAGCCCGGCCGGGTTCGTCGATCGGATGCTCGGCGGCGACACCGGGGTGTTCGACGATCCGATCGCTCAGCTGCGGGCCGTCGAGGAACGCGAACGCGCGGAGAGGGAGAAGGGCGACGGGGTCGATCCCGACGAATCGGCCTAGCACCCTGTTTCCGCAGGCAGCAGCAGATTTCGCCCTGTGGATAACTCGGTGATCGAGGGCGGCGCCGGACGATGCGGCTGTCAGGCTCGACGTCATGACGTCGACATCTGCGCACACGTCCGGCCCCGCCCTCGACCACTGCCTCGAGCTGCTGCGCCGCCCGGACGGCACCGTCCAGCTCGGATGGGGACCGGACACCGGTGCTCTGGTGGTTCCACCGGAGGGCATCGATGCGTTCGATCTGCTCACCGTGCTGCGGATGCTCGACGGCCGTCACCCGCGTGAGAGGGTCCTCGCCCGCATCACCGAGCGCGGCGTGGATGCCGCCGCGGTCGACGCGATCCTCGACGAGCTCGTCTCGTACGGGGCACTGCGGGATCCCGCGCGCACCGGCTCGGACACCACCGTGGAACCGCGAGTGCGTATCCACGGCGACGGACCGCTCGCCGATGCGATCGCCGCGCACCTGGGGGTGTCCTCGGTGCGGGTGTCCCGGTCCGGTTCGTATCCGCAGACCAGCGATGTCGCGGCGTGGAACGTGCAGTGTGTGCTCCTCACCGACGATCTGACCCCGGATCCGCACCTCGTCGTGGATCTGATGCGGCACCGGATCCCGCACCTGCCGGTCCGGCTCCGCGACGGTCGCGGTGTCGTCGGACCGTTCGTCGTGCCCGGCCGGACCAGTTGCCTGCGCTGCGCGGACCTGGCCCGCACCGATCTCGACCCGGCGTGGCCGCACCTCGCAGCCCAGCTGTGGGGCCGGGTCGGTCGCGCCGACCCCGCCGTCGTCCTGGCGACCGCGGCGGTCGCGGTGGGACAGATCGATGCTGCCGCGACCGGCCGTCCGGAGAACGCGCCGCTCCTGGTCGACCGCACGCTCGAGGTGGACCTCGACGCACACCGGTTCACGACACGCCGCTGGTTCTGGCATCCACGGTGTACGTGCACACCGGCGACGGGTGCGGGTCGGGCATGATGGTGGGCGTGGCCGAAATTCCCCGCAAGAGCTCCTCCCGCACCGCCAAACTGGCGAGCATCCCGCTCGGGATCGCCGGACGCGCCGCCGTGGGCTTCGGTCGCCGGCTGGCCGGCGGCGACCGCGACGAGATCGACGCCGAGCTGACCGCAAAGGCGGCCGAACAACTGTTCTCCGTCCTCGGCGAACTCAAGGGCGGCGCCATGAAGTTCGGCCAGGCACTGAGCGTCATGGAGGCGGCCGTCCCGGAGGAGTTCGCCGAACCGTATCGCGAGGCCCTGACCAAGCTGCAGTCCGAGGCTCCGCCGCTGCCCGCGAAGGCTGTGCACCGGATGCTCGATCAGCAGCTCGGGACAAGGTGGCGTGAGCGTTTCGCGTCGTTCGACGACGTACCGACGGCGTCGGCGAGCATCGGACAGGTGCACCGGGCGGTGTGGTCCGACGGCCGCGAGGTCGCGGTGAAGGTGCAGTACCCGGGTGCCGACGAGGCGTTGCGCGCGGATCTGCGCACCCTGCAACGGTTCGCGGGACTGTTCGCGACGGTCATGCCCGGCACCGACGTGCGTCCGGTCCTCGACGAATTGTCGGCCCGCACCGAGGAAGAACTCGACTACCGCATCGAGGCGGACAACCAGCGGGCCTTCGCCCGAGCCTTCGATGGCGACCCCCGCTTCCTGGTGCCGCATGTTGTCGCAAGCGCGCCGAAAGTTGTAGTGACCGAGTGGCTTTCGGCGACACCACTGTCGGCGATCATCCAGAAGGGTACTCGCGAGCAGCGCAACCGCGCGGGGGCCCTGCTCGCCGAGTTCCATTTCGCCTCCCCCGCCCAGGTCGGGCTGTTGCACAGCGATCCGCATCCGGGGAACTTCATGCTGCTCGACGACGGACGTCTGGGGATCATCGATTTCGGCGCGACCGCGTCGATGCCCGACGGTCTGCCGGCGGTACTGGGCCGGATGGTGCGCCTGGCGGTGGACGAGCGGTTCGACGAGCTGACCGAGCTGCTGTACACGAATCGGTTCGTGTTGCCCGGCAAGGAGGTCACGGATCGCGAGATCGCGGACTATCTGCGGCCGTTCACCGATCCGATCCGCGCCGAGTCGTTCCACTTCACACGGGCATGGCTGCAGAAGGCCGCGGGCACGGCCACCGACTTCTCGAGCCCGCAGTTCCGCACCGCGCGGACACTGAATCTGCCGCCGGAGTACGTGAGTGTGTTCCGCGTGCTGCTCGGCTCGGTGGGGATCTGCGCGCAGCTCGACGCGTACGCGCCGTACATGCGGATCCTGTCGGAATGGTTGCCCGGTTTCACCGACGACCGGTCTGAGGCCCTCGAGTGATTCCCTGATCTCGGGGCCCCGGACCGGCTCCGGGTGTTTCACGAATTCACGCGCACACCAGTTGTTTCCGTGGTCGCCCCCGGGGGCGTTTGCGTGCGACGACGGTTCCGCGGTCGAGGATCTCGCCGCCCCACACACCCCACGGCTCGGCGCGATCGAGTGCCGCCGCGAGGCAGCGCGTGCGGATGGGACAGTCGGCGCACAGCGCCTTGGCCTGCTCGAGCTCGGCCGGGGTCTCGGCGAACCACAGGTCGGGGTTGTCCTGTCGGCACGGGAGTTCACGCACACGTGCCGTCCCGGTCCGGTCGATCGCGACGCCGATCTCGGTCACGGTCGCAGTCGGGGTGGGCACAGTTGCGGTCGGCACAGTGGCCTCCTTCTGGCTGGTTCGGATGATGGGCGCGAACCGGGGGCCGGAAAGAAGAACGGCCACGGTCCGCTGGGCGGGTCCGTGGCCGAAACGATGGAGCGGGTTACCGGGGAATCTCCCGGAACCGGCTTCGGGCCACGGACGAGGCGGCGGCAGCGCGGGCACGATGCGCCCACGGTGCGGCGGCGATGGGCGCCACGACGCGCGCGGCGGCCAGGTCCGCTGCAGCTGCGTTGAAGCCGATCATCGTGGCCACCTCCTCACGTCGTTCGCGCACGGGCTCTTCCCGTGACAACGTCGTCCAGCCTAGGTTCGAGGCCGTCGATCGCACAAGTTATTTTCTACCTGCGGTTTTGCGGTCAGATGTCGAGGGTGTCCGCGGTGCGTTCGCCCCGTACGAGCGCGAGCACATCCTCGCCGTACTGCTCGAGCTTCTTCGCGCCGATCCCCGGGATCGCCACCAGCGATCGGGTGTCGCCCGGCCGCTGCTCGGCGATGGCGACGAGCGTGTTGTCACTGAACACGACGTAGGCCGGAACCTTCTGCTCCTTCGAGCGTTCCCGCCTCCAGTTCTTCAGCGCCACCAGCAGATCCTCGTCGAGGTTCGACGGGCAGGTCTCGCAGCGGCCCAGCATCGTCGACGTCGATCCCATCAGGGGCTTGCCGCACACCCGGCACTGCGGCCGCTTCTTCTTCGACGGCGGTGGGATCGCGATTCGCGAAGCCGGTGAGTCCTCGGGGATGAGATCGTGCAGGAACCGGGAGCGGCGCCGCGACCGGCGACCGCCCTCGCTGCGGGACAGCGCCCACGACAGGTGCAGGTGGACGCGGGCACGGGTCACCCCGACATACAGCAGGCGGCGTTCTTCCTCGATGCCGGCCTCGTCCGGCGGGGTGTTGCTGTCGCCGGTGACATGGGTGATGGGCAGCGTGCCGTCGGTGAGCCCGACGAGGAACACCGCGTCCCATTCCAGGCCCTTGGCGGCATGCAGCGAGGCGAGCGTCACGCCCTGCACGGTCGGTGGCTGCCGCGCTTCGGCGCGCGCCGCGAGGTCACGAAGCAACTCGTCGAGGGTGAGTTCGGGCTGATGTTCGAGCAGTTCCTCGGTGAGCGCCACGAGCGCGGTCAGCGACGCCCAACGTTCCCGCGCCTGCGCACCGGCCGGTTCGGTGTCGGTGAGCCCGAGCGGCACCAGGACCGCACGAACAAGCGTGACGAGCCCGGCACCGCGACCCGATTCCTCGGGCAGGTCGTCGCGCGCGTGAACCTGCCGCAGCGCGTTGACGGCCTGCCGCACCTCGTCGCGCTGGAAGAACCCTTCGCCGCCACGCACCTGATACGGGATTCCGGCCTGGGTGAACGCCTGCTCGTACGCCTCCGACTGCGCGTTGATCCGGTACAGCACCGCGATCTCGGCGGCGTCGACCCCGTCGCGCAGCAGCTTCGCGATCGCCTTGGCGACAGCGGTGGCCTCGGCCGGTTCGTCGTCGTACTCGGCGAAGTGCGGTTCCGGGCCCGGCGGGCGCTGCCCGATCAGTTGCAGACGGGTGCCGGCGATGCGGCCGCGGGCCGCGCCGATCACCCGGTTGGCGAGGTCGACGACCTGCGGCGTGGACCGGTAGTCCCGTTCGAGGCGCACGATCGTCGCCTCCGGGAAGCGCCGGGTGAAGTCGAGCAGGTATTTCGGGGTGGCACCGGTGAACGAGTAGATGGTCTGGTTTGCGTCGCCGACGACGGTCAGGTCGTCGCGGTCGCCGAGCCACGCGTCGAGGACCCGCTGCTGCAGCGGCGTGACGTCCTGGTATTCGTCCACGACGAAACAGCGATACCGGTCGCGGAACTCCTCGGCGACGGCGCTGTTCTCCTCGAGCGCGCTGGCGGTGTGCAGCAGGAGATCGTCGAAGTCGAGGTACATCCCCTCGTCGCGCACCTTGAGCTTCTCGTAGATCTCGTAGACGGCCGCCACCCGGGACGCCTCGGCCGGGGGTTCACGGCGGACCCGCTCGACCGCCGCCGGGTAGTCCTCCGGCGCGATGAGCGAGCCCTTCGCCCATTCGATCTCCGAGAGCAGGTCGCGCACGGTGTCGGTGTCGGTCGCGAACTTGGCGCGGTGCGCGGCCTGTGACACGACCGCGAACTTGCGGTCGAGCAGCTGCCACGGGATGTCACCGACGACCTGCGGCCAGAAGTAGCGCAGCTGCCGCAGCGCGGCGGCGTGGAAGGTGCGAGCCTGCACCTGGGCACCCGATCCGCCGACGCCGAGTTCGCGCAGGCGTGAGCGCATCTCCCCCGCCGCGCGGGCGGTGAACGTCACCGCGAGGACCTGTCCGGCGGAGACGTGACCGGCGGAGACGAGGTGCGCGATGCGACGGGTGATGGTGCGGGTCTTGCCGGTGCCGGCGCCGGCGAGCACGCACACCGGGCCGCGGGGGGCGAGCACCGCCGCCGCCTGCTGTGGGTCCAGCCCGTCCACCGCCGCATCCGCTCGCATGGCCTCCATCATGGCAGTGCGCCCCGACAGCCCATTGCCGCGACTCCCCCGACGCCTGTGGCGCAGAACACATCCGGGACCCCGCCGGGAACAGAACCGCCCCGATGTGGTGTTCTCGCGAACATGACCACGACCGAAGCCTCCGCCCTCACGATGTACTCGACCACCTGGTGCGGCTACTGCCGGCGCCTGAAGACGCAGCTCGATGCGAACGGCATCGCGTACACCGAGATCGACATCGAGGCCGACCCGGCCGCCGCGGAGTTCGTCGGCAGCGTCAACGGCGGCAATCACGTCGTGCCGACCGTGAAGTACGCGGACGGCAGCACCGCGACCAACCCGTCGCTGGTCGAGGTCAAGGCCGCGCTGGGCCTGTAGGGACTCGCGGCCGCCGGCTCTTTTCACATTCGCTCGGTCGCCAGGCATCCGCCAACGCAATTGTCACAGCGGACGACTGGCGGCCGAGCGGATTCGTGTGCCCGTCGAACTCGCTGCGCAACGCCGTCAGGCGTTCGCCCATCCTTCGAGCATGCCGCGCGCGATCGAGATCGACCCGGGCAGCAGCAGCGGCGCGTCCTCGGACGACGCCCAGTCCCCGATCTCGAGGGCCGCGCGGACCTGGTCGCGGGTGAACCACGCCGCCTCGGCGATCTCACCGTCCTGGAACTCGAACGGCTGTTCCGGGTCGGCGACCGCGGCGAACCCGAGCATCACCGACCGCGGGAACGGCCACGGCTGGCTGCCCAGGTAGCGGACGTCGCGCACATCGAGCCCGACCTCCTCGCGGATCTCCCGGACCACGCACGATTCGAGGGATTCGCCGGCCTCGACGAATCCGGCGAGCACCGAGAATCGGCGCTCCGGCCACGTCGGCTGCCGGGCGAGAAGCACGCGATCACCGTCGTCGTGCACGAGGCAGATGATCGCCGGGTCGGTGCGCGGGAACTCCTCGTGACCGCTGACCGTGCTGATGCGCGACCATCCGGACATCGTCGGTTCGCTCGCGGATCCGTCGATCGCGCTGAATCCGGCCTGATCGTGCCAGTTCAGCAACGCCACGGCACTGACCATCAGATCGGCCTCGGCACTGTCGAGCTTCTCGCCGAGGCGACGCAGGTCCGCGACCGGTCCGGTCTGCGCCAGCACCCGGACGGCCCACACGTGCCGGCCCTCGCGCACGCCCAGGAACACCGCGCCGGGCTGAGGTTCGGGGCCGAGTTCGACGGCCTTGCCGAACACGACCGAGTCTCCGTCCACCGGCACCTGTCCTCGCCGGTCGACGCGCAGCAGCCGAGCCTGCGCCCAGCCTCCACGCAAGGCATCGACATCGGAGCGCAATTCCTCGGCGCGGTCGACGACGGTACGGGAGAGCAGCGGGGTGCCGGACAGTTCGAAACGGGTCACGCCCTGCACCTTAACCGTGTGCTTCGACGGTGGATCAGGCCGACACCCTGCGGATGTAGAGGAGTTTGTCGTTCGCCTCGACCGCGTCGACCTCCGGGGCACCGATGCGCAGCAGACGGCCGTCGCGGACGACACCGAGCACGATGTCGGACAGGTGCCGCGGCGATCCGCCGACCTCGCCGGGTTCGACGTCGCGCTCGGCGATCGCGAACCCCGCCTCCGGGGTCAGCAGGTCCTCGATCATCTCCACGACGTTCGGGGTGGTCGTCGCGATACCGAGCAACCGGCCCGCGGTTTCGGACGAGATGACCACCGAGTCCGCGCCGGACTGACGCAGCAGGTGGGTGTTCTCCGATTCGCGGATCGCCGCCACGATCTTCGCCTTCGGCGCGATCTCGCGGGCGCTGAGCGTCACCAGCACGGCGGTGTCGTCACGGTTCGCGGCGACGATGACCGCCGACGCGTGCTGCACACCCGCCAGGCGCAGCACGTCCGACTTCGTCGCCGACCCCTGCACCGTCACCAGACCCTGCCCCGCGGCCGTCTCCAGCACGACCGGGTCCATGTCCACGACCACGATGTCCGACGGCGCGATGCCGTCGCCGAGCATGGCGTCGACAGCGGTGCGGCCCTTGGTGCCGTAACCGATGACGACGGTGTGATTACGCACCTTGCGCCTCCAACGCTGAATCTTGAATGCCTGCCGGGAATTCTCGGTGAGGGCCGACAGGGTGGTACCGACCAGGACGATGAGGAAGAAGATCCGCAACGGGGTGATCACCAGGACGTTGATCAACCGCGCTTCCGGTGTGAACGGGGTGATGTCGCCGTACCCGGTCGTGGAGAGCGAGACCGTGGCGTAGTAGATGCAGTCGAGCAGGGACATTTCGTTGTCCTGCACGTCGCGATACCCGCTGCGGTCGATGTAGACGACGAGAACCGCCACGGTCAGTGCGACAACGGCATATCCGATCCGCCGGGCGATGGCCACGCCGGGACTCTGCTGTTCCTGCGGTACCCGCAGGACGCCGACGAGCGCGAAATCCGGGCGTTCGGTGAGCTGATCGGAGCGGCTGAACCGCGCGCGCAACCTGCCAGGCATTGCGTGGACTCCACCTCTTCGTCGTCGGTTGCCGGCACCGATGGGTGCTGACATCGCGTCGCAGCCTACGCCCAGACCGCTACCGTGGCGCACATGTCCACACAACCGACCCGCGCGTCCGCCCTACGGCTTGCCGCGCTGCTGCTCGGCACCGGAACCCTGCACTTCGCTCGCCCCGAGCCGTTCGACCGGATCGTGCCCCGGGCGCTGCCCGGCGACGCCCGCGCCTATACCTATGCCTCGGGTGTGGCGGAACTGGCCGTCGGTACCGCACTGGCCTTTCCGCGGACGCGGCGGCTCGGAGGTGCGCTCGCCGCAGCGTTGTTCGTCGCGGTGTTCCCCGCCAACATCCAGATGACCGTGTCGTGGCTGCGCAGCGCTCGCATCTCGCCCGCCGCGAAGGTGATCGCGGTCGTGCGCCTTCCGTTGCAGATTCCGCTCGTCACCGAGGCCGTGAAGGTGTGGCGGAGCTCACCCCGCCGCTGATCCGGTTCAGCGGCCGTTACCCCTCAGACACGGGGCCGGCGGTAGGCGGCGCGGGCCCACAGCCAGCCGACGAATGTCAGGCCCACGCACCACGCGACGGCGATCCAGCCGGTCGAGGCCTCCGGCCCGCTGCCCTCGAGAAGCCCACGGACGGTTTCGATGATCGGCGTGAACGGCTGGAATTCGGCGAACACGCGCACCGCGGTGGGCATCGTCTCGACGGGCACGAATCCGCTGCCCAGGAACGGCAGAAGCAGCAGGATCATCGGGGTGTTCGACGCCGATTCGACACTGCGCGCGGCCACACCCATCGCGACGGACAGCGAAGTCAGCATGAGTGCGACCAGAGTCAGGAAGCCCACCAGCGCAAGCCATTCGGTCGCGTCCGCACCGGGCCTGAAGCCGAGGAGGGCGGCCACGCCGAGGACGGCCGCGATGGCCAGCAGGGTTTGCACGACGGCGGCGGCCACGTGCCCACCGAGCACCGACAGGGACGCGACGGGCATGGTGCGCAGCCGGGTGACGATGCCACCGGTCATGTCCATCGCGACACCGATCGACGTCGACTGCGCGACGGCCGTCGCGGTCATGACGAGCATGGTGGGCGTGAGGTAGTCGAGGTAGGCCGCGCGACCGCCTGCTCCCGGCGAAACACCCTCAGCGACACCGGCGCCGAATGCGCCGCCGAACACGTACACGAACAACAGCAGCAGGACGACCGGCATGCCGACGACCGTCAGGGTCAGCGACGGGTAGCGGATCATCCGCACCAGGCTGCGCTTGGTCATCGTCACCAGGTCGCGGGCGGCGCGGGAGGGTCCGGGCGGCCCCGCCGGAACGAGCGCGGGAGCGCATGCGGTGGTTGCGTCGGCGGCGGTCATCACGCCACCTCCTTCGTGTCGATCGGAGCGGTCAGTGCGAGGAAGACGTCGTCGAGTGAACCGGCGTCGTGGGCGGCCTTGAGCCCGGCCGGAGTGTCGTGGGCGACCAACCGGCCTCCGTGCAGGACGGCGACGCGGTCGGCGAGATGGTCTGCCTCATCGAGGTACTGGGTGGTCAGCAGCACGCTTGCGCCGCCGTCGACCAGGGTGCGCACCTGGTCCCACAGGTCGCGGCGAGCGCGCGGATCCAGGCCGGTGGTGGGTTCGTCGAGGAACACCACTCGCGGGTTGCCGACGAGGGTCATGGCCAGGTCGAGCTTGCGTTGCATGCCGCCGGACAACTGCTGTGCCTGTCTGCGAGCGGCGTCGGCGAGCCCGAACCGGTCGAGCAGACCCGCGATGCGGCTCCGACTTTCGGACCGGGGCAGGTGAAACAGGTCGGCCATGAGCCGCAGATTCTCGGCGGCGGTCAGCAGCGGATCCACGGCGGAGAGCTGACCGGTCACACCGATCAGCCGTCGCACGATGTCCGGTTCGCGGGCGACGTCGTGGCCCAGGACCCGCGCGGTGCCGCCGTCTGCGGACAGCAGGGTGGACAGGATCGAGACGACCGTCGTCTTGCCGGCCCCGTTGGGGCCGAGCAGCGCCGTGACGGTGCCGGCCGGCACCGTCAGGTCGATGCCGTCGAGCACGGTCTGGTCGCCGTACTGTTTGCGGAGCCCGACGATCTCGATCGCCGGGACGGACGTTGCGGACATGAACGCTCCTTACGGTGATACCGGGTGCCCCCGGCAACACCGGGGGCGTCAGATGTCGAGGTCCTCGACCTCGGGTTCGGTGGCATTGACCTCCACCAGGGCGGCCAGCTCGGCGGGGACCTCCGCCCGCAGATCCTCGAAGGTGTCGAAGACCTCGAGGATCGCGGCCGCGGGGGTTTCGCCCCACTGCTGGTCGGTGGCGAAATGCTTGCGCCAGCCGGTCAGCTGGCCGTCCTTGCCCGCGGTGTGCACGAAGCCCTTCGGCCGGGAGACATGGACGGCGAGTTTGCCGGCGCGGGTGCGGTACGCGCGGTAGCGCTCGACGCCGGTGGCGGTGGATCGGTTCCAGTCCGCCAGCAACACTCCCTGGAACCGCTGCAGTTTCCCCGCCCCGACCCCGACTCGAACGGTGATCTCCTCGAATCCCTCCAGGAGTCCTTCCTCGACCTCGACGAGGCGATGCAGGGCTTTGGAGATGGCCGCGGACAGGTTGCCCCCGGCGAGTTCCTGCGCGCGCTGGAACACCGGCAGGTCTGCATCGGAGACATAGATCGTCTTGTTCGGCATGCGGCCATCGTAGCCATGGCACGAGTATACGTATATGTCTACGTATAGCAATAGCTGTTGCTCGGGCGTCGACGCGCACGCCGCCGCCGACACAGGGGGTCCCGGCCTGCGCCGGTACAGCGCAGCAGCAGAGGGCTACCGCGATCGGCGGTCACGCCACGATCGTCAAGCGGTGTTGTTATGAAAGATGCTGTGGTGCTTCAATTTTCTGGATGCTGGACCGGTTCGCGGACCGCACCGCCCGAACGGATCAGCTGCTCGAGTTCCGCGGCACCCGGCAGGTCGACCGGGGCGACGGTGCGACCCGTGCGCACGTAGTGGAACGCGGCCCGCACCCGGTCGAGGGGCAGCTCGGCGGGACGGCCGGTGTGCCGCGCGGTCCGGGCGGCCATCAGCTGCGCCCACGCGAGCCGGTAGGCGGCGAGCTGCATCGCCACCGACTGCAGTTTCTCGTCGGTCGGTTCGGCGCCGGTCTTCCAGTCGATGACGGTCCATCCCCCGTCCGGATCCTCGAACACCGCGTCGATGCGGCCGCGGATCACGGTGCCGCCGAGAGATGTCTCGAATGGCACCTCCACCTCGACCGGGCTGCGCTGCGCCCACGGCGACCGCAGGAACGCCTCCTGCAGCCGGTCGAAATCGGTTTCGTCGCCGCCCTCGTCGTCGGCGCCGGGCAGTTCGTCGAGATCCAGCAGCCGCGTCGCGCCGTACCGGCGCTCGAGCCACGCGTGGAAGGCGGTGCCGCGGCGCGCCAGCGGGTTCGGCCGGAACGGCAGCGGCCGGCGCAGCCGCGCGGCGAGGGCGTCCGGATCGGTGGCGAGGTCGACGAGCTGACTCACCGACATCTGCGCGGGCAGCATCACCTCGGCGCCGTGTTCGGCGCGGCGTTCGCGTTCGGCGAGCAACGCGTCGACGTCGGCGGCCCATTCGTCGGGGTCGTCCTCGATGCTCGCCGGGGGCTCCGGTTCGGGTTCGTCCAGCGCCGTGAGCACCAGGGCCGCGCCGCGTTCGACGTCGGCGCGGCGCACACCGAGCGGGTCGCGCGGCCACGGCGCCGTGCGGGGCGTCGCCATCAGCGGGTTGTCGGTGCCGGCTTCCGGTGCGGGCGCCCAGATCTCGATCACACCGAGGTCCGGCTGCGCCTCGACGAGGTCGTGCAGTTCGGCCAGGAACGGCGACGGGCCCTTCGGTTCGCTACCCGATTCGGCCCAGTGGTGGCCCGACACGAGCAGGGCCCGTTCGGTGCGGGTCAGCGCGACGTAGAACAGGCGGCGGTCCTCGTCGAGCTTCCGCTGCTTGAGCGCGTCCTTGTGCGCGGAGATGGTGTTTTCGAGGACCTTGCGGTCGTAGACGTCGTCGAGGTCGAGCTGCGGCACCCCGTCGGTCGCGGTGCCGTCCGCCGAGACGTCGGCGCGGTCGCCGCGCAACTGTGGCGGCAGTTCCGCGACCGCACCGAGCCACGTCGCCGCGGCCGTCGACGACGGGAACACCCCGGCGCTGACGTGCGGCACGGCCACAACCTCCCATTCGAGGCCCTTGGCCGAGTGCACGGTGAGCACCTGCACACAGTTCGGATCGACCTCCACCTCGCCGGGGGCGAGGCCCTGTTCGATCTGTTCGGCGGCGGCGAGATAGGCGAGCAGCCCGGTGAGTGTGGCGGTGCCGCGCCCGGCGTATCCGGCGACGACGTCGGCGAACGCGTCGAGGTGTTCGCGGCCGGTGCTGCCGCCGCGGGCGTCGACGCGCGCCTGCGCCTCGATGCCGATGCCGAGGACCCGTTCGACCTCGGCGACGAGCTCGGTCAGCGGCTGCCCGAGCCGCTCGCGCAACGACGCCAGTTCCTTCGCGAGCGCGGTGATGCGGGCGTACCCGAATTCCGAATAGTGTTGCGGCGAACCGGGATCGGAGATCGCATCGGCGAGGCCCGCCTGTTCGGCCTGTTCACCGGGAAGTGCGGCGTCGAGCGCGTCGTCGAGGGCCGCGGTGTCGGCGACCGCCCCGGTCACCGCGTACCGGCCCCCGATCGCCAGCTCCCGGGCCCGCCGCCACAGCGCCGTCAGGTCGGCAGCGCCGAGCTGCCAGCGGGCGCCGGTCAGCACCCGCACCGCGGAGCTGCCGGCCATCGGGTCCGCCGCCAGCCGAAGCATCGCGATGACGTCGGCGACCTCCGGAGTGTGCAGCAGGCCGCCGAGCCCGACGACCTCGACGGGCAACCCCCGCGCCCGCAGCGCCTCCGCGATCGGGGCGGCGTCGGCGTTGCGGCGCACCAGCACCGCGGCGGTCGGCGGCTTGTCGCGACCGTCCGCGGCGTATTCGGCGGCGATCCGGTCGGCGACCCAGTCGCGTTCGGCCTCGATGTCGGGATGCAGCGCCAGCCGCACGTCGCCCGGGTCGGCACCCGGTCGCGGACGGAGGGTGCTGACCTCGACCCCCCCGTACCGCAGCGGTTCGGTCGCGTGGTTGGCCAGGGCCAGCGCCTCCGGCGGGTTGCGCCAGCTGGTGAGCAGCTCGAGGACCGGTGTGGGCCGCCCGCGCACCGGGAAGTCGGTGGTGAACCGCGGCAGGTTGGCCGCGGACGCGCCGCGCCAGCCGTAGATGGACTGCATGGGGTCGCCCACCGCGGTCACGGCGAGGTCCGGGTCCTGACCACCCCCGAACAACGACGACAACAGGATCCGCTGGGCGTGGCCGGTGTCCTGGTACTCGTCGAGCAACACCACCCGGAAACGTTCTCGCTCGGTGCGGCCCACCTCGGGGTGGTCCTGGGCGACCCGCGCCGCCAGCGACATCTGACTGCCGAAATCGAGCGCGCCCTCGCGCCGCAGCGTCTCCGCGAGCCGCTGCACCAGCGGCAGCAACGCAATCCGATTCTGCTGGGTGCCGAGGTAGCCGAGCAGGGCTTTCGACGGCCCGCCCCGCTGACCCGGCCCGGCGGGCAACGTGTGGATCAGCTTGTCGAGTTCGGTGTGGGCCTCACGCAGATCCTCGGGTTCGACGAGGTGCTCGGCGAGCTGACCGGACAGCGCGAGAACGGCCTCGGTGACCGAGGCCGGGTTGCTGTCGGTCTCGAGCTCGCCGTCCCACGCGCTGACCACCCGGTGCGCGATCTGCCACAGCTCGGTTTCCGACAGGAGAGTCGCCGACGGTTCGATCGGCAGCAGCAGCCCGTGCTCGCCGAGCAGGCGCCCCGCGTACGCGTGGTAGGTGCTCACCTCCGGCTCGCTACCGAGAATCCGGCTGCGCAGTTCACCACCGGGGTCCAGGTCGCGCACCAGCCGCGAGCCGGCGAGTTTCGCGAGCCGCGTGCGGATGCGGGTCGTCAGCTGTTGGGCCGCCTTGCGGGTGAACGTCAGGCCCAGTACCTGTTCCGGGTCGACGAATCCGTTGGCGACCAGCCACACCACACGCGCAGCCATCGTTTCGGTCTTGCCGGCACCGGCCCCCGCAACAACGAGGGTCGGCCCGCGGTGCGCTTCGATAACCGCGACCTGCTCGTCGGTGGGCGGGAACTTCTGCCCCACCGCGGCAGCGAGTTCGACCGCCCCGACGCTGCGACGACGAAGGACCCGAGGCGTGCTCATCCGCCGGTCACCTGCCTGCCGTCGTCGTGCGCGGGGCAGCTCGACATCACCGGGCAGTGCCGGCATCCGTCGTTGACCTGCGCGAGGAACTGCGGTCCGCGGGTGGCCGCCGCGGCCTCGTGGATCACCGTGCGCCAGTGCGCGAGTCCCTCCGCGTCCAGGGGCGGCTGCGTCCGCTGGGCGGCGCCGTCCTTGTTGTGCGGTTTGGCCACGAACACCAGACGTGCCCCGCCGGGTTCGGTCGCCGGTTCCCCGTCGATCGCCCCGGTCGCCGCCGCGACCTGGTAGGCGGCGAGCTGCGCGTGGTCGCGCGCGGCATCCTTGGTGACCGGGTTCTTCGCGGTCTTGACGTCGACGACGACGGGCCGCCCGTCCGCGTCGCGTTCGAGGCGGTCGATGCGGCCACGCAGCTTCACCCGCGGCAGGCCATCGGCCGGCGGCTCGAGGATGCCGTCTACGGCGACCTCGACACCGACCTCGGTCAGCTCGCCGCGCGAGCCGCGCAGCCACGTCGTGAACGTCTCGAGCATCGTGCGGGTCCGCTCCAGCTCGCGGCGCGCGTACCATTGCGAACCGAGATCGACCGAGTCCCAGGCACGTTCGAGGGCCCGGTCCACCTGGTCGGGCGGGATCCGTCCGGCGAGCGCCTGCACCAGGGTGTGCACGAGCGTTCCCGCGACCGCGTGGCTGTTCTCGCCGTCGGTGCCACCGTGTCGTTCGAACATCCACCGCAGCGGACAGGTCGTGAGCTGCTCGATCGTGGACGGCGACAGCGGCACCGCCTCGGTTTCGGCATCCCACAGCGGCCGGTCGGTACTGGGGTCGGCGGTGCCGTACCAACGGTCCGGGTGCGCGCCGCGCACCCCCGCCCGCGCGAGCCGGGCCAGTTGCGCCGCGGCCCGTCGTTGCCGTTCCGGCTCGTACGCGGCGACCACCGGATCGCACACCACGCTGCGCAGTTCGGCGACGAGCGCCGGCAACGCGAGCACCCGGATCCGGGCCTCGTCGGGCAGACCGTCGGGCTCGAGCGTCTCGTCGCCCTCGGTGTCGGTGTCGTCTCTGCCGAGCAGTTCGTCGACGAACCGCGATCGCACGAGGTCCGTGTCCGCGGTGGTCGCGTCGACGGCGGTGACGAGCAGCTCGCGGCGGGCGCGGCTGCACGCAACGAGGAACAGCCGGCGCTCGTCGGCGAGCAGCGGCGCGGTCCGCGACAGCCGGGTGATGCCGTCGGCTCCCCCGTCGACCCCGGAGACCGCGTCGAGGAGCGCTTCGATGCCGAGCAGGGTGCCGCGGGCGCGCAGGCTCGGCCACAGACCTTCCTGGACTCCGGCGACCGCGACGACGTCCCATTGGCGGCCGACCGCCGAGTGCGCGCTGACGACCGTGACCGCTTCGGATTCGGCGGTGGCGCGGTTGCGGACCGTGCCCGGGATCTCCTGTTCGCTGAGGTAGTCGACGAATCCGGCGATGTGGGCGCGCGGCAGCCGGTCGACGTAGTCGGCGGCGGCGTCGAACAGCGCGACGATCCCGTCGAGATCACGATCGGCCTGCGCCCCGGCCGGGCCACCACGCGCGGACGCCGCCGCCCAACGGCGTTCCAGACCGGTGGCCTGCCACGCCTCCCAGAGCACGTCCTCGACGCCTCCACCGCGGTTCATCGCGGCGCGGGCCTTGCCGAGCACCGCGAGCGCGCCCTTCAACGGCGCCGCCTCGACGTCGGTGAGCCCGCGCACCAGGTGCGCGGTGGTCTCGGCGTCCTCCCCGTCGACGAGCAGCGCGCGCAGCAGTTCCGCGGAGTCGCGGTCTCCCCCGGCAGCGACCTCGACGCGCCGCAGGCCCCGGCGCAGTCGCCGCAGCGTCACCGGTTCGGCACCACCGACGGGACCGGACAGCAACGCCAGGGCTTCCTCACCGCCGAACCGCCGCCCCGAGAGCGCACGCAGCACCAGCAGCAGGCCGGCGACGCTGTGCTGACGCGCCAGCGGCAGTTCGGAGGCCGCGGTGGTCATGGGGACGCCCGCGGCGAGCAGGGCACGGCGCAGCGGCGCGAGGACCCGCGGCACCGAGCGCACCACAATGGCCATGCGCGACCAGGGCACCTCGTCGATCAGGTGTGCGCGGCGCAGGGTGTCGGCGATCAGTGCCGCCTCCTTGGCCGGCGTCGGCAACACCCGCACCCGCACCCGACCGGGCTCGGGGTCGTCCGCGACGGCCGCGGCCCCGCGATGCGGCGGCAGACCCGGCAACCGCCGTGCGATGGAGTCGGTGACGGCCGCGACATCGGTACCTGCACGATGGTTGGTGCCGAGCACGATGCGCCGCTCCGGATCGGTCTCGGCGAGCCCGGTGAGGAACCCGGGGTCCGCGCCGCGGAAGGCGAACACCATCTGGTCGGGGTCGCCCGTGACCGTTGCGGTGCGGGTGCCGACACCGATCGCGCGGATGAGCTGCGCGGACTGCGGATCGAGGTGCTGGGCGTCGTCGACGAGCAGGTGCCGGATGCGGCTGCGTTCGGACGCGAGCAGATCCGGGTCCGTGGCGAACGCGGCGAGCGCGGCACCGACGAGTTCGGCGGCATCGAGGGCCGGTGCCGTGGCCTCGGGGGCTTCGAGACCGACCGCGCCACGCAGCAGCATCACCTGCTCGTAGCGGACCGCGAACAGGCCCGCCGCGACCCATTCGGGCCGGTCGCGTTCCTCCCCCAGCGCGACGAGGTCCTCCGGCCCGAGACCGCGTTCGTTGGCACGCAGCATCAGGTCGCGTAGCTCGACCGCGAACCCCGTCATCCCCAGCGCCGGTCGCAGGCGCTCGGGCCACATGTCGGCGCCGTCGTCGATATCGCCGCGCAGCAGCTCGCGCAGCACCGCGTCCTGCTCGGCGCCGGTGATCAGCCGCGGCGGCGGATTGCCGTGTGCCGACGCCTGCAGCCGCAGCACCGCGAACGCATACGAATGCACCGTGCGGACCAGGGGCTCGCGGGTGGCGCGGGCACCGGTGCCGGCACCTTCGCGCAGCAGGCCGGCGGTGATCTCCTCACGCACCGCGGTCGCGGCGCGGCGCGAATGAGTGAGTATCAGGACCGATTCCGGTTCGGCTCCGGCCGCGATCCGCGAGACGGCCAGGTCGACGAGCAGCGATGTCTTGCCGGTTCCGGGGCCGCCGAGGATCTGCCAGGGCCGCCAGCGCGGCAACGGCGGGGCGTCCGCAAACACCCGCCGCACGTCGTCGGGCCACTCGCGCCGGGGAGGAGCCGTGTCCGGTCGCTGCACCAGCCGCGCGGCCGGACGGCGGGTCCGGTCGAGTGTGCGGAGGTCGGCGACGGTCATGCCGATATCCCATCAGAAGGGTCCGACACGGCACCGACCCGGACGAGCCCGGCACGATTCGCGGGCGGCGCGACCGCGCGCGAACTGCGATAGTGATCGGCGTGAACACGCCACCGCCGCCGCTGCACACCCACCTGTTCGGACCGGCCGACGGCCCGCAGATCCTGGCCCTGCACGGTCTGACCGGCCACGGCCGCCGGTGGGAACACCTCGCCTCCAGGCACCTCCCGGACACCCGGTTCGTCGCGCCCGACCTGCGTGGGCACGGCCGGTCGCCGTGGGCACCGCCGTGGAATTTCGAGACGCACGTGCAGGACCTGTTCGGGGTGCTCGACGCCCACACCACCGGGCCGGTGCTCGTGGTCGGGCATTCGTTCGGTGGCGCTCTCGCGGTGCACCTCGCGGCCACCGCCCCCGACCGGGTACGCGGGCTGCTGCTGCTGGACCCGGCGATCGGACTGCCGCCCGACCGCATGCAGGAGATCGCGGATCTCACGGTCCGGTATCCCGACTACACCGATGCCGCGGAGGCTCGCTCCGACAAGGTGCACGGCGCGTGGGGCGAGGTCGCGGAGGAACTGCTCGACGCCGAGATAGCGGAGCATCTGATCGAACTGGAGACCGGCCGGGTGAACTGGCGTCTGTTCGTGCCGGCGCTGGTGACGTCCTGGAGCGAACTCGCCCGCGACTTCGTGCTGCCGCCCGTGGACCTTCCGACCACCGTCGTGCGGGCAGCGAAGGTACAGCCGCCGTACGTCACCGACGAGTTCCGCGCGGCGCTCGCCGAGCGACTGGGCACGAATCTGACCGAACTGGAGATGGACTGCGACCACATGATCGACCAGGCGCGGCCCGAGGAGACCGCGGCTCTGATCCGCGGAATGCTGTAGATGGCCGCGACCACCGACGCACAGATCGAACGCGTCCGCGAATTGGTCGCGTCGATCCCCGCCGGCCGGGTAGCGACCTACGGCGACATCGCCGACGCCGCCGGCCTGTCGAGTCCGCGCACCGTCGGGTGGATCATGCGCACCGACAGCGCGGACCTTCCGTGGCATCGGGTCCTGCCGGCGTCCGGTAAGCCCGCCGCGCATCTGGCTCGCCGCCAGCTTGCCCGGCTCGCGCTCGAAGGCACCCCGATCCGCGGTGACCGTGTCGACCTCGCGGCGGCGCGGCACCGATTCTGAATTCGTTCACCGTTCCAGGTCCCGGCTCTGCGCGCGGCGGCGCAGGAACCGGCGGACGACGAGGACACCGACCGCGACCACGACCACGGCGATCACGATGCGCTGGAATCCCGATGCGTACGGCTCGATCCGTGTCCAGTTCTGTCCCAGGTGGTAACCGGCCAGCACGAACACCGTGTTCCAGATCAGGCTTCCGCCTGCGGTGAGGATCGCGAACCGCCACAGCGGCATCCGGGTGACCCCGGCGGGAATCGAGACGAGGCTGCGGAACAGCGGAATCATGCGGCCGAGGAACACCGACTTGCCGCCGTGCCGGTGAAACCAGGCCGCCGTCCGGTCGAGATCGGCGACGTCGACCAGTGGCATCCGGTCCACGATCCGCCGGATCCGCTCCTCCCCGACCGCCCGCCCCAACCCATAGAGGCCGAGCGCGCCGAGCAGCGAACCGAGGGTCGTCCAGAACAGCGCCGATACCAGCGTGAAGCTGCCCAGGCCGGCCGCGAATCCCGCGAGCGGCAGGATCACCTCGCTGGGCAACGGGGGGAAGAAGTTCTCGAGCGCGATCGCCAGGCCGGCACCGAGTCCGCCGAGCCGATCCATCAGTGACAGCGCCCACCCCGCGAGCCCCTCGGTGGGGACGTTCGTTCCGGGCGGGACGGCGGCGATGCTGATGGGGCTCACCACTCCACCCTAGGCAGGCAGGCCGGTCAGTCCGGTTCGGCGGCCAGTTGCCGCAGCAGGTCCCGGGTGCGGCGCAACGACGCGCGCGGATCGTCTCCGACCGGGAACGGCGCCGCCCATACGTCGGTCACGCCGGCGGCCACCAGCGACCGCAACTGTGCCCGCACCGCGTTCTCGTCCCCGACGATCGCGACATCGGCCGGTTCGGATGCTCCTCCTGCGTCGAGAACGCGGCGGTAGGCGGGCACCGCGGCGTACGACGTCGCCGTTGCCGCGCACGCGATCCGGGCCTGCTTCACATCGTCGTGGACCGCGACCGGAAGCCCGGCGACGACGCGCGGCACGGGCCGACCCGCGCGCTGCGCCGCGGCGTGCAGAGCGGGCACGATCCGGGTCTCGATGACCGACGCCGACGCCATCCACAGGATCGTGCCGTCGGCGTGGCTGCCCGCGACACGCAGCATGCGCGGCGACATCGCGGAAAGCAATACGGGCACCGGATGCGTGACCTCGGTCATGCGTCCGACGCTGCGCGTCGTCCACTCGGTGCCGCGCACGTCCACGTCGTCACCACGGAGCAATGCCGTGACGATGCTCACGTATTCCTCGGTGTTCGTCCCCGGCCGGTCGTACGACAGACCGTAGACGTCGCGGATCGACGATTCGTGCGACGGGCCGAGCCCGAGGGTGAAGCCGGGTCGTCCCATCGCCTCGGCGACCGCGGCCGCGCGGTTGGCCTGCAGCAACGGGTGGCACGGGTAGGTCTGCAACACCGCCGTGCCCAGCTCGATCGAGGACGTGGCCCTACCCGCGACGGCCAGCGCAGCCAGCGGGTCGCCGAGCACACCACTCGCGAACCACAGCGATGCAAAGCCGTCCGCTTCCGCCTGCTGCACCTGCCGGACCACCTTGTCGGCCGATGCGGCACCACCGGTCAATCCGATTCGCATGAGGCTCCTTCCGGTCGCCGGGCAGTGCCCGGTCTCCTTCGACGGATACACGACTTCGGCCTAGAATGGAAACGCTGCTCTCTTCACCGAATACGTGATATCTCAATTGTTAGAATAATGTTTCATACCGAGACGACCGATCGACACCTCTCGTGGTCCGCTCCACGGCGGTCGGGCGCGGTACGGCAGCATGGTCGTCATGACCACGCTGAGCGGTTCCGAAGCCGTCGTCGTCGCGGGTGGGAGAGCAACCCGGATGGGTGGCGTCGACAAACCGGCTCTGGTCGTACAGGGCCGGCGCATGCTCGACAGCGCCCTCGCCGCGGTCTCCGCGTGCCGGCGTGTCACCGTCGTCGGCCCGCACCGCGACGACCTCGACCCCGCCATCGGCCAGGTACAGGAGACGCCCGTGGGCGCAGGGCCGGTGGCCGCCCTCTCGGCCGCCCCCATCCCCGCCGACGCCCCGGTCCTGACTCTCGCGTCGGACCTGCCGTTCGTCACCGCCGACACGCTCGTCGCACTGATGGACGCGCTGCACGAGGACCCGGACGCGGAGGCCGCGTTCGCGGTCGACACGGACGGCCGCCTCCAGTTCCTGCTCGCCGCCTGGCGGGGCGCAGCTCTGACCGCGCGCCTGGACTCGCTCGCCGGAGCGGTCGCGAACCAGCCGATGAAGGCGCTGCTGCCCGATCGGTACGTGACGGTCCCCGTGTCCGGCACCACGGACTGCGACACTCCCGAGGATCTCCACCGAGCCCGCTCCGGCCACACCGGGGTAGTCGCCGCCGACCCCTCCGATGCCCGCGAGATGCTCCGAAAGTCCTTGCAGCCGTTGCCCGTCAGGAGGATTCAGGTTCGCGCAGCCCTCGGCGCGACCCTCGCGGCGCCGCTGGTCGCAGCGGAGGCCCTGCCGCCCGTCGCGGTGTCCGCGATGGATGGTTACGCGGTGGCGGGCGACGGACCGTGGACGCTGCGCAGCGAGATCCGCCGCGCCGGTTCGGACCACGGATTCGCCCTCGCCGACGGTGACGCCGCGCGCATCGCGACCGGTGCGCATCTGCCGTCCGGCGCGACCGCGGTCGTGCGCGACGAATACGTCGACATCGGCGAGGGCGGTGCCCTCCGCCGTCGTCCCGATGTCCCGGTGCGTGACGACGCCCGCCGCCGCGGGGAAGACTGGCTGCCCGGATTCGTTCTCGCTCAGGCAGGTACGGGAATCGATCCGGCGGTGGTGTCGGCGGCGCTGAGCGGCGAGGTCACCGACGTCGAAGCGCGCGGACCGGTGCGGGTGCACATTGTCGTCAGCGGCGACGAGATCCGGCGCGACGGTCCGCTGCGCGAGGGCCAGACCCGCGACTCGCTCGGGCCCGTGCTCGGGCAGTTCGTGCGGTGGTGCGGCGCCGACGCGGTGAGCGAGGCGCACCTGCGCGACACCGAGGACGGGTTCGACCGGCTGCTACAGGAAACCACGGACGTGGACGCGGTCGTCGTCGTCGGCGCGACCGGCCGTGGCGCCGCGGACCAGCTGCGCGGTGCGCTGGCCCGCACCGGAGCACACATCGCCGTCGAACGTGTCCGGTGCAAGCCGGGCGGCTCCCAGGTCGCGGCGGTACTGCCGGACGGCCGGGCCGTGCTGGGGTTGCCGGGGAACCCGGTGGCGGCGGTCGCGACGCTGCTGGTCATGTTGCCCGCGGTGATCGACGGCCGCACCTGCCGGACCCCACGCGTGCCGTGGACCGCACCGCTGGCGAACGCCTCCGACGTCGTCGGCGAGGTCACACGCCTGCTGCCCGCGCGGCAGCTTCCCGACGGGTCGTGGCTGTGCGACAACGCGATCCGCACATCCCATCTGGCCGGACTGATCGGACGGCAGGCGGTCGCGCTGGTTCCGCCGGGCGCGGCCGACGGCGATCTCGTCGAGATGGTGCCGCTGCCCCGGATCTGACTGCGCGAGCCAAGCACAGTCCCGGCCATCCGGGTCCGACGCGGGCCCGACCCGATCGCGGTTGCCGTGGTCGACGCAGCACCGCAGACTTCACGCGAAGGGTGATTCGTCCGCAACAGAAAATGGGGGAAGCAATGGTTCCTGCGGCCGATGACGCAACCATGCTCTTGACCGGCGCGACCTCGGGCATGGGGTTGCTGATGGCGCGCCTGTTGACCACCACGCCCGGCTGGACCGTGATCGCCACGGCGCGTTCGCAGACCCGCGCCGACGAGCTACGGGCACTTCTCGGTGATCCCGGCAACTTCCGCTACGTGGTGTGCGACCAAGGAAGCATCGCCGGCACCCGGGAAGCCGGCGAACGGATCGTCGAGCTGCTCGCAGACCCCGCCATCGCGCCCCTTCGCGGCATCGTCCTCAACGCGGGAATCCAAACAGGCTCCACTGCAACGGAAACCACCGACGGATTCGAAGTGACCTTCGGCACCAACCTGATCGGCCCCCACCTGCTGGTGGGCACCATCAGCCGCTCCCTCACCGCGCCGGTACGCGTGATCGCCGTGGGGTCCGGCACCCACTACGGCAAGTTCCGCCGTTCCTACGGGATGGTTCCGGCACCGGTCTGGGAAGCTCCCGAGACACTGGCCCGGCCGCGCGAGGGTGACGGCATCCGCGCCTACTCGACGAGCAAGCTCGGAACGCTGTACTGGGTGCACGAACTCGCCCGGCGCGCTCCTCGAGGCATCGACGCGTTCTGCTTCGATCCGGGGATGATGCCGGGAACAGGTTTGGCCCGAGACAGAAGCGCTTTCGAGCGGTTCGGCTGGAAGTACGTGCTGCCCGCGATGAACGTCCTGGCCGGCGTCTCCACCCCCGAGCGTTCCGGGACGCACTTGGCCGCTCTGGCCACCGGTACGGCACCGATCCCGGAAGCAGATCTGCGGGGGAACTACGTCGAGATCGATCGTCTGGTCCCCTCGTCCGACGAGTCCTACGATGAGGACCGCGAGCGCGAACTCTTCGAGTTCCTCAACACTGCAACGGGTCTGGGATCAGAGCAGGTCGCCGACTGGTGGCCGGAGGCGGCCCGCCGAACAAGGTGATCGATCGGTGTGCACCCTCGGCGGCTCTGAGCACAGCGACTCCGAGCGCCAGAAGTCCACACCGGCCGCGGGCCCGAATCAGCGAGCGAGGACCAGCCGCGCGCCCACACAGTAGCGCTGCAC
The DNA here is from genome assembly GCF_001895025.1 of Rhodococcus zopfii NBRC 100606 = JCM 9919. Classification (GTDB taxonomy): domain Bacteria; phylum Actinomycetota; class Actinomycetes; order Mycobacteriales; family Mycobacteriaceae; genus Rhodococcus; species Rhodococcus zopfii. The sequence goes on from NZ_BCXI01000014.1 coordinate 93,825, forward strand.
GACCAGATCGACGATCGAATCGGTCACTCCCAGCGGCGCGGAGACCCCGTCGGCTCCCGCGTCGGCGAGCCGGGAGTGGAACAGGCCGGGCGCGAGCAGGTACGAGGCGATGAACACCCGGCGCGCCCCCTGCGCGCGCAAGGTGCCGACAACCTCGGGGACCCGGGGCGAGCCGGTCGCGACATATGCGATGCGCACGGTGGTGCGTACCAGCGAGGACAGCATGCGGGAGGCACCACGCACGTCGCGGAGGGCACGCGGATCGGACGAGCCGGCGGCGGCGAGGACCACCGCGTCCCCGGGGCGCCATCCGGCGGCCTCGAGCCGCTGCACGAGAACCCGGGCGAGGATCGGGTCGGGTCCGAGGGCGCGGGTCACCGCCACCGCGGTGTGCCCGCTGGCCGCGACTTCCTGCGGGACGTCGCCGTGCACGTGGTAGCCGGACGCAAGGAAAGCCGGCACCAACACGGTCGGGCGGGACGAGTCGCGCAGGACCTCCGCCGGGGACGGTCCGAGCACGTCGACGAAGGCGACCCGCGTGGGGCCGACCTTCTCCGACACGGCATCCGCGAGCGAGGCGATCATGTCGACACCGCGCGGATTGCGGGTGCCGTGGGCGACGAGCAGCAACTGTGGCCGGGTCATCAGTGCACATCCTCCGGGTCGACGGCGAGGCGGTAGCCCCGCTTGACGACGGTCTGCACGATCGCAGGCGCGCCGAGCGACGACCGCAGTCGTGCCACGGCGGTCTCGACCGCGTGGGTATCTCCCCCACCGCCGGGCAGCGCGGTGAGCAGTTCCGCACGCGCGACGACCCGTCCGGGGCGGGATGCGAGCGTGCGGAGCAGGGCCATTCCTGCCGGGGCGAGGCAACGTTTCTCCTCGTCGACGATGACGCAGCGCCCGCGCATGCCCAGGACGTGCCCGCCGGCTTCGATGCGGACCGCGCGGCGGGGCAGTTCCTCGGCGAGGTGGCGGGCCAGGGCACCGAGCCGCGCCCGGGCCGGCATGGTGACCGGTACCTCGAGGTCGACGAGCGGCGCTGCCGTGACCGGGCCGACGCACACCGCGGTGACGCCGCTGCGCAGCGCCCGCAGCATCAGCTCGAGCATCCCGGTCTGTTTGGCCCGCATCAGCAGCGACGCGACCGCCGGTGCGCTGGTGAAGCTGACCGCGTCGATCCCGTAATCGGCGATCTGCTCGATGAGCCGATCCAGCGCGGTCGGGTCCTCGGGCGGCGTCCAGCGGTAGACGGGGACGGCGACGACCTCGGCGCCGGCGGCGCGCAGTTCCTCGCACAGGTCGGCGCCGGGCTCCCATTCGGTGCGCTCGCCGTGCAACTGCACCGCGATGCGCAGCCCCGCAACACCTTCCGCGAGCAGGTGTGCGAGGACCTCGGCCGACGATTCGGACGCGGGGGACCATTCCTCCCGTAGTTCCGCGGCCCGGATCGCCCCGGTCACCTTCGGGCCGCGGGCCAGGATTCGGCTCCCGCCGAGGGCGCCGGTCAGCTCCTCGGACAGGCCCCAGCCCTCGGCTGCCCCGATCCACCCGCGGAACCCGATCGCCGTGGTGGCGACCGTGATGTCCGGCGGATTCGCAATGACGTCGCGGGTGACGCGCTCGAGTTCGGTGTCGTCGGCGAGCGGGATGATGCGGATCGCCGGTGCGCGCACGACCTCCGCGCCCCGGCGGGTGAGCAACGTCGTGAACTCGTCCGCGCGACGGGACGCGGTCACCCCGATGGTGAATCCCCGCAACGGCTCGGTGCCGTCGCTCACGAAAGCTCGCCGTCGCTCGGCGTCCGGTTGCTGTGGATCTGCACCACGCCGGCCCACACACGCACGTCGTAGACGGGCAGCGATACGGCAGGGTCGTCGAGGCACCGACCGTCGTCGAGCGAGAACACCTGCTTGAGCAGCGGGGATGCGACGGTCGGCTCGCCGGAGCGGTCGCCGACGAGTCCACGTGACATCACCGCGGCATGCCCGAACGGATCGATGTTGCCGACGGCACGCAGCGTGCCGTCGTCGAGCAGGAACAGGGCAACCTGCTCGCCCCCGCGCAGCAGCACCGCGACACCGCAGCCGGGTACCAGCCGGCTGAGCGGGCATGCCGACGTCCATTCCAATCGCCCGTCGAACACGCTCTCGCGCGTCGATCCCCCTGCACCGTGCATCTCGATGACGGTCATCGGTCCTCCCTCGAAAAGTACTGGTGTAATCATCCGGGTCCGGTGTTTCGGGCCGGTTACCCGGAGATTCCCGGACGGTAAGCGGGCATCCCGACCAGGACGGGCACCTTCCGCTTGCCGGAGTCGTCGAACTGCACGGTCGGGTCGATTTCGTCGGGTGCGTTGACGAACGAGACGAACCGGGCAAGTTTCTCCGGGTCCTCGAGCACGCCTGCCCACTCGTCCCGGTAGCCCTCGACGTGCTTGGCCATCGATGCTTCGAGTTCGGCGGCGATGCCGAGGCTGTCCTCGCACACGACCTCACGGAGGTGGTCGAGACCGCCGTCCATCGCGTCGAGCCACGGCGCGGTGCGCTGCAGCCGGTCGGCGGTGCGGATGTAGAACATCAGGAACCGGTCGATGTACTTGACGAGGGTTTCGTCGTCGAGGCCACCGGCGAGCAGTTGCGCGTGCTTCGGGGACTGGCCGCCGTTGCCGCACACGTAGAGGTTCCAGCCGCTCTCGGTGGCGATGACGCCGACGTCCTTGCCGCGGGCCTCCGCGCATTCGCGGGCGCACCCGGAGACACCGAACTTGATCTTGTGGGGCGAGCGCAGGCCACGGTAACGCATCTCCAGGTCGACGGCCATGCCGACGGAGTCCTGCACGCCGTACCGGCACCACGTCGAACCGACGCAACTCTTCACGGTCCGCAGCGATTTGCCGTAGGCCTGACCCGACTCCATGCCGGCGTCGACGAGGCGCTTCCAGATCAGCGGCAGCTGCTCGACGCGCGCACCGAACATGTCGATCCGCTGACCGCCGGTCATCTTCACGTACAGGCCGAAGTCGCGGGCCACCTCACCGATCACGATGAGCTGCTCGGGCGTGCATTCACCGCCGGGCATCCGCGGCACCACCGAGTAGGTGCCGTTCTTCTGGATGTTCGCCAGGAAGTGGTCGTTGGTGTCCTGCAGACCGGCCTGCTGCCGGTGCAGGATGTGATCCGAGTCGGTGGAAGCCAGGATCGAGGCGACCACCGGCTTGCAGATGTCACAGCCGGATCCCTTGCCGTACTTCGCAATCAACGCGGAGAAGGTGCGGGTGCCGGTGGCCCGGACGATCTCGAACAGCTCGGCGCGGGACTGCTCGAAGTGCTCGCACAGCGCCTTGCTGAGCACCACCCCGGAGGACGCGAGCAGCTGCTTGACCGTCGGCAGACAGCCACCGCAGGTGGTGCCGGCGTTCGTGCACGCCTTGACCTGCGCGATGTCGCAGGCGCCCTCGGCGATCGCACCGCAGATCGCTCCCTTGGTGACGCCGTTGCACGAGCACACCTCGGCGTCGTCCGGCAGCGTCCCCGCGCCCGGCTTCTCCCCGGCCGGGGAGATGAGCGCCGCCGGGTCACCGGGCAGCTCCCGCCCGACGAGCGGGCGCAGCGACCCGTACGCGGAGGCGTCGCCGACGAGGATGCCGCCGAGCAGGATCTTCGCGTCGTCGGAGACGACGAGCTTGGCGTAGGTGCCCTTCGCCGCGTCGGACAGCACCACCTCGAGCGCACCGGGGGTGGTTGCGTGGGCGTCGCCGAAGCTGGCGACGTCGACGCCGAGCAGCTTGAGCTTGGTGGACAGGTCGGCGCCGGGGAACTCGGCGTCGCCGCCGAGCAGGCGGTCCGCGACGACCTCGGCGGTGCTGTAACCGGGAGCGACGAGGCCGTAGCAGGTGCCTTCGACGGCCGCGCACTCGCCGACCGCGTACACGGCCTCGTCGGTGACGCTGCGGCATCGGAGATCGGTGAGGATGCCGCCGCGCGCGCCGACCGCGAGCCCGGTGTCACGGGCGATCCCGTCCTGCGGGCGCACACCGGCCGAGAACACCAGCACCGCGGCGTCGAGGACCGAGCCGTCGGACAGCTCGACCCGCAGCCCCGCGGGGCCCTCGGTGATCGCGGAGGTCCCGACCCCGGTGTGTACGGTCAGACCGAGATCGGTCACGAGGCGGGCCAGCACGTTTCCACCACCCTCGTCGACCTGCAGCGGCATCAGCCGCGGCGCGAACTCGACGACATGCGGCGTCATCCCCATCAACTGCAGGGCGTTGGCCGCCTCGAGGCCGAGGAGGCCACCGCCGACGACGACGCCCACGGCACCGGGTCCGGCGGCGTCGGCGGCGGCACGGATTCCGTCGAGGTCGCCGAGGGTGCGGTAGACGAACGTGCCGGGCAGGTCCTTGCCGGGGATCGGCGGGACGAACGGATACGACCCGGTGGCCAGGACCAGCGCGTCGTAGCCGATCGTCGCACCGCTGTCGGTGGTGACGGTGCGTGCGTCGCGGTCGACCGCCGCGGCGCGCGTCCCCAGCTTCAGGTCGACGAGGGCGTCGCCGTCGTAGGTGTTGCCGGCGAGCGCAAGTTCCTTCGCATCCCACGAGCCGACGTACGAGGACAATCCGACGCGGTCGTAGGCGGGCTGCGTCTCTTCGCTCAGGACCGTCACCGACCACGTGTCGTGCTCGTCGCGGGCACGCAGCGCTTCAACGAAGCGGTGCCCGACCATTCCGTGTCCGACGACGACAACGTTCTTGCGGCTCATGGGATTTCGCTTTCTCTCGTGCAGGGTGGATCAGTGCCGGGATGCGGCGTCAGACGACGGGGACCGTCGGACGGTCCACTTCGGCGGTCTCCGTGACGGTCGCCGCACGGGGAGTGCGCAGGAACACCAGCCAGGTGACGGCGATGCACACCAGGTAGAAGCCGCCGAAGACCCAGAAGGCCATGGTCGCGGACTTCGCCGCGCCGGCGTAGGAGGCGCGGAGCACCAGGTTGATGCCGACCCCGCCGAGTCCGCCGATGGCGCCGGCGAATCCGATGAGCGCGCCGGACATGGTGCGCGACCACGCTGCCTTGGCGGCCCGGTCCAGGTGCTCGAGGCTCTGCGCCTTCGCCTCGAAGATCGACGGGATCATCTTGTACACCGAGCCGTTGCCGAGACCGGACAGCAGGAACAGTGCGATGAACCCGAGGACGTAGGCGATCATGATGCCGCCATTGGGCGCACCGGCCGTGGCGTCGTCGAGGACACCGGCCACGATCAGGACACCCGCCGCCATCGTCATCGCCGCGAACGTGACCATCGTGATGCGGCCGCCGCCGATGCGGTCGGCGAGTTTGCCGCCGAACGGACGGGAGATCGAGCCGAGCAGCGGACCGATGAACGCGATCTGTGCGGCGTGCAGCGCCGCCTGCGCGGGGGTGTCGCCACCGGCGAGGAAGTTGATCTGCAGCACCTGGCCGAACGCGAAGCTGAAGCCGATGAACGAACCGAACGTGCCGATGTACAGGAAGGACACGACCCACGAGTCGCGGAACTTCAGTGCGGCGCCCATCGCCCGCAGGTCCGCCTTCTGACCGCCGAGGTTGTCCATGAACAGGGCCGCACCGACAGCCGCGACACCGCACAGCACCAGGTAGATCGCGCACACGATCCACGGCTCGGTGTTACCGACGGTGGCGATGACGAACAGGCCGATGAGCTGGATGACCGGGACACCGATGTTGCCGCCGCCGGCGTTGAGGCCGAGCGCCCAGCCCTTGAGCCGCTGCGGGTAGAACGCGTTGATATTGGTCATGGAGGAGGCGAAGTTGCCGCCGCCGACACCAGCGATCGCGGCGACCAGCAGGAACGTGGTGTACGAGTGGCCCGGCTCGAGCATCAGGTAGAGCGTCGCCACAAGCGGCACGAACAGCACCACCGCACTGAAGATCGTCCAGTTGCGGCCGCCGAAACGCGCCGTCGCGACGGTGTAGGGAATGCGCAGAATCGAACCGACCAGGGTCGGCACGGCGACCAGAAAGAACTTGCCGGCGGCGTCGATGCCGTAGACGTCGGTGGGCATGAACAGCACCATGACCGACCAGATGGACCACACCGAGAATCCGACGTGCTCGGCGATGACGGACCAGATCAGGTTCCGCTTCGCGATGTCCTTGTTCCCGGACTCCCACGCCTCGACATCCTCGGCGTCCCAGTGCTCGATGTTGTGCTTGCGTGCGAATTTCGCTCGCAGCGTTTCGTTTTCGATTGCCACAGCCACCCCGCCCACCTCTCTCGGATTCGTGTCGAACCCAAGGTAGGAAGTGGGTGTTGCCGCGGTGCTGCCCGCGGTGACCTCCGCGTCAAGAGTTTCTCACGCACGCGCAGGCTGCCCTGTGAGGGTGGCCTACAGCAGGAGCCGGACCAGATCGGAGGTGTGCGCCAGGCCGGGGAACGCCTCTTCCGTCGAACGCGGATGCAGCGCGTGCACGGCCAGCCGGAACATCACCGCACGCAACAACATCTGCGGCCACTCGGGCAGATCGTCCCAGCGGCCGATCAGCGCGTCGTCGGCGCCACCCCACGACAGCGCGTCGACGGCGGCGACGGCCGCCGCCCACGACGCGGGTCGCCAGTACGGCGTGATGTCGGTCAGCCCGGGCGCGGCCCGGCCTGCGAACAGGACCGTCCCGAACAGGTCGCCGTGCACGAGCTGGTCCGGCAGGTGCACGGGTTTACGGAAGGTTGCGAGCTGGTTGATGAGATCGAGGCTTTTGCGTCCGTCCGGTGTGGTGGTCTCGGGAGCTCCGGCCGCCCGTGCCGAACGCAACGGCACGGTCTCCCATGCTGCGCGGTCGGCGGCGACGAACACGTCGACATCTGCCCACGGCGCGACCGGAGGCTGCATGAGGAACCGGGGACGTTCGAGTTGCGCGGTCGCGGCGTGCAGGCGCAGCGACAGCGACACCACCTCGTCGTGGCGGGGTTCGGAGGCGCCGACGATGTAGGTGTCGGCACGCCATCCGGACACGACGTACCGGCCGTCGGTGGAGCGGACCGGCCTGGCCAGGCGCAGCCCGTCGACGCTGAGCGTCTCGCGGACCTTCGCCGACCACGCCGCACGCGCGTGATCGGCGACCGGAGAGAGCACAACGTCACCACATCGCCAGCCGCCGTCCCAGTCCGAGCCGAGCGGTACCGGTTCGGCATCGCGAAGACCGAACGTGGAGCGCACGTGCTGCGGGGGTTCGAGTGGGCTCACGACGCTCACCGTACCGTCGTGCGCTGTGCGATCGGGGAAGGCACTCCGTTGTCGAGGCTCACAGGATCCGGTGAACCCGCACGGTCCGGACGGTGTCCCCGCCGCGCCGCAGCCCCGATACCACTGCGGTGTCAGTACAGCGGCAGCGACGGATCGACCTGCTGCGCCCACGCGACGACGCCGCCCTGCAGGTGGGTCGCGTCCGCGAATCCGGCGCGTTTGAGTGCGGCGAGCACCTCCGCGGACCGGATGCCGGTCTTGCAGTACGCAACGATCGGAACGTTCTGTGGAAGTTCCGCGAGCGCCGAGCCGGACAGGATGCGGTCCTTGGGAATCAGGCGGGCGCCGTCGATGTGCACAATGTCCCACTCGACGGGTTCACGGACGTCGACGAGCGCGATCTCGCGGCCGGAGTCGAGCATCGCGCGCAATTCCGTTGCGGTGATTGTGGATTCGGCGGCAGCGGTCATGCCCTCGTCGGACACCACTCCACAGAACTCGTCGTAGTCGACGAGTTCGGTGACCGGGACGCGGCCCGGATCGCGGCGCAGCGTGACGGTCCGGAACGTCATCGAGAGGGCGTTGTAGATCATCAGCCGGCCCAGCAGGGTGTCGCCGATGCCGGTGATGAGCTTGATGGCCTCGGTCGCCATGATGCAGCCGACGGTGCCGGGCAGCACTCCGAGGACCCCGCCCTCGGCGCAGGAGGGCACCATGCCGGGCGGCGGCGCCTCCGGATACAGGTCGCGGTAGTTCAGGCCCATCCCGTCGGGCGCGTCCTCCCAGAACACCGACACCTGGCCTTCGAAACGGAAGATCGATCCCCAGACGTAGGGCTTGCCTGCGAGGATCGCGGCGTCGTTGACGAGATAGCGGGTCGCGAAGTTGTCGGTGCCGTCGACGATGAGGTCGTATCCGCGGAACAGGTCGACGGCGTTGGTCGTGTCCAGCCGCACCGGGTGCAGGCGCACGTCGACGGTGTCGTTGATGCCCGCGATGGTCTCGCGGGCGCTCTCCCCCTTCGACCGGCCGACGTCGGCCTGGCCGTGGATGATCTGGCGCTGCAGATTGGAGCTGTCGACCTCGTCGAACTCGACGATGCCGATCGTGCCGACCCCGGCCGCGGCGAGATACAGCAGCGCCGGGGAGCCGAGTCCGCCCGCGCCGATGAACAGCACCTTCGCGTTCCGGAGCCGTTTCTGCCCGGTGACCCCCACGTCCGGAATGATCAGGTGCCGGCTGTACCGGGCCACGTCTTCCCGGGTCAGTTCGGCGGCGGGTTCCACCAGCGGTGGCAATGCGGTCACGACAAGCTCCTCGGCACACTCGACGGCACAGGGAACATTAGTCCCCTGGGCGTGCGGCCCGTCGCCTCCGGCGATGCCGGGATCACCCGCGCGGGAACGGCCACGGGTTGAAGCGGCAGATCAGCCCGTCTGCGGGTACGACTCCCCCGGGGTCGACGCGCGCGATGTCGTCGTTGGCGACCCCGAACGTCTGCTGCATCATGATCGGCGCGAGACCACCCTGACTCCGGCACGGTTCGTGCCCGGCGAAACCGAGGGCGTGACCGACCTCGTGGTTGATCTGGTACTGCCGGTACGAGCCGATGTCGCCCTGGAAGGCGACGGCCCCGCGCACCCACCGGGCCTCGTTGAGCAGCACCCGTTCGATGCCGGGGTTGAAACACGATCCCTCGAGCGGAATGTCGAAACCGCAGTACCGCCGGATACTCATCTGCGAGGTGAGCGAGATCCGGAAGTCGGGTTCGCCGCCGTCGACGCGCCGGAACGCGAAGTCGGGGCTGTTCGTCCAGCTCTTCGGGTTCGCGAGGGTCTCGTCGACCATCCGGGCGAATGCGGCTTCGCCGCCGTAGCCGGTCGCGTCCACCCCGTCCTCCACCTCGACGGTGTAGGTGTACACCTTCTTCGTGCCGGCGCCGACCTGTTCGGTGCTGCCGGGCACCAGGTGCCAGGTGCCGGCACCGGCCACGGTGAACGGCCCGCCGTCGGGAAGTTCGCCCGGGCCGGTACCGGCCGGGAACAATCCGTCCGGCGTGGGCACCGCGGCCGCGGGCACGTCGGGCGCGACGGCGGAGTCACCGGACTGCGCCGGTGCCGCGCGCACCGCGTCCCACATGACGAAGGCGGTGACGGCGACGAGAACCGGGATGGCATAGGCCCGCCACCCGTAGGTCGAGACGAAGCGACCCACCCTCGACTGCTTGCGTACGGCGCGCTCCGGCCGGGGGCGCCGGGCCGGCCGATCCTCCCCTCCGACGGGGTCCCACTGTGCGCGCAGCGGCTGGTGCGACGCCCGGCGCGGTTCCCCGGATGCCCGGTGCGGTGTCTGCGGAGTGCCGGCTGCGGGGCCTGTCGCTCGTGATCCTCCTCGGTCGGTCACGGCTGCCAGGATGTCACATCGCGCAAATTCGTCGGTGGCGTCGCTCCTGGGGACGTGCGACGCGGGGATACTCGTCGGTAGGGCGGTACACCTCCGCGAAGTGCGCTGCCTGTAACCTGCAAGGACGATCGATGTCGACAGTGGTGTCCATCACCTTGGCCTCCGTCACTGCCGACGACTGTGCAGATTTGGGAGCGACATGACCGAACTCGCCGACCGCACGTCCGGCCGGGGCAACACCTCAGGTAACGGAGCCAAGCGGGGCGCACGAATGCCTCGCGAGGAACGTCGGGCCCAGCTCCTCGCCGCCGCGAGCGAGGTCTTCGTCACCCGGGGCTACCACGCCGCGGGAATGGACGAGATCGCCGAATGCGCCGGGGTCAGCAAGCCGGTGCTCTACCAGCACTTCCCCGGCAAGCTCGAGTTGTACTGCGCGGTGCTGCAGAGCTACGTCGACATCCTCATCGCCAGCGTCCGTCAGGCGCTGCGTTCGACGACCGACAACCGTCAGCGCGTGCGCGCGGCCGTGCAGGCGTACTTCGACTTCGTCGACAACGACTCACAGGGTTTCCGCCTGGTGTTCGAGTCCGATCTGATGGGCGAGCCGCAGGTCGCGCAGCGGGTGGAACAGGCCACCGAGGCCTGCGTCGACGCGGTGTTCGACCTGGTCAGCCACGATTCGGGGCTCGACCCCTATCGTGCCCGCATTCTGGCGGTCGGACTCGTGGGCACCAGTCAGTTCACCGCGCGTTACTGGCTCGAGGCGGCGCGGCCCATCCCGAAGGAAGACGCGGTCGACACGACCGTCGCCCTGGCCTGGGGCGGGCTGAAGCACGTGCCGCTGCAGCCCGAACTGCGACTGCACCGACCGTAGGTCCACCGACAGCACCGTTCAAGGTCACGGGCAGCACCGAGACCGGATACGACGAAGGGCCGGGGCGAATGCCCCGGCCCTTCGGTCGTCCCGCCCGGATCAGCCGGCCGCGAACCCGACCTTACGTATGTCGGCGGGGCCGATCTCCACGTACGTGATGCGCGTCGCCTGGACGAGGAGCTTGCGGCCCTTCTCGTCGACGAGGGCGAGCACGCCGTCCGTGCCACCGGCCAGGGCAGTCGTCACCAGCGCCTCGACCTCGTCGGGCGTCTGGTCACTGACCACGGTGAGTTCGCGCGGGCTGTCCGCGACACCGATCTTGACCTCCACGGTGGACCTCCGAAATCTCAGGGCTCTACAGCTGTCTCCGTCAGGTTAGTGCAGTCCGAGCACTGCCATCCGTTTGGCGTGCTCGACCTGCATGCGATCGAACAGCGCGGCGATGTTCGTCAGGTCGCCGGTCGCGGTGATGACGAGGTCGGCGAGGTCTTCCTGCTGCGCCATCACGTACTGCGCCTGGGTGATCGCCTCACCGAGCAGTCTGCGTCCCCACAGCATCAGCCGGTCCTTCTCGAGGCTGCTCTTCTCGACCGCGGTGCGCACCTCGTGGACCACGAACTCCGAGTGCCCGGTCTCGGCGAGGACCTCGCGCACCACCGACGCGACCTCCGGGGCGAGCGTGCCGGCGATCTCGCAGTAGAAATCGGCGGCGATTCCGTCGCCCACGTGCGCCTTGACCAGCGATTCGAGCCATGTCGAGGGGGTGGTGCACGCGTGGTAGGCGTCGAGGGACCGGCGGAACGGTTCCATTGCCGCGTAGATCTCGACGCCCCGGGCCTCGAGTGCCGCATGCAGAGTCTCGAAGTGGCTCATCTCGGCGGCAGCCATGCTCGCCAGCGCGACCCGACCGCGCAGGGTCGGGGACAGTTTCGCGTCCTCGGCGAGGCGGTAGAACGCGGAGATCTCGCCGTAGGCGAGGACCGCGAACAACTCCGCGACGCCCGGGTGATCGGCCGGAACCGGTGCCTGCGCGAAGGCTGGTTCGGATGCTGCTGCGGACGGCGACGTTTCGGCTCCCATGACGACAAAGCGTAGTACCGCAGGGTCCTGTTCGCCGGAGCCGGTACAATGGGCCTGGAAGGCTGTGCTTCGAGCTGTCGAACACGGCCCGCAGTCTTCAACGATGATGTGCGCGCACCCGACGCCGATCGCGCTCGCGCCTCGCCGAGCTCACCGCGATGCTCGCGCTGAGGCGCTGATCCGGTCGCCTTCTCCACCTCGTGCGTGCGTGCCGAGACCAGGAAGGCCAGACCCCTGAGCAAGATCACTGTCGACCACGAAGACGACGCCACCGAAACCACCGTTTCCGCACAGCTCGATTCCACCCACCTCGCTCCCACCTTCGGCGAGCTGGGTGTGCGCGACGAAATCGTCCGTGCCCTCGCCGAGCACGGCATCGAACGCACCTTCGCCATCCAGGAGCTCACGCTCCCGCTCGCCCTCGCCGGCGACGACCTCATCGGCCAGGCCCGCACCGGCATGGGCAAGACCTTCGGCTTCGGCGTGCCGCTGCTGCATCGCGTCACCACCGCGGGATCCGGAACCACCGCCCTCGACGGCACCCCTCGCGCCCTGGTGATCGTCCCGACCCGCGAGCTGTGCATCCAGGTCACCGGCGACCTGGAGAACGCGTCGAAGTACCTGCCCGGCAGCGGCAAGAAGGGCCTCGAGGTCCTCGCGATCTACGGCGGCCGCCCGTACGAGCAGCAGATCGACCAGCTGCAGAAGGGCGTCGACGTCGTCGTCGGCACCCCCGGCCGCCTGCTCGACCTGGCGAACCAGGGTCACCTGATCCTCGGCAAGATCGGCGTGCTCGTCATGGACGAGGCCGACGAGATGCTCGACCTCGGCTTCCTTCCGGACATCGAGCGCATCCTGAACATGGTCCCCGACCGGCGTCAGACGATGCTGTTCTCGGCGACCATGCCGGGACCGATCATCACCCTCGCCCGCACGTTCCTGACGCAGCCGACGCACATCCGGGCCGAGGAGCCCGAGTCGTCGGCGGTGCACGAACGCACCAACCAGCTCGTGTACCGGGCGCACGCCCTCGACAAGGCCGAGCTCGTCGCCCGCGTGCTGCAGGCCGAGGGCCGCGGCGCCACCATGATCTTCACCCGCACCAAGCGCACCGCCCAGAAGGTCGCCGACGACCTCGTCGAACGCGGCTTCGCGTGCGGCGCCGTCCACGGCGACCTCGGCCAGATCGCCCGCGAGAAGGCCCTCGACAAGTTCCGCAGCGGCAAGATCGACGTACTCGTCGCCACCGACGTCGCCGCGCGTGGCATCGACATCGACGACGTCACCCACGTCATCAACTACCAGTGCCCCGAGGACGAGAAGACCTACGTGCACCGCATCGGCCGCACCGGTCGCGCAGGACGCACGGGCATCGCGATCACGCTCGTCGACTGGGACGACCTGCCGCGCTGGGAGCTCATCGACAAGGCACTGGGCCTGGACATGGCAGAGCCGGTCGAAACGTACTCGAGCTCGCCGCACCTGTTCGAGGAGCTGAACATCCCCGAGGGCGCGACCGGAACGGTCCGCAAGGCCCGCGCGGAGGGCACCGGCGACGCGGCCGACGGCGAAGCACGCCGCGAACGTCCGAAGCGCACCAGCACCCGGGTGCGTCGCCGCACCCGCGGCGGCCGGTCCGTCACCGCGGACGCCGGCACCCCGGACACTGCAGCTCAGGACACTGCGGCCCCGGGCACGGATGCCACCCCGGCCGACAGCGCCGGCGCGGACGGCGACGCCGCCCCTGCCCGGCGCCGCCGCCGGCGGCGTCGTGGAGGCTCGTCCTCCAACGCCACCGCAGCCACGCAGGACACGGTCTCGGCCTCGGCCGCCCAGTAGCCGCGCGTGCTCGCTCCCGAGCGCCGCACGCGCGCCGACCTGATCGTCGCAGCCGCACTCGCCGTCGCCATCGTGGTGGCGGCGGGTGTGGTCTGGCTGCGATCCGACGCGCGCGGCACCACATCGATCACGTGGGACGGGCCCGTCGCCGTCCCGGCGGCGGCGACCACGGTTCCGGCGACCCTCACCGAGGTGTGGCGTGCCGCCAGTGCCGCCACCACGCGACCGCTCGCGGTGGGTGGGACCGTCGCGACCGCAGACGCCGGCAGCGTCGTCGGGCGAGATCTGGAAACCGGTGCCCGGCACTGGAGCTACCAGCGGAACATGCCGCTGTGCGCGGCGGCATCCGCGTGGCAGACGATCGTCGCCGTCTACCGGGACCGGCGCGGATGCGGCCAGGTCACGCAGCTCACCGCGGCCGACGGGGCTCGCGGTGCCCAGCGCACCAGCGACGCCGACGATGCGATCGTGCTCGTCGACGCCGGCACCCACCTGATCTCCGCTGGCGACACCCGTCTCGAGATGTGGCGCTCGGACCTCGTCCGCACCGTCGAATACGGACGCGTCGATGCGGCCGTCAACCCCAACGCGCAGCCACGGACCGGGTGCACACTGCTGTCCGCCGGCGCGAGCGCCACCCGGCTCGCCGTCGTCGAGCGATGCCGGGGCGAGGCCGCCGACCGGCTGACACTTCTCGACCCCGTGCCCGACGACAATCAGAAACCCGAGGAGTTCGCGTCCTCTGTGCTCGCCGAGTCGGCAGCCGACACGATGGGTACGCGCGTCGTCGCCGTCGCAGGCGATCGCACCGCCCTGTACCTGCCGCCCGGCGACGGGACCGGACCGCGGATCCAGGTCTTCGGGGAGGCAGGGCAGGCGACCGCCGAGTACCCGCTCCCCCATCCGGCCACCGACGCCGCGACCGTCCCGGCGAAGTCCAGGGACGGGATCGTGACGTGGTGGACCGGAACGGACACCGTCGCTCTCGGATCGGCGGATCTGGCGCCGCGCTGGACGGTGCCGGACACCATCGGCTGGGGCGATGCGATGGCCGGTGCCCTGCTGCTGCCCGTCGACGACGCCCTCGCGGTCGTCGACCCGGCGACCGGCACGGTGCAGGGCCGCATTCCCGTCGATCGTGACGAGACCGGCCCGGTCGCCGTGACGGTCGCGGGCAGCACCGTCCTCGAACAGCGCGGCGACGAGGTCGTCGCGCTGCGTTGAGACCGTCACGCCGAGGCGCGGCCGCGCGGGTCCGAACCGCTACTGTGCGAGCGTCACCAGGTCCTTACCCGCCCAATACCCGAGCAGGTTCTTCGCGAGCTCCCGATAAGCCTCCGCGCCCTTGTTCTTGCGGCCGGCGAGCACGGTGGCGCCGGACGCCGACGCCTCCGCGAACCGCACGGTCCGCGGAATCGGCGGCGACAGCACCGGCAGGTCGTATCGATCCGCGACGTCGGCGAGCACGTCCCGGCTGTGCGTGGTGCGCGCGTCGTACAGGGTCGGCAGCGCACCGAGCAGTTCCAGATCGGGGTTGGTGACCTGCTTGACCTCCGACACCGTGCGCAGCAACTGGCCGACGCCACGGTGAGCGAGGGTCTCGCACTGCAGCGGCACGAGCACCGCCTCGGCGGCGGTCAGCCCATTGAGGGTCAGCACGCCGAGCGACGGCGGGCAATCGATGATCACGACGTCGAAGTTCGCGAGCAACGGCGCCAGCGCCCGCTTCAGCGCGAATTCACGCCCCGGGCGCATGAGCAGCAGCGCCTCGGCGCCCGCGAGATCGATCGTCGCGGGCAACAGGCTCACCCCCTCGTCCGTGTCGAGCAGAGCCTCCTTCGCTTCCGCGTCCCCGACAAGCACGTCGTGCACCGACCGTTCCAGCCGGTCCGGGTTGTGCCCGAGAGAGAATGTCAGACACCCCTGAGGGTCGAGGTCGACGACGAGTACCCGCTGCCCCACCCCTGCCAGTGCCGCCCCCAGCGACGCAACGGTGGTCGTCTTCGCGACGCCACCCTTCTGATTTGCCACCGCAAGTACCTTTGTCACGCGTCGATCCTCGCGCACTTCGTGCCCGCACGCGACAATTGACGACACTTCGCGAACCCGCGAACCGCAAACTCCCCGAAAGGATGCAGCCGATCGTGATCCGCCGCGCCCGCCCCGACGACGTCGACGCCGTCACCGGCCTGATCTACGGCCTCGCCGAGTACGAGAAGGCACCGGACGAGTGCACCGTGGTGCCCGAGCAGATCCACACCGCCCTGTTCGGACCGAACCCGGCGGCATTTGCGCACGTCGCCGAGACCGGCGAAGGGGAGGTCGTCGGACTGGCACTGTGGTTCCTGAACTTCTCCACCTGGGACGGCGTGCACGGGATCTACCTCGAAGACCTGTTCGTGAGTCCCGAGCACCGCGGGCACGGATACGGACGCGCGCTACTGGCGGCGCTGGCCGCCGAATGCGTCGACCACGGCTACAGCCGGCTGAGCTGGTCGGTGCTGGACTGGAACACGCCGTCCATCGGGTTCTACCGTGCGCTCGGGGCGGTCCCCCAGGACGAATGGACCACGTTCCGGCTCACCGGCGACGCCCTGACGGCGCTGGGCACGGAGGGCGGCAACTAGCCGTCAGTGGTCGTGCGGGTCTGCCTCGGGTTCGGCATCCGGTGCGTAGTCCTCGGCAAGCCAGGTCGTCGTCTGCGGCGCGAACAGCAGCACCAGAGCGGGCAGGACGATCACCGAGAGCACGATGCCCAGCACCACCTGGTGGGAATCGGTCAGCAGCGACCATGCCACCGGCAACAACAGCAACTGCGCGACGACGGCGACGGCCCGGCCCCAGCGCTTGCCGCGCAGCAACGCGATCCCGGCGGCGAGCACCCCGCCGAACAGGATGCCCAGCCACAACGCCAGGCCGTATCCGTTGGTGACGCTCTGGTCGTGGGTACCGGACAGGGCTCGCACGACCGAGTACACCGCGAACCCGATCGCAACGGCACCCTCGAGGACGACAAGGGAACCTGCGACGCGCACGGTCGGCGGAACAATGCTGCGGTGGGACTCGATGGGCACCCGGCCAGCGTAGTGGACCCGATCGTGACCACTTAGGCTGATGCTCCGTGCGCGCACTGCTGATCGTGAATCCTCACGCGACGACGACCACTCCCGCAGGTCGGGACCGGCTCGCGCACGCGCTCGGCCGCAGCGTCGCCCTCACCGTCGCGCACACCACACATCGCGGTCACGCGGCAGAGCTGGCCCGTTCCGCGCACGCCGACGGCATGGACGTGATCGTCGCGCACGGCGGCGACGGCACCGTCAACGAGATCGTCAACGGACTGCTGGGGTCTCCGACCGATCCGGCCGATCCGACCCTGCCGCTGCTGGCGGTCGTGCCGGGCGGTTCCGCGAACGTGTTCGCGCGGTCGCTGGGGATGTCCGCGGATCCGATGGAGGCGACCGAACAACTTCTCGGGCTGCTCTCCGAGCGCACGCATCGCCGGATCGGACTCGGTCACTGCGCGAACCGATGGTTCGTGTTCAACGCGGGACTCGGGCTGGACGCACAGGTCTGCGAGGCGATCGACCTCAGCCGGGCCGAGGGGAAGAAGGTCACGACGGCCCGGTACGTGCGGCACGCGATCGCACAGTTCTTCGCGTCCAGGCGCGCCGAACCCGCCCTCACGGTCGAGATGCCGGGCCGCGAGCCGGTGTCCGGGATCTACTACGCATTCGTGTCGAATTCGAGCCCGTGGACGTTCCTGGACACGCGCCCGGTCCACACCAATCCGGGCACCTCGTTCGAGACGGGCCTGGGTGTATTCGCGATGCGCACGATGGCCGTGCTGCCGAGCCTCCGCGTCATCGGGCAGTTCCTTGCGCGGCACGGTAATCCTCGGTCGAAGCATCTCGTGCGCGCCGACGATGTGGAACGGGTCCGAGTGGTCGCGTCGCGGCCGATCGGTCTCCAGGTCGACGGCGACTACCTGGGCCTTCACACCGATGTCGAGTTCGTGTCGGTGCCCGCAATACTCGATGTGGTGGCCCCCGCGCGATGAATTCCGCCGCTGGAATTATGTGAATTCGGTTACATTCGCGCTGTCAAGAGAGTAAAAAGTTAGATCGACAACATGCCTGAACACCGGCGGCGTGAGCTTCCCCACGGTCGGGGCGAATTCTATTGACTTCACGCTCGTTCGTGAAAGCATTCACAAGTAACCGCGCGGAAACACTCGTCGGACGCGCGCATGAACTTGCAGAGACCATCACCCCGGTGCGGAGAGCACCTTCGAAGGAGAGTAGAAGCATGGACTGGCGCCACAAGGCAATCTGTCGCGACGAGGATCCGGAGCTGTTCTTCCCCGTGGGAAACAGTGGCCCGGCCATCGCGCAGATCGCTGATGCCAAGCTCGTGTGCAACCGCTGCCCGGTCGTCGCCGACTGCCTGACCTGGGCCCTCGAGTCCGGCCAGGACGCAGGCGTCTGGGGTGGCATGAGCGAGGACGAACGTCGCGCGCTCAAGCGTCGCAACGCCCGCACCCGCGCACGCACCGCCGTCTAGACGGAACACGGACGCAACCCTGCATCGCTGCGGGGCAGTCGTCGCAGGGCAAGAGGACAGCCCGGCACCATTTCGGGTGCCGGGCTTTTGTCTGTCCGTAGCAGGCCGGGCGCAGGACCCGGTCAGGTCACCGGCACCCGGCCGAGCGGCAACCGCAGATGCGCGTCGGTGCCGCCCGACCCCCCTCGCTCGAGCCGGAGTGACCCTCCGAGCTCCGCAGCGACCAGGGTCCGGACGATCTGCAGCCCGAGCCGATCCGCCTCCTCCAGCACGAAACCGTCCGGCAGACCCTTGCCGTCGTCGTTGACGACCACGTCGAGCCAGCGCGCCGAACGGTCCGCCCGCAACGTCACGGTTCCGTGCACGCCCGGATCGAAGGCGTGCTCGACGGCGTTCTGCACGAGCTCGGTGAGGACCATGACCAGCGGTGTCGCCCGGTCCGCAGGAAAGACGCCGAGGCTGCCCTCACGCCGCACCCGGATCTGGCTGCCCACCGTCGCGACGTCGATGACGATCGGGATCAACCGGTCGACGACGTCGTCCAGGTCGACCTCCTCGTCCACCGACATCGACAGCGCCTCGTGCACCAGCGCGATCGACGTGACACGCCGCACCGCCTCGCCCAGCGCCTGCTGGGCCTCCGCATTTCCGGTGCGCCGCGCCTGCAACCGCAGCAGCGCCGCGACCGTCTGCAGGTTGTTCTTCACGCGGTGATGGATCTCGCGGATCGTCGCGTCCTTGCTCAGCAACGCGCGATCGCGGCGTTTGACCTCGGTGACGTCGCGGATCACGACAGCCGCGCCCTCGAGCCGACCGCCGGGTGCCAGCACCAGCGCCCGCAGCAGCACCGTCGCACCGCGCGCCTCGATTTCCATGCGCTGACCGATTCGCCCCTCCACCGCACCGCTCAGATAGTCGGAGACGTCGCGGCTCTCGAACGGGTCGGTGACCAGCGCGCGCGTCGTCGCGATCAGGTCCTGACCGACCAGATCTGAGTTGAGCCCCATGCGGTGGTATGCGGACAGAGCGTTGGGGCTCGCGTACACCACACGCCCCTCGCGGTCGAGGCGGATGAACCCGTCGCCGGCGCGCGGACTCGACTTGGTGTCCGATCGGGACTCCGGCGTCGGGAAGGTGCCCTCACAGATCATCCGGTACAGCGCGTCGGCGCATTCGAGATAGGCAGTTTCGAGCGCGCTCGTCGAGCGCCGGGATGCCCGTGCGGCATCACGGCTGAGCACCGCGATGACCCGACCGTCCCAGCGCACCGGCACGGCCTGACGGCGCATCGGAATCGGGTCGGCCGGGTCCACGTCCGCGACGACGATCTTGCCGCTCTCGAAGGCCTTCGGAACGTACGGATGCTCGTCCTCGGAGACGACCGTCCCGACGGAATCCTCGGGCAGCACGGTCGAGGCCGTGGTGGGCCGGCACTGGGCCACGCAGACGATCCCGCCCGGTTCGGCGTTGACCCACAACAGCACGTCCGCGAACGACAGGTCTGCGAGCAACTGCCACTCCGCGACGACGCGTTGCAGATGGTCCACTGCCCCGCCGGGCAGGTCGGTGTACTCGGCGAGCAGGGCGCTGAGGGTGGACACCGGTCTCTCGCCGCTCAGGAGATGACGGCGATGAGGTCGCCCGCCTGGATGACATCGCCCACGGCGACGTCGAGCGCGGTGACCGTCCCGGCGGTCTCGGCGATGACGGGAATCTCCATCTTCATCGACTCGAGGACGACGAGGGTGTCGCCGACGTCGACGACGTCCCCCTTGTTCACCACCACTTCGAAAACGGTGGACACCATCTCCGCGCGTACGTCTTCAGCCATCGAAACCCCAATCCGTGGACGTGACGGCGGACCTGCCGACAGGACCACCCAACCACACGTGAAACACTGTAATGAACGAGAAAGGAGTCCAGACCATGGGTAAGCGAGGCCGCAAGAAGCGCAGCCGCAAGGGTAACGCCGCCAACCACGGTAAGCGTCCCAACGCCTGAGGCGTGCGCAAAGACGTCGAGGGGCCGGAAAGCACACGCTTTCCGGCCCCTCGATCGGTATTCGGCCGGTCGATCAGCCTTCGGTCTCGGTCCGGGTCACCACGACGGTCCGGCGGATCTCGACCATCAGGCGTTCCCGCAGCCCTTCGGGGGCGTGCTCGCCGCCGCACTTACGGCTGAGCAGCGATTTGATCTTCTCCTCGATGCCGTACGCCTCGAGGCATGCGCCGCATTCGTGAAGGTGGCGTTGCAGCCGCGCGCGGGATGTGTCGTCGCACTCGGAGTCGAGCAGCAGGTACACGTCCGCAATCACCGCGGAGCAGTCGATCTGTTCGAATTCGGTCGGCTCGCTCACCGGACTACTCCCTTCTCGTTCACCGTGTCCGCATCCGTTGCGGTCGCGACGGCGGCGTCCACCGCGCCGCTCCGGTTGAATCCCCGTTCCCGCGCGACGTCGGCGAGAAGACCCCGCAACTGCTTGCGTCCGCGGTGCAGACGCGACATCACCGTGCCGATGGGCGTGCCCATGATCTCGGCGATCTCCTTGTAGGGGAATCCCTCGACGTCGGCGTAGTACACCGCCATCCGGAATTCCTCGGGAAGTTCCTGCAACGCGTGTTTGATCGCGTCGTCCGGCAGCGAGTCGAGGGCCTCGACCTCGGCCGATCTCAGGCCGGTAGAGGTGTGCTCGGCGGTCGCGGCGAGCTGCCAGTCGGTGATCTCGTCCGTCGGATACTGCGCCGGCTGGCGCTGCTTCTTGCGGTACGAGTTGATGTAGGTGTTCGTCAGGATGCGGTACAACCACGCCTTGAGGTTGGTGCCTTCCTTGAACGACGCGAACGCCGAGAACGCCTTGATGAACGTCTCCTGGACCAGATCCTCCGCGTCCGCCGGGTTGCGGGTCATCCGCACAGCCGCGCCGTAGAGCTGGTCGAGCATCGGCAGCGCGTCGCGCTCGAACCGCTCGGCCAGTTCCGCACCTGACTCTTCGACCACACCGATCCCTTCACTTGCCGTATCCGTGAAGGCTACCGGCCGAGGTGGGCACAGCACAGGCACGCGGTACTCCGATCGGTGTTCGTCGACCCGGTTTCGTCCACCCCGGCGGGGGCGGCCATTTCGGATCAACAACGCATCCGGGCGAGTTGTTCCCCCCGCTCGCCGCTTTCCTAGAGTGTCCGGCATGGCCTCGACCTCGACCCCCGCGACGAAGCTCCTGACCCGGGAGAAGGTGTCGCACCGGGTCCATGAATACGATCACGACGCCCGCGCCGCGTCGTACGGCACCGAGGCGGTCGACGTGCTCGGTGCGCGGCTCGGTGTCGAGGCGGGGCAGATCTTCAAGACGCTGGTGGTGAAGCTGTCCGACGGCAAACTCGCGGTCGCGGTGATCCCTGTGCCCGCGAAACTCTCGCTCAAGGCCGTCGCGGGTGCACTGGGCGGCGGCAAGTCGGTGATGGCCGACCGGGCCGACGCCGAACGCGCCACCGGCTACGTGCTCGGCGGGATCTCCCCGCTCGGCCAGCGAAGCCGGTTGCGCACGGTCGTCGACGCATCCGCGCAGGACTGGGGGCAGGTGCTGTGCAGCGCGGGCCGCCGCGGATTGGAGATCGAACTGGCACCCGCCGATCTGATCCGGCTGACCGGCGCGGTCGTCGCCCCGATCACCGCCGGTCAGTAGTCCACACCCGCCTACAGCCTTCGCCGACACCTCACCGGGCGGGATCTGTGACCCTTGACACCCCCACGGAGTGAATATACGTTCATACGCAGTGAAGGAGCATTCACTCGATCTGAGCGAAGTCTCACACCTTCCGGTATCCGAGCCGACGAGGAGTCACCCATGTCCGGATTCGAAGACATCACCTACGAAATCGAAGACCGCGCCGCGATCATCACGATCAACCGCCCCGAGCGCTACAACGCCTTCCGCGGCAAGACCGTCGAAGAACTCATCAAGGCCTTCCGTCACGCCTGGGCCGACAGCCGCGTCTCCGCCGTGATCCTCACCGGCGCGGGCGAGAAGGCGTTCTGCACGGGTGGCGACGTCAAGCAGCGCGCCGAGACCAGCGACTACGGCCCCACCGAATCCGGCATGTTCGAGATCGGCTACCTGCACAAGGTGATTCGTGACATCCCCAAGCCCGTCATCGCGGCGGTCAACGGCATCGCGGTCGGCGGCGGCCACGTCCTGCACGTGCTGTGCGATCTGACCATCGCCGCCGAGACCGCCAAGTTCGGGCAGGCCGGACCGCGCGTCGGTTCGTTCGACGCCGGGTTCGGTTCCGCGTTCCTCGCCCGTGTCGTCGGCGAGAAGCGCGCCCGCGAGATCTGGTACCTGTGCCGCCAGTACGACGCTGCCACCGCCGAACGCTGGGGTCTGGTGAATTGGGTTGTGCCGCAGGACAGACTGCTCGACGAAGCCAAGTCCGTCGCCGCCGAGATCGCCGAGAAGAGCCCCACTGCGATCAAGTTCCTCAAGCAGTCCTTCAACGCCGACACCGACCATCAGGCCGGGCTGAGCAACCTCGCGATGTCCGCCCTCGACCTGTTCGGCAAGTCCGAGGAGGGCCTGGAAGGCGCGCAGGCATTCGCAGAGAAGCGGCCCGCCGAGTTCGGCAAGTTCGTCAAGGCCTGACCACTCCCGACCGAACCCGAAAGAGCATCGACACCATGAGCACCACCATCGCACTGGTCACCGGCGCCGGCTCCGGCATCGGAAAGGCCATCGCCCTCGCCTTCGCCGCACAGGGCGACCGCGTCGTCGCCGCCGACCTCGACCTCGTCGCCGCGGAGACCACCGCCAAGGAATTTCCGGATCTCATCACGGCACTCCCCGTGGACGTCGCCGACCGCAACCGGGTCGACGTACTGCGCGACCGCACGGTCGCCGAGGTCGGTGTCCCGAACATCGTCGTCAACGCGGCCGGCTGGGACCGGACCGATCAATTCCTCAATGCGACAACAGAATTCGCCGAGAAGGTCGTCGCCATCAACTATCTCGGCCCGGTGCACGTCTGCAGTGCCTTCCTGCCCGGCATGATCGAGGCCGGCAACGGGGGCCGCGTGATCAACCTCGCGTCGGACGCGGGACGCGTCGGCAGTTCGGGCGAGTCCATCTACGCCGGGGCGAAGGGCGGCGTCATCGCCCTCACCAAGTCGCTGGCCCGTGAGATGGCCCGCTACGGCATCTCCGTCAACTGCGTCTGCCCCGGCCCGACCGACACCCCGCTGTTCCAGGCCCAGGACGAGAGGCTCAAGGCCGCACTGATCAAGGCGATTCCGTTCCGCCGGCTCGCCCGACCCGACGAGGTCGCGGCGCCCGTGCTGTTCTTCGCCTCGGAGTCCGCGTCGTTCATCACCGGCCAGGTGATCAGCGTCAGCGGCGGTCTCACGATGGCCGGCTGAGCCGGAATCCGGAAGGACGGACACATGACCGCGTCGTACAACGCCCGGGCTTACCGCGAGTACTTCGAGAACGATTTCACGTATCTCAACGGCTTCCGGCGCAACATCGGACGTTTCGGGAACCGGGTTGCCGTGAGCGATCCGGACAGCGGACGGCAGTGGACCTACGCCCAGCTCGGGGAACGGGTCGACCGCATCGCCACCGGCCTCGCGGATGCCGGGGTACGCGCCGGGGACGTCGTCGCCTACCAGTTGTTCAACGGTGTCGAATTCGCCGAGCTCTATCTCGCCACTCAGGCCGTTGGCGCGGTCGGCTCCCCGGTCAACTTTCGCCTCGCCGCCGGTGAGACGGCGTTCGTCCTGGACAAGAGCGCGCCGACGGTCTTCGTCTACGACACCGAACTCACCGACACGGTCCGTGAGGCGTTGCGGCTCGCGCTGCACACCCCGGCGGTGATCGTGGCCGTCGGCGACGGTGAACCGGTCGACGTCGCCGGCGCCACGGTGATCCGGTATCGACATCTGGCCGCCGATCGCATCACCCTGCCGCCGCTGCACCGCACAGTGTGGGACGAGACCACCCGCCTCTACACCTCCGGCACCACCGGCATGCCGAAAGGCGTGCCGCTCAACAGCATGATCGAGGTCTTCAGCGCGCACGACGTGATCATGCACTTCCCGCTGAGCCCCGAGGACCGGACCTTGAACATGACGCCGTGGTTCCACCGCGGCGGCCTGTACTCCGGCGGCCCGAACCCGACGTTCTACGTCGGCGGTGAGGTCGTGCCACTGCGAACGTTCGACGCGGACCGGGTACTCGACCTCGTCGCCGAGCGTCGGCTGACGTTCCTCATCGGTGCCCCCACCAACCTCGCGATGCTCGCCGCCGCGCAGGAGGCACGCCCGCGCGACCTGTCCAGCCTGCGCGGCATCGTGACCATGGGTGCCCCGCTCGAACGGGAAGCGGCGCTGCACTACCAGCAGGTGCTCAATCCGCGGATCTTCAACGGCTACGGCAGCACCGAGGGCTTCTGGAACACCTTCCTGCGGCCGGGGGATCTGCCGGATCGGGCGGGCAGCGCCGGCCGCGCCTGCACCGACGACGACGTCCGCGTGGTCCACGTGTACGAGGACCGGCTCGCCCATCCGGACGACGTGGTCGCCAAGGACGGCTCGGACGTGGGCGAAGTCATCATCCGCTCACCCAAGTGCGCCAATGCGTACTTCGACTCCCCCGATCAGGAGAAGGCGAAGTTCCAGCAGGGCTGGCTGCACATCGGCGACCTCGCGACCTGGGACGCCGACGAATTCGTCACCATCGTCGGGCGCAAGGACGACATGCTCGTCTGCGGCGGCGAGAACGTGCACCCGGTGCAGGTCGAAGAGGCGCTCAATGCCCATCCACAGGTGCAGGATTCCCTCGTGGTCGGCGTTCCGCACGACACCTGGGGACGCATCGTCGTCGCCTATATCGTCCCCGAGGGTTCCACGCCGACGGTCGACGACCTCGACACGCACTGCCGTTCCCATCCGATGCTGTCCTCGTTCAAACGGCCCCGGGCCTACCGTTTCGTCGAGTCGTTGCCGGTCAGCGCGACGGGCAAGAAGCTTCACTACAGGGCCACCGACGCCGCCGCCGCCGAGTTCGCGGCCGGCCGGTTCACCGCCCCGACCGTTTCGAGAATCTCCCAGTGAGCACCGCCGTGACAGGCACAGGACGGACAACCATGAACACACGACTGGAATACGACTCCGAACACCGGCAGTTCCGTGAGGTGGCACGCGGCTTCGTCCGGAACACGATCACGCCCGTGCACGAGGACTGGGAGCGGGCCTCGTGCCTGGACCGGTCCCTGTTCACCGAAGCAGGCAAGCTCGGCCTGCTCGGGTTCTCCGTCGACGAGAAGTTCGGCGGTCCCGGCGTCGACGACTTCCGCTACAACGCGATCCTGATCGAGGAGGTCAACCGCGCCGGCAACGCCGCCGCGGGGATCGCGTTCTCCCTGCAGAACGACGTGGTCCTGCCGTACCTCACGGACATGACCGACGACGAACAGAAGGCCCGCTGGCTGCCCGGTGTCGTGACCGGTGAGACGGTGCTGGGCATTGCGATGACCGAGCCCGGCACCGGCAGCGACCTCACCGGCATCCGCACCACCGCCGTCCGCGACGGCGACCACTACGTGGTCGACGGTGCCAAGACATTCATCTCCAACGGGCAGAACGGGGATCTGTTCGTCGTTGCGACCCGCACCTCCGACGACCCGCACAAGGGGCTTACCCTGCTGGTCGTCGAGGCCGGCACCCCCGGATTCTCCCGCGGACGCAATCTCGAGAAGATCGGCCTGCACGCCCAGGACACCAGCGAGCTGACCTTCACCGGGATGCGGGTGCCGGTCGCGAACCGGCTCGGCGACGAGGGTCGCGGTTTCTACCAGCTCGTGCACAACCTGCCGCAGGAGCGGTTGTCGCTGTCGATCGGCGCGGTCGCCGCCGCGGAGGGCGTGTTCGCGCAGACCCTCGACTACGTCAAGGAGCGGACGGCGTTCGGCAAGCCGGTGTCGGGTTTCCAGAACACCCAGTTCGTGCTCGCGGAACTGGCGACCGAACTGGATCTGGCCCGCACCTTCCTCGACGACTGCATCGCCGAGCACGTCGCCGGCGAGCTGTCGGCGGCCCGCGCCGCGCGGCTCAAATGGTGGACGACCGAACTGCAGGTGCGCGTGGCGGACCGCTGCCTGCAGTTGCACGGCGGCTACGGCTACATGCGCGAATACGCGGTGTCCCGCGCGTTCGTCGACGC
The DNA here is from genome assembly GCF_001895025.1 of Rhodococcus zopfii NBRC 100606 = JCM 9919. Taxonomy (GTDB): domain Bacteria; phylum Actinomycetota; class Actinomycetes; order Mycobacteriales; family Mycobacteriaceae; genus Rhodococcus; species Rhodococcus zopfii. Next base: position 120,042 of record NZ_BCXI01000014.1, read on the forward strand.
CCGCATCCAGACGATCTACGGCGGCACCACCGAGATCATGAAGACGATCGTCGCCAAGGACCTGGGCATCTGAGGCACCGGAGCGAATTTCGTTCCGGCACAACATGCTCCACTACCCAAACCTGGAGGAGCCATGAGCGTCGGCGTCGGACGAGAAGACCACGACGGCATCATCACCCTCGACCGTCCCGCCGCGAACGCGACCGGCGAGACGGGCCCGCCTGCTCGAGCGGTTCCTGACTGCCGCGCGATGACCGGGCACATCCGGCGATCGGTACTGTGAATCCACCCATCGGCGACGAGGAGCACCACCATGACCACCCGACACGACGCGCTGACCGTCGACGAGGCCGTGCGCGCCGTGCGCACCCACTCGCGGCGCAAGCAGGTGCTCGAGGCCGCGGTGCGCCTGATGGAGCAGACCGGATTCCACCAGATGTCGATGCAGGCCCTCGCCGACGAGGCGGGCGTCAGCGTCGGCCTGATCTACAAGTACTTCGGCGGTAAGGAAGACGTCCTGCTCGCGACCGTCACCGCGATCCTCGACGCGTTCCGCGACCAGCTGGAACCGGCGATGGACGCCGCCGGCGAGGATCCGGTGGAGCGGCTGGCCGCGGGCATGCGGCGCTACCTCGAGGTCGTCGACGACAACCTCGACGCGGTGGTCCTCACCTACCGGGAGAGCCGCACGCTCGACAAGACCGGGCGCGAACGCATCAAGGAACTGGAGGTCGCGACCTCGGCGCCGCTGCGCGCCACGCTCGAGACCGGCATCGCCTCCGGGGAGTTCAGCCCGGTCGACGTCGACCTCATCGTCTTCGACTTCATGCTCCTCGCCCACGGGTGGGCATTGAAACACTGGCATTTCGGCCCGCTGTACACGCTCGACGAATACACCACCCGGCAGATCCGGTTCGTGCTGAATTCGATCATTCCCGCCGACCGCCGCGAGAAGTACCCGGATCTGCTACGGCAGTCGTGACAGCACCGATTCCCGGTACGGCGGCTACAGCAGCGCCATCTGTTCGCCGCTGCCGTCGTCGGGGACGAGCAGTTCGGGGCCGTTGTTGCGAACGCTGTTGACCTTCGGGGACACCCGGCGGACGGCGATCGACGAGACCGCATCGAGGCTCGGGCGGATCAGGTCGGGGTGGCCGAGGCTGTCCGGATCGAGCCAGGCGTCCCACCGCTCCGGCGGGAGGATCAGCGGCATCCGCTCGTGGACGTTGCGCAGCTGCGCGACCGAATCCGCCGTGAGGATCGTGGTACTGACCAGCGGCGCCGCATCCGGGTTCTTCGGGTCGCGCCACACCGCCCACAATCCGGCCATGCAGATCCGCGACCCGTCCTCCGGGGACATGTAGTACGGCACCTTCGCGATCTTGCCGTCCGGTGTCGGTTCGACCTGCCACTCGTACCAGCCGTCCATCGGCACCAGGCAGCGCTGGTAACGCAGTGACTGCGCGAACGACGGCTTCGTCGCCACCGACTCCGAGCGGGCGTTGAACAGCGGCGAGCTCTTGCCGACCTCCTTCGCGAACGGCGGTACCAGACCCCACCGCATGCGCCGGATCCGCCGCGTCACCGGATCGTCCGGATTCTCCCGGTCGTGCCGGGCGACGACAGCGAACACCTGCGTCGTCGGGGCGACATTGAAGTTGGCAGCACCGGCGTTGCCATCCGCTCCCCCGCCCGTCTCGTCGAGCGCGTCGAGTTCCGCCGCGAGAGTCGCCGGGTCCGCAGTCGTCGCATACCTGCCGCACATACGTCGAGTGTGGCAGCCGGCTCCGACGGCCGGATTCCCCGCGTCGGCCGCGCCGGGTGCACACCGGGGTCCGGCGATGGGAGAAGATGGTCCGGTGAGCCTGTGGAGAGCCCCCCGAGCCGATTCCCCCGTCGACGCGACCGTGACGGTGCCCGGATCCAAGTCGATCACCAACCGCGCGCTGATCCTCGCCGCCGTCGCCGACGGCCCCTCGACGATCGCCGGGGCGCTGCGCAGCCGTGACACGGACCTGATGATCGGCGCCCTGCGCGCACTGGGCACGACGATCACCGAACGCGACGGGGGCACGACTCTCGACGTCGTCCCCGGCGACCTGCGCGGCGGCGAGGTCGCGTGCGGGCTCGCCGGCACCGTCATGCGGTTCGTGCCGCCGCTCGCGTCGCTCGCCGACGGGGACGTGTTCTTCGACGGCGACGAGCAGGCCAAGACCCGGCCGATGGGCACCGTCCTGGATGCCCTGCGTTCCCTCGGTGCCGACGTCGACGGCGAGGGCCTGCCGTTCACGGTGCACGGCGCCGGCGGGCTGCGCGGCGGCACCGTCACCATCGACGCGTCCGGATCGTCGCAATTCGTCAGCGGCCTGCTGCTGTCGGCTGCCCGCTACGACGAGGGCGTCACCATCCACCACGACGGCAAGCCGGTACCCTCGATGCCGCACATCGAGATGACCGTCGAGATGCTGCGTGCCGCCGGCGTCGAGGTCGACACCGCCGACGCGAACACGTGGCGCGTGGCGCCGGGGACGATCCGGGCGATCGACGTCGACGTCGAACCGGACCTGTCGAACGCGACCCCGTTCCTCGCCGCCGCAGCCGTCACCGGCGGCACGGTGTCGGTGCCGATGTGGCCGAAGTCGACGACGCAGGCCGGCGACGCGATCCGCGGCATTCTCGAGCGGATGGGCGCGACCGTCACCTGGTCGGAGGGCACCCTGACGGTGCGCGGCCCCGAGCGGCTCACCGGCATCGACATCGATCTGCGCGACGTCGGCGAGCTCGCCCCGACCGTCGCGGCCCTCGCCGCGCTCGCGACCACCCCGTCGCAGCTTCGCGGCATCGCGCACCTGCGCGGCCACGAAACCGATCGGCTCGCGGCGCTGGTGACCGAGATCACCCGGCTCGGCGGTTCGGCGATCGAAACCGACGACGGGCTGCGCATCGAACCGGCCGGCCTGCACGGCGGACAGTGGCAGTCCTACGCCGATCACCGCATGGCCACCGCCGGGGCGATCATCGGTCTCGTCATCGACGACGTCGACGTCCACGACATCGGCACGACCGCCAAGACGCTGCCCGGTTTCGAGTCGCTGTGGGCGGCGATGCTGACAGGAACGCGCTCCTGAGCCGGCGGCGCCAGTACGACGAGTCCGATGTCCGGGTCCGCCCGGGCAAGGGCTCGCGGCCGCGCACCAAGGACCGCCCCGCCCACCTCGACGCCGTCGACGGCATGGTCGTCTCGGTGGACCGCGGTCGCTGGGGTGTGGTGCTCGGCGCCGACCCGCACCGTCCGATCGTCGCGATGCGCGCCCGCGAACTCGGACGCACCCCGATCGTGGTCGGTGATCGCGTCGGGGTCGTCGGCGACCTGTCGGGCCGTCCGGACACGCTCGCGCGGATCGTGCGGGTCCACGACCGCGAAACGGTGCTGCGGCGCACCGCCGACGACACGGACCCGTTCGAGCGGATCGTTGTCGCGAACGCGCAGCTGCTGCTCATCGTCGTCGCTCTCGCCGATCCGCCGCCGCGAACGGGTCTGGTCGAACGCGCCCTAGTCGCGGCATACGCCGGCGGCCTGTCGCCGGTGCTGTGCCTGACAAAGTCCGATCTCGCCGACCCCGACGAGTTCACGGCGCAGTTCACCGATCTGGATCTGCCGGTGATGCTGGTCGGCCGAGACGACGATCTCACCGAACTCACCGAACTCATCACCGATTCGGTGACGGCGTTGATCGGACATTCCGGCGTCGGCAAGTCGACGCTGGTCAACCGGCTGGTACCGGACGCGGACCGCGCGACCGGCGAGGTCTCCGGCGTCGGGAAGGGCCGGCACACCTCGACCCAGTCGGTTGCTCTGCCGTTGCCCGGCGGCGGCTGGGTCGTCGACACTCCCGGCATCCGCTCGTTCGGGCTCGCACATATCTCCGCGGAGGACGTGGTCGCCGCGTTCTCCGACCTGTCCGCGGCCGTCGAGGACTGTCCGCGTGGATGCACCCATCTCGGTCCACCGGCCGACCCCGAGTGCGCGCTCGACGGCCTGGACGGAAAGTCACAGCGCCGCGCGCATGCGGTCCGGGGACTGCTCGCAGCGCTCACAGAGCACGAAGCCTGGTGAACAAGAGCGGCCCCGACTCCCTAGGGAGTCGGGGCCGCTCGGCACGATCCTCGCTCGTTCAGCGCATGCCGAGGACGCGGCGGACGAATCCGCGCTTGCGGCTCTTCTCGATCGCGGTGGCCAGACCGACGCGGCGGCCGGTGAGCGGATCGACCGCGGCCTCGCCGCCGAAGCCGCGCTCGGAGGCGGTCTCGGGAGCGGCGTCACGGGTGTCGGTGAGGTACTTGTCGGGCAGCGACAGCTTCGCGATGGTGCGCCACGACTTCCAGTACTGCACCGCGAACGGACCCGTGGTGTACGGCAGGTCGTACTTCTCGCACAGCGCCTTCACCCTGAGCGAGATCTCGTGGTAGCGGTTCGACGGCAGATCCGGGAAGATGTGGTGCTCGATCTGGTAGCTGAGGTTGCCGGTCATGAAGTCCATGACGCGGCCGCCGGAGATGTTGGCGGAACCGAGCATCTGCCGCAGATACCATTCGGCGTGCGTCTCGTTCTCGACGTCGGCCTTCGTGAACTTCTCGGCACCGTCCGGGAAGTGCCCGCAGAAGATGACGGCGTTGGTCCAGAGGTTGCGCACGAAGTTCGCGGTGGCGTTCGCGGTCAGCGTCGACTTCCACGCCTTGCCGGTCAGTGCCGGGTGCACGACGTAGTCCTTGAGCGTCTGCTTGCCGATCTTGGCGAGGACCTCGCTGCCGAGTTCCTTGGTGCGCTCGCGATCGTCGCGGCCCTGGATGACCTTGCCGAGCTCGAGCAGCTGGATCGCGATTCCGTACTGGAACAGCGACGCAAGGATCGCGTTGTAGGCGATGTTGCCGAGGTAGAACGGCTTCCAGCGCTGGTCGCGGGTCACGCGCAGCAGCCCGTATCCCACGTCGTCGTCCATGCCGAGGATGTTCGTGTACTTGTGGTGCAGGTAGTTGTGGGTCTGTTTCCAGTGCGCCGACGGATCGGCGTTGTCCCATTCCCAGTTCGCCGAGTGCACCTCGGGGTCGTTCATCCAGTCCCACTGCCCGTGCATGACGTTGTGCCCGAGCTCCATGTTCTCGATGATCTTCGACAGCGAGAGCATGCCGGTGCCCAGCAGCCACAGCGAGCGCTTGCGCGAACCGAAGAGCACTGCGCGCCCACCGATTTCGAGTCCACGCTGCAGGCGGATCGTGTTGCGGACGTAGCGGGCGTCCCGCTCGCCGCGCGCATCCTCGATGTCGCGACGGATGGCGTCGAGTTCGTGGCCGATGGCCTCGACGTCGGCCTCCGTCAGGTGCGCGTACTCCTTGATGTCCGAAATGGCCATGCGGCTACCCTACCGTAGGTTACGGCTCCGTAGGTTAGCGGAATCCGTACTGTGGGGCGAATCACAAATCAAGATCATTTCTTGCGGCGCGCAACGAATTTCGCCTCCGCGTGGGCGCGTAGGGCCGTGAGCAGACCCCGGCGCCGACCGGTCACCGGATCGACCGAGGGCGCCGTCGCCCCGAGGACGCCCGCCGGCGAGAACTTGCGCTCGGAGGAGGTCTCCGGCGCATCGTCCGAGGTGGCCCACAGGAATCGGTCCGGCACCGCGAGCTTGTGGATCGTGCGCAGCGCGAGCAGATACTGCCTGCCGAGCGAACCCGTCGTGTACGGCAGGTCGTACTTGGCACACAGCGCCCGCACCCGAGCGGCGATCTCCGGATACCGGTTGCTCGGCAGATCGGGGAACAGGTGATGCTCGATCTGGTAGCTCAGGTTCCCGGTCATGAAACCCATGACCGGGCCGCCGGAGATGTTCGCGCTGCCGAGCAGCTGCCGCAGATACCACTGCGCGTGCGTCTCGTTCTCGAACTGGTCGACGGTGAACTTCTCCGCGCCGTCCGGGAAATGCCCGCAGAAGATCACCGCGTACGCCCACACGTTCCGGATCAGGTTCGCGGTGAGATTCGCGTACAGCGTGGTGCGCCAGGCCGGGCCGGTCAAGGCCGGGAACAACACCACGTCCTTGACGACCTGACGCGTCGCCTTGCGCGCAAAATCCTTGTTGGCCTGCGAGTTCCACTGCGCGGGCGAAACCTGATCGGCCTCCTTCTGCGCCGCCAGGTCGTGCAGGGCGATGCCCCACTCGAAGGTCGCGGCGAGGATCACGTTCGCGACCGGCTGCAGGAGGTTGATCGGGCGCCACACCTCGTCGCGCGTCATCCGCAGGATGCCGAATCCCACGTCCTCGTCCATGCCGACGATGTTCGTGTAGGTGTGGTGCACGTAGTTGTGGGCGCGCTTCCAGTGCGCCGACGGCCCGGTCTGGTCCCACTCCCACGACGTGGAGTGGATCTCCGGGTCGTTCATCCAGTCCCACTGCCCGTGCATGACATTGTGCCCGAGCTCCATGTTCTCGATGATCTTCGACAGCGAGAGCATCGCGGTGCCCAGCGCCCACATCGGCCGTCTACGGGACCCGAGCAGCGCCACCCGCCCACCCAGTTCGAGCAGCCGCTGCAGGCGGATCGTGTTGCGGATGTAGCGGGCGTCTCGAACCCCGCGCGATTCCTCCACGTCGCGTCGGATCGCATCGAACTCACGGCCCAGCGCTTCGATGTCCGAATCGCTGAGATGCGCGAACGCGCGGATGTCGGTGATGGCCACTCAGGGTCCTTGCTATGGAACGGGCGGTGGAGAGTCAGGCGTCGAGAGTGCAATCACCGGCAGCCGCGGAAATACAGGTCTGGACACGCTCTCCCTCGGCGTGTTCCTTGCCGGACCGCAGATCGACGATGTGCCCCTTCTCGAGCGGGACCACACAAGTCTGACAGATGCCCATCCGGCAGCCGAACGGCATCAGCGCGCCGACGCTCTCGCCGGCCTCGAGCAGCGTCGTCGCGCCGTCGACGGTGACGGTCTTGCCCGACTTCGCGAAGGTCACGGTACCGCCGGAACCCGAAGTGTCGGCCCGGGTGACCGCGAACCGCTCCAGGTGCAGGCGATCCTCGATTCCGGCCTTCTTCCAGAACGCCTCGATCTCGTCGAGCATCTGCTGCGGTCCGCATGCCCAGGTCTGGCGTTCACGCCAGTCGGGGCAGACCTCGTCGAGCCGGTCCAGCGGGAATTGCCCCTGCGAACGGGTGAGCTGGACGTGCGAGTGGAACCGGTCGTGCGTGGCGTCGAACCGCTCGAGCTCGGCACGGAACATCACGTCGTCCGCGGTCGGCGCCGAGTGCACGTGCACGACGTCGGGCAGATCGACGTCTCGGTCCACCGCGCGCCGATCGAGCGTGCGCAGCATCGACATGATCGGGGTGATACCGCTGCCTGCGGTGAGCATCAGGATCCGCTCCGGCGGCGGGTCCGGCAGCACGAAGTCACCCTTCGGGGCCGCGAGCCGCACGATCGTGCCGGCGGGCACACCGGTGACGAGGTGGCTCGACAGGAAGCCTTCCGGCATCGCCTTGACCGCGATCGAGATGAGCTTGTCGTTCCAGGTGGCCGACGACGTCAGCGAGTAGGACCGCCAATGCCACCGACCGTCGATGTGCAGACCGATGCCGATGTACTGGCCGGAGGCGTACCCGAAGTCGAAACCCCAGCCGGGCCTGATGACGAGGGTCGCCGAATCCGCCGTCTCGGGGCGAACCTCGACGATGCGGCCGCGCAGTTCACGCGCCGACCACAGCGGGTTCACCAAGTGCAGGTAGTCGTCGGGCAACAGCGGCGTGGTGAACCGCGCAACCGCGCCGCGAACGAGATTCGACACGGACCGCTCGGACGCCGCAACGTTCGCTGCGGGACGCTCGATCCACTCCTTCAAACCCATCGACCACTTCTCCTCACCCAGTGCGGCTACGGTTCCGTAGGTTACCAGAAGCTACGGCACCGTAGGTTACGGACAAGTAGTCGAGAACCCGCTCGGCCCGTCTTACAACAGTTCCAGCAGGAACGGCAGCTCCTGCGTCGCGTACCACGCCAGCTGATGGTCCTCCGCGTCGCCGAGCACGAACTCGGCCTCCTCGTCGCCCATGTCCGCTGCGTCGACCACTTCCACGGCCCGCGCCACGTCGGCCTCCGCCCCCTCGAGATCCACGTGTACCGAGGCCACCGACTTCAGCGCGACGGGCGCCGAGAGCCGAACGACGGCATCGTCGAGATCCGGACGCGGGGTGGCCTCCTCGACATCCGCCGCCACCACCACTCGACGCACCGGCAGATCCGCGGCCGACTCGTCGTCCGCGCGCGCGGCCAGCAACCGCAGCGACGCCCGCGCGGCCTCGGCCATGGCGACCTCGGCGAGTTCCTCGTCGTCGCCGGACGTGTAGGCCTCGCGCAAGGCGGCCGTCACCGCGAACGCGGTGCGGCTCATCGCCTCGACCTCACCGTCGGCGACGAGTCGCTGCAGCATGTCGATCGTCGCCGGCACATAGACCCGCGTCTTTTCCCTACCTACTGGCATCCAACAACTCCTCGAGTGCTTCCTGCAGCAGCGACGTCAGCACCCCCACATCGGGCATCGCATCGCGGTCCGCGTTCAAACCGTAGTAGACGGACCCGTCGTAGGACGTCAACGCGATGCTCAACGCCTGATTCTTCAGCAGCGGCGAGATCGGGTACGTCTCCAGGACAGGGACCCCGGCCAGGTAGAGCGGATGCTGCGGGCCCGGTGCGTTGGTGATCATCAGATTGAACACGCGCTGCGAGAAGCCGCTCGCCACCCGCACCCCCACGGCGTGCATCGTCGCCGGCGCGAAGCCCGACAACCGGATCATGGCCTGGGCCGCGATCCGGCGCCGCTGCCGCGCGTAGGCCTCGCCCGCATGCGCTATGTGCGACAACCGCACCACGGCATTCGGTTCCCCCACAGGCAGGTCGACGAGGAAGGTCGACACCTCACCTTGCGGATGCACCTGGATCGTCTCGGCGCCGTCCGCGTCCTCCGCGTCCGCCGGGTCCTGCGTGTACACCGAGATCGGCACCATCGCGCGCACCACCGACGCCTCGGTCACCGGTTCCCCGCGGGAGAGCAACCAGTAGCGCAGCGCACCGGCGATCACCGCGAGCACGACGTCGTTGATGGTGCAGCCGTACCTGGAATGGATCTTGCGGTACAGCTCCAGATCGGACCGGACCACCGCGAACCGACGGCTGCGCGAAATCGACTCGTTGAGCGGGCTCTCCGGCGCCGATTGCGCGGCGGTCCGCGCCAGGCGCCCGACCACGTCGACGGCCTCGGTCGCGGTGGCGGCGAGGTTGCCCACCGCAGCACGCATCAACGCGACACCCTCCCCCGGACGGGCGACCAGATCGGCGAGCGCGCCGATCAGCAGCGCGGTGTCCGACGGCTCCTGTTCCGGCATCCACAGCTCTTCGGGCACCTGCCGTGGTTCGACTTCGGAATCGAACAGCACCTGCCCGATGTCCAACGCATCCTCCCCGTCGACGAGCGCCGAATGCGACTTCGTGAACAGCGCACACCGGTTCCCGGCGAGACCCTCGACGAGATACATCTCCCACAACGGGCGGGTCCGGTCCAGGGGACGCGAGATCAGCCGCGCCAGTAGATCATGCAACTGATCGTCCGAACCCGGACGCGGCAACGCCGAGCGTCGCACGTGGTACGCGATATCGAAGTCGCGGTCGTCCACCCACACCGGACGCGCCAGACCGAAGGCGACCTCCCGCACCTTCTGGCGGTAGCGCGGCACCTCCGAGATGCGGCGCTCCACCAACTGCAGGAGCGTCTCCAAATCGAGGCCGCCCTCCGGCTCGGCCAGGATCGCGAGCGACCCGATGTGCATCGGTGTGTTCGTCGTCTCCAGAAAGTAGAACGACGCATCCTGCGCGGTCATGCGGGTCGTCATCTGCGAGTGTCCCCCTCACCCCTGTCCGTGACCCCGTCCACGGCCGCGGAGGTCGCGGGAACGGGGGTCGCGGGCACCTCGTCGTCGGCGCTCAGCTCGAAGAGTACGGCCAGTTCTGCCACAACGACATCCGGACGCTCGTGGTGGACCCCGACCATGCCCACGGCGGCCGCGGCGCGCACGTTCGAGACGAGGTCGTCGACGAAGACACACTGCGCGGGTTCCAGTCCCAGCCGCTGCGCCACGAGCCGGTAGCTCCGCGGGTCGGGTTTGGCCAATCCCACGTCGCCGGAGAGCACCACCTCGTCGACCAAGCGCCCACCGCCGAGCTCTCGGAGCCGGTCCGCACCGGGACCCCCCGGATCGTTGCTCAGGATCGCCGTTCGCACACCCCGCTCGCGAAGCGCGGCGACCACCTCCACGAGTGCATGCGCGTCCGTTCCGGGACCCGAGAGCACACCACCGAAATCCAGTACCAATCCCCGCACACACTCACCCTAGAGTCGGGCGCCACCCTCGGCGACAGGAAGCGTTTCGGCAGGCACTCGCGCCGCGGGTGTGGCACGATGACGGCGGCTCCGTCCTCTCCCGGGGTCGACCATGCTGTCGCGGGTCGCGACCGATGCACTTCTGTCACGGGCGCCCCGCCTCGAACGTCACCAGGGAGACGCATGCCCGATAACCCCGGTATCCGCCACGTCCTGCGGATTCCTCTGTACGAACCACCCGTCCGGCACAACTGCGATCGGCCGCGCCGGTACGCGACACGACGTGCGACCGCGCACGACGGGAGGTCGCCCCGTCCGACGCGGACCGCTCCGGTCGCCACCCCTCTCGCGCCGACCGTCGATCCGGCGGCGGCCGCCTTCGCCGAGCGCGCGGTGCGGGTGGTGCTCGAAGTCCTCGACCGACGTCGACCGGACACGCAACTGGAGGCGGTACTCGATCCCGTCCTGCACGATGCGCTGGCGCCGACGCGGTCTGCGCACCCGGATGCAGGCAGCGCGATCCTGCTGCGTACCCGGTTACGCGCCGTCGATGCCGACACCGCCGAACTGTTCGGTTCCTACACGCGTGGCCATCGTGTCCTCGCGGTGGCCGGTCGCGTCGGCCGGACCGCGCCGACGCGCCGTGCCCCGCACGGGTGGCTCATCACCTCGCTGTGGCTGGGGTGATCCGGCGCCCCCGGGCGGCCGGGCCTCAGCGGCGGCGCGAGCCACCCTTCGCGTCCTTGCGCGCCGCGGCGCGCCGCTCCTTGCGGCTGCCGGTCGCGGCGGGCGCGGCGGCACCGCTGCTGCGGCTGACCTGAGCGCTGCCGTCCTCGGCGGGACCCGAGTAGGTGAGGCGCTGCTGCCGGCCGGCGTCGTCGAGTCCCTTCGCCCGCAGCGCAGCCGGGGCCGGCGCCGGTGCAGGTGCAGGTGCAGGCTTGGCCAGTGACGGCGCGTTCTGCGCGACCGCGGCAGCGGAGGCCGCGGTCACGCTGACCCCACCCGCCGCCGATGCCTGCGGCTGGGCCGCTTCCACCTGCAGGTTGAACAGGAACCCGACCGACTCCTCCTTGAGTCCGTCGAGCATGCCGGTGAACATGTCGAAGCCCTCGCGCTGGTACTCGACCAGCGGGTCGCGCTGCGCCATCGCGCGCAGCCCGATGCCTTCCTTGAGGTAGTCCATCTCGTAGAGGTGCTCGCGCCACTTGCGGTCGAGCACCGACAGCAGGACGCGACGCTCGAGTTCGCGCATCGCACCCTCGCCCGCGATCTGCTCGATCTCGGCCTCACGCCGGGTGTACGCCTGCTGCGCATCGTCCAGGAGGATCTGACGCAACTCGTCCCGATCGAGATCCTCGTTCGCGTCGACGAGCGCCTTGTGGTCGACCCCGACCGGGTAGAGCGTCCGGAGGGCGGTCCACAACTGCTCGAGATCCCAGTCCTCGACGTATCCCTCGGAAGTGGCGCCGTCGGCGTACGCGGTGACCACGTCGTGGATCATCGACTCGACCTGGCCCTCGAGGTCCTCGCCGCGCAGGATCCGGCGGCGCTCGTCGTAGATGACGGTGCGCTGCTGGTTCATCACCTCGTCGTACTTGAGGACGTTCTTGCGGATCTCGAAGTTCTGCTGCTCGACCTGCGTCTGGGCGCTCTTGATGGCCTTGGAAACCATCTTCGCCTCGATCGGCACATCGTCGGGCAAGTTCAGCCGCGTCATGATCGATTCGAGTGCGGCACCGTTGAACCGCCGCATCAGCTCGTCGCCGAGGGACAGGTAGAACCGGGACTCGCCGGGATCGCCCTGACGTCCGGACCGTCCGCGGAGCTGATTGTCGATGCGCCGGGACTCGTGCCGTTCGGTCCCGAGCACGTACAGGCCGCCGGCTGCCTTGACTTTCTCGGCATCCGCCTTGACCTCGGTCTTGATCTTCTCGAGGGTGTCGTCCCACGCGGCCTCGTAATCCTCGGGCGTGTGCACCGGGTCCAGGCCGCGGCGACGCAGCGCGATGTCGGCGAGAATGTCCGGGTTGCCGCCGAGCACGATGTCGGTACCGCGACCGGCCATGTTCGTCGCGACGGTCACCGCACCGGATCGTCCGGCCTCGGCGATGATCTGCGCTTCCTGCTCGTGGAACTTCGCATTGAGCACGCTGTGGACGATGCCGCGCTTGGTGAACTGCCGCGACAGGTACTCGGAACGCTCGACACTGGTGGTACCGATGAGGACCGGCTGGCCCTTCTGGTGCCGCTCGACCACATCGTCGACGACGGCCGCGAACTTCGCTTCCTCCGTCTTGTAGATCAGGTCGCCCTGGTCGACGCGGATCATCGAGCGGTTCGTCGGGATCGGGATGACGCCGAGGCCGTAGATCTGATGCAGCTCGGCAGCTTCCGTCTCGGCGGTGCCCGTCATGCCGGAGAGCTTGTCGTAGAGCCGGAAGTAGTTCTGCAAGGTGATCGTCGCGAGGGTCTGGTTCTCGGCCTTGATCTCGACCTTCTCCTTGGCCTCGATCGCCTGGTGCATGCCCTCGTTGTAGCGGCGACCGGTCAGCACACGGCCGGTGAACTCGTCGACAATGACGACCTCGCCGTCACGAACGATGTAGTCCTTGTCCTTGTTGTAGAGCTCCTTGGCCTTGATGGCGTTGTTCAGGTAGCTCACCAGCGGGGAGTTCGCCGCCTCGTACAGGTTGTCGATGCCCAGCTGGTCTTCGACGAACTCGACGCCCGCCTCGTGGACGCCGACGGTCCGCTTGCGGATGTCGATCTCGTAATGGGTTTCCGGCTCGAGCATGTTCACGATTCGCGCGAACTCGGAGTACCACTTGCTCGACGCATCCGCGGGACCGGAGATGATCAGCGGTGTGCGGGCCTCGTCGATGAGGATGGAGTCGACCTCGTCGACGACCGCGAAGTTGTGGCCGCGCTGCACCAGGTCGTCGAGCGAGTGCGTCATGTTGTCGCGCAGGTAGTCGAAGCCGAACTCGTTGTTCGTCCCGTACGTGATGTCCGCGGCGTAGGCTGCGCGGCGCTGCGCCGGGGTGAGCCCGGACAGGATCACGTCGGTGCTCAGGCCGAGGGAACGGTGCACGCGGCCCATCCACTCGGAGTCGCGCTTGGCGAGGTAGTCGTTCACGGTCACGACGTGCACACCGTCGCCGGACAGCGCGTTGAGGTAGGCCGGCAGCACACAGGTGAGGGTCTTGCCCTCACCGGTCTTCATCTCGGCGATGTTGCCGAAGTGCAGCGCAGCGCCGCCCATGATCTGCACCGTGTAGTGCTTCTGACCGAGAACCCGCCAGGACGCTTCACGCGCCACTGCGAACGCCTCCGGGAGCAGGTCGTCGAGGGTTTCCCCATCCGCGTAGCGATTGCGGAACTCGTCCGTCTTAGCGCGCAGTTCCGCGTCGGTGAGCGCCTCGAATTCCGGCGACAGGGATTCGACGTGCTCGGCGATGTGCTTGAGTCGCTTGACCATGCGACCTTCACCGATTCGGAGCAGCTTCGTCAGCGACAGCACTGGGTGTTCGTCCTCAATCTCGGGTTCGTGCACGGACAAGAAAATCCGGCCGAGGGCCTCGTCGGTCCCCGGCCGGATTCCATGGTAGGCGTTCGGTCGGAGCGGCCGCGATCGCGACCGCTCCGACCGGGCATTCAGACCAGGCTGATCAGGCCGTAGTCGAACGCGTGCCGGCGATAGACGACCGACGGCTTGTCCGATTCCTTGTCGTGGAACAGGTAGAAGTCGTGGCCGACCAGTTCCATCTCGTACAGGGCGTCGTCGACGGTCATCGGCTCGGCCTTGTGTGTCTTCGTCCGGACGATCCGGCCGGGACCGCTCTCCTTGTCCGCTTCGAGGTCGTGCGCCAGATCCGGCGAGATGCCGAGCGAATCGTCCTGGGCAAGCGCCGCAGTGGCGGCGGCAACCGACACGGGGGTCTTGTCACCGTAGGAGACCTTGCGACGATCCTTGGAGCGCCGCAGGCGGGATTCGAGCTTGGCGGTGACCGACTCGAACGCCGCATAGAAACTGTCGGCGGACGCCTCGGCGCGTGCGATCGGGCCCTTGCCGCGGGCGGTGATCTCGACCCGCTGGCAGCTCTTCATCTGCCGGCGATTGCGCTCGTGCTGCAGTTCGACATCGAACAGGAAAATGGTCGGATCGAATCGCTCCAATCGGCCGAGTTTCTCGGACACGTAGATCCGGAAGTGGTCCGGAACCTCGACGTTGCGTCCCTTGACAACGATGTCCGCGCTGGGACCGGCTTCACCGTCGATGTCGGCAGCGGAAACCTTGGACTTCGAAGGGGTCGTCACTCGTACCTCCCGAGTACGGCCGGTGCAGCCCGCGCACCGGCATGTTCGATGAGCGCGTGAGCGCTCCGCCCGGATCGGGCAGATCGAACGTTTCCGCCCGTCTACCAGTGTTTTCCGGGTCTGAGGGCGACGGTAGTACGTAACCTCAGCGAGTGCCACCGTTCCGCTGAATTTCACTCGTGTCCACTTACGCGGCAGCAATCACAAGCACACCGCACGGACGGAACCCGGCCGCGGTGAGCACCCTCACTGCCTCCGCCGCGGTCGTGCCGGTGGTCATCACGTCGTCGACGACGAGCACCGGGACCTGCCGCGGCACGCCCGTGGCCCGGGTGAGGTGCACGCGCCCGGCAAGGTTGCGGTGCCGCTGCGCGGCGGACAGTCCGACCGAGTCCCGGACACCGCGAGCGGTCTCGAGGATCGGGACCACGCGCAGTGCGCGATCGTGCATCGCAGCGGCTCGCACGGCCCGCGTTACCGGGTCGCCGCCACGGGTCCGCGCCGCACGCGCCCGGGTCGGGGCGGGCACGACGCTCAACAGCCCGGCCGGAAGCTCCCCCCAGCGCCGCAACCGTACGATCGCCGCACCCAGAGCGACCCCCAGCGGCTGCGCCAGGTCGCGGCGGCCGTGTTCCTTCGCGGCGACCACCGCACGCCGGTGCGTACCTCGGTACGGCCCTAGCGCCCACGCGGGAACACCCGGATCGACACGGGGTCGCACGGGCGCGGGCGCATCGTCGAGGTCGCGGGCGCAGGGCCGGCACCACCGGATCCCGGGCCTGCCGCAGCCGCCGCACTCGACGGGCAGCACGAGGTCCAGCAGGGCGTCCAGCATGCAGCGCACTGTGCCGCAGGGCACCGACAGCAACCGCGCCGCAGCGAGCGACGGCACAGTGCTGCGGCACGAAATTCGGCCTGCGCGCGGATCTGCGGGCGGCGCTCAGCCGGGCAGCACCGGAATCGCGGTCAGCCCTGCCAGGCCGGGAACCTCACGCCAGTAGCGGTCGCCGGCGGGGTCGCTGTTGTTGAGCTGGAACACCGCGCGGGAATCCGCCACGAACTCGGTCGTGGTCGACGCCTCCACCGCGCTCACCGGCGGCGTGAGATTCCGGCTGGGCAGCGCATCCATCCGGGAACCGTCGACAGCGACCTGGACGACCGGGATGTCGGACCCTGCCCGCGCCACGACCACCGTGTCCGAGGAACTCCAGTCGAGCGAGAGCGCGGGACTGCCCAGTCCGATGGCGATCTCGCGAGGACCGGTCAGCGCGAACTCACCGTTGGGGAGCTGGACGACGATCGCCGCGTATACGCGGCCGTCGACGATCAGGGCCGCGCGGACCCCGTCGCGCGACAGGCGCAATTCGGTGATCCGGCCGCCGAGCGCCAGGATGTCACCGGCCTGGACCGGAATCACCGTCACCCGCCCGGTTCCGGGTTCGCGGACCACCCGCACGACCGCGGTGCCACCCACGACGGCCCACACCGAGCTGTCGTCGATCGACCACGACGGCCTGCTGATCGAACTGCCCTCGGCCGCGCGCACGGCAACCCCGTCCCCGTACCCACCGATCATGAGCTCGACCGCCGGTTCCGGCTCCGGTCGCCCGGTTCCGACCACTCCGGCCACGAGCTGTCCGTCGTGCGAGATCGCGACGGACTGCAGACCGGTGCTGTCACCGAAGAATCCGGGCACGGGCGTGACGCCCGTTTCCGCGACGCTGACCAGGCCGCCGCCGCGCACTGCGTGGAGGCCGATGGTCGCGCTGGACGTGGCGAGCGGATTCGTCGACGCCACGTCCGCGGTGGTCCACCCGTTCGGGAACCGTTCGTCGAGCGGCTGCCCGTCCGCGAGCAGCACGTACGGCCCGGAGATCTCGGCGTTCGCGAGTGTCCAGATCACTTGGGCCGCGAGGAGTTCGCGGTCTTGTTTCGCGAGCCCGCCCGCCCCCTGGAAGTCCACCTTGATACCACCGAGACCGACCCCGACCTGTGCGGTACGTCCGTCTGCCTTGGTGATGGGACCGATGACGTCGACATCGTCGAGCAGGTTGCGCACGGCCGGTTGCAGCGACGGTTTCGGGCCTTCGACCAACAGTCCGACGAGCTGGGAGGCCACCTGCTCCTGGGTGCCGGCGATCCAGCGGGGGTCCGGAACCACCGTCCGTCCGGACGGGTCGACGAAGAACAGTGAGCGCCGTTGGTAGGTGTTGAGGAACTGCGGCCGGTCCATCACAACGCCGGGAGGCAGATCGTCGATCCGCCATTCTCCGTCGGACCGGACGAGGGTGATCTTCGCTTCGAAGGGCCCCTGGTCCGCGCGATAGAGGCCGCCTTCCTCGAGGTGGCCGGCGCGGGTCGCGCGGATGACGTAGGTGGCGCGGTCGCCGCTGCGCGATTCCGGCAGCACGTCGACCTTCTCGACGATCGTGGCGCTGGCCGCGTCGTCCCAGCGACGCGTCATCTCCGGGGTGAGGTACTGGCGCGCGGCCTGGTGCCTGTTGGTGGGGTCCGTGCTGGCCAGCAGGAAGTCGCGCAGCAGCAGATCCGGCTCGCGGCCGGGTGCCGGCGCTGCGACCTCCGTGGAGGCGGGGGCACGGGAGATGGTGCCGATGGCCTGTGGGGACGACGAGTCCGGCAGGTTCGCGCAGCCCGAGAGCGCGAGCAGGAACGCCACCAGGAGAACGGGTATCGCGGTCCGCGTCATGTGGCGGCTCCTTCGGGCGGAGCGGGTTCGACGACCGACGGCGCCGCGGTGTCGCCGCCCGCCGGAGGCGCGATGTCACCGCCCGCAATAGGTGCGATGTCACCGCCCACAAAAGGTGCGGTGTCCCCGGCCGCCGGGGGCGTCTTGCCCTGCACGGCGTGCGCGCTCGTCGGGACGAGCGGCAGCGGACTGCGTCCCACCTTGCGTCCTCGCTCGCGCGGCAACGTCAGCCGGAAGCACGCGCCCTTGCCTGGCTCGCCCCACGCCTCGAGCTTGCCGTTGTGCAGGTTCGCGTCCTCCACGCTGATAGCCAATCCCAGGCCGGTTCCGCCGGACCGTCGCACCCGGGACGGATCGGACCGCCAGAACCGGTTGAACACGAGCTTCTCCTCGCCGGGTCGCAGCCCGACACCTTGGTCACGCACGACGAATGCGGCGGCGGCGTCGTCGGCGCGCAGCCGCAGCAGGATCGGCTTGCCTTCACCGTGGTCGATCGCGTTGGCGAGCAGGTTCCGCAGGATGCGTTCGACGCGGCGCGGATCGACCTCCGCACCGACGGGTTCGTTCGGCAGGTCCACGATGAGTTCGGTGGCGGTCTCGCGGGCCAGATGCCGGACCGTGGACACCGCCGCCCGCGCGCACATGCGCAGGTCCAGCTGCTCGGCGGCGAGTTCGGCGACCCCGGCATCGTGCCGGCTGATCTCGAGCAGGTCGCCGAGCAGGCTCTCGAAACGGTCGAGTTCGGCGACGAGCAGTTCGGAGGCACGTTTGAGCGACGGGTCGAGTTCGTCGCTCCCGTCGTGGATGAGATCCGCGGCCATTCGCACCGTCGTCAGCGGGGTACGCAATTCGTGGCTGACGTCCGAGGTGAACCGCTTCTGCAGGTTGCCGTACTCCTCGAACTGGGTGATCTGCCGTGACAGGCTCTCGGCCATCTCGTTGAACGACATCGCCAGCCGTGCCATGTCGTCCTCGCCGCGCACCGGCATGCGTTCCTTGAGCCGGCCGTCTGCGAAGCGCACCGCGATCCGCGACGCGGACCGGATCGGCAGGACTACCTGGCGCGCGACGATCATCGAGATCGCGGCGAGCAGCACCAGCAGGACCAATGCGCCGACCAGCAGGGTGCCGCGCACGAGCGCGAGGGTGCTTTCCTCTCCGGCCAGTGGGAACACCAAGTACAACTCGAGGGTGCTGATGTTCGACGAGGTGGGGCTCCCGACGATCAGCGCCGGGCCGGAGTAGCCGTCGGGATCGTCGACGGTCGCGAACTGGTAGGCGATCTGACCGTTCTGCACGAACGCGCGCAGGTTCTGCGGGATCTGGTCGGCGGGACCGCTCGACGTCGGTGCGCGTGGCCCGTCACCGGGGACGATGAGCACCGGATCGAACGTACCGGCGACACCGGTGTCCTGGCCCGCGTCGCTTCCGCGGTTGGTGAGAGTGGCCCGGGCACTGTCGAGCCGGACGCTCAGCGATCCGGAGTCGTCGGCGCCGGCCAGCTGGCCTTCGACGAGGGTCCGGGAACGCTCCATCTCCTCGGTCGCCGCGTTGATCTTCACTTCGAGCAGACGGTCGGTGATCTGGCTCGTCAGCACCACGCCGAGAACCAGCATCACGACCAGAGACAGCGTCAGGGTCGACACCACGACCCGCAGCTGAAGCGACCGGCGCCACGTGTGGGTGAGCCAGCTGCTCAGCGAACGGGACCACCTCAGCAGCGGCAGAGTCCTGCGAGTGATCCGCCGCCGCAGTCGGTAAGCACGGATCACGGCGGTCCGGCCTTGTAGCCGACGCCACGCACCGTCAGCACGACTTCGGGGTTCTCGGGATCCTTCTCGACCTTCGCGCGCAGCCGCTGCACGTGCACGTTGACGAGTCGCGTGTCGGCGGCGTGCCGGTAACCCCAGACCTGCTCGAGCAGAACCTCACGAGTGAACACCTGCCGCGGCTTGCGGGCCAGTGCCACCAGCAGATCGAACTCGAGGGGGGTGAGGGAGACGAGTTCCTCGCCGCGGCTGACCTTGTGGGCGGGCACGTCGATGGAGATCTCCCCGATCGAGAGCATCTCGGCGGGTTCCTGCTCCGTGCGACGCAACCGTGCCCGCACCCGGGCGACGAGTTCCTTCGGCTTGAACGGCTTGACGATGTAGTCGTCGGCGCCCGATTCGAGCCCGAGCACCACGTCCACCGTGTCCGACTTGGCGGTGAGCATGACGATCGGAACACCCGAATCGGCGCGCAGCACGCGGCACACGTCGATGCCGTTCATGCCGGGCAGCATGAGATCGAGCAGAACCAGGTCGGGCCGGATCTCGCGCACGGCACCGAGTGCCTGCGTGCCGTCTCCGACCACATAGGGTTCGAAACCTTCGCCCCGCAGGACGATCGTGAGCATCTCGGCCAGCGCGGTGTCGTCGTCGACGACGAGAATCCTCGGCTTCATACCGTCTATCGTGTCACTCCTTCACCGTGCCGAAGCTGATTTGAGATCTGCGCGGCGAGTTGTTCCGGATCGGTGTCGGGTCCGGCGACCATCCACGGCGACATCCACTTCTGTTGCACCAACTCGTCGTACACCTCGCCGGTGCGGGTCTGGAGATCGCCGTCGCGTTCGTATGCGTCCCGGTCCCGGGCGACGTCCGCGGCCTCCCGGTCGCGTGCCCGCCGGGCCGCGAGTTCGACGGGGACCTTCAGCAACAACTGGAGATCGGGCACCGGCAATCCGAACCGGCCGAACTCGATCTCGCGCACCCACTCGGCTGCAGGTCCCGATGCTCCCTGGTGCTTCCGGGCCGCCGTGTACGCGACGTTCGACGCCACATAACGATCCAGCAGCACGATGTCGTTGTCGGCCAGGAGTTTCCGCAACTCGTCCGCCGCGTCGCGCCGGTCGAGTGCCCACAGCAGGGCCATCCCGTCGACGCTCGACGCGGTGTCCCCGTGACGGCCGCGGAGTGCCTCGGCTCCGAGATCGGCGTGCACGGACTGCCCGTAGCGCGGGAACGCGAGCGTGGCGACGCGGAAACCTGCGGCGCGCCAGGACCCGACGAGACCGGCGGACAATGTCCGCTTACCGGCCCCGTCGAGTCCCTCGACGACGATGAGAACGCCCATGCTGCTTCGGTTCCCGAACCCGATCAGTAGCGGTAGTGCTCGGGCTTGTAGGGGCCCTCGACGTCGACGCCGATGTATTCGGCCTGCTCCTTGGTCAGCTTGGTGAGCGTGCCGCCGAGCGCCTCGACGTGGATCTTCGCGACCTTCTCGTCGAGGTGCTTGGGCAGCCGGTACACCTCGTTGTCGTACTCGTCCGGCTTGGTCCACAACTCGATCTGGGCGATGACCTGGTTCGCGAACGAGTTGCTCATCACGAACGACGGGTGGCCGGTCGCGTTGCCGAGGTTGAGGAGCCGACCCTCGGACAGCACGATGATCGAATGGCCGTCGGCGAAGACGAACTCGTCGACCTGCGGCTTGATGTTGATCCGCGTGACGTCGGCGGCGCGCTCGAGACGCGCCATGTCGATCTCGTTGTCGAAGTGACCGATGTTGCCCAGGATCGACTGGTGCTTCATCTGCTTCATGTGATCGAAGGTGATGATGTCCTTGTTGCCGGTCGAGGTGATCACGATGTCGGCCTTGGCGATGAAATCCTCGACGGTGACGACGTCGTATCCGTCCATCATCGCCTGCAGCGCGTTGATGGGGTCGATCTCGGTGACCGACACGCGCGCACCCTGACCGCGGAGCGCCTCCGCGCAGCCCTTGCCGACGTCGCCGTAGCCGCAGACCAGCGCGGTCTTGCCGCCGATGAGGACGTCGGTGCCGCGGTTGATCCCGTCGAGCAGCGAGTGGCGGGTGCCGTACTTGTTGTCGAACTTGCTCTTGGTGACCGAGTCGTTGACGTTGATCGCCGGGAACACGAGCTCACCGGCGGCGGCGAGCTGGTAGAGGCGCAGCACCCCGGTGGTGGTCTCCTCGGTGACGCCGCGCACCGACTGGGCGACCGTGGTCCACTTCTTCGAATCCGCGGCCAGCGACTCGCGCAGCAGCTGCAGGAAGACCTGGTACTCGGTGGAGTCGTGCTCCTCGTCGGTCGGCGGGACGACACCGGCCTTCTCGAACTGTGCGCCCTTGAGGACGAGCATCGTGGCGTCGCCGCCGTCGTCGAGAATCATGTTCGCGGGATCGCCCGGCCAGGTCAGCATCTGCTCGGCCGCCCACCAGTACTCCTCGAGCGTCTCGCCCTTCCACGCGAACACCGGAACGCCCTTGGGCTCCTCGATGGTGCCGTGCGGGCCGACGACGACCGCGGCGGCCGCGTGGTCCTGGGTGGAGAAGATGTTGCACGACGCCCAGCGCACCTGCGCACCGAGCGAGACCAGGGTCTCGATGAGCACGGCGGTCTGCACGGTCATGTGCAGCGACCCCGAGATGCGCGCACCCTTCAGCGGCAGCACCTCGGCGTACTCGCGGCGCAGCGCCATCAGGCCGGGCATCTCGTGCTCGGCCAGCCGGATCTCCTTACGCCCGAATTCGGCGAGGGACAGATCGGCGACCTTGAAGTCGATCCCGTTCAGCTGGTCGGCCACGAGCTTGTTGTCGGACACGTGTGAGCGCCTCTCCTGTTGACAGTCGGTTCGTGGAACAGGCTATACAACCACGCCGACGAGCGCCGCTGCCGTACTGGCCGGTACCACCGGCGGCGGAGGGTCAGTTGCCGCCGGTGACCCGATCGAGGAACGGCCCGACGAGGTGGGCCATGTCCGCGGCCACGTCCCGGTCGGATTCCGGCGGCATCGCGATGTAGCTCATCGCGATGCGCACGATCGCCCGCGCCAGGATCGTCGCGTCGGTCTCCGACGCCTGCACCCAGCTGCGGCGGAACGTCTCGACGAGCCGGGCCGACGCCCGATCGATCAGCGGTGCCGAATCGGTGGTGATCAGTCGCAGCAGATCCGGTTTGGCATCGCCGCGGAGCAGAGACTGCACAAGCGGATCGGAACTGCTGTCCGCGAAGAACGCGGCGAAGCCGCCCGCCAACGCCCCGCGGGTGTCGCCGACGTGCGAGTAGACCGATTCGTCGACGGCATCGACGAACTGGTCGGCCAGCCGCAACGCGTACGCCTGGGCGAGCCCCTGACGGGACGAGAACTCGTTGTAGAGCGTCTGCCGGCTCACCCCGGCGCGGCGTGCAACGTCGGTCATCGTGATCGAAGGCCAGTCCCGGACGGTCAGCAGCTCCCGCATCGCATCGAGCACGGAGGTGCGAAGCAGCATGCGGCTGGCCTCGTGGAACTGCACACGTCGCCGTCCCTCGCGGGCTTCGACCCCGGCGGGGTCGTCTGCGGACGGTGTTTCGTGCACGATCGACATGCCGCGACGTTGCCACGCCGTGACACGCCGCGTCAACGCCGTGGGCGGCGTGTGCCGCGTGGCCGAGGACACAAACGGGGTCCCGGGCGTCGCACGGGCGGATCAGCCGACCGGCGACACGGCCGATCGCGCGCCGAGTCTGGCCCGGAAAACCTGCGTCCCGGAGGTGAGCGCCTCGACGGTCAGTTCCGGGTCCGCCGCCGAGATCCACACCGAGCGGCCGGGCGTCAGATCGATGCCGGGACCTCCGCAGTCCAGACGGACCGTGCCCGACGTGCACAGCAGGATCTGCGGCCCGCACGGCGCCAGCGTCACCGCGGCACCCGGCTCGGGCTCCAGACGTGACAGCGCGAACTCCGGGGCCGGGGTGAGATAGCGGACCTCGGCCTCACCCGCCGGCACGGCTTCGAGAATCGGCACGTCCGGGCACCGGAAGTCCAGGACCCTGAGCAACTCGGGAACATCGACGTGCTTGGGTGTCAGGCCCCCGCGCAGCACGTTGTCGGAGTTCGCCATGATCTCGACGCCCATGCCGCTCAGGTAGGCGTGCAGGTTGCCCGCATCGAGGTACAGGCCCTGCCCCGGCTCCAGCGTGATGCGATTGAGCAGCAGCGACGCGAGCACACCGGCGTCGCCGGGATAGGACTCGGCGAGTTGGAGAGCGGTGCGCACCTCCTCCGCGAACACCCGCGGGCGCCCGTTGGTCGCGAGATAGGTCACACAGCCGTCGAGCACCCGAGGCAACAGCGAGGTGAGCACCGGCTGGGGCAACGTGATCCAGGTGGTGAACAGGGCGCGCAGCCCGCCCGAATCGGGCTGGCCGGCAAGCAGCCCCACATAGGGGTCGAGCTCCGGCACCCGCAACGACTCGAGCAGTTCCACGGTGCGGGCCGCATCGCGGAATCCGGCGAGGGCCTCGAACCGGGTGAGCGCGACCACCAGCTCCGGTTTGTGGTTCGGGTCGCGATAGTTGCGGATCGGCGAATCGAGCGGCACACCCAGCTCCTGCTCGCGGGCGTAACCCTGCGCGGCCTGCACGGCACTCGGATGAGCCTGCAGCGACAGTGGTTCCTCCGCGGCGAGAAGCTTGAGCAGGAACGGCAGCCGGGCACCGAATCGGTCGACGGTCCCGGATCCGAGCTGGCTCTGCGGGTCGGACTCGACGACGTCGAGCAACGATGCCGGGGCGTCCCCGTTCTCCGAGACGACCCACGCCGGGTCGGCCGGATGGGCGCCGAGCCACAGCTCGGCCTCCGGATGGGCGGACGGAACCGAGCGCCCGCACAACTCTGCGATCGCGGTGCGCGAGCCCCAGGCGTAGGAACGCAGCGCACCTTCGAGTCGGTGCACTACCGACCCCCGGCCAGACGCAGATAGGCGGCGGCCATCTCGACGCGGGCTGCGAGAACCAAGGCCTGTTCCACCACGGGCGGCACTGCCCGTGCTTCCGTTTCCCCCACTACAGACACCAATTCCATATCCGGTAATGCCGCTGCGCGACGCTGCGCAGCCCGTCGATCATCGTCCATGCTGAGCACGAACACCCGCACGGGCGCCTCCGGGATCGGCCCGTCGAGTTGCTCGTCGTGGAAGAGCGGGTCGTACGGCTCACCGCTTCCGGTGGCCGTGTCGAGCAGCCGATCCCGGGCCACGAGCAGATCCGGCAACGCCGCCGCGGTCGCGATCATCCCGGCTCCGAGCAGCAACATCTCCGCGCTGTGCCGCGCGAGCGCGGTGGTGATCGGGGTGTCGCCCGCCAGCGCGACCCGCCGTGACTGCATCCGCACCGCAAGCGCTTTCGCCGGATTGTGGAAGACCTCGTTGGACGGGTGGTTGCGGGCGGCCTCGTTGTCCACCGCATCGGCGAGTCCGGCGAGGTCCGGCACGTGGGACTGCACCCTGGTCGCGGCCATCGCGGTCAGCACCGCGCAGAACACCGCCACGTGGCGGGCCAGCGCGTATCCGGACGGGATGTGGATGCGCGGAGGCAGCAGCAGGGCCCGCCCGGCGACCGCGGCCCGGATCGGACCCTCGTCGGGGGCGTCGACGACGACCTCGGCGCTGCGCCGCAGTCCGGCGGCCACGGATTCGACGAGCGCGGGATCGCCGGCGTCGTCACCGGCGACCACCACCACATCGAGCGGTCCGACCCAGGACGGGGTGGTCGGAGCGGTGACCAGCGGCACGGTGGCGTACCCGGCCAGCATCGCTACGACCAGTTCCGCGGCCCGCGCCGACCGGGCGTCCCCACCGACGAGTACGACGCTGCGCGGATGCAGATCGTGCAACCGGTCCAGGGCATGTTCGTCGATCGCCGACGCCGTCGCGCGGATCTGCGCGCCGCCGAGCGCCGACGTCCGCAGGATGCCGTCGATGTCGGCCGCGATCAGAGCGCCGGCGTCATCGAAGTCGAACAGAGGCGAGGGAGCCGTCATCACTGCGCCACCTTCCTTCAGCCGACTCGAACCGGCCCGACGCAGCAGCCCGGGCACAGCCGATTATCCCCGACACGAACATTTCCGTCACGAACGCACGATGGCCAGGATTTCCGTCGCCAGCGAGTCGACCTCCTCCGCCGTGCGGGCCTCGACGTTGAGGCGCAGCAGCGGTTCGGTGTTGGAGGCACGCAGGTTGAACCACGCATTGCCGGGAAGGTTCACGGTCACGCCGTCGAGCCGGTCCACCGACTCGGCGCGGTCCGCGAACGCGGCGAGAACCGCGTCGGTGCGTGCCGCGGCGTCGGCGACGGTCGAGTTCAGCTCTCCCGACGCGGCGTACCGCTCGTAGGAGCTCATGAGTTCGGACAGCGGGCGGTCCTGCCCACCCAGCGCGGCCAGCACGTGCAGGGCCGCGAGCATCCCGGAGTCGGCTCCCCAGAAATCGCGGAAGTAGTAGTGCGCGGAATGCTCGCCGCCGAAGACCGCGCCGGTCTCGGCCATCCGCTGCTTGATGAACGAGTGGCCGACGCGGGTGCGGACCGGTTCGCCACCGAGCTCGGTGACCAGTTCGGGCACCACCCGCGAGGTGATCAGATTGTGAATAATCGTCGAACCGGGTTGCTTCGCGAGTTCGCGGGCCGCGACGAGGGCCGTGACCGCCGACGGAGTGACCGGTTCGCCCCGCTCGTCGACGACGAAGCAGCGGTCGGCGTCCCCGTCGAACGCCAGACCCACGTCTGCGCCCGACTCGCGCACCAGCTGCTGCAGGTCGACGAGGTTTGCCGGATCGAGGGGATTGGCCTCGTGGTTCGGGAAGGTGCCGTCGAGTTCGAAGTACAGCGGCACGAGGTCGACGGGCAGAGCGTCGAAGACCGCGGGCACCGTGTGCCCGCCCATGCCGTTCCCGGCATCCACCGCGACCTTCAGCCGGCGCAGCGTGCTCAGATCGACCAGGCCGCGGACGAACGAGGCGTAGTCGTCGAGGACGTCCCGCTCGGTGATCGTGCCCGGAGCGCCGTCGTAGGCGGGCACCCCGGACACCAGCTCGGCGGTGATGGTGCCGAGACCGGTTTCCTGGCCGACGGGCTTGGCGCCGGCACGGCACAGCTTGATGCCGTTGTAGCGGGCCGGATTGTGGCTCGCGGTGAACATGGCACCCGGGGCGTCGAGGAGCCCGGAGGCGAAGTACAGCTGGTCGGTCGAGGCGAGTCCGATGTGGACGACATCGAGGCCCTGGGCGGTGACACCGTCGGCGAACGCCCGCGACAGCTCGGGCGAGGATTCGCGCATGTCGTGGCCGATGACGATCCGCGACGCGGGGTTCTCACCGCCGCGCACGAGCCGGGCGAACGACGCACCGACCTCGCGGACGAAGTCCGCATCGATCTGGTCACCCACCACGCCCCGAACGTCGTATGCCTTGACGACGGCGGCCACGGACTCGGCAGATCTCGCCACTGTTGTTGCTCCTGATCGTCGTACCCACGCGCGCCACCCTCCGCAGCGCGGCAGCGATCAGCCTAGTGGAGTGGTCAGGACGAGGGGTCGGGCAGCACACGCAGGTGTCCGCGGCGGCCGGTACGGGTCGTCGGCTGAACCGCCGGCCTGGGTGCGGCGTGGTCCTCGGCGGCGTCACCGTGGCCGTGGCCGCGATCACCGAGACCCGCCTCGCGGACAGCCTCGGCAAGCGCGGTCAGATCGTCCTCGTCGGGTGTTCCCGAGGAGAAGGCACCTTCGTACCGGACCAGCTCCCAGCCCTTCGGCGCGGTGATCCTCGAGCCGTGCGATTCGCACAGATCCCACGAGTGCGGTTCGGCGACCGTGGCCAGCGGGCCCACGACCGCCGTGGAATCCGAGTACACGTAGGTCAGCGTCGCAACAGCAGGGTTCTTGCACCCAGGCCGGCAGCATCGACGCAGTGTTCTCACGGATGGGAGCGTAGCGCGCCCGCCGCGTCCCGACTATCCGGACACACCGGAACAGCACAATTCGAATCGCGTGTCGTAGTGTCGCGTACATGTCTCGCGTTCGCCGGCCCCGTCCCGTGACGTCCCGGTCCGTCGCGCGCCGAGGGCGCGGAATCCGCGGGCCGATGTTCCCTCACGACCTGCCGGTGTGGCGGTCGCGGGCCGAGAAGTTCGACCTGCTCGTGATCGGCGCGTTCGCCCCGATCGACGCCCAGTGGCACGACCGCCTGAGGAAACTCGACATCGCGGTCGACGAGGTCCCGAAGATCCGCGCCTTGGATCCGGACTCCGTGAACTGGCCCGACGAGGTCGTCGCGGACGGTCCGGTGCCGCTGTCGCGGCTCGTCCCGGCGGGCATCGACCGTCGCGGCGCGGCCACGCGGGCACGCATCGTGCTGTTCCGTCGCCCCCTCGAATTGCGCGCGAAGGATCCCGACGACCTGACCGATCTGGTCCACGACGTGCTCGTGCACCAGGTCGCGACGTATCTGGGGGTCGAACCGGAGGTCGTCGATCCCGAACTGGGCGATCTCGGCGAGGACTGACCCGGCGGCGGCCTGCTCCGGAAAGGAGTGAGGGCCGGATACTCGACCCCCATCGAGTATCCGACCCTCATCCCACACAGACCGGCATTCCGCCTGGCCCGAACTCCCCGTACCGGACCGGCCCGGTCCTAGACGATGCCCCGCTTGAGGCGCCGCCTTTCCCGCTCCGACAAACCACCCCAGATCCCGAACCGCTCATCATGGGCCAGGGCGTACTCGAGGCATTCGTCCTTCACCTCGCACCCCATGCAGATCCGCTTGGCCTCCCGTGTCGATCCGCCCTTCTCGGGGAAGAACGCCTCCGGGTCGGTCTGCGCACACAGCGCACGGTCCTGCCACTGTTCCTCGACGTCGGACGGATCCGAAAGTCCTGCAATCAGACTCAACACCGACGATGTCGGCTCTCCGTCATTGCCGCCTTCGGCACAGATGCCCTCGACTGCAGTATCGATCCGAGTGTCCTCGAACCATTCGCGCTCGTCGGCCATACACGCCTCCTCACCTGCAGCGCTGCATCTCTCACATTCGGGGTACTACCCCAGGCCATTCCGCGAAGCCGGTCGTATCCGGAAAGTCCGCACACATCCCGCTTTCGAAAGCCGGAATGACACATATGTGATTAGACACGTTGGGCGTGTCGCGGTCAAGCCGAACCGAAGATCTCGCTTACCATCGAGCGCTTCGGAGTTGGTCTCGCCGCGCTCGGCACAATTCACCCTATCGGGTTCTTTACAGTTCACCCCAGCAGGCGGTGCCTCACCGGTCACCGACGGGACCCCCTACGCTTGCCCTGTGAACGTGACTGTATTGGTCGGCGGCGTCGGCGGGGCCCGGTTCCTCACCGGCGTGCGCCGACTGCTCGGCATCGAACCCGGGCAGGACCTCGCTGCGGACGCCCCGCACCGCATCACCGCGGTCGTCAACATCGGTGACGACGTCTGGATGCACGGCCTGCGGATCTGCCCGGACCTCGACACATGCATGTACACGCTCGGCGGTGGCATCGACCCCGAACGGGGCTGGGGCCGCGTCGACGAAACGTGGAACGCCAAGGAGGAACTCGCCGCATACGGCGCGAGTCCCGACTGGTTCGGCCTCGGCGACCGCGATCTGGCGACCCATCTGATCCGCAGCCGGATGCTGCGCACCGGATATCCGCTCTCGGCGATCACCGAAGCTCTCTGCACCCGATGGAAGCCCGGGGTGACCCTGCTGCCCGTGTCCGACGACCGCAGCGAAACCCACGTCGTGATCACCGACCCCGCAGACGGTGAGCAGCGCGCGATCCACTTCGAGGAATGGTGGGTCCGGCATCGCGCGGCCGTCGAGACGCATTCCTTCGCGCACATCGGGGCCGAGGAAGCGAAACCTGCACCGGGAGTGCTGGAATCGATCGAGTCGGCGGACGTGGTGATCATCGCCCCGTCCAACCCGGTCGTGAGCGTCGGCGCGATCCTCGCGATCCCCGGCGTCCGCGGAGCCTTGCGCACCACCCCCGCAAAGGTCGTCGGGCTGTCCCCCGTGGTCGGCGGGAAGCCGTTGCGCGGCATGGCCGATGCGTGTCTCGATGTGATCGGCGTCGAATCGACCGCGGAGGCCGTCGGCCGCCATTACGGCGCCCGCAGCGGCACCGGCATCCTCGACGGCTGGCTCGTCCACGAGACAGACACCGCCGATGTTCCCGGCGTCGCCGTCCGCAGCGTCCCCCTGCTCATGACCGACCCCGCGGCGACCGCCGAAATGGCGCGCGCCGCACTCGAACTCGCCGGAGTCAGCCTGTGATGTCCCCCGACGCCACCGCCAGCACCGACGTGCGCGACCATGCGCCCGGCCGGCCGATCGAGATCATCCCGGTCACCGGACTGCCCGAGTTCCGGCCCGGCGACGACCTCGCCGACGCAATCGCGGGTGCGGCGCCGTGGCTCGTCGACGGCGACATCCTCGTGGTCACCAGCAAGATCGTCTCGAAGGTCGAAGGGCGAATCGTCGAGTCCCCCACCGACCCCGACGCACGCGACGCCGTGCGCCGCCGCCTGGTCACCCAGGAGGCGGTCCGTGTGCTGGCCCGCAAGGGACGCACGCTCATCACGGAGAACCGGCTCGGCATCGTCCAGGCCGCATCCGGGATCGACGGTTCCAACGTCGACTCCGGCGAACTCGCGCTGCTCCCCGAGGATCCCGACGCCAGCGCCGCCGCGTTGCGTGAGCAACTGCACGCGCTGCTCGGGGTGACCGTCGCCGTCGTCGTGACCGACACGATGGGCCGCGCGTGGCGCGTCGGCCAGACCGACGCCGCGATCGGCGCGGCGGGCTTGCCGGTCCTGCACGGCTACGCCGGCTCGCACGATTCGCAGGGCAACGAGTTGTTCGTCACCTCCGTCGCTCTCGCCGACGAACTCGCCGCCGCGGGTGATCTGGTCAAGGGCAAGCTCGGCGGGGTTCCGGTGGCAGTCGTCCGCGGTCTCGACACGATCGACGACGGTTCCACCGCACAGGATCTGATCCGGCGCGGCGAGGAGGACCTGTTCTGGCTGGGCGCCGACGAGGCACTCGAACAGGGTCGTCGCGAGGCACTGCTGCTGCGCCGGTCCGTGCGCGCGTTCTCGTCCGAACCGGTCGATCCGGAGGATCTGCGCGACGCGGTCGCCGAAGCGCTCACCGCACCGGCCCCGCACCACACGCATCCGGTGCGGTTCGTATGGGTGCGCACCGAGCAGGTGCGACGGCGGCTGCTCGACCGGATGCGCGACCGCTGGGCCGAGGATCTTGCCGGCGACGGCCTGGACGCGAACGCGATCGAACGCCGCCTCGCCCGGGGCGCGATCCTCTACGACGCCCCCGAGGTGCTCGTCCCGTTCTGGGTGCCCGACGGCGCCCACCGCTATCCCGACGCGCGCCGGACCGCGGCCGAGGCCACGATGTTCACCGTCGCGGCCGGGGCCGCCGTGCAGGGGCTGCTCGTCGCGCTCGCCGTTCGCGGGCTGGGCAGTTGCTGGATCGGATCGACGATCTTCGCTGCCGACGTGGTGCGGGAAGAACTGGGGCTGCCCGGCGACTGGTCGCCGCTCGGCGCGATCGCCGTCGGACATCCGGTCACCGCACCCGAGCCGCGTGATCCTGCACCGGCCGACGCCGCGCTGCTGGAGCTGTAGCCGTGTCGGCACGGTCGCTGCACCAGTCCGCCACCGAACGGCTTCTGGCGTGGGACACCGATTCCGTGGATGCCGAATCCTTGCGGCACACGATGCTCGCGTTCCTCGGCTCGGCGCCGGACGGCTGCCTGCGCGCCCACGCGCCGGGACACATCACGGCGTCGTCGCTGGTCCTCGACGCCGAGCGTCGCAACGTGCTGCTCACGCTGCACCCGAAGGTGGGCCGGTGGATCCAGCTCGGCGGACACTGCGAGGAGTCCGACGACACCGTCGTCGATGCGGCACTGCGCGAGGCCACCGAGGAGTCCGGGATCGACGGTCTCGTCATCGACCCGCGGCTGCTGTCGGCGCACACCCACCCGATCACGTGCTCGCTCGGGATCCCCACCCGGCATCTCGATCTGCGGTTCCTGGTGACCGCGCCGCCCGGAGCGGTGCCGGTGCGCAGCGCCGAATCCACCGATCTGCGGTGGTGGCCGGTCGATGCGCTGCCCGACGACGCCGAACACGACACGATCGGACACCTCGTGGCGTTGGCGGCGGCCCGGTCAGTCGAACGAACCGTGCCGGCCGGAACCGGCGGCGAACCGGGCCGCGCCGTCCACCGCGCCGTCGGCCAGTGACGTCGTGCCCCGCCGGAATTCGTTGAGCATCGCCTGATCGTCGGGCAGACCCGCCTGTTCGAGCACCGACAGCCGGTCCTGCCGCAGGCACACCTGCGGGAAAGCCGCGATCTCGGTGGCAAGCTCGACGGCCGCGTCCAGCGCGGTCCCTGCCGGGACCATCCGGTTGACCAGGCCGATGCTCAGCGCCTCGCCTGCGGCGACCGGCCGGCCGGTCAAGATCAGGTCCATCGCGCGGCTCTCCCCGATCAGCCGGGGAAGCCGGACGGTGCCGCCGTCGATGAGCGGCACCCCCCATCGACGGCAGAACACACCGAGCACCGCGTCGTCGTCGGCGACCCGAAGGTCCGCCCAGAGCGCGAGCTCCAGGCCGCCGGCGACGGCGTGCCCGGAGATCGCCGCGATCACCGGTTTGGACAGGCGCAGCCGGCTCACCCCCATCGGTCCGTCCCCGTCCGGCGCGACCCGGTTGCCGTCACCGGCACCGATGGCCTTGAGATCCGCTCCGGCGCAGAAGGTCCCGCCCTCGCCGTGGAGGACCGCGACGGCCGCGGCGGGATCTGCGTCGAACGCCCGGAACGCCGCGGCGAGCGCCTCGGCGGTGGGCCGGTCCACGGCGTTGCGCACGTGCGGGCGGTTCAGTCCGATCGTCGTGACCGGGCCGACGGTGCGGACGACGACCGTGTCGGGAGCCATCCCCGGAGCCTACTCGGGCGAGCCGTCCAGATTCACGACCGCGAGCCGCCCCGGTCCACAGACTCGACCGGTGCGAGCCCCGGTCGCTTGGCGCCGACCCCGTCACCGGACGACGTGCCACGGACCCGGCGGCCCACCCACGGGGCCAGGAAGTCCCGCATCCACCGCAGATCCTCGCGCCGCTGATCGGCGGCTGCGCGCTCCGGAATCCGTTCGAGCACGACCGGCTCGATCCCGTGATCGACGCCGAGCGCATCGAGCACCCTCGCGGCCATGTTGCGGTGCCCGAGCGGCGACATGTGCAAGCGATCGAAGTCCCACATGCGGTAGTCGCGGTACTCCCCGAACCGCCAGTAGTCCACGAGCGTCGCCCCGCGCCGATCCGCGACCTCTCGGACGAGTTCGTTGTAGGTCGCGATCCGGCCGCGCAGGTGCCGGAACACCGGCGCCCAGCCGACGTCGTAGGCGGTCCACATCACGACGGTCGCGCCCGTGGCGGTGAGCCGGCCGATCGCGTCGTCGTAGTCGGCAACCATCGCGTCGAGATCCAGCTTCGGCCGCATGACGTCGTTGCCGCCGGCGTAGACGGTGACCAGGTCCGGGTTCAGGGCTACGGCCGCGTCGACCTGCTCGGCGAGGATCTGCTGCATGAGGCGCCCGCGCACCGCGAGGTTTGCATACGTCAGATCCGGGTTGGCACCGGCGAGCTCGTCCGCGACCCGATCGGCCCAGCCGCGCAACCCGTTGGGGCGCACCGGGTCCGGGTCACCGACACCTTCGGTGAACGAGTCCCCCAGTGCCACATACCGTTCGAATTTCACAGCTCACCACCCACAGTCGGTCGAGGATTTCTCGTGCGGTCAGACGTCGGTACTGAACCGGATCCCGCCGTCGGGGATGGTCACGCCCGGCCACACCCGCGCGCCGCGCAGCAGTTCGCAGCGAGCACCGATGTCGGCTCCGTCCCCGATCACCCCGTCGCGGATCAGCGCGCGCGGGCCGACCCGCACACCGAATCCGATGATGGACCGTTCGATCACGGCGCCCGCCTCGACCTTCGCACCGTCGAAGATCACAGCCCCGTCCAATCGCGCGCCGGCACCGATCTCGGCGCCACGTCCCACGACGGTCCCGCCGATCAGCAGCGCACCGGGGGCCACCGACGCGCCCGGGTGCACGAGCGATTCGCCGCGCTGCCCCGCGAGCGCCGGGGACGGCGCGATACCTCGGACCAGGTCCGCCGACCCTCGCACGAAGTCCTCCGGGGTGCCCATGTCGCGCCAGTACGCGGCGTCGACGTGCCCGAACACCCGCTTGCCCTCGGCGAGCAGCGCCGGGAACACCTCGCGCTCCACCGAGACGGGACGGCCCGTGGGGATGGACTCGATGATCTCGCGCTTGAACACGTAGCAGCCCGCGTTGATCTGATCGGTCGGCGGATCCTGCGTCTTCTCCAGGAAAGCGGTGACCCGGCCGTCGGCGTCGGTCGGCACGCAACCGAACGCCCGAGGATCCCCGACCCGAACCAGGTGCAGGGTGACGTCGGCGTCGGTGCGGGTGTGGGTGTCGAGGATCGACCCGAGGTCCGTGCCACCGAGGACGTCGCCGTTGAACACCATGATGTTGTCCGCGCGCAGCTTGGGTAGCACGTTGCGGATACCGCCGCCGGTGCCGAGCGGTTCGGTCTCGGTGACGTACTCGATTTCCAGACCGAGATCGGAGCCGTCGGCGAAGTGATCCTCGAAGACCTCCGCCTTGAAGGAGGTGCCGAGCACGACGTGCTTGATTCCGGCCTCCCGGATGCGGGCCAGCAGGTGCGTCAGGAACGGCACACCCGCGGTGGGCAGCATCGGTTTCGGCGCCGACAGCGTCAGCGGCCGCAGGCGGGTGCCCTGGCCACCGACCAGGATCACCGCATCGGTGTGCGGCGCGGCGTCACTCGTCATCTTGTCTCCCCTGATCCACTCTGCCGGCTGTCCGTCGCAGCGCCGGAATTCTCTCGGTTGCGTTCGC
Source organism: Rhodococcus zopfii NBRC 100606 = JCM 9919 (assembly GCF_001895025.1). Taxonomy (GTDB): domain Bacteria; phylum Actinomycetota; class Actinomycetes; order Mycobacteriales; family Mycobacteriaceae; genus Rhodococcus; species Rhodococcus zopfii. The sequence goes on from NZ_BCXI01000014.1 coordinate 154,303, forward strand.
GGACCGCAGCCGCGACCGCCATCCTGGACCGCACCGCGAGGCCGGCGCGCAGCGCCCACCGCAGCGGGGCCTGCCACGGATGCGGATGCCGATCTGCCTGGAACCGGTAGGCGCTCTCGTGATGAGCCGGCAACATCAGTTCGGGGTGGCGCCCGGCGGCGTGCCCCTTGGCGTGGGTGACCTCGGCGTCCGGGATGTAGACATTGAGCCACCCGGCGCGGCCGAGCCGATCCCCGAGGTCGACGTCCTCCATGTACATGAAGTAGCGCGAATCGAAACCGTCGATCGCGTCGAATGCGGCACGGCGCAGCAGCAGGCACGATCCGGACAGCCAGCCCACCTCGCGTTCGGTGACCGCCTCGCTGTCCTGGCGATAACGCAGGGTCCACGGGTTCGCCGGCCACACGGTGCCGAGCAGGGCGTGGCCGGCGCCGGAGACCAGCGTCGGCACGCTGCGCGCCGACGGGTAGACACTGCCGTCCGGTTCACGGATGAGCGGGCCCAGGGCACCGGCCCGCGGCCAGCGCTGCGCGGCCTCGAGGAGGCGGTCCAGCGACCCCGGCCCCCACTGCACATCCGGATTGGCGACGACGACGAACTCGGCCGACGGATCGACCTCGGCGACGGCGCGATTCACAGCACCGCCGTAGCCGATGTTGCCGCCGGTGCGCAGCAACCGCACGTTCGGGTGCGCCGCCTCGGCGGCCTCCGGCGTCCCGTCGGTGGATCCGTTGTCCGCCATGATCACCTGTATCGGCAGTTCCGTCGCGCCCGTCAGCGTCGCCAGGAAATGCTCCAGGTGCTCGCCGGGCGAATAGGTCACCGTCACCACGGCCAGCTTCGCACTCACGCGGGCCACCTTAGCGGCAGCGTCCGAGTGCGCCGAATCACGCAGGCCGACCTCGCGTGCCCTCCCCGGATCGCGCGTCACCCGCGGACCTCCGCCGGGTGCAGTGCGGCGTGCAGTGCCTCGCGCCACGGACGCAGCGGAGTCAGGCCCGCCGCGGCCCAGGCGCTGCCGTCGAGGACCGAGTACGCCGGGCGCGGCGCGGGCCGGACGAACTCGGCACTGCTGCACGGACGCACCCGCTCGGGGTCCGCGCCGATCTCCGCGAACACCGCCCGGGCCAGGTCGAACCACGTCGCCTCCCCTGCATTGGTGGCGTGCAGCACCCCACCCGGCACCGGGTCCGGACCGCCCGCGCGGGCCGCGAGTTCGAGCAGCGCGTCGGCGAGGTCGCGGGCGAATGTCGGGGATCCACGCTGGTCGTCGACCACCGAGACGGTGTCGCGTTCACGTTCGAGGCGTCGCATCGTGGCGACGAAGTCGCCGTCGGCGCCGGTGTATACCCACGCGGTGCGCACGACGTGCGCGGACGGCAACACGCCGAGGACACCTCGTTCCCCGGCGAGCTTGGTCCGCCCGTACGCGGTCCGGGGGCCTGTCGGCGCGTCCACCCGGTAGGGCTCGGTCGCGTCACCGGAAAACACGTAGTCGGTGGAGACGTGCACGAGATGGGCGCCCGCCGCGGCGCACACCCGGGCGAGCACCGCCGGACCGTCGCCGTTGACGGCTGCGGCCCGGTCCTCGTCGGTCTCGGCAGCGTCGACCGCGGTGTACGCGGCGCAGTTGAGGATCACGTCGCCGGGCCGGACGGCATCGGCGACGCAGCGCGGATCCGTGATGTCCAGCTCGCCGGAGCCGTATCCACGGATCCGCACGCCTGCGGCTGCGCCGCGCACGAGCAGATGCCGACCGAGCTGGCCGCGGGCACCGGTGACCAGAACTGTGTTCACGGGCAAAGTCTGGCACGCCGGAGCGGCTCCCGACGATGCGCCGACGCCCGCAGTAGCCTTGGTTCCGCGCCGCTGCGACGCAGCCGTACGACACCCGAGCCACTCGACAGGAGGACCTGCACGTGCCGCCAGAGCCGCCCACCCGCAGCGATCGGGCGAGGCCGGCGCCGCGCAGGACCAGGCCGCGGACCGCGCCCGCGCAGCGCGGCCCGAGTGTCGCCGCGCGAGTGTTCGAGGGCCGTCCCCTGCGCATCGTGATGGCGATGGCGGCGGCGTTGATACTGGTGGTGACCGGATTCGCGTGGCGCGGCATCGACTCGCTCCGGGCCTCGCTCGCGACGATCGGCGGACTCGGGCTCGGCGGCGGGGAGGACGGCGCCCTCGACATCCTGCTGGTCGGCACCGACAGCCGCACCGACGCACACGGCAACGCGCTGTCGCAGCGCGAACTCGACGCGCTGCGGGCCGGCGAGGAGGTCGCCAACAACACCGACACGATCATCCTGATCCGGGTGCCCAACGACGGCAGTTCCGCGACGGCGGTGTCGATCCCCCGCGACGCGTACGTGGAGGTGCCGGGAATCGGGATGTCGAAGATCAACGCGGCGTACGGCGCGACGAAGGAACTCGAGCGCATAAGGCTCGTCGAGGACGGCGAATCCGATGCGACCGCGGAGAAGAAGTCCGCCCAGGCGGGCCGCGAGGCCTTGATCGAGTCGGTCGCGAACCTGACCGGTGTCACCGTCGACCACTACGCGGAGGTCGGGCTGCTCGGATTCGTACTGCTCACCGACGCGGTGGGCGGCGTGGACGTGTGCCTGAACAACGCCGTCGACGAGCCGCTGTCGGGTGCGCACTTCACCGCCGGGAAGCAGACCTTGCAGGGCGCGGACGCGCTGAGTTTCGTCCGTCAACGGCACGATCTGCCGCGCGGCGACCTCGACCGCATCGTGCGGCAGCAGGTGTTCATGGCGTCGCTGGCACAGAAGGTGCTCAGCGCGAAGACGCTCAGCAATCCGTCGAAGCTGAGTCAGCTCACCGCCGCGGTGCAACGGTCGGTGGTGCTCGACGACGACTGGGACATCCTCGATCTCGCGACGCAGATGCAGGACCTGTCCGGTGGTGCGGTGCAGTTCTCCACCATTCCCGTCGAGGACATCAACGCCATGACCGACTACGGCGAATCGGTCGTGCAGGTCGATCCGGTGAAGGTGAGGTCGTTCGTGGCGTCGCTCACCGGCGTCGAATCCGCGGAGGCCACGGAAGTCGCCGCGACCACCGCGGTCGCACCCGAGATCGACCGCGCTTCGGTGACGGTCGACGTGGCGAACGCCGGCAACGTCGGCGGCCTGGCCTCCACCGTGTCGGCGGCACTGACCGCGGAGGGCTTCACCGAGGGCGAGGTCGGCAACTACGGGGTGGTCGGCAGCGGCGAGCCGGTGAGCACGTCCACGGTGTTCGCGGCCGACCCGGACTCCGACGAAGCAAAGGCGGTGGCGGCCGTGCTCGGGGGACTCGACATCGCCACCGACAGGTCCCTGCCGAAGGGCGCGGTGACGGTCGTGCTGGCCTCCGGGTACGACGGCCCGGGTTCCGGTGCATCCGGTTCGACCACGACCACGACCGGCTCGGGTCTGACGCCGGCCGGCGGCACCGCCACACCCGCCCCGCCTGCCGCCCCGATCGACGCCGGCACCGGGACGCGCTGCGTCAACTGATCACCCTGCACTCGATCATCCCGATCACCGACGAAAGAGATTTCCGTGACCACCCTGACCGACGCCCTGCTCGACCCGATCCTGGCCGCCGATCCGGCAGGTCCGCGTATCACCTGGTACGACGACGCGACCGGCGCCCGGATCGAACTGTCGGCGGTGACACTCGCGAACTGGGCGGCGAAGACCGCCAACATGATCCGCGACGAGTTCGGGGTGCTGCCCGGCGGCCGGGTGGCGGTACTGCTGCCCGCGCACTGGCAGACCGCAGCGGTGCTGCTCGGCGCGTGGTGGGCCGGCGCCGACGTCGTGCTCGACGCCGATCCCGAGGCCGAGCTGGCGCTGGTCACCGCGGACCGGCTCGACGACGTCGCCGAGGTCGCCGAGGTCGCGGCGCTGTCCCTCGACGCGTTCGGGATGCCGGTGCCGAATCTGCCGGTCGGGGTGACCGACTACGCCACGCACGTTCGGATGCACGGCGACCAGTTCCGGTCGTCCGGCGACGGAGGCGCCGCACTCGACGGACGGTCGTCGTCCGAGATCCTTTCCGCTGCACGCGAATCCGCCTTGTCGACAGGGATCGGCGGCGGCGACCGGGTGCTGTCGAGCCGCGAGTGGAACACCGCCGACGACCTGATCGCGGGGCTGCTCGCGGTCCTCGCGGCAGGCGCGTCGCTGGTGCAGGTGACCAACCCCGACGACGACGCCACCGAACGGCGGGTCGCGAGCGAGAAGGTCACCGTCCGACTCGAGTGACCCTCGGCACCCCCTGCCCCTGCCCCTGCCCCTGCCCCATTTTCCCGAGCGAATGTACCGCTCGTCTCCTTCACCCGACTGGGTGTACCGTTCGCTCGGAAAAGGCCGGCAGCGAGAATCGCGCCGACCTCACCCCGACCTTCCGTATCCGCCGTCGGCGAGGCCGGCTTCGATCTCGAAGCGGTTGCGCGAACCCGGGTTCCGCATCTCCTCGAGGAGGTAACGCACGGCGAATCCCAGGCCGAATCGTGCCCACTGATCGGCGTGGACCGCCTCGTGGCGCAGCAACCCGGCCGACGGCCGCGCGTTCGTGAGGAACACTCCGCCGATCGTCGTCCCGCCGCGGGCGTAGCCCCACCGCAGGCCGGTGCACACGTACAGGCCGGACCGGTCGTCGAATCCGATCGTGCCGCCGCACAGCCGCGCCCAGCACAGTGCCAGAACCGTCACGACCCGCGCGGACGGCACGCCCCGCGACGCCCGCGTCATCCTGCCCGTTCGTCCCACGTCCGGGAGCGTATCCGTTCAGTGCTCGTCGTCTCGCGCGTGCAGGATCGCCGCCGCGGTCAGCGCGACGGTCCGGTCCCCGTCCTGCGCGAGCCGGGTGAGGAGATCGAGCGCTGCGCGGCCCGGGATCTCGGCGAGCGCCTGCGCCAGACGCAACCGCGCGGCGCTGTCGGCGTCGCTCAATCGGTGTTCGAGCGCGGCCACGATCTCCCCGGCCGCTGCCGGACCGCCTGCCAGCGTCCCGAGCGTCTCGGCCGCTTCGACGTCGCGCCTGCCCTCGGCGACGAGATCGACGAGCACCGGGAGCGCATCGGCGTTCCCCCGGGACCCCAGGGCGAGGGCGGCCCGACCGCGGATCGTCGTATCCGGATCGTCGAGTGCCCGGCGCAGCAGCCGCGACGCGTCGGCCCCGGGCACCGCCGCGATCGCGGTGACCGCGCGGCGCCGCACCTCGACGTCCGGTGACGCCAGCCCGCTCTCCAATCCGGGTAGGCCGTGCCCGTCCGTGCGGACGAGCGCCCACTGCAGCGCCCCGGCGACGTTCGGATCGTCCTCGGCCAACAGGGCCTCGACCAGCGCGCCGACCGGCAGCGGCGCCGACTCGTCCTGCGTCAGGACCGCCCGCTGCCGATGACCGCCGGAGTCCGACTCGAGCGCGTGCAGCAGGGAGACGACCTGCAGCACATCGCTCCAGTCCGCAGGGGCGGAGGCGTCGACCTGCAGTAGCCGGGTCAGCAGTTCCTCCTCGGCGCGGATCCGCGCACGGGTGTGTCCGATGAGTTCCGCGACCAGCGTCGCGGGGGTGAAGCCCGGCTCGTCGAGCGCCCGCTTGGCGTCGGTCAGCGACAACCCGAGGGTGCGCAGGCATTCGACGTGGAAGAGCCGCCGGATGTCGGCGGCGGAGTATTCACGGTACCCACCGGTGGTGCGACCGGTGGGTACGACCAGTCCGAGTGCGTCGTAGTGGCGCAGCATGCGGATACTGACCCCGGAACGTCGTGAGACTTCACCGATCAGCATCGCGCGATTTCCCTGTTGCGACCTCACCCATCAGGATCCTTCCGGTCCGGTCACCGCCACCCGCTTCGCCGTCTCCACGGACAATGCGAAGGCGCTGTCGGGGTCACGATAGAGCGCTTCGGTGGCCTCGGCATGAGCGCGGATCTTCGCATCCGAACTCGCCTTCGCCGCATCCAGTACCGGCAGCACCGACTCACCCAGCCCGATCAGCGCGCGGGACAGGCTCCGCTGCAGCTCCCGGTCGCCGCGGCCGAGAGCGGTCGCGAGGTCGGCAGCCAGGTCCCCTTCGGCGCCTGGCGGTACGAGCGCGACGGCCGCACGCCACGCGCTGCGCGCCACGTCGTCGTCCCGGTCGTGCAGCTGCGTCACGACGTCGGGCCAGGCCCGGAGATCCCCGATTTTCGACAGGGTGTGCAACGCCTGGCTGCGGGCCTGCGCGCCCCCGGAGCGGAGCTCACCGAGCAGCCGCGGCACAGTGATGTCGACGGGCATCCGGCACAGCGCCCAGGTCAGCATGTCGCGGACGAAGAAGTCCCCTTCCACGGCACACCGGCCGACCAGAATCTCGACGAGCTGCGGATCCGGATCGGTCCCGGCACGCAGCGCCGCCTTCAGCCGCGCCGATGCGTTCGCGGCGGACAGTGCCCCCACCAGAGCCGCCCCCACCTGCGCTGCCCCCGTCTGAGCGGCCCCCACCTGAGCGGAATCGGGCCGACCGTTGCGGGTTGTGTTCACGACAACCACCTCCTTCGGCGACCAGTGGACTCCCTGACATCGTGTGAGGGTCAAGCGCCGAGTGCCGCCGCGGCGATTCCGCACGGGTCCGGCACGACGGCGACGGCCCCGCCGATCGCAGCGATCGACGGGGCCGTCTGCCCGAAACGCAGGCCGTCAGCCGAGCAGCTTCTGCCGCAGCGCCTCGTCCTTCTCCAGCACCATCTGCTCGAGGCCGGCCTGGAAGCGTTCCATCTGCTCACGCAGCGCCGGATCGGACGCGCCGAGGATGCGGGCCGCGAGCAGACCGGCGTTGCGAGCCCCGCCGATCGACACGGTCGCGACGGGAACTCCCGCCGGCATCTGCACGATCGACAGCAATGAGTCCATGCCGTCGAGGTATTTGAGCGGCACGGGCACGCCGATCACGGGCAGGGCCGTCGCCGAGGCCACCATGCCCGGCAGGTGCGCGGCGCCACCGGCACCCGCGATGATCACCTTGATGCCGCGGCCGGCCGCGGACTTCGCATAGTCGAGCATGCGCTGCGGGGTGCGGTGCGCCGAGACGACACCGACCTCGAACCGGATGCCGAATTCGGCCAGCGCCTCCGCTGCGGCCTCCATCGTCGGCCAATCCGAGTCGCTGCCCATGATCAGGCCGACCTGTGCGCCCTGCGCCACGTCACTCACCGTGCTCTCCCGTGTGTTCGTTCCAACCGTCGGTCCATACGCCGTGCGAGAGCCAGTGCGCCGCCCGCTCGGCACGTTCGCGGACCGCCGCCACGTACTGGGGATCGGTGACGGATCCGGCCGGGTCGCCGAGCACGTTGACGTGCCCGATCTTGCGGTCCTTGCGTTCGCCCTTGCCGTACAGGTGCACGCGCACCTCGGGCATGCGCGCGAACAGGTGATGCAACCGTTCGTCCATGCTCATCGCCGGTGCCTCGGGCGCGCCGAGGACGTTCGCCATCACCGTGACCGGGGCGAGCGGCGTGGTGTCGCCGAGCGGGTAATCCAGGACTGCGCGCAGATGCTGTTCGAACTGCCCGGTGCGGGCACCGTCCATACCCCAGTGACCGGAGTTGTGCGGACGCATCGCCAGTTCGTTGACGATCAGCTTCCGGTCCTGCGTCTCGAACAACTCGACGGCCATCACCCCGACGACGCCGAGTTCCCCGGCGATGCGCAGCGCAAGCTGCTCGGCTGCGGTCTCGACCTCGTCCGACAGGTCGGGGGCGGGCGCGATCACGACGGAGCACTGCCCGTCGCGCTGCACCGTCTCGACGACCGGCCACGACGCGCCCTGCCCGAACGGGGACCGGGCGACCATGGCGGACAGCTCGCGCCGCCACGACACCTTCTCCTCGGCCAGCAGCGGTACCCCGGCGGCGAGCTGGTCCGCGACGACCTCCTCGAGTTCCTTCGGGTCGTCGAGGATCCACACGCCACGTCCGTCGTACCCACCGCGGGCGGCCTTGAGCACGTACGGCCAGCCCAGCCTCTCGCGCGCGGACTGCGCGTCGGCGACGGACCTGATGACCGCGAACTTCGGTATCGGGGCGCCCAGCTCCCCGAGCCGCTCGCGCATGGCGATCTTGTCCTGCGCATAGATCAGGGCCTGGGGCGGCGGGAGCACATTGACGCCCTCGCTCTGCAGCACCTCGAGGTGCTCGGTGGGGACACCTTCGTGGTCGAAGGTCAGGGCGTGTGCGCCGATCGCCGCGCTGCGCAGTGCGTCGAGATCGTCGTGGCTGCCGAGCACCACATCGGGGCTGACGCGCGCAGCCGGTTCGTCCGCGCTGCCCGCCAGCACCCGCAGGGTCTGGCCGAGCGCAATCGCGGCCTGATGGGTCATCCGAGCGAGCTGCCCACCGCCGATCATCGTCACGACGGGCATTCCGCCGGTCAGCGCGCGGGGAGTGTCGGATCTGGGAGGCGAATCAGGTCTACCGGTCACGACTGTCCATGGTGTCACAGGCCCGCAGCGAGCCGGCGTCCCGCACCTTCCCGGCCTCCTGGTCTGTGAGGAAGCGGACACAATCCCGTGTTGAAACCGAAAAATTGCGTGCGGATGCACAGGAATGCGATCCGGTTTCGTAGACTTGCCCGAATGTCTTTCGTCGACGTGGCCATGAACCGGGTCCCACAGCCTTTCCGAGCGCTGCTGCTGCGGCACAGCGAGCTCGTCAAGTTCGCCATCGTCGGCGGCACGACCTTCATCATCGATTCGGGCATCTTCTACACCCTCAAGCTCACGGTGCTCGAGGAGAAGCCGGTGACGGCCAAGATCATCGGTGGCATCGTCGCGGTGATCTGCTCGTACATACTCAACCGCGAATGGTCGTTCAAGAACCGCGGTGGCCGTGAACGCGCCCACGAGGCGTTCCTGTTCTTCTTCGTCAGCGGTATCGGCGTCGTGCTCAGCTTCATCCCGCTGTGGATCTCGAGCTACGTGTTCGGGCTACGGGTGCCCGACGTGAGCCTGACGGTCGAGAACATCGCCGACTTCATCAGCGCCTACATCATCGGCAATCTGCTGCAGATGGCGTTCCGCTTCTACTGCTTCAAGCGGTTCGTCTTCCCCGAGGAAACCGGCCCGGACACCGAACTCGACGATCTCGCCGAGGAACAACTCGGACGCTGAGAAGACTCCGCCCGTACCGGTTCAGCGGGGCTCACGGCTCACGTCCGACTGCGCCGACGACCGGTCACGCGGTGTGCCGAGGAACAGCGCGAACAACGCCGGCCGGCGACGTTGCAGTTCGAGGCGGCCACCGTCGGCGGCGACCAGCGCGCGGGCGAGCGCCAAGCCCACCCCGGTCGATCCGCTCCCGGAGAAACCGCGATCGAAGATGTGCGGGGCCAGCTCGTCGCTCACGCCTTCCCCCTCGTCGGTCACCTCCACACACACCGTGTCGTCGCCCGCCCGACGCACCGAGACCGTGCAGGTTCCGCCACCGTGGACCAGTGCGTTGTCGACCAGCACCGCCACGGCCTCCCGCAGGCGCGGCCCGGTCACGGTCGAGCGCAACGCCGGGTTCCCCCGCAACACCAGATCGCGGCCGGCCTCACGGAACGGCCCACGCCAATCGGCGATGATCCCCGACATCTCCCCCACCACCGACACCTCGGTGCGCAGTTCGGAGCCGCTGTCGCGGGACTGCCGCACCAGATCGTCGATCGCGTCGGTGAGCCGATCCACCTGCGCCATCGCCGCCTCGGCTTCCTCCACGACCGCCGGATCCTGATGCGTCGACAGTTCGTCGAGCCGCAACCGCACCGCAGTCAACCGCGACCGCAGCTGATGCGACACATCACCGACCAGCGCGTGCTCGCGTTGCAGCCGCCCCGCGATCTCCACCGTCGCGGCGTCGAGCACGTCGGAAACCCGATCGAGTTCCGGGATGCGATGCCGGCGCGGATCGGGACGGAAATCGCCCTCGGCGAGCCGCGCCGCGCGGCTCGCGACGTCGCGCAGCGGATCGGACAGGCGCCGAGCGGTCACGACGGCGACGATCGCGCCCGCCACGACGGTCAGCACGACGATCGTGGTCACGCCCGCCAGCACCTGGCGCTGCAGGGTGCGCATGCCCGCCGACGGCACCTCCAACCGCAGCGACCCGGACGTGCCCAGCGACAGTGATTCCAGGATCGGCGCCGACACGGCCGTGGCGCCGATGTCGACGCGGGCCGCGGCGTCCTCAGGCGTCGGATAGACGATCACCAGACGGCCGCCGTCGGGCACCAGCAACCGCATCGAACTCGTGTCGAGGCCGCCGACGATCACCCCCGCAGCCCCTTCCTGCGCAATGATCTCCGAGGCCATCAGCTCCAGTCGTGACTGCAGGTCCCGGCGCGCGGTGTCCTCGACGAACAGATAGGCGGTGTAAGCGAGTGGAATCCCGAGCAGCAGCACGACGAGCAGGACGACGGCGAGAACCGCGTTGAGGATGCGGCGACGCACGCGCGGTCCCGACTAGTCGGTGTTCACGCGGAAACCGACACCACGGACGGTCGCGATGCGGCGTTCCCCAGCGGGGCCCTCGTCGCCGATCTTCCGGCGCAGCCAGGACATGTGCATGTCGAGGGTCTTGGAACCGCGCAGGTCGACGTCTCCCCACACCTCCTGCAGGATCGCGTCCCTGGAGACCACCTGCCCTGCGTGTTCGAGCAGCACCCGCAGCAGCTCGAACTCCTTGTTCGCGAGGGTGACCTCGGAACCGTCGACGAGGACGCGACGCGCGGCGCGTTCGAGTCGGATGCCGGCGACCTCGATGACCTCGTCGGTCTCCCCGCTTCCCCGTCGGCGCAGCAATGCCCGAACGCGGGCCATCAGTTCGGCAAGACGGAACGGTTTACCGACGTAGTCGTCCGCGCCCGCGTCGAGACCGACGACGAAATCGACCTCATCGGTGCGGGCGGTGAGCATGAGTACGGCCAGGTCTGAGCGGTTGGACCGGATCTGGCGGCACACTTCGAGGCCGTCCATGCCGGGCAGCCCCAGATCGAGGATCAGCAGCTCGTACCGGCCGGACAGTGCCTGCTCCAGCGCAGAGGGCCCCTCCTGGGCAACCGTCACCTCGTATCCCTCGCGACCGAGAGCCCGCGACAGGGGCGCGGCGATGGCTTCGTCGTCTTCGGCGAGCAGGACAGCGGTCACGGATCCAGCGTACGGATCGGTTCCGGGCACCGGCCGGCTTACCACGCTTTGCGGCCGCTGGAGTCGCCCCGATCGCCGGGGTACTCACCCGTGGGGTAGCCGCCCTTGTCGCCGGTCGCGTAGCCGCCCCGGTGGCTTCTGCCGTCGAACGCCTGCTGGTAGAGCAGCGTGTGCACGGTCTGTACGTCCGGAATGTCGTCGAACTCGAGTGGGTCGTCGGCGGCGGAGACGATGACGAGCGTGCCGGTGTGCAGCATGCGATCGACGATGCCGTGCCGGAACTGCACATTGCTGATGCGGCCCATCGGGATGTCGATCCCGGTGTGGGTGATCACACCCTGACGGACCAGGACCCGCCGGTCGGTGACGATGAAATGCGTCGTGAGCCAGCGCACGAGGGGCGCGACACAACGCCAGCCGACGAGGCCGACCCACAACACGAGGACCGCGACGGTCAGGACACCGGCCGCGGCGCCTTCGAGTCGTGTCCCGGCGACACCGAGCAGGAAACCCGCGGCCGCGGTGGTCAGCAGGAAGATCACCACGGGGACGATGAGCATCTTCCAGTGCGGATGCCGGTGCAGCAGCAGCTCTTCGTCGGCGGCGAGTGCGTCCTCGGGGTAACCCATTCGCCGAGGATCGCACACATCGGCGCTTCCCCGGTCAGCCCACGGGCCGCAGGTGTGTGATGTCCCCCGCCGCGATCGCCACCGGTTCGGAGGCGGAGTCGGGGCGGATGACGATACGGCCCTGTTCGTCGACGTCGACGGCGACGCCGTGCAGTTCGGTATCGCCGGGGAGCACCGCACGCACCCGCTGCCCGACGGTGCTGCACCGCTCGCGGTAGGCATCGGCGAGTGCCGCGGGGTCCCAGCCGTGGTCGCGCCACCGGCGCATCCGTTCGGCCAGGTTCGTCAGCAGCACCTGTGCGAGGCGGGTGCGGTCGAGTTCGGTGGCTCCGGCCAGCAGCAGCGACGTCGCGTTCGGCACCGGCAGTTCGTCCTCGGCCAGGGTGACGTTGAGGCCGATGCCGACGACGACAGCCGGGACGGGTGTGGTCGCCGCGATCTCGACGAGGATCCCGGCGACCTTGCGGCCGTCGACAAGCACGTCGTTGGGCCATTTCAGTTCGGCGGGCACATTCGTGACCGATCGGACGGTGTCGACGGTTGCAATTCCGGCCAGTAGCGGGAGCCAGCCGAGGTCGGCGAGGTCCACGCCGGGCAGGGTGAGGAGTACGGACGTGATCACCTGCGCATTGGGAATGCCCTCGAATCGGCGTGAGTGGCGTCCCCGGCCGCCGGTCTGGAACTCGGCGAGCAGTGCGCGCGGCGCGTCGCCTTCGCCTGCAACGGCGAGCAGGTCGGCGTTGGTCGATCCGGTTTCCTCGACGACGTCGATCCGCTGGTAGAACGCGGCTGGTCCGGTGGCCGCGACCAGGGCGTCGCGCAGGTGCTCGGCGTCGAGCGGGCCGCGCAGCGCGGCGAGGTCGGTCGGGTCGGAGCGAAGGGAATGCGGATCCGGGGCCATGGTCACAGCCTAGGGGCCGGGCGTGCGGCACCGATGCGGCGAATACGTACTCGCCGGTAGCTCGAGTTCAATAATTCAACACAACGGGGACTCGATGCGCCCTCCCAGTATGACGCTCGCTAAGCTGACTGGCCATGACCACTGTCCAGGAGCCGTCCGCGCCCGAGGCGGCGAGTACGCCCGATATCCACACCACCGCCGGCAAGCTGGCAGACCTGCGCAATCGTCAGGCCCAGGCTCACACGCCCAGCGGTGAAGCTGCCATCGAGAAGGTCCACGCCAAGGGCAAGCTGACCGCCCGCGAGCGTATCCACGCTCTGCTCGACGAGGGCTCGTTCGTCGAGCTCGACGCCCTCGCGCGGCACCGCAGCACCAACTTCGGTCTGGCCGACAATCGTCCCGTCGGGGACGGTGTCGTCACCGGCTACGGCACCGTCGACGGTCGCGACGTGTGTGTGTTCTCCCAGGACGCGACGGTCTTCGGCGGCAGCCTCGGCGAGGTCTACGGCGAGAAGATCGTCAAGGTCATGGACCTGGCCCTGCGTACCGGCCGTCCGCTGGTCGGCATCAACGAGGGCGCCGGCGCGCGCATCCAGGAAGGCGTCGTCTCGCTCGGCCTGTACGGCGAGATCTTCCACCGCAATGTGCAGGCCTCCGGCGTGATCCCGCAGATCTCACTGATCATGGGTCCCGCTGCCGGCGGTCACGTGTACTCCCCCGCCCTGACCGATTTCGTGGTGATGGTCGACCAGACCAGCCAGATGTTCGTCACCGGCCCCGACGTCATCAAGACGGTCACCGGCGAGGACGTCACCATGGAGGACCTGGGCGGCGCGCACACCCACATGGTCAAGTCGGGTGTCGCCCATTACGTGGCAGACGGCGAGCAGGACGCCCTCGACTACGTGAAGGACCTGCTGTCCTACCTTCCGTCGAACAACCAGGCCGCTGCGCCGCGCCTGGCGCCGACCGATCCGATCGCCGGAGCCATCGAGGACTCGCTCACCGACGAGGATCTCGAGCTCGACACGATCATCCCGGATTCGGCGAACCAGCCGTACGACATGCACGAGGTCATCCGTCGCCTGCTCGACGACGACGAGTTCCTCGAGGTGCAGGCCGAGCGCGCCGCCAATGTCATCGTCGGTTTCGGCCGCATCGACGGCCGCAGCGTCGGCATCGTCGCAAACCAGCCCACCCAGTTCGCGGGCTGCCTCGACATCGACGCCTCCGAGAAGGCCGCCCGGTTCGTGCGGACCTGCGACGCGTTCAACGTTCCGATCATCACGCTGGTCGACGTCCCCGGCTTCCTGCCCGGCACCGAGCAGGAATACAACGGCATCATCCGTCGTGGCGCCAAGCTGCTGTACGCCTACGGTGAGGCCACCGTCGGCAAGATCACGGTCATCACTCGCAAGGCGTACGGCGGTGCGTACGACGTCATGGGTTCCAAGCACATGGGTGCGGACGTGAACCTGGCGTGGCCGACCGCGCAGATCGCCGTCATGGGCGCCTCCGGCGCCGTCGGTTTCGTCTACCGCAAGCGGCTGCTCGATGCCGCCAAGAACGGTGAGGACGTCGATGCGCTGCGCCTCGAGTTGCAGAACGAGTACGAGGACACGCTGGTGAATCCGTACGTCGCCGCCGAGCGCGGGTACGTCGACGCCGTCATCCCGCCGTCGCACACTCGCGGCCAGATCGTGTCCGCACTGCGACTGCTCGAGCGCAAGATGGTTTCGCTTCCTCCGAAGAAGCATGGGAACATTCCGCTGTGACCGCCACGACCGAGGAAAAGATCATCACCGATATCGATTCGACCGAAGCAGCCGACGCCACTGTCGAGGGCGCCGTGGTCGAAGCGGCCGGTGACGACGCGGTGTCGGACTCCGTGACCGCAGAGGCGGTCGTGGAGACCGCGGCTGCACTGCACATCGTGAAGGGTAACCCGAGCGACGAGGACATCGCCGCGCTCGTGTCGGTGCTCGCCGCGGCCTCGTCCGGAGCGGCACCCGAAGGCGACGGCCGTCCTGCGGAGACGTGGGGCGCCCCCACCCGGATGCATCGCCAGTGGGCGCCGTTCTCGCCGTACTCGTACCCGAACCTCGGCTGACGTGACCCGATTGGTGCTCGCGTCGGCGTCGCCGGCACGGCTGTCCGTGCTGCGCGCCGCCGGCGTGGAACCGATCGTGCGGGTCTCGGGGGTCGACGAGGATGCGATCGTCGCGTCGCTCGGCCCCGGCACCCCGCCCGGGGTCGTGGTCACCGAACTGGCCCGAGCCAAGGCCGCCGACGTATTGCCGCGGCTACGCGACGACGGCGTGCACGACGCGGTCGTGGTCGGGTGCGATTCGATGCTGCACATCGACGGCCGGTTGCAGGGCAAGCCGGGCACCGCCGAGGTCGCGCGTGCCCGCTGGCAGTCGATGGCCGGCCGCAGCGCCGACCTGCTCACCGGGCACAGCCTGCTGCGGATCCGCGACGGCGAGGTGGTCGCGGAGGCGTCCGCGCACAGCGGGACGACGGTCCATTTCGGCACCCCGACCGACGCCGAACTCGAGGCCTACCTCGCGAGCGGCGAACCCCTCCAGGTGGCGGGTGCGTTCACCCTCGACAGCCTCGGCGGCTGGTTCGTCGAACGTCTCGAGGGCGACCCGTCGTCGGTCATCGGCATCGGCCTGCCGCTCGTTCGGCGCCTCCTCTGCGAGGTCGGCGTCTCGGTCGCCGACCTCTGGGCTACCCCACCCTCGGGTGATGGGACCCAGCATTCGGTCTGACCGGGTGGCGGGAGCCTTCACCCGGTCGCGAAGGGTCGCCGGACCCCTCGCTCCAGCGACCGGGCCATCGCTCCGGCTCTGCTCTTGGCTCGGTCGGCGTTCACTCCTGTGAACAAGTCGTCGACCGCCTCGGTCCACAGTTCGAGCCACCGCGCGAACCGCGACGTGGTCAGTCCGTGGTGTGCGTGCAGCGCCCGGTGCACGCGCAGGAAGCTGCCGTCGTAGCGGGTGGTGCGGAACAGGATCTGTTCCCAGAAGTCCCCGACGACGATGAGATGCTCGTCGAGGCCCACGATCGCGAGCACCTCGAACACCGGGGCCAGTTCCGGATCGGCGAGAGCACGTTCGTAGAACGTGCGCACCAACCGGTCGATGTCGGCGCGACCGGACAGGTCGACGCTCGGGGCGCGACGGTGGATCATGTCCACCGAACTTACCGCCTAGTATTGACTGCGCACCTGCCACCACTGCCTCAGGAGCCCCCTGTGCCCGTCGCGCCCGACGCCAACGCCGCTTTCTCCACCTACGCCGACCCGTCTCGTCTGGTGTCGACCGAATGGCTGTCCGCCCACCTCGGGCATCCCGAGGTGAAGGTCGTCGAATCCGACGAGGATGTGCTGCTCTACGACGTCGGCCACATTCCCGGCGCCGTGAAGATCGACTGGCATCTGGACCTGAACGACCCGGTCACCCGCGACTACATCGATGGCGCTGCGTTCGCGGATCTGATGAACCGCAAGGGCATTCGCCGCACCGACACCGTCGTCATCTACGGCGACAAGTCGAACTGGTGGGCCGCCTACGCGCTGTGGGTGTTCACGCTGTTCGGTCACGAGGACGTGCGCCTGCTCGACGGCGGCCGCGACGCGTGGATCTCCGAGAACCGCGACACCACCTTCGACGTCCCCTCGACGGCCACCACCGGCTACCCGGTCGTCCCGCGCAACGACGCGCCGATCCGGGCATTCAAGGATGATGTACTCGCCACCCTCGGCACGTCCCCGCTGGTGGATGTGCGATCGCCGCAGGAATACACCGGCGAGCGGACCCACATGCCGGACTACCCGGAAGAAGGCGCCCTCCGCGGCGGTCACATCCCGACCGCGGTGTCCATTCCGTGGGCGAAGGCAGCTGCGCCGGACAGCCGGTTCCGTTCCCGCGCCGAGCTGGACGCGATCTACGCGGGCATTCCCCGCGACGCGAACGTGATCGCCTACTGCCGCATCGGCGAGCGGTCCAGCCACACCTGGTTCGTGCTCACCCACCTGCTCGGCTACGAGAACGTGCGGAACTACGACGGTTCGTGGACGGAGTGGGGCAACGCGGTGCGCGTGCCGATCGTCAAGGGCGACGAACCCGGGGAGGCTCCCGCCCGATGAGCCTTCCCGCCGCGCTCGCCGAGATCGTCGACGACTTCGCCGCCGTCGACGGACAGGACAAGCTGCAACTGCTGCTCGAGTTCAGCCGGGAGCTGCCCCCGCTCCCGGCCGAACTCGAGGAGGCCGCGATGGAACCGGTCCCCGAGTGCCAGTCACCGCTGTTCCTGTCCGTCGACGCGTCGGACCGCACGCATGTGACGCTGCATTTCAGCGCTCCGCCCGAGGCCCCGACGACACGCGGGTTCGCGTCGATCCTGCATCAGGGGCTCGACGGGCTCGGCGCGCAGGAGATCCTCGACGTGCCCGACGACTTCTATTCGGCGCTCGGGCTGGCGGATGTGGTGAGTCCGCTGCGACTGCGCGGCATGAGCGCGATGCTCGCGCGGATCAAGCGGCGTCTTCGGTCCTGACCTCGGGGGGCGGGTCGACCGTGCAGTCCCGGCTACCGGCCGGTAATGTTGCGGGGTTCGATCTTGCTCGTAGTGTGTAGGGGCTATCCGGTTACATCGTCTATCGGATTGACGCCTACACTCACCCGTGACGGCAATAACCTAACGATCGATCAACAGGAGGCTCCGTGCCCAGTCATGCCAGCGCGCACATCACGAAAGTGCTCGTCGCCAACCGCGGCGAGATCGCTGTGCGGGTCATCCGAGCTGCCAAGGACGCCGGTTACGGCAGCGTCGCCGTCTACGCCGAACCCGACGCGGACGCACAGTTCGTGAAGCTCGCCGACGAGGCGTTCGCGCTCGGTGGCCAGACCTCGGCCGAGTCCTACCTGGTCTTCGACAAGATCCTCGACGCCGCGAAGAAGTCCGGCGCCGACGCAATCCACCCCGGATACGGCTTCCTGTCCGAGAACGCCGACTTCGCCCAGGCCGTGATCGACGCGGGTCTCATCTGGATCGGCCCCTCGCCGCAGTCCATTCGCGACCTCGGAGACAAGGTCACCGCCCGCCACATCGCCGAGCGCGCCAACGCGCCGATGGCCGCGGGCACCAAGGACCCGGTCAAGAACGCCGACGAGGTCGTCGAGTTCGCCAAGGAGTACGGCGTGCCGGTCGCGATCAAGGCGGCCTTCGGTGGCGGCGGTCGCGGCATGAAGGTCGCGCAGACAATCGAGGAGATCCCCGAGCTGTTCGAGTCGGCCACCCGCGAGGCCATCGCCGCGTTCGGTCGCGGCGAGTGCTTCGTGGAGCAGTATCTGGACAAGGCCCGCCACGTCGAGGCCCAGGTCATCGCCGACCAGCACGGCAACGTCGTCGTCGCCGGCACCCGCGACTGCTCGCTGCAGCGCCGCTTCCAGAAGCTGGTCGAGGAGGCTCCCGCGCCGTTCCTGACCGACGAGCAGCGTGCCCGCATCCACGCCTCCGCCAAGGCGATCTGCCGCGAGGCCGGCTACTACGGCGCCGGCACCGTCGAGTACCTGGTGCAGGGCGACACGGTTTCGTTCCTCGAGGTCAACACCCGCCTGCAGGTCGAGCACCCGGTCACCGAGGAGACCGCCGGTATCGACCTGGTGCGCCAGCAGTTCCGCATCGCCAACGGCGAGGCCCTCGAGTTCGCCGAGGATCCGGCGCCGCGCGGCCACAGCTTCGAGTTCCGCATCAACGGCGAGGACGCCGGCCGCGGCTTCATGCCGGCCCCCGGCCCCATCACCGTCTACAAGGAGCCGACCGGCCCGGGCGTGCGCGTCGATTCCGGTGTCGTCCAGGGCGATGTCATCGGCGGCCAGTTCGACTCGATGCTCGCCAAGCTGATCGTCACCGGCGAGACCCGCGAGCAGGCCCTTCAGCGCGCCCGCCGCGCTCTCGCCGAGTTCGAGGTCGACGGCCTGGCCACGGTCATCCCGTTCCACCGCCACATCGTCGAGAACCCGGCGTTCGTCGGTGATGGCGAGAAGTTCGACGTCTACACCAAGTGGATCGAAACCGAGTGGGACAACACCATCGAGCCGTTCACCGGTGGTGTCGCTGCCGACGACGAGGACGAGGCACTGCCGCGTCAGAACGTCGTCGTCGAGGTCGGTGGCCGTCGCGTCGAGGTGTCGCTGCCCGGCCAGTTCTCGCTCGGCGGCGGCGGCACGGCCGGTGCCGTCCGCAAGAAGCCGAAGGCGCGCAAGCGTGGCGGCGCGCACGGTGGCAAGGCGTCCGGCGACGCCGTCACCGCGCCGATGCAGGGCACCGTCGTCAAGGTCGCGGTCACCGAGGGCCAGGAGGTCGCCGAGGGCGATCTGATCGCCGTCCTCGAGGCAATGAAGATGGAGAACCCGGTCACCGCACACAAGTCCGGTGTCGTCACCGGCCTGGCCGTCGAGCCGGGTGCCGCCATCACCCAGGGAACGGTGCTCGCCGAGCTCAAGTGATGCTCTGACAATACGGGCGTGCCCCGGGTGGATCCGATGATCCGCCCGGGGCACGCCCGTATTGCGCACTGCGGACCAAAACCTCCTCGATCCCACCCGCACACCCGACGCGACCATCGCCAGGCTCCGACTCGGCGGATGAGCATCACTCCTGTGCAGAGCAGTCTTCGTAGGCCTGAGGCTGATGTTCCCGAGCGCTCGAGGCTAGGGTGGATACATGGCCGAGCCGCACGAAATCCGCATCGGCACCGCCGAACGCGAGCAGGCACAGCGCCTGCTCGGAGAGCACTTTGCCGCGGGCCGGCTGACCCTGGCCGAGTTCGAGGAACGGTCCGGACGCGTCGAGGCAGCGACGACACGCGGCGAGCTGGTGGCCCCGTTCTCCGACCTGCCCCTCATCGAGCCGGCACCGCGACGACAACGCGGACGGGGCATGATCCTCGGCCTGCTGCCTCTGCTCCTGCTCGCGGTGTTCTTCGTGGCAGACCGGTTCGACATCGGCCTGTGGTTGCCCGCGGCCGCAGCGGTTGCCGCAGCGGTGACGACGATGCTCGTCGTCCGGTCTCGCCCCGCCGCCGCACCCGAGTCCGCGAGGCCCCTGCCCGCGTATCCGCTCGACGAGGGCGCGCCGGAAGTGCCCTCTCCGCGCGAACCTCGTTCCCGCACGGCACCTTCGGGCACAGCGGTGCTCGACGCGCTCACCCTGCTGCCCATCGGGTTGGTGGCCGCGGTGTCGATGGTGGCGATCCGCTTCCCGATCGTCACGGTGATCTCCGCGGTCGTGCTGGTCGCGGTCGTCGTGAAGGCCTATCGAATCGTGACCGGAGGACCCGGCTACGGCGCGTGAAGCCGGCCACCCCGTCCGGATTTCGGGCAACTAGTCTGAGGGGCATGTCCGATACCCCCGAGGTTCGCATCGGCACCGCCGAACGCGAGCAGGCGCTCCAGCGGCTCGGTGAGCATTTCGCGGCCGGCCGACTCACCCTCGCCGAATTCGAGGAGCGCAGCGGCAAGGCCTCGGCAGCGACGATCCGCAGCGACCTCGAGGTCCTGTTCACCGACCTGCCGGCCACCGCGGAGAACGTCCCTGCCCCGGCAGCGGAGACCGCGCCGGCCAAGCGCGGACTGCCGGATCGGTGGCGCGACGTGGTGGTGGGCGTGACCCCGGCCGTCGCGCTCGTGCTGTTCTTCGTATTCGACAGCTGGCTCTGGTTCCTGCTGATCCCGGTCGTCAGCGTCATCTTGTATGCAGGCCTCGACCAGGACCATCGTTCGCGTGACCGGAAGCGCGACAGGAAGAAGAACCACGAGAACAGGGGCGACTCCTGATGGAACCGGTCGAGATCAACGCGGGCAACTGGTATCTGCTCGCCGAGGACGTCGACGCCTGGAATGCCGACACCCGGTACCGCTGGTCGGTGCGCGAGGCGACGACCGCCGAGGCGGTCGCGGACGTGACTCTGATGCCGGACGGGGCGGTGAGCGGCAGCGCCCGAGAGGGCGAAGACGCCGCGTTGGCCGCCGCGCGGCGCGCGGTGCGCGGATTCGCCGAGGCCGCACTCGGCCTGACTGCCCGGGACGCCTGACCGGTGCCCACTCTCACGGGGCGGCGCACGCTGCCGCTCGTGCTGGCAACGGTCGTGGTGACCGTTATGCTGCTGTCCCCCGGCGGCACCGCGCCGGACGGGCCACCGCACACCGACAAGGTGACGCACGCACTGTTTTTCGCAAGCCTGGCCTACTGCTCACGGTACGCCCACATCCCGACCGCGTGGACGATCGGCTGGCTCGCCGCGTACGGCGTACTGACCGAGGTCCTGCAGGCGACGGTCGCGGTACGTCGTTCGGGATCGGTGTGGGACTGGTGCGCCGACCTGGTCGGTGTGCTGATCGGTCTCGTGGTGTTCGGTGCGGTCCGCCGTCGTTCCCGCACCGCCCGTTGAGCATGCTCGACGCAGCACCTGTCCGCCGGCCCTGATGTGTTCACCCGGCCTTGCGTTGCCCGTGCCAGCGCAGCACGTCCAGGGCCACCGCGACATTCACGGTGCTCTCGGCCAGTGGCCTCGGCAGTAGTTGGTCGGCGCGGGCCAGTCGGCGCAGCAGCGTGTTGCGGTGGGTGTACAGGCGCGCTGCGGCGCGCGACGCGTTGCACTGCGCGTCGATGAATGTCCTTACTGTGTGGTGCATCTCGGGGCCAGCGAACTGAAGCTCCCCCAGTGTGTGCTTGACGTAGCCGGCGGCGCGGTCGGCGTCGGCAGTGACCAGTGCGACGAGTTCGATGTCCGCGTAGAACGCGAGTTGTTGTGGTGAGCGCAGCCGGACCATCATCTGCTGGGTGGTCAGGGCGTCGAAGTGGCTGCGGCGGAAACCCTCTACGCCGTCGGAGGTCGATCCGACGGCGATGCGGATGTCGCTGTCGGGGCGGATCGACCGCACCATCCGGTCGGTGTCGGCGGCGACGGGGCCGGCCACCCACACCCAGCGGGTCGCTGTGCTGGCCAGCACGCTGAGCGGACGGCCCACGCCGGCCGCCTGGCCGAAGGCCACGGTCGTCCGGTCGAGTCGAGTCGAGTCGGCGTCGGGGTCGACACTCCAGATCACCGCCGCGGTGTGGGGGCCGGTCAACGCGTACCCGAGCTTGCCTTCGGCACGCCGCCGAGTGATGGGAGCGCCGTCGAGCAACAGCGCCACGGTTTCGCGGCGTTCGGCGTGCGTGCCGTGGGTGAGTTCGTGGCGCTCCGCCTCGATCTGCGCGGCGATGCCGGCCAGTGTGGCGTCGATGAACGAGCTGATGGACCGGGAGCACACATCGAGCAGTTCGTGGAGTTCGGCGGGGTCGGAGGTCAGATCGAACGCGATGTCCATCAGGCGGCGCCAGGCCACGCTTTCGCCTACCCGGTAGGCGTCGAGCGAGAACGCGTCGAGGCCCCGGCGGGCCAACTCGCGCGCGATGACCACAGGTTCGGATCCGGTGTTCGGGGGTACCGGCGCCCCGGGGTCTCTTACGTTGGCAGTGCCCCAGAAATACATGTTGGCTCGGTTGCTGAGGCTGACTGCAGCGGCGAGTTCGGGGTCCGACGCGATCGTCGGACTGGCTGCGAGCACGGCCTCGTCGAGTTCTTCGAACCATTCCGGGCGCGCGTTGACGGTGAGCTGTGCGCACTGCCGGATCAGCTCCCGCACGGGGGCGGAAGGACGATTCCACGACATCCGACCACGGTAGGCCGGTGATGCAAAGTGCATCACCGTTTCAGTTCGATCGGGATGTTTTGACCTTGGAGCCGGGCACCGGAGACGAGACGATCGACACATCGCTCGACCACCACCGCTAGGAGTCACACTCGTGGGTCATCCCGAACACCTCGACGTACTGATCGTCGGCGCCGGAATCTCCGGCATCGGCGCCGCCCACTACCTGCAGCAGCATCATCCGGACCGCCGCTACGCGATTCTGGAGGCGCGCGCCGCCACCGGCGGCACCTGGGACCTGTTCCGCTACCCCGGCATCCGCTCGGACTCCGACCTGCACACCTTCGGTTATGAGTTCAAGCCGTGGCGCGACGAGCACGCGATCGCCACCGCTGACAAGATCCTGGCCTACCTGCGCGAGACGGCCTCCGAGAACGGCATCGACGAGAAGGTCCGGTTCCACCACAAGGTTCTGAGGGCGGCGTGGAGCAGCTCCGACGGGCGCTGGATCGTCGACATCGAGCGGACCGACACCGGCGAAGTGGTGCAGATCAGTGCCAACTGGCTGTTCTGCGCCGGAGGCTACTACCGCTACGACGAGGGCTTCACCCCGAACTTCGAGGGCCGCGAGCGCTTCGAAGGCCAGATCGTGCATCCTCAGCACTGGCCGGAGGGCCTCGACTACACCGGCAGGAAGGTGGTCGTCATCGGCAGTGGCGCTACCGCCGTGACACTGGTGCCTGCGATGGCCGAGACGGCCGGGCACGTCACCATGCTGCAGCGCTCACCGACCTACATCATGTCGGTGCCGTCCAAGGACAGGTTCGCCAACGCCGTCAAGCGCCTGCTCGGCGACGAGCGGGGTTACGCGTTGGCGCGGCGTAAGAACATCGTCAAACAGCGATGTGTGTACCAGTTCTGTCAGAACTACCCCGCCGTGGCCCGGCGATTGATCCGGCGGCTGAACGCCAAGCAATTGCCGGCGGGCTACCCGGTCGACGAGCACTTCAGCCCGAGCTACAACCCGTGGGATCAGCGGCTGTGCGCGGTACCCGATTCGGATCTGTTCGCGGCGATCAGCAACGGCAGTGCCTCGGTGGTCACCGACCGGATCGCGACGTTCACCGAGACCGGTATCCGGCTGGAGTCCGGGCGGGAACTCGACGCCGACATCATCGTCACCGCGACCGGGTTGAACATGCAGGCCTTCGGCGGGATGTCGCTGACGGTCGACGGCTGGCCGGTCCATCTCCCCGACACCGTGGCCTACAAGGGCATGATGCTGTCCGGCGTCCCGAACTTCGCGTACGCCGTCGGTTACACCAACTCGTCGTGGACGCTGAAGATCGGTCTGCTGTGCGAGCATTTTTGTCGGCTGCTGGCGCACATGGACGCCCACGGTTACGACACCGCCCGTCCTGAGCGCGACGACCCGGACATGGAGACGCGCCCGTTCATGGACTTCTCTGCCGGCTACGTTCAGCGTGCCGTCGCCCAGCTACCGCGTCAGGGCGCCGGGCATCCGTGGATGACGTCGATGAGCTACCACACCGACGTGAAATTGCTGCGCGATGATTCCGTGATCAACCCCCACCTGACGTTGACGAGCTCGGCCGGGGTCCACGCGAGCACCGGGGCGGTGCAGGAATGACTGACCGATTCTGCCTGCTGCGCAACGGAACCCGCGTCTGCTATCGCACCTCCGGCGACCCGACCGGGCAGCCACTGGTGCTGGTGGCCGGGCTCACCCTGGACTTGACGTCGTGGCCCACGCCGATGGTCGACGGCCTGGTCGATCGCGGCTTCTACGTGATCCTGCCGGACAACCGGGACGTCGGGCGTTCGACGTGGGCGACCACCACACCACCGGGAATACTGCGCCAAATGCTGGGCCGGCCCCGCCGGGACGGCTACGACCTGGCCGATATGGGCGCCGACATCGTCGGTCTCCTGGACCACCTCGGCGTGCAGCGCGCGCACCTGGTCGGCATGTCGATGGGCGGGATGATCGCCCAGACCGTCGCCGCACGCTTTCCGAGCCGGGCCGCGTCGCTGGCGTCGATCTTCTCCACCACGGGGTCGACGAGGGTTGGGCAGCCGGCACTGTCGACGCGGCGACTGCTTGCCAAACCGGCGGCGCGGACTCGAGAGGATTTCATCACCCGGCACGTCGATCTGATGCGACACATCGCCGGTCGGGGGTTTCCCTTCGACGAGGCAGCGGCCGTCGACTACGCCGCCGGCGCGTGGGAACGCGGACCGGGTCCGATCGCCGGGTCCGGCGTGGCGCGACAGATCAACGCGATCCTCAAGTCCGGCGACCGGACCTCCGAACTGCGTCACGTCATGGCACCGACCGTGGTGATCCACGGCGACCGCGACCTGATCGTGCACCCCAGCGGCGGAGTGGCCACCGCGGCCGCCATCTCCGAGGCCCACCACGTGACCGTTGCCGGAATGGGCCACGACATCGCCGACGGCGTGATCGGCCGGATCGTGGCGCTCATCTCGATGAATTCCCGACGCCGCACCGCACCGGAGGTGGGCCGACCATGACTGTGATCCCGCCCATGGACGCCATGTTCCTGGCCACCGAAACGCGCGAGCACCCCATGCATGTCGGCGGCCTGCACATCTTCCGGCTGCCCGACGACGCCCCGGCCGATCACGTCCAGCAGCTGTATCGACAACTGCTCGAGTGCACCGAGTTGGCACCGATGTACCGGCGCAAGCCGGCCTGGCCCGGTCCGGTGGGTGCGCTGCGGTGGGTCGACGACGACGCGATCGACCTCGAATACCACGTCCGGCACTCGGCGCTACCGCGGCCGGGCCGGGTTCGGGAACTGCTGGCGTTGGTGTCCCGGCTGCACGGCAGTCTGCTGGACCGGCACCGGCCACTGTGGGAGTTCCACCTCATCGAGGGGCTACAGGACAACCGGTTCGCGGTGTACGCCAAGGTCCACCACGCGCTCACCGACGGGGTCAACGCGGTCCGCAACACGATGCGGATGCTGTCCGCGGAGCCGACGGGCGAGTTGCGCGCACTGTGGTCCCCGAGCCCGCGGCCCGCCCTTCCGCTGGATCCACCGGCCGTTGCGCCGGCCGCGCCGTGGCTGCGGGCCGGGGCGCTGGCGAAGAACGTCGCAGGCCTGGTGCCCACTCTCGCGGGGGTTGCGGTCAAGGGGCTGCGTCATCCCGACGGCGCGCTGCCGTTCGACGCGCCCAGAACCGTGTTGAACCGGCCGCTGACCGGTGCCCGCCGGTTCGCGGCGCAGTCCTGGTCGATCGACCGGATCAAGGGGGTCGCCGAAAGGTTCGACGCCACCCTGAACGACGTGGTGCTGGCGATGTGCTCGGGCGCGCTGCGCGAGTATCTGAGCAACGGCAGTCGATTGCCGGCCAAGTCGTTGGTGGCCGCGGTGCCGGTGGCGCTACCCCGCACAGACGGTGACGGCAACGCCGTCACGATGGTGTTGTGCCGGCTGGCCACCGATGTCGCCGATCCGGTCGAACGACTGCGCCGGATCCAGGCTTCGATGCGCGTGGCCAAGGACACCATGTACGGCCGCAGTCCGCTGCAGCTGTCGGCGATCGGCGCCCTGACCTCGATCGGGCCGAGCGGACTGTCCGCGGTTCCCGGCCTCGGCGCTGCCGTACCGCCGCCTTACAACGTGGTGATCTCGAATGTGCCGGGCCCGCGGGAACGGCTGTACTGGCGCGACGCCGGATTGCAGGGCTGGTATCCGGTCTCAATGCCGATCGAGGGGCAATCCCTGAACATCACGGTGCTCAGTTACGGCGACAGCCTGGAGTTCGGACTCATCGGCTGTCGGCGCAACGTCGCGCACCTGCAGCGACTGCTCGGCAACCTCGAGGAGAACCTCGCGGCGTTGGAGGCGGCGGGGTGACGGCCAGCATCGTCGATCCCCACTCGGGTGAGGCACTCGGCAACAGACAGGTGCGGCGCCCTACATCGCGTTGGGCTGGCGTCCGAGGTACCGCGCGAGGGCAGTGTTCGCCCGAGGGTGGCGGGGGCGATCAAGCCTCGGCGCTGATTCGTCATCCAACCGGCGATGACGGCTGCGCGGTCCGACTCTCGGTGTCGATCAGCCGCGACCGCAATGCCTGGAGCGTGTCGTCGTCGAGGCGCAGTCCTTCCGCGAAGTATTGCTCGATGGTGCCGTACCGGTTCGTGACCTCGTCGAGCGACGCCTCGAGGTAGTTGCGCTGCACGCCGAGCAGCGGGATCAGTACAGCGGGATCGCCCCCGACTTCGCGGAACCTCGCGAACAGCGGTTCGAACGTCGGTAGCAGCAGATCGTTGGTGCGCAGATAGTCGGCGAACACGTCGTCCTCGTCGGCACCGGCGAACAGCAGCAGCGACGCGGCGGCCCATCCGGTCCGGTCCTTGCCCGCGCTGCAGTGCACGAGCGCCGGAACCTCGCCATGCGCGATCCCGGTGGCCATACGCCGGTAGGAGACGGCCGCACTGGACATCGAGACGAAGTCGCGGTAGCTCCCCAGCAGGTATTGCTCGGCGCGACCGTCCGACAACTCCTTCGCGACGACCTCCGGATTCGCGACGAGTTCCGGCAGTGCCGCCGCGACGGACGCGTCCTCGCGGTCGGCGAGGACGTCGAGCCCGACATGGACGGCACCGTCCGGCAGGCGGTCAGGGCGCCGTTCCATCTCGGCGGCGGTCCGCAGATCGAAGACAGTGGTGATCTGCAGGGCGTCGAGCGTCTCACGGTCGGTGTCGGTCAGGCGGCTCAGATCGGTGGAGCGGAACACCACTCCGGTGCGCACTTCTCCGCCGAATCGGCTCGCGCAGCCGCCGATGTCCCGCAGGTTGGCCAGCGACGGTATCGCGAACGTCGATTCCTCTCCTGCGTCTTCTCCCACTGTTTCTGTCATGCAGGACAAACTACGCGGCCGGACATCGGACGGACACCCAGCCACGGCCTGTCGCGACACCGCTACCCGGTAAGCGGACGGCAATCGGCGGTGCACCCGGGATTCTGCGGCGGGGTGTCCGGCGTTGCGGGGCGATGCAGCACCGCCGACGTCGGCCGGACCCGCAGCGCGCCGTCGTCGAGGACGGCCTCACCGTCGACGATCAGCGAATAGCCACCTGGTTCTGCGGGTGGGTGCACCAGGGACACGGCCGGGTGCACGCCGATGTTCGTGGTGGTGCGCCGGCCGGGTTCGCCGACGGTCAGATCGGTGCCGTTCCACACGGCCGTCACCGCGACCGCGTGCGGTCGGAAGTCGGCGCCGGTGGTCAGCAGATACGCGTATCCGAAGTCCGAGAGGGCCGCATCGAGCGCGGCGAGATCGACTTTGATGCTCACGACACCGAGGGTGCGCGGGATCGAGCATCCGGTCAAGCGCGGCCGCCCCCATACGGCCGCGCCTGTCCGGAACCGGTTCACGAAGCGGATTCGATGTCCGATCCGCGTGCTTCTTCGAGGATCACCACCCTGCGGTAGAGCGCCTGGATGGCGGCCATACAAACGCCGTTGGCATCGACGACCGCGATCTTGCGGTCCGAGTAGCCCAGTCCGAACGCAGCTGCGAAATCCTGGGCCATCGGCCCGAGATGCCGAACACTGCGGTGGTCGAATCCGTAGGTCCACTCACTGACCGGGAGTTCACCCAGACGTGCGAGGACATCGTCGGCGCAGACCGGCGTCCGACCCACAACGCCGCGCCTTCGCGTGATCGCCGAGTGCATCCAGGCAACGGGATGTCGACTGCAGGCCGAAATCCGGGCCCGGAACCTCCCCCGGGCGGTGGAAACCCACCGCCCGGGGAGTTCCGGGAACCCTGTGACGACGTCCGTCCCGTTGTCCGAGGACGAGACGGTTTCGATCCGTGCACCGTTCGTGGCGGCGGTCGAGAGTGTCACAGCGGCCTCCTCACGGTTCGAGCACGCGGACGTCGTGCTTGATGGTTGCGTCGCTGAACAGCAACCAGAAGAGATTGGCCAGGAAGTTCCCGATGATCAGATCCAACGGCATTGTCTTACTCCTTCGTTCTGCGGCGCTTCCGCTACCGCGGTCGTTCCGGTGATTCCGGCTACGACGAGAACTCTCCGCCGATCCGGGCCTCGACGAATCCGTGCTGACCCGGCATTTCCGCCCAGTGCCGGCACGGATTCCGGTTCCGTGCCTCCACGGTGGTGCCCGCGACCGGGCCGGGAGGACACTGAAACGGTTCGGTGAGGAGATCCGATGGTGCGTCGTCGAGCAATCCCGATCCTGATCGCCCTGTCCCTCGTTCTCGCTGTGGCCGTCGTGGCGTCGGTGGACTGGTCCCCCACGGCCCGGCAGGATCCGGCGCGGGCGTTGCTGCTCGGGCCCCGCGAAGCGTTCGCCGCCGCGGAGGGTCCGTTCCTGCCGGTGTTCGGCACCACCGAGTTGGTGCTGTTCCTGGGTGCGGGCCTGGCGTTCGTGGTGTCCGGAGCCGTCGCGTGGCAGTTTCGCCCGCACGACCTGACGGGTCCGCTGATTCTGGCGGCGGGCCTGTTGTGGCTGCTCGGCGGGCTGCGTCGCTCCAGCAATCCGGTTCTGTTCACGATCGGGGTCGTTGCGACGAACATGTATCTGCCGCTGCTGCTGCAGGCGGTGATCGGATTCCCCACCGGCCGGCTGGACCACCGCTGGGAGAAGTGGTTCATCGGCGCGACATGGTTCCTCGCGACCGTCGGTGTGATCACCGAGTGGATGTTCGTCGATCCGCGAGCGACCGTCACGTTGCTCCCCTCGACGTCTACGAACCTGCTGCTGATCCGGCACGATCCCCGGCTGGCGGACCCGCTCCAACTGGTGGTCGGCGCCGGCGCAGTTGTGCTGGTCGCCGCCGTCGTCGGGGTTGTGACGGTGCGCTGGCGGCGCGGAACTCCCGCCTACCGAGCGGGATTCGCGCCGCTCGCGGTCGCGTACGCGGTCGCGGGGCTCGTGACGGTGGCGATCCTGTCCACCGCGATCCGGGTGCCTGGGTCCCCGTACATCTGGATCCTGAATCTGCGCTATCCCGGTGCCGCGCTGTTCCCGCTGGCCGTTGCGATCGGGTTGGTGCGCTACCGGCTGGCACGTGCGGCGATCAGCGACGCGATGGTCGAGATCGGCGACGTTCCACTCGATGTCGGCTTCGTGGATGCGCTGCGGCGCGCGGTGCGCGATCCCAGCCTGGTGCTGTGGACGTATTCCCCCGAGGACGGGTGCTATCTGGACGCGGACGGAATCCCACGTGAGCTGCCTCGCCATTCCCGGTCGCGGGCAGCAACGATCGTCGAGCGCGAGGGCCGGCCCGTCGGTGCGATCGTCTACGACGCGACGTTGGAGGCTCAACCGGAACTGCTCGCGGCCGTGCGCAGCGCCACGATCGTCGCGCTGGATCACGAGCGACTCCGGGACTCGCTGCGCGAACAGCTCGAGGAGGTGCGGCGGTCGCGGGAGAGGATCGTGGCGGCAGGCGACATGCAACGGAGACGTCTCGAACGCGACCTGCACGACGGCTCGCAGCAGCGCCTGGTTGCGGCGTCGTTGCTGTTGCGCCGCGCGCAGCGCGCCGACGACGAGATGGATCTGCGCAAGTTGCTCGGTGACGGGGTCGCCGAGCTCGACAATGCCCTGGTCGAGCTGCGGGAGCTGGCCCGCGGCGTGTATCCGCCGGTACTGACCGAGCGGGGGCTGGTGGTGGCGCTGAAATCGCTCGCCGAGCGGGCGCCGCTCCCCGTCCGCATCGAGGATCGGATAGGTACACGGCTGCCGGCCGCGATCGAGTTGGCCGTGTATCTGATCACCGCCGAGGCAGTCACGAATGCGGCGAAGCATTCGGGTGCGTCGGTGGTCGACATCGAACTGGAACGGGACGACGAGCAGATGACCCTGACGGTCCGTGACGACGGTTGCGGCGGAGCGAAACCGACCGCGGGCAGCGGACTCGACGGGTTGGCCGATCGTGCGGCCGCGCTCGGCGGATATCTGGTGCTGCACAGCCCAGCGGATCGGGGCACGACCATCGCGGTGACCCTGCCGCTCGGCACCGTCCCGACCACCTGATCGGACGCATGCCGGTTCCGCTGCCGGACCGGATGGCGTTGAATGGATTCTGGGTCCTCGTCAGGGAGTACGGGCAGTGGACGAACACGACGAACTCGGTCCGAGCACGGTCTTCGCGGGATACACGATCGAGCGCCTGCTCGGTATCGGCGGTATGGGCCGCGTATATCTCGCCGTGCATCCGCATCTGCCGCGCAAGGTCGCGTTGAAAGTGCTGCATCCGGGGCTGACCTCGGACGAGTACGTCGCGTCGCGGTTCGATCGGGAGGCAGCGCACGTCACGCGACTCGAGCACCACAACATCGTGCAGATCTACGATCGCGGTCGCGAGCACGGGCGCTTGTGGATCACGATGCAGTACGTCCCCGGTGTCACGGCCGCCGACCTGATCGCGGCCGGACCGGTCCCGGTGGAGCGGGCCGTGCACATCGTCTCCGAAACGGCGAAGGCTCTCGATTTCGCGCATCGGGCAGGTGTGCTGCATCGCGATGTGAAGCCGGCGAACATCCTCATCGCCGACCCGATCGCCGAGGACGAGCCGGAGCGGGTGCTGCTCACCGATTTCGGTATCGCGAAGGCGCTCGACGAGACGGGACGGCTGACGCGCACGGGAATGTTTGCGGCGAGCCTGCAGAACGCCGCGCCGGAACAGTTCGACACCGCGGTCGTCCTCGACCACCGAGCGGACCAGTATTCGCTGGGGTGCACGTTCTACCACCTGCTCACCGGCCGGCCCCCGTATCCCGGTGAGACGCTGCCGCAGCTGTGGCACGGACACGCCCGGAGCCCGATCCCGCACCCCAGCGAGGTTCGTCCCGACGTTCCGGTCGCACTCGACGCGGTCGTCGCGCGCGTACTCGCGAAGAATCGGGCCGATCGGTACCCGTCGTGCCGCGCCTTCGCCGACGCGGCGCGAGCGGCGACACAGACCGACAGCAGCGAAAGCGCACGAACCCAGCTGTGGCGCGAACCCAACCGCGCGGAGCTGCGGCGTTCCGGGTCCCGCGGGCACCGGTCGTGTCCGCTGCGGGTGGTCCTCGCCGACGACTCGGTGCTCCTGAGGGAGGGCATCCGCAGCCTGCTCGGCGACGAGGGCCTCGAGGTGGTCGGTGAGGCCGGCGATGCGTCCGAGCTGCTCACGCTCGTCGCGCAGACCCGTCCCGACATCGCGGTTGTCGACATCCGGATGCCGCCGACGCACACGGTCGAGGGCATCGAGGCGGCGCGAACCATCCGCTCCGAGTTCCCCGAGACGTCGGTGCTGTTGTTGTCGCAGTACGTCGAATCCGAATACGTGATGGATCTGTTGACGAACGGGGCCGGTGGGCTGGGCTACCTGCTCAAGGACCGGGTCGCCGACATCGACGAGTTCATCGACACCCTGCACCGGGTTGCCGACGGCGGGTCGGCGATCGACCCGAGCGTGGTGAGCCGGATGGTGTCCCGCCCGCACCCCGGCAAGCGGCCGATCGACGACTTGTCGACTCGCGAACGTGAGGTGCTCGCGCTCATGGCCGAGGGTCGCTCCAACCGCGCGATCGGCGCCACGCTGTTCCTCGGGGAACGCACCGTGGAGGCGCACATCCGATCGATCTTCCTCAAGCTCGGTCTTCATCCGGAGCCGGAGGACCACCGTCGGGTCCTCGCAGTCCTCGAGCATCTCGAGGCGAACGCCACGTGACGGGCGATGCCGTGTTCACCTGCGGGACAGCACCCGGTCCAGCGCGCCGACCGCATCGTCGAGCTCGGCGGTGGTGACGACCAGCGGTGGCCGGAAACGGATTCCGCGCGAACCGGTTCCGATCATGAGGACGTGCTCGTCGGTGAACAGGCGCGTCAGGACGGCGTTGCGTTCGTCGGGGGACGGCAGATCGATCGCGCACATCAGGCCGCGTCCGCGTACATCGGTGATCTGTGGATGCCGGTCGGCGAGTTGCCGCAGCGCCGACAACAGGTGCGCGCCGGTGAGCCGGGCCCGATCGACGAGCCGGTCCCGTTCGATCACTTCGAAGATGCGGCGGGCCCGCACCATGTCCGTGAGATTGCCACCCCACGTGGAGTTCAGGCGTGAGCTGACGGTGAAGACGTTGTCCGCGAGCTCGTCGAGGCGACGACCGGCCATGATGCCGCACACCTGTGTCTTCTTGCCGAACACCACGATGTCCGGGACGACACCCATCTGCTCGTACGCCCACATGGTGCCGGTCATTCCGACACCGGTCTGCACCTCGTCGAAGATCAGCAGCGCATCGTTGTCGTGACACAGTTCCGCCATGGCCTGGAAGAACTCGGGGCGGAAGTGATGGTCCCCGCCCTCGCCCTGGATCGGTTCGGCGATGAAACACGCGATGTCGTGCGGGTTCTCGGCGAAGGCGCGGCGGGCCTGCGCGAGTGCCCGGGATTCGGCGGCAGCGACGTCCCGCCCGTCGCTCAGATAGGGCGCGTCGATGCGCGGCCAGTCGAATTTCGGGTAGCGGTCGGTCTTGACGGGGTCGGTGTTGGTCAGCGACATCGTGTACCCGGTACGGCCGTGGAACGCCTCGGTCAGATGCAGCACCTTGCTGCCGAGCCGCGGGTCGCGGCCGCGGGATTCGTTGAGCCTGCTCGACCGGTCGAACGCCGCCTTGAGCGCGTTCTCGACGGCGACCGCACCGCCGTCGACGAAGAACAGGTGCGGCAGCGCCGGGTCGCCGAGGATCCGTGCGAACGTGTCGACGAACCGGGCCATCGGCACGGTGTAGATGTCGGAGTTGCTGGGCTTGTTGACGGCCACCGCGGCGAGCTCGTCGAGGAACGCGCCGTCGCCGACGAGGTCGGGATGGTTCATGCCCAGGGCGGAGGACGCGAAGAACCCGAACATGTCGAGGTAGGTGGCGCCGTCGCGCTGGTCGACCAGGCGCAGCCCCGCTGACCTGTCGAGGTCGAGGACGAAATCGAACCCGTCGGCCAGGATGTGGCGGCGCAGGGTGTCGTGTACCCGGTTCGGCGGCAGGTTTTCGGCACCGCCCGGGTTTCGGACTGCAGTGCTCATGCCCAGAGGCTACGCCAGAATCTTTACTCCGTCAGCACCTTACAACCGGAGAATATCTTCGAGAAGAGCCTACCGATCGTAAAATGTTTGGAGAATGACGGTACTGCGGGTTGCGACGTTCGCGGTCGCGCGGATCTGCTGCAGCAGATGTTCGAGTTCCCGCGGCGAACCGACACGCACGAGCAGGATGTAGCTCTCGTCGCCGGCCACCGAGTGACAGGATTCGATGGCGTCGATGTGCCGCAACCGGGCAGGAGCGTCGTCCGGCTGCGAGGGATCGAGAGGGGTGATCGCCACGAACGCCGACAGCATGAGCCCGAGCGCCTCGGGGTCGACCGCCGCCGAGTATCCGCGGATCACTTCTCGCGCTTCGAGCCTGCGCACTCTCGACTGCACTGCCGAAATCGACAGACCCGCCTTGTCCGCCAGCGCCGACAGCGTGGCCCGGCCGTCCGCGACGAGCTCGCGCAACAACAACCGATCGATCTCGTCCAGGGATTCTCTCGAGGATTCCGGCACCAGCGCAGGTTATCCGAGCACGGAAGGACAGCACCCGTGAACACACGTGCACCGCATCCGAGCGCACCGCAGCCGAGCGCGCACCTCGCCGACCGCGCCTCGCAGGCGCTGCAGCGCTGCGGAGCCCCACCGCCTGCCCACGACGGCTCGCTCGTCGTCACCACACCGATCGACGGCACCGAGCTCGCTCGTCTCCACCCCCACACCGCCACCGACCTCGACATCGCCGTCTCCGCGGCCGCCGATGCCTTCACCATGTGGCGCGCGGTGCCGGCACCGGCACGGGGCCGGCTCGTGCGCCGGCTCTCGGAGCTCCTCACCCAGCACAAGGCCGATCTGGCCGAGCTCGTCACCCTCGAGGCCGGCAAGATCACCTCCGAGGCGCTCGGCGAAGTGCAGGAGATGATCGACGTCTGCGACTTCGCGGTCGGTCTGTCGCGTCAGCTCTACGGCCGCACGATGCCGTCGGAGCGCGCCGGGCACCGGCTGATGGAAACCTGGCATCCCCTCGGCGTCGTCGGCGTGATCTCCGCATTCAACTTTCCGGTCGCCGTGTGGTCGTGGAACACCGCGATCGCGCTGGTGTGCGGGGACCCCGTGGTGTGGAAGCCGTCGGAAACGACTCCGTTGACGGCGCTGGCCTGCGACGCACTCCTGCGCCGCGCGGCCGCCGACGTGGGCGCACCGGATGCACTGCACCACGTGCTTCTCGGGGACGCCGCGGTCGGCGAAGCTCTCGTCGACGACCCTCGGATCGCGCTGGTCAGCGCGACCGGGTCGGTGCGCATGGGCCGCATCGTCGGCCCGCGGGTCGCGGCGCGTTTCGGCCGGGTCCTGCTCGAACTCGGCGGAAACAACGGCGCGATCGTCGCTCCGTCGGCCGACCTGGATCTGACGGTGCGGGCCGTCGTGTTCGCCGCCGCCGGCACCGCCGGGCAACGCTGCACGACGCTGCGCCGCCTCATCGTGCACCGGTCCGTCGCGGACGAACTGGTCCGCCGCATCGCGGCTGCCTACTCGGGTCTGCGGGTCGGCGACCCGTTCGACGAGGGAGTCCTGGTGGGCCCGTTGATCTCCGGTCGCGCACACGAGGCGATGCGCAAGGCGCTGGAACGCGCCGAGCTCGACGGCGGTGTGCGCGTCACCGGCGGCGAACGCGTGGACGGCCCGGGCGAGTCGTTCTACGTCTCCCCCGCGCTGGTCCGCATGCCCGCACAGACGGAGGTGGTTCGGGAGGAGACGTTCGCGCCGATCCTGTACGTGCTGACCTACGACGACTTCGACGAGGCGATCGCCCTGCACAACGCGGTGCCGCAGGGCTTGGCGTCGTCGATCTTCACCACCGATTCCCGAGAGGCCGAACGCTTCCTGGCCTCGTCCGATTGCGGTATCGCGAATGTCAACATCGGCACCTCGGGCGCCGAGATCGGCGGCGCGTTCGGCGGCGAGAAGGAGACCGGCGGCGGCCGCGAGTCAGGGTCCGACTCCTGGAAGGCATACATGCGCCGCGCCACCAACACGATCAACTACTCCGACGAACTGCCCCTCGCACAGGGCGTCGAGTTCGGATGACCGTGCCGCCGACCGACTATCCGCTGTGGGGCTGCCGACCGGACCGCATCGACACCGAGGTCGAAGCCGAGTTCGCCTGGACCGACAACATCATCCGGGTTCTCGGCCCGGCATTCTCTCCCACAGGTGCCCGGATCCAGCGGACCGTCGCGCTGATCCCCGAACCGCACGCGGTGAGCGTGCGGGCCGACGGACTCACCGTCGGCGTCCTCGCCGACGGTGACGCCATCCGGTATTCGGCTGCGCTGCAACGAGTCGTCGACGGCGGGTCCCTCCCGACGGTCCCCGCGCGGATCTGGGCCGCCGACGCCGGTGCCTACAACCGCGATCCCGCGCGCGACGGCCGGATCATCGCCCGCGTATCGATCGCGCTGGCGGCCCCGGCTCGGCTCGCCCCGTACAACGATCCACCCGACGCCGAGTACACGCTGCTGCCTGCGGGCCGCACCCTTCAGGTCACCGGCGAGAACGAGCACCTCGATGTCCTCGGCCGTTACGTCGAGGTGCCCGGCAAGTACGCGCTGATGGTCACCCTGCACCCCGCGCCGGACGATGCCGTCGAGGTCCGGGTCGACGGCCGTCGGTGTGGGCAGCTCGGTCGGCGGTCGAGCGCCCACCTGCTGCCGATCGTGATGCGCCTGGCCGAACGCGATCTGGTCACTGCCGCGCGCGGCGCTGTCGCAGGCTCCGCGGCGTCTGCAGAGGTGACCGTATCCGTCGCCCCGGTCGAGGCGATCGGGGACGTCGTGCTCGACGGCCCCCCGGTGACGGTCCCGAGGCTCGGCACCGCCGCGGCGCGCACACCCCCAGATCCGGTGGCGATTCTGCATCGCTACCACGGTTACGCAGGGCAGATCGTCGTTCAGGACGACCGCCTGTGGATCCTGCGCGAAGGAGTCGTCGCGCGGACGTTGGGCGAGCTGTCGCCGACGCCGCGGCGAATCCGGCTGAGTGATGTCACCGATGTGCAGTTCCGCCCCGCGATGCCCCGTACCGCCGGACTGATCCGCGTGGTGACCGCGGCGAACGCCGGTGGGGTCGCGGCTCCCGGCGACCCGGACACAGTCGTGTTCCATCACCGTGATCGACAGCGCTTCCAAGCACTCGCCGAGTGGTTGCGGCACGTCGCGGCCGCGAACGCCGGTCCGCCCGCATAGATTCGCCGGGGTGACCTTTCGGGCTGTCAGGGCCGGGGCAGCAACTCCGCGCTCAGCGGTTCGATCTCGAGCACCGCACCCGCCGTCTGCCCGTAGTAGCGCGTCCGCAGCCGCCACAGACGCAGGTGCCCGAGCTCCGAGCGCCAGCCGCCGAGGTAGTACCGCCGGCCGAGCAACGCCAGGACCCGCAGCGACGGGGTGCCCGCGTGCACCGTCGCGCGACCCCGCACCCGCAGGATGTGATCCGAACGCCCCTTGCCCTCCGCATCGAGCAGCACGACGACATCCGGATTCGCCGCGGCGTTGCGGGCCGCGACGGTGTCCCGTCCGGTGGCCAGGAACAGCCGCCCGCGGTCGTGGAGAAACCACAGGGGTGTCATGGCGGGCCGCCCCTTAGGCGACCGGGTCGCGACCCGCGCAACGAGCGAATGCTCGAAGAATGCGGCGGCGACGGGATCTTCCGGGGTCACGACGACTCCTCGTGCAGCGTGCTGTAGTCCCACCCGGTGGCGCGGTGCAGTTCGAAGTCGAACCAGGCGAGGCCGTCCGTGGTGACGTCGGCGGTCCGCACCATCCGGCCGCGCAGGTTCACCGCGCGCAGCTCGAACCAGAACGATCCGTCGTCGAGGATCAGCGCGACCCGATCGAACGCGGCATCCGCCGGGAGGGATTCCGGGTGGAGTCCTATCCGCAAACTCTCGCCTTCGGCAACGACGCGTGCGGGCAGCGCGTCGACGCGGTCGTCGTGATCGAATGCGACGGCCGCGCGACCGCGGACCAGCAGCTCCGCGACGAGCGGTTCGGGGTCGACTCTCTGGGTGACGCCCATGTCGTACGAGGGTAGCGGGTCTATCCGCGGCGGTCGCGGGTTCGGCGGTCGCGGCGGATCCGGATCGGTTCCGCCGGCTCGATGTGCTCGTTGCCGGGCAGCGGGGATTCACCGCGCCGGGCGCGCACCTCGGACACGGTTTCGACCCCGGCGAACTCGTCGGATCCCTGACGGGCCGGGGTTTCCTCGTAGAGCTCGAACCACGGGTATCCACGCATGGTGTATTCCTGTGCGGTAACGGGTTCGGTCGGCGGCTTCGCGCCGGTGAGTGCTTCCCACCGGTCGCTGTTGACCAGCTCGATCCGAACCGCCGAATGGTGGTCGAGGTCCCACGCATCGTGTTCCTCGACGGGCGTCGCGACGCCCTGCTCGATCGCCCCTCCGGCACCGAACCCCATCGACGACGACGGCTCGGGGGCGCCGAAGGCCCGCATCGGCCGCTGCGCGTCGAACTTCTTGCGCTCCTCCCAGATCGGTCCCCGGATCGGGTACGCAACGATCCGCACTCCGCCGATCGCGACCCCGCCGGCGAGTTGTTCCTCGACCGTGTATCCGGCACCGAGCGGTGCCGCCACGAACTGCCGGACCTTCCCCGCGGCGACGTGGAATCCGTCGAGCCACGGCTGTTCCGGCACCTCGAAGTAGTCCTCCCGTTCGAAATCCGGCGCCTCGGACCACTTTCCGCCGGTCACCGCGTCGACCTCGCCGACGCCGACCTTGACGAGGAACGGGTAGCGGCCGTCGAACTTGATCCAGCACGCCTCCGACTGCCACATCGGCAACACCACCATGTCGTCGACGACGCGCAGCGGGAATCGTCCCAGGCTCGGGGGCAGCGGATAGGTGGTGCCGTCGTCCGGGACACGTACCGTGCGGTGGAACGCCACGGACAGTTCGGCTTCGGCGTGAACCTCGGGGAACTCGAAGTACAGTCGGTCCTGATCGACACTGAGCGCCATTTCGTTCCTCCCGCTCCGGCCTGCCGTGTGTCGGCGAGCCTACGCGCGACCGTCATGCGCGGTGGGACTCTCGCGGCACCACGACTCCACTCGGGTGTGGCGCAGGCCACATCGTGTGGTAGACCATGGGCATGTACCCCGGGAATTTCGTATCCGTCAGCCCCGACAAGCCTGCCATCGTGCGGCCCGCGACCGGAGAGTCGCTGACCTACCGGCAGCTCGACGAGAACTCGCTGCGATTCGCGAAGTACCTCCGCAGCCTCGGTCTCGAACGGGGTGACCACATCGCGCTGATCTCGAACAACGACCTGCGGGTGATGGAGGTGTATTGGGCGGCCCTGCGGACCGGCCTCTACATCACCGTCGTGAACTGGCATCTGACCGCCGCCGAGGCCGCGTACGTCGTGAACGACTGTGGCGCGAAGGTGCTGATCGCCTCCGCCGGTGCCGCGGAGGCGATCGACCTCGCGCCGGACGCGTACCCGGGCGTGACCCACCGCGTCGTGTTCGGCAGCGAACTTCCCGGTTTCGACGACTACGCTCAGGCCCTCGACCGGTTCGACACCACACCGCTCGACGATCAGCCGCGCGGTCAGGACATGCTGTATTCGTCCGGGACCACCGGCCGGCCCAAGGGCATCGAGCCGAAGCTGCCCGAAGGACAGGTCCAGGACATCCCCGATACCTACACGGCCGTCTTCGCGCCGATGTACGGATTCGACGCCGACACCGTCTACCTGTGCCCGGCGCCGCTGTATCACGCTGCGCCGCTGCGTTTCTGCGGGACAATCCAGTCCGTCGGCGGCACCGTCATCCTCATGGACCGGTTCGACGCGGAGGAAGCGCTGGCCCTGATCGACCGGTACCGGGTGACCGCGAGCCAGTGGGTGCCGACGATGTTCGTGCGGATGCTGAAACTCCCCGAGGACGTTCGCGCGAAGTACGACGTGTCCAGCATGAAGGTCGCGATCCACGCTGCGGCCCCGTGCCCGCCGGAGATCAAGCGCGCGATGATCGAGTGGTGGGGCCCGGTCATCAACGAGTACTACGCGTCGACGGAGGGCTCCGGCGCCACGTTCATCGACTCCGCCCAGGCCCTCGCCCACCCCGGTTCGGTGGGTCGCGACGGTGCCATGGGGCGCGTGCGCATCTGCGACGACACGGGCGAGGAGCTGCCGATCGGCGCGACCGGCACCGTGTGGTGGGAACGCGACGAACGGCCGTTCGAGTACCACAACGATCCGCAGAAGACCGAGGAGGCAACGCATCCCGCTCATCCGACGTGGACGACGAGCGGCGACATCGGCTATCTCGACGAGGATCGGTTCTTGTACCTGACCGACCGCGCCGCGTTCACGATCATCTCCGGCGGCGTCAACATCTACCCGCAGGAATCGGAGAATGTGCTCACCCTGCATCCGAAGGTGTACGACGTCGCGGTGGTCGGCGTGCCGAACGACGAGATGGGCGAGGAGGTCAAGGCCGTGGTCCAGCTCGCCGACGGTGTCGAGCCGAGCCCGGAGGTCGAGCAGGAACTGCTCGACTACGTGCGGGAACGGGTCTCGCGGTTCAAGGCGCCGCGCAGCATCGACTTCTCGGACGATCTGCCCCGCACCCCCACCGGCAAACTCGTCAAGCACAAGTTGCGGGCCCGCTACCTGAGCCCGGCGCCGTGAGCGCGAGCGGCACGCAGGACACGGCCGACCTGGAGGTGCTGGCTCGACTCTTGCCGGAGGGGGCACTGCTCACCGACCCCGACATCCTTGCCGGGTACCGCCAGGACCGAGCCCTGGACCCGGATGCGTCCGTGCCGCTCGCGGTGGTGCGGGCCCGCACCACCGCGGACGTGTCCGCCACCCTGGCGTGGGCGAACGAGCACCGGGTTCCGGTCGTGCCGCGCGGGGCAGGCACGAGCCTGTCGGGCGGTGCCGGTGGCCTCGCCGCCGGGATCGTGCTGAGCACCGAGAAGATGCGCGGGATCACCGTCGATCCGGTGACCCGCACCGCCGTCGCCCAGCCGGGACTGCT
Organism: Rhodococcus zopfii NBRC 100606 = JCM 9919; assembly: GCF_001895025.1. GTDB lineage: Bacteria > Actinomycetota > Actinomycetes > Mycobacteriales > Mycobacteriaceae > Rhodococcus > Rhodococcus zopfii. The sequence goes on from NZ_BCXI01000014.1 coordinate 194,870, forward strand.
CAACGCGGAGGTCAAGCAGGCCGCCGCGGAGCACGGACTGTGGTATCCGCCGGACCCGTCGTCGTTCGAGATCTGCACGATCGGCGGCAATGCCGCCACCAACGCGGGCGGATTGTGTTGCGTGAAGTACGGAGTCACCACGGACTACGTGCTCGGGTTGGAGGTGGTGCTCGCCGACGGCACGGTCGTGCGGCTCGGCGGGCCGCGCTTGAAGGACGTCGCCGGGCTGTCGCTGACGAAACTGTTCGTCGGGAGCGAGGGCACGCTCGGCGTCATCACCGAGGTGACCCTGCGGCTGCTGCCGCCGCAGCCACCGGCGTCGACGATGGTGGCGACGTTCTCGTCCGTGCAGGCCGCCGCGGATGCGGTCCTGGCGATCACCGGGAAGCTGCGCCCGGCGATGCTGGAGTTCATGGACCGCGCATCCATCAATGCCGTCGAGGATGCCCTGCACATGGGACTGGACCGCACGACCGAGGCGATGCTCATCGCACGGTCCGACGCCCCGGGCGCGGCCGCTGCCGAGGAGATCGCGTCGATGGTGCTGGCGTGCCGCGACGCCGGCGCCGGCGAGGTATTCGACACCGATGATCCCGAGGAAGGCGAAGCATTCACGGCGGCACGGAGAATGGCCATCCCTGCGGTCGAGCGCACCGGAAGCCTCCTCCTCGAGGACGTCGGGGTTCCGTTGCCGGCGCTACCGGCGCTGGTCGGGGGTATCGCGGAGATCGCCGAACGGAACGCGGTGACCGTCGCGGTGATCGCCCATGCCGGGGACGGGAACACACACCCGCTGATCGTGTTCGATCCGGCCGACGAGGAGATGACGGCCCGGGCGCATGCCGCGTTCGGTCAGATCATGGATCTGGCGATCGGTCTCGGCGGCACCATCACGGGCGAACACGGGGTGGGTCGGCTGAAGAAGGCGTGGCTGCCCGATCAGGTCGGACCGGATGTGATGGACCTCACGCGGCGAGTCAAGGCCGCGCTCGACCCGAACGCGATCCTCAATCCGGGCGTTCTGTTCTGACCTGGGATCGAGTACCGTGTCGTCGTGCACGAGGATCCCGACGAGTGACCGGACAGATGCGACCCGCCGCAGCCGACCTTCCGCTGCGCGACACCCGGTACCGGGAACTCGAGACGTACCCGGAGTTCGAGGCGGTCACCGAGTGGCTGCGCGACTACGTGCAGTCGTCGGTGCCGAACCCGAAGATGGGTGAACGCGAATACTGGGCCGTGGTGTGCCTGCCGTTCACCTCCGAGGCGGACACCACCCAGCGCCTGTGCAGCGTGCACGCGGGCACGTACGAAACGGCGTGCGTGTTCGTCGAGACGACCCCCGAGGGGCAGCGCCGGATCGGCGGGTTCGTCACCGTCGACACCGCCGTGCTCGAACGCGACGCCGGCACCGACGTCGGAGGTCTCGAGACCGGCTATCCCGGGTTGCGGTTCCGCACCCAGCCCGCGACGACGACCATCTGGTGGACGGCCGCGGCGGACAGCAGGGAACAGTTCGACGCGCTGCCGTGGCGGCCGGCGGCGCGACACCTCGTCACCGAGGTGATGCGCCAGGGCAAGTGCCTCGAAGCGTCCAACCACAGCGCGCAGCTCGCCAGGTTCGCTCAGGCGGACTGACTTCCGTCGGCCTCACACCGTCATGCGGTGACGCAGGCCCGGGGTCTGAGCGCGCAGATCCGAAGGACCGACGTCGAACGTGTTCCGCAGCGCGCGGCGCAGGTCTCCGGGGGCGCCGAATCCGCACAGCACGGCGATCTCCGCAACCGTCGTACGCCGATGCACGGGATTAGCGAGCAGTTCGGACGCATGTTCGGCGCGGACCTGGGTGATCGTTGAAGCCACCCCGGTGCCCTGCGCAGTGAAGGCGCGCTGAAGCGTGCGCAGCGACACCCCGAGTCGCTCGGCGAGCCAGGACGGGGTCAACGAGCGGTCGGCGTAGTTCTCTCGGATCAGGAACATGGCCTGCTCGACGACGCTGCCGCCCAGCTCTTCGGATGTCCCTCCGTATCCACGACCTTCGTGGTGCAGGCCGACCACGAGGTCGAACAGTGCGTCGACCGTGGCCTGCGGAATCGGCGACAGCCCGTCCTGGGCCCGTTCCTTCAGGATCCGGGACCCAGTGCGTCGAGGGCGTGGGTGGACAACGACGGACGGCGTGGACCGAACGTGACCGTTTCCCCGATCAGGTCGACGCCGCGCTCTCGAAGGACGACGCGGGGAATGCGGAAGAGCAGCAGATCGGATCCGTACAGGTCGTCGATCGAGTACCGGAACCATCCGACGTGCGCTGCCATGCATCCCGCTTCGACCTTCAGGATCCGGTCACCCATCGTGACGCGCCGGCTTCCGGATCTGATCAGCAGGAGATTGATCGTGCCTGAATCCTCCACTGTTCCCGCCGGGCACCGGTGTCGCGAAATGCGGATGCGGCCAACCGAAATAGCCCCGAGGTCTGCGGACTCCATCCGGAACTCGAAGGTGTCCGGGTCCGGTGTCCACAGGCGTTTCCGTCCGCCGCGCGACGAGATCGCTTCGAACCCTCTACTTCCCCGAAGCTCCACGCTGGTGTACATCCGGCAATTGCCCTCCTGTTCCACGGACAGAATACGAATTCCTGAATTCCTGCCGAACACCGGCTGTTGCGGAAGGGCAGGGTGCTCGCGAAACATTCACAACGAGACATCGAAATACCCCGATGAACCGATCGGCCGAATCCATGCAGTCCGCCGCAATTGTCGGCGAATGGAGCGGATTTGCCACTTGGATTTCGGGGAATGCAAAGAAGGGATACGAGCCCCTCGGCACGGGATTCGATTAAGGGTCGGTACCTCCTGCGCGCACGTTTCAGCGGTCTTTCTCCACCGACAGCGGAGACCCCCGTCGCGCAGCCGGATCCTTCAAGATCGCAATAGTACGGCGAGCCCCCAAACAGGGGCAGTTTTGTCGCATTTCGCTTCCGGTTGGCGCGCATCGAACCATCGGTTCCGTCGCTACCGACGTCCGGGAAATGCGCATATACAGGCAAGATGCACTCACGCCAGACGATTCCACCGACGACATCCGCTCTCGTGCGCCCATCTGCGCCCGAGATGTCGTGTCCCGCACGAACGACCCACACGACTACCGCCACAACCGGCGCCCATCCTCGTCGTAGACCCGAATAACGCATCGAGAATCGGCACCCGGAATGCACAGTTTGGGAAGTTCGACAATGTCTGGCCGAATATTCCGGCCGGTGTTACCGTTCGCTGCATGACCGGCATCGAAGAAACTCGCAGATTGCTGTTCCGCAATGTTCGAATTTTCGACGGGATCTCGGATCACCTGTCGAACGGCGACGTCCTCATCGAGGGAAACAGGATCACCGCCGTATCCGAGAATCCGATCGGTGAAGCA
>NZ_BCXI01000015.1 GCF_001895025.1 Rhodococcus zopfii NBRC 100606 = JCM 9919
CTAGCGCGAGCTGTACCTCAGTCCTGTATGCCGCCATCGGCATCACCATCGGTTCGGTCGCTCCTTGGGCACTGCAGCCGGAACATCAGGGCAGGTGCACTCTCCTCGACGACGTCGGCGACACCCCATTCACGAACTGTAAGCCTGGACGCAGCCTCGCCTACTGCACGAAATTCGAAGCCTGCCGGGTGTGATTTCGAGCTACCGCGAGGTGTGATTGCCAACCGGTCAACCATTCCGGTCCCGGTGCAGCCTTGAGCGGACCGCCATTGGTGAACACCCTTCCACCATCCTCCATCCCTCAGTCCGTCCTCTCATGGAAACCGACGGGCGATGGCCGAGACGATCTCGTCCGGCGCGTACTCCTGGACGAAGTGCCCAGCACGGGGCAGCTCGACGACGTCGAGATCGGCAAATGCCGCACGTATCCGCGGGATACACGTTCCCGGACGAAAAACGATGTCCCGCATCCCCCATACTGCCAGCGCCGGCTTGTGCCCCAGCAGAGCAGGTACGTCCCGGGCGAGGCGGTCCAACAGCGGGCGGGCGGCGCGAATTTCCCTGGGCATGACCGCAAGCCCGCGCCGCGATCTCTCCGTCGGTTGCACCTGGCGGTAGTGGTCGGCCTCCGCCTCGGTGAGCGTGCCGCCCAGTTCCCCGAGCAGAAATCGCTCCACCAGCAGGTTCTGCCCGAGTATGCGTCTTTGCATAGGACCGCTGCTCATGATTGCGCTGAATGCCCGATTGGCCAGCGGCTCGATCGGCCAGAACACCGTGTTGCCCAGCACGATCCCTCTGACTCGGCCTGCCCGTTCGGCCGCCGCGCTCAGTCCGATAGGCCCGCCCCAGTCGTGCCCCATCACGACGAAGCCATCCAATTGCAGGTGGTCGATCAGTTCGCCCAGCACCGTCGAGTGCTCGGCGATCCTGTAGTCGAAACTCTCCGGCCGTTCGGACAGCCCGAAGCCCAGATGGTCCACCGCGATGCACCGATACCGGTCACGCAGACCCGCCACGATGTGGCGGTAGAGGAAACTCCACGTCGGTGAACCGTGGCAGAACAGAATCGGCGGTCCGAATCCCTCATCGACGTAGTGAACCCGACCCGCAGAAGAGTCGAACCATCGCGACTCGAACGGATACAAGGTCTCGTCGGGAACGAAATCGATCATCATCGGGCGCCCTCCCCTTCCGGACCATCTCTTCGTGCCGCTCGACGAGAACGGGGTAGATCCACCGATTCCAGCCCCTCCCCGACCACAGCTCCGCTACATCTGTAGCGTCACTGGATTTTAGGCTACACCTGTAGCATGGGAAATGTGTCCACACGAGTGTCCGGTGGCGATGAACGCCGAGAGCTGGTCGCGAACAGCGCCATTCGCATTATTTCCCGCGATGGCCTTCGCGCGCTCACGCATCGGGCGGTCGATCAGGAGGCCGGAATCCCGCAGGGATCGACGTCCCACCACGCGCGAACCCGCCTCGCACTACTCGAACTCGTAGTCGACACACTTGGCGAACGCGCGATTGCGGATGCCGAACGTGCCGCAGACGTGCTGAGCGCATCGCCTCAGGGCGAACGCTGCCTGAGCATCGCCGAACTTGCCGGCATCATCGCCGCGCTCGTCGAGAGACTCGCGGAACGCCGGGACGACATGAAGGCCCGCTACGCACTCATCCTCGAACTCGATGACGCCCCCTTGCTGCAGCGGAAACTGACGACACAGTCCGAAGTCCACGCGATCACCCGAGAGGTGACCTCGTCCCTCCTCACGGGCGCGGGCCTTTCCAATTCCGACGAACGGATCGAGGAGTTGATCTCGCTCACGGATTCCCTCGTCTTCACGAGAACGGTCATCCGCGTGGCCACTCCCTTGGAGTCCATCCTCGCCGCCTACCTGCGAGGTGTCGTCCGGCTTCCGGCCGGCTCGACCGACAAGTCGTGAGGTCCGACGCCATATCGGGTCCACCGCCGTGTGATCAGGGCCTCCGAGAAGTGTGATCGCCGACCGGTCGCAAGGTCCAATCCTCATGCAGTCCAGCACGAACCGCCAGAAGTGAACATTCCCGCCCAGGGTGTTCACCCCTTCCTGCGCGCTGTTCACCCATTGGAACCAACGCCGAGGTCGATGCGCATGCAGGCGGTTCTGCTTCAGGTCCGCGAACACACTCTCGATCCCGACCCGGCGGCGATACGCCGCCTTTCACGCGGGAGTGATACGCCGCGACAGGATCTGACCAGCGCTGGGAGACCACCGCCGAGCAGGTCCTGCCCGGCCGAGATTATCCAGTACCCCCGGGGCACTTAATTGACAGTCCGGACGGACTGTGAAATCCTCGTTGTACGAGATTGCCGGCCGGCCGCGTCGTCGGCACTGGAAAGAAGGCTCCCCATGGCTTTGAGCACGAACACCATTGCGTACGAGGTGCGGGACCACCGTGCCTACATCACCCTCAACCGGCCCGAGCGGCTCAATGCACTGACTGCGGAAATGGGCCGCGAGATCCGTGGAGCGGTCGAAGAAGCGAATGACGACGACTCGGTGCGGGTCATCATTGTGCAGGGCGCCGGGCGCGCGTTCAGCGCTGGTTACGATCTCAAGCTCTACGCCGAAGGCGGAGAGGACCTCCAACCTCCGGTCTGGGATCCGATCAAGGACTTCAAGATGATGAAGGCCAACACGGACAACTTCTTCTCCCTGTGGACCTCAGCGAAACCGACCATCGCCAAGATCCGCGGCTACGCCGTAGCAGGTGGTAGCGACATCGCCCTCTCCTGCGACCTGCTCGTGATGGCCGACGACGCCAAGATCGGATACATGCCCGCCCGGATCTGGGGCTGTCCCACCACCGCGATGTGGGTGTACCGCCTCGGCGCCACCCGCGCCAAGCGGATGCTGCTGACCGGCGACACCATCGACGGCAAGAAGGCGCTCGAATGGGGGCTGGCGATCGATACCGTTCCCGACGACCAGCTCGACGCCACGGTCGAGGAGCTTGCCGACCGCATCGTCGGCGTGCCGATCAATCAGCTCGTCATGCAGAAGATGATGATCAACCAGGCGTACGACAACATGGGCCTGCAGAGCACCCAGACTATCGCCACCCTCTTCGACGGCATCACCCGACATTCCCCCGAAGGTCGCTGGTTCGTCGACTTCGCTCAGAAACACGGCTTCGACGCCGCGGTCAAGTGGCGCGACCAGGGCCGGTTCATTCCCGACGGCGGCGGCGACCTGCCCGACGAGGCTGACATCGCGAGCCTCGGGTAGCCGAGAACAAGTCCTGAACCCCACTGCACCATGCACGTCCCGCTCGGGCGGAGGACTTCTCTCCGCCCGAGCGGCGTTTCCGAGACAAACACACGAGTCCGATTGCCCGACATCACATCTGACAACAACCGGGAGAGACACAATGCTATCTCTGAACGGAACCGTCGCCATCGTCACCGGCGCCAGCCGCGGCATCGGCCTCGGCATCGCGCAACACCTCGTCGACAGCGGCGCCCGCGTCTGCCTGACCGCCCGCAAGGAAGACGACCTCCGCGCCGCGGCCGACGAGCTCGGTGGTCCCGAACGCGCCATCTACGTCGCGGGCAACAGCAGCGACCCGGCCCATCAGGACGAGACGATCGAAAAGGTCACCGCTGCTTTCGGTCCCGTGGACCTCCTGGTCAACAACACCGGAATCAACCCCGTGTACGGGCCGATGATCGAACTCGACCTCGATGCCGCACGCAAGGTGATCGAGGTCAACTGCCTGGCCACACTGTCGTGGACGCAGAAGGTCGTCGCCGCCGGCATGGGTGAACGCGGCGGGTCGATCGTCAACATCAGCAGTACCTCGGCGCTGCGTCCTGAGTCCGGCATCGGCCTCTACGGGGCCAGCAAGGCGATGCTCAGCCACATGACGATGCAGCTCGCAGTCGAGCTCGCCCCGAGAATCCGGGTCAACGCCATCGCCCCTGCCGTGGTCAAGACCCGCTTCGCCGCCGCCCTCTACGAGGGACGGGAAGAGCAGGTGTCGGCGGCCTACCCGATGCAGCGGCTGGGCGTTCCCGACGACATCGGAGGCGCCGCCGCCTTCCTCGCGTCGAGTGAATCCGCCTGGATGACCGGCCAGACCGTTGTTGTCGACGGCGGGTTGACTCTGACGTTTGCGGGAGCGTGATCATGAGCCTTCACGACAAGGGTGTCGTCGTCACCGGCGGCGGCAATGGAATCGGCCGTGCCCTGGCAGTGCGCGCGGCAGCCGACGGAGCACGTGTGGTCGTCAACGACATCGACGCCGACGCCGCCGTCGCCGTCGCCCGTGAGGTCGGGGGCATCGCACTGCCGGCCGACCTCGCCACCGAGAACGGCGCCACCCAGCTCGTCGAGACCGCGATCGAAGCACTCGGCGGGATCGATGTCTTCTTCGGTAACGCCGGGATCGACTCCGGTGCAGGCGAACACGTCGATGATCGCACCTGGGAGAAGGCGATCGACGTCAACCTGATGGCTCATGTCCGCGCCTCGCGGGCATTGGTCCCGCACTGGCTCGAACGCGGGTCGGGGCACTTCGTCGTTACCGCCAGCGCCGCGGGGTTGCTGACGATGATCGGCAACGCCCCTTATTCGGTCACCAAGCACGCCACGGTGGCCTTCGCCGAGTGGCTGTCCATCGAGCACGGAAACCGCGGTGTCCGTGTGCAGGTCGTCTGCCCGCAAGGGGTCAACACCCGGATGCTTCGCTCGTCCGGGGCCGTTCAGGAACTGCTCAGCCATGACGACGCACTCGAACCCGCCGACGTCGCCGACACGATCGTCGCGGCAATGGACGACGGACAGTTCCTCATCCTCCCGCACCCCGAGGTCGCCGGCTACTACGCGGCGCGAGCGGCCGACACCGACCGGTGGCTAGCGGGCATGCGCCGCTTGCACGAACGGACCTTCACCCGATGAGCACACACCGAGACCCGGTCAGAACTGGACGGGGGTGATCATCTTCTCGATCCAGAGATCGATGACCTCGTCGGCCAGCGTCTCGTCTCGGCGCATGATCCTCGTCATCTCCAGGCCGCGCATCATCGCAACCAGCGACTCGAACGTGATACGGGCAGTCTCCGGATCGTCGAAATCAGCAGCCTTGTAGAAGATATCTCGCATCGCCCTGCCGAGCTTGCGCTCCGCAGGGCGCAGGGCCTCGAGCAACTCGGGATCGGTGCGGGCAGCGGTCCACAGCTCCATTGCAGCCTGGAACGGCGGACCGGTCTGCGAGTGAGCAATCGCCTGGATGACTCGCCGCAGCGCGTCCGGTTGATCGTCGACTTCCACAGCGAGGTCGCGAATGCTCTCGAGCCGCTTGTCGGCGATGTGGTGGATGGCAGCGACGAACAGCTCTGCCTTCGAACCGAAATGATGCAGAAGGGCACCACGAGACACCCCGACTCGCTCCTGGACGCGCTGTGTCGTCGTGCCCGCGTAGCCGTACTCGACAAGGCACATCATCGCCGCATCGAGCAAGTTCTCTCGCGTTCGCTCGCGCTGCGCTTTGCGCGTCCCTGTAGCCATGCCAGAACTGTATCGTTACCGCCCGACGGTCTTATTGACAGTCAGGACGGTCTGTGAAATTGTGGCCGAAACATCCGGCCGAGACTCCTCGGATCCCTCGCACAGCAAGAGGTAGAGCTCATGACTGCGGATAACGAAATCTCCCCCACGTTGGACTCGTCGTACTGGCCAGCGGACACCGACGCGCCCATCCTGGACATCAGCATCGGCGACCTGCTCCGTGCCGTCGCCTCAGCGGTTCCCGACCGAGTGGCACTCATCTCGGTCTCTCCCGACGAACCCAATCGGCAATGGACTTACCGGGACCTGCTCGAGGATGCCGAACGAGCAGCGCACTGGCTTCTCGAACGATTCGAGCCGGGAGACCACATCACGGTCTGGTCGCCCAACCTGGCGGAATGGGTCGTCCTACAGCACGGCGCAGCAATGGCCGGCCTGGTCCTGGTCACCGCAAATCCGAGTTTGCGTGGAGCCGAACTGAAATACGTGCTCGAACAGTCCGGTTCTGTGGGTATCGCGTTTGCCGACGAATTCCGCGGCACCGACATGCGCGCACTGCTCACCGATGTCCTGTCCGACGTCCCCGCCGTCCGCGAGCACATCGCCTTCGCCGACTGGCTCGAGCAGGTCCGCGCGATCGACATCCACTCTCGATCACTTCCGCAGGTAGCTCCTGATTCGCCGGCGCAACTCCAGTACACCTCCGGCACAACCGGTTTCCCGAAGGGCGCCAAGCTCAGTCATCGCGCAATGGTCACCAACGCGAGCTATGTGCAGCGTCGTGCCCTGTCGAGCGATGGCGTGATCGCGGTCTCTGCGATGCCTCTGTTCCACACCGCCGGCAGCGGCTTGGCGTGCCTGGGAACGCTCACCCAACGCGGCACCCTGGTCCTGTGCGTCGTGTTCGACCCGGAACTGGTCCTGCGCTCGATCCAGGACTGGGGGGCCAGCCGCTACCTCGGTGTCCCGGCCATGCTGCGCGCCATCCTCGATCATCCCCGCTTCGACCACTACGACCTGTCGAGCCTCGAGGTCCTGCAATCCGGCGGCGACACCGTCCCACCTGGACTGGTCAACGAGTGCGAATCCCGATTCGTCGTCAAGTTCACCACCGTCTACGGTCAGACCGAGCTGAGCCCGATCATCGCCCAGACCAGCCCGGACGACTCCACCGAGGACAAGTACACCACCGTGGGCCGGCCCCTGTGGAACGTCGAAGTCGCCATCCGCGACGCGATCGACGGCACCATCGTCGATGTCGGGGACATCGGCGAGATCTGTGCTCGTGGCTACCAGACGATGCTCGGCTACCACAACATGCCCGACCAGACCCGCGCCACCATCGACCCCGACGGCTGGCTGCACACCGGCGACCTCGGCTCGATCGACGAGCGCGGCTTCATCCGGATGACCGGTCGCCTCAAGGACATGATCATCCGCGGCGGAGAGAACATCTATCCCCGCGAAGTCGAAGCAATACTGGTCCAGCACCCTGCCGTCCTGACCGCCACCGTCCTCGGCATCCCTGACGAGCGATGGGGTGAATCAGTCGCGGCAGTGGTCACACTCGACGATGACCGCACGGTCACCGGAACCGAGCTGCACGACTTCGTCCGAGCCCACCTCGCTCCCCACAAGGCCCCGAAGGCCTGGTATCGCGCCGGTCAGCTGCCCGCCAACGCCATGGGCAAACTGCAGAAGTTCAGGATCCGTGAGCAGATCCAGGCCGGCGAGCTGGAGCCGCTACCCGACAACGAAGCGTAGCGGCGCGTTCGATACAGGCCTGGCCACGTCGAAAGCACGAGCCCACCTCGAAATCCCCACAGAGGCCACCTCCGCACACCACGTACACATCGCCACCAGTACCAACCCTGCAGGAGAAGCCCTCATGTCCCTGTTCGACATCTCCGAACCCGCCAGGCAGTTGCAGAAGGAACTGCTGGACTTCATGGCCTCGCACGTCTACCCGGCCGAGGCCGTGTACGAGGCGCAGATGCGGGAGGCCGGCGATCCGCACTTTCATCCGCCTGCACTGGAGGAGCTCGAGGCCGAGGCGAAGAAGCGAGGGCTGTGGAACCTCTTCCACCCCACCCCGGTACCGGCGCCGGACTGACCAACCTCGAGTACGCTCCGCTCGCAGAGATCATGGGCAGTAGCCACCTTGCCTCCGAGGCGTGCAACTGCAATGCACCCGACACCGGAAACATGGAGGTGCTCGAGCTCTTCGGAACCGGCGAGCACAAGGAGAAGTACCTGAAGCCGCTGCTCGACGGAACCATGGCGCCCGCGTTCGCAATGACGAACCCGCCGTAGCCAGCTCCGACGCCACGAACGTCGAGCTATCCATGGTCAAGGACGGTGACGATAATATCCTCAACGGCCGTAAGTGGTTCGCGTCCAACGCTCTTCACCGGAACTGCAAGGTGATGATCGTGATGGGCAAGACCGAACCGGTGCGGATACGGACGGAGCCACCCTCACGGGGAGGGTGACCTCGGTCTTCGCAGCGGACTGCGCCGACATCCTGGTCGTGCCCGCGACGGTAGCCGGGGAACCCGCTCTCACGCTCGTCGACGGCCGCGACGCAGGGGTCCGAGTCACCGCCGTCACCAGCATGGACATCACCCGCCCGGTCGCGACCGTCGACTTCGAATCTGCCCTCGACACCGCGTGTTCCTACCTGAAACGCGCCACCAATTCGGTCGGCCCATCGGCTCCTACCAGGCCCTGCACAACCGGGCCACCCAGATGTGGATCGCGGCGACACAGGCCAGGGCGACGTCCCGGTACGCCGCCGCGATCCTCGCCAGCGACGGCCCCGATGCCGGGGTTGCCGCCTCGCTCGCCAAGGCAAACTACCCGGTTCGGCGAGCAAGTCGCCGCCGTCATCCGAGTTCGTCACGGTATGTCGGTTGATTCCGCCGCCCTGGTCGCCCACTGCCGCACCCAGCTCGCCGGATACAAGCTGCCGCGGAAGATCGTCGCAGTCGACGAGGTACGACGCTCCCCCAGCGGAAGACCCGACTACCGCTGGGCTCGTGAAGTCCTGGCAGCAGTCCGCAACTGACATTTGCCTGTGGCCCCCGGATCGCGACGCCATGTTCGTCAACGCTCTCCGCGAATGTGCACAGCTGCTGCCCTTGTATCCGCGCGGCCACCAGTCATCCGCCGGCGCGATCGTCACAGCGTGTAACTGCCGGCCGAGCGGATCCGTCTTCCTACAGGGTCGACGCTGAGGGGCACCGGCAGACAAGAACGCGATGACTTTCGGGTCCGTATCCGGTCGGTACCGGAGAACAGATCCATTCGACTCCGGGAGAAACCATGACCCAGCAGACCACCAGTGCCCTACCCCCGATCGTCGATCAGCAGACCTGGCGGGCAGCACTCGACGACTTGCGGAGACGGGAGAAGGCCGCCACCCGTGAACTCGACGCCATCGCGGCACAGCGCCGCAGGCTTCCGATGGTCGAACTGCCCGACTACACACTGATCGGACCGGACGGCCCGATCCGGCTCGTCGATGTGTTCCAGGGCCGCTCGCAGCTCATCGTCTACCACCACATGTGGTCCGACGGCGCGGAGTGGCAGTGCGGCGGCTGCACCGGCCTCACGTCGCAGTGGACTCGGCTGGGCATCCTCGACAACTACGACGCCCGCATGGTCATCGTCACCAACGGGCCCATCGAAGAAGCCCAGGCCTACAAGACCAAGGTCGGCAACAGGATGGACTGGTACTCGTCCTCGGAGAGCTCGTTCGGCGCCGACGTCGACGCGCCGCCCGGCGGCGGCTTCGCAGTCAATGTGTTCCTCCGCGACGGCGACAAGGTCTACCGCACCTGGCACACCACCGGCCGCGGCACCGAACAGCTCAGCTACACCTTCGCCCTGATCGACATCCTTCCGTGGGGCCGCCAGGAGGAATGGCAGGACTCACCCGAGGGGTGGCCGAAATCGCCCACCTACTCCAAGTGGCTCGACTCCCCCGATGTGGCACGGCTCTACGGCCCGACCACAGACGCCCGGTAGGGACCGTCGAATGAGCGTCTATTGCGTGTGAGCGTGGGTCGTTGCGGGTGAACGATCTCACTCGGCGAGGTAGCGCAGCATCACCACGGTGGCGAAGTGCCTCGTCTCGACCAATCGGAGCGTCAGACGCTTGTCCGATGTCGGGAACATCGGTGTGCCGCCGCCGAGCAGTACGGGTGAGATGAACAGCTGGTACTCGTCGATGAGACCGTGTGGGATCAGCGAGGCCGCGAGGTTTGCGCCACCGACCTCCATGACGCCATCACCTGCGGCCTTGAGCTTGCGGACCTCCTCGACCGCGTTGTCACTGACCAGGCGGCTGTTCCAGTGGACCTCGGTAAGTGTCCGGGAGAAGACGACCTTGGGCTTCTGCGTCCAGAGCTCGGCGAACTCGCGTTCGATGGGCGACGCGGTGTCGGGGATGTGCGGCCAGTACTCCGCCATCAGTTCGTAGAGTCGGCGGCCGTGCAGGGCGATCTCGAGCTGGCGGTATCTGTCGTTGTGGAACTGGTGCAGTTCCTCGTCGGGGTCGGTCCAGTCGATGTTGCCGTCGCGGTCGTTGATGTAGCCGTCGAGGGACACGCCGTAGCCGTAGATCAGTTTCCTCATGACCGGATAGACCGCCGGCGCGCCCCGAACTCATCGGTTCGGGTTTCTCAGCGTGACGACGGGTGGAACTGCACGTCCGAAAGTCGGCGATACACCGCGAGTGCGTGGTGGACATCGGCTCGCCGCGCGGAGCCGTGTGATCGAGAGATGTCGCTCGGGGTGACTACAAGTCAGCTCCCCTCCGTTCCGCTTCCCGCTCGGGGTCGGGGCATGAGTGAACACGCCCCTCTCTCCCCGTTCGGTCAACCTCGGTTCCGTCCCGGGTCGGTGTCGTACGTGACAGCCTGGAGGCAGCGGCCGGGGACCCCGGCCGGGGCAGGAGCCGACGATGACCTCATCCCCATCCCGCGCTGCTGAACTCGGCCCGACGATCGGGGTAGAGGAAGAATTCGTTCTTGCAGATCCGGACACAGGGACGCCCTGGCTCGACAATGCCACCGTTGTGGCGGCCGGGCAGGAACTCGGCGTCGACCTGCAACTGGAGTTGTCCCGATGCCAGATCGAAACCGCCACACCGGTGTGCGCGAGCATCGCACAGTTGCGGACGCAGCTGCGGCGGATGAGATCCGGTGCCGCCGCGGCCGCCGCGCGCGCGGGCGCGGCTCTGCTGGCCACCGCAGTACCGCCGGTCGGCCCGCCACCGCGCCTGATCACCGATCTGACTCGCTATACCAGCCTGGTCGATCACTTCGGACTGCTCGGCGAGCAGGTCATCTGTGGCTGCCACGTCCACGTCGCCATTCCCGATCGGGAGGCCGGTGTGCGGATCAGCAATCATCTGCGGCCCTGGTTGCCGGCGTTGCTGGCGCTGTCGGCGAACTCCCCTATCGCCGCCGGACGTGACACCGGATACGCCAGCTGGCGTCACGTGCTGTGGTCGCGATGGCCCAACGCCGGGCCGCCGCCCTATTTCGAGTCCGCGCAGCACTACGACGCGGTGGTCGCGGCCATGCTCGACCAGGAGGCCATCCTCGATACGGCGATGCTCTACTGGGACGTGCGGTTGTCGGCGCATCTGCCCACCATCGAGATCCGCATCGGCGACACCCAAGCCACCCTGGACGAGACGGTCCTGCTGGCCACCTTGGTGCGCGGGCTGGTGATCACCGCCCTCGATCCCGCGCGACGAGAACGGCAGGTCCTGCATGTGGAGCCGGAGGTTCTGCGGACCGCGTACTGGCGAGCCGCGCGCGACGGCGTCACCGGGCACGCGATCGACACCGCCTCCGGTCGCCTCGTGCCTTCTGCGCATCCGATTGCCCGACTTCTCGACCATGTTCGCCCTGCCCTCGAACGCACCGGCGACTATCCGCCCACCCGGGAGGCCATCCATCAGGTCCTGGCCTGCGGGAACGGCGCCGCGCGCCAACGAGCGACCTTCGAATCCGGCACCACCGCCGACCTCGTCCGGCTGGTGACCTGCGCACCCTGACCAACGTGAGCGGCCACGTTCTGTGTGGATTCGTGTTCGCCTGGCGGGCACGAATCCACACAGAACGAACTGGGCCGGGCCGGCTACGCGCTGCTGGGTGATCCGGCGAGGTGGGTGGTGAACCAGTCACAGGCCAGTGAGGCGACTTCGTCGAGCGCCCCGGGTTCTTCGAAGAGGTGGGTTGCTCCTTCGACGATCGTGAGTTCGCGTTCGCACCGAAGTCGGGTCAGCGCGTGACGGTTGAGCGCGATGACGGCCTCGTCCCGTCCGCCGACGATGAGCAGCGTCGGACAGGTGACCTGGTCGAGCCTGTCGGCGGCGAGGTCGGGACGTCCTCCGCGTGAAACGACGGCGAACGGCCCTGCGGCAGGGTCGGCGGCCGCCCACAGCGCGGCGCCGCCGCCGGTGCTCGCGCCGAAATAGCCGATCTGCGCGGCAGCCGCCTCGGGTCGGCGACGCAGCCATTCGGTGACATCGACGAGTCGGCGTGCAAGCAGTGCGATGTCGAAGACGCAGCGTCGATCGGTTTCTTCGTGCGGCGTGAGCAGGTCGAGCAACAGCGTGCCGATTCCGGCATCGTTCAGCGTGCGCGCGACGAACCGGTTCCGCGGGCTGAACCGGCTGCTGCCGCTGCCGTGCACGAACACCACGATCGCGGCCGATTCGGCCGGCAAGGCGAGGTGTCCGGGCAGCCGGGCGTCCTCGGTCTGTATGACGACATCTTCGTCGACGGCGTGCGGCGGATTTCCGGCGGGCGTCACGGGCACCGGGACCCGATCGGGGTTGACGCGTTGGAGTAATTCCGTGACCTCGGTATCCGTGATCTGCGGAAAGTGGCGATACCACTGGCCGACGGCGTTGAACTGCGCCGGTGAGGACAGGCACACCACATCGTCGGCGATCCGGGACAGGTCCGTAACCGCGTCGGGGGGTGCTACCGGTACGGCGAGCACGATCCGGGCTGCGCCACGCGCCTTCACCACCTGGCACGCCGCCTTGGCGGTCGATCCGGTCGCCACACCGTCGTCGACCACAATGACCGTCTTCCCGGTGAACGACAACGCCGGAGATGTCGATCGGAACCGGTGCACGCGCCGGTTCAGCTCGGTGCTTTCGACACTCACGGTGGCGGCGAGTTCCGCGGGGGTGACCGCGGCCGCGTCGATCACCGACGGGTCGAGCACCTGCACATCGCCTTCTCCGATTGCGCCCATGGCCAGCTCGCGCTGAAACGGCACGCCGAGTTTGCGGACGACGATGACGTCCAGCGGGGCACCGAGCGCCCGCGCGACCTCCCACGCGACGGGCACACCGCCGCGCGGCAGGCCCACGACGACGACATCCGGACCGTGCAGGTCACGCAGTGCCGTCGCGAGTCGGATTCCCGCATCGGTCCTGTCTACGAACATCACCCTCGCCTCCCGGCGTACCGCGGTGCGGCCGTAATGTCACTGTTCCGGTTTCACCAACCATCGTTCGCCTCGACCGCCGGGTGACGCCAGGGCCGGAATACCCCGATGTGACCGGCCCGGACGACGCGTCCGGCGATCGGTACCCCGCCGACGAGATCTCCGACGCGGATCCCCCGAGAAGGCCCCTTCCCTACTGCGCCGCCCGAGCGGTGGCCCACCGGTAGTCCGCCTTGCCGGCCGGGGTGCGCTTCACTTCGTCGACGAAAACGACCGAACGCGGTATCTTATACCCCGCCAACGACTTTCGGCAGTGTTCCTGGACGGCCTCCGGCGTCAGCTCGCCCGCGTCCGGATAGGTGGCGATGACGGCGGCGACGGCCTGGCCCATGCGCTCGTCCGGTACCGGCACGACGAGGGCGTCCGCGACGGCCGGGTGGGCATGGAGTGTGGCCTCGACCTCTTCGGCGAAGACCTTCTCGCCGCCGGTGTTGATGCACTGGGAGCCGCGTCCGAGGAAGACGATGGTGCCGTCGGCCTCCACGCGACCCATGTCGCCGAGGATCGACAAGCGGGTGCCGTCGGCGCGGGTCGGGAACGTCCGGGCCGTCTTCTCCTCGTCCTTGTAGTAGCCGAGCGGAACGTTGCCGATCCGTGCGATGTAGCCGACGTCGTCGGAGCCCGGCGGAATCTCCTCGAGGCGTTCGTCGACGAGAACCATATTGGGTGACGGCGCCATCCGCAGGCTCCCGGCTTCGTCGACGGTGAACGCGCCGTCGTTGCCGGATTCGGAGGCGCCGAAGTTGTCGCGCAGCAACAGATCCGGCTTCACCGCGAGCATCCGGTCGCGCACACTCGTCGACCAGATCGCGCCGCCCGAGGCGATCGAGAACAGCGAGCTGAAGTCGATCTCCCCCTTCCGGCGTTCCATCTCGTCGACCAACGGCAATCCCATGCCGTCCCCGACGATGAGGATCACCTGCACCCTGTCCTTCTCGATGGCCTCGACGACCTTCTCGGGATCGAAGTCCCGCCTCAGAACGACTCGGGCACCGAGCGTGAAGAAGGTGAACAGCGAGTACAGAGCGGCGCCGTGCATGAGGGGTGCAGCAATGAGGAACGCCAGGCCCGGAAACTCCTTCGCCCCCGCCGCCACCTCGGCGAGATCCTTCCGCGGCTCGGTGCCGTACGGGTTGCCTCCGGAGAGCGGCTTGCGGAAGAAGTCGTCGTGCCGCCACATGACGCCCTTCGGGTATCCCGTGGTACCACCCGTGTAGAGCAGATAGAGGTCGTCTCCCGAGCGCGCCGGGAACTCCGCTCCGGCCGGCAGATCGTGCGCGTCGGCGAAGGAGATCACGGAGACGGATCGGTGTTCGGCGGCCTCCCGGAGTTCGTCCGTCGTCTCGCCGACGACGAAGACCGATCGGATCAGCGGACAGCTGTCGAGCAGCGACGCGAGCACCCGCTGATGTTCGGGAAGTTCGACGACCACCGCCACCGAATCGGAGTTGGTGAAGATGTACTCGAGTTCGGTGGGTGTGTACCGGTAGTTGACGTTGATCGGCACGGCGCGGATCTTGATGAGGCCGAGGATGCTCGTGACGTGCTCGACGCTGTTCTTCAGGAACAGCGACACGTGATCGCCCACGGAGATCCCTTCACGGGCGAAGAGCTGCGCCGCGCGGTTTGCCTCGGCTTCCAGTTGCGCGTACGTGAGGTCCAGATCTTCGTAGGTGAGCGCGATGCGATCCGGCACCGAGGCGGCGACCGTCTCGAAAACATCCGCGAGGTTGAACTGCATCGTGATTCCCCTCCTGCAACCGTCCGAGTCCGTTTCGTCGGTCTTCTCTGACCCCGAATCTAGAACACGTTGCATCTGCAGTGGAAGGGTTCGCGCCGATTGCCACCCGTCTTCCCGCCGCGGGTACCGAACCGGGGGATGATCGGACACACCGCCCGAGTTCGTACCAGCTCGATCCGACCCACCCGCCCGCTCGCTTCGGAGTGCTTCATCCGGGTCTGCACGGGCGGAGGCGCCGATAGCCCGCGGACTCCAACATCCGGACAGGCCCCGGAAGGCGCACCCGACGCATACCGGAATCCGTCCAGATGTTGGAATCCACTGTCACCGCGCTGCCGGGGTGACAGCACCGGCACTCACGGCGCCACCAAGATGGCCGCCCAGCTGCCGTAGGCGTTCTGGCAATCGTATGTGTTGCCGGGAAGGCCGTTGTTCATGATCCACTGGGCACAATCCCATTCGCTGGTCAGTCCGGTCTTCAGCGGAATTCGCGTTTCTGCCGCAGCGGTCCCGGCCGCTCCGGCCACGATGGCCGTGGTACCGGCCGCCACGATCAGCGATGCGATCAGTTTCTTCATCCGAGTTCTCCTCACAGTGTGTGTTCCTCGACGAAGAGCGCACCGGTGTGTGCTCTTCACGGATCAGAGTCCAGGGGTTCGCACAATGTTCCGGAGGGTCGAAAGTTCTCCCGGAGTTGACATTTCGTACTGCGGAGAGCTTGTAGAGCCGCCGCCCGGAATTCACCCGGCGACATCGGGAACATTTCGCCCTCCCCGAGTCTCGAACCTTCGGAACGACCCGTTCCTCCGATCTCACCCGGAACGTAAGGAAGGAACCGACATGACCGCTCCCGCAGAGGGCACCGACCAGACCGCACAATCCACCGGCACCGCGGCCCCGGCCGTCCCCGGGACCGCACCCGACGCGGTCGATGCCGGTCGAGCCCCGCAACCGACCGGTTCCGCCCCCGCCGCGACCCCGGACCCGACCAGCACCGCATCAGGTCTCGGCATCGACGTCGGCGCCATGATCAACGACCCGAACCAATCGGTCGACCTGTCCATCGACGTGGTCGGCGGCGGCGTCGATGTGGACACCGGCGTCGCGGTGGGTGCCGGTGTCGACGTGTCGGTCAGCGCGCCCGGTGGCGTGCCCCAGGTCAGCGTCGGCGGCGGTGGTCAAGTCGCGGTGGGCGGCCAGTTCGATGCGTACGGCAGCTACGACGACATCGACGTGACCACCGATGCCGACGCCGGCACGGTCGACGCCGAGATCGAATCCGTCGACGCATCGGCGGCCGGATACGGCGGCGTTCAGGCGGGCGCCGAGTTCGGAATCGATCTCTCCGCAAGCCCCGTCGACGGCGGCGTCCCCGGTATCGGTGTCAGCGGTGAAGTCGGGTTCGAGACCCAGAGCGGACTCGACCTCGACGCGGACTACAGCAACTTCGACCTGCACAGCGAAACCGGCTACGACACCGGCTGGTGAACACCACGTCGCAGGATTTCGCTTCAGGCCCTTTGCATTCGCTCGGCACCCGGTCGCCCCCACAGACATCGAAATCAGCCGAACCCTGGAACTACCGCTCGCTGAGCACGATCAACGTCTCGCTGAGCAGGTCACGCACCTGGTTCTGCGAGGGGGCCTCGCGGTCCACCCACTCCCGGACCGCCGCCTTCACCATCCCGCCGTAGGCGCGAAAGGTGGCCGGTGCGGTGGCACACACGCCCCCGGAGCCCCTCGTCGGCAAGACGTTGCACGCCGCCTACTACTCGATGATCGAGGGCTTCGGTCTGGTCGGATTCGTGAACAACAACTTTCGCTATCCCTGCGAACACTTGGGCCGATATCGGTTGCGCCGCCGGGTACGTGACCCCGAACTGTGGGATCGCGGAGATGGAGCCTGTCTCAGTGAAACGCACGGCCCGGGCGCGGCGTCAAAACCTGCATCGACACGGTCGACGACGCGACGGCGGAAGCCGACCGGCGTTGCGAACCCGCAAGCAGCGATCGCCCCTCCGTCACGACACGACCCTGCCTGATTCGATCGTCGAACGGCGTTGGTGAGTACGGGCTTTCACGCGGTTGCCGCACAGTTCCATCGAGCACCACGTGCGGCGCCGGTTCCGGGAGTGGTCGTAGTAGGCCCAGCGGCAACTCGGTTCCCGGCAGGCCTTGAGGCGGCTCCAAGTGTCGTCCGCGACCGCCTCGGCGACCACGATCAGCAGCCGGGTCAGTGCAGCGTCGATCGGGTCACCGGAGGCCGGAATCAGCTGTGGCGGTCGACCGGTGACGTCGAGCGCCATCGGCAGGGACGGCGCGAGTTCGGCGAGGATCGCAGCGGCTTCGGGGTCCAGACCATCCGGGCGGGGGCTGGCGACCGGCTCGGCGTTGTTGCCGGCGATCAGAGCCCGCAACCCTTCCCGGATGTGTCCGGCTCGATCCCGTTGCCGCGCAGTGGCGGACGCGGCGGCAGTCACCAGGTCGTGCGCGTGGAACCAGCCGACGAGCTGCGCGGGGGTGGCAATGTCGTCCCGATCGACCCGGCGCGTGTTGACGAACTCTTCGATCCAGCGGAGTCGTCCGGGTGCAGTTCCGACGGGATCGTTGTCCGGGCGAGGTTCCACCATGACCCCATCCTAACCGCCTATTGACGATGACCGGGTACATAACTAACGTAGCCCTTATACCGGTTAGCCACGAAGCAAGATCGAAATAGCCCCCCCGGCAATCCGGCCCGTGCCACCGCCGAGGGCAACCGGTTCTGCGTCGTGTCCCGGTGACACGAGAGGAGGCCATCGACATGGCTTCGGTAACCAGAGAGATCACGATCGCGGCCGATGCGGACCGCGCCTGGCAGGTTCTCGGCGACTTCACCGACGGACCGGTCAGGATGGCTCCCGGCTTCGTGCTCGACAGCGTCCTGAGCGAACCCGGAGTCAGGACGGTGACGTTCGCCGACGGAACGGTCCTGCGGGAACGCGAGATCACCGTGGACGGCCGCGGCAGACGACTGGTCTACGCAATCGTCGGCGGCACCGCGCCACCGGAACACGACAACGCGTCGATCCAGGTTTCCCCGCTCACCGACGGGCGCTGCACCGTCACCTGGACACACGACGTGCTCCCCGCCGAATTCGCACCCGCCTGGGGCCGCAACATGGAACTCGTTCTCGACCTGTTCCAGAAGACACTGGAAGGCGCACAAGGCATCTCGATCTGAGCGCAACGACGCTACCGGTCCGGAAGAGGAGGACCCGGCCGGCAACCCGGGCACGGGTTCGACGTCGGGGTCGATCCGGCATCACTGAAGGGAGTATTCCGCAGGGCCGAAGCGAAGGTCGCCACCCCGCACAGGGCGCGGGACGACAGAACCGGTAGCACGCCGGATGCCGGTGAAAACAGCCCGCAGAAATCCACATCGCCTCGTACACGCAGTGCCGGGTCCGCCGAATCGAGATGGTGACGCAGGAGTGGGCCATTGGTCGGCAGCTCGGAGGAGTTGACGTTCATCGGCACCGCGCTGCGGCGGCGCGACACAGCAAGTGGAGTAGTGCCGGCCGGGGGTTCCCGTGAGCACCGCCGCACGGCCGGCTCACCCCGAAGTAGGGGGGGCGACCCGGCCGCGGCGCGAGATCAGGAGCCGATCAGCTCGTCGATCTGGTTGATCGCCGACGACGCGCCCTCGATCACACCCATGTCGAGTACCGTCTGGAGCGCCTCGGCGGAGGCAAAGGTGCTCACATAGGTTGCCCGCGTGCCACCTTCGTGTTCGGTGAAGGCGTAGGCGTTCTCGGAGACCGGGAGTTCCGGATTCGGATTGAAATCCAGATCGGCGAACCCATCGACGAAGGTGAAGCTCGTCGGTTCGTCGACCGTCTTGATCTGCCAGTATCCGGCGTGCTTGTCGCCTTCCGGTCCCGTCATGAAGTAGGTGACGCGGCCGCCGGGGGTGAGGTCGTGGTCGACCACGGTCGCCGGGTAGGTCGGCGGGCCCCACACCTTCTCCAGCTGGCGCGGGTCGGCGTAGACCTGCCAGATGCGCGCGACCGGTGCGGCGAAATCGGCTGTGATGGTCAGGGTTCGGGAATCGAGATCGTGCTGAACGTCGGTGACAGGCATTTCTCAGCCCTCCTTGGTCGAGTCGGATGCGATGAGTTCGTCGATGCGCGCGATGCGACCGCGCCAAACCTGCTCGAGTTCGGTGAGCATGGATGCCACCGACCGCACCGCCGCCACGTCGCCACTGGCCAACTGTTCCCGGCCGCTGCGACGCTTGGTCAGCAGGCCGGACTTCTCCAATACCGCGACGTGCTTCTGGACAGCGGCGAAGCTCATGTCGTAGTTCGCCGCGAGCGCGGAGACCGAGTGCTCTCCGGCCAGCACCCTGCGCAGGATGTCGCGTCGGGTCCGGTCGGACAGCGCGTGGAACAGGGCATCGGCCCGGTCCTCGTCGTCTCCGCTCACAGGACCAATATACAACCAAATGGTTGTACGTCGTCAACCCCCTCGGATCGTTCTGTGTGGATTTACGTCCGCCAGGCGAACACAAATCCACACAGAACGAATCAGAATTCGAGTTCGGGCGGGAACCCGCCGGTCGCGATCGGACCCCAGCTCTCGATGTGGACGCGGATCAACGACTTGTCCTGCCGCGCCATCGCTTCGCGGTACTCGGCCCAATCGGGATGCTCCCCCGAGATGCAGCGGTAGTACTCGACGAGGCCGTCCAGCGCGTCCGGCATGTCCAGGACTTCGGCGCGCCCGCCCACCTGCACGTACGCGTCGTTCCAGTCGTCGGACAGGACACACAGCGTCACGCGCGGATTTCGCCGCGCGTTGCGGGCCTTGGCCCGCGCCGGGTAGGTGGACACCACGATGCGGCCGCCGGAGTCGACGCCACAGGTCACGGGCGACATCTGCGGAGTGCCGTCCGCGCGGACCGTGGCGAGGACCGCCCGATGTCGCGGCCGCAGGAATTCCAGTAACGCATCACGATCGACCTTGTCGGCGGTGGCGATACGAGGCATGGCGAACCCTTCCGATCGGAACCGTGCGGATCGAGGAAACGCTACCTCCCCTCAGTGCCTCCCCGACGGACCTCGAGCAGGTTGAGGCGATTCTGGCGCGGCAGGGCTACGAACCCCGGACCGGCAGGGACAGCATCCGGCTGGTGAACTGCCCGTTCCATCGTTTGGCCACCGAGCACCGGTCCTGGTGTGCTCGATGAACCTTGCGCTGATCGAAGGGCTCCTCGGTGGTCTCGATGCCGGCGACCTCGCCGCGACACTCGCCCCCGAACCGGGATTCTGCTGCGTGACCGTCGATCGAACAGCCGCCGCACCGATCCGGTGCGGCGACTCGCCGCGGTAACCGGGCGAACCCCTGCTTCCAGGCGAACCAGCAGCCACCCCGGCAGGACGCGGTCCCACCGTCCGGCCTCGCGACGGCCCGATACCCACTCGGTCCTGGTGAGCTGACAACCGCCACTCCGGGTGCAGCATGTCCCCTGGGCCCGTGAACGGCACGAATTCGCGTAGTCGGCTACGCGTGTGTCATCGACCGCCCGGTCGCATCCTCGAACTGTCCCACCCTGCCGTACCGCAGTTCGCCGCGGTGCCCGACATTCAGGAAGACTACGATGACCGCAACCCTCCCCGCCGTCCACAACGGCGCAGTCACCACCGCCGATCCGTCGGCGGAAACCTCACCGGCATCACACACGCTCCCCGAATCCGCTCTCGCACAATCCCCGCCGTCCTCGGGTCCGCCCGGCGCACTCGCCGACATCACCGGGTCCGGCGCGGAATCGCTCGCCGGTTACTCGGGAACACCCGCCGCTCCCGGCAGCGGCCTGCAGGAACTGTTGCGGATGAATCCGCCGGACGCCGCCGAAGCGACGTGGGGCCCCGCGCCTGCCGGACAACCGGCCCTCGAATCCGTCATACTTCCCGACGATCGCGTCCAGATCGGCGACACGACGATCTACCCGTGGCGTGTCCACTCGTACCTGCTCATCGAGCTGACCAACGGCACGTGGGCGAGCGGCACCGGCTTTTTCATCGGTCCGCACACCGTCATCACCGCCGGGCACTGCGTGTTCGTGCGCGGCACCGGTCCCGGTTCCGGCTGGGTGCGTTCGGTGACGGTGATGCCCGGCCGCAACGGTTCGTCGCTGCCGTTCGGTTCCGTCGCAGTGAGCGGCGGGGGCCTGCGGTCGGTGCAGGGCTGGACGCAGAACGGCGACTCGAACTGGGACATCGGTGCACTCATCCTTCCGACGAATCTCGGCGAGCAAACCGGCTGGCTGGGATTCGGCGCCTACGACGACAACACCCTCATGTCGTCGATCGCCAACATCGCCGGCTATCCGGCCGACAAGCCGACCGGCACTCAGTGGTATCACTCACGGAGGTTGTCATCGGTTGCTGCGCAGCGGATCTCCTACGAGGTCGACACGTACGGCGGTCAGAGCGGCAGCGCTGTGTATCGACTTGTGAACGGTCAACGGCATGCCTTCGGGATCCACACCAACGGCGTCTCACCGGGAGTGCCGGTGAACTCCGGTGTCCGGATCACCGGTCCGGTCTTCGACCGCTTGAAGGCGTGGAAGGCGTGATCCGAGGCATCGTCCGCTGCGGAAGCACCCCGGTCCCGTTCGCCCGCGTCGTCGTGGTGACGGGTCCGGGGCCGATGCCGGAGATCGCGATTCTGTCGGGGCCCGACGGCAGCTTCACCGTCGGCACGCCCTATCCCGGACGGTACCTACTGGCGGTCCACGCCGACGAGCATCGGCCCGCCCGGATCGACGTGACCCTGGCCGAGGTGTCCTCGGTCGCCGACGTTGTCGCCGTCCTCGAACCCCTCCCCACCTGAAAGATATGTCGCACCGGCACTTCCGGTCGGAACGGCGCTAAACGTCATCGGGTCGAACCGGGCATCGGTGTCGGTGACGGCACGAGCGACAGTCCCGCGTAGATCTCGTCGAGAACCGTCGACAGCAGGGCATTCGCGGTGGTCTCCCCTTCCGGCGACAGGGTCAGGTTCGTCCAGATCACCAGCATCACATCATTTTCCGGGTCGCACCCATGAACGAATTGAAGCCAGGCAGCTCCCCTCCGTGGGAGTACATCGCGGCATTCGGCCCGAATCGCCGATAGCTGATGCCGTACCCGTACTGCTGCCCGTCGGGCATGTCCGGGTTCTCGCCTTGCAGACTGCCGAGCCATTGCTGCCGATATCCGGGATCGAAAGACCCCGCCGGAAACCAGTGCCCTGATCCAGGTGGCCACGTCGCCTGCCGTGGCGATCGCTCCGCCGGCTGCGGTCGAAGAGGACGAGTTCTGGTTCGTGTAGTCGAGCGGCTGAAGTGTCCCGTTCCGAGCGGCGGCCTGCATGGCGGCGGGAATTCGGTTCGTCGACCAGTGCGTAGGCCGACCCGCCGCGCCGCTCAGGCTCGAGGGGCCGGTCGGGGTGAATCGCGGGAACCGACGGAGCCGTGCTTGCATGGAGCAAACGCAGGAGGAGCCGCCGATGAGTTATTTCGAACGAACCGGACCGAACACGTACCGGGCCACGCATCATGTCGGCGGCGCGTGGGCAACGAACGAACAGCACATCGCACCGGCACTGGGCCTGATGACGCACGCCGTCGAACTCGACCGCGACGACCGCCGCGACGACCGGCTCGCCGTCGGCCGGCTCTCCTACGACATTCTCGGCACGATCCCCATCGACGAGGTCGAGGTGCGGGTGGCGGTGCTACGTCCCGGACGCACCATCGAACTCGTCGAGGCAGTCCTCGCGCACGACGACCGCGCCGCCGTGCGCCTGCGCGCCTGGCTGATGCAGACCCGCCCGACCGCCGTACTCGAGGGAACATCGCTCGCGCGGATCGCCCCGCCCGAGGAGATGGAGGAGTGGGATCCGACGTCGGTGTGGCCCGGGGGTTTCATCGAGTCCGCGCAGGTCCGCCGCCGTCAGATGGAGCCGGGCCGGGCGTCGTACTGGGTGCGCACCCCGCTCCCGCTGGTCGCCGGCGAGGACGTCAGCGCGGTCGCCGGAGCCGCGGGCCTGCTCGACATCGCCAACGGCATGACGGTGCGCGCCCATCCGAAAGACATCGCGTTCCCGAACGTCGACCTGACCGCGCACTTCTTCGCCGAGCCGCGCGGCGAGTGGCTCGGGTTCGACACCACGGTCTCGTTCGGGGCGACCGGTCTCGGTCTGACGAGCAGCGTCATCCACGACGTCCACGGCCCGATCGGCACCGCCTCGCAGGTCCTCACCGTGCGCCCGTCCTGACCTGCCCGGACCGGGATCCCCCACGCTGGGTACTGTCCGAAGCATGCCTCGCGTCGCCGTCACCCTGCAGAACAACGCGCCCCGGGACGCGCCGGACCACATCCGCCGGCACGTGCCGCACTACTGCGCGCTCGAGACGGCGACACGAGTGTGGAACCGCGTGATGGCCGACGCGCTCGACGGGACCTTCGATCCGATCACGGACATCGCCGTCGTCAACGTGAACAGCAACTTCTCCAGCGAACTGTTCACCGAGGAGGCCATGGTCGTCGTCGAGGTGGCGAAGATCGGCACCACCTCGGTGACGCTGGGGGTGGGGATCGAACAGGGCGGGATTCGCGCGGCGGACATGTCGGTGACACTCGTGCAGGTCGGTGACGGTCGCACCGTCTCACGGCCGTGGTCGCCGGAGCAGATCGCGTCGCTCGAGGCGCTGCGCAGTCCCGCCGCGCTCGCCGACCAGGCGTGAGGGAAAGGCGAAGTGCGCGAACCGAAGTGAACCCAGGTCAGGACAGACCGTCCCGGAAACCCTGACGCCACGACGGATAACGCAACTCCCAGCCGAGCTCGCGCTTGGCCTTGGCGTTGGAGAACCCCCGCCCCTCGGTCATCATCGTCACCGCCACCTCCCCCGCCAGCAGCCCTCTCGCCACGAGGCGCGGCACCAGCCGCTGCCCGAGCACCCCGGATCCGCCTGCCACGAAGACCCGCATGACCATCACCTTCTCGAATCGGATTCGTCTTCGTGGAGGTGACGTTTCGGCTCGGCGATGTGTGACGTGAACGCGCGTGCTTGCGGCCACAATGGTGCTGGATGTGGAGGTGGCGATGACCGACAGCACGCACGATCCCCGAATCCACGGCGGGTCGCTCGCCGACGATACCGTCGCCCTGGTGCGACGGTGGATCGCCGAGGCCGCGACGATCCCGCCGGGCCGCGGCGCCGAACAGCTCGCCGCGGTCCTGAAGGACCCGCACGGCCTCGAGTTCACGGTCGCGTTCATCGACGGGGTGATCCGGCCCGAAGATCCGCGGGTCGCCGCGCGCAACCTCGCCGGCCTGGCCCGCGACCTTCCCGCTTTCCTGCCCGCGCACCTGCGGACCGCGATCCGGGTCGGCGGCACGCTCGGTCCCGCGCTGCCGCACGTCGTGGTGCCCGCGGCGCGGCGGGCGCTGCGGGCGATGGTCGGGCATCTCGTCGTCGACGCGACCGATGCGCGGCTCGGGCGCGCGATCGCCCGGCTGCGTCACGACGGGGTGCGGCTGAACCTGAATCTGCTCGGGGAGGCGGTGCTCGGGGAACGCGAGGCCGCTCGCCGGCTCGACGGCACCCGCACGCTGCTGGCCCGCGACGACGTGGACTACGTGTCGATCAAAGTGTCCGCGGCGGTCGCGCCGCATTCGCCGTGGGCGTTCGACGAGGCGGTCGCCGA
This sequence comes from Rhodococcus zopfii NBRC 100606 = JCM 9919, assembly GCF_001895025.1. Lineage (GTDB taxonomy): Bacteria > Actinomycetota > Actinomycetes > Mycobacteriales > Mycobacteriaceae > Rhodococcus > Rhodococcus zopfii. The sequence goes on from NZ_BCXI01000015.1 coordinate 24,570, forward strand.
CGTCGTCGAGCGGCTGGTGCCGCTGTACCACCTGGCCGCGACCTCCCGTTCCCCGAAGTTCGTGAATCTGGACATGGAGGAGTACCGCGACCTGGATCTGACGATCGCGGTGTTCACGACGATCCTGGACCGGCCGGAGTTCAGGCATCTGGAGGCGGGCATCGTCCTGCAGGCGTATCTGCCGGATTCGCTGGCGGCGATGATGCAGTTGCAGGACTGGTCCGCGGCGCGGCGGGCGCGTGGCGGCGCGCCGATCAAGGTGCGGGTCGTCAAGGGTGCGAACCTTCCGATGGAACGTGTCGAGGCGTCGCTGCACGACTGGCCGCCCGCGACGTGGGGTTCCAAACAGCAGACGGACACGCACTACAAGCGCCTGCTGGACTATGCGTTCGAGCCGGACCGCATCGCCAATGTGCGGATCGGCGTCGCGGGCCACAACCTGTTCGACGTCGCGCACGCATGGCTGCTCGCCGGGCGGCGCGACGTGCGCGACGGCGTCGACGTGGAGATGCTGCTCGGAATGGCGCACAGTCAGGCGGAGGTGGTGCGCCGCCACGTCGGCGGGATCCTGCTGTACACGCCCGTGGTGCATCCGGGCGAGTTCGACGTCGCGATCGCGTATCTGGTGCGGCGGCTCGAGGAAGGTGCGGGGCAGGACAACTTCATGTCGGCGGTGTTCGCGTTGCACGACGACGAGTCGTTGTTCGACCGCGAGAAGCAGCGGTTCCTCGCGTCGCTGGCGGATGTCGACGGCACCGTTCCGAGACCGAACCGCACCCAGAACCGGCTGGTGGGTCCGCTCGAACCGCCCGGGCCGGGGTTCGCGAACACCGCCGACACCGATCCGTCGCTGCCCGCGAACCGCACGTGGGGCCGGCAGATCCTCGGACGCGCGGCCGCGTCGCGGCTGGGGGTGGACACGATCGCGTCGAATACGGTGCGCACGGCCCGACAGCTCGACGACCTGCTCGCGAACACTGCCGCACACGGCCGCGGGTGGGGCCGGCGCTCGGGCGCCGAGCGTGCGGCCGTTCTCGAACAGGTCGCGCACGAGCTCGAATGCCGGCGCGGCGAGCTCGTCGAGGTGATGGTCGCCGAGGCCGGCAAGACCCTGGATCAGGCCGATCCGGAGGTGTCCGAGGCGATCGACTTCGCCCGCTGGTACGCCGATCGGGCGCGGGAACTCGACACCGTCGACGGCGCCCGGTTCGTGCCGTCCGCGCTGACGGTGGTGACCCCGCCGTGGAACTTCCCGGTCGCGATCCCGGCCGGGTCGACGCTCGCGGCGCTGGCCGCCGGCTCGGCGGTGGTGCTCAAACCGGCGGCGCTGACGGCCCGCTGCGGCGCGGTGCTGGCCGAGGCACTGTGGGCGGCGGGGGTGCCCCGCGACGTTCTGCATCTCGTGCAACTCGCCGACCGTGAGCTGGGCCGGTTGTTGATCGCGGACCCGCGCGTGGACCGGGTGGTGCTCACCGGCGCCTTCGAGACGGCCGAGCTGTTCCGGTCGTTCCGGCCCGATCTGCCGTTGCTCGCCGAGACCAGCGGCAAGAACGCGATCGTGGTGACGCCGAGCGCCGATCTGGATCTGGCGGTGCGCGACATCGTGCAGTCGGCGTTCGGGCACGCGGGACAGAAGTGCTCGGCGGCGTCGCTGGTGATCCTGGTCGGGTCGGTCGCGTCGTCGCGCCGGTTCCGCAACCAGCTCGTCGACGCGGTGACGTCGCTGCCGGTCGGCCGCGCCGACGATCCGCGCACCCGGATGGGGCCGCTCGTCGAACCCGCACACGGCAAGCTGCTCGACGCGCTCACCACCGTGGATGCGGGGGAATCGTGGCTCGTCGCCCCGCGGCGTCTCGACGAGTCAGGGCAGCTGTGGAGCCCGGGCATCCGGACCGGTGTGCGACGCGGTTCGCGCACCCACCTCACCGAGTTCTTCGGGCCGGTGCTGAGCATCATGACGGCCCGTGACCTCGACGAGGCGATCGCGATCCAGAACCAGGTGGAGTTCGGGCTGACGGCGGGGCTGCACAGTCTCGACACCGGGGAGGTCGCGCGGTGGCTGAACGGGGTGGAGGCCGGGAATCTGTACGTCAACCGGGGTATCACGGGGGCGATCGTGCGCCGTCAGCCGTTCGGAGGCTGGAAACGGTCGGCGGTCGGTGCCGGGTTCAAGGCCGGTGGGCCGAACTACCTGGTCGGTTTCGGGGCATGGGAACCGGCGCGGCACAGCCCGATCGACGAGCCCGTGGACGGCGCCCCGGCGCGTCTGCTCGACGCCGCCGGGCTGTCGGAGGCCGAACGTGATTTCCTGCGCCGGTCGTTCGCGAGCGACGCCCGCGCGTGGCGCACCGAGTTCTCCCGCGCACTCGACGTGAGTGCGTTGTCCGCCGAACGCAATGTGTTCCGGTACCGCCGGGTGCGGGTGCACGTCCGGCTCGGCGCGCGCGGAACACCGGTCGAGTTGCTGCGGGTGCTGGGCGCCGCCGCCCGGTGCGGCGCACCCGTCGACGTGTCCACCACCGCACCGCTCTCCCACGACATCACGCGCGTGCTGGGAACTTTCGCGACCACACTGGCAATCGAATCGGAGGTGGCGTGGCGGAACCGGATCGGCAGGCCCGCCCCGGACCGTATCCGGTTGATCGGCGGCGACAATCGCGCACTCGCCGAAAACCTGGACGGCCGTGCCGGAACGGCTGTGTACGCCGACCGGGTCACCGAGTCCGGCCGCCTCGAGATGCTGCCGTTCCTGCGGGAGCAGTCGGTCACGGTCACCGCGCACCGCTTCGGGACACCGAATCATCTCACCGACGAAATCCTCTGACGCCGTTTCAAGATCGGTTACACCGAACCGGTCGGATCGCGGCGGCAGGTGCGGTGCAATAGGAACATGAACATCGCCGAAACCCCACCCACCGAACGCCGCCGGAAGGCCCTCGCTGCCGTGAAGGAGCTCGGACCCCAACGCACCGAACAAGCGGTCCTGAAGGTGCGATGTCCGGCCAGCCACACCGTCGCCGCGGTCTACAAGACGACCGAAGGTCCGGTGGTGGTCTCGGCCAGCGGTCCCGGTGGGCGCGGGTCACGCGACCGGGAAGCGACCGGCCACCACGGCGACAAGCTCGATTCGGAATTCGTCGATACCCTGGAGGCGACCCAGTTCGAGGACGATGTCATCCCCGCCGGATGCGCGTGCGGGCCGCGCACCCTTTCCCGTAAGAAGCTGCAGGACGCGGTCGCCTCGCACACCCACATCGTGAATCTGACCTGACACCGCCCTACCTCCCCTCGCAACCCGGAGACAGTCGCATACGCCCCGCGCGGCCGGCACCCGGTCCGGCGGCTCCGAGCGGTGCGGGCGCCGAGCGGGTAGATTCGAAGGCCGCGCCGGTCGCGGCGCGCCACGCGATTCGATACTGGGAGGCCGCCCGATGACGTCGGTTTTCGTCGACTGGTCCGACCAAGAGCAACAGGACGCGGCCCGGTACATCGCCGACGCCGTGGTGGCGCGCCGTAAGACGTTCATCGACGAACTCACGGAGATGACTGCCGCCGAGATTCCCGAGATCGCCAGCACCGAGAGCGACCGCGCGTTGCTGGCGGGCAGCATCGCAGAGAACACCACGGTGCTGATGACGGCACTGATCGGCGGCGCCGATCCGTCGACGGTCGAGCCCCCACCCGAGGCGCTCGCATTCGCACGGGCACTGGCCCGCCGGGGCGCGTCGATCGCGCATCTGTTGCGCGCCTACCGGATCGGCCAGGCCCGGTTCACCAGCATGTGCCTGGATGTCGCCGACGACGCGGCCCCGGCCGACAACAGGGTCGCGTTGCGCGCTGCGGTCAACAAGACCGCCGCGTTCATCGATCACATCTCCGAGCGCGTCACCATCGCCTACGAAGACGAACGGGAACGGTGGATCACCAGCCGCACCGGATTGACCCAGAACTGGATCACCCAGGTGCTCACCGGCGCGGTGACCGATGCCGCGCAGGCCGGCGCCGCACTCGACTATCCGCTCGACGGCATGCACCTGGCACTGGCGCTGTGGATTCCGGAGACGGAACGGTCCTCCTGCCCCGATGTCGCAACGGCGGTGCATCGACTGCTCGCCGAGGTCTCACCGGGAGCGGCCACGCTCGCGGTGCACACCGACCCGCTCGCGATGAACGCGTGGCTTGCCTTGCGCGGCAGTGCAGCCGACGTGATCGAGCGCCTGCGGACCGCAATCGGTGCGGCCGACGTGCCGCTCCGCGTCGCGGTCGGACTACCGGGAAGCGGTATCGACGGGTTCCGGGCCGGGCATCGGCAGGCGGCCGCCGTCAAGGCGCTGGCGGGTACCGCCGTGCCGGAGGCTCCGGTGCTGGTGTCGTACGCGGAGATCGCCCCGGTCGCGATGCTCACCGGGGATCTCGCGGAGATGCGCAGTTTCGTCACCGGCACACTGGGCCCGCTCGCCGAGGACACCGACCGCACCGCCGAACTGCGCGAAACCCTGCGCGTGCACCTGTCCTGCAATCGCAGCCCGGCGACCACCGCGTCACGGATGAATCTGCACCGCAACACGATCCGATATCGGATTCAGCAGGCCACGGAGGACCTCGGCCGAGATCTCGAGGACATCGACCCGTTCCGGCTCGCCGCCGCCCTCGAAATCTGCCGGTGGTACGGGCACCGCGTCCTGACGCCACGCCGGACCGCTGTCACAGCCTGATGCTCAGGGTCCGGCGGGCCAGGTCGGCAACTTCGTCGGCCCAGCTCAGGATCGACATCGTCGAGTCGATGTTCTGCGGTGGTGTCCGAATCAGGGTGTCGCGGCGGATGAGCCGTTCCCAGTCGACGGTGATCGGCCCGGTCCGCACCTCACCGCTCGGGTGCCGGAACTCGACGCCGGCGTGCGCCATGATCGTCATGATCTCCTGCGCGAGGATCCCGTAGCCGACCGTCGTCGGATGCACCCCGTCGAGGGAGAAGAAGCCGCCGGTGGCCCGGCCCCCGCGACCGTCCGCGGTGAGGAACCGCGAATCGGGCACCGGATCGAGCGCGGCCAGCGCGGCGGGCAGCGGGTAGGGCGTCCACCACGCGGGGCGCGCCTGCACATCGTCGATGTAGCGGCGCAACGCGAGCCGTTCGAGCAGACCACACACGTCGAGGAGATGCCAATCCCGCACCGGGCCGGACGTTCCCGCGCGGGCGTCGGCGACGGTGCGGGAGATGGTGGTGTTGTAGAGGTCGATCGCCGCATCGACGACGGCGGCCTGCGCACCGGTGATGTTCGGGTCGCGGGTCGCGTCGAAATGCCGCTCGTCGATCCACGGCCGCGTGTAGTACGGGAAGTACCGCGAGCCGGGTTCGACCTTCGTGCCCAGGCCGCGCGCGATCGGTGCGATCGTGACGTGCGGAATCGTGCACCAGACGACGTGGCGCGCGGAGATGCGTTCGACCTGCGCCACCACCTCGGCGAACTCGGCGTCGAAATGCTCGGGACGCCAGATCGTGTACGCACCCTTCCTCGCGAGGTCGCGGAAGTCCGGTCCGCTCCACTGCACCCGCAGGTCGGTGACGGTGCCGAGCACATTGTTGGAACCGAGGAACACCACGAGGGTTTCGATGCCGCTCTCGGTGGTGCCGTCGTGGTCCTCGCCGAGCGCGAAAGCGGCGTCGAACAGGGTCATCGTCCGCTGCGGCGGCGCCCAGTGCGGATACACGTGCAGCGCCGCGCGGTCGCCGTTGTTCTGCACGACCTGATCCAGGAAATCGTCGCCGGGTGTGTCGATCGCGTCCGCGCAGGTTTGCGCGGTCCGGCTCAGCGCGTCGCGCAGATCCCAGCCGAAGCAGGACAGATTGTGCTGGTAGGCCGCGACGACCGGGGTGGTCGCGCCGGGCCCCCGTTCCCAGTAGTCCTCGACCTCGTCCATGAAGGAACGCACCGCGAACAGCGCGAGCGGCACCTCCCACGGCTGCAGCGACGACCCGAACCGGTCGTCGAGGCGGCGCAGCATCAGTTCGATGTTCAGCGGCAGCCCGCCCGGTCCCCCGTAGCGGGGGTACCGGAAGGTGCGGAGCACTCCGAGTTCGTGCGCGACGATCGCCGGAACCGAGAGGTCGGTGTGGAAGACCGCGCCGCTCTGGAAGCCCTGCAACAGCGAGTCGCCGAGCGCCACGATGCGATGCGGTGGTGTGCCACGCGTCTCGGGTTCGACGGCGATTCCGAGCGTGGAATCGAACTCGGGCAACCGTGGTTCCTTCGTCGCTTGCGCCGCAACATCTCTCGGAGTCCCCTGCGGAATCTCCCGCGTCTGTGCCGGCATCGCTCGCCCTTTCGGACCGGAGGTGGCTCCCTCGAGCGTGAGCCGTCGGCCCGGCGTTGTCAACGATGTCGCATGATGGAACCGGTGCCCCCCGAGAGCAAGGAGCAGAGTTGGACACTCCCGATTTCGCGCACACCGACCAGGCCGCGAAGAATCGTCGCGAGAAGACGCTGGCGCTGGCGCGTTTCGCGTGGGATCGCGGCATCACCGGCGCCGAACTGCTCGCGATGACCGACGACTACCGCCGCCGCCTGGCGCGGGAGGCGGGCGCGCACCCGCCGCGCACGATGGAGACCTGGAACGGCGTCGCCGCACTGCTCGACGACAAGACGGCTTGGGCGCTCGGCCATCCGGATCATCCGGCGGCCGAGCGCGCCCACCCGGACGAGAAGATCATGTGGGTGAAGCCGCCGGTGCGACCGTGGTTCGAGTGAGCGGCCCGTCGGAGACGGTGGCCCGCGCTCGGCGACGGACTCGAGTTCGGTGGGCAGCCCGACGGTGAAGCAGGAATATCCTCCCGGTCGAGGGTAATCGGGGTGCGACGACCCCGGCATCGGGCGGCACCTGCGGGTGTGCCCGGCGTTTCCCCCACCGGCCGCGCGGGAACTCCGATGCGAGGAGGTGGCGCGCAGCCGGCGACGCGCTACGTACGGCTGGTGCGCGTCCGGAGGCAGCAACACCCGCCGGCACCGCGCCCACTCCGTGACAAATGACCGAATTGCGTTGGCGGCATTGACTTTTCGAATTCTGCAAAAATGATCTCAGGTCGGGATCGTCGAGAGTGCAGGAGGATCTCGTGTCTGCCGCAACCGACCTGGGGCCCGCGTTCGGCGCGTTCCTGAAGTGGCTGAGTGTGACATTCGGCCTGGGTATCGGGTTGAGCTGAGCACGCCGATCCGGGCCCCGGCGTGCCGGCAACAGCGCCGGTAGCGCCGAGGACAGGTTTTGCACGTCCTGCAACGCGGGCGGGGGCTGCGCTGCAGGACGTGGCGCGCGTCGCTCCGTCGGTTCCCGCACCACGGCGACATCTCGGGTCAAGGCGACATTCCGGCTGAGGAGTGCGACGAAAAGAATGCAGGTGACCGACCCCCGTACTCACCTGGCCTATACCGGGTGAGGAGAAGCCAGGCTTCTCCGAAGGCCGGTCACACCCCGAATTCTACTCCCACCCACTTTCCAGCCCGGTTGCCTGCGCACACCGGCAGGCCGGAATGCGATCCAGCCTCAGCGGTGTCCCCGCCGCGGGCCGCGACCGGTGCGACGGTCTTCTGTGTGTCCGGCGGATCTGCGGCTCCGGGTACCGGCGGATACCTCGATCGCCGCGGCGAGTTCACCCGTCCGACCTCGCGGAACGGGTAGAATCAGGCACGCGGTTTTCTTCACCGACAACGTTTTCCGGCGACGAGGAGCACCGTCCGATGGCGATTCGCGACTACCGGCCGAGCCCCCTTCAGTCCGCCGTGGTGATCGATGCGGGCGACCAGTGGACCCTCGTGTTCACCCGCGACTTTCCGCAGTCCCCGGACGTGGTGTGGGGCGCGCTCACCGATCCGACGCAGGTCGTGCAGTGGGCGCCGTACCGGCCCGAACGCCATCTCGGCACCGTCGGACCGGCCACGCTGATCGTCGTCGACGGCGACGACGCCACCGAGTTCGACGGCACCGTCGTCGCCGCGGGGATTCCCCACGTGCTCGAACACCGGTGGGACGAGGACTGGCTACGGTGGGAAATCACCCCCCGCCCCGGCGGCGGATGCACACTGACGCTGCAGCACACCGTCACCGGGCCGGACACCTCGGCACAGCTCGCCGCGGGCTGGCACATGTGTCTCGACGTCGCGCAGGAGATGATGGAGCACCGCTCCGCCGGACCGATCGTCGGGCGCGACGCCCTCGAGCACGGCTGGACCGAACTGTACGAGGCATACAGCAAACGCCTCGGCGGCGACGGGGGCTGACCCGCGCCCGGCGGCACGCATCCGGGCACAGCCCACCTTTCCGGGCGCTCATCCGTGCGTTTTTCCGAGCGAATGTACCGTTCGTTCGGTTGAAGGAGACGAACGGTACATTCGCTCGAACAGGGTGCCGGAGTCGACGACGGGAGTCAGCAATGGGTGACAGGGCGATCACGCCGGTCCGCGTCAAGGACGTCACGATCGGTGAGGGCACACCCAAGATCATCGTGCCGATCACCGGGCGCACCCCCGGCGAACTGCGCACCCAGGTCGAGGCCCTGACCGGCGTCGACGTCGACCTCGTCGAATGGCGGACGGACTTCTACGACACGATCACCGATACCGCGAGCGTCGTCGCGCAGGCCCGCGACCTCGCCGGCCAGTTCGCCGGAATCCCGCTGCTCGCCACCTGCCGCACCCGGCACGAGGGCGGCGAGGCCGATCTGACGGACGAGGCGTACGCCGATCTCAACGTCGCGGTCGCCGAGTCCGGGGCCGTCGATCTCGTCGACGTCGAATACCGGCGCGACCGCACCGCCGTGGACCGGATCGTCGGAGCCGCGCACGCACGGAAGGTCGCGGTGGTCGCGTCGAACCATGATTTCGCGGGCACCCCCGCGAAGGACGAGATCGTCGCGCGGCTGGTCGCGATGCAGGACCTGGGCGCCGACATCTGCAAGATCGCGGTGATGCCGCACGACGCCGCCGACGTGCTGACCCTGCTCGACGCGACCCGCACGATGCACGAAGAATTCGCCGACCGCCCGATCGTCACGATGGCGATGGGCGGGCTCGGTGTGGTCTCCCGCCTGGCCGGTCAGGTATTCGGATCGGCCGCGACGTTCGGGATGGTGGGCACGGCGTCGGCGCCCGGGCAGGTCGGTGCCGCCGACCTGAAGGTCGCGCTCACCCTGCTCGACCGCGCGCTCGCCACGGGGTGACGGATCCCATCACCGGGGAGTGCCGGTGGTGCCGTCCCAGATGTCCAGCAGCGACTGCAGGATCTCCTCCGAGACACCGAGGCCGCCGAGGTGGCTCTCCCCCCGCAGGTGGTGGAACTGGGCGTCGGGCAGCCGATCGACCATGTGCAGGCCGTGCTCGAACGGAATGATGTGGTCGGTGTCGCCGTGCCACCAGCGCACCGGCGTCCTGACGTCGGACACCCGGAAACCCCAGTCGCGGGCGAAGACCACGACGTCGGCGAAGGGCGCGGCCATCTGTTTGCGGCTGCCGTTGAGCAGGTCGTCAAGGAACATCGCCTTGAACTCGGGGCGGGCCAGCAGTCGGCGGTCCGCTTCCGGTGACATCCGGCCGTACAGGTCGATGATCGGTGATCCGAGCGGGCGGACCAGCCTGATCAGCGAACTCAGCACGACTCCCGCGGGCACCCCGCCGACCTCGAGCAGCGGTGCGACGAACGTGCCCAGCTTCATCAGACCGCCGTCGATGGCATCAGGGCCGACGACGGGCGCGACCCCGCCGAGCACGCCCGCGGCAACGACCCGATCGGCCATCGCATACGCCGCGGCCAGTGTGTACGGGCCGCCACCGGACAGACCGACGACCGCCATCCGGTCCACTCCGAGCGTGTCGGCGACTATCTGCAGGTCGTCGGTGAATGCGAGGACGTTCTCGTAGCGGTGCGGGGTGGACGAACCGATTCCGGGGCGGTCGATGCCGATCAGCCGGACGTTCTTGCGTTCGGCGAAAGCCCTGGCTTCGACGGGAATCTGCCGACGCGCGCCGGGTGTGCCGTGCAGCCAGAACACCGCGCGGCCCTGCGCGGACCCGAACTCGGCAAAACCGATCCGGCGCCCCCGCCCCACCGCGACGGTCCCCTCCAATTTCGGACGTGCGACGTCAACCATGCGCGCCAGCATCGCACACATTCCCTGTCGCTCCGCTCGCCTCAGATGTGACCGGGATCACTTCCACCGCGGGGTTCGATCTGCGCTTCACCCGAACCTGTCGGCCCCCGCAGGTACCGTGATTCCCGCACGACCGGAACACCTCGCACGATGCCGATTCCTCGGCGATGCCGGTTCCTCGGCAACGCCGATCGGTCAGCTACGCCGATTCCTCAGCAAACCAGCCCAGGAACACAGGAGACCGTCATGCCCGAACATCAGCCCCGGACCGGCGCACCCGGCTGGGTCGATCTCACCAGCTCCGACCCGAAACACGTCATCCCGTTCTATCGCGAACTCTTCGGCTGGCAGGCCGACACGAACGAGGACCCGCAGTACGGCGGATACACCATCTTCAGCCACCGCGGCGCACCCGTCGCCGGTCTCGGTCCCCAGCAGCCGGGCAACCCGTACGGCAACATTTGGACGGTCTACCTGGACTCCGACGACGCCGATGTCACCGCACGAAAGGCCGGGGAGGCCGGCGGGCAGGTCCTGATGCCTGCGATGAAGGTCGGCGACCAGGGAACCATGGCGATCCTCGCCGACCCGGCCGGTGCCGTGATCGGCGTGTGGCAGGCCGATCAGCATCACGGATTCGGGTTCGACAGCGAACCCGGCGCGCCGGTGTGGTTCGAGGCGATGTCGCGCAACTACGCCGCGTCTCTCTCCTTCTATCGAGACGTGTTCGGCTGGGATTGTCAGCCGATGAGCGATTCCGGCGACTTCCGGTACTCGACCGGCAAGGTCGGGGGCGAGGACATCGCCGGGATCATGGACGCGTCCGGCTTCCTTCCCGACGGTGTGCCGTCGTTCTGGCAGTTCTATATCGGTGTCGAGGACGCCGACGCGGCCTCGGCGGCCGTGACGCGGCTCGGGGGCACCGTCGAACGCGAGGCCGAGGACACCCCGTTCGGCCGGCTCGCCACGATCAGCGATCCCCTCGGCGCGCGCCTGCAGATCAATCAGGCCCCGCCTGCGTAGCGGTCACCGGTGCGCCGTGACCAGGTAGTGGCGGGTCGCGGCGTCGACGATCTGCTCGGGGGTCACGTCGACCTCGCCGCGCAGCCATGCCGTCATCACCTCGGCGAGGCCACCGACGAACAGCAGCGCCGACACCTCGTCGTGCGGCGGCTGCAACGCGCTCTCGCCCCACAGTTCCCGCGACTCCTGCGCGACGAGGTGCGCGAACTGCCGGAGCAGTGCGCGGCGCCGGGTGCGTAGCGGTTCCGTCGCGGCGGATTCGACGACGGCGATACGGCCCTTGCGCGGGTCGTCGGTGAGCACCGCCACGAATGCCGCGATCGCGGCCCTGGCCCGCTCTTCGGGACTGTGCTCGGTCTCGGCGAGGGCAGCCAGGGCGCGGTCGCGGATGTCGCCGGCGATCCGCTCGACGACACACACGAGCAACTCGTCGCGGCCCGCGAAACTCTCGTAGAAGTAGCGTTCGGTGAGGCCCGCCTCCTGGCAGATGGCCGTCATCGTGGCCTTCGTGTCCCCCTCACCGCCGAAGACGGTCAGGCCCGCCTCGAGCAGGCGTTCGCGACGGTCTGCCGCGCGTTCTTCCGCGCTGCGACCGCGGTATTGGCGGGTGGGTCGGCTCATTCTCGAATCTTGACAGATCCACGCATGTGATCCACGCTACAGTCAAGTGACAGGGACTCCTGTCAGATGGACCCCACCGAGGGAGATCTCATGACGAAGGTGCTTGCCGACCCACCGCCCGGACTGACCGCGGTCCCCGGCGACGGCGGCCTGCCGTACGTGGGCTATGCGCTGGACTACATGCGCGACCCGATCGGCGCGTACGACCGCCGCTACCACGAACACGGCCCGGTCTCGTGGTTCCGGTTCGCGGGCAATCCGTGGGTTGTCCTGCTCGGCCCCGACGCGTGCGGCGCCGCGTTGCAGAACCGCGACCGCGCCCTGGCCAACGGACCGGGCTGGCGGGTGCTCATCGGCCCGTTCTTCGACCGCGGCCTGATGCTGCTCGACGGCGACGAACACGCCGCGCACCGGCGAATCCTGCAGCAGGCGTTCACCCGCGACCGGCTGGCCCGATACACCGAAGCGTTGCATCCGGCCGTCGAGCAGGGGCTCGAATCCTGGTCTCCGCAATCGGGTTTCCGCGCCTATCCGGCGCTGAAGGAGCTCACCCTCGGGATCGCGACGTCGCTCTTCATGGGGGGCGCGGAGGGGTCGTCGGCCGCCGAGATGGCCGAGGTCAACAAATCGTTCATCGGATGCGTCCAGGCCGCGACCGCGCTCGTGCGCTACCCGCTGCCCGGCACCCGCTGGCGGCGCGGCGTCGTCGGGCGTCGACGCCTCGAGGAGTTCTTCCGCCGCTATCTGCCCGCCCGCCGCGCCGGCGACGGCGACGACCTGTTCACCGCCCTGTGTCACGTCGAATCCGACGACGGGCAACGCTTCACCGACGACGACGTGGTCAACCACATGATCTTCCTGATGATGGCCGCGCACGACACCTCCACCATCACCCTGTCGACGGCCGTGCAGTATCTCGGGCAGTTCCCGCAGTGGCAGCAGGCGTGCCGCGACGAATCGGAGGCACTCGGCACCACCACACCCACGCTGGACCAGCTCGAGCAGCTCACGAGCCTGGATCTGGTCATCAAGGAATGCCAACGGCTGGTCACTCCGGTGCCGGGGATCGTGCGGCGCGCGGTGGCGGACACCGAGATCCTCGGTCACTACATTCCCCGCGGAACACTGATCAACGTCGGCCTGCACTACACCCACCACATGGCCGAATTGTGGCCCGATCCCGAACGATTCGATCCGGAACGGTTCTCCCCCGAACGACGCGAGGACCGCGTCCACAAGTACGCGTGGTCGCCGTTCGGCGGCGGCGCGCACCGCTGCCTCGGCATGTACTTCTCGAGCGCGGAGATCAAGACGGTCCTGCACCACCTGCTGCTCGGCTACCACTGGCACGTGCCCGCCGACTATGTCGCGCCGATGAACTTCACGTCCCTGCCGTTCCCGTCGGACGGGCAGCCGATCGATCTGCACCGACGTTGAGCGCCGCACCGACCTCGGGCGCCACTGCGGGGAGCACCGGGTAACCGGAAAACGGTCCGCGGGACGTCCCGAGGGCGTACGACGGAGGGATGCCGGCAGAACCGCTCGACGATCATTTCACCGCGATCGTGCAGGCGCGGGTACCCGACGTCCGGCACCGCCCCGACCGCCGGGTGAGCGACGACGTGCTGCTGCGGTACTTCGACGCCCAGCTGCAATCACGGCACCTCGATTTCGCGGCCCGCGACCTGCAGCGGCGCGGCGAGGGTTTCTACACGATCGGTTCGGCCGGGCACGAGTCGAACGCGGCCCCGGGCCTGGCCGCGCGCGTCACCGATCCGGCGCTGTTGCACTACCGATCGGGCGGGTTCTACGCGGCCCGCGCGTCGCTGGTGCCCGGCAGCACCCCGATCCGGGATGTGCTGGCCGGATGCGCCGCGTCGACACTGGATCCGATCTCCGGCGGCCGCCACAAGGTGTTCGGGAACGCGGCCCTGAACATCCTGCCGCAGACGTCGACGATCGCCTCGCATCTGCCGCGGGCGGTGGGACTCGCCCTCGCCCTGACGTGGACGGCACGTCTGGGCGTCGACTGTCCGTGGCCGGCGGATTCGGTGGTGTTGTGCAGTTTCGGGGATGCGTCGGCGAATCACTCCACCGCGGTCGGTGCGCTCAACGCGGCGGCGTATCTCACCCATCGCAGATTGCCGCTGCCGATCCTGTTCGTCTGCGAAGACAACGGATTCGGCATCAGCGTGCGCAGCCCGGCCGGGTGGGTCGAGCGGACCCTCGGGTCGTATCCGGGGGTCGGCTACCGGGAGGCGGACGGGTCCGATCCCGTCGACGCGCTCACCGCGGCATCCGAAATGCTTGTGTCCGTTCGCACCTCGCGTGCACCGGCGATCCTGCACCTGAAGACGGTCCGGTATCTCGGGCACGCCGGATCGGATGCCGAGCCGGCCTACCGCACCCCCGCGGACATCGCCGGGGACTACGCACGCGACCCGCTGCTCGGCACCGCACGCGAACTCGTGGACCGCCGGATCCTCTCCCCCGCCGAACTCCTCGAACGATACGAACGGTCGCGGCGCGCTGTGGCGGATGTCGTGGTCGGCCTAGGTTCCCCTCCCAGAATGACGTCGGTCGCGGAGGTCGTGCGGCCGCTCCATACGCACGGCCACCCGCAGATCCCGGGCGATCCGGACCCGATACCGCGGGACCCGCTCACCCTGGCGCAGGCGGTCGGCCGCGCGCTGGACAACATCCTCGCGCAGGTCCCGCAGGCGTGCGTGTTCGGGGAGGACGTCGCAGTCAAGGGCGGTGTCTACGGCGTGACCCGCGCGCTGGCACGACGATTCGGTCCGCTGCGCGTGTTCGACACCCTGCTCGACGAGCAGACGATTCTCGGAACCGCCCTCGGATTCGCGGTCGCCGGGCTGCTGCCGATTCCGGAGATCCAATATCTCGCCTATCTGCACAACGCGGAGGACCAGCTGCGCGGGGAAGCCGCGACGCTGAAATTCTTCTCCGACGGCAGCTACCGCAATCCCATGGTGGTGCGCATCGCCGGCCTGGCCTATCAGCGCGGTTTCGGCGGGCACTTCCACAATGACAATTCCCTCGCGGTGCTGCGCGACATCCCGGGACTGACGGTCGCGGTGCCGAGCCGGCCCGCCCACGCCGGGGCCCTGCTGCGCTCGTGCTTCGAGCTGGCCCGCAGCACCGGACGGGTGTGCGTGTTCGTCGAACCGATCGCGCTGTACCACGAGCGGGATCTCTACGAGGACGGCGACGGCCTGTGGGCGCAGGTACCGGCTCCGGAGGCGGTGCAGCCCGGGGAGGTACGGACGTACGGCGACGGCACCGACGCGCTGCTGGTGACGTTCGGCAACGGGGTCCGCATGAGCCTGCGCGCCGCGCACCGGGTCGCCGCGCGCGGGCTCGACGTCACCGTTCTGGATCTGCAATGGATCGCCCCACTGCCCGCCGCGTCGCTGGTGGCGCACGCCGAACGGTTCCCGCGGGTGCTGGTGGTCGACGAGACCCGCCGCAGCGGCGGGGTTTCCGAGGGCGTGGTGACCGCGTTGACCGACGCCGGGTACACCGGCCGAATCCAGCGCATCACCAGCCGTGACAGCTTCGTACCGCTGGGGCCGGCGGCCTCGACGGTGCTGCTGTCCGAGGACGACATCGCCGGTGCGTTGTAGCCGTGCGGGCGCGTCAGCAGTCGGACAGGACCCGGGTCATCGCGTCGTGTTCCTCCGGGGTGACCCACAGTCCGTACGCGGCCTTCACCTCGATCTGCCGGGACACGTAGGTGCACTGGTACGCGCGGTTCGGCGGCAGCCACGTCGCGGCGTCCGCGTCCCCCTTGCCCTGGTTGGTCGGGCCGTCGACGGCCTGCAGGTTGCGGGGGTCGTTCGCGAGGTTGCGGCGGGTCTGCTCGTCGAGTTGCCGAGCACCCTTCTGCCACGCATCCGACAGCGCGACGACGTGATCGATCTGCACCGCCGCCGACGTGTCGGTGCCGCGCCGGAAGAAGATCGTCCGGCCCGTGTACACGTCGTTGAGCGTGCCCGTGCGGACCGTGCAGTCGCGGGTCGCGGGAACCAGCGAGATGTCGATCAGATCGCGCTTGAGGATGTCGTTGCGGGTGTCGCAGCCGTTGCGGCCCAGGGCAACGGTCACGTCGTCGGTCCAGGCGCTGCCGAACAGGGCGCGGTCGTAGCCGGTCTTCGGGGCACGCCCCTTGACCGGCAATGTCGCGAGCGTCGCCAGAGCCGGTGAGACGGCGGACCCCGGGGCGGCCGTAGTCGGCGTCGCGGACGGACGCCACGTCGGCGCCGCCGAACTTTCACCGGACCGCCAGGTGGGTGTCACCGGCCCCGTAGGTGTGGGCGTCCACGATCGTGGCGCCGAGGTGAGCCCCTCGGCCGTGAGCGCATCGGATTCGTCGCGCCCACCGGGAGCGAGCGCGACGAATGCGACGACGATCAGGACCGCGAGGCCGACGATCCACAGCCATCGCCGCGGCGACGGCCGGTCGGCCGGGGACACCTACTGGGCCAGACGCGGCATCTTCACGACCTGGCCCGCGTAGGACAGGCCGGCCCCGAAGGCGAGCAGCAGCGCGGTGTCGCCTTCCTTCACCTGGCCGGTGCGCAGCATCTTCTCCATCGCGAGCGGGATCGATGCGGCGGAGGTGTTGCCGGTCTCGATGATGTCGTCCGCGACCGCGACGGTGTCGGGAAGCTCGAGCTGCTTGACGATGACGTCGTTGATGCGCAGGTTCGCCTGGTGCGGAACGAATGCGTCGAGGTCGGTGACCGCGACCCCGGCCTTGTCGGCGATCTGGCGCGCGAACTTGCTCATCTCGAACGCCGCCCACCGGAACACCGCGGTGCCCTCCATGATGATCCACGGACGCTTCTGGTCCGGGTTCTGGGCGAAGTCGACCCAATCCGGCTCCTGGCGGATCGCGTTGCCCTGCGCGCCGTCCGAACCCCACACGGTCGGTCCGATGCCGACCTCATCGGACGGTCCGACGACGACGGCGCCGGCGCCGTCACCGAAGATGAAGCGCACGGAGCGATCGGTGGGTTCGGTGGTGTCGCTCATCCGCTCGACACCGACGACCAGGACGTGCTCGGCGGTACCTGCCCGGACGAGGTCCGAGGCGACACCGAGCGCGTAGCAGAAGCCCGCGCAGCCGGCGGAGATGTCGAGAGCGCCGGCACCGCCGGTGCCGAGTCGATCGGCGACGGTCGCCGCGCACTGGGGCGTCTGCATCGGGTAGGTCGAGGTCGCCACGATGACGGTGTCGATCTGCGCCCCCGAAAGGCGAGCCGCCTCGAGCGCCTTGGCACCCGCCGAGACCGCCATGTCGGCCACGGATTCCTCCGGGTGGGCCTTGGCGAAGCGCCGCGACTTGATGCCGGACCGCGACTGGATCCACTCGTCGCTCGAGTCGATCAGCTCGCAGATCTCCGCGTTGGTGACGACACGCTCGGGGCGGTGCACGCCCAGCCCGAGCAACGCGGTGTTCCGCAACGGGGCGGGACCGGCAATCTGTGCACCCATCAGGCGAACTCCTCTTCTTCGGGCACTGCGTGTCAGTGCACGACAACTTCAATACGGTAACGCGTGTCAGAATTGTGCCCGGGGTCACCTTCCCTGTGGTAGGCCCACACGTCCCGATCACAAGATCGAGAAGTTCCCAGGATTGCCTCGCAATCCGGGCACGGCACCTGCTAGCGTCCGGCGCTGTGCATCTGTTCGGGGGAAGTATTCGAAGGTCGATCCGATTCGGCGTCGCGGCTGCCACGGCCACCGCGTTGGCGCTGCCGTTGATTCCGGCGGTCGCGTCCGCCAATCCCAACGCAATCAACCCGATCCCGGGGCTGAACGGCGTGAACGGCGTGCCTCAGCTCGGCGGACGGGCCCGGGCGGTGGCGCAGCAGACCGGCATTCTCAGTGAGAACCGGACACAGGACCTGAATGTGCTCGGCACCGACCTCGGAATCATGTGGGACAACGGCCGCGGCGAGATCCTCACGGCGTTCGGCGACACCGCAGGTCTCGGCCTGCCCAACCTGCTCTCGGGCAGCCTGTGGGCGTGGCGGAGCAACGTGCTGTTCCGCAGCAACGACCGCGACCTCGCCGACGGCATGAACTTCAGCAGCGCCGCGACCGACGTCTTCGGCCAGGCCAAGGAGCTGGTCCCGAGCCCGAAGATCCCGTTCATCGAGATCAGCCGGATTCCCACGGCGGGAGTCGCCGTCGGCGACACCCAGTATCTGAGTGCCATGTCGGTGAAGAACTGGGGTCCGGCCGGAACCTGGGAGACCAACTACTCCGGGTTGATCTTCTCGAACGACAACGGCGAGAACTGGGCGGCAGCCCCGGAGACGGCACGCCCGAGCGAGGGCGGCAACCGCAACTTCCAGATGAGCGCGTTCCTGAAGCGCGGCGGCTTCGTCTACCAGTACGGCACGCCCCCCGGCCGTGGGGGCCTCGTGCATCTGGCGCGCGTCCCCGAGTCACAGATCCGCGATCTCGGTGCCTACGAATACTGGGACGGCGGCGCCTGGGTGCGCGACGTGAACGCGGCGCGCCCGCTCATGGGTGACGGCGTCGCCGAACTGTCGGTGCAGTGGAACGACTACCTCGGCCAGTTCCTGATGCTCACCACCGACACGCACAACTCGGTCGTCATGCGCCGCTCGCCGTCGGTGACGGGACCGTGGAGCGCGCCGGAGGTCATCGTCGACACCCGTGAACTCCCGAGCGCGTACGGCGCGTACATCCATCCGTGGTCGTCCGGCCCGGATCTGTACTTCCTGACCACCGTGCATCAGAACTACAACGTGTTGTTGATGCACACGACCCTGCACCGCTGACGCGCTACCGTGCCCGCATGGAGGCACGGGATTGGGACGAACGGTACGCGGCGGCGGACATGGTGTGGGGTGCGCCGCCGAACCCCGTCGTCGTCGAGTTCACCGCGGCACTGCCTCAGGGGCGAGCACTGGATCTGGCGTGCGGTGAGGGCAGGCACTCGCTGTGGCTCGCCACCCGCGGTTGGGAGGTCGACGGCGTCGACTTCTCCGGCGTCGCGATCGAGAAGGCCCGGCGGATCGCCGCGCAGGCACCCAAGCGCAGCCGTGATCGGCTGCGTTACATTCGCGCGGATGTGACCCGGGACGCTTTCGACGGTGAATATGATCTGATTCTCGCCGTATTCCTCCACCTCGTTGCACCACAGCGCGCAACCGTGATCGACAATGCGATCAATTCCCTGAAACCTGATGGAATCCTCATATTTCTGGGACACGATTCGACCAATCCCACGCTGGGCACCGGAGGCCCACAGGACCCCGAAATTCTTTACACCCCAGCAGATATCGTGAACGAAATCGGCGGGAGACTGGAAATTGTCACCGCCGAAAGGCGAGCCCGGGAAACCGATTCGGGAACCGCCGTCGACGCCCTTGTCGTCGCCCGGAAATCCGCCCTTGGCAGTTAGTTGCCCGGCGAGTAACATAGAGATGTTACCGACGAGTAATAAGCTTGGGCGGTACTTGACATCACAGCTCGACCGCACCGCACTGGGAGACACAGAATGGGCCACTACAAGAGCAACCTCCGTGACCTCGAGTTCAATCTCTTCGAGGTCCTGAAGATCCAAACGCTCCTCGAGGCCGGCAAGTTCGGCGATCTCGACGAGGACACCGCTCGGGGCATCCTGGCAGAGGTCAAGGCCCTCGCCGAGGGTCCGGCCGCCGAAGCCTTCGCCGACACCGACCGCAATCCCCCTGTGTTCGACCCCGAGACCCACTCGGTCTCCCTTCCGGAAGGCTTCAAGAAGGCGTTCCGCGCCTGGTGGGATGCCGGCTACTGGTCGATGGGCATCCCGGAGGCGATCGGCGGCACCGAAGCCCCGCGCTCGCTGCTGTGGGCCACCAACGAATTGATGCTGGGCGCGCAGCCGGCGGCCTTCATGTACGCCGCGGGCCCCGCCTTCGCCGGTGTCCTCTACGAGAACGGCACCGAGGAGCAGAAGCAGTGGGCGGCCACCTGCGTCGAGCGCGGCTGGGGCTCCACCATGGTCCTGACCGAGCCCGACGCGGGCTCCGACGTCGGCGCCGGCCGCACCAAGGCGGTCCGGCAGGACGACGGCTCCTGGCACATCGAGGGCGTCAAGCGGTTCATCACCTCCGCCGACTCCGACGACCTGTTCGAGAACATCTTCCACCTGGTCCTGGCCCGTCCCGAGGGCGGCAAGCCGGGCACCAAGGGCCTGTCGCTGTTCTTCGTCCCGAAGTTCCACTTCGACTTCGAGAAGAACGAGCTCGGCGAGCGCAACGGCGTGTTCGTCACCAATGTCGAGCACAAGATGGGCCTCAAGGCCTCCGCGACCTGTGAGGTCACCTTCGGCGGCCACGGTGTCCCCGCCAAGGGCTGGCTCGTCGGCGAGATCCACGACGGCATCGCGCAGATGTTCGACGTCATCGAGCACGCCCGCATGATGGTCGGCACCAAGGCCATCTCCACGCTGTCCACCGGCTACCTCAACGCCCTCGACTACGCCAAGGAACGCGTGCAGGGCTCCGACATCACGCAGATGGCGGACAAGACCGCACCGCGCGTGACGATCACCCACCACCCGGACGTCCGCCGCTCGCTGGCGATGCAGAAGGCATACGCCGAGGGCCTGCGCGCCGTGTACCTGTACACCGCCGCTCACCAGGACATCGTTGTCGCCGAGCAGGTTTCCGGTGCCGACGCGGACCTCGCGCACCGCATCAACGATCTGCTGCTGCCGATCGTCAAGGGCTGCGGCTCGGAGCGCGCCTACCAGTACCTGACGGATTCGTTGCAGACGCTCGGTGGCTCGGGCTTCCTGCAGGACTACCCGATCGAGCAGTACATCCGGGACTCGAAGATCGACTCGCTGTACGAGGGCACCACCGCCATCCAGGCGCAGGACTTCTTCTTCCGCAAGATCGCCCGTGACCGCGGCGTCGCCCTGGCGCACGTCGCCGGCCAGATCAAGCAGTTCCTCGACTCGGATTCGGCCGACGAGCGCCTCAAGTCCGAGCGCGCCCTGCTGGCCACCGCGCTCGAGGACGTGCAGGCCATGACCGCGACCCTCACCGGTTTCCTCATGGGCGCTCAGGAGCAGCCGAAGGAGCTCTACAAGGTCGGCCTCGGCTCGGTGCGTTACCTGCTCGCGTTCGGCGACCTGCTCATCGGCTGGCTGCTGCTGCAGCACGCCGAGATCGCCCTCGCCGCACTGGATGCCGGCGCGGACGCCAAGGATGTTCCGTTCTACGCGGGCAAGGTCGGGATCGCGTCGTTCTTCGCCAAGAACGTGCTGCCCGAGCTGACCGCTTCGCGCGGCATCATCGCCAATGTCGACACCGACATCATGGAGCTCGACGAAGCGGCGTTCTGATCGAGCCGCCCGGGGCCGACAGGCCCCGGCAGGGTTGACAGGCAGTGACCCCCATCGGATTCCGGTGGGGGTCACTGCCGTTCGGACGCACTGCCGTTCGGACGCACTGCCGTTCGGACGCACTGCCGTTCAGGGACACGGCCGTTCAGGGACAGAATGCTCGGTGTCGGAGACGACGACCCCACGCAGGTTTCGGCCCTCGTGCATGTCGGCGAAGCCTTGCGCGATGTCCTCGAGCTTGTAGGTGGTGATCAACTCGTCGAGCTTCAGCTTCCCCGACGTGTACAGGTCGATCATCCACGGGATGTCGGCCGTCGGCGTGGACGCGCCGAAAAGCGAACCCTGAAGCCGTTTCTGGTAGAGCACCAGTTCCATCGGGCTGATCGGTATTCCGACGTCGGTCATCTTGCCGAGCCCGGTGACCACGCAGGTTCCGGCCTTGCGGATCGCCGAGAACGCCTCCGCGATGTGCTCGCCGGTCGTGGCGCTCACGGTCACGATCGCAGCGTCGGCGCCCTGTCCGTTGGTACGAACGCGCGATCCTCGGTGGCCTCCGCCATGTCCGCGACCGCGTTACTCGCCGACGGCCGATGCGTCGGGCACGGCCGGCTCGTCCGTGGCGGATTCGGGTTCCGGGGCGCGGCTCGTCGTCGGCTGCGCACCGGGTTGCGGCCGGGCGCTCGGCGTCGGCGACGAACCGGATTCCGGTGTGCTTCCCGGCGAACCGGCGGGGTTCCGTTCCGGACCCGGCGCGGGCTCACGTTCGGACTCGGGCTCGATGCACTCGACGATCGGAACCGGGTCGTACTTGACGGTGCGGGTCGTGCGCGAAAGCTGCGCCCCGGTTTTGGCGTCCGTGATCACCCGGGTGTCGCTGACCGTGAAACCCTGTGCGCCGCTGGACGGAATGCACGAATCTCCCGCCGGAAGGGTGATCTTGTTCGGCGAAGTGAATGCCGTTCGGTCCCCGGTGAACGACTGCACGTCCACCGTCTTCGTCCCCCAGATCCGGACCGTGATGTCCGAGCTCGTGCCGATGGTCTGGATCAGCACACCCGTGTCGAAGGGGTTGCGGAACTGCAGGTCGATCGCGCCCTCGTACACGGTGGCCTCGCGTGCCGCCGGGTACCGCGAGATGTAGTAGCTGTGCTCGGTGTGGGCGACGTCCTCCATGCCGGCGAAATACGTTGCGTTGTAGAGGGTTGTCGCGAGCTGGCTGATGCCGCCACCGACGGCCGTGCCGGGCCGCCCGGCCTCGATGATGCCGGATTCGACGTAGCCCTGGGCGGCACCGCGCGGACCGGTATATCCGTTGAGCGAGAACGTGTCTCCGGGCTTGACGAGGGCACCGTCGATCTCGGAGGCGGCGAGCCGGATGTTCACACCCGACGCGTAGGTGAACCCGCCGGTGGTGTACTCACCGATGACCTCGCGGATGCCCAGTTTCTCGGCGGCCTCGGTCGTGAGCGCGGGTTCCACCGGTGCGTACACCGCGGGCGTCGTCCGGTCGCCCGGCGCAGCCAGCAGCCGGGGCAGCGGCTCGAGGGTCTTCGCCCAGTCGACCAGCTCGCCCTTCACCGCGGGCACGACCGTCGGGCCGCTCCCCTCGATGACGATGCGCGCGTCCTTCGGTTCCACCTCGGTCTCCGCGAGCTGCGGACGCAGGAAGTCGATGACGGCTTCCGAGTGGTATTCGGGATTCAGGCCGCCGTCGCCGTCCGGCACGAAGGACAAGATCGTGCCGATCCGGTCGCGGGGCAGGGTTGCGACGGTGTTGTCGCGCCCCTGGACCTTCACGTCCGACTCGACCGCGGGGAACGCGATGTCGGTGAGTGCGCGATCGACCGCTTCGGGGGTGACGGTCACCTCGATCGTCTCCACCGGGAGCGTGACGTCGCCGAATGCCCACCGCTCGGCGAACACGTCCGCGGCGACCTGCGGGTCGAGGTCCTGACCGGGTTGGGGGGACACCGCGACCGGGGTCGCACCCTCGAAGACGACGGTGCCTTCACGCGGGGCGCGTTCGGCGCTCGACCGCACGCCTTCGAGCGCGCTGGTCAGTGCCGCGTCGTCGCGGAGCGAGGCGACACCGATCTCGTCGCTGCCGAACAGGGACGCCAGCCGGGTGAAGGGGTTGAGCGGCTGCGATCCGATGCGGTCGAGGGTGTGTTCCCAATCGACCGCGAGACCGGCCTGCGACGGAACGACCTCGCCGGTGGTGTCGCCGGCGGTCACCTCGACGGGACGTCCGAGGCGGTCGCCGAGTTCGTCGCGCAGCAGCGTTTCGGCTTCGGTGACCGACTTACCGCCGATCTCGATTCCCGCGACGGTCACGCCGCGCGGAACGTTGCCCGACGTGACCGCAAGATCGACGCCGTAGAGGACCGCGAGTGCCGCGGCGACACCGCCGGCCGCGAGCGCGATCTTCCGCCACGGCGGACCCGCGGGTGAGGGCGACCCCGCGGCATCCCCCGGCGGTGTCGTGGGCGGTTCGGAGGGCGGAGGCGGGACCGAGCCGGCGGCGACGGCCGGAACGACCTCGGTCACCGCGTCGTCAGCGGATCCGGCCGCAGCGAGATCGCCCGCCGATCGCTCTGTCGGCGGAACCGACGGGGGCTCGGCCGCGGACTCGGCCCGGGGCGGGGTGGACGGTGCACTCCTGACCGCGGACATGTCGATCGCGACGGTCGGGGCCGAGTCGTCGACAGCGGTGGGCGCCGCCGCGGCGGGTTCCGGCTGCGCGGCCGCTGATTCGGCAGGGGATTCGGCCGGCGTCGGGTCTTCGGCCCACGGATCGTCCCCGGCGAGGTCCGCCGCGTCCACCGGGGCAGGAGCCGAGGGCTCGGCGGCGGGTTCGACATGCGGTTCGGTGACGACCGGCTCGGTGACGACAGGTGCGGTGACGACCGGCTCGGTGAAGGCGGGCTTGGTGAACGCGAACGGCGCTGGTTTCTGCGGCGCAGCCGGGATACCGGTGGTCGGGACCTCCCACGGACGGAGCTGCGCAGTCGTCGGCTCGGCAGCAGGTTCGGGAGTCGGCGCGGCATCCTGCCCGGGGGCCGCTTCCCGGTCGGCGGGTGCCTCCGGGACTGCGGGTGCCTCCGGGACTGCGGGAGCCTCCGGGACTGCGGGAGCCTCCGGTGCCAGGCTCTGCGGTTCCGGTTCCGGTTCCGGTTCCGGTTCCGGTTCCGGTTCCGGTTCCGGTTCCGGTTCCGGTTCCGGTTCCGGTTCGGGCGTCGCATCGGCGGCCGTCAGGGCGTCGTGCGCATCGGCGTTCCCCGCTGCGGGCGGTTCGTCCGCGGGTGCGGCTGTCGGTGTGGTCGGGAGCGGCGCCATCGAGACGAACCGTTCGGTGGCAGCCGGGCCGGCCGGCTCGGCAACGACGTCCGGTTTCGCGTCGGCGACTGTTCCCGCAGTGTCGTCCACTGCGGTGTCCCCGGCCGTCTCCGGCTTCTGCTGCGTCTCCGGCTCGTTGGGGGGAACGGCGCCGCTCATGTTCTCGCGCTCGTCCGCCCCGTTGTTACCACTCACCCGTGTCCCTCCGACTGGGCACCCCCGAGCGGGTGCGCCTCGTCATCCAGCCTAAATGCCGGCCCGCGCCGACTCCGATTCGAGCCGGTCCTCAACGACCCGGAAACGAGAATGACCCCGCGTTGCCACCAGGTCGGGGGTCAGGCAGCAATGCGGGGTCGCTAGGTCTATCGACCCGCTCCCACGGGTGTTACAGACCTTCCGGAATTTTTTTGGTGCGGTTCCGTCTCACGCCTCGAGGATCGCGGTGACGCCCTGCCCACCGGCCGCGCAGATGGAGATCAGACCGCGTGCGGGCTTGCCGGTCTCCGCCTTCTTCTCGTGCAGCATCTTGGCGAGCGAGGCGACGATCCGGCCCCCGGTCGCGGCGAACGGATGCCCCGCCGCCAAGGACGATCCGTTGACGTTGAGCTTGCTGCGGTCGATCGAGCCGAGCGGCGCGTCGAGTCCGAGCCGGCCCTTGCAGTACTCGTCCGACTCGAAGGCCTGCAGCGTCGCGAGCACGACGGACGCGAACGCCTCGTGGATCTCGTAGAAATCGAAGTCTTGCAGGGTCAGGCCGTTGCGCTTCAGCAGACGCGGAATCGCGTAGGTCGGGGCCATCAGCAGGCCGTCGCCGCCGTGCACGTAGTCGACCGCGGCGGTCTCGGAATCCACGAGGTACGCGAGGACGGGCAGGTTACGGGCAGCGGCCCATTCCTCGGTGGACAGCAACGCCGCGGACGCGCCGTCGGTCAGCGGTGTGGAGTTGCCGGCCGTCATGGTGGCGTCGCCGAGCTTCGTGCCGAACACCGGCTTCAGCGTCGAGAGCTTCTCGACCGACGAGTCGGGGCGCAGGTTGTCGTCGCGGGTGAGGCCGAGGAACGGGGTGACGAGGTCGTCGAAGAACCCGCGGTCGTAGGCGGCGGCCATGTTGCGGTGGCTCGCGGCGGCCAGTTCGTCCTGGTCGGCGCGGGCGATCCCGAATTCCTTGGCGGTGATCGCGGCGTGATCACCCATCGACAGTCCGGTGCGGGGTTCGCCGTTGCGGGGGATCTCGATGCCCAGCATCGACGGGCGCACGTTGCCGAGCAGCTTGATGCGGTCACCGGTGGAACGCGCCCGGTTCAGTGACAGCAGGAATTCGCGCAGGTCGTTGTTGACGCCGATGGGCGCGTCGGACGTGGTGTCGACGCCGCCGCCGATGCCCGACTCGATCCGGCCGGCGGCAATGGCGTCGCCGACGGAGATGATCGACTGCAGGCCTGTGCCGCAGGCCTGCTGCAGGTCCCATGCGGGCGTGTGAGGGTTCAGGGGGCTGCCGAGCACGGATTCGCGGATCAGGTTGAAGTCGCGGCTGTGCTTGAGGACCGCGCCGCCGACGACGGCGCCGAGCTGTTCGCCCTGCAGGTTGAACCGGCTGATCAGGCCGTCGAGGGTAGCGGTGAACATGTCCTGGTTCGAGGCGCGAGCGTACTTGCGGTCGGACCGGGCGAACGGGATGCGGTTGCCGCCGAGGATCGCGACGCGGCGCGACGAGCGCGCAGAGCTGGAACGGGCTTTGGTGGTCACGTGTCGTCTCCCGATGTGCTGGTGGATGCGAACTCTGGCTACTATTCTTACTCACGGGTAAGTTGTTGTCGACACCGCATGACGTCCGAACCAGAGAAGGTGGAATCGTGGCCGAAACCAAGGGTGCACCCAAGCTCTATGCCCAATTCATCACGTCCGCACCCGGAGCTTTCCTCGCCAAGCAGTTCGGGTTGCCCCAGCCGGAGAAGCTCCGCCGCTACCAGCCGGGCGAGCCGGCCCTCGCCGGCCCGGTGCTGCTCGGGGGCAACGGCCGGCTCGTCGAGCCGATCCGCGCCCTGCTCACCGACTACGTCTTCGCCGAGCCCGACGAGAAGAACTTCGGCGCCCTCGTGTTCGATGCGACCGGCATCACCGAGCCTTCCGGACTCGAGCAGCTGTTCACGTTCTTCCAGCCGGCCGTGAAGGGTCTCGGCCCGAGCGGCCGCGTCGTCGTCCTCGGCACCACGCCGGAGGAAACGTCGTCGGTCGACGAGCGCATCGCCCAGCGCGCCCTCGAAGGCTTCACCCGCAGCCTCGGCAAGGAACTGCGCCGCGGCGCGACCGTGCAGCTCGTATACGTCTCGCCGAAGGCGCCCGCCGGACTCTCCGGTGCCGAATCGACCCTGCGTTTCCTGCTCTCGGCCAAGTCCGCGTTCGTCGACGGCCAGGTCGTGCGGATCGGCGACGGCGAGGCCACCGCGCCCGAGTCCTGGGACAAGCCGCTCGCCGGGAAGGTCGCCGTCGTGACCGGCGCGGCCCGCGGCATCGGCGCGACCATCGCCGAGGTCCTCGCCCGTGACGGCGCGACCGTGGTCGCCGCGGACGTCCCGGCGGCGGGCGAGGCGCTGTCGCAGACCGCCAATCAGGTCGGCGGCACGTCCCTCGCGCTCGACGTCACCGCCGCCGACGCCGGCGACAAGCTTGCCGCGCACCTGCTCGAGCGTCACGGCGGCGCCGACATCATCGTGCACAACGCCGGCATCACCCGCGACAAGCTGCTGGCCAACATGGACGCGGCCCGCTGGAACTCGGTGATGGCCGTCAACCTCATCGCTCCGCAGAAGATCACCGACGTGCTCGTCGAGAAGGGCGCCCTCAAGGAGGGCGGCCGCGTGATCGACGTGTCGTCGATCGCCGGAATCGCCGGCAACCGCGGCCAGACCAACTACGGCGCATCCAAGGCCGGTGTCATCGGTCTCGTGCAATCGACCGCGCCGGTGCTGGCCGAGAAGAACATCACCGTCAACGCCGTCGCGCCCGGCTTCATCGAGACCGCGATGACCGCCGCGATCCCGCTCGCCACCCGCGAAGGCGGCCGTCTGATGAGCTCGCTGCAGCAGGGCGGCGAGACCGTCGACGTCGCCGAGACCGTCGCGTGGTTCGCGAACCCGGCGTCGGGCGCCGTCACCGGCCAGGTCGTGCGCGTGTGCGGCCAGTCCATGCTGGGGGCGTAGATGGCCGTCATCGAACTCGACTCGGTGCCGTCGATCCTCGACGTCTACTCGCGCGCCGTGCTCTCCGCGTTGCCGGTCGTCGGCGCGTCCGGCACGTCCCTGCCCGACGACACGCTGCTGCTGCGGGGCGTGCGGGTCGATCAGGACAACCTCGCCGAGTACGCGAAGGTCTGCGGGCTGCGTTTCGGCGACACCCTGCCGATCACCTACCCGTTCACGCTCACGTTCCCCGTCGTGATGAAACTGATGGTGTCCAAAGGATTTCCGTTCGCGGCCATGGGGTCGGTGCACGCGGAGAACGTGATCGAACACCGCCGCCCGATCTCCGCCGGCGAGCCCCTGGACATCCGCGTGCACGCGGCCGATCTGCGAGAGCACCGCAAGGGCCTGCTCGTGGACGTCGTCACCGAGATCTCCGTGGGCCGTGAACCGGTCTGGCACCAGAGATCGACGTTCCTGCACCAGCAGCGCACGTCGTTGTCCGGTACCCCGAAGCCGGAACCGGAGCCGGAGCACATCCCGGCCGTGCCGACGTCGACCCTGCGGGTGGATCAGAAGACGATCGACCGGTACGCGGCGGTCTCCGGCGACCGCAATCCGATCCACGTTTCGAGGCTGGGCGCCAAGGCCTTCGGTTTCCCGCGCACCATCGCGCACGGCATGTGGAGCGCCGCAGCGGCGCTGCGTGCCGTCGAGGGCCGCATCCCGGAGAAGGTCACGTACGCGGTGCGGTTCGGGAAGCCGGTGCTGTTGCCGGCCACGGTGAACCTGTACGCGCAGCACGTCGCGGACGGCTGGGACCTGTCCCTGCGGCATCCGACCGAGCAGTACCCGCACCTGAGCGCCACCTTGCGCTGAGGCCGGGTACGGCACACCGACTTCGGGCGGACCGGGGCGCGATGGGGGCGTCCCGGTTCGCCCGATCCGTTGCCGGGGTCAGCAGGACGGATCGCTGCGCTTGCGACCGGCCAGGCCGCGCCACGCGAGGTTTTCCAGCAGATCGGCAGCCTTGACAACGTCGATCTCCCCGCCGGCGATGCGGTCGGCGACCGCCTCACCCGCACCGACCAGCGCGACCGCCATGATGTTGAAATCCATGTCCGGTTCGGGCTCGCGCGTGCTCGATTCGAGCAGGTGCGCGGTCAGTTCGATCAGCCGGTCGCGGCTGCCGCGCACCTGGCTCGCGAAGGCCTGCTGGGCGAGCGCCTGACGGTAGAGCACCATCCACGAGTGGCGATGCTCGTCGACGAACCCGAGAAACGACTCGAGCGCGACCCGCAGTTGCGCACGCGGCGGCAGGGTGGGGTCGCCCGCCGGAGCCAGGGCCTCGACGAACCGCTGGCCCTCGCGGCCGATGCACGCGGCGAACAGTTCGTCCTTCGAGCCGTAGTACAGGTACAGCATCGGCTTGGAGATCGACGCGCGCGCGGCGATCGCATCCATCGAGGTTTCGTGGAACCCGTTCTCGGAGAACACCTCCACGGCGGCATCGAGCATCTGCTGTTCCCGCACCGCGCGAGGCAGTCGCTTGGTACCGCCGGCCATGTCTCCTCCATACTGCTCGGGTAACGCTCCTTACCCTAGAGTAAGGAGCGCTGCCGGGTTCCCCGGATTCCGATTCGCCGGAAATCAGCAGCCGAGCGCGCCCTTGGCCCGCACGACCGTGCGCACCGCCTCGTCCACCCGCGCTGCCGGCAACGCACCCGACTGCACGGACTGCTCGAGATGATCGAGGACCGCGGGCACCTGATCGGTGGTCAGCCACAACGCCTGGTCGACTCCGGCGGTCAACGCGGCCTCCACGGCCTCGGCGATACCGTAGTTGTCCGTGATCGCGCGCATCCCGGACAGATCGTCGGTGAAGATCACCCCGTCGAACGGCGGCGCCCCGTAGCCGGTGCCGTCCCGCAGCAGCCGCACCGCCGCGGGGCTGATGCTCGCCGGCCGCCCGTCGGTCAGACCCGGCACGTCCAGATGGCCGATCATCACGGCCACCCCCGAGGTGACGAGTTCGCGGTACGGCACCAGATCGATCTGCTGCAGCTGCTCGAACGGCGGCGCGACCACCGCACCGGTGTGCGAATCACCCGACGCCGAGCCGTGGCCCGGAAAGTGCTTGAGCACCGGCAGGATTCCCGCATCGCGCAGGCCGCGCGCGTACGCATCGGCGTACTGCACGACGACCTGCGGATCGTCGGAGAAGGAACGGTCGCCGATCACATCGCCGTCCGGCCGGTCGGTCACGTCGACATCCGGCGCGAAATCCACGGTGATACCCAGTTCGCGCAATTCGCGACCGCGCTCGAGCGCCATCGCGTACGTCTCGTCGACCGTCATCGTCCGGGCCGTGACCCGCGCCGACGGATCCTCCCCGAGGAGCTCACCGACCCGGGAGACGCGGCCGCCCTCCTCGTCGATCGTCACCATCAGCGGCAGCGGGCTCTGCGCCGCGACCGCGGGGATCTCCCGGTTCGCCAGCATCGACATGTCGGTCCAGCTGCCGATGAAAATGCCGCCGATCTGCTCCGACCGCACGACCGCGAGCGCATCCTCGGAGCCGGTCACCCCGACGTTGAGCAACTGTGCGAGTTTCTGCCGCAACGTCAGCGACGCGAGCAGATCGTCGCCGCACACCGGCGCGGACGCCGGCGCCGCAGGGGACTCCGGGAGGGACTCCGGGGTGGTCACGGACGCCGCGGATGTCGCGGACACGGACTCGCCGCCGGAGGTCGCGGAGACGCCGGGCGAGCCGTTCCCGCCACAGCCGACCGCCGCTGTCGCGGCCGCGAGCACGACGATCAGGCTGTGACGGATACGCATGAACGTCGACGGTAGCCGACCCACGCACAGTCGGCTCCCACAGCCCGCCGGGACCGGTAATGTGCACCTCGAGCAGCCGGTTTCGAACCAAGGGGTGTGCGATGCCCGCAGATCTGATTCTCATTGCCTACGACGGCTCCGAGAACTCGAAACGCGCCGTCGAATACGCGGGACGCTTTCTCGAGTCCTGCCGCGCCGTCGTCGTCACCGCGTGGGAACCCATGGTCCGCCAGGCCGCACGGATGTCCGGACTCTCCGGGGTGATGCAACCGGAATGGGTGCCCGACGAGGACACCGAGGACGTTGCGCTCACCGACGCCAGGATCACCAACTCCGAAGGCCTCGAGCTGGCCCGCTCGGTGGGACTGCACGCCGAAGGCCGCACCCTCGAGATCGTCAACGCGGTGTGGACGTCGATCATCGAAGCCGCCGACGAACTCGACGTCGACATCATCGTCACCGGAACCCGCGGCACCACCGGCCTGCGGTCCCTGCTGCAGTCCTCCGTCGCCGACCACGTGCTGCGCCACAGCCACCGTCCGGTGCTGATCGTGCCGCCGGGACGCTAGGCACACCACCGTCGCCGCCGGGCGATATCGTCGAGCGATCATGGACGGCTTCCTGCTCTCGCGCCCCGATCGCACCCTCCGCACCACCGGAACCCGGCGCCTCTACGACACCACCGCCGCGGCGTCACGGGCACTGCAACGCGACGAGGCCGACCTGATCGTCGGTGCCCTGCCCTTCGATCCCGAACGAATGCCCGCACTGATGCAACCCGAGACGAGCACCGTCACCGACGGGCCGTGGACCCCGCCCGCGGACCTCGATGCATTACCGACGGTGCGGGTCGTCGCGGAGACCCCGCAGCCGCGCATCCACGTCGCACGGGTACGGGCACTGATCGACCGGCTCTCACTGGGCGAGTTCGGCAAGGTCGTCGCCGCGCGTTCGGTGTCGCTCGAGGCGGACGGACCGCTCGATCCCCTCGCGGTCGCCGCACGCATGGTCGCCCGGCACCCGACCGCCTCGACCTACGCCGTGGACCTCAGTGCCGCCGGCGAGCGCTACTGGGGACACACCCTCGTCGGCGCGACCCCCGAGGTGCTGGTGAGCCGCCGCGGCAGCACCGTCACGTGCCGTCCGCTCGCCGGGACGGCCGCGCGCTGCGCCGACCCCGCCGACGACGAGGCGGCCGGCCGGGAACTGCTCGCGTCCGCGAAGAACCTCGCCGAGCACGCGTACGTCACCGCGTGGATCCGCGACCGCCTGGGCCCGCTGTGCACCGACCTCGACATCCGCGACGTGCCGGTGCTGACGAGCACCCCCGACGTGTGGCACCTGGCGACCCCGATCACCGGGACACTGCGCGACCCGGCGACCGATGCCTTGACCCTCGCGACGGTGCTGCATCCGACACCCGCGGTCGCGGGAACGCCCACCGAGGCCGCGCTCGCCTCGATCCGGGCCGTCGAGGGCGACCGCCGCTTCTACGGTGGTGCCGTCGGCTGGTGCGATGCCGCAGGTGACGGCGACTGGCTCGTCGCGATCCGCTGCGCGGAGATCAGCTCCGACGGGTTGCGCGCTCGCGCGTGGGCGGGCGGCGGGATCGTCGCCGATTCCGATCCCGGCGCCGAGCTCGACGAGACGACCGCGAAGCTGCGGACCCTGCTCGGCGCGCTCGGACTCTAGCTCCAGGCGCACTGTGTGACGCGGGTGATACCTTGACGCGGTGCGAAACGGCGCGGGGACTTCCCGCGCCGACGTTGACGATGGGGAGATGGGCATGGCGAAGTTCCTTGGACCCGGCCTGGGCAGCGCTGTGATCGGCGCCGTCCTCGGTGCTGCTGCAGTTTTCGGTGTAACCGCCGCGGTGCAGGACAACACCCGCCCGGAGATCGACCGCAGCGGCAACGCCGATTCGTCCCTCCTGAACCAGGTTGAGTACGGCAGCCGCTGACGGCGCCGGTAACGCTGCGAGTTCACGCACTTCCTCCGGCGTGACGGCCCCGCACGATCCGGGGCCGTCCGCCGCACCCCTGTCGCGTCGCTGGTTGCTCGGGGCTGCCGCGGTGGCGTTCGCGCTGGCCTTCGCGCAGGTCCCCGGCCTGATCGTGGCCGACACCAAGTACGACCTGACGCAGAACCCGCTGGGGTTCCTGGCGCGCGCCTCCCATCAGTGGAGCAGCATCGCCCCGCTCGGGCAGGTCCAGAACCAGGCGTACGGCTACTTCTTCCCGCACGGCACGTTCTTCGCGGCCGGACAGGTCCTCCACGTTCCCCCGTGGATCACCCAACGGATCTGGTGGGCGCTGCTGCTGATCGCCGGGTTCTGGGGCATCGTGCGGCTCGCCGAGGCACTGGGCATCGGGAGCCGCAGCTCCCGGGTTCTCGCCGCGGTGGTGTTCGCGCTGTCCCCTCGGGTCCTGACGACCCTCGGATCGATCTCGTCGGAAACCCTGCCGATGATGCTGGCGCCGTGGGTGCTGCTGCCCGTCGTCCGGTACGCCCGCGGCGATTCCGGGCGTTCCGCCCTGCAGCTCGCCGCACAGTCCGCGGTCGCGGTGGCCCTGATGGGCGCGATCAACGCGGTCGCGACCGCGGCGGCGTGCCTCGTCGCCGGCGTGTGGTGGCTCGCGCACCGGCCCAACCGGGCGTGGTGGTATTTCACGATCCGGTGGATCCCGTGCTGCATCGTCGCGGTGCTGTGGTGGATGGTGCCGTTGCTGCTGCTCGGCAGGGTCAGTCCGCCCTTCCTCGACTTCATCGAGTCGTCCGGCGTCACCACCGAGTGGACGTCGCTGGCGGAGATCCTGCGCGGCACCGACAGCTGGACACCGTTCGTCTCGCCGGAACGAATCGCCGGGGCGGTGCTCGTCACGCAACCCGCCGCGGTCCTCGTCACCGGTCTCCTCGCCGCCGCGGGCATGGCCGGTCTGGCAATGCGATCGATGCCGGCACGCGGCCGGCTGACACTGATCCTGTTCGTCGGGGTCGCCGGGCTCGGGGCCGGTTACGCCGGAGAGCTCGGTTCCCCGTTCGCCGATCAGGTACGCCTGTTCCTCGACTCCGGTGGGGCGGCGCTGCGCAACGTCCACAAGCTCGAACCTCTGGTCCGGCTGCCGCTGGTGCTCGGCCTCGCGCACCTGCTGCGGCGGGTGCCGCTGCCCGGGTCGGTGCCGTGGGGCCGCGCCCGCAACGCGTTCGCGCATCCCGAACGGGACCCCATGGTCGCGTTCACCACCCTGATCCTGGTCGCCGCGACCCTCGCGACGTCCCTGGCGTGGACCGGCAAGCTCGCGCCGCGCGGCGCCTACGACGAGGTGCCCGGGTACTGGCACGAGACCGCGGCCTGGCTCGGCGAACACACCTCCGACCGCGGCGAACGCGCCCTGATCGTGCCGGGCGCCCCGTTCGGCAGCCAGGTCTGGGGCCTGACCCGCGACGAACCGATCCAGGCCCTGGCCGAATCGCCGTGGGTCTCCCGCGACGCGGTGCCGCTGGTGCCGCCCGG
Organism: Rhodococcus zopfii NBRC 100606 = JCM 9919; assembly: GCF_001895025.1. GTDB lineage: Bacteria > Actinomycetota > Actinomycetes > Mycobacteriales > Mycobacteriaceae > Rhodococcus > Rhodococcus zopfii. The sequence continues at coordinate 58,613 of NZ_BCXI01000015.1, forward strand.
CGCGATCCGCGCACTCGACTCGGTGCAACGGCTCATCGCCGACGGCCGGCCCTCGGACGCTCTCGCCGCGACGCTGCGCGGCCAGGGCATCGGCTACGTGGTCGTCCGCAACGACCTGGACCCGGACACGTCCCCGGCCGCGCGCAGCGCGCTGGTACACCGCGCGCTCGACGGCTCCCCCGGGCTGGTCCCCGTCGCCGAGTTCGGCCCGGACATCCGGCGCGAACTCGGAGCGGACTTCGTCGCGGACGCCGATCTGCAACCCGACTATCCGGCGATCGAGATCTACCGCGTCGACGTGCCGGAGCCGGCGCCCGTCGGCCCCTACGTCGTCGACGCCGCGTCGGTTCCGCTCGTGCAGGGTGGCCCCGAATCGTTGCTGCAACTCGCCGACGGTGAACCGCCGCTGGCCGGCCCGGTGCTGCTCGCCGCGGACGCGCGGCGCGCCGGCCTGCCCGTCGACGCGGTCACCGTCACCGACACCCCCACCGATCGTGAAACCGACTACGGGCAGGTCGACTACCACTCGTCGACGATCCGGGCCGCCGACGATCCGCGGCGCACCCACAACCTGGTGCCGGACTATCCGGTGGCCGACACCGACCTCGTCCACGCCGAATGGGAGGGGGCCCGCATCGCGGTGTCCAGCGCCGCGTCGGACGCCACACAGCTCGGCGGCACCTCACCGGGCAGCGGACCCGCCACCGTCGTCGACGGCGACCCGACCACCGGCTGGCACAGCAACGGTCTCGAATCGGCGGTCGGGCAATGGCTGCAGATCGACCTCGACGCCCCGATCGAGGCCGGGATGCTGCGCCTGACCACCAGCCCCGGCGCGCTCGGCGCGCCCGTCAAGTGGCTGGAAGTGGAAACCGACCGTGGCACCACCGCCGTTCGGGTCGAGAAACCCGGCCGCGAACAGACGGTCGCGTTGCCGCTGGGCACCACGACGTGGATCCGGATCACCGCCACCAACACCGACGACGGCACCGCCGGCAGTCAGTTCGGGATCACCGAGGTCGCGGTGGACGACTTCACCGATCGCGAGAACCCGCAGCGCATCGACATCCGCCGGCGCATCGTGCTGCCGCCGGTTCCCGAGGGCGCCGAGGTGCTCGGCTGGCAGCTCGGCCAGGAGTTCCCGGGCCGCGGCAGCTGCGTCGACACCCCGGATCGGGTGCGGTGCGCCCGCGGACTGGCGACGGCGGCGGAGGAACCGAACACGTTCACCCGCACCCTGTCGGTGCCCGCGGAAACCGAGGTCGCGCCGCAGGTGTGGGTGCGGATGCGTCCCGGCCCGGCCGCGGACGCGATCGCCGCGCCGCCGGAGCGGGTCACCGCGAGCGGACCCGCCGATGTCGTGGACCTGTCCGGCTCCGCGTTCGCCGCGACCGACGGGGATCCGCGCACCTCCTGGACCGCGCCGGAATCCGCCCTCGAGCCCGGGGCACCGCGCCCGACCCTGACCCTCGAACTGCCGTCGGCGGAATTCGTGACCGGTCTCGATGTGGCCGCGAGCCTCGGCGCGCTGCCGGTCGCGCCGACACGGATCGCCGTCAACCTCGGCAGCGGCCCGCAGGTGCGCGATGTCGACCTCGCCGAGGGCGCGGCCCGTCTCGAGCTGGAGCCGCACGTCACCGACCGGATCGTCGTCAGCCTCGTCGACTGGCCCGACGTCCTCGACCGCACGGTCCTCGGATTCGCGAAGCTCAGCCCGCCCGGCCTCGCCGAAATCACCGTCCTCGGCCCCGACGGACAGGTCGGGGCGCAGGATCCGGTCGCCGACCGGACGGTCACCATCGGCTGCGACAGCGGCCCGGTCGTGACCGTCGGCGACCGCACCTACCGCACGTCGGTGACCACGACGGTCGGCGCCTTGGCCGCCGGTGCGGAGGTCCCCGCAACGTTGTGCGACACCGGCACCGTCACGCTGCCGTCGGGTCGCGTGCACATCGACATCGAACCGGGTACGGCGTTCATCGTGTCGAGCGTGAACCTGCCCGTCCCGGGTGCGGTACCGCCCGTGCCCGCGCCGGTCGAGCTCGACACGGGCACGTGGACCGAGGACCTGCGGGAGCTCGACGTACCCGTCGCGGGTACCGAACGGATCGTCGTGGTGCCCGAGAGCACCAACATCGGCTGGGTCGCGACCGCACCGGACGGGAGCGAGCTGACCCCGGTCGTGGTCGACGGCTGGCAGCAGGGCTGGATCGTGCCGGCCGGAACCGGCGGCACCGTCACCCTCGCGTTCGCCACCGACCGCTGGTACCGCGCGGGGATCTTCGGCGGCCTGCTGCTGTTGCTCCCGCTGTTCGCGGCGGCGTGGTGGCCGCGACGACGTCGGGCCCGGGAACTGCCCGGTCCGGCACCGAGGCCGTGGCGCAGCACCCTCGTCGGACTCGCAGGGGTCGTCGCGGTCGCGACGGTCGCGGCAGGCGCGCTCGGGGCGGGGGTCGCGGTGGCCGGGGCCGCGGCGATCGGCGTGATCATCGCGCGCCGGGGCGAGACCGCCGCGTCACGCCTCCTGGTGGGGACGACCGGTGCGGCGACGATGGTCGCGATCGCGTTGCTGTCGACGGGTCCGTGGCGGGCGCCGGGCGGCTACGTCGGCCACTCGTTCTTGATTCAGTTCGCGGCGGTCGTCGGGCTGGTCGCGCTGGGACTCGCCACCGTGCCGCTGTCTCCACGGTTCGCCCGCGTCCTGCGATGGAACTCGCGGCGGACGGGTTCCTCGACGAGCGCGTAGCTCGCGGACGCGACCGCGATGCTCAGGGCGAGGGTGATCGCCAGCACGAACCAGAAGTCGCCCTGGAACGGCAGGATGCCGAATACCGGGAACACGATCGACAGCACGGCGAGATGCCAGATGAAGATGCCGTAGGACCAGCGGCCGACGGCCAGCGCCGCGGGCGACGCGAGGATGCGGTGGTTGCCGCGCGGCGCGAGGACCAACGGGGCGAGCAGCGCCGCACTCATCACGGCCCCGAGCAGGATCTTGCCGTTGTACTGCCACGGTTCGAGATCCGTGAGTCCTTCCGGACCGCCCAGCGGGGTGGTGGCGAGCGCGAATGCACCGACCGCGATCGCCGCCATCAGCCCGCGCCGCGCCGCGAGACGATGCACCCACGTCGAGGCGACGGTTGCCAGTTCGGCGAGCAGCATGCCGGCACCGAACCACGGCAGGTAGCCGGGCAGCCAGTTGTCGTGGTGGATGTGCTCGGGTGTGGCCACCGGCAGCCACACCCACACGAAGCTCAGCGCGCACGCCGCAAGGATCACCGGAATGCGGAACCGCGCGGCGTTCCCGCGCAGCCGGCACAGCGCGAGTGCGAGCACAGGCAGCAACAGATAGAACGCGACCTCGACGGACAGGCTCCACATCTGGGTGAGCCCCTCGGTGAGGGTCAGCGGCATGAACACCTGCACCAGCGTCAGATTCGCCACCCACACGCGCCACCCGCCGCCCGCGCCCGGCAGCAGAAGCAGCACCAGGCACACGACGGTCCAGTAGGCGGGCAGGATGCGCACGGCCCGGGAAACGAGGTAGCGCCCGGTCGGCTGCGCGACACCGTATCCGCGGGCCGCCGCGGCGTGCGGGCGCCACAGCAGGAAACCGGACAACGCGAAGAACAGAGCGACCGCGAGATCGAACCGGCCCCACACGCGGCCGATCACCGGATCGTGCACAGCACCGGTCTGGAACGCGACGTGGGTGATGAGAACACCCACTGCGGCGAATCCGCGCATGCCCTCGAGAGCTGGCAGGAAGCCGGTGGCACCACGGGGCGACATACCGGTATCGGGTCGATTGGTCATCGTCGACCAGTGTGCCCGGGAAGCGTCCTGTCCCGGAAGTCCGGGTTCTTCCGCGATCCGAACGTACGCACAACGTCTGTCGGCTGTTAGTGTCTGGGCTCACGTGGTGTCCGCAATGTCGTGCACCAGACGATCCGTGCAGCCCGGCTGCCGGTGGGGGTACTCGATGACAACCGTTGAGTGAGGAGAGACAGCATGGCTGAGCGTTCGAGCTCGGGCCGGAAACTTGCGCTGGTGTTGGTGGGCCTGGGGACTTTCCTCCTGGCGATCGCGCTGCTGGTGCCGACCTACACAGTGGGCAAGCTGAAGAAGACGCCGCTCGACCTCGAGGTCACCACGGTGGCCGAGGGTACGGGCGACATTCTGAACTCCAAGGCTCTGCTCTCCGGTAAGGCGCAGGTCGACACGAATGTTCCGATCGTCGCGCAGCGTTTCGTCACGGTCGAGGACCCCTCGGACGCCGATATCATGACGCTGCAGGCCGGCCAGACGGTGCGTCGCCTGGACATGCAGGGCGATACCGGCCTGGTGTCCGCCATCGTGGACCGGCTGACCATCGACCGAGTCACCTCGATGCCGGTGTCGAAGGAGGAGTACCCGAACCGTGTAAGCACGGTTCAGACCTCGGCGACCGCGCCGCCCACGGAGATCGACAACCGTGACGGTCTGCAGTACAAGTTCCCGTTCGACGTCGAGCAGAGGAACTACCCGTACTACGACCTCAATGCCCGCGAGAACTACGACGTCGAGTACCAGGGCGAGGAAGAGATCAGCGGCGTCGACGTCTACCACTTCCGGCACACCGTCGATCCGGTCGACCTGTCGAAGGCCGATCCGACGAATCCGTCGTACAAGCTGAGCCTGCCCGCCTCCACGTGGGGTGTCGAGGGCGACGGACCGATCACGATGGTCCGCTGGTACACCAACGTCCGCGACCTGTGGGTCGACCCGGTCACCGGTGTCGTCGTCAAGGGCCAGGAGCAGCAGTACCAGTACTACGCCCGCGAGGCCGACAAGCCCGAGGTGACGGTCCTCAAGGTCACGCTGCCGTTCGACCAGGACACCGTCGAATACCAGGTCGGGCAGGCCAAGGACGGCCAGGACACGCTGTCGACGTTCGGCCGCACGGTCCCGATCATCCTCGGCATCCTCGGTGCCCTCTCGCTGATCGCCGGCATCGTGCTCGGCCTGCGCGGCGGCAAGGGCGGTACCCCGGCCGCCGCTGCCGGCGGCCCGGCTCCGGCCGGTCCGGCCGCAACCACCCCGTCCGGCCCGGCGCACGCCGCTCCGGCCCAGCGGGACTGGACCACCGACGACACGCAGGTGATCCCGCGGACCGAGGCGGAACAGAATCCGCCGCAGCAGCGGGACTGGACCACCGACGCGACGCAGGAGATCCCGACGACGGATCTGCGCAAGCCGCCGACGGACAAGTAGTCGTCGACAGTTCACACGAACGCCCGGCCGGGCTCTCCCGGCCGGGCGTTCGTGTTTCGGCCGGAGCCGGGCGCCGATGACCTCCGGCGGGCGGAGCCGACGACAGCCCGAAGCGGAACGGTCTCGTCAGGCCGGATTCCGGACGGCCGGTCCGGCCGCGCGCACGGCGAGCACCGCGACCACCGTGGCGGTGACCGCGGCGACCGCGGCCGCCACGGCGACGAACTGCTGCACCGTGGACGCCACCGTCGTCATGAGCACCGCCTCGACGACCAGGCCGATCCACGCGACCCCCGCCAGGGAGGTGCGCTCGCTCGCGATCGCCGACAGCAGTCCTCCCTGCAGGACGGCCAAGCACGCGCCCTGCAGCGCGAACACCCACAGCAGCGACTGCACCGGGGTGTAGGCGTCGCCGACGAGCAGCGGCACGATCGGGGCGCACAGCGCAGCGCCCGCGACGAGCACGGCCCCGAGCCCGACGAGCACCGTCAACGCGGACCGGACCGCCGCCCCGGACCGGGCAGGGTTGGCCATCTGCGGATACAGGACGACGCCGACGGCCTGCGGCAACCAGAACGCGACCTTCGTCGCGACCGCACCCAACGCGTACAGACCGGCCGCGTCGGCGTCGAGCACCATGCGGGCGAGCAGCAGATCCAGCGACGTCATCGCGATCAGCGCGAGCTGCACCTGGGAGGCACGCAGGACCGCTGCGATCCCGGGAGCGCGCGGCGCGTCCGGAACCGCCGCGGCGTCCCCGCCGCGTCCCGCGATCACCGCCGCACCGGCGGCGACGATCCCGGTGCCCACCGCCCCCGCCAGCAGCGCCGCACCCGGCCCACCGCCGACGGCGAGCACCGCGACCGCGGGAACGACCTTCGCGATGCCCGCGGCGGCCAGGACGACGCTGAGCGCCGCGAACCGGCCGCGGCCCTGCAGCAGCCCCTGTTCGGCGGCGAGGAGAACCAGCAGGGGTGCGGTCACAAGGGACCCGAACGCCCCGGTCAGGCTCGTGTCGAGGGCCCACGCGACCACCGGCACCAACACGATCGCGAGCGCGGCCGCCAGCGCGGTACACCGGTATCCGAGACGGCGCAGGGCCTCGGTGCCGCTGCCGTGCACGGTTTCCCGCGCGACCACCGTCTGCAGGGCGAGGGCGGGCACTGCGAGGACGAGCTGGGCGGCGAGCAGGCTGGCGAACTCGCCGTATCCGGCCGGGCCCAGCCAGCGGCTGGCCGGCAAGTGCAGCAGGTACGACGCCAGGCTGGCGGTCATCGCACCGGCGGTCACCATCGTCATTCCGGCGACAGCGGATCCGGTGGGCGCCGGGCGCGGCGTCTGGGGTCGCGGCATCCGCCCATCCTTACACCCGCACCGGCCCGTATTCTGCGCGCATGGTCAGGCCGGTGTCGCTGCGTTCCGTCGTGCCGGTCGTCTACAGCCTCGCGCTGGCGGTCGCGGTGCTCGGTCCCCTGGTGTTCTCCCCCGGCTATCTGCTGCTGCGCGACGCGGTGAGCACCCCGCGTTCCTTCCCGACGGATTCGGCCCTGGGCATCACGGACGCCGCGGCCCGCGCGGTGCCGCAGGACGCCCTGCTGGCCGTCGTCACCGTCGTCGTCGACGGTGGGGTCGCGGTGACGGTGCTGCTCATGGCGGCGTTGTGGGCGGCGGGCTGGGGCGCGGCACGGCTGGTGGCGACGCTCCTGCCGGGCCGGACGTCCGGGCTCCCCGCGCAGCTGGTGGCGGCCACCGTGGCGGTGTGGAATCCATACGTCGCCGAACGGCTGCTGCAGGGCCACTGGAGCCTGCTGGTGGGCTACGCGGCGCTGCCGTGGGTCGTGTGCGCGACCGTCGCGGTGCGCGGCGGGCAGCGAGGGGGATGGTGGGCTCTGGCGGCGTGGCTCGCGGCGGCCGGCCTGACCCCGACGGGTGCGGTACTCGCGGCGATCACGGCGCTGGCGCTGCTCGCAGCGCCGGGCGGCACCACCTGGAGGTGGCCGCGGATCGCGGGCGGGACGGCGCTGAGCGTCGTCGCGTCGATGCCGTGGCTGGTCGCGACCGCGGTCTCGGGTGGGGGGTCCGATGCCGACCCGGCGGGGGTCGCGGCGTTCGCGGCGCGCGCCGAGCCGCTGCTCGGCACGCTCGGATCGCTCGCGGGCCTGGGTGGGATCTGGAATGCGGACGCGGTGCCCGGGTCGCGGGCGACGCCGTGGGCGCTCGTCGGCACGGTCGCGCTGCTGATCGTGGTCGCGTGCGGGCTGCCCGCGCTGTGGCGGCGCCGGGAGCCGGTCACGGTGACGCTGGCGGTGCTCGCCGTCGTCGCGGTGCTCGCCCCGGCGCTCGCAGCGACCGCGGTGGGGCTGCGGGCCGGGGAGTGGTCGATGCTGCACGTGCCCGGGGCCGGGTTGCTGCGCGACACCCAGAAGTGGGTTGCGCTGGCGCTGCCGCTGTACGTGCTGTCCGCGGGTGCGGGGATCGGCGGGCTGCGGGCCCGATTCGGCGGGCGCGACGCGGTGTGGGCGACCGCGGCGGTTCTCGTCGTGCTGGTCGCCACCCCCGACCTGGTGTGGGGTGTCGGCGGCCGGGTGCGGCCGGTGCAGTACCCGGCGGGATGGCGGCAGGTCGCCGGGATCGTCACCGCGGACGACGGGGACGTCGCGGTGCTCCCGGCGGGAATGTTCCGGCGGTTCGAGTACAGCGGCCGCGCCGCGGTGCTGGATCCGGCGCCGCGGATGCTGCGTGCGGACGTGCTGCAGACCGGGCAGCTCGTGGTCGCGGGCGGCGCGGTCGCCGGGGAGGGTCGTCGCGCCGCCGACGTCGAGACCCTGCTCCTGGCCGGCGCGGACCCGGGCGAGCTGGCCGCGCGGGGCGTCGGCTGGGTGCTCGTCGAACACGGCACGCCGGGCGAACTCGGCGAGTCGCAGCGCACCCTGGACGGGCTCGAACGCGTCCACGGCGACGCCGAGCTGAGCTTGTACCGGGTGCCCGGGGCGAGCCGGCAGCCCGCAGACCGGGACGCGGCGGTCGCCGCGCATGTGCTGTGGGCGCTGTTACTGGGTGGCGGCGCTGCGGGCGGGCTCGCGGTCCGGTTGCGTGGGCAGGCCCGCGCTGCGCGGGAACAGACCTGAGACCCGTCGCCCGTCCGCGGTCGCGGTGAGCACGTCGAGCACGCCCTCACCGGTTGCCGCCCATGAGAATTCGCCGGCGCGGACGCGGGCCTTGCGACCCAGGTCGCGGCGACGGTCGGCGTCGCCGAGCAGTTCGGCGACGGCGGCGGTCAGCTCGGTCGGGGAATCGACGAGCAGACCGGTGACCCCGTCGATCACCGAATCGGTCAGGCCCTTCGAACTGCGATAGCCGATCGTCGGGACGCCGTGCTGGGCGGCTTCGACGACGGCGAGTCCCCATCCCTCCTTGCGGGACGGCATCACATGCACCCAGGCACGGGCGAGCAGTTCGTGCTTGCGGTCCTCGGGGACGTGCCCGTGGAAGGTGACGGCGTCGGTGATGCCGAGGTCGGCGGCGGCGTCTCGCAGGTTCTGTTCCCACCAGCCGCCGCCGATGACGTCCAGGTGCAGACCCGGCACGTGTTCGCGCAGTGCGGCGACCGCGCCCAGGGCGTCCTCGATCTGCTTGTGCGGCACCAGCCGCGACAGCACACACACGCTCGGACGGGCGGTGCGGGTGTGATCGTCGCCGGGTTCGACGGTGTCGGGAATCGGGTCGATGCCGTTGCGCACCACGGCGATTCGATCGTGTTCGACCCCGAGGGTACGCAGTTCGTCGGCGGACGGCAGCGACACGGTCAGATACTGGCTGCGGCGGTGCACGCGCGGGGAGAGCGTCGATTCGATCCACCAGCCGATGCGGGCCATCACCCGGCCCGCGACCGGCCACTGCTCGCGGTGGCAGTGGTGCACCAGCACCGTGGAGGGCGCGCCGGCCACGAGCCGCGCGAAGAACGGGATGCCGTTCTGGGTGTCGATCACCGCGTCGGGCCGCAATCCGCGCAGCGGGCCGAAACCGAGCCGTCCGGCGGCGATCGCGGCGAGCGCCCGCGGATAGACGGTCAGGCGGCCACCGCCGCGGCTGATGGTGATGCCGTCGACGACCTCGCGTTTCGGGGCGCCCGGGTAGGCGGCGGTGCGGAACGTCACGGCGACACCGCGGGCCGCGAGCTGGGCGCCGACCTGTTCCAGGTAGCGCTCGCTGCCGCCTCCCTGCGGGTGCCCGCTGTCGCGCCAGCAGAGCAGCAGAACCTCCCGCACGTGGCGACCCCCCTCGGATTCCGGTTCGCCCGCGACCCGGACGAACGTGCGCTGCGACTGTATCGGGGAACACACTAACGGTGTGATCGCTTCGTATCCGGCGGGGGTTACCGCCGGGTATCGGTCGCAGCGCGCGGGGCCGATCAGCGTGCGGTCGCGGCCGGGTTCACCGGTTCGCCTTCACCGCCGCCGGGCAGGTCCGACCGGCTGTTGCCGAACACCAGGATCAGGCTCGCCGCGGCGACGGCCGCCCCCGCCAGGAACAGCACGGGATAGCCGACCCCGGGCACGGTCTGCACGACGACCGCGAGCACCGCGGGCACCGCGAAACCGAGGTAGGTCAGCGAGTAGAACACGGCGGTCAGACCCGCAAGGTCGTCGGGACCGGCGATGCGCTGGATCTCCTGCAGACCGGACACCAGGGCCAGGCCGTAGCCGCAGCCCAGGACCGCGGCCCCCGCGATCGCGAGGGGCACCGTCAGCCGGTCCGCGGCGACCGCGCCGGCCACCATGCCGGCGACCAGGACGATCAACGCGACCACGAGGGCCCGGGCACTGTGCGGGGTGTCGAGGCGCCGGCCCAGTGCCTGGATCCCGAATCCGCAGCCGAGCGCGACGACGCACAGCAGCGCCGAGAACGCGACGGGTTTCCCGCCGGAATGCTCCGTCATCAGCGCGGGCATCACCGCGTAGGCGCAGCTCGCGGCGCCGAACACCCACGGTGCGACCGGGGCGATCACCCGCCGGAAGCGCCGGTGCGCGGCGGCCGGGATCTTCAGGTCGTCGAGCAGCGGGCGGCGCTCGCCCATCGGGGTCGCGGCACGTGTCTCGGGGGCCGCGGCGACCGCGAGTCCTGCGCCGAGCGTGATCACGAGGTGCGTGGCGTAGGCGAGGCCGCTCGGCCACGGCGCCCACTGGGCGAGCACGCCGGCGACCCCGGCGCCGAGTGCGAATCCGGCGGTCAGGCTCATCGCCGCGCGGCGGGCGCCCGCACCGGCACCGGCACCGGCGTCCCACGGCTGCTGCGACAGTTCCTTGACCCAGCTGCCGCCGACGGCCATGCCCAGTCCGAGTGCGATGCCGCTGAGGATGCGCCCGGCGACGAGCAGCCCCGCGCTGTCGGCTCCGAAGGCGAGCACGATCGAGCCCGCGGCCGCGACGAACGGTGCGGGCAGCATGAGCGGGCGCCGGCCGAGCCGGTCCGACAGGGGTCCGCCGAGCAGCAGCGCGGGGACGATGCCCAGCACGTAGGCGAACAGGAAGACGTCGACGACGACGGGCGAGTAGCCGTGGTCGAGCCGGTACATGACGAGCAGCGGCGTGAACTCGTTCCCGCCCCACGCGACCGCGAACATGGCGGACGCGACCAGCACCCAGGGCGCGATCCGCCGCCGGGCGGGTGCCGCCGCTTCGGTCACGGTGTCTGCGTCGACGCTCATCGCGCATCCTCTCCGGTGGTGCGCGGCAGTCCGTGGACGCGCCGCATGTGGACGTCGTCGGCGGTGGCGAAGCCGTCGGCGTCACCCGCGTCGACGAGGTCGACGAGCCGGGTGTGGTCGTCGATGATCGAGTTCAGCTGCAGCGGGTCGCGGACCAGCGATCGCGCGGTCATGCGGCGCTGGCGTTCGCGCAGTCCGACGTAGAAGTCGACGAGCAGCGGATTTCCGGCGGCGCGCACGATCAGGCCGTGGAAGTCGGCGTCGAGCCCGCTGAACACGGCGACGTCGCCGGAGTCTGCGGCCTCGTGCTGGGCTTCGAGGTTGGCGCGCAGTGCGCGCACCAGTTCAGCGCGGCCGGGGCCGCGGGTCACGACCCGGACGGCGTCGGCTTCGAGGAGCAGCCGGGCGGCGACGACGTGTTCGGCTTCGCCGTCGGCGACCGGCACGACGAGCGCGCCGCGTTTCGGATACAGCCGCATCCACCCCTCGGTTTCGAGGCGCAGGAACGCCTCGCGGACCGGGGTGCGGCTCGTTCCCATCTCGGCGGCGATCTCGCCTTCGCTGATCAGTTCGCCGCCGGGCAGGGCGGCGGACAGGATCCGTTCCTTCACCTCGCGGTAGACCTGCTCGGCCGCTGAATGCAACTTAGACACAAGATGTATTTATACGCTCCGCGAACGAATTCGTCGCGCGCGGGGGGCGCTCCCGGCCGCGGACCGCCCCCACTAAGCTGGCCTCTCGTGTCCGACACTCGCCCGCCCCGCGTCACCGGGCGTTTCGCGCACCGCGCGACGCTGCGCCGCTCCGTCGGCCTGCTCGGAAGCTTCCGGTTCGAACAGACCGCACCCGAGGTGTTCTACGGCGGAGTCGCCCGCGACACCGTCGACCTGATCGGCGACCTCTACACCGGCCTGACCGGCCGCGACCTGACCGGCACCACCGTCGTCGACGTCGGCGGCGGCCCCGGCTACTTCGCCGACGCGTTCGACGGTGTCGGCGCCCGGTACGTGCCGATCGAGCCGGATCCGACGGAGATGCACGCGGCGGGCCTGCAGGTGGGCGGCGCGATCCGCGGGTCCGGGCTGGCGCTTCCGGTGCGTACCGGCTCGGTGGACGTGTGCTTCTCGTCGAACGTCGCCGAGCACGTCTCCCGGCCGTGGGTGATGGCCGACGAAATGCTGCGTGTCACCCGGCCGGGCGGCCTGATGATGCTGTCCTACACGCTGTGGTGGGGTCCGTTCGGCGGTCACGAGACCGGGCCGTGGCACGCGTTCGGCGGCGAGTACGCGGCCCGGCGTTACGCCCGCAAACACGGCCGCGAGCCGAAGAACCGCTACGGCGTCTCGCTGTTCGACGTGAGTTGCGCGGAGGGTCTGCGCTGGGCGCGGGCCACGTCCGACGGGGAACTGCTCGCCGCGTTCCCCCGCTACCACCCGCGCTGGGCGTGGTGGCTGGTGAAGGTCCCGGTGGTCCGCGAGTTCCTGGTCAGCAACCTCGTGCTGGTTCTGCGCCGGAACTGAGGTCGCGACGCACGGCGTCCCGGGTGGCCGCCCGCTAAGGTCAGCCGTCATGACCGCACTCGCGTTCGACGTCGGCGGTACCAAACTCGCCGCGGCCATCGTCGGTGGCGACGGACTCCCGATCGACCCGCTGAGCGTCCCGACGCCGCCCGCCGGCGTGTGGGACGCGGCGGCCGCGTTGTTGCGCCGCGCCGCGGGCGACCGGAAGATCACCACGATCGGGATAGCGAGCGCCGGCCCGATCGACACCACCGCGGGCACGGCTTCCCCCATCAACATCACCGAATGGGCGACCGGATTCGCGCTGGTCGACGCGGTTCGGACCCTGTTCCCGGACGCGCGGATCCGGCTCATCGGGGACGGCGCGGCCGCCGCGTTCGGCGAGCAACGGCACGGCGCGGGACGAGGCGTCGCGAACCTGTTGAGCGTGGTCGTCTCGACCGGCATCGGCGGCGGCCTCGTCCTCGACGGCCGGGTCGTGACGGGTCGTTCCGGCAACGCGGGACACGTCGGGCACATGACGTCGGCATACGGCGTCGACCAGTGCGCGTGCGGCGCGACCGGGTGCATCGAGACGGTTGCGAGCGGTCCGGCGGCCGTGCGCTGGGCCCGCGGCCACGGGTGGTCGGGCGTCGACGCGGTGGCGTTGTGCGCCGACGCGGCCACCGGGAGCCGGACGGCGTCCGCGGCACTCGAGCGGGCGGGCACCGCGCTGGGCCAGGTCCTCGCATCGGCGGCGGCCCTGACCGACGTCGGCCTGGTGATCGTCGGCGGTGGATTCGCCCAGGCCGGGCCCCCGCTGTGGGGGCCGATGCAGGCGGCGGCCACGCGGTACGCCCGGTTGTCGTTCCTGCGGGAACTGCGGATCGTGCCGGCCGAGCTCGGTCCGCTCGGCACACTCACCGGCGCGGGAGTGCTCGCAATCGAGCCCTGAGCGCCGCGCGGATGCGAAATACTTCTCGGAAGGTCGCAACCCGGGCGGGGGCACGATGACACCTTTCCAGCGCTACATCGCCGAGGAGATCGCCGTCGATCACGCCGACGGCCTGCTCACGCGCCGGGAGGCGCTGCGGCGGCTGGGCCTGCTCGGCATCGGGCTGGCGGCAGCGTCGTCGCTGCTCGCGGCGTGCGCGCGGGACGAGGCGCCGCCGGCGAGCACAGGACCGGACACCCCCGTGTCGCCGCCACCCGGCACCGCCGACGCGATCCCGGCCGGGGAGGTCACGTTCCCGGGTCCGGACGGCCGCACGTTGCGGGGTGCGTGGGCCGATGCCGCCGACCCTCGCGGAGGTGTTCTGGTGATCCACGAGAACAAGGGACTGAACGATCACATCCGCTCGGTCGCCGGTCGCTTCGCCGGGGCCGGCTATTCGGCGCTGGCGATCGACCTGCTCTCCGAGGAGGGCGGCACGGCGTCGTTCGCCGATCCGGCGGCGGCGACCGCAGCGCTGAGCGCCGTGCCGCCGGAACGGTTCACCGCGGACCTCGAGGCCGCGGTCGACGAGCTGTCCCGGCGGCTGCCCGGCCTGCCGCTCGAGGCGGTCGGCTTCTGTTTCGGCGGGGGTATGACCTGGCTGCTGCTCGCCTCCGGTGAGCCGCGCCTGGCCACCGCGGTCCCGTTCTACGGGCCGCTGCCCGAGGGGGCGGACTTCTCCGGTTCGCGGGCGGCGGTACTCGCGATCTATGCGGAGAAGGATCAGCGGGTCAACGCGACGCGCGATGCCGCGACCGCGGCGCTCGAGCGGGCCGGGCTCACGCACGAGGTGGTGACGTTCCCCGGCGCCGACCACGCGTTCTTCAACGACACCGGGCCGCGGTACGACCCGGCCGCCGCGGCCGAGGCCTACCGGATGGTGCTCGAGTGGTTCGGGCAGCATCCGGGCTGACCCCCGCGACTCTTGATTCCGGGACTCCCTTCCCTAAAGTTGCAACGTGTTCTAGTGTTCTAGGTCACTGGAGCGGGAGGCCGAAGGGAGGCTCGGGTGACCATCGATCCGGACGACACCGCCCATCACGCCGAGGTCGCCCGTCCCCACGATTCCCGTCGCGACCCCGAGCGGGTCCGTGCCGATCTGCAGCAGTGGCTCGCCGTCCACGTTCCGGATCCGCGCGTGGACAACGTGCACTCCCCCGCCGCGAACGGGATGTCCAGCGAAACCGTGCTGTTCGACGCGACCTGGGACGGTCGCACCCACCCGCTCGTGGCGCGCATCGCGCCGGCGGAGACCGCCGTGCCGGTGTTCCCCACCTACGACCTCGAGTCCCAGTTCCGGGTGATGCGCGCCGTCGCCGAGCACACCGACGTGCCGGTTCCGGCCGTCCTGTGGTTCGAGCCCGACGCGGGTCCGCTCGGCGCACCGTTCTTCGTGATGTCACGCGTCGACGGTGTCGTCCCGCCGGACGTGATGCCCTACAACTTCGGATCGTGGGTCACCGAGGCCGACGACGCGCAACGCGCCGCGATGCAGGACGCCGCGGTCGGCATCCTGGCGCAGATCCACGAATTGCCTCTCGATGCAGTCGATCTCGGCACTGCCGCACCCGACGTGACCGCCGCGGTGCGCGCCCACATCGGCCGGCAACGCGGCTACTACGAGTGGACCACCCGCACCGGCCCGCGCTCGCCGCTCATCGAACGCGCCTTCGCGTGGCTCGACGAACACGTACCGGCCGATCCGTCCCCGGCGGTGGTGTGCTGGGGCGACGCCCGCATCGGCAACATCCTGTTCGACGATTTCCGCCCGGTCGCCGTCCTCGACTGGGAACTCGCCACGATCGGCGCCCGCGAGATGGATCTGGCGTGGATGACGTTCCTGCACAGGTTCTTCGAGGACATCGCCGCGTCGGCGAGCCTGCCCGGGCTTCCCGGCTTCCTGCGCCGCGACGACCTCGCCGCCGCATACGCCGCCCGCACCGGGCACACCCCGCAGCACCTGGACTTCTACACCTGCTATGCCGCGGTGCAGCACGCAATCATCATGCTGCGCATCCAGACTCGCGCCGTGCACTTCGGGCAGGCCGAACAACCCGACGACCCCGACTCCATGATCCTGCACCGCGCGACCCTCGAGGCAATGCTCGACGGCACCTACTGGCAGGCACTGGCGTGACTTCGCTCAACAAATTACGAGGAAGAGGGAAATGACCGACTACGACAAGCTCTTCATCGGCGGCCGGTGGGTCGCACCGTCGACGGACGAAAAACTCGAGGTGTTCTCCCCTGCGACGGAGGAACGCGTCGGCTCGGTCCCCGTCGCCGGGCCGAGGGACATCGATGCCGCGATCGCCGCTGCACGCACCGCATTCGACGAGGGGCCGTGGCCCCGCACCGCGCCCGCCGAGCGTGCGCAGGTGATCGCGAAGGCCGCCAAGCTGATCGAGGAACGCTCCGCGGAGATCGTCGCGAAGCTCACCGACGAGATGGGCCAGCCCCCGGCGTCGGTGCAGATGATGCAGATGACCTCGGCACTCGGCACCCTGAACTACTACGCGAGCGCCGCCGACTCCTTCCCGTGGGTCGACGAACGCTCCGGCTCGTTCGGCCGCACCCGCGTCACCCGCGAGGGTGTCGGCGTGGTCGCCGCGGTCGTCGCCTGGAACGTGCCACTGTTCCTGGCGGCGAACAAGCTGGGTCCGGCCCTGCTCGCCGGCTGCTCGGTCGTGCTCAAGCCGGCGCCCGAGGCACCGCTGACGATCAACATGGTCGCCGAGATCTTCGCCGAAGCCGGACTGCCCGAGGGCGTGCTGTCGATCGTGCAGGGCGGCGCCGAGACCGGTGAGTACCTGGTCTCGCACCCCGATGTCGACAAGGTCACCTTCACCGGGTCGACCGCGGTCGGCAAGCACATCGGTGCGATCGCCGCGCAGAACCTCAAGCGCTGCTCGCTCGAACTCGGCGGCAAGTCCGCCGCGATCGTGCTCGAGGACGCCGATCTGGATTCGACGATCGCCATGCTCGTGATGTCCGGCCTGATGAACACCGGGCAGGCGTGCGTCGGTCAGACCCGCATCCTGGCGCCGCGCTCGCGCTACGACGAGGTCGTCGAGAAGATCGTCGCGACCGCCGCGTTCTTCCCCGTCGGCCTGCCCGACGATCCGGCCGCGCAGCTGGGCCCGCTGATCTCGGCGAAGCAGCGCGACCGCGTCGAGGGCTACATCGAGCAGGGGAAGAAGGAAGGCGCCCGTCTGGTGCTCGGCGGTGGCCGCCCGGCCGGCATCGAGACCGGCTACTACGTGGAGCCGACCGTGTTCGCGGATGTCGACAACTCGATGACGATCGCCCGCGAGGAGATCTTCGGACCGGTGCTGTGCGTGCTCCCGTACGACTCGGTCGACGAGGCGATCAAGATCGCCAACGACTCGGACTACGGCCTCGCCGGTTCGGTGTACACCACCGACGTCGAGAAGGGTCTCGAGGTCGCCACGCAGGTCCGCACCGGCACCTACGGCATCAACTGGTACGCGTTCGATCCGGGTTCGCCGTTCGGCGGCTACAAGAATTCCGGCATCGGCCGCGAGAACGGCCCCGAGGGCATCGAGGCGTTCTGCGAGCTCAAGTCCGTGCTCTACCCGCCCGGCTACCAGGGCTGATACCCAACGAGTGGGGCACCCCGGCCGCGGCCGGGGTGCCCCACTCGTGTCCGGGCCTACTTTCGCTCCACGTCGAACCGATCCAGGTTCATCACCTTCGTCCACGCGGCGACGAAATCGTCGGCGAACTTGGCCTGCGCGTCGTCGGCGGCGTAGATCTCCGCCAGACCTCGCAGCACCGAGTTGGCGCCGAAGACGAGATCGACGGCGGTCGCCGTCCACTTCACGTCACCGGAGGCGCGGTCGCGGCCCTCGTAGACGTTCTCGGTCGATTCGGACGTCTTCCACTCCGTGCCCATGTCGAGCAGGTTCACGAAGAAGTCGTTGGTCAACGCCTCCGGCCGGTCGGTGAGCACACCGTGGGTGCTGCCGCCGTGGTTGGCGTTCAGCGCCCGCAGGCCACCGACGAGCACCGTCAGCTCCGGTGCGGTCAGCGACAGCAGGTTGGCGCGCTCGACGAACAACTTCTCCGGCTGACGCTTCTCCCCAGCCGGCAGGTAGTTGCGGAACCCGTCGGCGGGTGGCTCGAGCACCGCGAACGACTCGACGTCGGTCAGCTCCTGCGTCGCGTCCGTCCGGCCCGGCGTGAACGGCACCTCGAGGTCGAGGCCCGCATTCTGCGCCGCCTTCCGGACCGCGGCGCCGCCCGCGAGGACGATGAGGTCGGCGAGCGAGATCTTCTTGCCGCCGCTCTCGAAGTCCTGGCGGATCGACTCGAGCTTCGCGAGCACCTCGGCGAGCTGCGCGGGCTCGTTGACCTCCCAGTCCTTCTGCGGGGCGAGCCGGATGCGAGCGCCGTTCGCGCCGCCGCGCTTGTCGGTGCCGCGGAAGCTCGACGCCGAGGCCCACGCGGTCGCGACCAGCTGCGGGATCGTCAGCCCCGACTCGAGGACCTTCGTCTCGAGCGCGGCCACGTCGTCGGCACCGACCAGTTCGTGGTCGACGGCCGGGACCGGGTCCTGCCACAGCTGCGGCTCGGGGATGCGCGAACCGAGATACCGCGAGACCGGGCCCATGTCGCGGTGCAGCAGCTTGTACCAGGCCTTGGCGAATTCTTCGGACAGTTCCTCCGGATGGTCGAGCCACCGGCGCGTGATCGGCCCGTAGATCGGGTCGAACCGCAGGGACAGGTCGGTGGTGAGCATCGTCGGGGCGTGCCGCGTCGACGAATCGAACGGGTCCGGCACCAGATCGGTGGCCGCGCCGTCCTTCGGGACCCACTGCCATGCCCCGGCCGGGCTCTTGGTCTTTTCCCATTCGTAGCCGTACAGCGTCTCGAGGAAGCTGTTGTCCCACTGGGTCGGCGTCGGGGTCCAGATGCCTTCGAGACCACTGGTGATCGCGTCGCCGCCGACACCGGTGCCGTAACTGTTCTTCCAGCCCAGGCCCTGCTGCTCGAGCGGTGCGGCCTCGGGTTCCGGTCCGACGTGGTCGGCCGGGGCGGCACCGTGGGTCTTCCCGATGGTGTGGCCGCCGACGATGAGCGCCGCCGTCTCGATGTCGTTCATCGCCATGCGACCGAACGTCTCGCGGATGTCGCGGGCGGCGACAACCGGATCCGGATTGCCGTTGGGCCCTTCCGGATTCACGTAGATCAACCCCATCTGCACGGCGCCGAGCGGACCCTGGAGGTCGCGGTCGCCGGCGTAGCGCGCATCGCCGAGCCAGGAGTCCTCCGGTCCCCAGAAGACCTCCTCCGGTTCGAAGATGTCCTCGCGGCCGAACGCGAAACCGAACGTGGGAAATCCCATCGACTCGTAGGCGACATTGCCCGCGAAGATGATCAGGTCGGCCCACGAGATGCGGTTTCCGTACTTCTGCTTGATCGGCCACAGCAGCCGGCGGGCCTTGTCGAGGCTCGCGTTGTCCGGCCAGCTGTTGAGCGGCGCGAACCGCTGCGCGCCCTGACCGCCGCCGCCGCGACCGTCGGCGATGCGGTAGGTGCCCGCGGCGTGCCAGCTCATGCGGATGAACAACGGTCCGTAGTGACCGAAGTCCGCGGGCCACCAGTCCTGGGAGGTGGTCATCACCTCGACGAGGTCGCGGTGCACGGCGTCGACGTCGAGTTTCGCGAACTCGGTCGCATAGTCGTAGTCGTCGCCCAGCGGCGACGGTCTCTTCGAATTATGTTGCAGGACACTAAGATCCAACTGGTCCGGCCACCAGTCCCGGTTGGTGAGCGGACGGTGCGCCGCCGGTGTCGGCGACTCGATGACCGGATTTTCGCTTTCGGACACTTGGCCCTTCCTTCCAGGTGTGGGTGACACGGACCTTGCTCACGGCCGTGGCCGTGGAGCCGCTCACGGCTGTGGCCGTGGAGCCGACGGAGGAGAACAGCCGGGGCACAGTCCCCAGTAGACGACCTCGGCCTCGTCGACGGCGAAGCCGTGCGGCTCCGAGGCGGTCAGGCACGGGGCGGCGCCGACCGCGCAGTCGACGTCGGCGATGGCGCCGCACGAGCGGCACACGAGGTGGTGATGGTTGTCGCCGACCCGCGACTCGTAACGGGCGACGGAACCGGCCGGCTGGATCCGCCGGATGAGACCGGCATCGGTCAGGGCGTGCAGCACGTCGTAGACGGCCTGACGGGACACCTCGGGCAGCGCGGTGCGCACGACCCCGAAGATCGTGTCGGTATCGGCGTGCGGATTGCGGTGCACCGCGTCGAGCACCGCGACCCGTGGTCGGGTCACGCGCAGCGCTGCGGTACGTAGTTGCTCTACGTACTCCGGCGTAGAGGGCACGCCACCACTATGACGCACCTTTCTGGAATCAGTCGCAAAATCGGGTGATAGGAACCTTCAGCCGGTCAGACCGGATATCGATTCCCATCACCCGATGAGGGGGACCGCTCAGATGTACATCGCGGGGTCGATGTAGGTCGTCGGATCGACCAGCGGTTCGTGTTGCTTCTGCGTCCGGGACCGGACCGTCGCGGGAATGCCCGCCGCGATCGAGTCCGGCGGAACGTCGCGGGTGACAACGGCGTTCGCTCCGACAGCACTGTCGTCGCCGATCGTGATCGGGCCGAGTACCTTGGCGCCGGCGCCGATCGTGACGCGGTTGCCGATCGTGGGGTGACGCTTCGCCTTCGCCATCGACCGGCCGCCGAGGGTGACGCCGTGATAGAGCATCACGTCGTCACCGATCTCGGCGGTCTCGCCGATCACGACGCCCATCCCGTGGTCGATGAAGAACCGGCGGCCGATCGTGGCGCCGGGGTGGATCTCGATACCGGTGAGGAAGCGGGTGAACTGCGCGAGAACCCGGGCCGGACCGCGCAACGCGGGTGTGCCCCACATCCGGTGCGCGAGCCGATGCGCCCAGATCGCGTGCAGTCCCGAATAGACGATCGCGTTCTCGACGTCACTGCGCGCAGCCGGGTCGTGCCCGCGCGCGGCGGCCAGATCCTCTCGAAGGGTTCGCAGCAGAGTCACCGTCGCACTCAGTCCCGGATGTGCTCGAAGAGCGGGGTCGAGATGTAGCGCTCACCGAAGTCGGGAACGACCACGACGATCAGCTTGCCGGCGTTCTCGGGTCGCTTCGCGATCTGCAGCGCCGCCCACACGTTCGCGCCGGCGGAGATGCCGCCGAGGATGCCCTCGTCGGTGCCCAGAGCACGAGCGGTCTCGATGGCGTCGGGGAACTCGACGTCGATGATCTCGTCGTAGATACCGCGGTCGAGGACCTCGGGCACGAAGTTGGCGCCGATGCCCTGGATCTTGTGGGGACCGGGCTCGCCGCCGGTGAGGATGGGCGAATCGGCGGGCTCGACGCCGACGATCTTCACACCAGGCTTGCGGGACTTGAGGACGCGGCCGACACCGGTGAGGGTGCCGCCGGTGCCGATGCCGGCAACGAAGATGTCGACCTCACCGGCGGTGTCGTTCCAGACCTCTTCACCGGTGGTGCGCTCGTGGATCTCGGGGTTGGCGGGGTTACCGAACTGGCGCGCGAGCACCGCGTTCTCGGTGTTCGCCACGATCTCCTCGGCCTTCGCGACCGCGCCCTTCATGCCCTCGGAGCCCGGGGTGAGGACGATCTCGGCACCGTAGGCGCGGAGCATGACGCGACGCTCGGTGGACATCGTCTCCGGCATCGTCAGGATCACCTTGTAGCCGCGGGCGGCGCCGACCATGGCGAGCGCGATGCCGGTGTTGCCGCTGGTGCCCTCGACGATGGTGCCGCCGGGCTTCAGCTCACCGGACTTCTCGGCTGCGTCGATGATCGCCACCCCGATCCGGTCCTTGACGCTGTTGGCCGGGTTGTAGAACTCGAGCTTGGCCACGACCGTGGCGTCGAGACCGTCGGTCAGCCGGTTGAGCTTGACGAGGGGGGTGCGCCCCACCAACTCGGTGACATTGTTGTAGATCCCGCTCATAGCAGATCCTCCTCCCGGCCGCCGCGCGACCGGCTCTCGTGTGCGATGCACCTATTGCATCATCCGGACCGGTGGCCGGTTCACCTGGGGAGTTCGAATCACCGTGAGCAAAAGTCTTCGCAGGTCCGGGCAACCGCCGCCGCGGCGCTTTCGTCGATAACCGCGACCGATTGGGTCACCACCGCGATCCGGTCGTCGGTGTCCGAACCGGCCGGCGCGGACACCTTCACGCCGATGAACACCGGACGCGCGCCACCGATCGCCGCGAGTGCGGCGCGCACGGCGGTCGGGGTGAGCAGACTGCGGGGCTCGAGCCGATCGAACCTGCCGGTCGGGGGTGGCGCGGGCGGCGGGTGCCCATCGTCCCACGCATCCCCGGATGCGGTCGGCACCGCCGATGTACCCGAGAAGGTGACGCCGACAAGCAGCCCGCTGGTGCGAGCGAGTTCGATGTGTTCGACCGGTGTCGCGACCGACCGGCCTTCGACGGCAGATCGCCCCCAGTTGATCGAGGCACCGACCCGGCACCCGCCACCGCCGACGACGCGCCCGAGGGCGACGAGTTCGTCCCTCAGCGGCGCGAAGCCTTTCACCGCGTGACGCGGATCGGTCGGCGAGTCGCAGTGTTCGATCGCGAGGACCGCGCCGTTCCAGTCCCACGACGCCAACTCGGCGACCGAGCGGATCAGCGCGCCGGCGTCGAAGTATCCGGACCAACGACGCGGTGCCGTGTGTACCTGTACCGCGAGGACCACCTGCCGGCCTGCATCGTCGACGAGCCGCGACACGGCGTCGCGGATCGCCCGGACGCGGGACACTGCGTGCGCTCGTCCCTCGCGGTCGTGTGACGCCAGACCGAATCGAGGATCGACGACGGCCCGGTGCACGGTGTCGGGGATCGAGGTGATGACGACGCCGAACCGTCCCGGGCCGCGCCTCGTGATCCGCTCCTCGTCGAAGGGACGCAGCTCCTCGCCGAAGGGCAGTTCGATGCCGCCGCCTGCGGGGAGATCTGCGATCGCCGCCGTGTAAGCGCTGACGATCAGCGGAGGGGTTGTGGAACCGGGTATCCGAGGTCCGCTCACGCGGTTCGGTGCGGGCCGGGGCACAGCACCGGCGCGGGACACGCGACCACCGGGTTGGTGAGGATGCCTACACCCTCGATAGCCACCTCGACGACGTCTCCCGGCCGCAGCGCCAGGTCATCATCGTGTTGTTCCGCGGGTGTTCCGGTCAGGATCACGTCGCCCGGATACAGCGTCGCGAACCGCGACACGTAGAGAACGAGTTCGGCGACGTCGAGCACCATCTTCGCGGTCGTCGAGGACTGCACGAGCCTACCGCCGATACGGGTTTCGAGGGTGAGTGCACCGAGGTCGGCCACTTCGTCGAGCGTCACGAGTTCGGGCCCGATCGGGCAGAACGTATCGAGACTCTTGCCGCGGGTCGATTGGACGTCGGCATCCTGCAATCCGCGCGCGGACACGTCGTTGGCGACGGTCACCCCGGCCACGCATGCGAGGGCCTCCTCGCGGGTCCGCAGACTGCGGGCGGAGCGCCCGACAACGACGGCCAACTCCCCCTCACAGACGATCGGGCCGTCGATCTCCTCCGGAATGCAAATCGGAATTCCATCTGCAACAACACTTCCCGAGAACTTTCCGAACACGACCGGAACGGGGGTGACGGCGTTGCCGATGCTCCGATAGTTGTGCCCGATCCCGATGATGGTCTCGGGGATCCGGACACCCGGCAGGCCGGCGCAGGTCAGCGCCGGTCTGCCGGATGTGTGCATTCGGGTCAGTGAATAGCGGGCCATCGACGATCCTCCGGGATTCAGTGACTCAGGTGGGAGGCGTAGCGCTCGAGCCGAGGATGACCGAACACGACCTCCGGACGACCGTCGGCCACGATCTCCCCGTTCTCCATGAACACGATCCGGTCGGCGACCTCACGTGCGAACTTCATCTCGTGGGTCACGATCACCATCGTCATGCCGGTCCCTGCGAGCCGGGTCATGATGTCGAGAACCTCGTTCACGAGTTCGGGGTCCAGAGCAGACGTCGGTTCGTCGAACAGGATCGCCTTCGGGCTCATCATCAGCGCCCGGCAGATAGCCACGCGTTGTTGCTGCCCGCCGGACAGGTCGGACGGATAGCTGTGTGCCTTGTCCTCGAGTCCCACCATGCGCAGCTTCTCCATCGCGGCATCCACGACGTCGGACTTCTTCTTACGCTGCACGATCGTCGGGCCCTCGAGCAGGTTGCCCAGGACGGTCCGATAGGGCCACAGATTGAACTGCTGGAACACCATGCTCAATTCGCGCCGCAGCCAGGTCAGCCGGAATTGGTCTGCGAGTCCGAGTTTACCTGTTGCGGTCGGTCGGTAGATCACTTGCCGGCCGTCGATATGGATGTCGCCGCCGCTCGGCACCTCGAGCATGTTGATGCACCGCAGCAGGGTGCTCTTCCCCGCCCCGCTCGGCCCGATGATCGCGACCACTTCCCCCCTGGGGATGTGAAGATCGATGTCGGACAGCACTTCCCGCCCACCGTAGCTCTTCTTCAGCCCTGACACCGTGATCACGCGATGCCCTCCAGTTCCTTCGTGGCCGGCTTCGAGGTCGGCGTGTTACGGGCGACCTTGCGGCCGGTCTTCCTCTCGATGAGAAGCTGCAGACCCATGAGCAAGCTGGTCATCGCCAGGTACATGACGGCGACGACACCGAGGGTTTCGACGACGTTGTAGGTGGAGTTGTACGCCTTCTGCCCCTGGAGCATCAGGTCGGGAACGGTGATGACCGAGACCTGAGCGGACTCCTTGAGCATGATGATGCAGTTGTTGATGTACGGCGGCGTCATCAACCGGATGCCTTCCGGCGCGGTGACACGGAAGAACTTCTGGAGCGGGTTCATCCCGATCGATTCGGCGGCTTCGAGGTGGCCGCGCGCGACCGATTGGATTCCGGCGCGGATGATCTCGGAGAAGAACGCCGCCGAGTTCAGGCTCATCGCGATCAGCCCCGCGGTGAACGCGTCGAACGTCCAGCCGAACGGCTGGGTGTAGTAGAAGAAGAACAGTGACAACATCAGCGGCAGGCCGCGGAAGAACCACACGTACACGGCAGCGACGGCACTGAGAAGCCTGAAGCGCGACAGCCGCATCAACGCGATGAAGTAGCCGAGTGCGGTCGCGCAGACGATCGCCGCGAGAACGATGGCCAGTGTGGTGACAGCACCCTCCAGGAACACCGGGAAGTACTGCCCCACCACCGAATCTGCTGGAAACGGATTCATCGCACCCTACTCGGAGGTCTCGATGGTGAAGCCGAACCACTTCTGCTGAAGTTCGGCCAGGCTGCCGTCGGCGCGCATCTCCTCGATCACAGCGTCGATCTTCGGCTTCATCTCGGTGTCGGATTTCGGCAATCCCACCCCGGCCGGCTTGACCGCGTACACGTCGCCGACGATCTTCAGATCCTTGCCGTTGGGGGCGATCTCGATGTAGTTCTCGGCGGCGATACGTCCCGTGGCGAAGACGTCGATCCGGCCGGCTGCGACGTCGGCGAACCCTTCCGGCGCACCGGGATAGGCGCGGAGTTCGGTGAATCCGCCCACACCCTTGATGTCGGCCTCCGTTCCCGAGCCTCCGATGACACCGACGACCAGGCCGTCGAGTGCGGTCACGTCGGTCACCGTGGTGTTGCCGGCCGCCACGACCGCGACCGCGCCGTCCGCGAGGTAAGGAGTCGAGAACGTGATCGACTCCTTGCGTTCGTCGGTCATGGTGAGACCGGACATCACGGCGTCGAACTTGCCGGCGTTCAGCCCGGGCAGCAGGCCGGAGAGTTGCCCGGATACGAATTCCGGCTTCATTCCGAGTTCTTCGGCGATCCGGGTTCCGACCTCGATGTCGTATCCGTTGAGCTTGCCACCGTCGTCGAAGGTGATCGGCCGGAACGTACCGCTGGTGGCGATGAGGAAGGTGTCTTCGGAACCCTCGCCGCCGGACGAGGAATCGCTTCCGCAGCCGGCAAGGAGAAGTGCGAGTGCGGTGGCGCCGGCAACGGCGAGGCTCTTGTGCCCGGTGAGGATGCGCATGGTGACCAGCTTTCCGATCGTCGTCGTGGGAACTGATGACAGAAAGCTATGCGCGGTTCGTTACGTGTTTGGTGTCGTTCGTTTCCTCCGGGTTAATTATGAATTCTGTAGACAATTTGCCGGGAAGCGGTGGCTATTCGGCCTCGCACATCGAGGCCAACCACTCGGCGACGGCGAGCGCCCTCCCGTCCCGGCCGGGCGCACACACGACCTGCAGGGAGAGCGGTAGCCCCTCCTCGGACCGACCCACCGGCACCGACACGGCCGGTGCCCCGGTGAGCGTCACGGCACGGCACGCGCCCATCAGCTCCCAGCCGCGGACCACGACACCGTCGACGGCGAGTGTGCCGTCGTGATCGCACGCCGGTCCGCCCGCGACCGGAAGCAGCACGACATCGACTTCGTCGAAGATCCGCAACGCTGCTCGCGCCGAGTCGGCCGCCGCGAGTTCGGCTGCCGCGAGTTCGGCGGGGGTCGTGACCAGCGACGCCCGGATCGTCTGCAGGTTCTCCGGCAGCAGGAGGTGCTCACGCCCCGCGACGACGGCGGCGTGGTCGCGCATCGGGTCGACGGCCCGTAACGCGTTGTATGCCGGCAGACAGCCCTCGAACAGGCGCGGTCGCTCGATGGCCGTCGCACCCCGTCCCGCGGCTGCCTCGGCAACCTTCGCGACGCGGTCCGAGACCTCCCGGCGCACCGGGCCGAGCGCACCTCCATCGCTCCACGCGACGCGCAGGGCCGAGGGATCGAAGTCGCCGACGTCCACCGAATCGGCAGCGCGTCCCGCCATTACCGCGAGCGCCGTGCGCAGGTCCCGGATCGACCGTGCCAGCGGACCGACCACCTGCAACCTGCCCTGCATTCCCGGCGACACGTCGACGAGCCGACCGGTCGCGCCGACGTCACCGCCCGCCGCGGGAACCTGCCCGGCGGTCGGCACGAAACCTGCCGTGGGCCGGATCGACACGGTTCCCGTGCACTGCGCGGGCCACCGCAACGATCCCCCGAAGTCGGTGCCTATCCCGAGCGCGGTGATCCCCGCCGCGAGCAGCGCGGCGTCGCCGCCACTCGAACCGCCGGGCGTCACGTCGGGGAAGCGGGGATTGAGAGTCCTACCCTGCAGCGGGCTCTCGCACGTCACTCCGAACGCGAACTCCGGGCAGTTCGACTTTCCGACCACGATTGCGCCGGCATCCTGCAATCGCCGCACTGCGGTCGCCGTGGCCCGGGCCGTCGTTCCCATCAGCGCACGACTGCCTGCGGTGATCGGAAGCCCGGCGACCGCAATGACGTCCTTGACCGAAACGGGGACACCGGCGAGAGGCCCGACATCGTCACCCGCGCGTCGGCGCCTGTCCAGTTCGACAGCGGCACGCTCGGCTGCCGCCCACGATTCGTGGGTGAATGCGTTCAGATCGGATTGCGCCTCATGGCGGGCGCGCGCCCGCTCGATCGTCTCCACGGCCGAGACCCGGCCGCTACGGACGCCGGCCGAAATCTCGGTCGCGTCCTCGGGGTACGCGGCGTTCATATCGTCGAGAACCGAACGCGTCATGCGCGCTCTCCTTTCGTGTCGATCGCCGCCGCGGTGCCGACATAGTCCAGCTCGCCGTGTTCGTCGAACGCCTTCCGGACGGCATTCGGGTCGTCGTAGCGCAAACTCGACAACAGGCGCTCGTGACGCTCGCAGCCTTTGAGCAGGTCACCGGACGACCGTTCCTCGGTCAGGACGTTGGTTGCCATCGACAGCTGCATCTGCACCATCAGCGTCCGGTACACGTGGACGAGCCGGCGGTGTCCCGAGGCCGCGACGACACCGACGTGGAAGTCGACGTTGGCCTGGACCACCGCGGGCCGGTCCCCCGCCGAGGCCGCCGAGCGCATCCGGCGCATGACGGCGTCCAGTTCATCGAACATCTCCGGGGTGCGATGCCGCTCGATCAGCGTGAGCGCAAAGTCCTCCAGCGAGCGCCGCAGCGAGTAGATCTCTTCGATATCAGTGTCCGTGAGGACGACGACGCGGTATCCGCGCCGCGGTGTCTGTTCGAGGATTCCTTCGGCTTCGAGGGTCCGCAGCGCCTCCCGAAGGGGTGGACGACTGATGCCGAGCCGTTCGGCAAGAGGCGGTTCGTTGAGCTTGTCGCCCTGCCGGAGTTCGCCGCCGATCACCATCTTCCTGATCCCGTCGGCAGCCATCGATACGAGGCTTTCCTGAATGATCATTCCACCAGACTACTGTCTACAGATCACCGCTACGACTTCGAGACCAAGGTTGAATCCCTCACGAGACGCAATGGAAACATTTTGTCTACAGTATTTTGTAGTCAGTCTCGAATGAAGGAAGTAGGCGCTCGTGGCATCACCCGTATTCGAACGTGTCCGCGGAATCGCGGCGGCCGTCGACCCGTTCGTCGCGATGCTTCTCGCGACACTCGTCGTGGCTACGGTTCTGCCCGCCAGGGGAACCGCAGCCGAGCTCTTGCCGATCGCCGGATCCGTGGCAGTCGCGGTCCTGTTCTTCGTTTCAGGCCTGCGGCTGTCCCCCGCCGCCGTGGCAGCCGGGATCCGGGACTGGCGCCTGCAGGCCGCCATCCTCGCGACGACCTTCGTGTTGTTCCCGGCCGCAGGCTGGGCTGCGACCACGCTGGCGACGCCGTGGCTCTCGACCGATCTCGCGCTCGGCCTGCTGTTCCTGGCCGCCCTCCCGTCGGTGGTGCAGACGTCGACCGCCTTCACCTCGATCGCCGGGGGAAACGCCGCGGCATCGGTCTGCGCGGCGTCCGCGTCGAACCTGCTCGGGATCGTGCTCACGCCGGTTCTCGTCGCCGTACTGACCTCGTCCGACACCGGCATCGACGGCGGACCGGTCCTGAAGATCGTCTCGCAGATCCTCGTACCGTTCGCCATCGGACAACTCCTGCACGGCAGGTTCGGCGACGCCGCTGCACGCCACGCCTCGTCGCTGAGGATTGTGGATCGGGGCGCGATCCTGCTGATCGTCTATTCGGCGTTCGGCGCCGCCGTTGTGGGAGGAGTCTGGGAGCGCATCGCGGTCGGGGAACTGCTCATTGTGGTGGGGCTGTGCGCCGGGCTACTGATCCTCATGCTGGTCGGCACCTGGTGGGCGGGCCGCAGGCTGGGATTCAGCCGAGAGAATCGGATTCCCTTGATGTTCTGTGGTGCGGAGAAGAGCCTGACCACAGGACTCCCGATCGCCGCCATCATCTTCGCCGGCCCTATGGCCGGGGTCGTGGTCATCCCGGTGATCATCTATCACCAGCTGCAACTGCTGGTCTGTGCGCTGCTGGCTCGCCGGTTGGCCGAGGCACGTTCCACCCCCTGAACGACCGAATGTCGCAGTCGGTCAGTTGAACTGAGCGACTGCGACATTCGGTCACATTGGGTCCGGGGCAGACTAGCCGAGGCGCTGCTTGAGTGCCTCGAACTCGTCGCGGATGCCCGAGGGCACCTTCTCACCGAGGAACTCGAACCACTCGGCGATGCCTTCGATCTCGGCCTTCCACTCGTCGACGTCGACCTTCAGGGCCTCGTCGACGTCGGCTGCGTCGACGTCGAGACCGTCGAGCGTGAGGTCGGCCGCGGTCGGCACGTACCCGATCGGGGTGGACTGCGCATCGGCCTTGTGCTCGATGCGGTCGACGATCCACTTGAGCACGCGCGAGTTCTCGCCGAAGCCGGGCCACAGGAAGCGGCCGTCGTCGCCGCGACGGAACCAGTTCACGTAGAAGATCTTCGGCAGCTTTGCCGAGTCGGCGTTCTTGCCGAGCGTGATCCAGTGGTCGAGGTAGTCGCCGGCGTTGTAGCCGATGAAGGGCAGCATCGCCATCGGGTCGCGACGCACGTTGCCGACCTTGCCTTCGGCCGCAGCGGTCTGCTCGGACGACAGGGTCGCGCCGAGGAAGGTGCCGTGCTGCCAGTCGAAGGATTCACTGACCAGCGGAACCGTCGTCTTGCGGCGGCCACCGAACAGGATCGCGGAGATCGGCACACCCTGCGGGTCGTCCCACTCGGGGGCGAGGATCGGGCACTGCGACATCGGGGTGCAGTACCGCGAGTTCGGATGCGCGGCGTTGGTGCCGGACTCGGGGGTCCAATCGTTGCCCAGCCAGTCGGTCAGGTGCGCCGGCTTCTCGCCGCCGATGCCCTCCCACCAGATGTCGCCGTCGTCGGTCTTCGCGACATTGGTGTAGATGGTGTTGCCGGCCTCGATGGTCGCCATCGCGTTCGGGTTCGAATCCGAACTGGTGCCGGGCGCGACGCCGAAGAAGCCGAATTCCGGGTTCACGGCGTAGAGACGGCCGTCCTCACCGAAACGCATCCACGCGATGTCGTCGCCGAGGGTCTCGGCACGCCAGCCCGGGATGGTCGGCTGGATCATCGCGAGGTTGGTCTTGCCGCACGCCGACGGGAACGCCGCCGCGACGTAGTACGCCTTGTCCTCGGGCGAGATCAGCTTGAGGATCAGCATGTGCTCGGCGAGCCAGCCCTCGTCGTGGGCCATCGCCGACGCGATGCGCAGCGAGTAGCACTTCTTGCCGAGCAGAGCGTTGCCGCCGTAGCCGGAACCGTAGCTCCAGATCTCGCGGTCCTCGGGGAAGTGGGTGATGTACTTGGTGTCATTGCACGGCCACGCCACATCCTGCTGGCCGGCCTCGAGCGGCGCACCGACCGAGTGCAGGGCCTTCACGAACGGACGGTCCGTGCCCAGCTTCTCGAGGGCGGCGGCGCCCATGCGGGTCATGATGCGCATGGAGACGACCACATACTCGGAGTCGGTGATTTCCACGCCGAGCTTCGGGTCGTCGTCTCCGAGCGGGCCCATGCAGAACGGCACGACGTAGAGCGTGCGGCCGTGCATGCTGCCGCGGTACAGCTCGGTCATGGTGGCGCGCATCTCGGTCGGGTCGACCCAGTTGTTCGTCGGACCGGCGTCGATCTCGTTCTTCGAGCAGATGTACGTGCGGGACTCGACGCGCGCCACGTCCGACGGATCGGAGCTGGCGAGGAACGAGTTCGGCTTCTTCTCGTCGTTCAGGCGCGTGAACGTTCCGGCCTCCACCAGCTGGGAGGTCAGCCGATCCCATTCCTCATCGGAGCCGTCGGCCCAGACAACACGATCCGGCTCGGTGAGCTCGGCAACCTCTCGGACCCAGGCAAGCAACTCGGCATGCTGGGTCGGGGGCTTGTCGTCGGTTCCGTTGAGACCGGGAATGGTCGCTGAGGTCATCAAACTCTCCTGGGGTGTGCCCGGAACCGGATACCACCTCCGACCTGCACAAACGCACGCAGAAATCAGTGGCAGATCCGGGATTCCCCTCTCGGCAGGGGTACCACCCGCTTCCCTCCGTGGCCGAACGGAGGAAACGAGCGCCGGAAGTCCTATTCATAGAGGTTAACGCCGGACTTCCGATCGGGGGGAATCGGGTCCGGTCGGAAATGTCACAGAAACGATTCAGAGGCCGCATCGTACCGAAAATGCCGTATCCGCAGGAGCGACTCATCTCACTCCGGGCCCAGATTTCCGGCGTCCACGCGCAGCCAGCGCGGTGTCCCGTCGGGTTCGCGGTGGAACTCCCACACCCCGAACTCGCCGTCGTCGGCGATCGCGGTGAGCCTGTCGGTGCTGCCGTCGGCGTCGAGGTCGGTGGCGACGACCAGCGCCGACGACGAAGTCCAGGTGACCGTGTCGAAGGTGCCGTCGCCGTCGAGATCCGCGGTCGGGTCGACGGCGTCGGCCAGCGCGGCGACGGACACCGGATCGAACGGCGCGCCCGAGGCGAACCCTTCGGGTTCGGGCAGCCAATCGGGAATCAGGTAGCTCTCCACCATCTGTGTCTCCTCGAACGGTCCGTACCCGTGTGTTTCCGGGTTCTCACGGGGTTGGACGCGCCGGCACCGCCCTCGGTTCCCCCGGCCGGGATCGGTTCGGCCGTTCGAGGGCGGCCAGGTCCCGTCGGCACGCCTCGATCCGGGCGTTGCGCTCCCCGAGGCGGCGGCGCAGTTCCTCGTCGAGCGCGGTGACACGGTCGTGCAGGGCCGCCACCCGGGCGGTGTGTCCAGCCGCGGCGGACGCGGCGGCGCGAGCCTCGGCGTCGACGATCCGGGCGAGCACCCACGTGTCCAGGTCGGAGCGGATCTCGGTGAGTTCGTCGGTCACCCAGCGCCGCGCGCGGTCGCGTGCGGCGAGCCGTCGGCGGACCCGCACGAGCCACCACGCCGCTCCCAGCCCACCCGCGACGGTGATCGGCACCGTCGCCAGGTGCGCGGCGGGGACCGCTTCGAAGGGGAAGGCCAGCAGCCGGCCGAGCCCGGCCCCGGCGGACGCGCCGAGCACGACGGTGAGCCGGTCCTCGACCGTCTCGGTGACCGGCGCCATCGGTGCCGGGGTCCTCAGCGGCGCGGTGCCCGGCTCACCCGGCCGGGCGGACTCCTTCTCGCCCAGCCGGGCGGCGACGATCGCCGACACACGTTCGCTCAGGTTTCTCACCGCCCCGTCGAACGCCTCGTACGCGCGCACCGGGTCGGCGTCCACGGCGTCGCGGACCGCGGTGGAGGTGGCCCGCACGCTCGCGGCGACCTCCTGCAGCAGTTCGAGCCGGGCACGCTGCAGGTCGCTGCGTGCGCGACCGCCGGGGTCGGCGGGCGCCGACGCCTGCTGCACGAGCCGTGCTCGTTCGGCGCGCACCGACGCGCCGTCGTCGGCACGCAACTCCTCGATGGTCGCGGCGATCGTGCTGCGGGTCCGGGCGATCACCGCGGACCGCGCGACGGCCGCGGTGTGCGCGGCCACGGCGGCGGCGCGCAGCATCTCGTGCAGGTCGACGATGCCCGACTCGAGCCGCAGCACGTGACCGGCATCGCCGCCCATCTCGCGGGCGCGGACCGTGACGGTCGTGGCGACCGGCAGGATCGTCACGTCGAGCAGACCGGCGTGCCGCTGCAGCAGCGCGAGATCGGTGTCGAGAACACGACGCCAGTCCGGGCAACGTTCGATGCCGGTGAGTGCACACACCACACGCGCGGCGCCGGGGGCGGCTGCCCCGAGCACGGCCAGTTCGGTGCGGCCGACGAACGCGGATGCCTCGAGCACCATGAGCACGACCGCTGCGGACCCATCCCGCACGTACTCGACGTTCCCTTCCCCGACCGTCCCGCCGAGTTCGACGAGTTCCGCGACAAGGTCGTTCTCGCCCGCGCCGGGAACCGCCGCGACCCGGACGCGCAGTGCGGGCTTGTCGCCGTGCAGGCGCGCCCAGCCGTCGGGATCCCA
Organism: Rhodococcus zopfii NBRC 100606 = JCM 9919; assembly: GCF_001895025.1. Taxonomy (GTDB): domain Bacteria; phylum Actinomycetota; class Actinomycetes; order Mycobacteriales; family Mycobacteriaceae; genus Rhodococcus; species Rhodococcus zopfii. The sequence goes on from NZ_BCXI01000015.1 coordinate 91,455, forward strand.
GCGGCGCAGGACGTCGTCGGCGGCCGGTTCGGTCACCGCGCGCCCTGCAGGGTCAGTGAATCGAGCGCGTTCTCGATCGCGTCCCGCGCCGGCGGATTCGCGGCGATCCCCGCGACCGTCCGGGCCAGCTCCTCGTCGCGGCGTCGCCGAGCGTGGTGCAGCCGGGCGGCCACCGCCGTCGCGAGGGCATCGGTATCGGAGAAGTGAAGGACCGGCACGCGCAGTTCCCCGGCGACCGCGGTGACCGCCGCGTCGGGATCGTCGAGCCGCTCGGTGCCGGTGAGCACCACGAGCATGCGTCCCGCCTCGACCCGGTTGATCACCGCCCGGTCCGCGGGGTGGATCGCGTGCGGCGGACACCGGACGGCGGTGACATGGACCACGACGTCGCCGTCGACGACAGGATCGGACCGGCCGGGCACGTCCATCTCGACGTGTTCGACCGCGTATTCCGCCGACGACTCCGCGACGGCGAGCCCGCCGCCGCCACCGCCGGCACGCCCGACGATCTGCACGGTCAGTGGACGGTCGCGGGCGCGCAGCGCCGCGTGCACGGCGCGACCGGCATCCGCGTCGAACTGTTCGACGCGATGGGCGAGCGCACACCACGCGTCGTCGGAATCCCCCATGCGAACATCCCCCGAAATGTCCCCGGCAACGGTGGACGGATTATCGCAGACCCGGCGCCCGGCGGCAGCGGCCCTGAGAAAACCCTGTGGTCACATCAGTCCCTCCTGTCACGCACTCCCGAGATACGCGACAATGGGTGCCGTGAACGAAGCCGATCAGCACACGACCGAGACGTCGGAACAGCGCCCGACCCGAGGAAACCGCCTCTACCCGCGGGTGACGAGTTTCCGTTCCCGCCGCGGCTCGCTGACCGACCCGCAGCAGGGAACCTGGGACCGACTGTGGCCCGAACTCGGCCGCGATGTCGGCGACGACCTGCTCGACATCGACGGCTGGTTCGGCCGCAACGCTCCCACGATCCTCGAGATCGGCTCCGGGACCGGGACCGCCGCGGTGTCGATGGCGCAGGCCGAGCCGCACGTCAACCTGATCGCGATCGAGGTCTACAAGCCGGGGATCGCCCAGACGTTGCAGCGCATCGAACGCACCTACGGCACCGAGCAGCCCGTCCACAATCTGCGGGTCCTGCGCGGGGACGCCGTCGAGGTGCTCGAGCACATGGTGGCGCCGGAATCACTCACCGGGGTGCGGGTGTTCTTCCCCGACCCCTGGCCCAAGGCCCGCCACCACAAGCGCCGCCTGCTGCAGGCACCGACGTTCGCATTGATCGCGAGCCGCCTGAAGCCGGGGGGCGTGTTGCACGTGGCCACCGACCACGCCGAATACGCCGTCGCGATCGAGGAGGCCGGCAACGCCGAGCCTCTGCTCACGGCCGTCGAGTGGGACTCGCCGATCAGCCACGAACGGCCCGTCACGAAGTTCGAGGGCAAGGCCCACCAGGTGGGCAGCGCCATCACCGAGTTGATCTGGGGGAAGATCGGAGCATGAGCCTCGACGAAGATATGGCCGCCACGTTCGATTCGACGGCGGTGGGAGGCGGCAACCCGCACCGGCGCGTACTGCTCGTGTGGGATGCGCCGAACCTCGACATGGGGCTCGGAGCGATCCTCGGCGGCCGGCCCACCGCCGCATACCGGCCCCGGTTCGACGCGCTCGGCCGTTGGCTGCTCAGCCGCACCGCCGAACTGTCCCGCTCCACCTCGGCGACCCTCGAACCCGAAGCGACGGTGTTCACGAACATCGCGCCGGGCAGCGCCGACGTCGTCCGGCCGTGGGTCGAGGCGCTGCGCAATGTCGGTTTCGCGGTGTTCGCCAAGCCCAAGATCGACGAGGACAGCGACGTCGACTCCGATATGCTGCGCCACATCGAGCTGCGGCACAGCGAGGGCCTCGCCGGTGTGATGGTGGCTTCCGCGGACGGGCAGGCGTTCCGGGAACCCCTCGAGGCGCTCGCCGGTGCCGGCGTCGCGGTGCAGGTGCTCGGGTTCCGCGAACACGCCAGCTGGGCGGTGACGTCCGAGATCCTCGACTTCGTCGATCTCGAGGACATCCCCGGCGTGTTCCGTGAGCCGCTGCCGCGTGTCAGCCTGGACATGCTCCCCGACGAGGGTGCCTGGCTGCAGCCGTTCCGACCGCTTTCCGCCTTGCTCGTCGGACGCAAGAGCGTCGCCGAATAGGAGACTTCACGTGTTCGACCGCTGGGGAGAGCTCGTCTTCCGCGCCCGTTTCACGGTGATCGCGGTGATGGTCGCCGCCTTGTTGGGGTTGGCCGGATACGGGCTCAGCCTGAACGATCATCTCAGCCAGAGCGGCTGGGATGATCCCGGCTCGCAGTCGTCGCAGGCCGCACGGCTCGCGGACAGCACATTCGGTCGCGACACCGCCGGCGACGTCCTGGTGCTGTACACGGCACCCGAGGGCAAGACCGTCGACGATCCCGAGCTCGCAGCGAAGGTCAAGAACAGCCTCAATACCCTGGTCGCGAACCACCCCGACGAGATTCTCAAGATCAACGGTGCCTACTGGCCCACGAACGGGGCACCCGCGCTTCCCGCACTCGCCGACGAATCACGTCAGCACGCGGTCGCGTCGATCGCGATCGCCGGGGACGACGACACCGCACTGACCAACAACTTCCGCGTCATCAAGGACGAGTTCGCCATCGACGGCGTCGAGGTGCAACTCGCCGGTCTGCAACCGATCGCCGGCGCCCTCAACGACACGATGGCCAACGACATCAAACGCATGGAGATCCTCGCGATCCCCGCCGTCGGCATCCTGTTGTTCTTCGTCTTCGGCGGTGTCGTCGCCGCATCGCTGCCGCTCATCACGGGTGGCCTCACGATCATCGCCGCGAACGGTGTCGTGCGGTTCATCACCAACTTCGCCGAGGTCAACTCGTTCGTCGCTCCCGTCGTGTCACTCATCGGCCTGGGACTGGCGATCGACTACGGCCTGTTCATGGTGTCCCGGTTCCGCGAAGAACTCGCCGAGGGATACGAGACGGCCGCGGCGGTCCGGCGCACGGTCGTCACCGCAGGCCGCACCGTCGTGTTCTCCGCGACGATGGTCGTCACCAGCCTCGGCGGCCTGCTGCTGTTCCCGCAGGCATTCCTCAAGTCCGTCGCTTACGGCGCGATCGCCGCGGTCTCCCTCGCAGCGCTCACGTCGATCACGCTGCTCCCGGCGATCCTGAGCATCCTCGGCAAACGCATCGACAAATTCGGCCTCAAGCGATTCGGTCAGATCCAGTCGAACGAGCAGATCGAGAACAGCCTCATCGGCCGCCTCACCCGCTGGGTGATGCGCAATCCGCTCAAGGTCACCATCCCCACCGTCATCGGTCTGCTGCTGCTCATCATGCCGCTGACCGGTATCAAGTTCGGCGGCATCAACGAGACGTACCTTCCGCCGGATCACCCCACGCGCGTCGCTCAGGAGAAGTTCGACGAACTGTTCCCCGGTCAGCGTGCCGAGCCCGTGCGCATCGTCATCCGCGGCGCGGAAGGCGGCGACCTCAACCAGATCGTCAAGACGGCGAGCGCCGCACCCGGACTGGTGGAGAAGTTCGCCATCGAAGGCCCCGCCAAAGACGGCGTCCGCGTCATCAAGGCCGGCCTGGTCGACCGCAACGCATCGGCCGACACCATCGACTACCTGCATTCGGCGTCCTGGCCCGACGGCGTCGAGGTCCTCGTCGGCGGTACCCCCGCCATCGAGCAGGACTCGATCGCCGCGCTGCTCGACACGCTGCCGTTGATGGTGACCGTGGTCGTGCTCCTGACCACCCTCCTGATGTTCCTCGCGTTCGGCTCCCTGGTGCTGCCCATCAAGGCAGCCCTGATGAGCGCGCTCGGCCTCGGCGCCACCCTCGGCATCCTCACGTGGATCTTCGTCGACGGACACGGCGCCGGACCGCTGAACTTCACCGCAGGCCCGATCATGTCGCCGGTGCTCGTGCTGATCATCGCGATCATCTACGGCCTGTCCACCGACTACGAGGTGTTCCTGCTCTCCCGGATGGTCGAGGCCCGTTCCCAGGGCGCGAGCACCACCGAATCGATCCGTATCGGCACCGCCCACACCGGTCGCATCATCACGGCCGCCGCCCTGATCCTCATCGTCGTCACGGGCGCGTTCGGGTTCTCCGATCTCGTGATGATGAAGTACATCGCATTCGGCATGATCGCCGCGCTGATCCTCGACGCGACCGTCATCCGCATGTTCCTCGTCCCCGCCACCATGAAGCTGCTCGGCGACGACTGCTGGTGGGCGCCGGCATGGATGAAACGCATCCAGGAGAAGATCGGCCTCGCCGAACCGATCCTCGCGGACGAGCTGATGCCTCAGGACGTGCCCGAACTCATCACCGTGGGCATGTTCGGCCCGGCGACCGTCGCGGCGACCGGTTCACACCGCCTCCCGCCGATGGTCCCCGGCGTCGGCCCGTCGGACATGACGCAGCCGCTGCCCAAGATCGCAGCGCCCAGGTCCTCCGCCGAACAGCGCCGTGCACGGGAGTTCCCGCCCGCGCCGCGACGGCCCTCGCCCTCGCGGGCCGGACGCGTACCCCTCCCCGCTCCGGATCGCCGCCTGCGGCCCGACCTCCAGACTCCGGGACAACCACCGGCCGCACCCAGCCAGCAGGCGGCACCGCCGCCGCGCGAACAAGCGGCACCGCCGCCGCGCACACAGGCGGCACCACCGCCGCGCACACAGGCGGCACCACCGCCGCGCACACAGGCGGCACGACCGCCGCGCACCCCAGCGGCACCACCGCAGCGCGATCCGCGGGGCCACGACAGCACCGCGCTACAGCGCAATCCGCAGGCACCGTCGGACCGGCCGATGCGTCCTGCTCCCCCGGCGCCTCCGCAGCCCCGTCAGGCAGCGCCGCTGCCCCAGCGGCCCATGGCAGATCAGCAACCGCCGGTGCCGCGTCCCGTGACGGATCCGCAGTCGCCGACCGCGGTGCCGCAGTTTCCGCCGACCACCGCGTCACCGCAGGCTGCCACGGCACTCCCGCAGGTGTCGGCCACGATTGTCCCGCCGCTACCGCGTCGTGATGTTCAGGGTTCGGCGCCCGCACAGGACCCCCAGTCTCCGACTGCGATTCCGCCGTTGCCGCGTCGCCAGCGCGGGACCGTGCCGCCGCCACTTCCGCATCCGTTCGTGCGGCCGCAGGTCCCGCAGCAGCCGCCCGCCGGCCCGGCCCCGGCGCCCCGCACGGAAGCGGCGCGGCCCCGCGACCCCCAGGCCATCGAGAACTGGCTGTCCCAGTTGCGGCGTACCGCACCCGGCGCCGACCAGCCTCGGCCCGCGCGCCCAGCTCAGGATCAGGTTCCGGCACCGCGGGAGCAGGATCCGCACCTCGGCCGGTACCGCGACCCGGATCCGGAGCGGTCCGGTCCGGTCACGGGTCGGCACGGGGACGAGGACAACGCCGGCGGGATCAGCGTCAGTGAGTTGATCGCCCGCCAGCGCCGGCCGTAAATCAGCGCAAGAACTCACGCAGTGCGGTGCCCAGGGGGTACCGCACTGTCAGTGAGCTGAAGTGCAGCTTGCCGGTCACCACGAGGTGCAGGGGCCCGAACGGCGCTCCGGACCGCACCTTCGAGTTCGTGCTCGACGCGACCGGGTCGATGCCGTTGATGTCCGCGGTCGCTTCCGCCGGCACGACGAGGGTGACGGATCCGAGGTAGTCGTTCACCTGGATGTGCACAACCTGGGTGTGCATCACCGCTTCGGTGAAGTCGAGGACCACAGTCGACATCCGCGTGTCGATCTGCAGTGCCGGCGGAACCTCCCACCGTCCCTTGCGGGAGAGATTCGACATGCGGCCGCGGATCACCATCGTGCCGGCGGCAGGCGACGACGGCACGGGGGCCGGGGTTTGTGCCGGCGCGTTCTGCACCCGGGCCTGCTGGACGTATTCCGGGCGCAATTGGATGCCCGGAAGGTCGATGAGAACCTGGTTGACGTCGGCGCGGGTCTTGGCGGCCAGCACGGTGTCCATGCGTTCGGTGAACTCGCCGAGCGAGAGCATGCCCTGACCGACGGCCTTTTGCAGCAGTTGTCCGACGTGTTCCCGTTCGGCGTCCGAAACGCGCAGATCCCTCGAGTCCATGGCCACCACAGTAAGCGGCAGATCGTGCCTCGTCCCGGCGCCTCGGATCGGTCACCTGTCGATCGGCGGCGGACCCGATCGTCATCACTGCGGCGGGCCGAACTCGGTACCACCGAATTTCACCGAGCCGCGGTATGCGGACGGACGACTCGGCAGGATCGAGTCGGAGCAACGAGGGAAAGGACAGGTCCCGTGCGATACACGATTCTGATGCACTACCCGGAGGAGACCGGCGCGTCGATCGGCGAGGAGACGATCGCGGCCGGCCGGAAGGCGTTCGCCGCCTACGCGGCGGCGCTGGAGCAGGCCGGCGTGCTGATCGGCGCGGAGGTTCTCGCCCCGTCCGATCTGACGACCACGCTGACGATGGCCGACGGCGAACTCCGCGTCCAGGACGGGCCGTTCGCCGACACGAAGGAGCAGTTGGGCGGAACCGTCGTCGTCGACGTGCCGGACCTCGATGCGGCGATCGAGTGGGCGCGGCAGGCCCCGCCGATCCAGTGGGGTGCGGTCGAGGTCCGGCCGGGCGCGACGTACACGGTCGACGGTGTCTGGACCCCGAACACATGATGCGGTCCGGGGCGTGGGCCGCTGCCGAGCACGCGGCACGCGCCTCGCGGACCCGGCTGGTTGCGCTGCTCGCGGCGAGCTCCGGCGACCTCGCGCTCGCCGAGGACGCCGTGGCAGCGGCGTTCGAGCAGGCACTGACCGTCTGGCCCGAGCGCGGTGTCCCCGCGAATCCGGACGGGTGGCTGCTCACCGTCGCCCGGAACCGGCAGCGTGATGTGTGGAAGTCCGCCGCGCACCGCACGGCGGCTCCGCTCGAGGATGTGCTCGACAGCGGTGCCGACGCGGTGGCGGTCCTCGACGATGTCGACCCGGACGCGATCCCGGATCGACGGCTGGCGCTGTTGTTCGTGTGTGCGCACCCCGCGATCGGGGAGTCCGCGCGCACGCCGCTGATGCTGCAGACGGTGCTGGGTTTCGATGCGGCACAGGTTGCTTCGGTGTTCGCGGTCTCCGCATCTGCGATGAGCGGGCGGCTGGTCCGTGCGAAGCGGCGCATCCGCGACGCACGGATCCCGTTCACCGTCCCGGACCGCACCGTAATGTTCGAGCGTCTGCCCGCCGTCCTCGAAGCGGTCTACGGGTGTTTCACGATCACCCGCAACCTCGACGTCACGCCGATGGGGTCCGAATCACTCTATCTGGCAACAATACTCGCCGAGTCCGTCGACGAACCCGAAGCGTGGGGTCTGGCGTCGCTGGTCGCGTTGTCGCTGAGCCGGGCGGGCGCGACCGGCGCGACCTTCGTGCCGCTCGACGAGCAGAACCCGGCATCGTGGGATGCCGAACTCGCGCAACGCGGCGAGGACCTGCTCCGCCGCGCCTCGGCCGGCGGGCGCATCGGACGTTTCCAGCTCGAGGCTGCGATGCAGGCCGTCCACGCCGCCCGCCGTCACACCGGGGTCACGGATTGGTTTGCGCTCGATACGCTTTCGCGAGCACTGGTAGAGATCGCACCGACTCTCGGCGCGCGGGTCGCGCGGGCCGCGATCGTCGGCCGCGTCGACAGTCCGCGTGCGGGCCTCGCCGCGCTCGAGGCGGTGGCCCGCGACCATTCCGGCGCAACCTCGTATCAGCCGTTCCACGCGGTGCGCGCCGATCTCCTCGCGCGCGACGGCCGCACAGAGGAGGCCCGCGCGGCGTTCGACCGCGCCGCGGAACTCGCCACCGACGACGCGGTTCGCACCTGGCTGCGGAACCGGTCGCCGTAGTCCGCCGGGCTATTCCAGTCCCTGCTCGATGGCGTAGCGGGTCAGTTCGACACGGTTGGCGAGCTGCAATTTTCGCAAGGTCGCCTGGACGTGGTTCTCCACCGTCCGGTGACTGAGGGTGAGTTTCGCGGCGATCTGCTTGGCGGACATACCTTTTGCGACGAACCGGAGCACCTCGGTCTCCCGATCGGTGAGCGTCGGTGGTGCGGGTGAGCGCCGGTCCGCCGTCGCCGACATCCGCCGGTACTCGCCGAGCACCAGCCCGGCCAGCCCGGGAGTGAACACCGCCTGGCCGGCTGCCGTGGCCGCGACCGCCTCCACCAGTTCGGAGGCCGACGCACTCTTGACGAGATACCCCGACGCACCGGCCTTCACCGCGCCGAGCACGTCGTCGCGTTCGGACGACGCGGACAGCACCAGCACCCGGGTCGCGGGCGAGGCGCGCAGCACCGCGACGGTCGCGTCGGTGCCGCTCCCGTCGGGCAGCGACATGTCCATGAGCACGACGGCCGGCCGCACCGCTGCCGCGCGCCGCCCGGCGGTCCCGACGCTGTCGGCACCGGCGACGACGCGGAAACCCGCGGCCTCGAGGTCGCGGGAAACGGCGTCACGCCAGATGGGATGGTCGTCGACCACCATCACCGTGATCGGGGCGGGCTCAGTCACGAGTGACCACCCGCGGTACCCGGATCTCCCATTCGGTGCCCTCACCGGGAGCACTGTCGAGGACTGCGACACCGCCCAGCCAGGCGGCGCGGCCGACGATCGACTTGGACACGCCCATCCGGCCCTGCGCCTGCGCCTCGGCGAGCCGACCGTCGGGGATGCCGCTGCCGTCGTCGCGGATGCTGAGGATCACCTCGTCCCCGAGGTCCTCGAGCAGCACGTAGGCCTTGGCGCCGGGACCGGCGTGCAGCGCGGTGTTCTCCAGGGCCGTGGCGGCGGCGGCGGCGAGCTCGGCGGCACGGACCCGGTCGAGCAGGACGGGATCGGCAGGAGCGGACACCGTCACGTTCGCGCCGGCCCGGACGCGCAGCAGTGCGCGCAGATCCACCTGTTCGTCACCGCAGTCGACGCGGGTGTCCTGTTCGGAGATGAGCATCCTCAGCGCGGCTTCCTGTTCGCCGGCGAGCCGGGCCAGCTCGGCTGCCGGCCCCCCGAGTTCGTTCCCGCGCCGTTGGACGAGCGCGAGCACCTGCAGCACCCCGTCGTGGACCTGACGGGCGAGCCGGTCGCGTTCCTCGGTGGCGGCGGCCATACGCACCGCCTGTTCGAGCTGCCGGTGGGCGCGGCGCGCGGTCACGGTCGCGAACCCCATCGCGACGCCGACCGCGACGAGCACCGGGGCCGTCGCGTCCCGCCACAGGTCGAGGTTGATCTGGTCGCGCACGACGGCACTGACGGTGGCCATCACCAGTGCCGAGCAGGTCCCGGCGGCCGGACCACCGAGCACCGCTGCGGACAGCACCGCATTGGCGACCCACAGGGTGGTCGGCATGGTCTGATGGTTGCTGTACCACTCGGGGTCGGCGACGATCCGGGTCGCGCCCATGAGGGCGATCGCGACGACCTGGTCGAGTGCCACGACCTTCCAGCGTTGCGTCGTTCCTCGCGACAGCAGCACCGCCGAGAGCACCGACCACCCCGCAAGCACGGCGATGAAGAACCAGCTCAGCTCGGGTCTCGTGTAGTTGGGCACGGTGGAGATCTGGGAGCTGACCGCATACGCGAGGGTGACGAGGCGGAACACCTGCGAAGCTCGCCACAGCGGTGCATCCGGATCGGCATCATGCCGGTCTCGTACGGTTCCTCCCATTTCCGACGTTCCCCCGATTCGTATCGATCGAGCAGATCGTAGCCTCCCGGTGACGCGTTTTATGGACCACGACGTGCTGTGACCGTAGCCACAGTGGTTTGATTTGAAGTCGTGCTGAGGTCATATCGGGCTGTTGCGACGACGCTGCGTAGTCGCTGGCCGCTCTATATGGTCTCGATGGGCGCTTCGAATCTGTTCGGCGCCCTGCTGGTGTTCGCGTTCGTCCGCTACGGCATCCCGATCGCGGAATCGGCGAACATCATCGCGGACCGGGTCCGCAACTTCGCGGTGTTCGCCGTGTATCTCGCATTCGCCGGTGTCGTCAGTCTCACCGCTGCGGCGGTGATGCTGCGGTCGGTGGTGCGCTGGCAGCTGCGCGGGGGCCCGCCGACGCGCTCGGAGCAGATGGCCGCGCTGCACGCACCGCTGCGGCAGGCGATCGTGCATCTGGTGTTGTGGATCCTCGGCGGGGTGTTGTTCGTGTTCCTCACCGCGGAGGAGATGCCGTCGCTGGCCGCGGCGGTGGCGATCACCGTGGCGATGGCGGCGACCAGCACGTTCGGATTCACCTACATGCTCGGTGAACGGATTCTGCGCCCGGTGGCCGCCCAGGCGCTCAGCGAGGGCCGGTTCGATCGGACCATGGCGCCCGGGGTCGGCACCCGTCTGGCGATGACGTGGGGGCTGGGCACCCTGATGCCAGTGGCCGGGATCGTGCTGTTGTGCGTCACCCAGCTCACGTCGGATATGGAGTTCTCCCCGGATTCGCTGTCGTGGGCGATCCTCGCGCTGTCGATCATGGCGATCGGGCTGGCGCTGGTGCTCTCGACGCTGACCTCGGCGCAGATCTCCGATCCGGTCAAACAGTTGCGCTGGGCGATCGAGCGGGTGCAGCGCGGCGCGACCGGGGTGCAGGTCGAGGTGTTCGACGGCAGCGAGATGGGCCGTCTGCAGGTCGGCTTCAACCGGATGATGGCCGAGTCCGACGAGCGGCGGCGGCTGCGCGAACTGTTCGGTCAGCACGTCGGCGAGGATGTGGCGCGCCGCGCGTTGCAGTACGGCACCGAGCTGGGCGGGGAGACTCGATACGTGGCGGTGCTGTTCGTCGACATGGTCGGCTCCACCGCGACCGCCGCGGAACGGCCGCCGAGCGAGGTCGTGGACCTGCTCAACGAGTTCTTCCGGGTCGTGGTCGATGTCGTCGACCGGCACCACGGGTTCGTCAACAAGTTCATGGGTGATGCGGCGCTGGCGATCTTCGGGGCGCCACTGGACCGCCCGGATGCCCCGACGGCGGCACTGGCCGCGGCGCGCGAGCTGCGGTTCGCCCTCGACGAGATCACCGGCCTCGATATCGGCATCGGCGTGTCGGCGGGGCTCGCGGTGGCCGGCAACATCGGTGCGGCGGAGCGGTTCGAGTACACGGTGATCGGTGATCCGGTGAACGAGGCGTCGCGCCTGACCGAGCTCGCGAAGATGCGTCCGAGCCGGGTGCTGGCGTCGTCGAGTGCGTTGTACTTCGCCGACGACGAGGAACGCGAGCACTGGGAGCTGGGCGACGAGGTGCAGCTGCGGGGCCGCCGGCGGCTGACCCACCTGGCCTCGCCGGTGAAATATCCCGAGTGAAGTGAGACCGGTCGCAGCAGGGCGTTGGCTACGCTGATCCGCGTGGCGCCGCCTCGCGATGAACCACCCCGTCCCGGCGCCGCGCCGCGCCGGGGCGGCTTCGTATGGGCGAAATGGCTGCTCGGCGCCGCGCTCGTGGTGTTGCTGACGGTCGAGGCCGTCTACCTGTGGCCGTCGCTGAGCGATTCGTGGCGGGCGCTGACGGAGATGCATTGGGGCTGGTTCGCAGCATGTATCGCGGCCCAGGCCGCGTCGCTGAGCGGGTTCGCCGGTGTCCAGCAGCGCCTGCTCCACGCCGGTGGGGTCACCGTCGGGCACTTCCGTTCGGCATCGGTGGTCTACGCGAGTACGGCGATGTCGGTGACCTTGCCGGCCGGGCCGGTGTTCTCCACGGCGTTCACCTACAAGGCGACGCGCCGCTGGGGTGCGACGCCGGTCGTCGCGTCCTGGCAGCTCGCGGTGTCCGGGGTGATCGCGACGGCGACCCTCGCGGCGGTCGGGGTGGCGGGAGCACTGGCGGTCGGTTCGCGGGTCAGCCCGGTCACGCTGGTATTGGCCGTCGCCGGTACGTTCGCCCTGTTCTTCGGGTTGCGTCAAATCGCGAAGAATCCGTCGTCGATCGAGGCGCTGGGCCTGTGGGTGATCCACCGCGCCAACCGAGTCACGAAGAAGCCGGCCGAGACGGGCGTGCAGACGTTCGAGCGGATCCTGAGTCAGCTCGAGTCGGTGAAACTCGGTCGCCGGGACGCGCTGACCGCCCTGGGATGGTCCGGCGTGCACCGGATGTCCGACGTGGCATGCCTGGGTCTGGCGTGCTGGACGGTCGGCGGGGATCCGTCGCTGCCGGGGTTGCTGATCGCGTTCACCGCGGCGAAAGCGGTGGCGAGTGTGCCGCTGGCTCCGGGCGGACTGGGTTTCGTCGACGGCACGCTGATCGCGACGCTGACGGCGGCGGGGATGAGCGCCTCGCAGTCGCTGGCGGCGGTGTTCGTGTATCGCGTGGTCAGCTTTGTCATCGTCGCGATCGTGGGCTGGATCGTCATCGCGGTGCAGTACCGGTCGCATCGCATCGACGACGCCGAACTGGATCTCGAGCGCGAGCACCAGGCACGGTCACTGCTGACGCGGCGGAGCGAGTCCGCGCCCCCCTCCGGCGACGCGCCGAAGCGGGATCCGGGCCGGGCCTCATCGTGATCCACGCCACAGAGTAGTTGCGCAATCAACCATTCGGTGTCATCGTGGAACACATCAGAAGTTGAAACTTCAATCAATACGAGGAGTTGCCATGACGACCACCACCAGCACGACGTTCCCGGGCCTCACCGCCGGCACCTGGGCCATCGACCCCGTCCACTCGACCGTCGGCTTCACCGTCCGCCACCTCGTCGTCAGCAAGGTTCGCGGCAGCTTCGAGAACTTCAGCGGCGCCGTGACCGTCGCCGAGGACGGCACCGCGGCCGTGTCCGCCGAGATCGCCGTCGACTCGATCGACACCAAGAACAGCGACCGCGACGCGCACATCAAGTCCGCCGACTTCTTCGACGCCGAGCAGTTCCCCACCGCGTCCTTCACCTCCACCGGTGTCCGCAGCACCGGCAAGGGCTACGTCGTCGACGGCGAGTTCACCCTCCACGGCGTCACCAAGCCCGTCGAGCTCGAGCTCGAGTTCAACGGCGTCAACCCCGGCATGGGCAACGGCCCGGTCGCCGGCTTCGAAGCCACCACCGTCATCAACCGCAAGGACTTCGGCATCAGCATCGACATGCCGCTCGAGGGTGGCGGCGCCGTCGTCGGCGACAAGATCACCATCAACCTCGAGATCGAGGCCGGCCTGCAGGCCTGATCCGCGGCACCCCCGAACGAGCGCCCTCCGTCCCCGGAGGGCGCTCGTTTTCGTCGGCGACCTACCCTTGAGTTCGTGAAAAAGTACGCGCCGGCGCTGTTGATCGACATCGTCCTCGTCGTGGTCTTCGCCGCTCTCGGGCGTTCCAGCCACGACGAAACCCTGAACATTCCGGGTATCGCCACGACGGCGTGGCCGTTCCTCGCCGGCCTCACCGTCGGCTGGTTCGCGACCGCCGGGCTCTACCGCGACAAGTTCGACGCGCGCGCCGCCGTCCCGACCGGACTCCTGGTGTGGCTGTGCACGCTGATCGTCGGCATGCTGCTGCGCGCGGCCACCGGCCAGGGCACGGCAACGGCGTTCATCGTGGTCGCGACGATCTTCCTCGGAGTGTTCCTGGTCGGCTGGCGGTTGATCGCCCGCGTCTGGGCTCGCCGCAGCGTCCCGACCCGGTGACGCCGGCGCGTCCGGCCTCCGAAACCTCCGCGCGTGCACTGTTCCCGATGAGAAAGTGACATTCATGAGTGATCTCGCGGCACGCCAGGATTCGCGATCCGACCACCGGTTCTTCGGCCAGCCGCTCGCTCTGGCCAACCTGTTCGGTGTCGAGATGTGGGAGCGATTCTCCTTCTACGGCATGCAGGGCATCCTGATCTACTACCTGTACTACTCGGCAGACGAGGGCGGGCTGGCAATCAGCAAGGCGGCCGCAACCTCGATCGTCGGCGCCTACGGCGGCACCGTCTACCTGTCCACGATCCTCGGCGCGTGGATCGCCGACCGGTTGCTCGGCTCCGAACGGACCCTGTTCTACAGCGCCGTGATGGTCATGTGCGGCCACGTCGCGCTGGCGCTGATCCCCGGGCTGGCCGGTGTCGGCGTGGGCCTGGTGCTCATCGCCGTCGGCAGCGGCGGACTCAAGGCGAACGCGACGTCGCTGGTCGGCGACCTGTACGAAGAACACGACGAACGCCGCGACGCGGGCTTCTCGATCTTCTACATGGGCATCAACCTCGGCGCCCTGGCCGGCCCGCTGCTCACCGGCTGGGTGCAGACCAGCATGGGCTTCCACTACGGCTTCGGCCTCGCCGCGATCGGCATGGCCATCGGCCTGATCCAGTACTCGATCGGGCGCAAGCGGCTCGCGGGCATCGGGGCGACACCCCCGCACCCGCTACCGGCGGCGCTGCGGATGCGCGTCGCGGCCCTCGCGGCCGCCGCCGTTCTGATCATCGCCGTGGCCGCGCTGACCGGCCTGATCACCACCGACAACATGTCGGACCTCGTGGTGACCCTGACCATCATCGCGGCGGTCGTCTACTTCGCGCTCATCCTGTCGAGCCGGGCGATCACGCCGGTCGAGCGCAAACGCGTCATCTCGTTCATCCCGATGTTCCTGGCGAGCGCCGCGTTCTGGTCGCTGTTCCAGCAGCAGTTCACGATGGTCGCGGTGTACTCGGACACGCGGCTCGACCGGAACCTGTTCGGCTGGGACTTCCCGCCGTCGTGGGTGCAGTCGATCAACCCGGTGTTCATCATCATCTTCGCGGGCGTGTTCGCCGCCGCGTGGACGAAGCTGGGTCCACGCCAGCCGTCGTCGCCGATGAAGTTCTCGATCGGCACGATCATCATGGGCGTCGCCTTCCTGTGCTTCATCCCGATGTCCGGTGGCGGGTCGAACAGTGCGCCACTGCTCGGTCTGGCGGGCATCCTGCTGCTGTTCACGTTCGCCGAACTGTTCCTGTCCCCGGTGGGTCTGTCGCTGTCGACGAAGCTCGCCCCGCGGAGCTTCCACACCCAGATGGTGGCGTTGTTCTTCCTGTCGGTGGCTCTGGGCACGGCGATGGCCGGCACCCTCGCCAAGTACTACGACGAGAGCAACGAGGTGCCGTACTACCTGTGGATCGGCGGGGCGTCGATCCTCGTCGGCGTCGTGCTGATGCTGATCTCGCCGTGGATCCGCAAGATGATGCAGGCGGTGCACTGAGTGTTGCGGACGGTCCCGGGCGCGGGTGCAGGCCGTTCCGGCGCACGGACGGCTACCGCACTGCGAGCCACGCGGCGAGACCGAACCCCGCGATCGCCACACCGATCCGCAGCACACCGGCGGGAATGCGCCTGACGACCGGCGGGCCGCACCAGCCGCCCGCGGCCGTCCCGATCGCCATCGCGACGGCCGCGGGCCAGTGCACCGGACCGAATGCGGCGAATCCGATCGCGGCGACGAGGTTCGCGACGCCGAGCAGGTAGCTCTTGAGGATGCTGGCCCGCCAGATGCTCTCGGACGAGCACACGAGGATGAGCGCCAGGAAGATCACGCCGGCGCCCGCGCCGAAGTACCCGCCG
The DNA here is from genome assembly GCF_001895025.1 of Rhodococcus zopfii NBRC 100606 = JCM 9919. GTDB lineage: Bacteria > Actinomycetota > Actinomycetes > Mycobacteriales > Mycobacteriaceae > Rhodococcus > Rhodococcus zopfii. The sequence continues at coordinate 107,021 of NZ_BCXI01000015.1, forward strand.
TACACGGCGACGACGAACACCGCCGCCGAGAAGGTGCGCGGCAGGTCGCGGTCCCCGGCGAGCGCGCGGATTCGGGGCTGGAACAGCAATGCGAGCGCGGCGAGCACCACCAAGTACGGGACGATCGCCTCGAACGACCCATCGGGCGCAGCGAGCAGCACGACCGCACCGGCCACACCGCCGATCGCCGCATAGGCGGTCCACCGCCACACCCGCGGTCCGGTGTCGACGACCTCGCGCGCCGAGTTGGACAACGCGCCGACCCCGACACCGACCATCGCGACCGTGTTGGTGACATTCGCCGCGACCGGCGACAGGCCGACCGCGAGGAGGGCGGGATAGGACACGATCGACGCGAGTCCGGTGACGAAGCCGATGAGCCCGGCGAAGAAGCCCGCGACGACGAGCAGCAGCAGCAGGTCGAAGACGGTCACGAAGGATAAACGTACCGTGGTCCGATTCCGCCCGCGAACGCTGGTGCCGGTGCCCGATCAGAACGCGTCGGCCGGCTTCGCGAGTTCGCGCAGGAACATGTCGGCCATCTTGATCGCGCGGTCGCCGCCGTCGGCGTTCGCGACGAACACCGCGAACGCCATGTCGCCGCGGACGCCGTAGAACCAGCGGTCGTTGCCGTTCTCCCCTGCAATGCCCGTCAGGCCGGGATGGCCCTTCAGGAACGACGCCGGTCCGTTCTGGACGTTGTCGCCCATCATGCCGCGCAGCGCGTCGATCACCGCGGCCGGCAGCGGTTCGGCCGGGTCCGCGACGGTCGCGGGCTGTCCCTGGACGATCGTGGGCGGGGGCGCCGTGCCGCGGGCGATCGACGCCGCGAGCAGCGCGGCCCCGATCGGGCTGAGCAGGGTGTCGCTGTCGGCCGCGGATCTCGCGAACTGCACGACCCCGCTGCGACCCTGGCCGAACTGTGCGGTCTCGAAGTCGAATCCGGGCACGGAATAGTCGAGGCCGAGACCGAGGCTGCGCGCGATGTCACCCAGTTCGGCGGTGCTGACCTGCGACGGGTCCTTCCCCAGGGCGATGCCTGCCGCGACCCGGACCGGGTCCAGGGCAGAGCCCGCCGGGTACAGCCCGAGGGTTGCGACGGGCCCGAGCTCCATCGCCTGGTTGTTCACGTCGAGGGCGAGGATGCCGCCGGTGGACGGCTGGACCGCCACGATCGCGGCGGGCGTGCCGACACTGACGACCGCTTCCTTCGCGGCGAGCTGGACGTGCGAGTCGAGGGTCGAGACGAGGTCCGGCGGCGGCGGCCCCTGGAATCCGGCGACCTGGATCGGGCCGTCCTGCGGATCCTCCAGGGTCACGGCCCAGCCGGCGGTCCGATCGCGCTCGAGCTGCCACGCGCCGCGCAGCGAGTCGAGGAGCGGGCTCGAGATCCGACGATCGGCGCTGACGAGCGTCGGGGTCTTGATCACCTCGACGCCGGGAATGGGGACGATGGCGTCCTCGAGGAACTGGTAGTCCTGGTCACGCAGCTTGACGGCGGCGATCCGTTCACCGGGCTGATCCGCGAGGCGCTGCTGCATCGACTGGGCGGTGATGACCGGTGCGACCGGCGCGAGGACGTCGCCGAGCAGCGTGGTCGTCAACACCGGGTCGGGCATCTTCGCGGGATCGAGCACGACGGTGTTGATCGTCTGCTCGGCCATCAGCAACTGCCCGTTGCGATCGAAGATCCGCGGGGGCGCGGCGTCGGTGCGCACGTGGTGGACGGTACGTCCGCCCCCGAGGTCGGGCACGACGATGTCGGGGCTCCACGACACGCGCCAGCCGACGGCGAGCTTCTTGACGGAACCGTCCACCTGATAGGACCAGTCCTTGTCCGGGCCGAAATTCCAGTTCCCCGCGAGGGTGAAGTAGCCGGACTCGCCGGAGAGCTCGACCAACTGGGTGATGTCGAAGTCGACGGTGCCGTCGGAGAGCCCGTCGAACAGCTGGGCCAGGGTCGCGGCTGCTGCGTTCGGGTAGGACGTGAGGGCGGCGGCGCCCTCGACGTCACGATCGTTCAATTCTGCGACGAAATCGTCGACGAGGCGCTCCGCATCGGTGCGGGAATCGGCCATCGTGAACGCCACGATCCCAGCCGCCACGCAGATCACGATCGCGGAGATGAGGGCGACCACGCGCACTCGTCGCCGTTCCCGAGAACCCATACAGTTCAACCTTCACTTCAGTCACTGGAGCCTCAAGCACAGCTTGCCTACGATGCTGTCACAGTTGGACTACGAGGATCGAATCACCCCCTGAGCATTCGTCCTGCCACTTCCACCGCGGGAGCCGAACTACCCGCCCCCGCAACGAAAACCGCGAACGCAAGATCGTTCTGCGCTGCAATGAACCATCCGTGCGCCCCGCTGTTGTCACCGTACTCTGCGGTCCCCGTCTTACCGATCAGTTCCGGAATGTCCCGCAAAGCGGTTGCGGTCCCGTCGGTCACGGTCTCGCGCATCATAGTTCGCAATGCAGCAGTCGTCGTTTCGGACGCCGCGTCCACTGTTCGGTCCGCCGTCGCCGGCTCGCTCTGCACGATCATCGGAAGCGGAGGCGAACCGCGCACGATCGACGCCGCGACCATCGCCATCCCGAACGGCGATGCCGTGACCGTCCCCTGACCGATCGCCGACTCGACGCGCTGCGCCGCCGACTCCGTTACCGGCACACTGCCGGTAACGGTCACCAACCCCGGTGTCACATAGTCGATACCGAGACCGAACTGTGCCGCGGCATCGGTCAGCGCATCCGCCGGCAGGCCCACCGCCAACCGCGCCATCGTCGTATTGCAGGAGCGCGCGAACGCCGTGTGCAAAGGCACCGCTCCCAGATCGAAGCTGTCGTCGTTCGGAATCGTGCGGTCCTCGATCGTCGCGACGCCGGGGCACGGCAGCACGGTGTCCGGATCCGCCACGCCCGCCTGCAACGCCGCCCATGTCGTCACCGTCTTGAAGGTCGACCCCGGTGGGTACAGACCGGTCAGGGCGACCGGGCCCTCCGCGTCCGCCGCCGCGTTCTGCGCGACCGCGCGCACCGCTCCCGTCGACGGTTCCACCGCCACGACGACGGCAGGCTGCGACACCGGCGCGACCGCGGCCTCCGCGCGTGCCTGCAATCCGAGATCGATGGTCGTGCGCACGTCCGGCGCGTCCGACCCGTCGACACCCGCCACCCGCCTCGCCGGACCGTCCGACTCCACCGACTGCACGGCCCATCCGGCCGCCGCGTCCTGCCCGTCCTGCCACCGCTCCGCCAGACCCGACCACACCGGCGATGCCAGTGCCCGATCCACGGTCAGCAACCGTGTCTGCGCGACCAGCGACACTCCCGGCAACGCGAGCAGCCGCGCTTCGACGGGTGCCAGGTCCTCGTCGCGCAACGTCAACGCGGTCACCGGGCTGGACCCGGCCGCCGCGAGATCCGCCGCCAGCGACTCCGCCGTGATCGACGGCACGACGGTCGCCAGCACCGGTGCGACCGCCGCCGGATCCGCGGTCGCATCGAGATTCACCAACGTCACGACCCGCTGTTCCATCAACGGCTGACCGCTGCGATCGAGCACCGAGGCGGGCACGCCCTGGGTCCGGACATACCGCAACGACGTGTCCGCGGTCAGCCCGGGTGCGAGCACCGCGGGATCCCAGCGGATCCGCCAGCCCGCGTCGCCGTCGACCGCGGACCCGGCGGTGCGATAGGACCACTCGCCGGAATCACCTGCGGCGTCCGCGTCGGGTCCCAACCGCCACACGACGTCGAGCTCGAATGTGCCCCCGTCCCCGGTACCACCGAGCGTGACGTCGGGTGAGTCGGAGCCGAGCCCCTCGAACAACCCGCCGATCACTGCGGCCGCGGCCGCCGGGTCGGTGGTCAGATCCGCCGCGGTCTGCGCGTCACCCGCCTCGAGCGCCTCCGCGAACTGCCCGGCGACAGTATCCGGCTGATCGGGACCGGAGGAACATCCGGCCACCACGAGCGCAGCCACCGTCAGCGTCGGCAGGACCATTCGTCGTCGAAGAGGGCGCACCCGTTCGATCATGCCCGAGTTCGACGACCCGTGCCGGTCACCGACACCCATTACCTCGCAGCCGCGAGAGTCGGCCGCACTCACGCCCCGGGCCGGAGTGCCGCCGCCACCTCCTCGAATGCCGCTTCGAGAAGCGCCGCGTAGCGCTGCGGGTCCGGCATGATCTCCGGGGAGGTCAGCACCGTCAGGGTCAGATCGTCGCCGAGGCCGATCAGCCCGTGGGTGACGGTGGCCTCAGGGGTCAACGGCGGGCAGAGGGTTCCGAACAGCATCGGCCGACCGGCCAGCGCCCACGGACCGTCGTTGCCGATTCGGATGCTGGTCAGCATCGTATGCATGCGCGGACCGGTCCTGGCGCGCAGGCGTCGCCGGTTCGCGGCCAGTTCCGCCGGGAGCAGGAACGACGGAATCGCGTTCGTGTCGGTCAGATGCCGCAGGGAGGACGCCTCCCTGCGCTCCACCAGCGACGCCAGCACCGCTGCCGCGCGTCCGCGGATCGAGTCGATGCCGGGGTGCAACGCGACATCCGTCCAGTCGATGCTGTTGATGCCGAGGGCCTCCGCTTCCGCACCCAACGCGATCGTGACGAATGCGGTCAGGTCCGGGGGGCACTGTCCGGCGACGCTGGTGAGATACCGCTCGAGCGCAACCGACACCGCCGTCAGCGCGAGCGCGGTGACCGTGAAACCCTTCGGGAGCTGCCCGGCGCGACCGAGCCGCAGAACGAGCAGCGTGCGCCGGTCGCCGGGATCGCGGTTGAGCGTGGTCGCGGTGAGGCTCGCCGGTGGAGCAGAACCCGGGGCGGCGCCGGCCAGGGCCCGCTCGGCGTCGCGCAGCGCGGCACGCATCGTCCGCAGGTAGTGCACCGTCGCGCGGGGGGCTCGGGCAATCCCGCGCGCCGCGGCGAGGACACGATTCACGCGAGGAACGACCGGGCCCAGACCCGGGAAGTGCACCGGCTCGATACCGTCGCCGAACAGCGCCTCCGACAAGGGATCCAGGATCGGTCCCGTGATCAGTGAATGGTTCCCGCGGAACACCACGACGGTCCCGGGTGCGGTCGTGCCGGGAACGTTCCGGACACCGTGGAATACGTCGATCCGCCAGGCCGTGACGCGGACGTCGAGCGAGGTGGCGGCGAGTTGTTCGAGTGCGTCGATCAACGCCGGCCAGTCGAGTCCTGTCCGCTGGTCATGGACGACCCGCTGCTCCACCGACTGGTCGTCGGCCACCCAGTACGCGTGGTCCAGGTGTCCGGGAACGCGCACGAAGCGACGGCTCATCGGCGCGTAGAACGGCGCGCGCCGCCGAAAGTGTTCGGTGATCTCCGCGGGGGTCGGGGGTGTCCCGCTCCCGGAATCGAAAACCCAGAAGAAGAGTGTGTCGAGGTGGTGACCGCGATCGGCTTCGAGGACATAGGCAGCGTCGACCGGCCGAGCCTGCGATGTCGGTCCCACCCCACTCTTTCGCAGCGCGTCGTGACCCGCACGAATGACCATGAGGGTGCACTGTACCGAAACGCTCGGGTCGCCCCTCTGCACCCACGCCCGCCCCGGATACCGTGTGTCCCCGGCGACCGCTGTGAGTGCAGTGACAAATCGGTTGCGCGTCCCGACCCCGATGCCTACCGTGGTTACGTCACATCGTCGCCGATCGGAGAAGGCCCTTGCTCCTGTAGAGGTTTCGCACCCCGCACGTCCCACGTGCGATCCGCCCCCACCTCCAGGAGTTCCCATGACCTCTCCCGTCGGCATTTCACTTTCCGATCTGCACTACGCGCATCCGGACGGCGATCCCGTGTTCAACGGGCTCGACGCGACGTTCCCGCTCGGCCGCACCGGTCTCGTCGGCCGCAACGGATCCGGAAAAACCACTCTGCTGCATCTTGTTTCGGGATCCCTGAGGCCGACTCGCGGTTCGGTCACGGCACGCGGACGCGTCGGCTACCTGCCGCAGGACATCACCCTCGACGCGAACCTGCGGGTCGAGACCGTCCTCGGAATAGAGAACGTCCGGGCAGCACTGCGGCGCATCGAATCCGGTGACGGAACCGCCGCGGACTTCGACACCGTCGGCGATCGCTGGGACATCGAGGAACGCGCGATCGCGACCGTGCACAGGCTCGGGCTCGACCGGATCCTGCAGGACCGGAACGACTTCGATCGCACCGTCGGAACCCTGTCGGGCGGCGAGACGGTCCTGCTCGCGCTCACCTCGCGACTGCTCGACGATCCGCAGGTCCTGCTGCTCGACGAACCGACCAACAACCTCGACACCGCCGCGCGCGGCAGGTTGTCCGAGGCGTTACGGCAGTTCACCGGAACGCTCGTGGTGGTCTCCCACGACCGCGAACTGCTCGAACGGATGGATGCGATCGCCGAGTTACGCGACGGCGCTCTGCGTCTGTTCGGTGGCCGCTACAGCGAGTACGAGCGGATCGTCGCAGCCGAACAGGAGGCCGCGCAGGCGGCAGTCCGCGACGCCCGCAACGACGTGCGACGGCAGGCCCGCGAGCTGTCCGCCGCGCACATCGTGCTGGATCGTCGAGAACGATATGGGCGCAAGATGTTCGAGAACAAGCGGGAACCCAAGATCGTCATGGGTGCGCGCAAGCGTTCGGCGCAGGAGTCCGCGGGTCGCTTGCGCCGCGAGCACGAGGGCAATCTCGAGCAGGCCCGTGAGCAGCTCACGCGCGCACAGGAGGCGGTGCGTGACGATCGGGAGATCCGGGTGGATCTCCCGGCCACCGTCGTGCATCCGGGTCAGCGGGTCCTCGACGAGCCGCTCGAGATCGTCGGTCCCGACCGCATCGCGCTGCACGGCCCGAACGGTTCCGGGAAGACGACCCTGCTGCATCGCATCGTGGACGCCCCGCCACGGGTGCCGTTCGCGATGCTTCCCCAGCGCCTCGACGTGTTCGACGACAACCTGTCCGTCGCACAGAACGCTGCCTTGCGGGCACCGCATCGCGCACCGCAGGATATCCGGGCGCGGCTGGCGCGTTTCCTGTTCCGCGGTGCGGATGCCGATCGCCCGGTCGGCGTGCTGTCGGGCGGCGAGCGCTTGCGGGCGGCGCTGGCCATCCTGCTCGCGGCCGATCCGGCACCGCGGTTGCTCTTGCTCGACGAGCCGACGAACAATCTCGATCTGCCGAGCCTCGAGCATCTGGCGCAGGCGCTGCTGGCGTTCGAGGGTGCGCTCGTGGTGGTGTCGCACGACGAACGGTTCCTCGGGGAGATCGGCGTGACACGATCGGTCACACTCGGAGGATGAGTCGAGCGATCAATCCTGTCGACGGCACCGCCGTCGCGTACGCGACGGTGGGCCCGGAGGATGCTCCTGCGCTGCTGCTCGCGCACGGGAGCGCGTTGTCGTCGGCGATCTGGCGGGGCTTCGGGTATCTCGCGGCGCTGCGCCCGCGGTACCGGCTGCTCCCGCCGGACCTACGTGGGCACGGCCGCGGCGACAAACCGACCGATCCGGATTGCTACCGGAATGTGCTCTGAGCCGTGTTTCGAAAGTGGCTCCACCGCAGGAATCGAACCGATTCGGCGTGTCGTGACAACTGAATGAACGAGGTCTCCGGGTAAGCAACCAATCAAACCGTGAATATCGGGGACCCCGTGACCCGCGTAGCGGTGCCGGGGCGGGCGGATCCGACCGACGCGCAGTGGGCGCAGTTGGATCTGTTGCTGCCCCGAGCCAAGAAGGCCGGCCGACCGCCGAAATGGACGAAACGCCAGCTCATCGACGGGATCAGGTGGCGGATCCGCACCGGATCCCCGTGGCGGGACGTCCCCGACCGGTACGGGACGGGGCAGACGATCTACGGACTGTTCCGCCGCTGGCAACGCTCCGGGGTGTGGGCGCAAGTCCTGACCCGGTTTGCAGTCACTCGCCGACGCCGCCGGCCAGATCGTGTGGGACGTCAGCGTCGACTCGACGATCGCCCGGGTCCACCAGCACGCGGCCGGCGCCCGACACGACCGGGATGGGCAGATCGAGTCATCCGGCGTGCTCGATCCCGATCTGGGCCAGGCAGTGGTTCATCGCCCACTGCAGGCGATCCGGGGCTTCCGCCATCTCCGCCTCGATAACGTCGAGCAGTCCGGGGAGGTCGAGCCCATCGGGCTTCTTCGCCACCACGGCCTCCTGTCCGTCTCGTGCCCGAGATTCCACTACACGGCCGCGATGTGTTGCTCGAGCAGGTCGAGATTCTGGCCGTGGTCGTCGCCCACCTTGCCGAGCAGACCGGTCACCAGGAGCAGCCAGGACAGCAGCTGCGCACCCGGTTTGCCCGCCAGTGTCGGGCGGAAGCGGATGGTCTCGGTCACGATGTGGCCGCCGTCGGTCGGTGCCATGGTGAGCACCACGTCCTGCCGGATGCCGCGCTGCTTGCCGGAGAACTCGAACACTTCGTTCGGCACGTGCCGGGTGATGGTCCATCGGACGACGTCGAAGTCGCATTCCTCGCCGTGCTTGCTGTCCCAGCTGTGCCCCGCGGCCATCGCAAAGTCGGGCGGGAGCACGGTCTCCGTCGTGTGCTCCTCATAGCGCGCAGTCTCGACCGGGTGCGTGAATGCGTGCCAGATGAGATCCGGGTCGCCTTCCAGCCGCCGCCAGTTGGTGAAGGATGCGTAGCCCATGACGACCTCCCGATGATGTGGCCCGGCTCGGACTCGATCGCGGTCGTCCAGGGCGACGGTTGTTTCTGCACAGGGTAGACGCCGGTTGCCGTCGGTGGTCGACCGTAGGGTCGAACGCGACGGGCAGAGTGGCCCGAGGATCGGGAAGGAGAAGACGTGGGGACCTGGGACATGGGACCGTTCGACAACGACGGGGCGGGAGATCTGCTCGCGGCGCTGCGGGCAGGTTGCTTCGACATCGACGACTACTGCAGGCACGTCGACGAGGAGTACCTCGAGGCGGACGATGCGCAGGCTGCCATCGCTCTCGCGGAGGTCGTCGCGGTGGCCCGCGGACTCCGACCGGCGCCCCCGCAGCTCGACGGGATCGACGCCGCCGCCTACACCGAATCCCTCAGCCCGGAGCAGCGTGGATGGATCCTGACGACCCTGCGGCGCGCGGTCGCCGGCAGCGACACCTCGGAGCTCCACGAGTTGTGGGCCGAGAACGGCCCGGAGGACCTCGAGGCGTGGCGGGCACCGATCCTGAGAAGGGTGGAGAGCCTCAGAGATCTGAGCTGAACACGCGGACCTCTGGAGCGGTCGTCCGCGAAGCTGCCCGCTCCGTGGACGACCGCCCGGAATCAGTAGCCCCAGGACCGGCTGAAGATCCCCCTTTCGAGCACCTCGGCGCAGGATCGCCAAGAACGCGGCCGCGGCCATCGACAAGGTGATGTGCCGGTACCAGGCCGTGTAGCCCCGGACCTGGTAGTGGTCGAGCGCGGTCTCGTTCTTCGCGGTCTGGAAACACTCCTCGATCGCCCAGCGGCTGCCGGCCACCCGGACGAGCTCGTCGAGGCCGGTGTCGGCGGGGCCGTAGCAGATGTAGCAGGCGATCTGCTCCGGGTCGGTGATCGAGCGGCGGGTCAGCAACCAATGGCCACGACCGGGCGCGCGTCTCGCGGTCCTGCGCGGATTCGACCACGCCACCACGATCGCCGCGAGCCGCGCGGTGCTGTCGGTGGTGGAGCCGTTCCTAGCCGCCCGTCCCACAGCTGGTCGTGCGTGATTCCGGTAGTGGCCACTACCGGAATCACGCACCATCCGGAATCACCCGCCCGCGCCGTCGACCCACTGCACGAGCTGGAAGACGATGCCGTTCGGATCGAGCATCTGGAAGTAGCGTTCTCCCCACGGCTCCGTCTCGATCGGCGTGACGATGTGGACACCTTCGTCCCGGAGCCGCTCGTACTCGGCGTCGATGTCGTCGACCACGAACGCCACGAGCGTTCCCTGCCCGGCCTCACCGGCGTGGCTCGCGGGTTTGAAGGTGCCGAGCCCGGTGCGCAGGAAGATCAGGTTGAATCCGGCGTCCTCGCGAGCGAGGGACACGAAACCGTCGGCCGCCATCGCCTGGGCGAAGCCCAGGTGCCGGGTCGCGAATTCCGCCGAGGCGTCGACATCCGCGACGTTGAGGGACAGGGCACTACCGGTGATCTGCACGAGAAGTCTCCTTCTGTTGGGTACGGCCCATTAACGTACGCCGTACGGCAAATGTTCCCGAGAGGCGCGGGTTGTTCCGTCCGTACCCGGCGTGCACGATGAAAAGGCCTCGATCCCCAGCCCTCGGAGGCCCAGTCTCAACGTCTCTCCCGCCTGAATAGCAGGAGATTCCCGATAGCAGGAGATTCCCGGCTCGGACCACAACCGCATCACCACCCGAAGGGAGGTGATCCACTTGACTCACGTCGTCGACACCGATGTGGCCACGCTCCGCCACAACCAGAACCACCCCGGCAGCGTTCCGATCCCGGCACGCGGTATGCCCGCACGCCCAGCACCGGAAAATCCGTTCGTCGAGTCCGAGGCGTTGCTTGGCTCTCGCGAAACACCCCGAACACGTCATGCTCGTGTACACGGGCCGCACCATCACCACCCTCCGGCCGGCCCGCCTGCCCCGCTCGACCGACTCCCTTTTCACCGTCGCGACCGCGGCATCCGCGGCCTTACGCGCCATGGTGGATTTCGCCAGAAATCCGGGTATGAAGTCCTCCACCGCGATCAGATGGTGCGCCTCGACGACGGTTCTCGCCCAGATCCGGCCGTCGTGCCGATTCTGCCGGGCCGCCTTCTTCTGCACCCTCGCCGCCTACCGGCGGGCCCGCCGGTAGCCCTTCGACGGCGGGTGTCCCTTCCCGCGACGCCGACGGGCCATCTTCCGTTGAGCCTCCGCCAACTCCGCCGCACACCGCCTCCGATAACCACGATGCGGCAGATCGAACCGTTCGTCGGTCGCCGTCGCCGTGCGGGCCACGCCCCAATCGATCCCGACACCGCTGCTCTCCTCGGCGACGGGGATCGGCTCCGCCTCGCGGGTCACCACGAACGAGGCGTACCAGTGCCCGAGGCAATCTTGGGTGATACGCACACTCGACGGCTCCGACGGCAGAGCCCGCGACCACACCACCGGAATCGAAACACCCTTGGGCAACACCAGGCGACCATCGCGGATCCGGAACCCGCGCCGGGTGTACCCGAGCGACGGCAACGTCTTCTTCCGCGCCGTGAAACGGCGCCGGCCCCGACCCCTGACCGTGAACGCGGCATCCAACGCCCGCGCGTAGATCCGCAGCATCTGCTGCTGAGCGACCTGGGAACCCTCGCGCAGCCACCACGAGCGGGCCCGGGTGGCGGTCAACTGTGTGCTCAGTTTCGCGAACGTCGGCTTCGCGCCGGTCTCGGATCGGTGGACCGCTCCGTTCCACAGAAACCGGCAGCGATGCCACTCCTCGATCAGGGCACGTTCGGCGGTGGCACCCGGCCGCAACCGGTAGTTGTAGCGCACCACCTCGCTCCCCATGCCCGGCACGCCAACCGACCCCACCGACAAGGTTTGCCCGACACCACATACCCGGAAGGAGGACGGCGCTTCCTCTCCCCGTGAACGAGGGAGTACCCGCGCCGAACATCAGATGACCGACACCCACCCCACGGTCGATTCCCTCACGCAACGTGTCCTCGACGCGTCGCTCGGAACGGTCGACCTGATCGCGATGTACCTCGGCGACCGACTCGGCTGGTACCGCAGTCTCGCCGTGGACGGACCGGCCACCCCGGACGAACTCGCCGCCCGCACCGGCACCGCTCCGCGTTACGCCCGTGAATGGCTCGAGCAGCAGGCCGTGACCGGACTGCTCGTCGCGAGCGACGGAGATCCGCGGCGATACACCCTCCCGGACTCCGCGGCCGAGGTACTCACCGACGGGCGCAGCCTCAACTATCTCGGCCCGCTCGCGCGGATGCTCTGCGGTGTCGCCGTACACCTGCCCGAGCTGCTCACCGCGTACCGCACCGGCGGCGGCGTCAGCTGGGCCGAACTCGGTGCGGACGCCCGGGAATCGCAAGCCGCCATGAACCGGCCCTGGTTCGAGAAGGCGCTACCCGCGGCGCTGGCGTCGGTACCCGAACTCCACGACGCGCTGCGGAAACCCGGCATCGAGATCGCCGACATCGGTTGCGGTGGAGCATGGTCGACGATCGCCTTGGCCCGGGCATACCCGCAGGCCCGGGTGAGCGGCTACGACATCGATCCGGCGACCGTGGACCTGGCGGCATCCAATGTCGCTGGGGTCCCGAATGTTTCGGACCGCGTGAGCATCACCGCCGCCGATGCCCGGACATTGCCGGCACAGCGGTTCTCGGCGGTGTTCGCGTTCGAGTGCATCCACGACATGCCCCGGCCCGTGGAAGTGCTCGGGGCGATGCGCCGAGCACTGACCGACGACGGCGTCGTGGTGGTGATGGACGAAGCGGTGGCGGACGAATTCACCGCTCCCGGAGACGAAGTCGAACGGCTCATGTACGGGTTCAGCCTGATCTGCTGCCTGCCGGACGGCATGAGCCACCCCGGCTCCGTCGGGACGGGAACGGTGATGCGCTCGTCGACGTTGCGCCGATACGCGCTCGAGGCCGGGTTCTCCGACGTCTCGGTCCTTCCGATCGACGAGTTCGGGTTCTGGCGTTTCTACCTGCTCACCGCACACTGACGGTTCCGCCGTTCCGGGCCGCGCGTTCTCGCCACGACTCGCCGCTAATCGCCTGCGAGGTCGGCGGACAGATCCGCGACCTCGATGCCCTCGGGCACCCGGACCTCTTCGATCGGTTCGGGCCGGTCGTCGAACTCGAGTTTCAGCGCCCGGCACATGGTGGCGTGCATGTCGTACATGCACGTGATGTACGTCAGTTCGAGGATCTCGGCGTCGGACAGTTCCGCCTGCAGGACGGCGAACACTTCGTCGGGGACGCGTCCACCGTCGTGGACGAGTCCGTCGGTGTAGGCGAGCACGGCACGTTCGAGCAGGGAGAACAGGTCACTGACCTGCCAGTGCGGAATGGCGGCGATCTTCTCGTCCGCCATGCCCAGCGAACGCATCTGCTTGCAGTGCTGAGAGAACACGAACTGACTTCCGCAGGCATATCCGGCGCGGGCCTGGCCGAGTTCCCGCAGTTGCGGGTCCAGCTTCGCGTTCCGGTAGAGCGCGAATCCGCGCACCGCGTGCCGGAACACGTCGGGTGACTGTGCGAAGACGGTCCACCAGTCACCGGGGGTGGCGTGGATGGTGCCGTGATCGACCGCGGGGTCCTTGTCCGGGCCGAACAGCCTGTCGTAGAAGAAGAGGATCTTCTCGTCGGTCACCTCGGCGCGGGGGACCTCACGAAGTCGGGGCATGGCGGAGTTCTTTCCGGGGTTGTCAGAGGGCGCTGGGGGCGTGCCGGTCGGCAGCCGTCCTCGGTTCGTGCCGGACCTCATCGTCGGTGAAGGGTCTGGTCCAGCAAGCGAATTCGAGAAGTATCCCGTCCGGGTCCTGGAAGTAGAACGACTGGACGAAGGTGCCGGGATGCACATCCCGGGACACTCCTGAGGGGCTGTCGTCGTGGTTGAGGACGCGGCTGACCACGACACCCTCGGCCTCGAGCCGGCGGCGGTACTCGTCGAACTTCTCCGGCGGTACCGCGAAGGCGACGTGGTTCATGGATCCGACGGCGCTGGCGAGTTCACCCTCGTCCGGGCGGCCCTTGGGCGCGGCGACACCAGGTGCGGCGTCGGGGGAATCGGCGAGCCAGAAGAAGGCGACGGTGTTCCCTCCCCCGCAGTCGAAGAAGAAGTGCTGGCCGAGTCCGTCGGGCAGGTCGAGTGTCTTGACGAGCGGCATGCCCAGCACGCCGGAGTAGAAGTCGATGGTGCGTCTCATGTCGGAGCACACGAGCGCGAGGTGGTTGATTCCGCGGAGGTCGAATTTCGGATTCGAGGCATTCATTGCGGTCCCTTTCGGCGCGAGGGCGAGGAACGATGTGCCGAGAGTGCGCCCGAGAACTGACTTGACAGTCATGTCATCTTCTTGGAAAGTTTGACCGTGGCCAAGTCGTCTGTCAATGGCCCGTCCGTCCCCGCCCCGGTCGAGGCTCTGACGGCACGCGGCCGCAAGACCCGCGATGCCCTGCTCGATGCCGCCCGTATCGTGTTCGAGACCGTCGGCTTCCCCGACTCGCGGGTCGAGCAGATCTCCCAGGAATCCAACGTCTCCTACGGCACGTTCTACCGCTATTTCGAATCCAAGGAAGACATTTTCCGCGAGCTCAGCACCCGCTTGTTCGAGGACGTACATCGCCGCGAACCGTCGGATACCGGACTGTCGCCGGCCGCCCGCCTCGTCGCGTCGAACCGCTCCTACTACCAGGCGTACCGGCGCAATGCGCGGCTGATGGCGATCGTCGAGCAGGTCGCGACGTTCAACGACGAGTTCCGCGCGCTGCGTCAGCAGCACCGTCAGCAGGTGGTCGAGCGGTCGTCCCGGGCGATCGCCCGCTGGCAGGCCGACGGGCTCGTCCGAGCCTCCCTCGACCCGGAGTTCGCGGCCCGCGCCATGGCCGCGATGGTCGACCACACCCTCTACCTCTGGCTGGTCCAGGGCGACGAGGCCGACGAGGAACGACTGCTGGACACCCTGGACCAGATGTGCCTCGGTGCACTGGGACTCCACCCGGACACCGAGCGACCGTGAGGAGGCCCCCGTCCCCGTGAGCGGCCTCGCCGATCGCTTCATCGCCGCCGTCGAGTCCGTCGGCTCCACCGCGATCCGACCACTTCGCGCGATCGATTCCCGCCCGACCATATCGCGCACAGAACACGAGAGGGATCACCGACATGACGGTGCACCACCCCGACGGCGAGATCGCCGAACTGCGCGCCCGGATGCGCGCCTTCATCGACGGCGAGGTCATCCCCGCCGAGCCGGTTCTTGCCCGCGGGGGTGAGGACGCACGGAAAGCGATGGACGGATTGCGTTCCCGGGCCAAGGAACTCGGTCTGTGGGCTCTCGGACATCCGGCCGACGTCGGCGGCGGGGGCGTTCCCTTCCTCGACTTCGTCTACCTCAACGAGATCATCGGACGGTCCGAATTCGGCCAGCTCGCCGTGGGTTCGGTGTCCATGCAGGACACCCTGATGCTGCGCAAGCACGGCACCGAGGAACAGAAGGCGCGGTGGATCCCGCCGCTGGTCGCCGGGGACTTTCTACCGTCCGTCGGCCTGACCGAACCCGAGGTCGCCGGCTCGGACCCCACGCTGATCGACACCCGGGCCGAACTCGACGGAGACACCTGGATCATCAACGGGCACAAGTGGTTCACCACCGGAGTCGCCGACGCCGGATACTGCTCCGTCTTCGCCCGCACCGAACCCGAGTCCGAGCCCCGGCACTCGAGGATCAGCGCGATCATCGTGCCGACCGACACCCCCGGATTCGAGATCGTCCGGTCCATCCCGACGATGGGGCACGATCCGAGCGACCACTACGAGGTTCGGCTCACCGACGTCCGGGTTCCGGCCGCCAACCTGCTCGGCGAGCGCGGCAAGGGATTCGTCGTCGCCCAGGATCGCCTCGGCCCGGGCCGGATCTTCCACTGCATGCGCTGGCTCGGGCAGGCCCAACGTGCGTTCGAGCTGATGTGCGACCGCGCGAACACCCGCTTCGTCCACGGCACGCATCTCGCCGAGAAGGGTGAGATCCACCGCTACATCGCAGAATCCGCAGCCGAAATCCACGCAGCGCGGCTGATGACCCTGGACGCGGCACGCGCCATGGATGCCGGTGACGACGCCCGCATCGAGATCGGTCTGATCAAGTTCTGGGGAGCACGCATGCTCCACAACGTCATCGACCGCGCGATCCAGGTGCACGGGGCGCTGGGACTCACCGGCGACACCCCGCTCGAGCAGATGTACCGCCACGCCCGGTACGCGCGCATCTACGACGGGCCCGACGAGGTCCATCGCATGTCGACCGCACGTCGTCTCCTGCGCGATCCGGAGGCCGCGCCGTGGCGCTGACCGACTCCCCCATCACGCTCGCGGACGGCATCGCGGCGGTCCTGTCCGACGCCCGCGGTGAAAGCGTCACGGTCGGTGACGTACACCGGCTGACCGGCGGCGCGAGCAGGCAGGTGTGGTCCGTCGAGGCGTTCGACGCGGACGGCGGTCCCCTGCCGGTCGTCCTGCGCCGCGACCCACCCGGCCACGGCGACGCGCAGCGCATGCGGGCCGAGGCCGCGTGCCTACGTGCCGCCGCCGCGGCGGGCGTCCCGGTCCCGCAGGTGCTCGCGTCCGGCGACGCCGCGCCGGGAATCGATGCCCCCTATCTGCTGATGAACAGGGTCGACGGCGAATCGATCCCGCGCAGGCTGCAGCGGGATCCGGAGCTCACCGCCGCACGGTCGGAACTCGCCGAACAGATGGGATACGTTCTCGGCCTGATCCACCTCAGCGACGTTGCCGAGGTGGCGATGCTCGACTCCGCGGATCCGCTCGATGCGATCGAAGCGATGTACCGGGAGTTCGACGAGCCACGTCCCGCCGTCGAGGTGGGGTTGCGCTGGCTCCGCGATCACCGTCCGTCGGCACGACCGAAGGCGTTGGTGCACGGCGACTTCCGCATGGGGAATCTGCTCGTCGACCGCACCGGAATCCGGGGTGTCCTGGACTGGGAGCTCGCCCACCTCGGCGACCCGATCGAGGACCTGGGGTGGTTGTGCGTCCGTGCCTGGCGGTTCGGAGCCGAGTTGCCGGTCGGGGGCGTCGGCACCCGCGAGCAACTCGTCGACGGGTACGAACGCGCCACCGGAACACGCCCGTCGGACGCCGAACTGCACTGGTGGGAGGCCTACGGCACGCTGCGCTGGCTCGTCCTGAGCAGATTCCAGGCGCAGCGGCATTTCGGCGGCGAGGAGTTCTCCCTCGAGCTCGCGTCCATCGGACGCCGGGTGTGCGAATCCGAATACGACGTCTTGCTCGCGCTGGGCCTGCTCGAAGACCCGGGCGACGACCCCGAACCGCGTTCCGCGGCCACCACGGTTCACGACCGTCCGGCGACCACCGAGATCGTCGATCTCGTCGCAGCGACACTCACCGACGAGATCGCGCCGGCCCTGGGTGACGATCACGAGCGGCAGCGGTATCTGCTGCGGATCTGCGTGAACCTCCTCCGCATCGCCGGCCGGGAAATCTCCGCCGGAGACGACGCCGCGAATACGGTGCACGACCGGCTCCGCGAACTGGGATGCGATACCGAGGCGGACCTCGCCACCCGGATCCGCTCGGGCGCTGTGGATTATGACGACGTCGCCGTCCGCGTGGCCGTCTCGGACGCTGTCCTCGCCAGGCTGCAAGTCGCGAACCCGCGGCATCTGATTCCGTGAAATCCGAAAGACATCTACCCAGGATCCGTCCCGGCCGGGGGACCGGTCGGGGCGCAGCTGCATGGGCAAGCGCACCGCACGGCCCTGCCCTCGGTCGCCGGGCCGGCGACGGCGTTCGGGCAGGGCCGTACGCGGTGTGGTCAGTCCGTTGTCAGCAGCGCGGCGACCATCCGGGTCATCACCGCCGTCGCCTCCGGAATCGACAGTCGCATCACGTCACGCAGCGACACCCAGGTCGGCCAGGTGACGGTGATCCCCAGCGCCTGCAGCACCTCTCGGCGATCGGCGACGTCGAGTCCGGTGAGTTCCCCGGCGAACAACGCCTCGATTTCCGACCTCACGCCGTGGAGGTAGCGCACGCGGTTGCGTTGCAGTTCACGGGAGAACGGTGCCCGGATCTCCGACGATCGCGCGAACGGTGCGATGAATTCGAGGATCCGGGCACGCTGCCGGCAGTACTCCTCGAGCCGTTCGTCCAGCGGCAGGTCCGCGTCGATCGAGGCGATCATCGTGTCCTGACGACGCATCACCTCCGCACCCGTCGCCGCGAACAGGGTCTCGAGGTCGTTGAAGTTGCCCCACAACGACCGCAACGACACCCCCGCCCGGTCCGCGATCTGCGCTCCGGTCGGCGTGAGCTCGCCGGCGCTGATCAGCGAGATGTGCGCCTCGACGACCGCGCGGCGGGTCCGCTCGGCTCGTGCCACGCGACCGTCCACGACGGTCGGTCCGACTTGTTGTGCGTCGTCGTGCCTGCCGGCATCGTCGACCGTTACCTCGAGCTCGCGAGGCGGAATCACCCGCACCGCAGGCGTGCTTCCACTGACAGCCCCCACCGAATCCCCCCAGATCTCGTTCTAGTCGTTCTCCAACACCACGGTCTTCGCGGCGGCGCGAATGATCGAATCACACAGGGAGGTGGTTGCGCGACGGGTCACGGCCGCATCCCGAACCAGCGAGAAGCCGTGGAATGTCCCGGGCCACAGGTGCAGTTCGACGTGCACGCCGGCGTGCAGCAGCCGCTGGGCGTATTCCAGCCCTTCGTCGCGCAGCGGATCGAACTCGTTGACGGTGATGTAGGCGGCCGGCAGCCCGGTCAGATCCGGGTGCCGCGCCGGCACAGAGTTCCCGGTCGGCGGCTCCTCGCCGAGGTAGTGATGCCAGCTCAGCGCCGCCTTGGTGTTGTCCCACACCGGAGTATCGCTGCCGCCGCGCATCGAGACGGTTTGGAGACGGTCGTCGAGTTCGGGTTCGAGCAGAACCTGCAGCATGATCGGTGGGCCGCCGAGGTCCCGGGCGCGCAACGCGACGCTGGCCGCCAGCCCCGCACCGGCCGAGTCGCCGACCAGGACGATCCGGTCCGGGTCGATGTCGAGGTGCGCTGCACTCGACGCGATCCAGCTCAGCGCGGCGTAACAGTCGTCGACCGCAGCCGGATAGGGATGTTCGGGGGCGAGCCGGTAGTCGACGGAGACGACGACGGCCCCGGTGCGCCGGGCGATCACCGTGTTCAGTCCGTCGCTCTGTGCCGCCGACCCGAGCACGAAGCCGCCGCCGTGGATTTCGAGCACGACCGCGCGCGACCCGAAGTGGCCGTCCGGGCAGGCGTCGGGCACGAACAACCGGACCGGAATCTCCGGACCGTCCGGGGCACCGGGGACCAGCCATTCCTCGACGGTGACCCCCGAAGTGTCGGCGGGACCGAGCGCGGCCAGCATCGCGTCGAAGATGCGACGGGCCTCGTCCAGATCGTCGAGGCACAGGTCGGGTAGCTGTGCGAGGGCAGCGGCGAGATCGGGGTCGACCGCCGCCGAGAACGGCATAATCTCACTCATGCCGGATGACACTAATTGATTCGGCAGTCACAGTGCAGATTTTCCGTTCCGCCGGCCCCGGGGCGGGATGCTCGCCCCGGGGGTCGGCCGCGGATCACTCGGCGAGCAAGCCCTTCGCGATATGCGTCACCTGGATCTCGTTGCTTCCCGCGTAGATCATCAACGACTTGGCATCGCGCGCGAGCTGCTCGACGCGATACTCGGCCATGTAGCCGTTGCCGCCGAACAACTGCACCGCTTCCATCGCGACGTCTGTCGCGGCGCGCGAGGAGTAGAGCTTCATCGCCGACGCCTCCGACAGGCTCACCGGCTTACCGGCCCCGGCACGTTCGATCGCGCTGAACACCATGTTCTGCACGTTGATGCGCGCGACCTCCATCTCGGCGAGCTTGAGCTGGATGAGCTGGAACTGCGCGATCTCGCGTCCCCACAGCTTGCGGGACTTGGCGTACGCGGTGCACAGCTTCAGGCACTGCTCGATGATGCCGAGCGAGAGGTAGGCGATGCCGATCCGTTCGGCCGAGAACGATTCCTTCGCGCTGTCCTTGCCGTCGCTCTTGCCGCCCTCCTCGGTTTCGCCGAGCAGACGGTCGCGGGTGATGCGGACGTTGTCGAAGAACAGTTCGCCGGTGGGCGAGGAGTTCATGCCCATCTTCTTGAACGGTGCGCCCTGCGTCAGGCCCTCCATACCCTTGTCGAGCACGAACGCGAGCACCTTGCGGTCGCGGCGATCGACGCTGGCATCGCCCTCGTCGAGCTTCGCGTAGACGATGATGACGTCGGCGTAGGGACCGTTGGTGATGAATGTCTTCTGGCCGTTGAGGATGTAGTCCTCGCCGTCGCGGCGCACGGTCGACTTCATGCCGCCGAACGCATCGGAGCCGGAGTCCGGTTCGGTGATCGCCCAGGCGCCGACCTTCTCCATCGTGACCAGTTCCGGCAGCCAGCGCTTCTTCTGGGCGAGGGTGCCGCGACTGCGGATGGTGCCGGCGGTCAGGCCGAGGCTCACGCCCATCGAAGCGACGAGACCGAGGCTGACGCCGGCGATCTCGATGTTGAGCAGCGCCGCCATTCCGGGGGAACCGCCCATCCCTCCGGACTTGGCAGGCGCGCTCTCCCCCGCTTCCTCGCGGGCGAGGGCCTTCGCCAGCGATTCCCGGGCCATCTCGTCGATGCCGAACGCCGCGAACATCTTGCGGATGATGTCGTAGGGCGGCAGCTCACCGCTTTCGAGCTTGTCGACGTGGGGGCGGATTTCCTTCTCGATGAAGCCGCGGAGGACGTCGCGGAACATGAGGTCGGTGTCGGACCACTCGTACATGCTCGCAATATAGAACAGGTTCCTGTTGGCGTACAGGAGTCGTCCCAATCATGGCATCCGGACGCGACCAGATGCAGACTGCCCGATTAGTTAGGGCACTATTTATGTGTGTACGCTCGATATCGATCGATCGTGACGACACGAGGAAGCGAGACGCACATGCGCACTCGACCCAGCCCCGTCCAGTGGACCGCATACGCATTCGGACGCCCCCTGCCCGCCTCCATGCGCGACTGGGTTCGCAACGACCTGGTCGGGGACCACGCCCTCGCCCGCCACATGATCCGCAGCCAGATCCCGTTTCTCCCGGTCTACGCGGTGTTCCTGCTGCTGCCCGGACCGATCTGGCTCCGCCTGAGCACCGCCGGTCTCGGCCTGATGCTTTCGCTGTTCTTCTCCGTCGCGTACATGGCCCACAACCGCGTACGCCGACTCGAAAAGAACGGACTGCCCGGCGACCTCGAAAACGAGCGGGTCACGCAGCGGCGCGCGGCGGAGCAGGCAGCCTACGAGAAGTGGCGCAGCACTCTCACGCCGCAGTAACGGGCTCAGCCGCCGATCATCTCCGCGACCATCTCGCGCCCCCGCCGTAGCGGGGCGTCGGTGCGTTCGAGTTTCGATCCGGCGAGCGCGCCGTCGTAGATCAACCGGATCCGCAGCGCGGCGACATCCGGTTCCGCGACGCCGGCCGCCGTGAGCAACTCGACGAGCGTGTCCCGCAGCCACGCCCGGTGGGCGACCACCGGCGCGAAGGATTCATCCGGGAATTCCGTTGCGGCATTGGAATATTGGCATCCACGAAAACCCTTCGACGGCGCCGACGCGAGCGCCAGGTCGAAGAAGGCGAGAATCCTGGCGATCGGATCGCGCTCACCCGCGACCGCGCCCTCCCAACGGGCGCGGTCCCGGCGGTCGAGCCGTTCCAGATAGGCGACCACCAGCGCATCCTTCGATCCGTACGTCGAGTACAGGCTCGCACGCGCGACTCCGGATTCGGCGAGGATGCGGTCGATGCCGACGGCCCGGATGCCGTGCTCCGCGAAGAGCGCCGACGCCGTCTCCAGGAGTCTCTCGGCGGGGCCGGGCCTGCCGGCGCGGCCAGTCCGGCCGGCGTTCGGCTCGTCGCGGGTGGACACTGTCACCCCCCGAGCGTAACGGACCACCTCGATAGACAGATCGGTCTGTCCACCTGTACCGTGTGGCTCGTGACCGACCGCCAGCTGACCCGCCGCCTGCACGTGGACCTCGTGCGCGTGGCCGGCGCCGCGTGTTGTCACATTCACCGCTGACCGGCGATACCCACGTCTCTTCTCGGGCCTGACGCCCGTCGACCGTGCCCGGGTGCCGACCCAGCGACACACCCCATCCCCGTTTCACCGGAAGGTGTCCTCATGTCCCTGTACCTGTACGAACTCGTGCCCGCCGAGGGCCAGGCCGACGCCGCGATCAAGGCATTCGACGCCGAGGTCGCCGCGACCGGCGGCGACCTCATCGAATCGCAGGTCACCACCGGCGGCTCCCGGGTCTTCGCGATCGCCGAGTTCGCAGCCTGCCGCGCGGCCCAGCTCGAGGCCGCCCAGCTCGATGTCGCAGAGATCTTGGGCCCCAACGAGGTTCGCCTCGTCGGCGCGGATCTCGAGCAGATCAAGGCAGCGCGTCCCGAGGCAGGCTACCTCGTCGAGTGGGACATCCCGGACACCATCGACATGGACACCTACCTGGCCCGCAAGAAGGCCAATTCGCCGAAGTACGCGGACGTTCCCGAGGTGAGCTTCCTGCGCACCTATGTCCGAGAAGACATGAACAAGTGCCTGTGCTTCTACAACGCTCCGGACGAAGCCGCGGTCGTTCGCGCCCGCGAGGCCGTCAGCACGCCGATCGACCGCATCCACTCTCTCGAAGGATAAGGACCCGATGACCGCGGCCATGGAACGGACGGACGAACAACAGCGCCGGACGATCGCAGAGTTCGTGCGCGATCGCGCAGCCGCGCTGGATCGTGGTGAAACCGACACCCGGATCGACCTCGCCCGCATCGGCGAACTCGGCCTTCTCACCGCAGGACTCGACGGCGGCGAACTCCGGGAGATGGTCGCGGTCATCGAGGACATCGCCGCCGAATCGCTTGCGGTGGGGTTCTCGCTGTGGGCGCAGCGCATGGCGCTCGAGTACATCGATCGGGCGCCTGCGGCGCTGCGCGCGAAGTTCCGCGACGATCTGGGGACGGGCCGGCGGGTCGGCGTCACCGCGATGGCCGCAGCCCTGAAACACCTTGCCGGCCTGGGTGATCTGTCGCTCGTTGCCGAACGCACCGACGACGGTCTCGAAGTATCGGGCCCGATCCACTGGGCGTCCAACGTGTTCGATGATGCGCTCATCGTCTTCCCCGCGCGCGGGGAGGACGGCAGCGGTGTCGTCGCCGCGGTCCGTGCCGACACCCCCGGCATCCGCATCAATCCGCGGCCGGACCTGCTCGCCCTCGGTGCGACCGCGTCGACGTCTCTGACGTTCGATCGGGTGCACGTCCCGGACGACCAGATCGTCACCCACGACCTGCGCTCGTTCTGCGGCACCATCCGGCCCACCTTCCTCCTGCTGCAGACCTCCTTCTGCGTCGGGATCTCCCGCACGGCGCTCGACGAATCCGGTTCGCGCATCACCGGACTCGGTGCACAGTTCGCCGACGAGTATCGGGCGCTGCAGAAGCGTTACGGCAACCTGCGCGACCGCCTCCACGAGTACGCCGACGCTCCGGCATCGGTGGAGCCGGCCGATCTGTTGCGGCTGCGCCTCGACGGCTCGCTCGTCGCCGTCGACGCGACCCGGCTCGAGTCGACGTTGCGCGGCGGTGCCGGCTACGCGTCGGCGAGCGCCACCAATCGCCGCTTCCGCGAAGCGGCCTTCCTGCCCATTCAATCGCCGTCGGAGGGACAGCTGCGGTGGGAACTGTCGCAGTACGAATAACCGCGGGGTACAAGAGTTTTCCCGGCCGAAGCGAACCCGTCCTGGGTGGTGTCGACCTCGACATCGACACCGGTGAGTTTCTCGTGGTGCTCGGCAGCAGCGGTAGTGGCAAGTCCACATTGCTGCGCATCGTCGCCGGCCTCGACCGTCTCGACACGGGCGCGGTGACCTGGCCGGAGACCGACGACGCAACCCGCCCGCACACCGGCGTGGTGTTCCAGCAGCCGCATCTGATGCCGTGGCTCACCGTGCGCGAGAACATCGCGTTCGGTGGACGTTTCGCCGCCCATCGCGACCGTTTCGACGCCGCGTACGCGGACGAACTGCTCGACACGTTCGGTCTCGCGGCCCTCGGCGGCTACTACCCGGACCAGCTCTCCGGCGGTCAGGCACAGCGGGTCGCGGTGATTCGAGCGGTTGCGGTGCGGCCGCGGCTGCTGCTGCTCGACGAGCCGTTCAGCGCGCTCGACCCGGCAATCCGCGCGGACCTGCAGGACTGGCTGAGCGGGCTCGCCCGCGACCTGGGTTTCACCACGGTGCTCGTCACCCACGACCTCGACGAGGCTCTGCGCCTGGCGGACCGCATCGCCCTGTTCGGGCCCGGCGGCCGGGTGCAACAGCAGTGGCACCTCGACCACGACGGGTTCACCGAATCCGAACGGCAGCGGCTGCGCACCGAGATCTTCGCCCGCTACCGCGATACCACGCTCGAAATCGCATGAGCACGAACATCCGCCGGCGGACGCTGCTGCGCGGCGCCGTGGGGCTCGCCGCAGCCGGCGGTGTCGCCGGTCTCCTGGATCTGGGCCGGGCCGCAATCACGGACCGCTCGAACACCACCGGCCGACTGCGCATCGGCTACCTGCCGATCACCGACGCCGCCCCGCTGCTCGTGGCGCATCACGCCGGGCTGTTCGCACCGGGTGTCGTGGACGACGCCCGCCCGGTGCTGTTCCGCAGCTGGGCCTCGCTCGCGGAGGCGTTCGTCACCCGGCAGGTCGACGTGGTGCACCTCCTGATGCCGATGGCGTTGCAGCTGCGCTATTCGCTGGGCAGCGCGGTGCGGATCCTGGGCTGGAACCACACCAACGGGTCCGCGCTCACCGTCGCCCCGCACATCACCGAACTCGGGCAGCTGGCGGGCCGCCAGGTCGCGATTCCGTTCTGGTGGTCCATCCACAACATCACGCTCCAGCAGTTGCTGCGCGCCCACGGGCTGCGCCCGGTGATCCGGCAGTCCGCGTCGCGCTCGGCCGGCACCGTGGAACTGGTGGTGATGAGCCCGTCCGACATGATCCCGGCGCTCGCGAACGGCTCGATCGCCGCGTTCACCGTCGCGGATCCGTTCAACGCCGCCGCCGACCTGCGCGGCATCGGCCGCATCCATCGGTTCCTCGGTGACGTGTGGCGCGAGCACGCGTGCTGCGCCGTGCTCGTGCACGAGGACCTCATCGAGCATAATCCCGCTGTGGTACAGCAGGTCTCGGATTCTCTCGTAGCCGCGCAGCTGCGGATCGGCACCGACCGGACGGCTGCGGCGAAGGCCCTGACCGACGGGTATCTGCCGCAGCCGGTGCCCGCGGTGACCCGGGCGCTGACCTATCCCGAACCACCGGGGACCATCCGGCACCCGCACTGGGAACCGCAACGCATCGGCTACCAGCCGTTCCCGTTCCCGAGCTTCACCGAAGCGCTGGCCCTGGCGATGCACGACACCGTGGTCGACGGCGACACCCGTTTCCTCTCCCGCCTCGAACCGGCGACCGTGCACGCCGACCTCGTCGACGACCGCTTCGTGCGCACGTCACTGACCCGTGTCGACGGCACCTCCGCGTTCGGCCTGCCCGCAGATCTCACCCGCATCGAGGAGGTCGATCCTTCTTGACCATCACCCCGCTCACCCCCGGCGCCACCGCTCGTCCACGCCGGGACGCGTGGTGGCCACCGTTCGCCGCGATCGCCGTCGCCGTGTTCGTGTGGTGGCTGCTCACCTCCGTCCTGGCCGGATCCGATTCTCTGGTCCGGGAATTCGCGCCGCAGCACGTCGTGCCGGCCCTCGGCGACCTGATCTCCCGCGGCGTGCTGCTGCCGGACATCGCCGCGAGCATGTGGCGTCTGCTCGTGGGACTGCTGATCGCCGCCGTGGTCGGGATCCCGCTCGGCCTGCTCATCGGACTCAACCCGGTCGTGGAGCGCGCGTCGATGCCGGTGGTGCAGTTCCTGCGGATGATCTCTCCGCTCTCGTGGGCTCCGATCGCGGTGGCGCTGTTCGGGATCGGGCACCAGCCGGTGTTCTTCCTGATCGCCGCCGCGGCGGTGTGGCCGATCGTCATCAACACCGCCGCCGGCGTGCACGCCATCGATCCGGGACATCTGCTCGTCGCACGGTCGTTCGGCGCGACCCGGCTCGAACAGTTGACATCGGTGGTGCTGCCCGCGATCCGCGGACAGGTGCAGACCGGTCTGCGCGTCGGCCTGGGCATCGCGTGGGTGGTGCTGGTGCCGGCCGAGATGCTCGGTGTCCGATCGGGTCTGGGCTACCAGATCCTCAACGCCCGCGACCAGCTCGCCTACGACCAGGTGATGGCGGTGATCGTCGTGATCGGCGTGCTGGGCTTCTGCTTGGACTGGGGCGCCCGTCACTTGCTGCGCGAGCGCCGACGGCCGGTGCGCGTCGAGGACAGTGACTCCGCCACGTCGCTCTGACGTGCACTCCCCGCATCCGCCGCACTCGGGTGATGGGAACCATCACCCGAGTGCGGCGGAGCTCCGGGTCACCCCCGCCAGGAGGCCAGCACCGTCCGGACCGCCGCGACGACGGACAGCGGCTGGTCGATCATCGGGTGGTGGCCGGCCGCGGGCAGGACCGTCATCAGCGCGTCGGGACCGAACTGTTCCCGCAGCTGTGTGTAGAGGGCGTCGTTGACGATGCCGTGCTCGCTGCGGAAGTAGGCGACCGGGCAGAGCGGGCTCATCGATGCGAGGCTGCTGCGCGTCTCGCGGCCGATCCGCAGGGCGTCGAACTTCCAGGAGTACCCGCCGTCGACGGGCTTCAGAGATCCGCGAGCGATGTGGCCGAATACGTACGGCTCGGCGTTGTCCTGCGGCGGCACCAGGCGGAACCGCGCGACCGCAGCCTCGATCGTCGGGTACACCTTCGGCGGGCCCGCCGAGTTCATCGCCTTGACGCGCATCTCGAGTTCCTCGGGGGTGATATCGCGGATCGGCGAGTCGAGGATGATCACCCCGGCGAGACGCTCCCCCATCCTGTGCGACGCAGCGAACGACACGATGCCGCCCATGCTGTGCCCGACCAGGACGGGCGGTCCGACGATCCCGCCGGCTTCCGCGGCGGCGAGCAGCTCGTCGGTCCAGGTGTCGAGTTCGTAATGTTCGCGTCGGTCGCTGTCGCCGTGTCCGCTCAGATCCGGCGCGACGACGCGGCGGCCCGCGGCAAGCTGCGGTCCGATGTGGTCCCACCAGCCTGAATGGGCCATACCGCCGTGGACGAGGACGATGCCGGGCTGCCCCGGGTCACCCCATGCCCGGTAGGAGATCGTCGCACCCGACACCACGCACGTACCGGTGTCGACGGGCGCGGCGAGCGCGTCGACGAACCACTGCGGAGCAGAACCGTTCTCATTGCTCATCACTCGAACTTAAGCGAGGTGTGACGCCCACCGACAGCCGGGCCGCATTTCACACCTCAGGCATCACCGGGGATTGCGCGGTCGACAGCGGCCCGCACCAGATCGGCGGCGCGCTTCTCGTCGAAGAGCCCGGGGAGTGTGAGGCGGTCGAGGATGAGCCAGTTCAGGGCGAGATACAGCAGCACGACAGCGTCCTCGCCTCCGGGCAACCCGGATTCCCGATAGTTGCCGATGTTGAAATCGAGGTCGTCTCGCACCCGGTCGGTGAGCAGAGCCTGCAGTTCGGGTCTCCGGGTTGCCTCGAGCCGGAGTTCGAGGATCGCGAGATAGCCGGTGCGGAAAGCGGAGACCCGTTCGACCACTTCGGTCATCAGCTCGACCATGGATTCGCGGGTTTGCGCCCCCCGCGCCTGCGCCACGGCTTCCTCGCCGGGAATCAATCGCTCGTAGTAGCGGTGCCCCACCTGGACGAGCAGCGCGTCGCGGTTGGGGAAGTAGTTCGAGGCGGTCCCCGCGGGCACCCGCGCCTCTTTGTCCACCGCACGGAACGTCAGCCCCCGGGCGCCGTCTCGGGCCAGTACCTCGATCGAGGCATCCAGCAGGGCCTGCCGCCGCTCGGGATTCGCGCGAACCACTTGACACCACTCCATCTGTAGTACTACGTTCAAACCACTTCAAGCATAGTACTACGGAAGAGGTGGTTCTTGTGCGAAAGCTCGTCTACTACGTGGCGGTCTCTCTCGACGGCTACATCGCCGGGCCCCGGGGAGAATTCGACTTCTATCCGCTGTGCGACGACATGTCGTCGTGGATCAACGAGCGGTATCCGGAATCCGTCCCGACCCCGTATCGAGAACTCGCCGGCATGCCGATCGATACACCCAATAGGACGTGGGACACCGTCGTGATGGGCCGCGGCGCCTACGAGCCCGCACTAGCCGAGGGCGTCGCCAGCCCGTACAACCACCTGAAGCAGTATGTCTTCTCGCGCACTCTCGCCCCGGTGGACGACCCCCAGCTGAAGATCGTCGACACCGATCCGGTCGAGTTGGTCCGGCGGCTGAAGGCTCAGGCGGGCCTGGACATCTGGCTGTGCGGCGGCAGCACTCTCGCCGGTCAGCTCGTCGAGGAGATCGATCAACTGATCTTCAAGAGCTACCCGGTCATCGCGGGCGACGGACTCCCCGCGCTGTCCGGGAACTTCAGGCCGACGCAGTTCACGGTCACCGAGCGCCGGGAGTTCGGCAACGGCGCGCAGGTGACGTGGTTCGACCGCATCTGATCCGCCACCCACGTGCCGGTCCGGCTCACAGAAGCGTTCTGCGAGTTGATGATGCGCCGGACCGGCGCGACATCTCCCCGGTCAGCGCCCGAGCAACCTGTTCGAGCCGCAGATCCTCCTGCTCGGGCTGTGGATGCACGACCGCGGACAGGGCCTCCCCGTCGAGCATGTGCACGATCGAGAACACGATCGTGGTGAACACTCCCGGATCGAAGCGGGACGCGACCGGCAGCGCGGCAGCGAACTCCGCGATCTCGGCGTGGTAGCGGGCCGCCATCGGTTCGAGCCGTGCCCGCAGCAATGCGTCGGTGCGGGCCGCCCCGAGCAGTTCGTACCACGCCGCGTTGATCGGGGCACGGCACGCGGCCCGCACCAGGTGCAGGCTCGCGCGGACCGATTCGTAACTGCCGTCGATCACCTCGAGCCGTTCGAGTCCCGCGCGATACTCCTCGAACTGCCGCTTACGCACCTCGTCGGCGGCCGCGACCATCAGGTCCAGCCGGGTCGGGAAATGCCGGAACACCCCGCCGGAGGACACCCCGGACCTGGTGCACACCTCGGCGATGGTGGTTGCGGTGTAACCGACCTCGCCCAGCGCGGCGACCGCCGCGTCGAGGATGCGCCCGATCGTCGCTTCCCGGCGTCCCTGCTGGGTGCGCGGTCCGGCTGCCGTCGTCATCCGACCTCGGCACGCTCGGGGACGGGTCCACGTTCGGTGACGCCGGCGCGCAGGAACCGTCCGGTGCCGAAGGTGGTGCCGTAGCCGGGAACGAACTCGCCGTCGCGGAAGACGACCCGTCCGCCGACGACTGTCGCGGCGACGGCGGCGTCGTTGCGGTTGACCATCCGGCGCAGCCCACCGAACTCGGGCATGGGTTCCTCGTGGTAACCCTCGGTCTCGTCGTCGAGGCCCGCGGGATCGACGACGACGAGATCGGCGCGGTCGCCGACACGCAGGTGCCCGGCGTCGAGCCCGTAGAAGTCGCCGAGTTCGCCGGTGAGCTTGTGCACGGCGGCTTCCATGGGCATCACCGGCTTGCCGCGTTCGGCAAACTCGTGGATGCGGCGCAGCATGCGGATCCCGTAGTTGTAGAAGGCCATGTTGCGCAGGTGTGCACCGGCATCGGAGAACCCGACCGTGACGCCGGGAGTGCGGATCAGCCGGTTCAGAATCTCGGGCCGGTCGTTGGCGATCACTGTGTGCCAGCGGAATTCCCGGCCGTGTTCGACGACGAGATCGAGGAAGGTGTCGACCGGATGCAGCTTGCGTTCGCGGGCGACCTCGCCGATCGAGCGGCCCACGATCGCCGCGTCGGGGCACGCGACGATCGTGGTGTCGTCGAAGTCGCGGTGCCAGACGCGCGGAGAGAACTTCTTCTCGAAATCCTGCCGGAACCAGCGGCGGTAGGACTCGTCGCGCAACAGTTCGTTGCGGCCCATCTCCTCTTTGAGATGCAGTGCGGCGCGGCCTGATCCGAATTCCTCGAAGACGACGAGGTCGATACCGTCGGAGTGCACCTCGAAGGTGGTGGGCAGGTGCTGCCATCGGAACGCGCCGCGCCCGAACTTGTTGGCAGCCTTCGCGATCGGACCGAAGATGCGGTGCACCCACCGTTCGGCCTTGGTGTCCGCGGCGGCGAGGACCGAGGCTTTCATGGGACGACGGCCGAGTCCGGTGCTGGCGAGCGCGAAGAACGCCACGTCGTACTTGGTGTTGAGGTTGGGCACTGCCTGCAGCACGCGACCGCGGCGGCGCAGGATACGGTGCAGCCGACGGAATTCCGACCACGACGCGTGGGTGGACGGCAGGGTGCGGGACCGGTAGCGGTCACCGTCGATCTTGTCCCACGGATTCGTCATGGTGGAGACACCGAGGAACCCCGCATCGAGCGCTTTGCCGACGGCGGTGTCGATGGCGACGAGTTCCTCGCGGGTGGGTTTGTTCGCCGAGTCGGTGGAGCGGCCCAGTCCCATCACGGCGGCGCGCACGTCCGAATGACCGATGAACGCGGCGACGTTCGGCCCGAGGGGCAGCGCATCGATCGCGGCGATGTACTCCTTCGGCGATGTCCAGCTCTTCCCGGTCTCGAGCGCGGCGAGCACATGGTCGCGCGGCAGCGCCTCGACGCGGCTGAACAGGTCGGCGGCGTCGACCGGCGGCACGAACACCGTCGACAGCGAGCAGTTGCCCATGAGGACCGTCGTGACACCGTGCCGCACCGATTCGGACAGTCCGGGCGCGACGAGCACCTCGGCGTCGTAGTGGGTGTGTGCGTCGATGAATCCGGGCATCACCCAGCGGCCACGCGCGTCGACGATCTCGGTGTCGGGTCCGGCGGGCAGCGGCTCGACACTCTCCGTCACCACGACCCCGCCACGGATGCCGAGGTCGCGCACGACGCCGGGGGCGCCGGTGCCGTCGAACCACAGGCCGCCGCGCACGATCAAGTCGAACGTTTCACTCATGAGTCCCCTCCTGCTCGAGTTCGCTCACGATAGCCAGAAAAGAGGACGCCCACTCTCTAAATTCCGGTAATCGGGTCCGTCGGCTCATCGCGACGGTGACGGGCAACACCGAGGCGCGACAGGGCGCCGTTCCCGAGGGGGGCAAATGCCGACCACCTAATGGACGAGCGTTCCGGAAAGCACACGGCGGCACCCCGGCTCATTATCGATAATGAATGTCGTTATCATTCAGGAATGACCCCCGCGAAGTTGCCCGTCACCGTGCTGTCCGGATTCCTCGGAGCCGGGAAGACGACTCTGCTCAACCACATGCTGGCCAACCGGGACGGTCGCCGCGTGGCGGTGATCGTCAACGACATGAGTGAGGTGAACATCGATGCGGCCCTCGTCCAAGGTCAGGGCTACTTGGACCGCACCGAGGAACGACTTGTCGAGCTCACGAACGGCTGCATCTGCTGCACGCTGCGCGAGGATCTGATCGAGTCGGTCGCCGAACTCGCCCGTGACGGGCGCTTCGACCATCTGGTCATCGAATCCACCGGGATCTCCGAACCGATGCCGGTGGCCGCGACCTTCGACTGGGAGTTCGAGGACGGCTTCAGCCTCGGCAGCGTCGCGACGCTCGACACCATGGTGACCGTGGTGGACGCGTCCACCTTCCTCGGGGAACTGGCCAAGGGGCAGCGTCTCGACGACCGCAACCTCGAGGCGGGCGAGGGCGACGAACGCAGCATCTCCGATCTGCTGATCGACCAGGTGGAGTTTGCGGATGTCCTCCTGCTCAACAAAACCGACCTGGTCAGCGAACAGGTAGCCGGCACCGTCGAGGCCACGCTGCGGCGGCTCAATCCGGCGGCCGAACTGATCCGGACCAGCCATGGGGTCGTCGAACTGCACGAGGTGCTCGGCACCGGGCTGTACGACCCGCAGCTGGCCGCGAACGCGCCCGGGTGGGCGGAGGAACTCGCAGGCGGACACACCCCGGAGACGGAGGAGTACGGCATTCGGAGCGTCACCTACCGGGCGGACCGGCCGTTCCACCCGTCCCGGCTCGAGATCGCCACGAGCGAACTGAAAGGTCTGTTGCGCAGCAAAGGCTTCTGCTGGATCGCCAGTCGACCGGAGACAGTCGCCATCTGGTCGCAGGCCGGGCCGAACCTGGTGATCGAACCGGCGCAGCTGTGGACCACGACCGACGAGACACCCGGGCAAGAGATCGTATTCATCGGAATCGAACTCGATGTCGAGAAGCTCGAACAGACCCTCGACCGCGCATTGCTCACCGACGTCGAGATGGCCGAGGGTCTGCACGCGTGGCGGCGCTATCGGGATCCGCTCCCGGCCTGGGAGCCCCTGCAACACTGATCACAAACAGCCGACGCAGTGTGTGATCAGTTCGGACGGTCGCGCGCCGGCACAGCCCCTCATACCGGATCGTCGACGACGTGAACGGAGAGTTCCCCGAACTGCCTTCGACGGGCTCACCCCCGCGCCCCCACCGGCGGATACATGAGCAACTGTTCATATGAGAAGGTACGATTCGTTGATGGATGTCGTAGCGATGCACATGAGCGACGGCCTCGTCGACGCACCGACCTCGCTCCTGTTCGGCGCCGTCGCGGTCGCCGGGCTCGCCATCGCGCTGTGGCGGGCACGGCGTGAACTCGACGAGCGCACCGCCCCCATGGCGGGGCTGGTCGCCGCGTTCGTATTCGCCCTGCAGATGGTGAATTTCCCGATTCTTCCCGGCGTCAGCGGGCACGTCCTCGGCGGCGCGCTCGCCGCGATCCTCGTCGGCCCGTACACCGGCGCACTGTGCCTCTCGATCGTGCTGATCGTCCAGGCGCTGCTGTTCGCGGACGGCGGTCTCAGCGCGCTCGGCGCCAACATCACCAACATGGCGCTGATCGGCGTCGCGACCGGTTACGCTGTCGCGCTCGCGCTGCGTCCCCTGCTCCGGGGCCGCACCCGGGGTCGGGGCCTCGCGGTCGTGTCGTTCACGGCGGCATTGTCCGCCGTGGTCGCCGCCTCGGCCGGATTCCTGCTCGAATACGCGATCGGCGGCGCCTCGACCACCTCGCTCGGGACCGTCGCCGCCTACCTGCTCGGCACCCACGCGCTCATCGGCGCCGGGGAGGGGATCGTCACCGCGGCGACCGTGGTCACGGTCGCCAGAGCCCGGCCCGACCTGGTGTACCTCCTGCGCACCGCCCCGCGGCGCGCCGCTCCCGCGTCTGCCTCGGATGTGACCGCATGAGCCGCCGCCGGGTGCTGCTCGCACTCGCCGCGGTCACCCTGCTGATCGCCGGAGCACTCTCCTACCTGGCCAGTCCGAGCCCCGACGGCCTCGACTCGACGACACTACGCGGGTGCGAGGTCGTCGAGGTCGACGGCAGCGAACACGTCACCGGCGAGTGCATCGCAACCACCACCACCGATCACGCCCTGTCCGGCGGCCCCCTGGCCGGCTACGCGGTCGGCGGAAGGCAGTTCTCGACCGGACTCGCCGGCGTCGCGGGCGTCGTGGTCGTCGCGATCGCCGCAAGCGGCCTGTTCCATCTCCTCGTCCGACGCCGCGCGCACGGCGACTCCCCGAATCCGTGAGCGGGACGCATGCGGCCCGGCTGCACCTGCCGGGCACATCACCGGTCCACCGGTTGCCGGCGGAGGTGAAGATCGTTGCGGCAACGACGTTCGTGTTCGTCGTCGTCGCGACCCCGCGCGAGGCGATGTGGGCGTTCGGTGCGTACCTGGCGCTGCTCGCCTCGGTGTGGACGATCGCGGGGATCCGGCCCTCGTGGCTGGCTCCACGGATGCTCATCGAGCTTCCGTTCGTGGTGCTCGCGGTACTACTACCGTTCGCCGAATCCGGGGAACGCGTTGTCGTGGCCGGGATTTCGCTGTCGGTGCCCGGCCTGTATGCCGCGTGGGGGATCCTCGTCAAAGGCACCCTCGGAGTCCTCGTGTCCCTGACCCTCGCGGCGACCACGGCGGTGCGGGAACTGCCGGAGGCACTTACCCGACTCCGCGTGCCGGGACTGGTCACCACCGTAGTCGTGCTGATGATCCGGTACGCGGACCTGCTCGCCGCCGAGGCCCACCGGATGCGTATCGCACGGTTGTCCCGCGGTGACGACCCCCGCACGCTGCGGCAGATCGGCGCGACCGCGCGCGGGGTCGGCGGGCTGTTCCTGCGTGCCTACGAGCGCGGAGAACGGGTGCACCTGGCGATGCTCTCGCGTGGATTCACGGGCGCGGTACCGGCTTTCGGAGCGACCGCCCGTTCCGCGGACTGGATGTCGGCGCTGGCGCCGACCACGTGCGCCCTGCTCGTGTGCGCGACGGCGTGGGTGACGACGTGACCGGCACACCCGCGGTGCACCTGTCCGGCGTCGGATACTCCTACCCCGACGGGCGGCGTGCCCTGCACGGCGTCGACCTGGCCGTCGCGGCGGGCGAGCGGGTGGCGGTGCTCGGTCCCAACGGCGCGGGCAAGACGACACTCATGTTGCATCTCAACGGTGTGCTCACCCCCACCGAGGGGTCCGTCGCGATCGGCGGACGGCGGGTCGGTCGCGACACCGTCCGCGAAATCCGGCGCGCCGTGGGGCTCGTGTTCCAGGACCCCGACGACCAGCTGTTCATGCCCACGGTCGCCCAGGACGTCGCGTTCGGCCCGGCGAATTTCGGGGTCCGCCCACCGGAGCTCGACGAGCGGGTCCGGGAGGCCCTCACCGCTGTCGGCATGACCGAGCACGCGGAACGCGACACCACCCATCTGTCGGGCGGGCAGCGTCGTCGCGTCGCACTGGCGACCGTGTTGTCTTGCAGGCCAGAGGTTCTCGTGCTCGACGAGCCGTCGGCGAACCTCGACCCGGTGGCCCGTCGCGAGCTTGCGGAGGTCCTCGCCCGGCTCGACGCGACGCTGCTCCTCGTCACCCACGATCTTCCGTATGCCGCGCAACTGTGCACCCGCGCGGTGGTCCTCGACGACGGCCGGCTCGTCGCGGACGGACCGATAGACGAGATCCTGACCGACGACGCGCTGCTCGCGGCGCACCGGCTCGAACTGCCGTGGGGCTTCTCCGTGCCGCACCGGCGAAGCTGAACACCTCACCGGGTGGGGAGCCGACCGTTGGTGTGCCCGAGTTGACGCACGGTCCACGACTCCAGCCGGCCGGCCTCCTCCGCGGTGAGTCTGTCGCACACGAAATCCCAGTGCAGCGCCACCTGTTCACCCACGCGCAGGGCGGGCACGAACACTCCGGATGCGGTGCGCCGGCCGGCACGCCGGACGGTTTCGGCGCCGAGAGCCAGCCTGGTGCCGTCGAATTCGAGCGGACGCACGCGCACCGCGGCGTCGCCGTCGGACACCTCGAGCACGGTCCCCCATCCGATCCGGCACGAGTCGAGGATGTGGAGTGGTTGCGGCATCCCGGTTTCCAGCAGCCGCGACCACGGGTACACCCCGAACACGTGGAACGCGTGGGTCGCGGTCACCTCGGGCAGCAGCTCCGCCGTCAGATGCGACCAGTAGTGGCCGGCCCGCTCCCCGAAACGGCTCAGCAGCTCACCACCGAACCGGTCCACGTCGATGCGATCGGTGAGGAGGTTGCCGGTCCAGTAGGCGCGCACCACCCGCTCGTCGAGCGGATCGGTGATCCCGCAGTGCTCGGCGATCAGTTGCTGATAGGGCCAGGCCCCGCTGAACTGCCGGGCCGCGGCGGCCACCGCCGCGGGATCCCCGCCCCCGCAGGCGGCCCTCTCGAGCGCGGCGGCACTCGCGGGCCCGCAGTAGCCGAGTTCGTTGGGCGCGTGCGCATAGCGCGCGAACAGCCGAGCCCCTTGGGCCGCCACGCCGTCCGCCACGGTCAGCCTTTCCCGCGCTGCCCCACCAGTGCCGCGGTCTCCCGATGCAGTCGACCGAAGTTGTAGTAGGCGGCACATGCTCCTTCGGGGGAAACCATGCAGGTGCCGATCGGCGTCTCGGGTGTGCATGCGGTTCCGAACACCTTGCACTCCCAGGGTTTGATCACGCCCTTGAGCACCTCACCGCACTGGCAGGCCTTCGGATCGGCCACCCGCACACCGGGCATCGAGAAGCGTTGCTCCGCATCGAACTCGGCGTAGTCCGGGTGGATACCCAGCGCACTCTGCGAGATGAATCCCAGTCCGCGCCACTCGAAGTGGGGACGCAGCGCGAACGTCTGCGCCAGCAACGTCAGGGCCTGCCGATTGCCCTCGCTGCGCACCACGCGGCTGTACTGGTTCTCGACCTCGCACCGCCCGTCCCGGATCTGGCGCAGCAGCATGTGCACCGACGCGAGGATATCGAGCGGCTCGAAACCCGCTACCACGATCGGTTTCCCGTACCTCTCCGGTACGAATCGGTACGGACGCAGACCCACGACGGTCGACACGTGGCCCGGCCCGAGGAACCCGGACAGACGCAGATCCGGCGACTCGAGGATCGCCTTGATCGGCGGCACGATCGTGACGTGATTGCAGAACACCGAGAAGTTCGTCAGGCCGAGCTGTTTCGCACGCACCAGGGTCACGGCGGTGGACGGCGCGGTGGTCTCGAACCCGACCGCGAAGAACACCACCTGCTTGTCCGGGTGGTCGACGGCGATTTTGAGCGCGTCGAGCGGCGAGTACACGAACCGCACATCGGCGCCCCGCGCCTTCGCCTCGAGAAGGTTGCCCCGGGATCCGGGCACCCGCATCATGTCCCCGAATGTCGTGAACACGACGTCGGGCTGTTCGGCCAGCCACATCGCGTCGTCGATACGACCCATGGGGATGACGCAGACGGGGCAGCCCGGTCCGTGCACCAGCTGCACCGACGGCGGCAGCAGATGTTCGATGCCGTGCCGGTAGATGGTGTGGGTGTGCCCGCCGCACACCTCCATGAACTTGAACTCGTCCCCGGCCGCGAGGTCGGTGATCGCTGCGACCAGGGCCCGGGCCGCGGCCGGGTCCCGGAACTCGTCGACGAATTTCATGGTGGCAACCCGCTTTCCCTCGTCGCCGTCATCTCGGCGTCGTGTCGATCTCCGAATTCGTGAACGCCTCGATCTCGTTGACGTAGTCGGCGCCCATCCGGCGCACCTGATCGAGCGTCATCTGCGCCTCCGCCTCGTCGATGCGTGACATCGCGAACCCGACGTGCACGAGCACCCAGTCACCGACCTGCAGCCCGGTGCCGGCGAGCAACCGGATGCTGATCGCCCGCTGCACCCCGTTGACGTCGACCTTCGCGAGGTCCTGGTCGGCGTCGAGGATGTCGACGATCCTTCCCGGAATTCCCAGACACACAGCAGTTCTCCTCACCGTCAACAGATTCGCGGCAGCGGGTCGCCGACGAGCATGTCGACGATCCGGGTACCTCCGAACGCGGTGCGCAGCGCGACGATGCCTTCCGGTTCCGCAAGGATCTCGCCGACGACCGCCGCGGCCTCACCACCGGCCTGCCCGCGCAGCGCAGCGAGCGCCGCGTCCGTCTCGTCCGCGGCGACCACCGCCACGAACTTGCCCTCGTTCGCCACATACAGCGGGTCGATGCCGAGCAGGTCGCACGCGCCGAGGACCGCAGGCCGGATCGGCAGCGCCGCCTCGTCGAGTACGACCGCGAATCCGGTGGCCTGCGCGAGTTCGTTGCACACGGTGCCGACGCCGCCGCGGGTCGCATCCCGCATCCACCGGGTCGCCGGGGCCGCCGCGAGCAGCGCCTCCACCATGCGGTGCACGGGCGCGGTGTCGGACGCGATGTCCGCCTCGAGTGCGAGTTCACCGCGCGCGAGCAGCACCGCCATACCGTGGTCACCGAGCGGACCGGACACGACGACCCGGTCGCCGGGCCGGACCAGGTCCGCGCCCAGCCGACGACCGGCGGGTACCACCCCCACACCCGCGGTGCTGATGTAGAGCCCGTCGGCGGAACCCTTGCCGACGACCTTGGTGTCCCCGGTGACGATGGCGACCCCTGCACCGGACGCCGCGGTCGCCATGTCCGCGACGATCTCCCGCAGCCGGGCGATCTCGAATCCCTCCTCGATCACGAATGCCGCCGACAGCCAGCGCGGCCGGGCACCGGACACCGCAAGATCGTTGACGGTGCCGTGGACCGCGAGGTGCCCGATCGAACCGCCCGGGAACTGCAGGGGTTTGACGACGTACGAATCGGTCGAGAACGCCAGGCGCTCGCCCACACCGACCGCCCCGCCGGCGGCGCCCACACCGACCGCCCCACCGGCGGCGCCCGCATCGAGGACGCCGACGGCGGCGTCGCCGAGCTGTTCGAGTTCGGGGTTACGGAACGCGTCCACGAACACCGCATCCACCAGGGCCGCGGACGCCTTGCCGCCGGCCCCGTGGGAGAGGGTGACGACCGTGTCGAGCAGACGCGGACGCCGGCGCCGGAACGCCTCGATCCGGTCCAGGACCCGATCTTCGCGACCCGCGTCGGTGCTCACGGCCGGCCTCCCGCAGTCTCGGTGTCGCGCTCGAGATGCTCCTGCGTGGCCTCCCACAAGCGGTATCCGAGCAAGGCGTGGCTCTCCTGGATGCGGTGAATGCTCTGGGAGCGGACCGTGAAGCAGAAGTCCAGGTCGTCGGTGACGGCCATCCGGCCGCCGTCGTGCCCGGCGAACCCGACGGTGAGCAGGCCGCGGAATCTCGCCTCGGCGAGGGCGGTCATGAGATCGTCCGAGTTGCCGGAGGTGGACAACGCGATCGCGACGTCGACCGGTTTCGCGTGGGCGATGATCTGCCGCGAGAAGATCAGGTCGAATCCGACGTCGTTGCCGAGGGCCGTGACCACGGCCTGGTCCGCAGCCAGGGACCACGCGGGCACCGGACGGCCCCGTGCGGGCCTGCTGAACAGGGAGGCGAGGGTCGCGGCATCGGTGGAGCTGCCTCCGTTGCCGAACGTGTAGAGCCGGCCGCCGCGCGCGAAGACCCGGGCCATGCGCTCTCCCGCGGACTCGAGCGCCGCTCCCCATTCGTCGATCGACTCCTGTTGCAGCCGCGCACTCTCCGCTGCCTTGCTGCGGGCGGACGCGGCGAGGTCGCGCAGCAGCGGCCCGGCGTCACGCTCCTCCGCATCGATGAACGGATACAGGAAGCCGGTCTCCTCCGGTTCGCTCACGGTGTCACCTCTCTGCCGGATCTGCAGGAACGTCGAGCCGGGTGAGCGCGACACCGCCGTGCACGACGAGCAGATCGTGCGCGGCAACGGATTCCAGGATCGACACGTCGACGTGTTCCTCACCGCCCGCGGTCCGCACCAGGGCGGTCGTGGCGGCGGCGCCGGGTGAGGCGATGACCTCCGCGAGCCTGCCCTCGTCGCCGCACGTCACGCACACCGCGTCGGGCTGGTCTTCGGCGAGCAGCCCGGGATGTTCGAAAACCACGTGGGTCAGCTCCCACAGCAGGTGGTACAGCAGCACGAACCGGCCGGTGGCCGGCACCATCGGATCGTTCGAATCGACCCACAGCACGTGCGTGGCGGCCCCGGCGGGTGGGCGGGGCCCGGCGCCGATCCAGATGGTGTCGGTGCCCCACGCTGCGGCGCGTCGCGCGATGTCGAGGACGTCGGGTTCGTCCGCGGCGGCGACAGCGAGGACGACATCACCCGGCCGGGTCGCGACCCGGCACTGGGCGACCGGGTCCGGCTCGACCAGCGACACCGCCGGCAACGCCCGCTTACCCATGATCACCGGATGCACGAATTCCACGGCCACGTGGTGCGCGTGCGGTTCCCATTGCGGCGACACCACCCACAGGGTCGCGCCGGCGTGGAATCTCCGCGCCAAGCCCAGCGCCGCCGTCGCCAGATCCGCGGCGAGTTCCTCCCCGATCGGGTTCTCGCCGATCGGCGGATTCTGTTGCTGTGTCGTCGGTGTCATCGCACACGTCCCGTCGATACCTCGTCCGCCGCCCGCTCTGCCCCCAGGTCGGCTCGCCGCCGTGGGGACGGGGCGGCTCGCCGCCGTGCGAGGGTGGCGCCGATCGCGGCCTGCCCCAACGACAGCCCACCGTCGTTCGACGGCACCCGGCTGTGCGTCAGGACCTCGAACCCACTGTCTTGCAGCATAGTTCGCACACCGTCGGTGAGCAGGCGATTCTGGAAGACACCGCCGGTCAACCCGATCGTGGAGATTTGCGCGGCGGTGGCGATCCGCGCCGCCAGCCGTGCGACGGCGACCGCGAGCGCACAGTGGAATCCGAGCGCCAGATCCGCGGCCGGAACCCCCAGCCGCAGGCCCCCGACCAGGCAGCGCAGCGTCCCGGTCCAGTCCAGTTCGTCGCCGAGCACCGCCATCCGCACCGGCGCCGGTCCCGCCGCGGTCCGCGCGAGCGCCTCGAGTTCCACGGCCGCCTGCCCCTCGTACGTGATGCGATGACGCACCCCGAGCAGGGACGCCACCCCGTCGAACAACCGCCCGGCACTCGTGGTGCGCACGCAGCCGATGCCGGACCGCAACTGGGACGCCACCAGGTCCCGCTCCGCGGCGGGGAGAGCACCGGCGCACGGCAGGTCGGCCACCTCCGGCGAGGTGGGCTCACCGATACCGGCGTCGCGCAGCAACGCCAGCGCGACCCGCGCCGGGGTCCGCACCGCGACGTCGCCGCCGGGCAGCAGGAACGACCGCAGGTGCCCGGCCCGGTGCATGTCGAGCAGGTCCGGTCCGACGAGCAGCAGTTCCCCGCCCCACACCGTCCGGTCGCAGCCGTATCCGGTGCCGTCGAACGCGATGCCGAGGGCCGGCGCACCGATCCTGCCGTGTTCGGTGAGCAGCGACGCGACGTGCGCGTGGTGGTGCTGCACGGTGTGCAGGGCGACGCCGTGGTCGTCGGCGTAGCTCTCGGCCCACTGCCGCGTCGCGTAGCCGGGGTGGGCGTCGGCGACGACGAGTTCCGGGGTGACCCGGTGCAGCGCGGTCAGCCGCGCCACGGACGTTTCGAACGCGCGCCGGCTCTCCAACGAGCCCATGTCCCCGAGGTGCGCCGAACAGAACGCGTACTCCTGCCGGGTGAGGCAGAAGGTGTTCTTCAGTTCCGCGCCGACCGCGAGGACCGGCGGCGACGCCTCGCCGAGCAGCACCGGCATCGGCGCGTAGCCGCGCGAGCGCCGGATCGGCGCCTCCCGGTCACCGTCCCTGGTGTGCGTCGTGTCGTTCCGCTCGTGGACGACCGCGACCACCGAATCCTCGCAGGGCACCGCGATCTGCCGATCGTGCACGAGGAACAGGTCGGCGATGCCGCCGAGACGGGTGCGGGCCTCACCGTCGTCGGTGCACAGCGGTTCGCCGGAGGCGTTTCCGGACGTCATCACCAGCAGGCGCGGCACCGGATTCGGATGTCCGGGCACCGGCATGAACAGTAGGTGGTGCAGCGGCGTGTATGCGAGCATCACCCCGAACTCGCCCAGACCCGGCGCCACGTCGTCGGCGACGGTGGTGGCGGTCCGCTTGTCCAGCAGCACGATCGGGCGTGCGGACCGGGTCAGGGCCGCGATCTCCCGCTCGGACACGGCGCACTCCGCCGCGACCGTCGCCACGTCCGGTGCCATCAGCGCGAACGGCTTGTCGGGCCGCCGCTTGCGTTCGCGCAGCCGCCGGACGGCGCCGGGATCGGTCGCGTCGCACACCAGGTGGTAGCCGCCGAGCCCCTTGACGGCCACGATCTGCCCGGCCGCGAGTGCGCGCTGAACCGCCGCCAGCACCTCGTCGTCGCCGTCGACACGGTCGGCTCCACGTTCGGCATGGATCCTCGGACCGCAGTCCGGGCAGCAGATCGGCTGGGCGTGATACCGCCGATCGACCGGGTCGGCGTATTCGCGGGCGCAGCGCGGGCACATCGGGAACGCGGCCATCGTCGTGGCGGGACGGTCGTAGGGCAGGTCGGTGATCACCGTGTAGCGAGGTCCGCAATGGGTGCAGTTGACGAACGGATGCCGGTAGCGGCGGTCGGCCGGATCGTTCAGTTCCCGGAGACAGTCCACGCACGTGGCGACGTCGGGTGGGATCAGAGTGCGCAATCCCGGTGTACGACGGCTGTTCACGATGCGAAAATCGCGGTCGCCCAGGGGCGTGCGCGGGACCGACGTCAGGCCGAGCACCTCGGCGAGCGGCGGGGCGTCGTCCCGCAACCGTCGCACGAACTCGTCGAGTACGGCGGTGGCTCCTTCGATTTCGACGAACACTCCGGCATCGTCGTTCCCGCACAGCCCGGCCAGGCGCAGTTCCCCGGCCAGGCCCGCAACGAAGGGCCTGAATCCGACGCCCTGCACCACCCCCCGGACGGTCACGCGGCGGCGCTCGACGGCGCTCGTCACGGCTCGTCTCCCCGGTCGAGGCCGCGGCCCATCAGTTCCAGGCCGGCCAGGGCACGTTCGGCGCCGGCCTCGTCGACCCGTTCCACCGCGAAACCCATGTGGATGACGACCCAGTCGCCGGGCGCGAGGGTTCCGTCGTCGAGCAACCCGATGTTGATGCGGCGGCTCTCACCCACGACGTCGACGAGCGCCAGCTGACCGCCGTAGCCCGCGAGCAGACGGATCACCCGACCGGGAATTCCCAGGCACACGATTCAACCTCCGACCCCGGACGGCGCGGCCGGATCGGTCCGCTGGAGCAACTGCACGGCGCGCCGCACCGCCCCCGCAGCCGGTTCGACCGCGGCGGCGACAGCGGGTGAGAGCCCGATGCCCTCGTCGACGCACTGCGCCTGGCAGCCCACCACGACCGTGCGGGGCCGGCTCCCGCCCAGCGCCGCGAGGGTCGCGAACACCGAGGCCGGGTCCATGCCGTGGGCATCCACCCTCACCGCGGCGGGGGCGGTGTCCCCGGCTTCGAAGACCCGCACCGCGCCGGGTTCCCCGGTGCCGGGAACGGCGTCGATCAGGACCAGCCCGTCCCACCCGTCGAGCAGGTCGTAGGCGAGGTGCATTCCGCGAATACCGTAGTCCACCAATCGGACTCCTTCCGGTTGCGCGGTCCCGGCGAGACTGCGCACGACCTCGGGTCCGAAACCGTCGTCCCCGAGGAAGATGTTGCCGACACCCGCCACCAGAATCCGCACGCCGCTGCTCACATGTTCCGGATCCGGAAGTAGCGCTTGAGATCCGGCATCGACTTCACCGCGATCAGCACCGCGCCGACCGCGAGGACGGCGGCGGTCGCCGTGGTCATAATTCCGACGATTCTCATGACTCCTCGTTCCTCGACGGTTGCACCGGCACGCCCGGCACCGGGTCGATCTCGTCCGGCGCGAAATACAGGTAACGGCCGAACCACTCGTGCAGATCGGCGGCGGGGTCGTCGACGAGTACGACACCGACGTGGGTCTCGCCGTCCACGTCTCCGTGGACCGTCGCGACGCGCGCGAGCCGGTCTCGGAAGAACAGGTCCTGCGCGTCGGCCCGCCGGGACGGGCGCAACCGGACGAGGCTTCCCCGCGCCACCGGCACCCCCTGCACCAGCACGATGTCGCATTCCGGTCGCACACTGGTGTCCGCTTCCTCGGTCCACCAGTCGACACCGTCGGGCACGTCGGGTATCGGACCGGCGGCGCGGTCGGGGTCGCGGCCCGGGTCGCGCAGGACGCCGTGCAGCGCCCGGAACTGCTCCGGGGTCATCGCCTCGCAGCGGTCCACGATCTCCGCGGCCCGCGCGTCGGTGGCGCGGGCCTGCGCCTTCTCGTCGTCGGTGAGCGTCAACACGCGCAGCGTGAGGATCTCGTCGATCTCCGTGGCGTCGAACAGGTCTCCGCCGCTCTGCTCGGCGACGCGGGGGTGGTCGTAGAGGATGATCGGGGACACCAGCACGACGGGCGCCTCACCCGGCACCGCGGGGTCCGGGTCACCGGCGAGAACCGGGAAACACCGCTCGTGGGTGCAGCTGCCGGCGATCGCGGCCGCGTCGGCGGGCGGTTCGAGCAACGATACGAAACGCGCGCCGGCGGCGGCGAGGATCAGATGCGCGCCGATCAGCGACCGCCCGATCG
Organism: Rhodococcus zopfii NBRC 100606 = JCM 9919; assembly: GCF_001895025.1. Taxonomy (GTDB): domain Bacteria; phylum Actinomycetota; class Actinomycetes; order Mycobacteriales; family Mycobacteriaceae; genus Rhodococcus; species Rhodococcus zopfii. The sequence goes on from NZ_BCXI01000015.1 coordinate 150,959, forward strand.
CGTCGTCTGCGTCGACCGGTGTGTCGCCGGTGTTCGCGACGGTGACGGCGACGCGGGCGAGATCACCGGCGATCGGCCCGACCTCGACCGTCACGGTCGCGCGCACGGCGCGGCGGGTGCGCAGCAGGCGCCCGGCGACCGTGCCGTCGGGTTCGGTGAGCAGTTCGCTGTCCTCGCCCGCGGGCACCGCGACCCCCGCTGCCCCGTGCGCGTTTTCGGTAGCCACCGCTACCGAAAACACGCACGAGCATTCGACGGCCTCGTCCCACCCGACCCACGAGCGTCCGGCGACGACCAGCTCGGGGACGGTCTCGAATCCGTCGTCGGTGCGACGCTGCACCGTGCGCCGCTGGAGCTGGAGAAATCGCAGGGTCACCTCGATCACCGGTTCTGCTCCCAGCATGCGCACCACGGTCTGGGTTGCCAGCGACGCCGGCTCGCCGAGCCCGGCCTCGGCGGCGCCCGGCGGTCCCAGCACCCCGAATTGCCAGCGCGACTGGTTCTTCCGGGAGCTCGCCCGGTACGGGTACAGCAGGTAGCCCTCGTACAGGACCGCGTCGGCGACCGCGCGCACCTGGTCCGTGTCGGTGAGTTGTTTCTGCCGTGGCACCGTCACGACGCCTCCACCCCCGTTCCGGCACCGGCTGCGGCGAGCAGTTCGGTGATCGCGGCGTCGAGATCGATCAGCCCCCGTTCGGCCTTGAACCGGCCCAGTGCGGCCAGCGTCGCGTGGGTGAGCCGTGCATAGCCGGTGTCGGGGAAGTGCGCCCGCATGAGGTCACGCCACACCCACACCGGAAGGTCGTATCGGGCCTCCCGGTCCCACGGCACCTGTTCGACCGCGAATCCTGCTGTACCGCGGGTGAAGACGGTGCCGCTGAACAGCGCCAGCAGCGGCACCGTTCCGTCGCCGAGCGCGTGCAGGTACCGCGCGGCGGCCACGTCGAAGTCGTACGTGCAGGTCAGCGGCAGCGTCGCCTCGCATCCGCCGTCGAATCCCGGCACCACCGTGGACGCGTGCAGCCACGGGAAGGGCGCGAGGGTGGTGCCCCACCGGTCGCGCGTGCCGAACAGGTCGGTCAGCGCGGCTTCCTCCTCGGGACCGTAACGGCGGCGGCGCGGTTCGATGCGGAGCTGGCATCGCAACGCCAGCGCATGCACGGTCGCACCCGTGCCTTCCCGTATCCCGAGTGTGGCCAGCAGCGTCGGCGCGGCCGCGTACGGTTCGGGCGCGATGTCGGCGACGGTGAACTCGAGCGCGGTCACGTCGGTGCCCCCGCGTCGACCGGGCGGCTCCGCCGGGTGAGCGTGTCGAAGAATCCGTCGAGTTCGGCACGGGCGTCGTGTCCGCCGTCGAAGCCGCGCCACACCCGCCGCAACCTGCCGACCAGTTCGTAGCACGCGTCGATCGGCACGAGGTGGCAGGTGGGGTCACCGCGGTCCGGGACCCGCACGAGCAGCGCCTCCACATCGGGCGTCGGTTCCGTCAGCGCCGGGTTGTCCGCGAGGACCGTGTCCCACGTACCGAGCGGCAGCTCCGATTCCGCGGCGCCGGCGGGACCGGGGTAGAACGCGACGGTGCGACCGAGCGCCGAATTGCGGAAGAAGAACGCCAGCCCCACCGGGATCTCGAGGTCCGCCCACCTGCCCGGCGCGAGCGTGAAGCCCGGGAACGACAGGTACCGGTCGGGAACGGCGCGAAACCGCAGGCCTGCGCCCTGACCGGTGAAGAGCAGGTAACAGGGCCGGCAGACACACATCAGGCGCCGGGAATCGAGGTCGACGACGTGCCGGTGCGCGTCGTCGACCTCGATCGCGCACATCTGGCACCGCTCGGCCGCCGCGGGCCCCGGTGTCCCCGCGATGCGGCCGAGAATCTCGGGCACGGTGGCCATCACGTCACCTCGGTGGGGCGAGCGGAGCGACGGGGTGCAGTGCTGGCGCGAGCGGAGCGACGGGGTGCAGAGCTGGGGCGAGCGGCGCGACGGGTGACGGTGTCCGGGCGCTCATCGGGCACGGCGAGCGACAACGTCCCGTCGCGCACCAGGATCGGCAGCGGATCGAGGTGCTCGGCGGTGCCGTCGTCCAGCCGGGCGCCGGCCCGGTGTACATCGAAGTGTGCTCGGCATTCCGGACAGCGCAGCACGGCCGCGCCCGCGCCGTCTCCGGCCCGCCGGTGCAGTACCGCGCCGGCGAACGAACTGCCGCATGCGGGGCAGCGGTCGCGGTAGGCGAGGTACCGGCCGTCGAGTCGGCACGCCAGCACGGGCAGCCCGTCGATCGTGAACCCGCCGACCTCCCCCTCTGCGAGCCGCTCGAATTCCGTTGCCGCACACCACACACCGTTGCCTACCGGCTCGATATGCGCGAACAGGGCCTCCGGGGCGATGAGTCCACGATCGTCGGGTTCGGTTTCCACGTCGAGGTCGGTGATCTCCGGGGCCGCCGCCCGCACGGCGTCGCGCACCGCCAGTTCGAGCGTGACCGCCGACGACGGGCATCCCCGGCAATTGCCGAGCAGCCGCAGGCGCACCACCGATCCGCGGATGCCGAGCAGTTCGACGTCGCCGCCGTGCGAGCCGAGGTACGGACGCACCGAGTCCAGCGCGGCACGTACCCGGGTGGTCACGTCGTGCGGGTGCAGCCCGTGGACGAGCAGCAGGCTGGCGACCAGGTCGTCGCCTGCGACCGTGTCGACGGCGCTCGGGTACGCCGCAATCGTGTCGAGGATCCGGGCCAGGCCGGCCCCGTACAAATCCAGCACTTCGCGCAGGAGGTCTTCGGCGCGGTCGCGGGCGGCCGGTCCGGCTACGGAACAGGCGTCGAGCAGCGCTTCGATACGGTCACCGGATTCTCGCCACCGTTCCATCCGTCACTCCCCGGTGACCGACTGGGTCGGCGAATGCATCTTCTCGAGGGTTTTCCCGTCGCCCAGATACATGTGCACGCCGCACGGCAGACACGGATCGAAACTGCGCACGGTCCGCATGATGTCGATGCCCTTGAAATGCTCGCGGTCGTTCTCCTCGAAGATCGGCTGGCCCTGCACCGCGTCCTCGTAGGGGCCGGGTGTCCCGTAGCTGTCGCGGGGGCTGGCGTTCCACGGCGTCGGCGGGTACGGATGGTAGTTGGCGATCTTGCCGTCCCGGATCACCAGATGGTGCGAGAGCACGCCGCGCACCGCCTCGGTGAACCCGCAGCCGATGCCCTCGTCCGGTACCTCGAACGTCTCCCACGTCTTGGTGCGGCCGGCGCGGATCTCCACGAGCGCCTTCTCGGCGAAATGCAACGCACAGGCGGCCGCGTAGGCCTGGAAGTAGGTTCGGGCGCGGTTGCGTTCGAGAGTGTTGCTGCCGTGTTGCGGGATCTTCCATTCGAGCGTCACCGGGGGTTTCAACGCGGTCTTGGGCAGGTTGATCTTCACGCTCGACCCGGTCGATTCGACGTAGCCGATGTCGACGAGCCCGGCCAGCGCGGTCGACCAGAGCCGGGCCAGCGGTCCCCCTCCGGTGTCGAGTGCCAGGTGATCGGTGCCGTCGAACCAACGCGGCGACATCACCCAGCTGTACTTGTCCTCGAGGTCGCGCTTCTGCGGGCGCGGATTGGTGTGCTGATTCCACGGGTGCCGCCGGTCGACGGGGTTGCCGAGAGGGTCCGTCCGTACGAACGTCTCCTGGTCGGTCCAGTCCTCGTAGTAGGACGAGCCCAGCAGGATCCGCAGACCCAGGTTGATGTCCACCAGCGAGGTGGTGACCAGTTCGCCGTCGACGACCACCCCCGGGGTCACGAACATCTTCCTGCCCCAGTCCTCCATGTCCCGGTAGGAGAAGTTGCAGACCTCGGGATCTTGGAAAGCGCCCCAGCAGCCCAGCAGGGTGCGCCGCAGCCCCACCTTCTCGTAGCCCGGCAGGGCTTCGTAGAAGAAGTCGAACAGGTCGTCGTGCATCGGCACGACCTTCTTCATGAATTCCACGTAGCGCATGAGCCGGCTCAGGTAATCGGTCATCAACTGCACCGTGGCCACCGTGCCCACGCCGCCGGGGTACAGCGTCGAGGGATGCACATGGCGGCCTTCCATGAGGCAGAACATCTCTCGGGTGGACCTGCTGACGTGCAACGCCTCGCGGTAGAACTCTCCGGTGAACGGGTTCAGGGACCGCATGATGTCCGCGATGGTGCGGTAGCCGTGCTGGTCCTCGTGCGGTGCGCGGGTGTTCTCGGCTCGCGCCAGGACGGACGGGTTCGTCTCCGAGACCATCTTCTCGCAGTAGTCGACCCCGACGAGGTTCTCCTGGAAGATGTTGTGGTCGAACATGTATTCGGCCGCCTCGCCGAGATTGACGATCCACTCGCCGAGGTGCGGTGGTTGCACGCCGTACGCCATGTTCTGCGCGTAGCACGAGCAGGTGGCGTGGTTGTCACCGCAGATGCCGCAGATGCGGCTGGTGATGAAGTGCGCGTCGCGGGGGTCCTTGCCCTTCATGAACAGCGAGTACCCCCGGAAGATCGACGAGGTGCTGTGGCATTCGGCGACAGTGTTGTTCGCGAAGTCGACCTTCGTGTAGATACCGAGGCTGCCGACGATTCGGGTGATGGGATCCCAGGCCATCTCGACGAGCGAGTCGGCGGAACGGGGATCGGGCGCGGTGGCTGTCATCGAGCTGCCTTCTCTCGGAACTTCGGCTGCCGACCTACCAGGTGCGGGTGGCTCCGGTCGTCAATGTTGTACCGGGCCCGCGCCACGACGGCTCGTGGTCCAGGGTCCGTCTCGTGATCTTGCGCAGGTTCCGGATGACGGAGCCGTACACGCCGACGGCGGTGCTCGACAGCAGCCCGCCCGGTGGTTCGTCCATGAACGGCATGAACTTGTCGGGGAATCCCGGCATCGTGCATCCGATGCAGATTCCGCCGACGTTCGGGCACCCGCCGATGCCGTTCATCCAACCACGTTTGGGCACATTGCATCTGACGACCGGCCCCCAGCAACCCAGCTTGACGATGCACTTCGGCGAGCCGTACTCGGTCGCGAAGTCGCCCTGTTCGTAGTAGCCGCCGCGGTCGCAGCCCTCGTGGACGGTCAGCCCGAACAACCACTGAGGACGAAGCGCCTCGTCGAGCGGAATCATCGGCGCCTGATCCGTCGCCATGTACAGCAGGTAGGTGATCGTCTCGGACAGGTTGTCCGGCTGGATCGGACACCCGGGCACGCAGACGATGGGGATGCCGGCCTTGGATTTCCAGTCCCAGCCCAGATAGTCGGGGACGCCCATCGCGCCGGTGGGATTACCCGCCATCGCGTGGATGCCACCGTATGTGGCGCAGGTTCCGGCGGCCACGATCGCCGTGGCCTTGGGTGCCAGCCGATCGAGCCATTCGCTGGTGGTGATCGGCTGTCCGGTCTCCTCGTCGTTGCCGAAACCGCACCAGTAGCCGTCGTCGTGGAGTTTCTCGTTGGGAATCGACCCCTCGACGACCAGCACGAACGGTTCGAGTTCACCCCGGTCGGCCTTGCGGAACCACTCGAGGAAGTCGTCGGCGCCACCTTCGGGCCCGCACTCGAAGTCGATGAGCGGCCAGTGCACCGCGACCTTCGGCAAACCCGGCAGCGCCCCGAGTGCGATCTCCTCGATGGTGGGCTGCATCGCGGCGGTGAGCGCGACGGAGTCACCGTCGCAGCTGAGGCCGGCGTTGATCCACAGCACGTGTATCAACGTGTCCTCGGCCGCCAGCGCTTGTGGTGTAGGCATGCGGAGCCACCTTCCGGAGTGCCGGTTCACTCCTGCACTGTCGGAGTCGACCGTCGGCCCACTTGCACAGCGCTTCTCCTATTAGGGACCCGCCAGCAGCGGATTGTCAACGGAGGCCCGGCTTACGGTCGCGAATGACGTTCGGGCCGACGATGATCGACGATCCAGTCGAACCAGGCGGTGAGATTCTCCCCGGTCGTCGCGGACACCGCGATCGCCTCGATCCGGGGATTGATCGATTTCGCGTGCCGCACACAGGTTTCGATGTCGAAATCGACATACGGCAGCAGATCGGTCTTGTTGACCAGAACCAGATCGGCCACCGCGAAGATGTGCGGATATTTCAGGGGTTTGTCGGTTCCTTCCGGGGTGGAGATGAGGACGACCCGGCCCCGTTCACCGAGGTCGAACAGGGCCGGACACACCAGATTCCCGACATTCTCGACGAACAGCAGGGTGCCGGACTCCGGGTCGAGCGCCGTCAGCGCATCGTGCATCATCTGCGCATCGAGGTGACATCCAGCCCCGGTATTGACCTGCACCACAGCACAACCCGTTGCGCGGATGCGCTCCGCGTCGAGCAGGGTCTCCTGATCGCCCTCGATCACCGCAATCGGACCGGATCCGGAAAGTTCCCGGATCGTGCGTTCGAGCAAGGTGGTCTTGCCCGCGCCGGGTGAACTCATCACGTTGAAGGCCGTGACGCCGCGACCTGCGAGCCATCCCCGATTGCGTTCGGCGAGAACATCGTTCTTGGCCAGCACCCGCTGTTCGAGCGTGACGGTCTCGGTACGTTCGGATCCGCCCGCGTCCCCACCGTGACCGTGCCCGTGTCCATGGCCGTGCCCGTGCTCGTGCTCGTGCTCGTGCTCGTGCTCGTGCTCGTGCTCGTGCTCGTGCTCGTGGGGCATCGTGATGCGCGGCCCGGCGTCGTCGCCGCACCCACACGTGGCGCACATGCGATCAGCTCACTTCCATCGACACGATCGTCAACTCCCGGCCCGAGCAAACCTCGACATCCGAACTTCCGCACGGGCACAACAGGATCGGGTCCGTCAGCGCGAGATCCGCACCGCACTGCCGGCAGTGCCCGACTCCGGCCGGCGTCTCGAGATCCAGCCGCGCACCCTCCGCGGCGGTTCCCGTCGCGGCCAGCTCGAAACAGAAGAGCATCGAGTCCGGCACCACCGCACACAACGCTCCGACGACCATGCGCACGCTACGGACGCGCCGACCGTCGGCGCGCTCGCACACCGCCTCGACCACACTCTGCGCGATCGACAATTCGTGCATACGGCCTCGCTCCGCCCGATTCACAGGCCGTATCCACGATAGGCCGCGGCCGTCGGCCCCGAGGGCGGAATCAATCGTTCTCGTGGGAGTGCGCGGCGTGATGGTGTGTTGCCCCGATCGAATGCAACATCTCGTGCACCGTGTCGTCGACGAGCCGGTACCGCACGGTCCGGCCGTCCCGCGTCGCCGCGACCCACCCGCGGTCGCGCAGCAGCCGCAGCGCGTGCGAGACGGCGGTGCCGGTCATGCCGAGCGCGGTCGCGAGATCGGTGACGCGGATGCCGGGCGCGTGATGCAGACACAGCAGCATCCGCAGCCGGTTGGCATCGGAGAGCAATTCGAAGCGCTGCGCCCACCGCTCGATGTCCGGGGTCTGCAGCGCCGCCTCCGCGCGTCGCACGTCGTCGGGGTCGAACACCGGCCGGCTCTCCACGGGCCGAGTGTACGGTGCGCCCCATGACCTTGTTCGACGCCGTCACCGCCACCCCGGCGCTGCTGATCGACCGCGACGCGCTCGACCGCAACATCGAGCGGATGGCCGAATCCGCACGGGCCCGGGGTGTGGCGCTGCGTCCGCACGCGAAGACCCACAAGAGCCCCGACCTCGCCCGGCTCCAGCTCGATGCGGGCGCGGTCGGATTGACGGTCGCGACGGTGTCCGAGGCCGAGGTGTTCGCCGAGGCCGGGTTCGACGACCTGTTCATCGCGTACCCGCTGTGGGTCGACGCCGCGCGCGGCGCACGGCTCGCGGCGCTCGCGAACCGGGCGCGGGTCACGGTCGGAGTCGATTCGGCCGAGGGCGCGCGGGCGCTCGCGACGCACGCAGGCACCGCGATCGAGGTCCTGGTGGAGATCGACAGCGGCCACCACCGCACCGGCGTGGCACCCGGGCACGCCGGTGCGGTGGCGACCGCCGCCACCGCGGCGGGCCTGACCGTCGCGGGAGTCTTCACGTTCCCCGGTCACTCGTACGGACCGGGGCAACCCGGCGTCGCAGCGACCGGCGAATCGACGGCGCTGCGCACCGCCGCGGATTCGCTGCGCGGCGCCGGAATCGAACCGGGCGTCGTCAGCGGCGGCTCGACCCCCACCGCGTACCTGGACACGACCGCGACCGAGCTGCGTCCCGGCGTGTACGTCTTCGGCGACGCCCAGCAGCTCGAGCTCGGGTCGATCACCGAGGCGGAGGTCGCGCTCACCGTCCTCGCGACCGTCGTCTCCACCCGCGACGGTGTCGTCGTGCTCGACGCGGGCAGCAAATCGCTCGGAGCCGATCGCGCGCCGTGGGCCACCGGGTACGGCCGTATTGCCGGGGTCCCGGATGCACGGATCACCGCGTTGTCAGAGCATCACGCGACGGTCGCGTGGCCGCCCGCGCGCGGAGCGCGCACCGGCGGTCCCGATGTGCCGCGCCCCGGTCCCGGCGACCGGCTGCGGGTGATCCCGAATCACGTGTGCAACGCGGTGAACCTCACCGACGAACTGATCGTCACCCGTGGCTCCGATGTCGTCGATCGCTGGCCGGTCGCCGCGCGCGGCTGCATCGTCTGACACCCGCCCTCACCGGGGCAGGGTTCCCATCATCCGGAGGGGTGGAGGTCACTCGACGAGGACGGCGACCGTCTCGGCGATCAGGGCCGGCTTGTCGCCACCGTCGACCTCGACGGTGTAGGACACGATCAGGTTGGCGCCCTTGGCGGTGCGCTCGACGGACGTGACCGTGACCCCGGCCCGGATCTTCGAACCCACCGGCACCGGCGCGGGGAACCGTACCTTGTTGGACCCGTAGTTGATACGCATCTTCAGCCCCTCGACGGTGAAGATCTGCGAGCCGAGGACCGGCAGCAGCGACAGTGTGAGGTAGCCGTGGGCGATCGTGGTGCCGTAGGGACCCGACGCGGCACGCTCGGGATCGACGTGGATCCACTGGTGGTCACCGGTGGCATCGGCGAACGTGTTCACGCGCTCCTGCGTGATCTCGAGCCACTCGCTGTAACCGAGGTGTTGGCCGACGGCAGCTTCGATCTCGGCGATGCCCTGGAAAACGCGCATGTTCTGGACTCCTGTGGTGGTGAGGGCCTGGGTTGTCAGTGCCCGGCTCGTCTGAGGGTGACGCGATAGGTGTAGTGCTCCGGCAGAAAGTAACTCACCGACAGTTCGGTGAGCGCGCCCTCCGAATCGGAGTAGAGGCGATCCACCCGCAGCATCGGGTGGCCCACCTCGCAGCCCAGCTCTGCAGCGACCTCGGCGGTCGCCGGGGCGACGGTGATCGACTGCGCGGCCTGGACGATCGGGTGCGGCAGGTGCGGCTCGAGCAGACCGATGAGCGTGGCCTTGCTCGACGCGCCCGCCGCCAGCTCCGGCGCGTCCTGCACGTGCGCCGCGATCGGGTCCGGCAGCCAGATGGTGGTGTGTACGAACGGCACGCCGTCGTGCAGGCGGCGCAGCACCACCGAGTGCAGCAGGTCGGTATCGAGCCGCAGCCTGCTGGCGGCCTCGATGTCCACGCCGCGGCGCAGCGGCGAGACGATCTCCATGGTCGTGTCGGCGGACAGCGCGAGCAGATCCTCGATCGAACCGTGCGGCCGTCGGTAACGCCCGGGTTCGTTCGCGAACGTACCGCGCCCGGGAACCCGGTACACGACGCCGTCGGCCACGAGGTCCTGGAAGGCCCGGCGCACGGTCTGCCGGCTCACGCCGTGCTGCTGCGCGAGTTCGGCCTCCGTGGGCAGGCGGGCGCCGTCCCGGTATGCCCCGGACTCGACGGCCTCGCGCAACTGCCGTGACAGCTGCGCGTACGCCGGCTCCGACTCTCGTTCCTTACCGCTCATGACGCGGAGATCTTACTGATCCGGGTCGGTCACAGTCCGCCGCGGGCCACGAGCTGGCTGGCGATGACGTTGCGCTGGATCTCGTTGGTGCCTTCGCCGACGATCATCAGCGGCGCGTCCCGGAAGTAGCGTTCGACGTCGTACTCGGTGGAGTACCCGTAGCCGCCGTGGATGCGCACCGCGTTCAGGGCGATCTCCATGGCGACCTCCGAGCAGTACAGCTTCGCCATGCCCGCTTCCATGTCGCAACGCTCGCCGCTGTCGTACTTTTCCGCGGCATAGCGGGCCAGCTGCCGCGCGGCGGTCAGCTTGGTGGCCATCTCGGCGAGGTAGTTGCCGATGGACTGGTGCTTCCAGATGGGCTGGCCGAAGCTCTCGCGTTGCTGTGCGTAGGCGAGGGAATCCTCGAGCGCCGCGGTGGCGACACCGAGGGCACGCGACGCGACCTGCAGGCGACCGGTCTCGAGACCCTTCATCATGTGCCCGAAGCCCTTGCCGGGTTCCCCGCCGAGGATCGCGTCGGCGGAGATGCGGTAGTTGTCGAAGCTCAGCTCGCAGCTCTCGACGCCCTTGTAGCCGAGCTTCGGCAGGTCACGCGAGACGGTCAGGCCCGGTCCGTGCTGGACGAGCACCACCGAGATGCCCTTGTGGCGCGGCGTCGCCGACGGATCGGTCTTGCACAGCAGCGCGATCAGGCCGGATCGGCGGGCGTTGGTGATCCAGGTCTTCGCACCGTTGATGACCAGGTCGTCGCCGTCGCACCTGGCGGTGGTGGTCATCGCCTGCAGGTCGGAGCCGCCGCCGGGTTCGGTCAGGGCCATCGTCGCGCGGATCTCACCGGTGGCCAGCTTGGGCAGGTACTTGCGCTTCTGCTCCTCGGTGCCGAACAGGGTCAGGAGCTTCGCGACGACGGTGTGCCCGCCCATGGCGCCCGACAGGGACATCCAGCCGCGCGCGAGTTCTTCGGTGACCTGCACGTAGCAGGGCATCGACACCGGGGAGCCGCCGAACTCCTCGGGGACCGCCAGACCGTAGATCCCGATCTGCTTCATCTGCTCGATCCACTTCTCGGGGTACTCGTTGGCGTGCTCGACCTCCTGCACCGACGGCTTGACCTCGCGGTCGATGAAGTCGCGGACGGTCTTGACCAGGAAGGCTTCTTCGTCGTTCAGGTTGTAGCTCACGCAGGTGACCCTTCGGCTCGAGCGGGCCGCGCGGACCCGAAAACTTTGTACGGCCATTTTGTGGAGGATGCACCGGCATTGTCAATGCGGGTTTCGATGCCCAACCCGGTCTTTCAAGAGGTTTCGACGATAGGACCAGCTGCATCATCCTATGAAGTGGCGGGACCCGCCACAATGGCCGTACATTTAGCGCCGATACTGCCGGCCCGACCCATGAGGTTCTCCGTGACTTTCGAGCAACACGTCCGTCGGCGAGCGGTGCTCGTCGCACCCGGCTCCGACGAACGCAAAGCGTCCAAAGCCCTCGCCTCCGCCGCCGACGAAGTCGTCCTCGACCTCGAGGACGCCGTCACACCCGCGCAGAAGGACGCCGCACGCGACCTGATCGCTCCCCTGGTGCGCGAGCACGGCGGCCGGCGCACGGTGTCGGTACGCATCAACGGACGCGGCACCGCCTGGTTCGAGGACGACCTGCGGGCGTGCGCCGAACTCGGCGACGCCCTCGCCTCGATCGTGATCCCCAAGGTGGAGAGCACGGCGGATCTCGCCGAGGCCGATCGCGTACTCGGCCCGTCCCACGCCGTCGTCCAGGCCCTGATCGAGACACCCGCGGGCGTGCAGCGCATCGACGAGATCGTCGACGGGCCCCGTGTCACGGGTGTCATCATCGGCTACGCCGATCTCGGTGCGGCACTGGGCCGTTCCCGTACCACCGCCCCCGAGCACTGGATCTACGTGCAGGATCGCGTGCTGCACGCCGCCCGCGCCGCCGGTGTGCAAGCCGTCGACGGGCCCTTCCTCGGAATCGCCGACGACGACGCCTTCCGCCATTCGGCACACTGGGTCGCCGATCTCGGTTTCGACGGCAAGTGGGTGATCCACCCGGCCCAGATCGATTCCGCTGCCGCAGCATTCACCCCCACCGGCGAGCAGGTCGAGGCCGCACGGAAGGTCCTTGCCGCCCTCGACGAGGCCGAGGCCCGCGGCGCCGGGGCCGCCCAGCTCGACGGACAGATGCTCGACGAAGCCGTCGCCGTCGCCGCCCGCCGCACCCTGACGAAGATCGGAGCCTGAGATGACCACTCCCGCAACCGATGCCACCCACGTCGGCGGACCCTACTTCGACGATCTCACGGTCGGCCAGGTCTTCGACACCGCCCCCGCGGTGACCCTCACCGACGGCCTCGCCGCGACCCATCAGGCCATCCTCGGCGACCGCCTGCGCCTGGCGCTCGACACACACCTGTCCACCGCGGTCGCGGCCGGACCGATCGCGCACGCCGGCCTGGTCACCGACCTCGCGATCGGCCAGTCCACGCTCGCCACCCACCACGTCAAGGCCAACCTGTTCTACCGCGGCCTGCGCTTCCACCGGTTCCCGCGTATCGGCGACACCCTGTACACGACGACCGAGGTCGTCGGCCTCAAGAGCAACTCCGTCAAACCGGGACGCGCCGCGACCGGGCTGGCGGCGCTGCGAATGAACACGGTCGACCAGCAGGGCCGCACCGTCCTCGACTTCTACCGGTGCGCGATGCTGCCGCTCAGCCCGGCGACCGACCCGGCGACCGCGACCCGCACCGACGACCTGTCGTCGATCGGCCCGCAGGACGAACCCGAGTGGGCCGCCCCGGCCGACTGGAACCTCGCCGAGTACCGCAATCGTGTTCCCGGAACGCATTTCGACCCATCTCTCGCCGGCGCGGTGCTTCGGTCGAGCGGCGACGTCGTCTCCAGCGCACCGGAACTCGCGCGGCTGACGCTCAACATCGCCGCAACCCACCACGACGAGCGGGTCGGCGCCGCGGGCCGCCTCGTGTACGGCGGGCACACGATCGGTCTCGCGTTGTCGCAGGCCACCCGCGCGCTGCCGAATCTCGTGACGGTGCTCGGCTGGCAGTCCTGCGACCACACCGGCCCCGTGCACGAGGGCGACACCCTCACCAGCGACCTGCACGTCGAGTCCGCGACCGCCCTGCCCGACGGTGGTGGTGTGCTGAAGCTGCGCTCCCTGGTGTTCGTACACCGCGGCGGTGCCGCGAATGTGAGCAGCGGCGAGACCGACCCGGCACCGGTGCTGGACTGGAAGTTCACCGCCCTCATGGCCTGACAGCCCCGCTCGGATCCGCTCGGCCACCAGTTATCAGCGGCGACAATCGCGTCGGCGGATCACTGGGGACCGAGCGGATGCGAGGTGCTCACGTCGCTACGCGCCGGGTATCTCGTCGATCAAACCCCAGGACAACGCCTGCTCGGCACCGATCTCGACGGCGGTGACGAACAGGTGCAGGGCGCGCCACCGGCCGATCCGCCGCGGCACGCTCACCGTCCCGCCCGCCCCGGGGACCAGGCCCATCGACACCTCGGGCAGCCGGAACACCGTGTCGGGTGCGGCGACGACGCGCCCGGCGAACGCCGGGATCTCGATGCCTGCGCCGACGCAGTGACCGTGCACCCGCACCTCGATCCGGTCCCGGAGCCGCGCGACCAGGCGACCCGCTCCGCCGCGCGTGCGGATCAGGTGCGCGACGGCGGTGTCCGGGGTACGGCCGAATTCGTCGAGGTCACCCCCGGCGCAGAACGACGGACCGGCACCGTCGAGGACGACCCGGCCGATGCTGTCGTCGAGCAGAGCAACGCCCAGCGCCTCGACGAGCGCGTCCCGCAACTGGGTGCCGTAGGCGTTGCGGCGCTCGGGCCGGTTCAGGGTGATGTGCAGCGTGTCGCCGTCGCGGGCGATCAGGACCGGTTCCTGCGGGGCCGCCGGCGGCAGCGGACGCGGACCGCGCTCGTCGAGCCACCGATGGAACTCGGGACCACCCTGCAGCGTCGAATAGCCGAGCGATTCGACGTCGATCGCCGCGGGCACCGGCAGTGTCTCCGCAGCACGCAGCACCTGACCGGCGGTCAGTGCGGCATACGGATTCCGGGTGACGGCCGCAACGAATCCGGCGATTGCGGCGTCGAGTTCGTCTGCACCCACTACCGTTCGCTCCCGCGGGTCGGGGCCCGCGACGTACGTGAGGTCGAGCGCGTCGAGCAGCAGCCCCAATTCGGGCGCGTCCTCGACGTCTCCCCCTGCATACCGTCCGACGAGCAGACGATCGCAGTCGCGGGCGCGGTCCGCGGCGACGGCCACCAGGCCTTCGGGCGCATCGTCCAGGTCGACGACCAGCACGGGTGCGTCGACCACGCCGCCGTCTGCGAGCAGCGGTGTGTGGGCCGCGCCGGCGGCCAGGTCCGCGACGCCGATCGTCCGTATCGCAGCGTCACCGTTCATCGTCACCGCACCCATTCACTCACCTCGAGGTCGTTTCCGGCCCCCACCCTGGGGCAATGTAACATCGGCCGGGTGTCGACCGGTCCGAACCCCGATCCCGTCGAGGACTGGGCCGCGAGCGGAATCGCCGCTCTGACCGGTTTTCTCGACGGTCCCCCACTCATCCCACCCGGGCGTGCTGCGACCCGGGCACGGGAGTTGTCCGCCTTCGTCGCGACCGCGTCCTCCGGGGCGGTACGGCTCGACGGCGCCCGGTTGCTGTCCGAGCGGGCCGCTTTCACCGGTCACCGCAGGTCCGGCTCCGTGTCCGCGGGCGGATCGTGCCGGCTGCTGCCGACCGCCGACGGGTGGGCGGCGGTCTCGTGCGCCCGGCCCGACGACCCGTTGCTCCTCGGCGCGCTCGTGTCCGCCGAGATCGACGACGATCCGTGGCCGGCGGTCGGCCGCTGGTTGCGGGAGCATACCGGCGCCGACCTGGCCGAACGCGCCGCGCTGCTCGGTGTCGCTGCCGGCCCCGTCGCCCCGCCGGCCGCGGCGCCTCCGGTGCCGGCTGCGCCGCGATCCGTCGACGGTCTGCTCGTCGTCGACTTCAGTGCGCTGTGGGCCGGACCGCTGTGCGCGCACCTGCTGGGACGTGCCGGCGCCCGGGTGGTGAAGGTGGAGACGCCGTGGCGGCCGGACGGCGCGCGGCGCGGCAATCCCGAGTTCTATCGGCTGCTGCACGCGGGCCACGAGTCGGTGGTGCTCGACCCGAACGTCCCGGGCGAGCGCGCTGCGCTGCGTGATCTGGTCGCGGCGGCGGACGTCGTGATCGAAGCGTCCCGGCCGCGCGCGCTCGCCGGGTTCGGGCTCGACGCGGATACGTTCGCCGCCGGGGGCACAACCTGGATATCGATCACAGCACACGGAAGGGACAGCGCCCGAGTCGGTTTCGGCGACGATGTCGCCGCGTCGGCGGGACTCGTCGCACACGACCGGGGCACGCCGGTGTTCGTCGGCGACGCGATCGCCGACCCCCTCACCGGCCTGACTGCGGCGGCACTGGCAATGTCGGAACCGAGCGGGCATCTGTGGGACCTATCGATGTCTGCGGTGGTCGCCGCGACCCTCGATCACACCGATCATCTTGTGCCGCAATCGTACAGGTCCGAGGGTTGCTGGTGGGTGGACACTGCGGCCGGCGCCGTCGCGATCGCCGAACCGGCACTGCGCGCACCGTCGGGGTCCGCGCCGGAATCGGGGCAGGACACCGATACGGTGCTGTCCGAATTGGGAATCCGGCGATGAAGACGTTGTTGATACACGACGTCGAGGTCGCGGGGCAGCGCGGCGTGGATGTGCTGATCCGGGACGGGGTGATTGTCGCGATCGGTTCCGGGCTCGTCGTACCCGGCACGGCCGACGTGCTGGACGGGCACGGCGGTGCCGTGATTCCGGGCCTGCACGATCACCATCTGCACCTGCATGCCGCTGCGGCACAGCGGATGTCGGTGCAGTGTGGCCCGCCGCACGTGCGCTCTCGCGACGACCTCGCCGAGGCGCTCGCCGGCGCGGCAGGAGACGGCTGGATCCGCGGCGTCGGCTACATCGAGTCGGTGGCCGGTCTGCTGGACTCGACGACCCTGGATCGGATGCACGCGCGTAGGCCGGTACGGATCCAGCACCGCAGCGGGGCCATGTGGGTTCTGAATTCCACTGCCGCCGAACTGGTCCGGCTCGATGTCGCGGACCATCCGGGGGTGGAACGCGACGAACGGGGGCGGCCCACCGGCCGGGTGTGGCGCGCCGACGACTGGCTGCGCGATCGACTGCCCGCGACCGCACCACCGCCCTTGGACGCCGTCGGCGCCAACCTGACGAGGTTCGGGATCACCGGGATCACCGACGCCACCCCGGACCTGTCGGTGAGCTCGGTGGACGCGTTGGTCGACGCCCACGTCCGCGGGACCGTGCCGCAACGGATGCGGCTGCTCGGTGTGCCTCTCGGCCGCGAATTGCCCACATGCGCAGGCACTCTGGATGCCGGGCCCTACAAGATCGTGCTCGCGGATTCGGGTCTTCCCGATCTCGACGAGCTCGTCGCGACGATCCGCGCCGCGCACACGGGCGGTCGCGCGGTCGCCGCGCACTGCGTCACCCGCGAGGCTCTGCTGATCCTGCTCGTCGCGCTCGACGAGGCCGGCACCGCCCCCGGTGACCGCATCGAACACGGCGCGTTGATCCCCGCCGAGACGATCGAGCGGGTGCGGCGGCGCGGCCTGACCGTCGTCACCCAGCCGGGTTTCCTCGCACACCGCGGCGACGACTATCTCCGCGACGTCGACCCGCGCGACCTGCCGGACCTGTACCGGTGCCGGAGTCTGCTCGACGGGCACGTCCCGGTGGCGCTGTCCAGCGACGCCCCGTACGGTCCGCTCGACCCGTGGGCGGTGATCGCCGCCGCAACCACCCGGCGCTGCCCGACCGGTGAGATCGTCGGTCCCGCAGAGCGTATCGCGCCCAGCGAGGCGCTCGACCGGTATCTGGCACCGCTCGACGACCCCGGTGGTCCGGCGCGGACAGTATGTGTCGGGGCCGATGCCGATCTCGTACTGCTCGATCGTCCCCTCACCGACGCGATGACGTCGCCGCACGCGGACCTGGTGCGGACGACCCTGATCCGCGGCGAAGTGCGCTGACGCGCCGGTGCGTCTTTGTGGCCTCCCCAGGGGCCACAAAGACGCACGGCTCGGCTACACCGACCAGGTGTTGGAACCGTTGAGCAGCGCCTGCAGATCCGCGGGCTTCTCGCGTCGTGCCTCCGCGATCTGTGCGCGCACCCCGTCGTCGTACGTGTCCCTGGCGACGGCGCGCAGAACCCCGGTGACCGTGTAGGTGAGGTCGTGCGTCGACAGCCGCGACAGCGCGTAGGCATATTCGGGGTCGTCGGTGTACGCGTCGTGGACGACGATGTCCTCGGCGGCGGTGTCCGCGGTCGCTGCCACCCGCAGGCCGAATCCGCTGCGCACCACACACCATTGGTCGTCGACGCCGAAGACGATGGGATTGCCGTGCGTGACGTGGACGAGCCGGTCCTCCGCGCCGTCCTTGCGCAGCGCGTCGAACGAGCCGTCGTTGAAGATCGGGCAGTCCTGGAGGATCTGGACGAACGCGGTGCCGCGGTGCCGCGCCGCGGCGAGCAGCACCTCGGTCAAGCCGGCCCGGTCGGAGTCGACGGCGCGGCCGACGAAGGTGGCTTCCGCGCCGACCGCGAGCGACAGCGGATTGAACGGGGCGTCGAGCGATCCCATCGGCGTCGACTTGGTGACCTTCCCCGACTCGGAGGTCGGCGAGTACTGCCCCTTGGTGAGACCGTATATCCTGTTGTCGAACATCAGGATTCGCATGTTCACGTTGCGACGCAGCGCGTGGATGAGATGGTTCCCGCCGATCGAGAGGCTGTCGCCGTCGCCGGTAACGACCCACACAGACAGATCCGGCCGGCTCACCGCCAGGCCGGTCGCGAGGGTCGGGGCGCGTCCGTGGATCGAGTGCACCCCGTACGTTTCGAGGTAGTACGGGAAGCGGGACGAGCAGCCGATTCCCGACACGAACACGACGTTCTCCCGTTTGATGCCCAGTTGCGGCAGCACCGACCGGACGGTCGCCAGAATGACGTAGTCACCGCAGCCCGGGCACCAGCGCACCTCCTGCGACGACGTGTAGTCCTTGGGCTTCTGCGGTTCGTCGGTGTGCGGCACGTGGGTGTGCGCGGTCAACCCGAGGTCGGTACCGACTCGAATACCACCGGTCATGCCCCCTCCCCCTTCGTCACGACGGCCGCGACCGCGGCTCGGGTCTTCGCATCCTCTGCGGCAGAAAGGGTTCCGGCGACCTCCTCGAGCAGAGCCTCGTGGAGTTCGTCGGCTCGGAAGGCCATGCCGGACACCTTCGTCACAGGCTGGATGTCGGCGTCGAACCGCGCCCGCAGCAGCATCGACAGCTGACCGAGGTTCATTTCGGGTACCAGCACGCGGCGGTACCGCCCGAGGATCTCACCGAGGTTCGCGGGCATCGGGTTCAGGAACCGCAGGTGCGTCCGCGCGATCGCATGCCCGCCGCGCCGCATCCGGCGTACCGCTTCACCGATCGGTCCGTACGACGATCCCCAGCCGAGGACGAGGACGGTCGCGTCGCCGGTCGGGTCGTCCACATCGAGGTCGGGCACGGTGATGCCGGCGATCCGGGCCGCGCGCACCCGGGTCATGAGTTCGTGGTTCGTGTGGTGGTACGAGATGTCGCCGGTGCCGTTGGCCTTCTCGAGCCCGCCGATGCGGTGTTCGAGACCGGCCGTTCCCGGGATCGCCCAGTCCCGGGCCAGGGTGTCCGGGTCCCGCGCATACGGCAGGTGGGTGCCGGCATTCTCGTCGGGCGCACGCGCGATGTCCGGTTCGATGGCGGGCAGCGTCGCAACGTCGGGGATCCGCCACGGTTCGGAACCGTTGGCGATCGCGCCGTCGGACAGCAGCATCACCGGGGTGCGGTAGGTGACGGCGATCCGCGCGGCCGCGAGCGCCGCATCGAAACAATCGGCCGGGGACTGCGGGGCGACGATCGCGACCGGTGATTCGCCGTTCCGACCGAACATGGCCTGCAGCAGGTCGGCCTGTTCGGTCTTGGTGGGCAGGCCCGTCGACGGCCCGCCGCGCTGGACGTCGACGACGACGAGCGGCAGTTCCGTCATCACGGCCAGGCCGATCGCCTCGGATTTCAGGGCGACACCGGGACCGGACGTGCTGGTTACCCCGAGTGCACCGCCGTAGGACGCCCCGAGCGCAGCGCCGATCCCGGCGATCTCGTCCTCCGCCTGGAAGGTGACCACGCCGAAGTGTTTGAGTTTGCTCAGCTCGTGCAGGATGTCCGAGGCCGGGGTGATCGGGTAGCTGCCGAGGAACACGTCCATGCCGGCCGAGTGCCCGGCCGCGACCAGCCCGTACGCGAGCGCGGTGTTGCCGGTGATCTGGCGGTAGGTTCCCGCCGGCAGGGCCGCCGCCGCGATCTCGTAGCGAGCCGCGAACGATTCGGTGGTCTCCCCGTAGTTCCAGCCGGCGCGCAATGCCAGGACGTTCGCCTGCGCGACGCCGGGTCGGGCCGCGAACTTCTGGTCGAGGAACCGTTCGACCGCGGCGATCGACCGTCCGTACATCCAGGACAGCACGCCGAGGGCGAACATGTTCTTCGACCGCTGCGAGTCCTTCCGGCCGAGACCGGCCGGTTCGACGGCACCGACGGTCAGGGAGGTCATCGGGATCCGATGCACCCGGTACTGCTCGAATTCCGGGGTGGCGAGAGGATCGGTGCCGTAGCCGACCTTCGCGAGGTTGCGTTTGGTGAACTCGTCGGTGTCGACGATGAGGATTCCGCCGGGCGGAAGGTCCGCGATGTTCGATTTCAGCGCCGCGGGGTTCATTGCGACGAGCACGTCGGGCCGGTCGCCGGCGGTGAGGATGTCGTACTCGGCGATCTGGATCTGGAAGCTCGAGACCCCCGGGAGCGTGCCCTGTGGAGCGCGGATCTCGGCGGGGAAGTTCGGCTGGGTGGCCAGGTCGTTGCCGAACGCGGCGGCCTCGGCGGTGAACCGGTCCCCCGCGAGCTGCATGCCGTCGCCGGAGTCGCCGGCGATGCGGATGACCACCTGTTCGAGGGCCGTCACGTCGCCACGACGGTCCTGTCCTGCCGAATCACTGTGTACGTCCGAAACCATCGGCGCGTCTCGCTTCCCGGTATGACCGAACTCTGCTGTGCGCACGCTCCATCGTCGTCCTCAGCCGGAGGGACGCAACCCACCACGGGTGTCGCCGGCTCTGACGGTCGCGGCCGCGAATGCGAGCACCTGCGGCCAGGACACGGCATACGCTGCGGCGTTGACCGGGTTCGTGTGGCGGACGCGGGTGCTGAAACCGTGTTCGGCACCCGGATAGCGGTGTACGACGGTCGCGCCCGACTCCCGGTTCTGCAGCGTCGACTGCAACCGGCCGAACGTGGCCGGCGACATGACCGTGTCGGCGCCCGCGTGCAGCACCATCACCGGCGCGGCGATCCGTGCGGCACTGTCGACGGCGTCGACGGTGTGGTTCGGCGGCGTCCGGTCGTGGATCGACGGGTGGTAGGCGACGACGTTCGCGAGCCGGTCGTCGCGGCTGCCGAGGATCAAGGCGTAACGTCCGCCGAGGCACCAGCCGATCACGCCGACCGCTTCGAGTTCCAGTTCGCCGAACATGTGGTCGAGCAGGGTCCGCATTTCGGCGAGGCACGCTTCGTCGTCGAGTCCGTTCATCAGTTCGGCCAGCCGTTCGCGCGGCGCGTCGTCGTCGCTGACCCCGTCGAACGGGTCCCACACGAGCGCGGTCAACCCGGCCCCGGCGATGTCCTCCGCGTATTCGCGGACCTGCGCCCCGATGCCGGTGATCATGGGCAGCAGCAACATTCCGCCGCGGCTGCGCCCGAGCGGACGCGCGAAGAACGCGGACAATCCGCCGACCGTGATGCGCTCGGCCTCGATGTCGTTCATGAGCACGAACGTACGGCAACCACGAGGCCCTGTGAGCGGATGTCGAGGCATCGACGGGACGCCGCACCGCTCACCTGCCGGAACCCGCCGCACCACCGCGAGTTGCCATACCCTAATCTGCCCACTATGACACGCACCACACTCATCACCGGTGGCACCGGCGGCCTGGGCTCCGCCGTGAGCGCGCATCTGCTGGCCGCGGGCTGGCGGGTCGTCGTGCCGTGGCTCGTCGAAGACGAACTCGACCGGCTCGCCGAGCACCCGAACCTGCACCTCGTCGAGGCCGATCTGTCCGACGAGGCGCAACTCGAAGCAGCGGTCGACGTCGCCGCCGCCGATCCGGATGCCCCGTTGTTCGGTGTGGTGAACCTGGTCGGCGGGTTCGTGTCCGGACAGCGTGTCCACGAAGCCCCGGTCGAACTGCTCGACTCCCAGATCGACCTCAATCTGCGAACCACCTACGCGGTGACGCAGGCGGCGCTGCCGCACCTGATCCGCGGCGGCGGCGGATCGGTGGTGTGCATCTCGGCGGCCGCAACCGACAATCCGTTCACCGGCGCCGCCGCATACATCGCGTCGAAGGCGGCGGTCGCCTCGCTGGTGCAGTCGCTCGCCGTCGAATACCGGCCCGACCGCATCCGCGTCAATGCGCTGCTGCCCGGGGTCATCGACACCCCCGGCAACCGGGCCGCGATGCCCGACGCGGACACGACGCACTGGTCGAAGCCGAAGGACATCGCGAAGGTGATCTCGTTCCTGCTGTCCGACGAGAGTTCGGCGATCACACGCGGCCTGATCCCGGTGAGCACCCTCGGCTGACTGTCAGCGGGGCTGATCGGACAGGTGCGCGCGCCGCGCGAGGGTCGCGCCGATACCGGCGGCTGCCGCCCGCACCGACGCCG
The DNA here is from genome assembly GCF_001895025.1 of Rhodococcus zopfii NBRC 100606 = JCM 9919. Classification (GTDB taxonomy): domain Bacteria; phylum Actinomycetota; class Actinomycetes; order Mycobacteriales; family Mycobacteriaceae; genus Rhodococcus; species Rhodococcus zopfii. Next base: position 172,746 of record NZ_BCXI01000015.1, read on the forward strand.
CGTGCTGCTGCGGCCGGAACCCGGGTGCCGGACCGGTGACGCTGATCGCCGCGACCACGCGGCCCTCCGACTCGAAGATGGGGGCGCCGACGCACACGATGCCCGGCGCGGATTCCTCGAACTCGTAGGAGACCCCGTCCGCGATCACCCGGTCGAGTTGCTGCCGCAGCATGCCGGGGGTCGCGACGGTGCGCGGCGTGCGGCGCGGCAGCGGGCCCGTCAGCACCCGCGTCACCACCTCGGGTTCCGCCCACGCCAGCAACGCACGCCCGATCGCGGTGCAGTACAACGGCATCCGGCCGCCGACCCGAGACGGTGCGGCAGCCTGCCGATGGCCGCCGATCTTGGTGAGATAGATGACCTCCAGGCCGTCACGGATCCCGAAATGCACCGTTTCGTGGGTGCGCTCGTACAGGTCCTCCATGAACGGGATCGCGACTTCGACGAGGCTGCGCTCCACCGACGCCCGCATCCCCAATTCGAAGAGATGACGGCCGAGCCGGTACCCGGCCGGGGTGCGTTCGAGCAGCCGCACCCCGACGAGGTCGGTGGCGATGCGGTGCAGCGACGCCTTCGGGATATCGGTGCGGCGGGCGAGTTCGGCCAGGCTCACGCCGTGATCGTCGATCGTGAACGCGTGCAGCACGATCATGACCTTGCCGAGCACTGTGTTCCGGTCGAGGGCCGCATGCTTGTCGATCTCACCCACCCGTGCGCCCTCTCTCAGTGCCCACTCGCGCCCTATCCGAGAGCCGTCCGTCCTATCCGCTTCCGTATTTGAGTCCGCTTCCGTATTTGAGCGAATGTACCGTTCGATCGATTGAAGGAGACGAGCGGTACATTCGCTCCGAAAGACCGGACGGTTCACGCGGACAGTACGCGCCCCAGCTTCCGCGCGCGGGCGAATGCGCGGCGTTCCGCGTATGTCATGCCACCCCAGATGCCGTGCGTCTCCCCCGCCTGCAACGCCGTGTCGCGGCATTCGGCGACGACCGGGCACGAGCGGCAGATCGATTTGGCCGCGGCCTCGGCGCGCGCGGCGGCGAACCGGCCGTCTTCCTTCTGCGGGAAGAAAGTCGTGGTGTCCATTCCCCGGCAACGTGCCCACAGTGTCCAGCCGCGATCCGTCATCACATGTCCTATGCGGTCGTGATCGAGGCAGCCATCCCCTGGCCGCCGCCGATGCACATGGTGACCAACGCTCGGCCGCCGCCGCGGCGCTGCAGTTCGTGCAGTGCGGTCGTTGCCATGCGCACGCCGGTCGCGCCGATCGGGTGCCCCAGCGAAATTCCGGATCCGTTGACGTTGAGCCGGTCCCGGTCGTCCCAACCCCATTCCTTCAGGACGCCGAGGACCTGGCAGGCGAACGCCTCGTTGAGTTCGATGAGGTCGAAGTCGTCGAATCCGAGTCCGGTGCGGTCGAACAGCTTCCGGGTGGCCGCGACGGGACCGAGGCCCATGGTCGCCGGGTCGCAGCCGACGGCGGTCCAGCCCTCGAGGAAGCCGATCGGCTCGAGGCCGTACTCGTCGAGCTTGTCCTCGGCGACGACCAGAACTGCTGCGGCAGCGTCGTTCTGCTGGCTCGCATTGCCGGCAGTGACGACGCCGTGCGGGGTGACGGTGCGCAGCTTGCCGAGCGATTCGGCGGTGCTGTCGGGTCGGACGCCCTCGTCGCGGGAGACGACGGTGGTGTTCCCCTTGCGGTCGACGATCTCGACAGGCACGACCTCGTCGTCGAAACGCCCAGCCTCCCAGGCTTCGTGGGCACGGCGGTGGCTTTCCGCCGCGAGGGCGTCGGAGTCCTCACGCGTGATTCCGCACCGGGTGGCGACGTTCTCGGCCGTCTCGATCATTCCGCTGATCCTGCCGAAACGCCATTCCGGCTGCGAGCGCTCGCGACCGCGGTCGAGGCGGTCGTAGAGGTTCAGGCCGCCGGCGCGGGTGCCCCAGCGGGCACCGGTCGTGTAGTGCTCGATGTTGCTCATCGACTCGACGCCGCCGGCGACGACGACGTTCGCGACACCGGTCTGCACCATCATCGCGGCGGTGACCAGGGCCTGGAGGCCGGTGCCGCAGCGACGGTCGGTCTGGATTCCGGCCACCGAGATCGGCAGGCCCGCGTCGAGAGCAGCCCAGCGGCCGATGCACGGCGCCTCGGAACTCGCGTAGGACTGACCGAGCGCGACCTCTTCGATCAGGTCCGGGTCGATGCCGGAACGCGCGACGGCCTCCTTGACGACGGTGGTTGCGAGCGAGACCGCGGACACGTCGCGGAGTGCACCACCGAAACGACCGACGGGCGTGCGGACGGGGGCGACGAGAGCCGCTCGGGTCATGGGCCTACTCCTCAGCAGGAACGGAATTTGTACGGCCATTTTTCGATATACCGACGCTCGCGTCAACCGCACACCTCGAAGATCTCCCGAAATACCAGATCGGGGCGGGATTCGACGTCGAGGCACGGCGCGAATCCGGCCCCGATTGGCCGTACATTATCTAGCCGACGATGCCGGCGGCCCGCAGACCCGCGACCTGCTCGGCGGTCAGGCCGAGCTCCGCCAGCAGCACGTCGGTCTGCGCGCCGAGCGCGGGCACCGCACCCATCGGGAGTTCGACGTCGCGGAAGTTCATCGGCGGACGAACCGCCCGGATCGGACCGGCCGGGGTCTCCACCTCGCGCCACCGGTCGCGGGTGGCGAGCTGCGGGTGTTCGATGAGCCCGCGCACATCACGCAACCGTGCGGCGGGCACACCGGCGGCTGCGAGCTTGTCGTCGAGCACGTCGCTGGCGAACTGCTTCGTGGCCTCCCCGACGAGCGCGTCGACCTCGTCGCGGCGCCGCACCCGCTCGACGTTCGTCGCGTAGCGCGGATCCTCGGCCAGTTCGGGTAACCCCAGCACGTCGGCGGTCAGGATGCGCCAGCCGCGATCGTTCTGGACGCCGATGAGGATCTCGCCGTCGGCCGTCGGATACTTGTCGTACGGCGCAATCGACGTGTGCGCCAACCCCATTCGCGGCACCTGCCGGTCCTGGTACATCTGCAGGTACATCGGGTAGCCTAGCCATTCGGCAGTCGCGTCGAACATCGAGACGTCGATCGTCGCGCCCACGCCGGTGCGGTGACGACGCAACAGCGCGGCCTGGATAGAGGTCAGCGCGTACATGCCGGCGGCGATGTCCGCGGTCGGGATGCCGGTCTTCACGGCCGTCTCGGGAGTTCCGGTGATCGAGCACAGCCCGGTCTCCGACTGCACCAGCAGGTCGTACGCCTTCCGGTCGCGCATCGGCCCGTCGGTGCCGTAGCCGGACATGTTGACCACGACCAGTTCACGGTGGTCGGCGCGCAGTTCGTCGGCGCCGAGCCCCAGCCGTTCGGCCGCGCCGGGCGCCAGGTTCTGCAGGAACACATCGGAACCGGCGATCAGCGATTTCACGGCGGCGATCCCGTCGTCGGCCTTGAGGTCCACCGCGAACGACTCCTTGCCGCGGTTGAGCCACACGAAGTGGGCGGCCTGCCCCAGCACGGCACTGTCGTAGGCGCGGGCGAAATCGCCGTCGCCGACCCGCTCGACCTTGATCACCCGGGCACCGAGGTCCGCGAGGTGCCGGGTCGCGAGCGGCGCTGCGACCGCCTGCTCGAGGCTCACCACGGTGAAACCGGCCAAGGGCAGGTCCGACGACCCGCTGTCGTTCGCGCTGCGTTCGGTCATGGCTTCAGCTGTACCAGACGCGTCGTTGCCGCCGACCACTGCGCTACCGGTGCCGCCCGGGATCGCCCCACCTCCCGCCCCTCGTGCGCGGTTTCGGTAGTTCCCACTACCAAAACCGCGCACGGGTCACGGGGCCACGGAATAGTGGCTGCGGACCGCGATGCGGTTCCACGCGTTCATGACAATCGCGAGCCAGCTGATCGCGGAGACCTGCTCGTCGCTGAGCGAACCGTTGTCCCACTCGTGCCGCCCGGGCTCCGCGAGGTGCGTGACCTCCTCCGCGAGGGCGAGCGCGGCCCGCTCCTGACCGGTGAAGTACTGCGACTCCCACCACGCCGCGAGGACCGCGAGACGGTCGGTGGATTCGCCCTTGTCGAGCGCATCCCGGGTGTGCATGCGCAGGCAGAACGCGCATCCGTTGAGCTGCGAGACCCGGATCTTCACCAGTTCGGCCAGCTTCGGATCGAGCCCGGCCTGCGCGACGGACTCTTCGACCTCCTTGTTCAGGGCCAGCACGCTCTTGTACGCGGCCGGATGCTGCTTGCCGAGATTCACGGGCGCCATCGTCGAGGTCCTTCCACCGGTGTGCGACACCGGTCCCGGATGCGACCGGCCGTTCCATTCTGCCAGTCGCATCCGGGCCGGAGAGTCCGCTACGCGGATCCTGCGGTGAGCAGCGCCCACACGTCGCCGGACGCGACCGCGGCCTCGAGCAGCTCCGCGTCCCAGGACGCGACGGAACCGAATTCGCTGCGCCACGACAGGATCCGGTTCGCGTGCCGGTGCAGTTCGTGTTCCATCGTGAACCCGATCGCACCGAGAGCCTGGTGCGCGTTGCGCGCGACCTTCCCGGCGGCATGACCCGCACACGACACGGCTGCCGCGATCTCGAATCGCGTTGCCGCATCGTCGAATCCACGCTCAGCGACGGCATCGACCGCGGCATCGGCGGCGGCACGCGCGAGCGCCGCTTCGGCTGCCAGGTCCGACACCAGCGCCTGGACGGCCTGGAACTTGCCCAGGGCGCGACCGAACTGCACGCGGGTGGTCGTGTGTTCGACGACCAGTTCGAGGATGCGGTCCATCGCCCCGGCAGACATCAGCGCCCGGGTCAGCGCGCCGCGGTACCGGAACTGTTCGGCGACAGTCTCGGGCACCGCAATTCCCGACAGCGTGGACAGCTCGATCCGCACGTGGTCGCGGGGCTCGGCGGCCAGATTCACCGCTTCGGTCAGCTCGAGACGGTCACGGGGCACATCGGCCACCGACCATCCGTCGGCGCCGCGCCACAGCACGACGACGGCATCCGCGTCGCGCGCCCACGGCACATAGCGGGCGTGTCCGTCGATGTCGAGAACCGCCGCGGTACGGACCCCGTCCTCGACGGGAACCCCGGCCTGTTCGAGCAGCCACCCGGCGAGCAGGTCGTGTTCGGCGAGGGGGACGGCCGCGGCGGCGCGACCGGCCGCGGTGAGCAGCAGCGCGGCCTCGGTCCAGCCGGCGCCACTGCCACCGGTGGCCTCGTCACCGGTGAGCCGGGTCAGGCCGAGCTCTGCGAGCGTGGTCCACAGCGAGCGGTCGAGCTCGACGACCTCCCCGATCCGGTGGTCGTCGCCTGCGGTGAGCACCTCGGCGAGCATCCGTTCGAAGTCCTGCAATTCGGTCGACTGCGTCATCTGATGTTCGGCGCGGATACTCCCCCGTTCACGGGGGAGAGGAAGCGCCGACCTCCTCTCCTGAGATGTAGTGGTGTCGAACGAACGTGTCGGTGGGTGCGGTTAGCGTGCCGGGCATGGGGACCGAGGTGGTGCGCTACAACTACCGACTGCGGCCGGGCGTGATCGCCGAACGCGCCCTGATCGCGGAGTGGCATCGCTGCCGGTTCCTGTGGAACGAAGCAGTACACCAGCAGAAGACCGGCGGGAAACCGACGTTCGCGAAACTGAGCAAACAGTTGACCGACACCCGGGCCCGCTCGACGTGGCTGAGGGACGGCTCCCAGGTCGCCCAGCAGCAGATGCTGCGCACCTACGCTCACGCGTTGGACGCCTCGTTCACGGTCAAAGGCCGCGGACGCCCGCGCTACAAATCCCGTAGGAAGACGTTTCCGTCGCTCGAATACACCCGCCGCGGTTTCCGGATCCGCGACGGACGCCTGGTGCTGCCCAAAGGAGTGAGTATCCCGGTGGTGTGGTCGCGGGCACTGCCGTCGGAACCGACGAGTGTGCGCATCACGTGTGATTCGTTGGGGCACTGGTACGCCTCGTTCGTGGTGACCCGCGATGCCGAGCCGTTCCCCGCAGCCGATCTGGACAGTGGTGTGGGGATCGATTGGGGTGTGGCCCGGACCGCGACGGCCACCGACACCCGGTTCGATCTGCCGCATGCCGGGCATCGGAAGCGGTGTGCGGCGGAGTTGGCGAAATCCCAGCGCCGGATGGCCCGGCGCAGGCGTGGGAGGGGACATCCGCCGTCGAAGGGCTACCAGCGTGCCCGCAAGACAGCGGCGAAGGTGCACAAGAAGGCGGCCCGGCAGAACCGGCACGACGGCCGGATCTGGGCGAAAACCGTCGTCGCCGAACATCAGTTGCTCGCGGTGGAGGACTTCAAACCCAAATTCCTGGCGAAATCCAACATGGCGCGCAAGGCCGCGGATGCCGCGGTCGGGGCGATCAAGCGGGAGTTGATCGAGCAGGGCAGGCGGGCCGGCCGGAAGGTGGTGGTGCGGCCCGCGTATACGACGATGACGTGTTCGAGGTGTTTCGCGAGAGCCAAGCAACCCCTCGAACTCGCGGAACGAATATTTCGGTGCTGGCCGGGCGGGCATACCGCGTGCCGGGATCGGAACGCTGCCAGAGTGATTCTGGCTGTGGCGGAGCGCGGCCACACCGGTGTCGACGACGTGAGTCAGGCGGATCACCTCCTTCGGGGTGGTGCGGTTGCGATCTGAGCCGGGAATCTCCTGCCCTTCAAGCGGGAGAGACGTTAACGCAACCCCAATCCTCGTGCGATGACCCCGCGCAGGATCTCGCTCGTGCCACCGCGCAGCGTGAAACCGGGTCGCTGCATCACGCCCGCACGGACCAGCTGCGCGAGCTGATCGTCGCCGGCGCCGTACCCGACGAGTTCGTCGGCGAGTTCGGCGATGTCGCCTTCGAGCCCGGTCCCGAGCACCTTGACGACCGACGCCGACAGGGCCGCATCCTCACCGCGCTGCAACGACTCCGAGACGGCACGCGACATGCGGCGCAGCCCGGCGATCCGGCCGATCGCCGCGCCGAGGCGCAGATCCGGGTCGACGCTGCCGGCGCCCGCGCCGCGCACGAGTTCGTCGAGCAGACCGAACGTGGACAGGAATCGTTCCGGCCCGCTGCGCTCGAATCCGAGTTCGCTGGTCACCTGTTCCCACCCGGAGCCGACGGTACCGAGCACCAGATCGTCCGGCACGAACACGTCGTCGAGCAACACCTCGTTGAAGTGGTGTTCCCCGGACATCGACAGGATGGGGCGGATGGTCACGCCGGGCGAGTCCAGCAGGACGATGAACTGGCTGAGGCCGTCGTGCCGGTGCGCCGGGTCCAGCGGCGCGGACCGCGCCAGCCCGAAGAACGCATCGGCGTGATGCGCACCGGAGGTCCACAGCTTGGTGCCGCTGATTCGCCAGCCCCCGTCCACCTGCGTCGCGCGGGTCTTCACGCTCGCGAGGTCGGAACCGGAGTCGGGCTCGGACATGCCGATCGCCCAGCAGATTTCACCGGCAGCGATGCCCGGGAGGAATCGCCGCTTCTGCTCCTCGGTGCCGTATTTCAGCAGCGACGGCGCAGCCTGCCGGTCCGCGACCCACTGGGCCGCGACCGGGGCACCGACTGCGAGCAGTTCCTCGGTGACGACGAACCGTTCCATGAACGTGCGCCCGTGCCCGCCGTACTCGGTTGGGATCGTCATGCCGATCCAGCCCTTCGCGGCGAGCGCCCGGGTGAAATCGGGATTCCACTGCGTCAGCCACGTGTCGATGCCGGGGGTGAACACCCCGCTCTCGATCTGCTCGTGCAGGAACCGCCGCACCTCGCTCCGCAATTGCGCGAGCGCAGGATCGGGGGCACCGGCCGGCGGCACCAGTTTCGTACTCATGTCCTAACCTTTCTTCCCGGCCGACGATCCGGGTATTTCACCGGGGCACAAGAGGTTCAATGCCATCTCCGCGTACCTTTCGCCGAGCTCGGCGGGAGTGTCGGGTCCGTTCGGGTCGTACCAGTTCGCGATCGCGGCCGTCATCGCGAGAATCGATTTGCGGCAGTCGTCCGGGTACTTCGTCGTGAAGACCCCCGCCGCGACGCCGTCGTCGATGATCGTGCGGATCCGCTGCCGCCCGGTCCGTCGCCGTTCGTCGTAGAGCCGTGCGCCCTCGGGTTCGAGGTTGCGGATTTCGGTGGCGATCATGCGCCCGTGTTCGGGGAACTGCGTTCGGAATTCGACGTTTGCACGGACGAATGCGCGCAATTGCTCGACGGGGTCGTCGCCGACGGCCCGCAAGGCCTGTTCCCACAGCGAATCGTAGGTGTCCACCCCGTCCATGAGGATCGCGAGCAGCAGGTCCTGTTTGTTCTTGTAGTGGTAGTACAGCGCGGACAGGCTCACGCCCGCCTCCTGCGCGATGGTGCGGATGGACGAGGAGCCGTATCCGTTGCGGACGAACTCCTTTCGCCCCACCTCCACGAACATCCGCTGCCGCGGTGACAGCGTCATCAGCGTGCCTCGGCATCCGCGTACGTATCGATCAGCTCCCGCAACGTGCCCTTGACCATCTTGCCGGTGGGCGTGCGCGGCAGGTCGCCGACGAACCGCACCCGGCGCGGGCACTTGAACGACGACAACCGGTCGCGGCAGTAGTCGATGATGTCGCGTTCGGTGTCGTCGCCGGGGGCCACACCGGGGACGAGTTGGACGAATGCCTCCACCCGTTCGCCGCGGTCGCGGTCCGGCACCCCCACGACCGCAACGTCGGCGACGGCCGGATGCAGTGCGAGCAGGTTCTCGATCTCCTGCGGGTAGATGTTGACGCCGCCCGAGATGATCGTGAAGTTGTCGCGTCCGGTCAGGAACAGGAAGCCGTCGGCGTCGAGGTACCCGAGGTCGCCGGTCGTCATCCAGGTCTCGTGGACCGGATGCCGGGTGCGCGCGGTCTTCTCGGGGTCGTTGTGGTATTCGAGGCGGTAGTCCGTCCGCTCGAAGTACAGGACACCTGTCTCCCCCGAGGGAAGTTCGTTCCCCGCTTCGTCACAGATGTGTGCGATGCCGAGTGTGCCCGGCCCGCCCGTCCTGCCGACGCTGCCCGGTTTGCGGAGCCAGTCCTGCGGGGTGATCACTGTGCTGCCGATGGCCTCGGTGGACGAGAAGTACTCGTACACGATCTCACCCCACCAGCGGATGAGCGCCCGCTTGACGTCGACGGGGCACGGCGCCGCCGAGTGTAGCGCGTACTTCATCGACGACAGGTCGTATCGTTCCCGCACCTCGTCCGGAAGCCTCAGCATCCGGACGAAATGCGTGGGCACCCACTGGCTGTGGGTGACGCGGTACCGCTCGATGTACTCCAGGCAGCGCTCGGGATCGAACCGGTCCGTGAGCACGACCGTCCCGCCGAGCGCCTGGGTCGATGCGCCGTAGCGCAGCGGCGCGGCATGGTAGATCGGTGCCGGTGACAGGTAGACGGTGTTCTCGTCGAATCCGAAGCCCCGCACCGTGTTGAGCAGCGAAGGACCCGGCTCGTCACCGACCTGGGCGCCGCTGAGCGGCGGCCGGATGCCCTTCGGGCGCCCGGTGGTTCCGGACGAGTACAGCATGTCGCTGCCTCGGGGCTGATCGTCGGGCGGGACCGTCGACAGCTCCGCGACCTCGTCCTCGTAGACGAGGTGACCGGGCATCGGACCACCGAACGCCAGGCGGTGCACCACCTTCGGCGTGAGCGGCACGATGTCACCGGCGAGCTGCGCCAGGGGTGCGGACACGACGAGAACCTTCGCGTCGCAGTCATCGACGATGTACGCCGCCTCCGCGGGCGCGAGGTGCGTGTTGACCAGGGTGATATACACACCCGATCGCACCGCGCCCCAGTACAGTTCGAACACCGTGGCGTCGTTGACGGTGAGGACCGCGATGTGGTCGCCGACCCCCACGCCGTGCTCGCGCAGCCAGTGCGCGAACCGGACCGAGGCGTCCTCGAGCCGACGGTAGGTGATCACCCGTCCGGTCGCGACCTCGTGCACCGCCGGACGGTCCGGAGCGGTGGCGGCGTAGCGACCCGGATACATCTCTAGAGCCCCAGGTCCTTGGAGATGATCGTCTTCATGACCTCGCTGGTGCCGCCGTAGATGCGGGTGACGCGGGTGTCCGCGTAGAGGCGGGCGATGGGGTATTCGGTGATGTAGCCGTAGCCGCCGTGCAGCTGCAGGCACTTGTCGATGACGCGGCCGGCGATCTCGGTGCACACGAGCTTGGCGCGCGCCGCGTCGGCGACCGTCAGTTCCTTGCGGTCGAGCAGTTCGAGGCAGTGATCGACGTAGACGCGGGCCATCTGGGTCTCGGCGGAGCATTCGGCGAGCACGAACTTGGTGTTCTGGAACGCGGCGACCGGCTTGCCGAACACCTTGCGATCCGAGGTGTAGGCGATCGCGTGCGCGATCGCGGCCTCGGCGAACCCGACCTGGTTCAGGGCGATGCTCAGGCGTTCCTGCGGCAGGTTGTGCGTCAGATACGAGAAGCCCTCGCCCTCCTCGCCGAGGAGGTTCTCGACGGGAACCCTGACGTCGCTGTAGGACAGCTCGGCGGTGTCCTGCTGGTGCAGCCCGATCTTGTTGAGCTTGCGGCCGACCGAGAACCCTTCGGTCGCAGTGGGAACCGCGATGATCGACAGTCCGCCGCGCCGGGTCTCGGGATCGAACGGCGAGGTGCGGCACACGGTGAGGATCAGGTCGGCGGTGGCCCCGCCGGTAATGAACGTCTTGGCGCCGTTGATGACGTAGTGGCTGCCGTCGTCGGACAGCTTCGCGGTGGTCGCGATGTTCGCCAGGTCCGAACCGGTGCCGGGTTCGGTCATCGCGATGGCGGTCATGATCGAGCCGTCCGAGAAGCCGGGCAGCCAACGCTTCTTCTGTTCCTCGGTGGCGTACTCGAGCAGGTACGGCAGGATCAGGCACGCGTGAACGGTGTAGCCGCCGAACGAGACTCCCGCCCGCGCAACCTCCTCGAACACGATGGTGTTGTAGATGAAGCTGGATTCGCCTCCGCCACCGAATTCTTCGGGCACCTGGATGCCGAGGATGCCGAGTTCGCCGAGCCGATGGAAGAACTCGCGGGGCGGGTGGCCGGCCTCGTCCCATTCCTCACGATGCGGTGCGACTTCGCGTTCGATGAAGTCGCGCACCATCTTCCGGAACTGTTCGTGCTCCTCGGTGAGAATTGTGCGTTTCATGTGCTGGTCCTTATCGAGAATGGGAGTGGGAGCCGCGGGATCACTCGCCGGTGAAGTTCCCGGTGCGGCGTTCGAGGAAGGCGGAGAGAGCCTCGCGGTGGTCGGCGCTGTGGTGCGACAGCGCCTGCAGCGAGGCGGAGAGTTCGAGGAGGGTGTCGAGGTCGACGCGCTGGCCTTCGCGCAGAAGCTTCTTGGTCATGCGCAGCGCGTTCGGTGGGTTGACGGCGACGCGCGCGGCGAGCTCGTGTGCGGCGTCGAGCAGGTTCTCCGGTTCGACGACCCGCGAGACCATTCCCCAGTCGAGGGCGGTGGCCGCGTCGACACGGTCGCCGGTGAACGCCATCTCGGCGGCACGGGCGGCACCGATCGCGCGGGGCAGGAGCCACGCGCCACCGTCGCCGGGGATGATGCCGAGCTTGACGAAGCTCTCCGCGAAGAACGCGGTGTTCGACGCGATCCGCATGTCACACATCATCGCCAGGTCGCAGCCGGCTCCGACGGCGGGGCCGTTGACGGCGGCGATGATCGGGACCTCGCAGTGGTAGATCGCCTTCGGGAGACGCTGGATGCCGCGCCGGTAGCCGTCGCGCAGCGCGTGCGGCGCGCCGGCGAACATGCCGGCGCGGTCGGCCATGTCCTTGACGTTGCCGCCGGCGGAGAACGCGCTACCGGCGCCGGTGAGGATCACGACCCGGGTCTCGACGTCGCCGTTCGCCTCGTCGACGAGTTCGACGAGGCGCTCGACGACGTCGTCGCCGGAGATGGGGTTGCGCAGATCCGGGAGGTTGATCGTCCAGGTGACGACGTGGCCGTCGCGGGTGCTGAGTACGACGTCGTTCGCAGTGCTCATGGCGAGGAGATCCCTTCCCGAAAGTTTGAGTCGAACGATCGTTAAAATTAGAAGAGAGCGCGCGAACTGTAAAGAGCTGGGAGCCTCGTCGATCAGTCGGGCAGGCTAACGCCCGATTCGGCCGTGCCTATCGCGATGTCCTCCGGGAAGACGTTGCGGAACAGGTACAGGTCCTGGCCGAGCACCCACCCCGGCGCCAGTGCCCGCGCATAGCGCTCGAAATAGCCGAGCTGCTTGCCGAACAGCACCATTTCCTCCGGGCTCGCCACACCCCAGCGTTTGCCGAGCCGGATCAGCGCCATGATCAGGTCGCTCAACCGCAGTTCCCCGAGCTCGCGTCCCAGCAGCGGCGCAAGGGCCTCGGCCACCTCGACACCCAGCGACTCGTCGTCGAGATCCGTCCCGTTCCCGTACCCGAGCTCGCGAATCCCGCGGGCAACGCTGGTGAAGTCGCCGTCGACGGCGGTGGCGTGGAACAGGTCCCGCAGGATCGCCCGCCAGTGTTCCGGCAACTCACCGACGATGCCGAAATCGAGGAGCGCGAGCCGGCCGTCGTCGAGGAGCCACAGGTTCCCGGCGTGGACGTCGCCGTGGAACGGCCCGTGCAGCACGACCGATTCGATCCACACCTTGACTCCGCGGCGAATCAGCAGGCGCGTGTCGATGTCGCTGTCCGGATCGGCGGTGACGCGGTCCATCGGAATCCCGTACAGGCGCTCCATGCAGATCACCCTCGGGCCGCAATAGTCCCAGTACACCTCGGGGGTGGTGACGTCCTTGTTGTCGCCGAACGCGCCGATCCGGTCCCGGAACCGCGACTGCCGGTCCGCCTCGACGGCACTGTTCAGTTCGGTCATGGTCGCCGCGTACAGGTCGCGGATGATCGCCGGGGCGTTCGCGATCCGGAAGAATTCGAACGCCTGCAGCAGCCGTGCGCCCGCATACGCGGCGCGCAGATCGACGAGCATGCGGTGACGGATACCGGGTCGCTGGATCTTCACGACCGCGTGGCGTCCGTCGTGCAACACGCACGCGTGCACCTGCGCGACCGAGGCCGCGGCGAGCGGGGTGTCGTCGAACTGTGCGAACAACTCGTCGACGCGGTGCCCGAGATCCTCCTCGAGCACCGCCCGGGCCTTCGCGGCCGGCACGGGCGGTACGTCGTCCAGGCAGCGCAGACACGCGTCGGCGAGGGGCTTCGGGAACAGACCCGACGACGCGACGAGCTGACCGACCTTCACGAACGTCGGCCCGAGGATCTCGAACGCGTCGACGACACCCTCGGCGGCCGCCTCGACGATCCCGCGACCGTCCGGGCGCAGCGGCCAGGCCAGCACCTTCATCAGCACGGCAAATACGATGACGACCGCGACGACGACCGCGCGGCCGAGTTCGGCCGGACCGAACCTGTCGAGCGGTGGCATGTCCACCTGTAAGGCCTCGGGCGGAGGCCCGCCCGCATACGGACCGACGGCGCGCGGCCCGTCACCCACCTGTGCTGCAACGTGCACGACATCCCCTCGTGTCCGGCGCCGGCGTCTCCGTCGTCCTGCGCAGTGTTGGACGGTACCCGGCATGCACAGATACTTCGAGGGGCTACTAACTGCTCGACATCCTGTGAACAAACGTGAACAAGCATGAACGTATGTATTTCACAAGGCGTGAAGCAGCCCGAGCGAGCGCGTACCCGGGGCATGCAGCCGCAGACCGCCTACCGCTGGTTCCCGCAGGACCCCGATGCCGATGCCTGCTCGGCGGGCACACCGAACACCCATCCGGATCGAGGTGGCCGAGCCTCGACCTGACGACCCGGTGGCGTACGCGCGGATTTTGTGTCGGACCCCTCTGCAAACATGATCATCGTGGAGTACCGCGACCGTCCGGCCGGTTCGGCAGTCGAGCATCCGAAGGCAGCCCTGTCGACGCAGGGCCGCCGGATCGTGGTGGCCGACGACGATGCGGTGCGGGGCATGATCGAGGTTCCGACTTCGATGCGGGCGGTCACCGCCACCACACCGGATGTACCCGAGCCGGAGGTTGTGTGATGGCCCGGTTTCAGGTTCCGGACGGCTCGACGGCGCAGGCATACAAGTTCGCCCTCGACCCCACACCCGCGCAGGTACGGACGTTTCGCTCGCACGCCGGCGCCGCCCGCAAGGCACACAACACGATGCTCGCCGCCGTGAAAGCGGCGCTGGACCAGCGGCATGCCGAACGCACCTACGGTCTCGCCGAGGACGAGTTGACGCCCGCGTTGAACTGGTCACTCGCGGGGCTGCGCAAGGCGTGGAACAGCCGCAAACACGTGGTGGCGCCGTGGTGGGCGGAGAACTCGAAGGAGGCCTACAACACCGGATTGGATGCGCTGGCCCGGGGATTGGAGGCGTGGTCGAAGTCCCGCAAAGGTCAGCGGGCCGGGAAGGCGGTCGGGTTCCCCCGATACAAGACGGCCCGGTCGCGGCGGTCGGTGCGGTTCACCACCGGGACGATCCGGGTCGAGACCGACCGGCACCACGTCACCCTCCCGAGGCTGGGGCGGATCAGGACGCACGAGTCCACCCGGAAACTGGCCCGCCGGATCGAGAACGGCACCGCCCGGATCCTGTCCGCCACCGTCTCTGAGGATTCGTCCGGTCGATGGCACGTGGCCTTCCAGGTGCTGGTCCAGCGCACGGTGGAGGTACCGGGGCATGTGGGACTCGGTGAGCCGGTGGTCGGTGTCGACGTCGGCGTGAAAGCGGATTCGCTGATCGTGGTCGCGACCCCGGATGGACGCGAGGTCGACCGGATTTCGGCCCCGAAGTCCTTGTCTGCCGCTCAGGCTCGGTTGCGGGCGCTGCAGCGCAGGGCCGCCCGGCAGCGTGGTCCGTACGACCCGGCGACGAAGACGAAGCAGACACCGTCAAATCGGTGGCGGAAAACCCAGCGGCGGATCGGCCGGGCTCACGCCCATGCTGCGGCGGTCCGCCTCGATGTGCTGCACAAGGCCACCACCGCGCTGGCGCGACGCCATCGGGTGATCGTGGTGGAGACGTTGAACGCGTCGGGGATGCGTTCGGCGGGCGGGGCCTACAAACGGGGTCTGAACCGGGCGTTGGCGGACGCGGCGTTGGCGCAGATCCGGCGGATGCTGTCCTACAAGACCCGCTGGTACGGCTCGACGGTGGTCGAAGCCGACCGTTTTTTTCCGTCGAGTAAGACGTGTTCGGGATGTGGCAGGCGAAAACCAAACCTGACGCTGGCGGACCGGATGTATGTGTGTGAGCACTGCGGTGTGATGATCGATCGTGATCGGAACGCTGCGATCAACCTCGCCCGCCTCGGCGAGACCCACCGCACGGGTGATACGGGGACCGGTACCGGGAGTAGCTCGGCCGCCACCGATTCGGGTGGGGACGGACGTGGAGCCATGCAGGAGTCCGCGACTACGCGAGTGGTCGACGCAGCAGGCGAGGAAGCGTCAACCCGGCACGACAACACGGTCGGTCGGACCGGGACTGCCTCATCGGAAGGTGAGGCTGCCTGATGGCGACGCGAACTGAGGGTGCTCACGTTTGCTCACCAGAAGGCAACGGCTGTTTCTGTCGGTGCCGCCGACTACCCTCGTGCGGGTACCCGAGAACATTCGTGTCGACCGAGGCGGGCAGGGGCCATGACCGAACAGGCGCTCGACGTAGTACAGGACATTCCGGATTCGGCGGACGGGGCCGGCGAGGCCGACTTCATGAGCCGCGCGGATCCGTACCGCCGCGAGCTGCTCGCGCACTGCTACCGCATGAGCGGGTCGATCCACGACGCCGAGGACCTCGTGCAGGAGACGTACCTGCGCGCGTGGCGCGGCTACGACAACTTCGGGGAGCGCGCGTCACTGCGGACGTGGCTGCACCGCATCGCGACCAACGTCTGTCTCACCGCACTCGAGGGCCGCTCCCGCCGCCCGCTGCCCACCGGATTGGGCGCACCGAGCTCGGATCCGACGGACGACCTGGTCCAGCGCCCCGAAGTACCGTGGCTCGAACCGATGCCGGGCACATTCACCGACGACGGTCACTCCGACGACCCGTCGGATCCGGCCGTGATCGTCACCTCGCGCGATTCGATCCGGTTGGCATTCGTGGCGGCGCTCCAGCACCTGTCGGCGCGGCAACGCGCGGTACTGCTGCTACGGGAGGTGCTGCAGTGGCGGGCATCCGAGGTCGCCGCAGCCCTGGGCACGACCACCGCGGCGGTCAACAGCCTGCTGCAACGGGCCCGCGCGCAGCTCAACGACGCCGAGGTCACGCGCGACGGCCTCGCCGAACCGGACAGCGCCGAGACTCGGGAACTGGTGCAGCGGTGGGTGGACGGTTTCGAGAACTACGACATCGACGCGATCGTCCGAATGCTCACCGAACAGGCCGTCTGGGAGATGCCGCCGTTCGACGGCTGGTATCGCGGCGCCGAGAACATCGGCACGCTGATCCGGGTCAACTGCCCGGCGAAGGGTCCCGGCGACCAGATCCTGATCCCGACGGTCGCGAACGGGCAACCCGCGCTCGGGTTGTACATGCGCGGCGAGGACGGGCAGCATCATCCGTTCCAGCTGCAGGTGCTCGACGTCGTCGACGGCCGGGTCGTGCACGTGACCGCGTTCTTCGACCTGGATCTGTTCGAGAAGTTCGGGCTGCCGCCGACCCCGTCGGCGCGCGCCTGATACAGCCCGCGGCGGCTCCGGCACGGCGGCGTGATCACTATGGGCCGCACGCGTTGCCGCGGCATTCGTCGCCGGGAGACCAGCGAGCTTGCAGCCCAGGAGGTTTCGGCCACCACCCCTGTGGAGGTCCGCTGCGTCCAAGGCCAGGTACGCCGGACATGAGATGGGTGATTGCCGTACCCCCGCACGCGGGGCCCGCGGCGACCGGGAGTCAGATGGTCGCGTCCGCGTTTCAACCGTTCCCGTTGCCGGGGTTGTCCTTGCCGGGGTTGTCCTTGCCGGGTTTGTCCTTGTCGGGTTTGTTCTGATCGGGTTCGGGGCCTTGTCCCGGCGAACCCGCGGTGGTCGGGATCGGGAGCGAGCCCGGAAGGCCGGAAACGGGGGATGTCTCGGCGGCGGTGGTTGTGGCGAGAGGAAAAAAGCCGGCGAGTTCGGTTTCCACGTCGTCTGCGGCGGCGAGGATTCGGTCCGCCCGCTCGGCGGTGATCGCGTTGCTGTCGCGGAGTCGGATCACGTCCGCGCGGAGCCGGGCCAGGGCGTCGGTGCTTCCGGCCTCGTCCCGGGCGCCGACCGCCGAGCGCACCGCCGCGGTGTCTGCCTGCAGGACGGGCAGGCCGGATTCGGTACTCGCCTCCGGTGTCTCGCTGCACCCGGCGAGCGTGAGAGTGAGGGCGATGACGATGGCGCCGAGCGCCCGCCGGGTCACGGCTGCACCGCCCGATCGAGCTCGTCGAGGGCGTTCGAAAGCGGCGACGGGAGCGGGGCGGCGCCCGCGGGGGCAGGGCCGCCGGCGGGGATAGGGGCGCTGGTGGGGACCGCCGCCGGCGGTGGGGTGTCGTCCTGCTCCCGGGAGCCGAGGAGGGTGACAGCGGCGAGAGCCACGGCAATGAGGGCCACGGCGACGAGCACCCCCGCGACCGGGGCGCGGACCCGGGCCGGGCCGTGGTGAGGGTTCCGGTCCATACCCTCGGGTGCCGGCGCGGACACGGGCGTCAGTACGGGAGCGGCAAGCTCTCGCGTGAGCGACCGTACTCCAGCGGTGACCGGCTCCGGGCCGCGGAAACGCACGGCCGCGAGCATGGCGCGGGCGTCGCGGTGCCGCCGCCGCGGGTCGCGAGCGAGGGCCTGGTCGATCGCGGCCGCCAGGGCGGGGTCGACGTCACTTCGCTCGGCGGCCAGGGGAGGTGCCGGTTCGTGGAGGATGGCGCGGGCCAGCGCCGCCGGGTTGTCCCGCTCGAAAGGACGGTGCCCGCAGAGGGACTCGTACCCGAGGACGCCGACCGCGTAGAGGTCATCGGTGACGGTGGCCGGGTTTCCGGCGAGTCGCTCGGGGCTGAGGTAGGCTACCGCGCCGAGGAGTTCGCCGGTTCCGGTCAGCGCATGTTCGGTGCCGAGACTCTTGGCGATCCCGAAGTCGGCCACCTTGACGGCACCACTGGCCGTGTACAGGATGTTGCCGGGCTTGAGGTCGCGGTGGAGAATTCCGGCATCGTGAGCGGCGGCGACAGCGTCGAGCACCTCGATGAGGATCGTACGCACCCGCTCCTGCGGCAACGGCCGGCCGGTGAGGTCGTCGGCGAGGGTACGTCCGGGCAGCCGTTCCATCACGATGAAGGGGATCCCGGCGGCCTCGCCACTATCGTGGACGGCGACCACGTGAGGGTGATTGAGAGTGGCCGCCAACCGGGCCTCGGCCTCGAACCGCAGCCGGATCTCGGGCCGGGCCGCGAGCGCCGGAGGCAGCAACTTGATCGCCACCGGCCGGTCGAGGCGGGTGTCCCAACCGTCTCGGACCTCGCCCATCCCGCCGTGGCCCACCACGCCCCGCAGTTCGTAGCGGCCACCGAGAAGTTGGGGCGCGGGCATGCTGTCGACGCTAGCGGCGCATCACGTCCAACGCCAGCCCGGTGCCCGCCACCGTGGCCCCGACCGGTGGCGGACCACGACACCCGGATCGAAGCTCTCGCATGCCGTGACAGCAGAACCTCCTGGACCGACTCCGGTCCAGGAGAGCTGTGACTTCGTCAGCCGTTCTGGTGGAACAGTTCTCCCGGGGTTCGACGGCGCCGGACACCGCGACGGTTCAGAGCAGCTTGCACACTCATGGTGCCGCCGATACCTCCGACGAGCACGAGCAACAGCAAGACGACGTTGAGGTTCACGGGCAACTCCTTCGACAAACCGGTCGACGGTGACTGAGGACTGCAGGCAGGTACGGCACAGGTCAGCGCGTCGTCCGTGGACGGGTGCCGGGTGCATCCGGATTCTCGGTGTCGGTGTCACCGAACATGGCCGCGATTCGAGC
The DNA here is from genome assembly GCF_001895025.1 of Rhodococcus zopfii NBRC 100606 = JCM 9919. Taxonomy (GTDB): domain Bacteria; phylum Actinomycetota; class Actinomycetes; order Mycobacteriales; family Mycobacteriaceae; genus Rhodococcus; species Rhodococcus zopfii. The sequence goes on from NZ_BCXI01000015.1 coordinate 191,776, forward strand.
CTTGATTTCCGCGGTGCTGATCACACCCGGACGTGCAGTGCTGCCGGTCATCGTGGACGTCTCGGAGCCGGTCGCGATGGTCATGGTGCAGGTTCCTGCTTTCTCGGTTCTCGTTCGAATTCTGTGGAGCTGAACACGGTTGGGTCAGATCATGCACTCCAGCGATGCGTCCGCCAGGAACGGCGAGCCGGTCGGCGACATCGGCCACAGCTCGAGCGCACAAACCCTCCGAACCCCTTCTACTCCGCGCGGCCGTCGGCAGATCCCCCCTGCCCGAACGGCGGCATTGAAACGAAATAGCCGTGAATTCACGTCACAATCAGGTGTGATGTGAATCACCGCAAATCGCGTGGACGTTCTTTGTACCTGACGCCAGGCCCTGTCGGCAGGG